>JBGAPQ010000010.1:0-176744 GCA_044221225.1 Chitinophagaceae bacterium
GATTCCCAGGCCATATTGAAGAATACCGTTTGCCACTTCACGGTTTTTTATTAACCGGAAACCGCCGCTGTATTTTAACTGGGAGAGGGTGAGTTCAGAAAACTGGACGACCATATAACTATATATATTTTTCATTGAATAGATCAATATTTTTCGCTGATAGCCGGCATCCTGTTGGGGGGTTGACAACAGATCAAGCAGCGTATCAAGGCTATTAATAAAATTGCGATTGCCTGTTACAGCTGCATTAATATTAGCCGTATCTTTTTTCAAGTCGTCAATCATATTTTTCATGTAGGTTTTTTCCCTGTCTTTTTCTATCTTATGTTCCAACTGATACTCTGCCAGAAACCCGCAGAACACGGCGAGAAAGAGCATGAGAAACTCCCAGAAATAATGGGTCCATTTTTTTCGGGGAGTGTGGGTATGTGCATGTACTTCCATTTAATAGCTGGTTTTGTTTATTGTATAAATGTTACTTTTTGAATTTTTCCATTTTCCACTTCATAAATAGCTACTGCACGAAGGGTTCGGGTGCCGGCCCTTACTTTTTCATGGTCTATTATTTTATTGCCAATAACAATCCGTTTTTCAATTTCGCAATAAAGATTTGTTACATTCTTAAAAAATCCTTCATATCCTTTTCGCATGGTTGTCTTTCCTTTTTCAGTAAGGGTGTTTGGAAAATTATACAATTCCACATCATCACTATACGTATCCATAAAAGCATCTATATCTCTTGCATTGTAAGCATTCAGTTGCCGCTGCACTATAGCTTCCGGCGATTCTTTTACGATACTATCCACCAGCAATTTTTTTCCATTCTTAAAAACAAGCTCAATACTGTTCAGATTTTTTAGGGCATCAAGCGGATTGTTTTTCAGCAATAAGATATCTGCCAGTTTTCCTTTTTCAATGCTTCCCCATTGTTGTTCTTTACCAAAACCAACAGCAGGGTTAATGGTAGATGCCTTAATGATCTCAGGCACTATCATTCCAAATTTTTGCATGGCTTCCAGTTCCTGCAGGTAAGAAGAAGCATGAAAAGTACCGATGTTACCTGCATCTGTTCCGCTGGCAATATTTACCCCTGCCTTATGAAGTTTAATAAGATTGATGGCTGAAATTGAATCAGCCGTTTTTACATCGTCAGGAATACCATTTTTTCTGAATAGTTTAATAGCAGGGGGCATTTCTGCTTCTGTCATTGCTTCGGGATCGGTGATGGAGCCATATACAAATGCATTGGCCCAGGCAAGGTCCTGTGGATCATTATTTAGTTTGCCGGCAAATACATTATAGTAACCATGCATTACAACAAGCGTTGGTATATAGGTTACTTTTTTTTCTTTTAATTTTTTGGCAAAATCATCGGGTACTACTTCATCATCTATACTATGTACTAAAATATCAGCACCAGCTTCTACTGCCAGTTGCGCCGTTTTTAATTCTGTGGCATGTACGGCAAGTTTCAATCCGTTGGCATGTGTTTGCTCTGCAATATATTTTACCAACGCATAATTTTTTTCTGCCGGAAGATTGGGCCCGGCGATATACCAGATCTTTATAAAATCAGGTTTTAGCGGAAGCATTTTTTTAAACAGGGCATCTGCTTCTTCTATAGTGGTAATTTTTATGATTGGTCTGTCATCTCCAAACTGGTCCCTGTCAACCATAGAAAATAAAGGGCCTGTAACAAGAATATTAGGAGATAATATTTTTTTACCGATAGAATCCCTGACAATGAAATTTGTCATCGGTCCACCTACATCAATTACAGAGGTAATGCCTAATCGCAGGTAACGATGCAGGTAGTCAGCAGCATTATTCAAGCCAAATGTTTTTTCTTTTTCATAAGGCAATTTTTTTCGAAGGTCAACTACATCTGGTCTTGTGTATAGCCCACCCGATTGAAAGAAATGAATATGTGCATCCGTCATTCCGGGCATTAAATATTTTCCACTTCCATCGATAGTTTGTGCATCAGCTATCGGTTTTATTTTGGCAGCGGGACCTACCTGTTCTATTTTATCTCCATTAATAACAATAGTTTGAGATGGAAGAATTTTACCGTTTTTTACATCTACCAGGTTTACATTGCTGATAATAGTTTGTTGTGTCAATAACGTGGCAGTAATGAACGTCGTACAAAAGAAAACGAATAGCTTTTTCATAAAATAGTTATTTCAGGTGATATTCTTTTTTGAGAGATTCAATTAATTCCGTTGCAGTTTGTTTAAGAGGAACCAGGAAGTTTGTAATGTGGTGCCGGTATATATGTGATTCAAAATCCAACCACCCGATAAACTCTTTAATTAATGCAGGATCTTCATTAATTAAAGGTGTATTCATTTTAAAAACAGAATCTCTTACATGGGGCATACTGTTAACGGAGTCTCTTACCCGGGCCAGCCCTTCCCGTAAAAGAATCTGAATGGCATAGCCATCAAATATTCTAAAATACAACTCTTCAATTTTTGCAAATTCAGGCTTTGTCAATTCGTAATCATTTTCCAGACCGTTTAATTTCTTTTCATAAACATTAATCAACTGCGAAATAGTGTTGCCCATCAGCCGGAGGTTGCCTGAGCCTTTGAGTTGCTCAATAGTAGTATTTTCAGATGTGTATAAATTTATTAATGTCGAGTAGGAAGCATAGTAATACAGCATGCCATTGGTAACATTACGTTTTATTTTTTCTGTGCCCAGCAGACAAAAACTGTCAAGTTTGCCGGTGGTTATTTTAATATCCTGAATTGTTCTTTTTATCCCGGTAGTATCTTTCTTTAGTTCTTCATATAAATTGGCGGCATATACTTTAGCCCGCTGGTGTTCTACCATGTGTTCTCTTTTATTCTCTGCCAAAAAACCACAAAATACTGCAAGGAATAACATTAAGAACTCCCAGAAATAATGTGTCCATTTTTTTCTGGGGGTGTGGGTGTGTGCATGTACTTCCATAAAACAGTTTATTGTTTTGTCAGTTCAGTTTTTACCCCATATGCTATCAACCAGGCTTTATTTACTTTCTTTTCTGCATTCATTTCAAATTCTATTTGCCTGTCCGTGCCATCGCTGTAAAAAAATTTGTTTGCTGACTCTGCTTTCAGTTCTGTTGCAAAACCATTGGACAACACCCGGAAAAATTTTTCTCCCCTTCTTTCCAATTTTATTTCAGTAGGCACTTTGTATGTGCCGGTAAACACGTCTAATGCGGCAGAATCCAGTTTTATTTCTTTATGCTCAGACGGCATAACTATTTCTTTACCGGCGAGGATATTTTGCAGCGCAATACAAATGCCGGGAGATGGCGAGCTGTTGTTTGATAATACAACATAGGTCTGGTCTTTGTCAGCATTTCTTGCCAGGAACGTAGTGTAACCCGGCCACCCGCCTGAATGCGATATGATATTTCCAAAATCATTTTTCTCCAGAAAAACACCATAGCCATAACGCTGGTTCCTTGCAGTATCAATAATGGACTGCCCCTTCAACATTTCATTTTGTGTTTCTTCTTTCAGCAGGGTGTGATTTTTTACAGCACGGTCCCATTTCAGTAAATCACCCGTTGTTGAATTTACCACACCATCGCCCTGTATACCATCGAGGTAAATGACAAACTTTAAATCAGCCACACTGTCCGGCAAGAAATATTTTTTCAGGCTGTCGTTATACGCAAAACCATAGGCATAGTTGGCAATCGTATCTTTCAATGAACGGCGGCTATTATAAACACGGCTATGCTTCATGCCCAATGGCTGAAAAATGTTTTCTGAAAGAAAGGCGGCAAATGTTTGCCCGGATACTTTTTCAATAACAGATGCGAGAATGGCATAAGCCGTATTGCTGTATTCCCATTTTTTCCCGGGCTCAAACACCAGCGGTATTTTTTCTTTTCCCAAAAAAGCAATCATGTCGCTGTTGAATGCAATCTTTGATTTATCCCATTTTTCATTCATGGCACTTTCATAATCCGGCAAACCGGATGTATGGGTAAGCATGTGCCAGAGTGTAACACCACTGTAAGGTAGTTCTGGAAAATATTGATGCAGCGAATCAGTAAGTTTCAGTTTGCCTTTATCAGCTAACAATAAGATACCTGTTGCTGTAAATTGTTTGCTGACAGAAGCCAGCTCAAATACAGATGAATCATTCAGCATCCGCTGATTATCAAAATTTGAAAAGCCATATGATTTTTGAAAAATGATTTCACCTTTGTCTGCTACCAGAACATTACCGTTGAAACGAAATAATTTTTGCTGCCCGGTCAGGAATTCATCCAGTTGTTGAATAAGCGGATTTGCTTTTTCTTTCTGTTTGCAAGCGATCATCATAAACAGAAACGGCAGCAACTTTTTCATTGCGTTGGTTTTTTGCCCTATGAATATAAGCCGAATTAGCTAATTACTCCCCGGGTGATAGGTCCGCTCTGCATTTTTCTGAATATCTTCTTTATAATACAGCACATCTTTAAACTGCCCTTTTGTGTACATTTCCAGCTGATCATTAAAATGCCGGGAGGCCGGATTGCCGCTTACGCCACCGGCTAATAAGGATTTTGCTTTTATCCTTTTACCAAACTCTACTGCACATACAAAGCTGTTGCCGCTTACGCCATATCTTTTTTTGGAGCCGGAAAAATAACGGCTGTTATAAGCAGGCAGCATACCCCATGCCGATGATGCAAAAGGAACCGGAGTACTTACTGAATCATCATTGTACCACTGATTAATAGCTGATGAAATTCTTTGATAGCGGTTGATTTGACCCCAGGCAATTCGCCAGCTGCCGAATTTATTTTTCAAATCATTTATTACGGCTATTAGTGGCGGCAGCAGTTCCTGTGCGGTGGCTTTTTCGGCAAATTTTTTTGTAAGCGATACCTGGTTGTCCCACCCTTCGTCAATATACACCCGTTGTATAGATGCGGAAAGTTTTTGCGCCCATTCGATGGCCAGCGTGGTGGCAACAGATTCGGCTGACGAATTATAATCCCAGTTTTTTAATTCGCCAACAGGCTCCTTCAGTTTTTCATATAATGTATCGCCGGGTTTATTATTTTTTTCGAATGATTGAATCAGAGCCGGAACTAAAATTTCAAATGACAAAAGCTTTTTGTCATACCCGGCTGCAATTATCTTATCAATAGTAAACATTTTTTCATTTTGCAGAACCCTGACTGCATTTACACCGCGGAAATTCTCGCCATCCGGCGCCATATAGTTTGGATAGTTTTCTTTTTTAGGGCTGTTCACTCCTGCGGCAGTGAAAGGGGTGGAGTTGCAATTCTGTATCCAGCCGTTTGAAGGATTATACAAATGAACCGTTTCACCCACCGTATGCAATCCCTGCCATTCCGTTTTTGAGGTACTGCCATCCTGCGGTTTGCTCCAGTTGATAGCGGGGTTGCGTTTGGGAATATAATTGCCATGCCAGTATGCGATATTTCCTTTCTTGTCGGCAAATACTGTATTGTTTGATGTATTGCCCCGTAACGCCATTATTTTTTTATAGTCTTCGAGTCCCTTTGCTTTGTTGCGCATCCAGCACTGCATTAAACCATTTAATGAACGGTTATAGGAACGTACTGCTATCCATTTATTATTCCGGTTTGCCATTACCGGGCCATGATGGGTAAAATAGGCTGTAATTGTTTTTAACTGTAAACCAGTTTCGGTTTTATACTTAAAAATCATTTTTTCTTCTTTTACCGGCTTTAGTTTTCCGTCATACACATAAAAATATTTGTTGCCCTGTTTTGAAATTTTCAGCTCATATAAGTCGGCTACATCCACATTGGCGGAGGTGTGCATAAAACCACAGTAATCGTTAAACCCCTGGTAAATGAAAAACTGACCCCAGGTAACTGCGCCATACACCCGTAGCCCCTCTTCGCTGTTCATCTGCACTTCGGGGCGGAAATAAAAAGTGGTATGCGGATTAATATATAATATAGCGTTGCCGCTTTCAGTTCGTGAAGGAGCAATGGCGAAACCATTGGAGCCGTCAGTTTCTTTTTCATTATCTTCTTTTAAAACGATAGAAGAAACGGAGGGATTAGTATTGCTATAAAAATTCTTTACATCATTTTCTGAAACATCACCGGTATTAATAGCTCCGATGCTGCCATCTGTCCACAATAAAGGATACCACGGTTTGAACCGGGTAAGCAGCGCCGGCTTTACCTGCGGGTTTTTGTACAGATAAAAATTAATGCCATCAGCATAAGCGTCCATAAGTTTTTTTAACCAAGCCGGGCTTTTCTTATAATCCGCTACAGCTTCTGCAGAGTCAATGATAAGCCGGATATATAGATCATCATACAATGAATTTTCGCCTTTTACTTCCGCCATTCTTCCCAGTTTTTCAATATAATTTATCTCCACCCGTTTGAAATCATCTTCACATTGCGCATAGAGTAAGCCAAAAACAGCATCGGCATCTGTTTTGCCATAAATATGTGGTATGCCCCAGTTGTCCCGTATAATAGTAATATTCTTTGCCTGCTTCTCCCAGCGGGCTATTTCCTGTTTAGAAAATGGTTGGGTAAATAGTTGAAGAGGGAGTAGTAGAAAAATGAGCATGCTTTTCATAAAACAAAATTGAGTTCGGGAAATATCTTCTTTCTCAAAGAATGTTTATTATTTGTTTTGATGCCAGGATACCCGATAATAATTTCTAGTGCTGGTGTCTTCTCTTTATGATACCGCCCGATGCTTCTTTTATTGTGTTAGCAAAAACAAAAGCCTTTGGATCCACATCATACACAAGATTTTTCAGTTTTCGCATCTCAAGCCTTGTAATAACGGTGAAAATGATATCGCAATCTGTACTTATCTCAAATTGACCGGGAAGAAAACCCCTTTCTCCTTTGTATACAGTAATTCCCCTTCCCAGTTTATTCACCAGCTGATGTTTGATGGCTTCGCTTTTTCCTGAAACAATGGTCACGCCGGTATAAGCCTGCAATCCTTCTACTACATAATCAATACAACGGGTAGCTGTAAAATAAGTAAGGATGGAATACAAGGCTTTTTCAATTCCAAACCGGAAACCGGCAATGGTAAAAATGATAATATTAATACCAAGAATAATTTCCGTGATACTGAACGAGGTCTTTTTTAAAGTGTAAACAGCCAGCACTTCAATACCATCCAGCGCTGCGCCGGCCCGCATTATGAGGCCAATGCCAATACCTAGGAAAGCGCCGCCAAAAATGGAAATCAGTAATTTATCTGCTGTAAGCGGATAATTAGGTATTAGGAGCAGGCAAATACCCAGAAAAGCCACACACACCAGTGTACGAAAGGCGAATCGTTTTCCGATAGTAAAATAACTGATCGCAATCAGCGGCAGATTCAGTAATAGAATAACCAATCCCAGGTTGAAATGATATATCTCATGGATCAATAATGAAATACCTGTAATGCCTCCATCAAAGAAATGATTAGGGACAAGGAATAATTTTAATGCAATTCCTGCTATAATAACGCCGGATACTGCTAAAAGAACGTCTTCTAGCAGACTTGTTATTTCATGTTCGTGGAGGACTGGCGGGGGCGGGGTTAGTTTTGATTTTAATTGCTGCAATGTTTTTTGCCTGGTTTCTTCCAGTATCCCGATAGCGGAGGGGGTAAAGTAGTGATGTGCTGTCAAAAATTCTATTTGTAAAAGTTGCCATTCTGATTCTGTTTTTACAATACCGGTTTGTTTTAATTCCCGGAATAACTTTTCTGCATTAGCTGTATAACCATTTTTTCCAAGGTAAAATAAATCGGCGTCACAAAGAATTTCACTTAAGCGGTCTGCCGGGCTTTGTGGCAGGCTGGTTGCCATGATAATCCGGCATATATGTTCAATCTGTTCGCTTGAATATTCATATGCCGGCAAATATTGCCTGGCAATATTGCAGGATATTTTTTCATGGTTGTCTGATTGCTGCAAAAAACCAGCATCATGAAATAAAGCAGCAGTTTTGAGAAGGATTAAGCGATCTCCTGTAATATTTTCTTTTTCGGCTAATAGTTCTGCAGCAGTAATGACGCCTTTCGTATGGTCAGCATTGTGATAACTAAGATAATCCGGCAATTCCTTTTCCAACTTTTGCATCAGGAATGAATATACTTGTTCGTATAGCATGCGGTAATCATTTAATTGGAGAATCAATCCAGCACTTCATATATAACTACCGGATTTGATTTGTGCTTCAACACCACTTCACCTACTTCGGTACAACTGAAAGAATCTTTTATTTTTTCATAGGAGGCTTCACTAATGATAATTTGATTCTCTTTTGCCGCAGATTGTAAGCGCTGGGCAGTGTTTACCACGTCGCCGATTACTGTGTAATCCAGTCTTTTCAGGGTAGCAGAACCGATATTGCCGGAAATCATTTCACCACTGTTGATGCCAATAGAAACCTTGGGAGAGAAAAATACATTCCCGGATTCGTTAGGCAGCCCCTGTATTTTCTTTCTTACAGAAAGGCAGGCGTCGACAGCTCTGTCAAGATGGTAATCGCCGCGGAACACAGCCATCACCGCGTCGCCAATAAATTTGTCAATCAGGCCGCCTTGGGCAATAATTTCTTTTACCATGATTTCAAAATAGCTGTTTAGCAACTTTACCACTTTGTCCGGCGATTCGCTTTCACTGATACTCGTAAAATGGCAGATATCAATGAATGCCACGGAAGCTTCCACTGTTTCATTTTCCATCAATGATGATTCAAATTCACGGCTGCCCATAAAATTCAATACTGTTTCATCCACATACATTTTCAGTATATTGTTCTCTTTAATGGCTTTCATTGTTTCCCTCAACTGGGTTACATGCCTGAGGGTTTTTTCCATGGTTAGTTCCAGATCCTCAAAATTCACAGGCTTGGTAATGAAATCAAAAGCACCCCGGTTCATGGCTGTGCGGATATTTTCCATATCGCCATAAGCAGAAACAATAACAGATTTTAATAATCCGTTTTGCTCATTGAGTTTGGAGAGCAGCGTCAGTCCGTCCATTTCCGGCATATTGATGTCGCTGAGTACCACATCTACGTCGGTATGTTGTTCCAGTTGTTCCAATGCTTTTACCCCGTTAATAGCAAATACAAATTCATACTGATGCTCCCGTATCTTCTGCCTGAACTTTTGGCGGATCAGCGTTTCGAGATCTGCTTCATCATCTACAACAAGTATTTTTGCCATCAATGTATTGCTTTTAATTTTTCTTTTAATACGGTAAAGTCAACCGGCTTGGTGAGAAAATCATCAGCTCCCAATTGTGTGGCCTGGTTATAATTTTCTGCATCGCCATAAGCGGTTATCATCATCACCACCGGCGGTGGCTCATGATATTCCTGCTTGATACGCCGCAGCAATTCGAGGCCACTCATGCCTGGCATATTGATATCAGATAAAATCAATACAGCTTCCTGTTCATGGCTATTCAGATATGTCAATGCTTCTTCGCCGGAAAAGGCAAAAGCAAATTGCATTTCTCCGCTTTTCATTTCTTTTCTGAAACGTTGCTCAAAAAGAACCTGTACATCTTTTTCGTCGTCAACTACTAAGATTTTCATGAATATATTTTAGTTTTAGAAATTTGCCTTATGGAGTCGCCATAATAAAATATACATTGCCGGGTGGCAATTAAATGTATATTTTAGTATAGCTCATTTCATCTGTTGAATTTAAGGTTTATATGGTAAAATAATGGTGAATTGGGCAAATTCTCCCTCTTTAGTTTCCACCTTCAGATCTCCTCCATGCCCTTTGGTAATAATATCATAACTCATGCTGAGACCGAGACCGGTTCCTTCCCCCGTAGGTTTAGTAGTAAAGAAGGGCTGAAATATTTTATCAATCACTCTTTGCGGAATGCCATTGCCGTTGTCCTGCACAATAATTTTTACCGTATTGCCTTCTTTGAAAGTGGATGCAGTTACAACCGGACTATAATTTTCCCCGTTGGTCTTTTTCTTCTGCATAACAGAATAAAAGGCATTAGTAAAAATGTTCAACAATACCCGTCCAATATCCTGGGATACGACAGCTACCGGGCTCAGGCTGCTGTCAAGCGATGTTTCTGTTTTGGTATCAAAACTTTTATCCTTTGCCCGCATACCATGAAAACTAAGACGGAGGCATTCATCCAGCAGGTTATTCAGGTCTGTCAGTTCCTTTTGCCCACTACCGCTCCGGCTGTGCTGAAGCATTCCTTTTACAATAGAGTCGGCCCGTTTGCCATGATGATTTATTTTTTCCTCATTGTCTTCAATATCTTTAGCCAGCAACTTTACTTCCTCATAGTTACCTTTTGCAATTTCCTCTTTCATCTCCTCCAGCAACTCTTTATTTACTTCCGAAAAATTGTTGACAAAGTTTAACGGGTTCTGAATTTCATGGGCAATACCGGCAGTTAATTCTCCGAGTGAAGCCATCTTTTCCGACTGAACAAGTTGCGCCTGTGTGGATTTCAGGCTTTCAAGCGTCACTTCCAGTTCATTTTTTTGTCTTGACAGCTTTATATTAGCTAATCTTCGTTGCCGGCTGTTTCGCCATAGAATAATAGCGATTAATAAGATGATTCCTATTCCCGCAAGCAGCAGGTAAGTCCTGAATTTTTCACGATAGGCATTATTGGCCGCTGCTACCTCCTGCCTGCGCTGCTGATTGTTAAAATCAATATTCTGAAAATCCTGTGCCTGTTTGGAATTAAAAAGGCTGTCATTAATTTTTATTATATGCGACTGGTATTTAACAACGCTATCGCTGATGTGGGCCATTTTATAATACTCCGCAAGGGCTTTGTAAGACCGCAAATAAAGATCAGGGGCATTCAGATATCTTGCAACTGCTAATCCTTTATGGATATAATAAAGAACAGAGTCCTGTTCACTCAATTGTTTATGAATATCGGCCAGTGCAAGATTAGTAGCAGCAATCCCGCGGTAGTATTTATGATCTGCACTTGCCTGCAGAGCAGCGAAGAATATATTCCGGGCTTCCATTTGTCTGCCCAATGCCATATAAACCCTGCCTTGGTTGAGCAGAATACTCCCCATGTATTTCTGAAAACCTCCTTTTATAGCATATTCGTATGCTTTGTCGGCACACCAGAGTGCAGAGTCTTTTTTGTTTAAGCTAAGATAAGTTCTGCCCAATGTTGTATAAGCAATGCTGAGAATCCTTTTATTGTTTGCCAATTCTGCCTTATGTATTGCTGACTGGTAATATTCAACCGCCTTGCCCAGGTTACCTGAGTTACCATATAGTATACCGAGGTATTGAAATGCCCTGGCTTGTTTGGTCAGTCGCTGCAGCCTGGGAGCCACCGTTCTGTCAGAATAGGCATCGATAGGTGTACTGGCGGCAGAAAGTAAATTCTTTTCACTGGCAGGATCATCTGCAATAGCAGCGGCAGTCAACAAAGTTTGAAGTGAACGGGGATAATTACCAAGATTGATTAATGCATAACCCATTTCAGATAATGCGAAGCACTCTTCAAGAGGCAATTTCATTTTTTTGGCAAGCACTAACATACGGTTTGCATAAACAAAAGCGCTGTCGGGATTCAATTCAGCATAGTTGTAAGCAATGCTGCCAAGCAATATTAATTGGGCTGTATCGGTCTTTGCTGAGCGAAGTCTGCTTTTCAGGCTGTCAGACCCATAGTCTTTTTGTGAATGTACTACTATTGCAATGAAGAAGAGGACACTAGTGTATATAATTCGCTTCAGCATCTGTTTTTGTTATTAAGCAGGTATACTAATAATAAATTCTGAACCCTCACCTTCTTTTGTTTCCACCTTCAACTCACCGCCATGTGCTTTTACAATATCATAACTCAACGATAAACCCAAACCTGTTCCTTGCCCTGTTGGTTTGGTGGTAAAGAAGGGTTGAAATATTTTATCTAATATTTTTGGTGGAATGCCGTTGCCATTGTCTTTAACGCTTATCAAAACTTCGGCCCCCCTGCCCCCCGAAGGAGGGTTCTTGGAAGTATTCACTGTAACAGTAGGTTCATAACCGCCAATGTTTTGTTTGCTCTTTTCATTTACGACGTAGAAAGCGTTGGTGATTAAATTGAGTATCACTCTTCCTATATCCTGCGGAATGATATTGATGTTGCCAATGCTTTCATCAAAATCAGTTTTCATCGTTGCATTGAAGGATTTGTCTTTTGCTCTTAATCCATGATAGGCCAATCTTAAATATTCATCAGCTAAAGCATTAATATCTGTTGCTTCTTTTGCCCCACTGCTGCTTCGGCTGTGCTGCAGCATTCCTTTTACAATTCCATCAGCCCTTTTACCATGATGATTTATTTTTTCTAAATTCTGAATTACATCATTCATAATTTCTTTGGCTTCTTCCGCATCTCCCTTTTCTATTGCTTCCTTCATTTCATCCAGCAATTCTTTACTTACTTCGCTAAAGTTGTTTACAAAATTCAACGGGTTTTGAATTTCATGGGCAATGCCGGCGGTCAATTCGCCAAGGCTGGCCATCTTTTCTGACTGCACAAGCTGTGCCTGCGCAGCTTTGAGTGACTCAATGGATTCCTGTAACTGTTTGGTGCGGTGCTCTACTTTCTGTTCTAGCACCAGGTTTTCCCTTTTTAATGCTTTGGAACGGTACTGAATGTAAGCTAAAATACTTCCGCCAATCAATAATGCGTAGAGGCAGTAAGCCCACCATGTTTTCCACCAGGGGGGAGATATTATAATGTACAGTTTTTTTTCTGTTACGGTACCTTCACTATTCACAGCTCGTATATGTAGGGTATAGCTGCCGGGGGGCAGATTAAAAAATGAAGCCTTATGGTCGGTACCTAAATTATTCCATTCCTTATCAAAGGTTTCCAGTTTATATTGATATTTAGTAGCGTCGGAAGAATTATAATTGACTGCAACAAAATCGACAGAAAATGTATTTTGATTGTAAGAAAGGTTTATTTTTTCTGTTTTCCAGATAGGAGCGGAAAGAATTCCATCATCGCCACCGGGAAATATTTCTTTACTGCCAATAATAAGTTGTGCAAAATTCAGCACTGGTGCCGGGTTACTTACATTAATTTCTTCCGGCTTAAACATATAGTAGCCCTTCAAGCCACCAATAAATATCCTGCCATCGGCTGCTTTGAAATTATTGAGCCAGTTCCAGTCTAGGGAAAAAATACCATAGTCGGCATTAAATAACTGAACATACTCCCGGTTGGCACTTATTTTTATAATGCTGTTAGCTGTAGTTATCCAAAGGTTTAGCTGATTGTCTTCAAGGATATTTAATATTGTTTCAATCCCCATTGAAAAGACGGGTGGATTAAACTGTACAAACTTGTCCTTTGCTTCGTCGTATTGAAATAATCCTATATCAGTACCGGCCCATACAATGCCTTTTGCATCGGTTAATACTGCTCTTACACTGTAGCCTTTTAAATAGTGTCTGAAAGAATTGCTGCTGCTGATAAACCTGTCTAACCCGCCAAAATTGGCAAACCACAGGTTATTTTTTTTATCTTTTGTTATGCTATATACGGTGTTTCCAACAATTCCCTTTTCGTTTTCTTTATTAAAACGATAAACTGTAAAACTATTCGTGGAGCGGTCAACTTTTGCCAAACCATTTTCGCCACCCAGCCACAAGTAACGTTCATTCTCAATAAAAACAGCATGAATGGAATCCATTCTGGTGTCAGCAGCATTTGCCGGTTTTATGGGTGTGAACTTTTCTGTAACGGGGTCAAATAAATCGAGCCCTCCGGAATGTGTGCCGATGTATAACCTACCGTTTTCATCGGCTGTAATAGCTACAGCTGAATTATTATTGAGACTGTTACTATTTTTCGGATTATATACCCACACTTTAAATGTATTTGCAGCAAGGTCTTTACGCACCAGGCCGGAGTCGGTACCAAACCATAGTATATTGCCATTAGGCTCGAGATAAAAGGAATTAACAGACTTATTATTGGGGAAAAACGGAATTGTTTTGCGGCCATCCGAAACAATATAAATATTGCCGCCGCTTCCTGTAATCCATGTAGAGCTGTCTGCTGCAATGATGCAGCGTATAGCGCCTGCTTCTTTAAAACCAGAAAGGGTGTCTTTTGCCAATGCAGGAGTATATTTTTGATTACTTACTAACCCGAAATGCTGCAACTGTTTCGTTGCAGGGTCATACGAGTTAATGCCGTTTTCAAAAGAACCTATCCATAGCTTACCGTTACGATCTTCCTGTATAAAACTGATGGCATCAGTTGTATCGGTTGTACTGATGGGTGGCCTGCTTAGTTTACCGGGCTGCAAAGGATTGTACAGGTGTCTTGTAAACTTCCCGGTTTTCCTGTCGAGTGTATGCAAACCATTTCCTTTGGTGCCCACCCAAAAATTGCCATGGTGGTCTTCAAAAATTGAAAAAACAAATGGATGAATCAGGCTCTCTGCATTTTTCGGATCGGCTTTATAAAAAGTTTGTTTATCGGTGGATGGGTCAAGCCGGAAGAGCCCGTCAAATTCACCTGCTTTATTTGATAAAAAATCGCCGGTAGCATACCAGATAATACCTGCTTTGTCTTCATACAAGGCAATAACAGCAGGACTGATGCTAACCGCTTTATCGTTTATCTTTTTTTGATAGTGAGTAAACTTGCCCGTTTTGGTGTCTAACGACTCCAATCCTCTGTTTGTACCCACCCAGAGTTTGCCAGTATGGTCAAATACCAAATTAAAAAGCGAATCTGAAATAAGACTGTTGGGGTCTGCTTTATTGTTTTTGTAGTGCGTAAATGTATTGGTAACGGGATTAAATTTATCAAGTCCGCTGCCAAAGTGTGCTATCCAGATATTGCCTGCCGGGTCTGCCACCATTGAAACCATAAAATTGCTGGCAGGCGAGTTTGGGTTTTCCGGCTCATGCCTTAATGTTTTAAATGTTTTACCATCATATTTTATTAACCCTTTGGTAAAACTGGTGAACCAGGTATAGCCCTGCTGGTCTTGCACAAACCCGTAGGCCGGGCCAAAGTGGTGCGTTTTTTCATCCACCAGTAAATTGAACTGAGATTGTTGTGCCACTACGTATTGGTAGTTAACAGCAACTATGAAAAACAATAATAACTTTTTCTTCATATTCAAATTTCGTTTGCCGGCAAATGAATGATAAATGTTGAACCAATTCTTTCTTCAGTTTTTACAGTCAACTCTCCACCATGAGCTTTTACTATATCGTAGCTTAAAGATAAGCCCAAACCCGTTCCTTGCCCGGTAGGTTTGGTAGTAAAAAAGGGTTGAAATATTTTATCGAGTATTTTTTGAGGGATGCCGTTACCATTATCCTTAACCTTGACCTCGACCTTGTCCTTAACCTTCTTTGTAATTATTTCAACAGTGGGTTCATATCCAGCTATGCCTTGCTTGACTTTTTCATCCACCACATAAAATGCATTGGTGATTAAATTCAATATCACTCTTCCAATATCCTGCGGAATAATATGGATGTTACCGATTGTTTCATCAAAATCTGTTTTCATGGTAGCATTAAATGACTTGTCTTTTGCACGAAGGCCATGATAGGCCAATCGTAAATACTCATCAGCCAATGCATTGATATCAGTAGGTTCTTTTTGATTACTGCTGCTGCGGCTGTGCTGCAACATCCCTTTTACAATACCATCTGCCCTTTTACCATGATGATTAATTTTTTCCAGGTTCTGAATCACATCATTCATTATTTCTTTTGCTTCTTCTGCATCGCCTTTCTCTATGGCTTCTTTCATTTCATCCAGCAATTCTTTACTTACTTCACTAAAGTTGTTTACAAAGTTTAACGGATTTTGTATTTCATGGGCAATACCGGCGGTGAGTTCTCCCAACGAAGCCATCTTTTCCGATTGGATGAGTTGCGCCTGCGTTGACTTCAGATTAGCATGGGCTTCTTCCAGCGCATCATAAGCTGCCCTCAGTTCTGCTGTTTTTTTCAACTCTGTTTCCTTTCGGGCATTTTCCAATTGTAGTTCAATTGTTTTTTTCATTTCTGTTTCCAGGCTTTTATATGTAAAAGCAACTCTTTGTGAAAGATATACTGACATTGAAAGCAGTATTGGCAATACCCCTGTGAGGTAAATGAGTATATACCACAAGGCGAGAGAAAAATTATTGGTAACTAAAAGAATAAGAACTGATACCAGACTGAGGCAAAATGCTGCAAAACCGGCCCCAATGATCCAGGCTCCTGGAGTTTTTTTCCGCATGGCGATAATCACAACCCTGACCATTTCTGCCAGCGACAGTATAAACAGTACAAGCGATAATAAAGGTATTAGTGTAAACCACGACCAAACGGCAATAACAACGGAAGCAACCAGGAAAAACCAGAATTGTTTTGGTATTTTTTTATAAAAGAGGGAATAAAGGAAGCGTAACCCCATCACCGGCATCAATGCAAAATAAGGCAACCATAATCTTTTTAATAGTAATGATAATTCTGCATCGGTGTTACTGATGGCTTCATGTTCCAAAATCCCCCATAAGGCGAAAGTGGCAGCAAACAGGGCAAAATATAAGTTACTTTTTTCACGACGGTAAAAAAGAAACAGGATAAAATGTATCAATGCAAATGTTAAGGGTATGGCCACTACCAATGCTTCCAGCGGCCTGAAAAAGATTCCGTGGCTCAGCACTGTATTATTCACTTCATCCGGGTTTCCGACTCCCAGGCTGAACCCCAGTTCATTAACTGTGGGTGGCCTGTTTTGCATTATATTAAAACCGGAATAACGTATGGCTATTACATGTTGAGGCTGATTAAAAACTACAAGACGGGGAATATGAGTAATTGCATTAAAGCCAGCCTCATCATGCGGGGATGTTCCTGCAATTCCAAACCGGGCAAATAATTGTCCGTCCACATAAACATCTGAAGCCCCATGGTGAAATACATTCAGGGCAAGCGGCTTGTTTAATAAACCGGAATCAATTACTAGGTGAAGCCTGAACCAGCCGATACCATTCCAGCCGCTTTTGGGTAAACTGTCTATATGCAGGTTTGGTTTAACATTCTCCCAATCCTTGTCATTAAAATCAACTTTTGACCAGTTGATTGCAGCTTCATTCGGGTCACCCTCTTTGTACTTCCAGTTTTCCGTTATCACCAGGTACCTGTTATTAAACCATGACAAGTTATTAAGCATACTGTCTTTCAGAAAAAAATGATTTTTTATTTCCTGTGCTGCAAGAAATGATGAAGTAAAAATGAAAACTGAAAGGAGCAATAATAATTTCCTGTTCATTTTTTAATTTTTGTATTTTCTATCCCGTTGCCTGTAATTGAATGGTAAATTCACTTCCCTCACCTTCTTTCGTTTCCACTTTCAACTCACCACCATGTGCTTTTACAATATCATAACTCAATGATAAACCTAATCCTGTTCCCTGTCCTGTCGGTTTTGTAGTAAAAAAGGGTTGAAAAATTTTATCAAGTATTTTTTGAGGTATTCCATTGCCATTGTCTTTTACACTTACAAAAACCAGGTTGCCATCTTTCTTTGTGCTTACAGAAACGATAGGTTCATAGCTGTTGTCACCCTGAGCTTGTCGAAGGGTTTTCTTTTCATTCACCACATAAAACGCATTGGTAATTAAATTCAAAATCACTCTCCCAATATCCTGCGGAATGATATTGATGTTTCCAATCGTTTCATCAAAATCCGTTTTCATGGTGGCGTTGAAGGATTTGTCTTTTGCTCTTAAGCCATGATAAGCCAGTCTCAAATACTCGTCGGCTAAGGCATTAATATCAGTCGCTTCTTTCTGATTGCTGCTGGTACGGCTGTGCTGCAACATTCCCTTTACAATTCCATCTGCCCTTTTACCATGATGATTTATTTTTTCTAAATTCTGAATTACATCATTCATAATTTCTTTGGCTTCTTCCGCATCTCCCTTTTCTATCGCTTCCTTCATTTCATCCAGCAATTCTTTGCTTACTTCACTAAAGTTGTTGACAAAGTTCAACGGGTTTTGAATTTCATGTGCAATGCCGGCGGTCAGTTCTCCCAGTGAAGCCATTTTTTCTGATTGTATCAGTTGCTTTTGTGTAGCCTGTAATTCAGTTAATGCTTCTTCAGCTTTTTGTTTGGCTTCTTTAATCGCTATTAAATCCTGCTCTGCCCGCATTGCCTGTGCTTCTGCTTTTTTCAAATCGAGAAAACGGGTATAGGTACTGTCGAATACTGCAGCAAAACGTTCTAATGTACGCAATGTATCTGCTGGTACCGGCACCGGTGTTGATATGGATAAATGCCCTTTGGAATAATAAGCAATTGAAATGACTCTTCGTCCGGCTGTATCGGCACTACTTACGGTAATGCCGCTCATTTTATTTCGATAGCTCAACCATCCTTCCAGTGCTTCGCCGCTAAGGTCAATCACCAATGATTTTTTATTGGCTTTCCATGCCTGTACCGAAGGTTGTAATACAGTTGGCTCGTTCATATCCAGCTTGAAAGAACGGCTTTCCTGTGTTCCGCTTCCAGCCCAGCTTGTTACCCTAAAGTCAATCAATCCTTCGTCCTCATTATAAATGCCAATGGTAACCTGGTAAATATTTTCTGTGCCTAATTTTTTAAATTCATTGAATAGAACTGTGGCGGTTTCCTGTAGTTCATTACTGCTTTGCATGGCCATCGTTCTGCTTCTCACTTTTTCTAAAGCCGTTTCTATCTGTGCTTCCTTTGCCTGTGCTTCGGCTTTTTGCAGGTCAAGGAAACGGGTGTAGGTCAGGTCAAATACCTGGGCAAACCGTTTGAAGATATCCTCTTCAGGGCAAGGTTCCCGTGTGATAATGCATAGGTATCCTTTGGAAAAATAAGCGCCATGTAATTTTTGCCATGTGGGTTTTTCAAAACCGGCCGAAGCAAAATCATCAAATATTTTTTTTGCTACCGGAATACTCATCAGCCACTCATAGTGTTGCCCAAGTTCTTCACCTTCTACCTGTTCGGTATGATAGGTTTTACCATCTTTCCATGCTTTGTATAAATTTTCATGCACCCTGTCGCCCACATTGGGTAAATAGAAAGCAGGAATGAATCCACCTTCGGTACAGAGCCACCATTCATCTTCTGTCCTGTCTTTTTCACATAACACAAAACCGCAGGTCCACAGATTTGTTACCAATTGATTAAGTTCTTTGAATAATACAGTTGCCACATCTCCCAGTTCTTCACTTCGTTGCATGGCCATAGTTCTTGAACGTACTTTTTCCAACGCTGCTTCAATCTTCGCTTCCCTTGCCTGTGCTTCTGCTTTTTGCAGATCGAGGAATCGGGTATAGGTTTGCTGGAACACATTTGTAAAGCGGAGCATTATTTCAATTTGCTCCTCTGTCAGCTTTTCTCCTCCCACAATTAATATGTAGCCTTCTTTGAAATTGAAATTATGCAGTACTATTTTTTTCGGCGAAATGGCCAGCAGTTCTTTTGCAGACAAAGGGAAATTAATACTCTGCTCTGCAATAAATGTCTGGTGCCTGATAGTCTGCTCCTCGTCCATCCCGATTATAGAAAACGGTTCTTTGTTTTTCCAGCGTTCAAGTACTCGTTGCATTTCGGCTGTCTCCACATGAGATATTCCAACAGCTGCCGGCATTATTTTACCTGTGCCGGGATTGGGAGTATAATTCCAGCCTATCTTTTCATCAGCATCCATCAGTACATATCCGCTGGTCAGACTTGAAATTCCAAGCCTGTTCATTTCACTACATAAAAGCTCTCCGGCCTCCAGCAATTCATCACTCTTTTGCATGGCCATTGTTCTGCTTCTTACTCTTTCAAGAGATGCTTCAATCTGTGCTTCTTTTGCCTGTGCCTCCGCCCTTTGAAGATCAAGGAAGCGGGTATAAGATTGTTTGAACGTATTTCCGAAGCGCAGCAGCAAGGTTTCATCCTCAACAGCCTCGGTGGTAATAGCGCCAAGAATTCCATCCGAAAAATTGATGCTGTGAAAAAACATTTGACGGGGCAATGCCCTGCCCGCTGCCTGTTTCATTTTGTCTACCGGAATAATATTGAGTGAAGCAATGCTGTTGTGATGGTTGATGATGTCTATGCCCTGTAGCGACTCAATATGAAATTCCTCCATGTTCTTCCAGGCTTCATACAGTTTTTTATATACAGGCACTTTGTCAAGTGGTATTACAAATGATTGCCCCATCATTTTCCCATCTGGTCTTGTCATCCATAACTCAGCGTCAGAAGATTGTTTTGAGTGAAAGCGGAAAATGCCACAGTTCCAGAGCTGTAGTCCAAGGGTTCTCAATTGTTCAAATATTACTGTGACAACTTCCAGAAGCTCCTCACTTTTGTGCATGGCTAAAGATCTGGAGCGAACTCTTTCCAGACCCGCTTCTATCTTTGCTTCCCTGGCCTGAGCTTCAGCTTTTTGAAGATCTAGAAAGCGGGTGTAGGTCTGTTCGAAAACTTTTGCGAAGCGTTTTAAAATATTATTTTCACCCTCTGTGAATTTTCTTCCATGATGGTTAATGATAAAAATGCTGGTATGTTTTGAGACAGCAACAGACCGTGTATATCCCCCCGAACTTGACAGGGTTTCTTTTTTTTGTTCACTACTAAGATCTGACCATGGCTTATGTTCAAATAATTTTGTGAAGTATTTCTTTTTTTCGTTTTGAGAAAATTCTTCTGTAAAAAATCCCGGTCCCTTTTTAATATCTTTTATCAGGTCTGTACAAAAAGGCATATTAAAATGTGGTACCTGCACTTCTTCTGATGTATTTGCTGTACCACCTGAACCCCAGCAGCGCAACTCTGGTCCAACATCATCATTAATGACCACAAATGATCCTCCGTCAATCGAAAGGTTCAGATTGAGGAGTTCGTTATGAACGGTGTGAATCACCTCTTGCAATTCGGAAGTTTGGTGCATAGCCATAGTACGGCTTCTTACTCTTTCCAAAGCAGCTTCGATCTTTGCTTCTCTTGCCTGTGCTTCGGCTTTTTGTAAATCGAGGAAACGGATATAAGCCTGGTTGAAAGCAATCGAAAAACGGCTGATGATGTCCTGCTGTTCTTCCGGCAAGGGTTCAAAACTGCCTGTTACGAGTGAACCAAATTGATCAGACGAGCCGGAGAGATGTACCTTCTTTGCGGAGGACATAAACTTTTTTACTGGCTCAGGTAATCTTGCCAGTTCTGTTTTACTGAAACCAAAGCGGTCCCAGTCTCTTTTTTCCTTTCCTTCAAACAGGTATGTCCACTTTTTCTTCCGCCTCTTACAGTTATCGAGATACATCAGGTGAGACGGATGCTGATTCATTTGAACGAAAAAACCATTCTCTGCCAACAGGCCTTCTTGCCCGGCCATCCACCAGGTGATACCTTTATTTTCAGGGTTGACGATCATGATAAAACACCGGTCGAGTTTGGCATCCAGTTTTGTAAGTTCCCCATACAGTTTGTAAATAATTCCGCTTAACGCTGATGAATCCTGCATGGCCATAGAAGCGGCTCTCACTCTTTCCAATGCTGCTTCTATTTGTGCTTCTCTTGCCTGTGCTTCAGCCTGTGCCACATCCATGTATCTACGATGAGCAAAAACAAAAACATTTCTGAAACGTTTTAATAGTTCCTGTTTTTCTTCATTGATGGCATTAAAGGTGGAAATGCCGATGGAACCGGTGCCGATGGAATAGAAATAGTAGTAGAGTGCTGTACTGTTTTTTATTCTCTTATCTTCCTTCTCTCCCCGGCTTTTCCGGAAAGCCTTCCAACTTGCTAAATCCCTGCCTTTAAAAACAGTTTCGGAAAAAGCATCATCGGCACTGCGTATCTGTTTGATCTGTTTTTTAATTACCGGGTGTATATTATAATATAATGGAGTGATACTTTTCCCGATCTCATCTGAGTAATCATAGTTGACAAAAGTCTTCTTATCGTCATCATGAATATTGATCATGGAATTTCTAAGCTCTGTAAAGCCTAAATGCTTAAGTTCTTTAAAAAGCACTTCGCAGATATTAGTTAGTTCTTCCGGCTTGCGCATACCCAAGGCCTGTGCCCTCACCTTTTCCAACGATGCTTCTATCTGCGCTTCCCTTGCCTGTGCTTCTGCTCTTTCAATATCCAAATAGCGGCGGTAAGCAAGTTCAAACACTTTCAGAAAACGGCTGAACAACTCTTGCTCATCCTTTGTCAGCGGCGTATAAGTAGAGATACCCAATGCCACCGGCCCCAGTGAATACCAATAATAAGTAAGTGATGTTGCCGTATTCAGATAGGTGTCAATAAATACATTTGTGCCTTTTTGATAATTGAGCCATTCTTTTACTTTCTCCCTCCCTTTGATGTATGTAATAGACACTTCTCCTTTTCCTTTCAGCATTTTGGCGGCAAAAGCCCTGGCGACTTTATGATCTGTGTAAGTGGTCGCTGTTATAAATGTCTTATCATGCTTTGCATAAAATTCATAATTCATATAAGTGCCCTTGGGCACATTGAAAATGGCTGTCTGTACATTCCGGATCTCCTTTACCCCCAGTTTGGCAAGCTGCAGTGAAATAGTTTTGCAGATCTTCAGCATATCCACCCGGTCTTTCATTCCCATTGCAATGGAGCGGACCCTTTCCAGTGCTGATTCAATTTCCAGTTCCCGGTTTTTATTTTCCAGCTCTGCAGTTCGTCTTTGTACAGCTTCACGCAATAAACGGTTCTCTTTTTTTATCTGACCGGCCGCTAGTGTTTCACCTGCCTGCGTCCTTGTATCCGGAAGTGAACCATGCTGCTGAAATACTTTCCATTTACCACGGCTCTGCCGGAGCCAGGTTGTCATCCTTATTTTGGAATAAAAAATCCAATCCTTCCTGTCCAAAAGATAAATATCAGAAAGCTCAGTAACCTGTGCATGATTTTCTGCTGAAGTAATTTTTATTTTACGGTTTTTAAATTCCACTTTTCCCGCTACCTGCTCTACGCTGGCATGATAAAAGTCCACCACCTGTTTTTTATTATGAAATATTTCATCTTCCGTAGTGCCGATGAGCTGCATTTTAGCATCCAGCAGAGCAACAAATGTTTTTTTATCTCCCCGCATGTAGCTATCCCAGTAGAGCTCATAAGCTTTTTTTGCTGATGCGAGTTGCTGTTTGGTTAGTTCCATTCTTATCAATTCAATTAATCGGTAAACTAATTATAAACTCACTCCCTTCCCCTTCCTTCGTCTCCACCTTCAGCTCTCCTCCATGAGTTTTTACGATATCATAACTTAACGATAAACCCAAACCTGTTCCCTGTCCCGTTGGTTTGGTGGTAAAGAAGGGTTGAAATATTTTATCCAAAGCTTTTTGAGGAATACCTGTGCCATTATCTTTTACATGCACTTCAACTCTGTCACTAAATTTCTTTGTGGTTACAGTAACTATCGGTTCGTAGCCTTCAACAGCAAGCTTTTTTCTTTCTGTAACAGCATAAAAGGCATTGGTGATAAGATTCAGAACAACACGACCAATATCTTGCGGTATAATTTTTATCAGCCCGATACTTTCATCGTAATCTGTTTTCATGGCAGCATTGAAAGTTTTGTCTTTTGCCCTTAGCCCATGATAAGCGAGGCGGAAGTATTCATCAGCCAGTGCATTGATATCAGTCAGTTCTTTTATGCTGCTGCTGCTCCGGCTGTGTTGCAGCATTCCCTTTACAATATCACCGGCCCGTTTGCCATGATGGTTAATTTTTTCAAGATTTTGTTTCAGGTCCTGTGCTATTTGTTTGGCATCTTCCAGGTTGCCCTTACCTATTTCTTCATTCATTTCATCTACCAGCTCAGCACTTACATCCGAAAAATTATTGACGAAGTTTAAGGGATTTTGAATTTCATGAGCGATGCCTGCAGTCAATTCACCCAACGAGGCCATTTTTTCTGATTGTATCAACTGTTGTTGTGCTGCCTTCAGCTCTTCCAGTGATTTTTGCAGCGCATCATTTGATTCTTCCACCGCCTTTCTTTTCAATTCCAGTTCCTGTATGGTTTCTTCCAGCAAGATGGCGGTTGTGCGTTTTACTTTCTCTGTGCGGTCAAGTTTGAAGCTGATAACCTCCAGTTCTTTGTCAACATCTTTCAATGATTTTAATAGCAGTTCTTTCTGCTCTGCCGTTAGTTTATCATTCTGCTGAATAGTATCTGATATATCCTGAAGATGTTTGTTCATTTATTTTTCTTTTAATGCTATGCAACAGGTTGTAAGGTTATGCATTTCAAGATTGCCGCCTGTTGCCCGCCCAAGCTCTGCATTAGAAAACATACCCGCCATTGGTACATTCCATACATTCTTCACTCCTTCCAGCTCTTTACTCATCAATGGCCCCAATGAAAGTATCCTTCCGGCACAACTGAACACCACCAGCGCATCAGCCTCGGGCATTTCCTTTTCTTTTAGATTTTCAACGCCTTTAATTACTTTTTCCATTACATCCCAATCGGGTGGTAATGAAAATCTCACTTTTGAACCTTGGGGTACCGATCCACTGGTGTAATAAGAGCGGTCGCTCCAGTCTATTACTAGCCCGGGCCGCATAATAGGATCGCCTTTCTCTCTTTGTAATTGTAACGGAAAATTGGCGGCTATTTCAACCAGCAGGTTATTATTTTCCGGTGTTACATTTTCCAGGCCGCCGTATCTCGCAGTAATGTCCAGCACAGGGGTGTTATCAACGGTATACACATGATTGCCTTCGCTTTTTGTTACAATTTTTTCAGTACCTACCGCCTTCCACCCACAGGTGGCGATGCCCTTTATTTCCACTTTCGCTTCATCAAGCGCAATACAAACCATAGCATTACCACTATCTCTTTTGTTGGTAAAAACAAATGTCTCTGTAAAAGAATAATCATCACCTGCAGCACCACCATAAGCATTTACATGTGTGCCAACAATATCCACAATGCCACGTAATATTTCTTCTCCATCCGTTGATGCATTACTGGTGCCAATTAAAAATGCTGGAATTGAAAATTTCCCGCTGGCTTTTTGAGCAATGGATCTTGCTGTTTCCCTGTATTTTTTTTCAGGGTACTCTTCAAAATAGATTTGAAAATGATCTTTGTTCATGTCGAGCAGCAAAATGGCAGCTGAATTTTTCTCAGGTACTTCATCAATAAACTCGCCATTGGTAGTACAGCCAAATATGGCTATACCTGCTTCATCCAGGACTTTGCTGATCTCTTTCCGGTCCTGGCTTTTTGAAATAAAGCAGATGGCCAATGTGGGTTTAAAGCCATCAGCCATACTCTGCTCCAGGGCATTTTTTATTTCTCCGGTTAATTTTCCTTTAATTGATTTTGCCTTCATTTTATATTTTTTCTTTTGTCATCCTGCCTGTCCCGATTATTCGGGGAGCTTGTCGAAGCCTGCCTGTCGGCAGACAGGGATTATTTTTCTTTTAATGCCACCCAACAGCACATGGCAGAATGAAAATGCTGTTTACCATTTTTTGTTCTTCCAAACTCCCCATAGCTATAAAAACCCGCCATAGGCACTTGCCAAACTTTCGCCAGCCCTTCATTCTCAACTGTAGTCAGTGGCCCTAACACAGGTGGCCTTCCGGCACAGGAAAAAATAAGCAAGGCGTCGGGCTTGCTTTCAAGCGAATTTTTAAGGGTTGTTGCTTCTGAAATAATTTCTTTTGAAATTTCAAAATCAGGTGGGGTTGTAAAGTGAAACTCAGAACCCTCTTCCATTTCTATATCCATGATCAAAGCACCGGATTCTCTATCTATCGACCGGGGCGATTTAATAATGGTTTCGCCGTCTTTCCTTTTTGCAATAAAAGGGAAATGAACAGACAGGTCTTTAAAAATATCGAAGCTTTCATCCCCGGTTTTTTCTGTCATGCCAAGGTATTTCAAATACATTTCCACGGCTGGTTTGCCATCAATGCTGTAAATTTTATTGCCTGAACTTTTTGTTACTTTTCGGGTAATGCCCAAAGGCTTCCATCCGTGAGTAGCCATACCATGTAAAGAAATTTTAGCGGCATCAAAAACCAATGCGGCAATACCATAATCCGATTCTTTTTGATGGGTAAATACATAGCTGTTCATGATGCTCCAATCGTCACCGGCCATGCCTCCAAAAAAAACACAGTCTTCGCCCAGCTCCCTAACCAACGTTTTCACCATTGTATCGCCATCAAAATATTGACCATCTCCGTAGATGCCACAGCAAGTCAATAAAAATGTTTGTGTTTTAAAATGATGCAAGGCTTTTTTAGCGAGGTGTGACGCTGCTCTGCCCACATCGTCATTGTTCACATCTTCAATTAATATAGTATAATACTCCCGGCTGACATCCAGTAAAAGTATTGCCGTTTCACCTTCGCTTTGATGTTCGTTGATAAATTCCCCACAAGAAGTACAGCCGAATACATCTATATTATGTTGATGTAGTAAATCCGATACGGCTGCTCTATCCTGTTTTATTGAAATAAAAACAATAGCTAATGTTGGGGTAAAGCCGTGTCTGTCCGGCAGGCTGGCATTGGTCATGCTTTGCTCTAAAGCATTTCTTATTTCTTCCGTTGATTTTCCTTTAATTGATTTTGCTTTCATATTATTTATTGAGAAAAGTATTTTAATTTATTCAGCACTGTTCATTTTAATAAAGAATAGATAAACTTCAAAACAAGAACATTAAAGACGTTTATTTTGGCCGGAATTCAGTTGTTTACAAGGGTAGCTCTGGTTATAAGAATTGGATCAATAAGGACTGTTGCAGTAACTCACAGATGCAGCAATTCATCAGGAAGTTAGCTCAATTTTTCTTTTCGCATAGGCTGCCATTTTTTATAAGTAGCACTACGCCACAGCCATTCTACCGGCCCGTAATTAAAATATTTTAACCATAGAGTACTTACCAGTACCTGACCCGGGAATACAAGAATGGCAAATAAGGTATAATTTACAGGTCCAACTTCTCTTGTTAAGCCGAACCCAACACCGAAAAACACAATACTGCCAATAATGGAGTGAAGTATATAATTGCTGAAAGCCATTTTGCCCGCAGGTTGTAATACTGCAACTATTTTTTTTCCGGTGTTCGTTTTTTCCAGCAAAAAGAAAAGTGAAACATAACTCAGGGCCAAAGGAGCCACACCGGATGCATAAACGATTGTTCTGTACAGGCCATCCATGGTTAACTGATAGTATCCTCCTGTTTCCATGTAGCGGGCCAGGTAATAATTGGAGGGAAGGCCAACCAATAATCCACTGATGGAAATAGTCCATAATAGTTTTGTATTGGTCACTACCTGCTTGTAACGTTCATTTCTGCCCAACAGGTATCCGAGAATAAACATTCCAAGCACTTTGGAAATACGGCTTTGGAAAAACAAATCGGCAAAACGATAGAAAAAACCTGAAAGAAGGTTTTTCAACAAGTCAAAATAATTTCCATATTTCACTTTTTCCAGGAAAGATTCAAAAGAAGTGATACCGGAAAGTTTATAATCGATTTTGCCACCAGCGTCATACAAAATCCAGGAAGGAGTCGCCAGCCAGTTGAATTTCATTTTCAGATAGTATAATAAAATGGGCGACAGCAACAGAATAATAGCCGTGATCAATAGTTTTTTATCACTCCATTTTCTAATCCATAAGAAGATAAAACCCACCAGCGCATAGAACGCCACAATATCGCCCCACCAGATTAGTAATAAATGACCAAGCCCCAGTAAAAACATAAATGTCAGCCTGCGACGCATAAACGAAACAGGAAGTAGCCCCTTCATTTCTGTTCTTTTTAGCTGAATAGCCATTCCCCAGCCAAATAACAGGCTGAAGATGGAATAAAACTTTCCTTCTATAAACACATGTTCCCAGAAGAGAAATGTTTTATCCCACGGATGAAAATACGGGCCACTGTTTGATGGCGAATAATCATACATGGCAAAACCAACACCAATATTTGCAATAAATATTCCCAGGATGGCAATTCCTCTCAGGGCATCCATGATGCTGATACGTTCAGCATCATGAACAGGAGCAATTATAGGCATAAGTTGGTTCGATGTTTTTGAAGTTTAAAAGCATGAGTCCGAACTGGAAAAAGGAAGAGGTGTTAATAAATATAGTAATAGTATTTTGAACAGGCAATTTTAATCAGCGGTGTTTATATAAGAATTGTTGTTGTAGATTTAATACTCAATAAACAAGGCCGATGTCTCTTGATATTATTGAAATTAGAAAGTATTTGCCGGCATTCAGTGCTGAACTGCAGGAAGAAATAGCAACTTATGGCCTGATAAAAGAAGTGCCCGGCGGGGTGGAGATTTTAAAAGAAGGACAATATGTAAAAGTGATTCCGATTGTACTGGAGGGATTAGTAAAAGTTTTTACAAGAGCAGAAGAAAAAGAATTGTTGTTGTATTATATCGGTCCGGCACAGAGTTGTATCATGTCATTCTCTGCCGGGTTGTCCAATGTGCCGAGCAGAATCTTTGCGTTTACCGAAGATTCATCCATTCTGTTATTACTGCCTTCAGACAGGCTGGGCAAATGGGTAAGACAATACCCGCAAATCAATGAACTTTTTTTCCAGCAATATAACCTCCGATATACTGAAATGCTGGATACTATCAATTCATTATTATTTGATAAGATGGATCAACGGCTGTATAATTATTTAGTAGAAAAAAGTAAACTGAAAGGAGAAAAAATACTTTTGCTCCGGCATAAACAGATTGCAGGAGAACTGGGCACGGCAAGAGAAGTGATAACAAGGGTGATGAAAAGGCTGGAACAGGAAGGTAAAGTACGGCAACTTCCCGAAGGAATACAAATCATTTGAATTGGTGACTGTTGTCACCGCTTTACGTATACAGCAAAATATAGTTTTACATTCATATCCGGTAATATGAAGAAAAAATGGTTCAGGTTGATATGGGTTTGTTTACTATGCCTGGCTATTGTAACCGGAATAGTATTGTTCGTAAAATTATTTTAATTACTAAAATCTCTCTATTATGAAACCAAACATGGGAACAGCCGACCGCATTATCAGGGTGCTTTTAGCAGCCGTATTTGCTTACCTCTATTTCAGTGGAACTGTAACAGGAACACTGGGACTTATTCTTGTAATCCTGGGTGGTGTATTTGTATTGACCAGCCTGGTAAGTTTTTGCCCGCTATATACGCTGGTGGGGTTAAATACTTGCCCCAAAAAACAGTAGAATCACAATTTGATATTTGTAAGTGCAGGTATTTATTGCCTGCATTTTATCTCCATCCTACTGTTCTACATGCACCACAACCAGTGGTTACTTCATAACTATAAGCAGTGCCGGGTCTGTTGTAAAACACATTATCAGTCCATTTTTCCCAGCCGCCTTTATTGCCACCATGCACAGTACCTGTGGTGTACCCGCTGCCATTACAGGTAGAGCAAATATGATATTTGCAGGGTTCTATATCATACCGGGCAGCAATATTCTGTTCAGATACCCATACAACATCTGTGGCATCCTTGCTGCCTTTATAGTTTCCTGTTTTGCCATAAATGCCCCAGTTGTCCTGAGTCTTCCATCTCAGTAAGAAGAATAAAAAATTTTTTCCGCCCAGTGTCCCTGCCAGGCACAAAGCTTGGAGTAGGAGATTCCGGGCGGAAAAAGTTTAAACAAATAAATATAAACTGGAAGTAAAATGTATGCTATACGGGCTGGTGGGTATTTTAATCCTCTTTGCTGCTTTTTTCACCTACGAAATACTGTTCTTTATTCCGGAATAATACATTGAATGTGGTAAGGGTACCATAGCACCGGGTGATGTATTGCTGTATATTCACTTTCTCTTCATCACTCAGATTTTTACTGCTGTTGATATTCTGTTCCAGTACCCGCAACCTGTCCCGCAGCATAACAATCTTATGAAAGAAGTCCTCAATAGGAATTTCTTTGGGCTTTAAACTTTTGTCAGCCGGCTGCAACAAAAGGGTTCCGTTAGTCCATTTTTCACCCAATGGCACATTCTCGGTTATTCCTCCCCAAAGTCGAAGAATTTTTAGTAAAGATTTTTCTGCTTCCGAATATGTTTCTATTTCCGCAGAGACATTCTCCGGGATGATCTCTTCCAGTTTATCATCTGTCTTTTCAAGTTCTTTTACTCCATGATGGATAAAAGAAATTAAATAAGAGGCGTACCTGATGCCAACGATAACACCCGGCCCATAATGCGGGTGCTGCAGCCTTGTGCCAATACCTAAATTTGTTTGTTCCATATAGAGGTCAAATTACAATGACCCCGGGAATTTGCCAAGAACTTGTACCGGTGCATAAGATAGATACCGGAGTATTTTATTTAAGGGAGGAAAAATGTATTTTGGTTCTCAATAACTATAATCAAATCGTATGAAAAAAGCACTGCTCCTTTCAGCCCTGACAGCGATGGTATTACCGGGTTTAAGCCAGGTACAACAAGATCCGGCAAAAAAGCAAGACCAGTTAAAAGTTGTCACAACGGTATACCAGCCAGTGGGAATAATAACTTTACCGGGGTTTAATTTCGAAAAAGGTAAAAGTGCATTAGAAGACTGGGCCAGAGAAGGAACTGCTTTCAATAATCAACCTGCATACGGGCATAATGTGGTGATACGAAGGGAAATGGATAATGCACAAAATCCTTTCCGGATCAAAATAATTTTAGGCGGCGATTACTGGAAAGACCTGTCATTACCTGTTGGTCATAAAGGGAAATATTGGATCGGGAGTTATGAAAACCGTAGCGACAGTTCCCAACCATTTGGTCGTACACAGGGAAATGTACCAACAGGAACACTTCTTTCCCCGGAGTTTACCATTTCAAAAGATTATATCAGTTTCTTAATTGGCGGTACAAATGATATGGCAAACGCCAGGGTGGAATTAATATATGAAGGGCAACCCGAAAATGATACTGATCCGAAAAAGAAAGATGAAAAAAATCCCGGACATATAAGTATACCAGGCCAAAATACGATTGCACTTTTAAAACTATTTCAGGCAACCGGTAAAGGCAGCAGTGTGATGAGAAGAACATGGTGGGATGTAAAAGCACTAAAAGGTAAAAAAGCCAGGATAAAAATTACAGATAATACCGCAACGGGTTATATCAATGTTGATGATTTTATTTTTCAGGACACGGCGCCCCCCGCTACAGACGTGGCCATCGGTTCTAAAATAAAAGTGAAACAGGTCTTTCAGAAAGATGGAAATTATTATGACTGGGATTTTCCTTTGTGGGGCGCTATCGATACACATACTCATCCTGCATCACATATCGGTTTCGGCAACCGTTTGTTTCATGGCGAACCGGTGGGGACTATCAATAAAGCATTAACTGATTGCGAAATAAGTCATGGCGCTGATATTTTCAGAACATTAACCAGCAGCAGTGGCGAAAGGATCAGCGGTAATATAATCCGCAATGCAGTGGCAGGTGCATTTGACCCTGGCCACCGGCTGGGAGTAATGGATCCGGGTAATACCTGGGGCAGCAATGATCAAACATTGGCATACTGGCCACTATATAATACCAAATTGCATCAGCAAATGTGGAAAGACTGGCTGAAAAGGGCTTATGACGGAGGAGTAAGAATGATAGTTGCCCTTACCGTACACAGCCAGTTGTTTGCACGGATAAGTGAGGGAACAAGACCTGATGACGATAAAACAGTGGGAGATAAACAGATTGAATACATCAAAAATGTAATTGCACCTGTCTGCAGCGAATGGATGGAAATCGCTTATTCTCCCGCAGATATGCGAAGAATTATGTTGTCAAACAAACTTGCGGTAGTACTTGGAAGTGAACTGGATAATATTGGAAATTTTGATGGCAAAAGAATTCCGTCCGAAGGAGAAATAAGAGCAGAGATAAGGAGATTGTATGATAAAGGACTTCGCTATATGTTTCCGGTACATTTATTAAATAACGGGTTTGGTGGTACAGCAATAAAATCAGACATCTTCAATCTTGCTACAAAGTTTAATACCGGAAGGCCTTTTGATGTGGAACTGAAAGATTATAAGGATGGATTTTCAGAATATAAACTCAAAGCAAAATTTGATGTATTAAGCGATGTTCCTGCAGCATTTATTGATGCAAACAGTAAAGCAGCGGCATACGGAGGGCTGGCAGGCGCTGCGGCACCGCTGGTAGTACCTGCTGTGGCACCGGTTATAATGCCTTTTATTCCTTTGATTACATCTGTTGGAAGTTCTGTTGCAGGGATGGTGGCCCCGCTGATTCCGATCCTCGCCACCATTGCCGTAAATAAGTGGGTTAACGAATGGGGCATATCCATGGATGTGATACCTGTGGGTAATAATTATCCGGCCTATCCATGGAAAAGATATGCAGGACATATTAACAGGCAGGGATTAACAACGGCCGGGGAAATTGCAGTAAATGAAATGATGAGGCTGGGTATGATGATTGATATTGATCATGCAGGAAGAAGAACAGTAGATGATTATTTTGATATTGCTTTTTCTGTACCCGGGGGCGGTTATCCATTAAACAGCGGCCACAATCAGTTTACCGAAACCCGCTGGACAGAAGCCCAGCTGTTACCTGAAGGCTATGACCTGAGTACAGCAGAAGGCAGAAAACTTTACACCAATCATTATAATCACATAGCCGAAAAAATTGCAAATGAAAATGACCGTAAACCTGATGAACTGCGAAAAATAAAACAACTGGGTGGCATAATGGGTGTCGGTATTTCCGGCGCCAATGTAAATGCAGTAAACAATGTAATCCCTGCTTCCGGAAGAAGGTACACGGAGTCAACCGTAGCAAATGATAATCCCGGAAGTACCAAATCAGCAGCACAGTTACTGATATATGCTATTGAAAAAATGAACGGTAGCGGAGTTTGTTTTGGTACGGATATAAACGGCTTTGCCGGATTAGTGGGCCCAAGGTTTGGCGCCAACAGTGCCAGCGCTGCCGGCCATGACAGGTATGATATTTATAACAGAAAAAACTTTGTATACAACCAGGCAAACCAGATACGGTATCAGCCATTTGTTGATTTAACAGGTAACCGTTTCAGGGGTCATCTCACCGGTTCTTACGATGAATGGAAAAATAATTCTGCCAAGTTTAGGGATGAAGGAAGATTGTTTACAGACGAACAGGGTGATTTTATGCTGGCACTCCAGGTATATTACTCGATGGAAGAAAGATATAAAAGAGAGGCTGAATCGGGGGATACAAAAAATAAAATTGACTGGTACCTGAATAATGTTATTCATAACAGTTACAACAAAGGCAGGATAAAAGAATTTATTAAAGGAATCATTAAAGGCGGCAATGGGGAAGGAATTGGTACGGATATATTTAATGGCGATGTAGGAACGCAACAGCAGATTGCCTGCAAAGTGAGCCGGGAAAAGATATTTAATAACAGAACCGTGGACAGCAGACTTTCTGATGTGGCCACAAATGCAGAAAAATACAAAAGACATAAATTACTTGAGGAGGCATTTAATTATTATAGAATAATGATGCGGCCAGGAACCAATGAACCATTAATTCCATCTTCCACTCTTGGAAAAACATGGGATTATAACCTGGACGGAATGGCACATTACGGGATGATGGTTGATTTCTTCCAGGATTTGAAAAATGTAGGAATGAAACCCAAAGACATGTCGGTGATTTTTAATTCTGCAGAAGATTTTGCAAGAATGTGGGAAAAATGCCTCCGGCAAAGTGAACGGGTAAGATAGCAGCACAGACGGGAGTAAACAATTGCAGAAAAAAATCTATTGTTCTGGTTCTTCCTCTTTTATCCATGCCTCCGGAGAAAGCCCCCTTTTGAAGCGGTAAAGTGCTTGTTTGATATATAATCTGAAATCATAATCACCGGCCAGTTTGGCAAAAGTATAAGAGGGGCGAAATATCCGCATAAAACTGTCAAGTGCGGCGCTATCCAGCATGGTAAGTCGGCGAACCAATGCTTTGTTGAAACGGAAGTCGACATATTTATCCTGTTCTTCTATTAACAAACGCTGCTGAAAGGATAATATACTCCTGTTTCGCTTAAAACGAAATATATTAATGATTTCATCAAGGTCAAAGCCGACAGCAGCGCCATATTGCGGTGTCACCGTTTTGAGCCCGGGTTTCTGGTAATTAAAAATTTTGGCATAATCCTGCCTGTTTCGCAGAGAATCCAGCCTGTAGTTTTTGGGCAGCACTTTTACTTCTTTCATTACCGGTACATTCACCTGCAGCGAAATATCAAATTGCATGGGGTTGCCGATTTTCATCACCGGGAACTTGACAGTAGGCTTATTAAGGTAGCTGAACCAGATAGAATCCTTTTCGCTAACCTCAATTTCATAATAACCATCGGCATTAGTAACAGTACCTTTTCCGGATGTGGAAATAACACTCACCAATTCCATAGGATAGCTCCGGGAGCTGTCGTATACATATCCTTTGATTTTGTAAGTCTGTGCATGAGCGGAAGAATCAGTCAATAATATAAGGGCAGCAATAAGTACCGATATGTAGAAAAAATGCCGTTTCAATCTTTTGGAATTGCCGGCAAGTAACGAAAGAAAATGCAAAAGGGAGCATAAAGTGATGCACCTTAAACTTTTCCAGACAGCAAATTTTCAATTACCTGCGGATAATACGTATGTTCCAGTTGCTGCACCCGTTTAGCAAGAGATTCCGCAGTGTCATTTTCTAAAACCGGGCAGGTAGCCTGTAAAATTATTTGCCCGTGATCATATAATTCATCTACATAGTGTATGGTGATGCCGCTTTCTTTTTCTTTATTATCAATAACAGCCTGGTGCACATGATGGCCATACATACCCTTGCCACCATATTTTGGCAACAGAGCTGGATGAATATTGATGATTTTTCCCTGAAATTCTTTAATAAGAGAGGGAGGTACTTTCCATAAAAAACCGGCCAGCACCAGCAAATCGATTTTAAATTCTTTTAGTGCACCGATGTAGCCGTCGCCCCTGAGAAATTTTTCTTTTTCCAGGATCAAAGCAGGAATTCCCTTTTGTTCTGCAATTTTCAAAATACCAGCCCCGGGTTTATTACAAACGATCAGGGATACCGCAGCTATAGAGGAATGAGCAAAGTAGTCTGCTATTTTTTGGGCATTACTGCCGGTCCCCGAAGCAAATATGGCTATCCTGATCATGGTCTCTATACTAATTGATTGATTCGTCCCTGTTTTTACCGACACCCATTCTTGCCCCCAGTTTTTTGATATAGCGGATAAAGAACCTGAACTGGCCAAAAGGAATACTTACCAGCAACACCATCAACGGCCAGAAAAGGGTTACCAGTAAAATATATAGTATTGCCCAAAGCCAATCCTGGCCGATGGCGAGCACATTCATAATTTTTTTTGCTACAAAACCTGTCAGGCTGCCTCCGATAGCAAAAGTGCAGAGAATAAGACCTAATTGAAGGCCCTTCACCCTCCATTTTTTTTGTAACCGGTCAAACATGCGGGATTGTTATTTGTTAAGCGACGCAAAAGTCTGGAAAAAACAGCCAAATAACACTCCCGTTTTAACATCCGTAGAACTTTATAGGAGGGTTGACCGATTTATGACAAACAAAATTAACTGCGATCAAAAAAGCACCTTAAATCGGCTGAAATGCAGGCTGGTAGCGGATCAAAAAAAAGTTAAACCTCTTGGCGTTTTATACTCATACTGACTTATTTTTGCGCCTGATTAGAGCTATTTATCCACATTTTTCAGATCAATTGCGTCTATGATTTCTTGTAAACCAATCGGCCAGAGACTGACTGTACTATTTCTATCTCTATTTGTTATTTCGATCGTTAATATTTCTGCGCAGGATGCTGCAGCGGGCAAGGCAATATTTAACAGTAAGTGTGCTGCCTGTCATAATGTGCTGAAAAAAGGTACAGGGCCTGCCCTTGCGGGAATAGAAGAGAGGGGTAAATGGGCTGACCATAATGAACTGCTGAAATGGATCAACAATCCAGCGGCATATATGGCTAATGATCCTTATACGCAGGGGTTGAAAAATGAATATGGCTCAATGATGACGGGGTTTCCCGAAATTACTTTAAAGGATGTGGATGATTTGGTTGCCTACATCAATGAAGCGGCAGTACCCAAAGTAGATGGGCCGAAACCTCCGGAGGAAACACCCTCTGGCAATCAGAATGCTCTAATTTTCGGCATCATTTCACTTGTTCTTGGTATTATCGCCCTGATCCTGATGCAGGTGAACAGTAACCTGAAAAAAATGTCCGATGATTCAGAAGGAATCATTCGACCCGAGCCGGTTCCTTTCTATCGCAATAAGACATATATCGCCATGGCTTCCATTGTGTTCTTTGTATTTGGCGGCTATATGGTGGCAAAGGGTGCTATCGGATTGGGACGCCAGAAAGATTACCAGCCTGAGCAACCTATTTACTACTCACATAAAGTACATGCCGGTATTAACCAGATCAGTTGTTTATACTGCCATGGCTCTGCCTGGGACAGCAAACATGCTTCTATTCCTTCTGTGAATGTTTGTATGAACTGTCACAAGTCTATTACTACTTACGAAAAAGGACCTAAGCTTTATGATGAAGCAGGTAACGAAATAAATGGTACTGCAGAGATTTCCAAATTGTACCAATATGCGGGGTTTGATCCGAATAATGCTGCTAAATGGGATCCTTCCATGATCAAAAAACCCATAGAATGGGTGAAAATCCACAACCTGCCTGACCATGTTTACTTCAACCACTCACAACACATCAGGGCTGGTAATGTACAATGCCAGAGCTGCCATGGTGAGATCACTGCTATGGATGAAGTAAAGCAGGTATCTGAACTCAGCATGGGATGGTGTATCAACTGTCACCGTGAGACCAAGGTGAACTTTAACTACGACAGCACTAAGGGAAATAAGTATTACAGTATATACGAGAAGTTTCACAATGATTTCAAGTCCGGTAAAATGGATAGCATAACAGTGAAAGACATTGGTGGACTGGAGTGTCAGAAATGTCACTATTGATCTTAGTGAGCAGTTGAAGATTTCAGGTAAGCGAATCAGCACATTATCGAATTATCAAATTGATATTCATGAGCCAAAAAAAGTACTGGCAAAGTTTCGGAGAGGTGAATGACAACGAAAACTTTCAAAAAAATCAGCAGGATGAGTTTAAAGAAGAGTTGCCGTTTGAAGGTTTTGACGACAAAGGATTAATTGATGCCAAAGCTCCCCGCAGGGATTTTTTAAAGTATCTGGGTTTCAGTACAGCCGCAGCCACGCTGGCTGCCAGCTGTAAGGTGCCGGTAAAAAAAGCTATTCCTTATGCTAACAAACCGGAAAACCTGGTTCCGGGTGTGGCTAAATATTATGCCACTACTTATGTACAGGATGGAGATGTAGTACCGGTAGTAGCCAAGGTAAGAGATGGCAGGCCTATCAAAATAGAAGGAAATGACCTTTGTTCTTATACAAACGGAGGCACTACAGCCCGCACACAGGCTTCAGTGCTTGATTTATATGATTCCCATCGCCTACGATTTCCTATACATAAAACAGGAAGCGGAGAAGAAATCAAATACCAGGAAGTACCCACATTTGAGCAGTTTGATAAAATGGTGGGTGAGGCTATTAAAAATGCTGGCGGAACAACAGTTTTGCTGACAAGCACAATCGTTTCTCCTTCCACTAAAGAAATCATTGCTAATTATCCGGAGCTGAAGCATGTACAGTATGATGCTGTTTCATATAGCGGTATGTTACTGGCCAATGAAGCAAGTGGATTTGGAAGAAGACTTCCTTCTTATGATTTTGGAGCAGCAAAAATTATCGTAAGTCTTGGAGCTGACTTTTTGGGTACCTGGCTCAGCCCGGTTGAAAATGCTAAAGGATATACTACCGGCCGCAAGATTGATGAGAAGAATCCTTCCATGAGCAAACACTACCAGTTTGAGGGACATTTAAGCCTGACCGGTGCCAATGCGGATGAAAGATTTACCCACCGTTCTTCTGAAACCGGTGCTGTGGCTTTAGATATTCTGAATGCTATCAACGGAACGGGTGATATCGCAACTAAATCAATAGCGGCAGGCATCAAAAAAGCAGCAGACGATTTAAAAGCTAATGCTGGCGCAGGTTTGGTTGTTTGCGGTAGCAATGATAAAAATGTACAGATAATTGTAAATGCCATCAATAATGCGATTGGTGCTTATGGTAAAACAATTGACTGGAGCAAACCGGTTAATTACCGCCAGGGCATAGATGCCGACTTCGTTCAACTGCTTACTGATATGGAAGCAGGAAACATTGGTACTATACTAATCTACGGCGCCAACCCTGCCTACAGTGCTGCTGAAGGCGAGATGGTGAATGGTAAATGGGTGACCCGTTTTGAAAAAGCATTGACCAAAGTGAAAGTGAAAGTTTCTTTCAGTGAAAGACTGGATGAAACAACAGAGTTGTGCGAATATATTGTTCCTTCTCATCATTACTTAGAAAGCTGGGGTGATGCTGAACCAAAGACAGGTGTGCTGAGTTTCATGCAGCCCACTATCTATCCTTTATTCAAAACCCGCCCTTTCCAGACCTCATTGCTGAAATGGAGTGGTAATAATACCGATTACGAAACTTATCTTAAAAGTTACTGGACCGGTAAACTCGGTTCAGAAGATGCTTTTAATAAGGTGCTGCAGGATGGTATAAAAGAAGATACTGTAACTGCAGGCACCGGATCATATAGCAGCGCAGGGTTAACCGAGGCTGCCGCTGCAATTAATGCTGCTAAAAAAGTAAATGGTGCAGAGGTTGTATTATATCAAAAGACTTCCATCGGAACAGGCACCGGGGCTACCAATCCATGGTTGCAGGAATTGCCTGATGCTATTTCAAAAGCAACCTGGGACAACTATGCATTGATCAGCATGACCATGGCCAAAGAAGTGCTTGATCTTAATCTTATAGATGGTTCTGAAAGAGAATGCAATAATTACGAATATTTCCCGCAAAAGCCGGTTATCAAATTAACAGTTGGCAAGAAAGAGATCGAATTGCCGGTATTGGTTATTCCGGGTATGGAGGCTCATACCATTGCTGTAGCTGTTGGTTACGGCAGAAGTGCAAACTTGGGTAAAACAGCGGCTGGTGTTGGTAAAAATGTTTATCCGTTTACTTCATACGACGGAACCACTGTTTCTTACCAGGCAGAGGCAACAGTAGCGGATGCTAAGAGAAAAGAAAAAATTGCACAAACGCAGATACATAATTCTTACGAAGACAGGGTGGAAGTAGTAAGGGAAACAACCTTAGCTACTTTAAAAAAGTATCCGAACACTATTCCTGATTATCGTAAGCATCTTGAAGAGGCTTTTGGGACAAGCAAAGACGGCAAAAGTGTTGACTACCGGAAAGAAGGGACACTGTACCCGATGCATGACCAGCCCGGCATTAAGTGGGGAATGAATATTGATATGAATGCCTGCTATGGTTGTGGTGCCTGTGTGGTTGCCTGCCATGCAGAAAACAATGTGTCTGTAGTGGGTAAAAGAGAAGTGCTCCGTTATCATGACATGCACTGGCTGCGTATTGACCGTTATTTTGTAAGTGATGAAAACAATCCTGACCAACTGAAGGGTGTGGTGTTTCAGCCGATGATGTGCCAGCATTGTGATAATGCTCCTTGTGAGAACGTTTGTCCGGTAGCTGCTACTAACCACAGCTCAGAAGGGGTGAACCAGATGACTTATAATCGTTGTATCGGTACAAGATATTGCGCCAATAACTGTCCGTTCAAAGTACGTCGCTTTAACTGGGCTGATTATACAGGAGCAGACAGTTTCAAGGACAACCAGGATCAGCAGATTGTTGGTAAGTTAGACCCTGTTGTTTTCCAGATGAATGATGACCTGACAAGAATGGTACTCAATCCTGATGTGACTGTACGTTCAAGAGGAGTGATCGAAAAATGTTCTTTCTGTTTCCAGCGTTTGCAGGCGGCTAAGCTGGATGCTAAGAAGCAAGACAGACCACTGAAAGATGGGGATGCAAAAACAGCTTGTCAGACAGCTTGTTCAGCTAATGCAATTGTGTTTGGCAATGTACATGATAAAGACAGCGCTATTACTAAAGTAAGAGCTGAAAATACACAGCGTGGATTCTATGTGCTGGAGCAACTGCATGTGTTACCAAATGTAAGCTACCTGGCCAAAGTGAGGAATACAGAGGAGGTGATTGAACCGGAAGGACATCATGCGCCGGCAAAAACAGAACATGCTGCAGGGCAAAAAGAAGAAAAAAAAGCTGAAGAAGCTCATCACTAAGAAAGAAGAAAGTTGACTAACTATATCCTGAGGGTCCGGTAAGGATCAAAAGGACAAACAACCAGAATATGGCATTACTCAGATACGAATCACAGGTAAGACCACCCTTGGTAGATGGAAGCAAGGATTATCACCAGGTAACGGAAGATATTTGCCGTCCGGTGGAAGCTAGCCCCTCTAAATTATGGTGGATTGGATTTTTAATCTCCGTTGCGTTACTCATCTTCGGTATAGTCTCCGTCACGATAGAGGTGATTTATGGTACCGGCCAGTGGAACCTGAATAAAACAGTGGGTTGGGGTTGGGATATTACCAATTTTGTGTGGTGGGTAGGTATTGGTCATGCCGGAACCCTTATTTCAGCAATCCTGTTGCTGTTTCGCCAGGGATGGAGAACAGGTGTAAACCGTGCAGCGGAAGCGATGACCATCTTTGCGGTAATGTGTGCAGGTCAGTTCCCTATCTGGCACATGGGTCGTGTATGGAATGCATTCTTTGTGCTTCCTTATCCCAATACAAGAGGTCCGTTGTGGGTAAACTTCAACTCACCACTTTTGTGGGACGTATTTGCGATATCAACTTATTTCACTGTATCACTTCTATTCTGGTATTCCGGTTTGCTTCCTGACTTAGCCACATTGCGTGACAGGGCTAAAGTAAAATGGAGAAAGCACTTTTATGGCGTAGCGGCTTTTGGCTGGACAGGTTCTACCAAGCATTGGCAGCGTCACGAAGCTCTTTCTCTCGTATTAGCTGGTTTAAGTACACCACTTGTATTATCAGTGCATACAATAGTTTCCTTCGACTTTGCCACATCTATCGTTCCGGGCTGGCATACAACTATCTTCCCTCCTTATTTCGTAGCGGGTGCTATCTTTTCCGGGTTTGCAATGGTGCAGACCCTGCTTGTAGTAACAAGAAAAGTACTCGGTCTTGAAGATTATATTACTATTGAGCACATTGAAGTGATGAATAAGGTAATTGTGCTTACAGGCTCTATTGTGGGTATTGCGTATCTCACCGAATTATTCATGGCCTGGTATTCGGCGGTTAGCTATGAAGAATTTGCTTTTTTTCAAAACCGACTGAACCTGAGCAGCCCTTATGGCTGGAGTTACTGGATAATGATGGGTTGTAACGTACTGTCGCCACAGATATTCTGGTTTAAAAAAATGAGACGGAACCTTTTTGTGACTTTCTTCATGTCTATTCTGGTAAATATCGGAATGTGGTTCGAACGTTTTGTAATTATCGTTACTTCTGTATACCGGGATTATCTGCCATCTGCCTGGAGTACTTATTATACACCTACTATATGGGAGGTCGGATTCTACATGGGAACATTCGGGTTGTTCTTTACTTGTTATTTCCTGTTTTCAAAATTCTTCCCGGTTATTGCACTGGCAGAGATCAAACATATCCTGAAGAAAAATGGAGAAGGGTTCAAAGACAGGATGGACGAACTGGAAGAAGAATCAACAGATGAGTTTGGTAAGATTCACGGACATGATCACGGAGCATAAAAAATAACTGGCTATTAGTTAATACTAATAGCTATGAATGATAAAAATTGATTTAAACGATAAAAGCTAGCAGCTATGAGCTAGCAGCTAAAAGCTTAAAAAATGGCTGTAAAAAAATTTGTAGTCGGCAATTTTGATGATGAATCGGTACTTTTTCCTGCTGTGAAAAAGGTGCGTAAGGCTGGATATAAAATCCATGATGTGTTTACTCCGTTTCCGATTCACGGGTTGGACAAGGCAATGGGGCTTCGTGATACCAGTTTGCACACTGCCGGGTTTATTTATGGTATTTCCGGTACTGCTACTGCGGTAGGGTTTATCACTTGGGCACTAACAGTAGACTGGCAGATCAACTTTGGCGGTAAGCCATTCTTTTCTCTTCCCGCTTGGATACCTGTCACATTTGAGCTGACGGTACTATTTGCAGCCGTAGGTATGGTGCTTACTTTCTGCTACCTCTGCCAGTTGGCACCTTTTGTAAAGAAAGATCATTTTAACCTTCGCTCTACGGATGACATTTTTGTAATGGCCCTTGAGTGTACTGATAAAACAAACGAAGAGGAAGCTATGGGTTTCCTGCATACAATTGGAGCAAAAGAAGTGAAAGTTGAGTATAAAGAAACAGAGTGGTGGATAGGACGCTATGATAAAGATAAAAAACTGTTTCATAAGGAAAATAAAGACAATCATTAATCGAAATAAAAGCAGATAATGAAGAAAATACTGATAGTTACTGGTAGCATGGCGTTGGTAGTTGCAATGATCAGTTGCGGCGGACCAAGAAGGGAAGAAGGCCGTGCCTATATGCCTGATATGGCTTACAGCCGGGCTTATGAAACATATGCATCAACAGAAGCGCTGGATCAGGCAGGTGTGCATTACACAGCAAAACCAGTAAGTGGTACCATTGCAAGAGGAGAAATGGCTGCCTATCCTTACAAGAATGATTCAATCGGGTATGTAAAATCAGCTGAAGTAAAGAACCCATTAGATTCTGCAGCAACGGATATGAAAGAAGCAGAAAGATTATACCTGATTAACTGTGGTATTTGCCATGGTACTAAGCTTGACGGAAATGGCCCCTTGTGGAAAGATGGTAACGGACCATTCCCGTCAAAACCTATTGCTTTGGTAAATGATGCTAAGTACGAAGCTATGGCCGCCGGCACTATGTTCCATTCTGTTACGTATGGTAAGAATGCTATGGGCAGTTATGCATCTCAGCTTAGTACTAGACAGCGCTGGGAGGTGATAGCTTATATTAAATCAAAGCAGGGAAAAGGGAAAACAGTTGTTGCTGCCCCTGCCACACCTGTTGCTGACAGTGCAGCAGCAAAAAAATAAACATTGAAGAAACACTAAATAATAACTGATGTCTATCCGGGAAAATTTTGTAGTGCCAAAGCGATATAATACAGTAGCCTTTGCATTGATGGTAATAGGTATTCTGGCGATTATTGGTTTGTATGTTACCAGCGGATCAAAAGATGATCCCAAAGAGCAGGCCCGCTTCTGGGCATCGTTACTGCAAAACAGTGTTTTCTTTTTGCTGGTAGTAAATGCTTCCATGTTCTTTATCTGTGCCACTACCCTGGCATGGGGTGGCTGGCAAATGGCCTTCCGCCGGGTTCCTGAAGCTATTTCGGCAGTTGTCCCGGTAATTGGTGTTATCGGCGGTGCTATTTTACTGGCTATTGCTTTTGGTGATAATCACACAATCTATCATTGGACAGACACACATCATGTGGCAGATGATCCAATTCTAAGTCACAAAAAAGGGTTTTTAAGTAAAGGTTTTTTTGCCGGAGCAACCGTACTTACAATTGTTTTATGGTCTGTGCTGGGTTGGAAGATGAGGCAACTGTCCCGCAGCCTGGATAACAAACCCCTTGCAACTGTTGAGGAAAGAAAAAAATATATTTGGAATAACACGGTATGGGCAGCTGTGTACATTATTGTTTTTTCATTGACCGTTATGTCATCTGTTCCCTGGTTATGGTTGATGAGTATTGATGCGCACTGGTACAGCACCATGTACAGCTGGTACACTTTCGCCAGTACGTTTGTATCTGGTATGGCGTTGATTGCCCTGTTTGTTGTGTTTCTTAAAAATAATGGTTACCTCGAGTACACCAATAATGAGCACCTGCATGATATAGGTAAGTTTATGTTTGCCTTCTCTGTTTTCTGGACTTATCTGTGGTTTTCCCAGTTTATGCTCATCTGGTATGCCAATATTCCTGAAGAAACGATCTATTTCCAGCCCCGGGCACATGGCATCTATAAAGGAATTTTTTGGCTTATGTTCATAATCAATTTTATTGCACCATTGTTAATTTTAATGACCCGGGATGCAAAAAGGAACTATGGAACAATTACATTTATGGCAATACTTATCATTTTCGGGCATTGGCTGGATTTTTACCAGATGGTATTCCCGGCGGTATCACCCGGTAAGGTGCCTATGATATTGTATGATTTTGGTGTGGCTTTAGGGTTTGTCGGATTGATTATGTTCGTTACTGGCAGGGCGTTGAGCAAAACACCTCTGCTGGCCAAAAATCATCCGTTTGTAAAAGAGAGTCTGATTCATCATACCTGATATAGTAGAGTATGTTATAATTACCAGCTTAGTATATTATTAGAATAAAAACCATTTCATTTTAAGTTATGCAGTCATTTTTCATTGTTGCCATTTTAGTGCTTGGTTTTTTGATTACGTTTCAAATAGCCAAAGCCAGTGAGTATGTGGCCGTATTAAGAGGCCTGGAGAGAACCCGTAAACAATCTAACCGCATCAATGGGTTTATGCTGCTGGCCTTCCTGATCATTGGCCTGATTGGTGTTTATTACTGTAACGAAAAATTAAAAGACAAAATTCTCGGTGAGCCAGCTTCTGATCACGGAGTGCTGGTAGACAGAATGCTCTACGTTACCCTTCTTATTACTTTTATTGTATTTGTTATTACGCAGGTTGCCCTTTTCTGGTTTGCTTATAAATACCAGGAATCGGACAAGCGGAAAGCTTTTTTCTTTGCCCACAGTAACAAACTGGAGTTAATATGGACCGTAATACCGGCTATCACACTTACTATTCTGGTTGGTTTTGGAATTTTTTACTGGTTTAAAATAACCGGCGATGCCCCCGCTAATGCTATGCAGGTGGAAGTAGTGGGCAAACAGTTTGGGTGGGAATTCCGCTATCCAGGTAAGGATAAAGTGCTTGGAAAAAAATATTTTAAGAATATAAACCCGGCTGCTAATAATCCTGTTGGACAAATATGGGACGATCCTTATAACCATGATGATGTTTTCGTAGAGCAGGAAATGCATCTGGTGGTAGACAAACCTGTGAAACTGGTTATCGGGGCCAAGGATGTAATTCATGATGTGGGCCTGCCACATTTCCGTATGAAGATGGACGCAGTTCCCGGAACGCCAACCACCATGTGGTTTACACCAAAATTTACCACTAAGGCGATGAAAGAAAAAACAGGCAATCCTGATTTTGTATACGAAATATCATGCGACCAGATGTGCGGAAAAGGACACTGGAGTATGCGAGGTACAATAGTAGTGGAGACACAAGAAGAATTTGATGCATGGATGGCTTCTAAAAAACCACAATACTATGTGGCAAACCCTGATAGAGATCCTTCCGTGAAGAAGGACACTGTTTCAGCCAGTTCACCTGTTGCCAGCATTATAAACAGATAAACACAACTATAAAAACGACTGTATTTGTTGTTAAAAAAAAGACTATGAGCGAAGTAATGAATATACACTCCGGAATGACTGCTGCACATGCTGTGCATCATGGTGATCATGGGCATCATGAGCAATCTTTTATATCGAAGTATATCTTCAGCATGGATCACAAAACCATCGGTAAGCAGTTTTTGATTACGGGTATTGTGTGGGCTATCATCGGAGGATTGTTTTCCGTATTGTTCCGCTTGCAGTTAGGTTATCCTGACCAAACCTTCCCAATATTGGAAACATTTTTTGGGCATTGGGCAAAAGGCGGACAAATTCAGCCTGAATTTTATTACGGGCTGGTGACTATTCATGGTACTGTGCTTGTGTTTTTTGTATTAACGGCCGGTTTGAGTGGTACGTTTGCCAACTTGCTTATCCCTCTTCAGATAGGCGCCAGGGATATGGCTTCTCCTTTTCTGAATATGCTGTCTTACTGGTTTTTCTTTATTGCCAGCATGATAATGCTGTCTTCTATTTTTGTGCATACTGGACCAGCTTCTGGCGGATGGACTACGTATCCGCCGTTAAGTGCATTAAGGCAGGCTGGAGATGGACAAAAAATTGGCACTGATCTTTGGCTGATTTCAATGGCCATGTTCATTGTTTCCTCTTTGCTAGGTGGTCTTAATTATATTTCAACCATCTTGAACATGCGAACAAAAGGAATGAGCATGACCCGTTTGCCTTTGCCGATATGGGCTATGTTCTTTACCGCAGTATTGGGTGTATTATCATTCCCTGTACTATTATCAGGTGCTATTTTATTATTATTCGATCGCAACCTTGGTACCAGTTTTTACCTGAGTGATATTGTTGTTAATGGTGAAATATTGCCAAACGAAGGGGGAAGTGCCATTTTATACCAGCACTTATTCTGGTTCCTTGGTCACCCGGAAGTATATATTATCCTGTTGCCTGCAATGGGGATGGTGTCTGAAATTCTTTCTGTTAATTCTCGGAAACCCATTTTTGGCTACATGGCTATGCTGGCCTCCTTATTTGCAATTTGTGTACTGGCCTTCCTGGTATGGGCGCACCATATGTTTGTAACCGGGTTGAATCCATTCCTTGGATCTGTGTTTGTGTTGCTTACCCTTTTAATTGCGGTTCCTTCTGCCATCAAAGTGTTTAACTGGCTCACCACTCTCTGGAGGGGTAATATCCGTTTTACGCCGGGTGCACTATTTGCAATCGGTTTTGTAAGCCTATTTATTTCTGGTGGCTTAACTGGTATTTTCCTGGGCAACTCAACGATAGATATACATTTACATGATACCATGTTTGTGGTGGCTCACTTTCATATTGTAATGGGTGTGGCTTCTTTCTTTGGCATGTTTGCCGGTGTATACCACTGGTTCCCGAAAATGTTTGGCAGGTATATGAACAATACACTTGCTTATATGCACTTCTGGGTAACGATGATTGGTGCTTACCTGATCTTCTGGCCCATGCATTACCAGGGTCTTGCTGGTATGCCACGCCGTTATCTGGATAAAAAAGGCTGGGTGTCATTCAACCAGTTTGGAGACCTTGATAAAATGATTACGGTTGTTTCCATTATTGTATTTGCTGTACAACTGATGTTTGTGTTCAACTTCTTCTATTCAATTTTTAAAGGAAGAAAAGTGACTACACAGAATCCATGGGGTGCTAACACACTGGAGTGGACTACAAAAATTAACCCGGGTCATGGTAATTGGGAGGGAGAAATTCCTGAAGTACACAGGTGGCCTTATGATTATGGAAAGGATGGAAGAGAGTTTATTCCACAAACAGAGCCGGTGAGTGCTGATGAAAGCAAGCACTGACAGGTGAATGGTGAAAGTTAAATGGCGAATGAGGAGATTGAAATGAATCTGAAGTTTTTTTGAACATATAGTGAAGGCGGCATGAAGAAGATAAGAGAATATTTATTATTGATAAAGCCTTCGCTGAGTATCATGGTTGTTTTCAGCAGTGTGATCAGTTACCTGCTGACGCCGAAGGTTGTGGAATACAACTGGATGATGATACTCTTGCTCTTTGCAGGTGGGATGCTGGTAACAGGCAGTGCCAATGCCATTAACCAGGTAGTTGAAAAAGATACGGATGCCCGTATGAAACGAACTTCTGCAAGACCGGTAGCGGCAGGAAGAATGAGCGCAGAAGAAGGATGGGCATTTGCAATCGTAACGGGAATTATTGGTGTTTTTATTCTTGGCTATTATTTCAACTGGTTGTCGGCAGGACTGGCGGCTTTTAGTTTATTCCTGTATGCATTTATTTATACGCCGTTGAAAAAAGTAAATTCAATAGCTGTGTTAATAGGTGCTGTTCCGGGAGCATTGCCTTGTTTAATTGGCTGGACGGCCGGAGATGATAAACTGTCATTGGGCGGTTGGGTTTTGTTTGCCTTCCAGTTTTTTTGGCAGTTCCCCCATTTCTGGGCAATTGCCTGGGTGGCACACAAGGATTATTCATCGGTTGGCTTCAAATTATTGCCGGCAAATGAAGGCCCTACAAAGTTTACAGCTATTCAGACAATCGCCTATTCTTTGTTGCTCGTTCCTGTTACGCTGCTGCCATTTTTTACAGGCATAAGCACTTATAGGAATGTACCGGGAATGATAAGCATTGGCCTGATTATACTGGCAAATCTTTTCATGATTGGCAGGTGTGTGGCATTGTACAGGAATATGGATGTAAGTTCAGCCAGGAAAGTGATGTTTGGAAGTTATATGTACTTGCCGTTGGTAATGTTTGCATTATTATTAAGCAAAGGATAGTTAATAAAAGAGAGATGGATATTGTGAGCAATCAACAAAAAAAGAAAATGCATCCGCATAAGTTCACCTTGTGGGTGGCTATTGGCAGTCTTGTGATGATGTTTGCAGGGTTAACGAGTGCATTCATTGTAAAAAGTAATCAGGTAAACTGGAAACCGGTAGCCTTACCTAAAGTATTCTGGTTTTCTACTGTGGTTATATTGTTGAGCAGTCTTGCAGTGCATTTGGCTTTAAGATCTTTTAAGAATGGGGAAATGGGCAAATACAAAATGCTTATCGGTGCAACAGTATTGCTCGGTGTAGCATTTATTGTATGTCAATGGATGGGGTTCCGGGATTTATGGGCACAGCAGGTAACTTTTAAAGGGGCCGGTGCCGGACAATTCCTGTATGTGATTTTTGGTTTGCATGCCCTGCATGTAATTGGCGGCCTGATCGCTTTGCTGGTAATGTTCTTTAAAGCGTTTTTAAGAAAAACAAAAATGTATAACTCAGTACCAGTGGAGGTAACAGCAACCTACTGGCATTTTGTAGATTTTCTCTGGATATACCTGTTGGTATTTTTCCTGGTAATCGGCAGTTAACAAATACTATTATTGAAACAAGTAAAACCTGACAACTGATATATGGCGACAACAACAGTACATCAGACCAAATGGTGGAGTGGTGGTAAGAGCCCCTTCAACCTTGAATATGGCAAGCTGATGATGTGGTATTTTCTGATGAGTGATGCCTTCACATTTGGTGCATTCCTGATTTCCTACGGCTCTATTCGTTTCAGCCAGAACTTCTGGCCTGACCCTAACGTGGTATTCAACGCTTTTCCGGGAGCAGGACATGCTAATCTTCCGCTGGCATTTGTAAGTGTAATGACATTTATCCTTATTATCAGTTCTGTAACAATGGTGCTGGCGGTACATGCCGGCCATAAAGGCGATAAACAAGGGGTTATTAAATGGCTGGGGTGGACCATTGTTGGTGGCGCTGCGTTTCTCGGCTGTCAGGCATGGGAATGGCATCACCTGATTACCGGTGAACATGCTGTGCTGGTAAATGGTAATATTGAAATGTGGGGACAAACCATGAGTCATAATCCATGGGGTCCGATCGCCGAAGGAATATCACATAATGGTCATCATGTAAGAACACCCGGCCCCGTGGCATTTGGTGGATACTTCTTTGGTATTACCGGTTTCCATGGATTCCACGTATTCTCAGGTGTTATCATTAATATCATTATGCTGAAGATGACACAGAATAATGTATTTCAGAACAGGGGACATTACCTGATGATTGAGAAGGCCGGGTTGTACTGGCACTTTGTAGATCTGGTTTGGGTATTTGTATTTCTTTGTTTCTACCTTATATAATTCCGATAATTATCGGGATAAAACGACAAATTCCAAATTGCGATAGCAGATACCAGGAATTTAAGATTTAATAATTTGAAATTTTAAGACATTATGCAACATCCGGCTTTCGAAGAAGTATCTTTTCATCATGAGCATGCTGACGATGAAATGTTTCATAAAAAGGTAAGAAAGACAACCATACTCCTTTCCATTATTACGGTAATCGAGCTGGCAATAGGCCTTTCTATTTACACTATTCACAAAGGTGAAAACCCGAGTGAACTGCTGGTATTAATGTTTAAAGGGATGGTTTGTATCCTTACCCTTGCCAAAGCCTATTATATCGTTTCTGTTTTCATGCACCTCGGTGATGAAATCCGGAATATGATAATGACTATCGTAGTGCCTTTACTGTTGTTTATCTGGTTTATCGCCGCCTTTATCTGGGATGGTAATTCTTATAAAAACCTTCGTAATACTTACGATAAACATTTTAAAGAAACCACAATGCCGGCAAAACACCAGCATAAAGAAGAAGCTAAACCTGCTGAGAAGCCCAGTGGTAAAGAATAAATAGAATCGGATTTTACTGCAAAACCATTAAGCCGGCTGCCGGATGAACAAGGAAGCGGTTTGATGGTTTTCTTTTTTACAAACCATTCCGGAATTTTATTTACAGGAGATTATAGAATTGTCTTAAGGAACTAAGGTTACATTTGCAACAGCATAAAAATTGCAACAAAATTGAACAAAAAAGCTTTATATGCCATTCTTATTGCCTTACTGGTTCCGCTTATTTCCTATTTTTTTGTAAAGGGGAAAAGCGAAAGGGATATTCACATGCCAAGGCATTATTTACCGGATTCTGTAATCAGTAATACAGAAAAAGGAAAAATGGTCAGTGATACCGTATGGCATAAAGTGGCTGATTTTACCCTTGTTAACCAGCATGGAATGCCGGTAACCTGGGATAGCCTCAAAGGCAAAATCATAATCCTCGATTTCTTTTTTACCCGCTGCCCCACCATTTGCCCCGGTATGACGAAGAATATGAAAAGACTGGCTGAATCTATTCACAATGGTAAACGGGTGGGCGACAAAACCAATAAGCTGGTACACTTTCTTTCTTTCAGTGTAGACTCTGAAAGAGATTCTGTGGAAAGATTAAAACACTGGGCTGACCGTTTCCAGATTAATCCGGAACAATGGTGGCTCTTAACCGGTGATAAAAAAACTATTTACGACTTTGCATTGAACGAGGTAAAACTTGGCCTCATTGACGGAGAGGGAGTAGATACTAATTTTGTACATAGTGATAAGTTTATACTGATAGACAGCAACCGGCATGTACGGGGCTATTACAGCGGGCTTGATTCCGCATCCCTGTCTCAATTATCAAAAGACCTAGTGATGCTGACGATGGAAAAAGATCCTAACCGTAAAAGTTTTTTTGCCGGAAAGCTGCAGGTAATAGCAGTGTCTTTTTTACTGGCAATACTGGGTGTGTTTCTTTTACTATTCTTTTTACGAAAAACTAAGGGTAATGCTTAAAGCAGGTTGGAGAAAAAATGATAAGAAGGCAAAGACATTAATTTATATTTTTTCTTTTGTAGTATTTGCAGCGGTGGTACTCCTGGGCCGGGTAAAGCTGAAAGTGGATCTGGGTTTTGATGTGCATGCATTTGCACAGATCAATGCTGTTATTAATTCAATAGTGGCTGTATTACTGGTAGCAGCGTTGGTGGCTGTAAAATCTGAGAAATACAAATTGCATAAAACTCTGATGATGACGGCTATGGTACTTTCTGTTCTTTTTTTAGTAAGCTATATCTGTCATCACCTGTTTGCCGGAGAAACAAAATTTGGTGCAGAAGGGATTTCCAGAACGATTTATTATTTTATTCTCTTTACCCATATCCCTCTTGCGGGATTAATTCTTCCGTTTATTTTGTTTACAGCCTACAGAGCATTGATTGGTGAATGGCCGGAGCATAAGAGGCTGGCCAGGATTACCTGGCCCGTCTGGTTTTATGTGGCTGTTACAGGAGTGGTGGTATATTGGATGATCAGCCCGTATTATGTGTAGGGAAACGGGGAGACTATTTTCAGAATTTTTTTTGAGTTTTTCCTTCCGGGTGAAACAAAAAAAGAAATTGGATCAAAGCTACATAACAAGCCATAGGCTTTAGCTGATTGCGGATAGCTTCAATAAATACTAAAGAGATGAGTGTTTATGATTCGGATTCAACAAAGAATTTATTTCTTTTAAACAAGGCTAATAAAGCGAATAACATCATAATAATCTATGTTGTCTACAATTTCCCCTTCCATAACTGATCTTCTTCTTTTTCCAGCCGTTGTTTTTGTTTTAGCGGGTGCTGTATCTGTTCTATATAAATAAAAATGGTAATGATAACGCTGTAAAGCAGTAACAGCAGCAGTACTAAGGAAAATGAACCACCGAGCAGCCATAATAAAGTAACTACCAGTATAAACACTGTGCTTATTATCAGCAGCAGGGGGGCCACAGCCTTTTGTAATGCCAGCATGGTGAAGGTCGCAATAGTAAGCAGGTAAGGAATAATGATGAGGTGGCTGATCCAGGTTGGGATAACAAAAATAAAATGCTGGATAAGACAGGTGGCAGATAATAGTACGCCAAACAAACCGGCATAGGTACAGAAATCCTGCTGGCCTTTTGTTAAAGGATTTAAAGAAGAAGAGGATGACATAATTAAATATACACGGGTTTAATACGGGTAAAAAATCAGAAACCTAACTCCTCCACCGGATCCCAGAAGAGTTTAGTAAAATTCTGAACCTGGTCATTCTTCACTTTAATACCCTCTTTTTTTAAAAGTTGCTCCATCATTCCGGGCGGAGAAAAATGATGTTTGCCGGTAAGCATACCATTTCTGTTTACAACCCGGTGTGCAGGCACTTTGGGTCTTACTCTTCCGGCGCCATTCATTGCCCATCCCACCATTCTTGCAGAAGATTTGGCGCCGAGACAAGCTGCTATAGCGCCATAACTTGTTACCCTTCCTTTGGGTATTTGCCGGGCTACTTCAAAAACAAGCGCAAAGAAATTTTCATCCCTTTTTCCCGAAGGCCGTACTGTTTTTATTTTTTCGGCTGATTTTTTTCTGACAGGCATGTCATGAAGATAAATCTATTTTAGGCTTTCATTTCCTTTCTGCAGTATTGATTTTTTGGGTTCTGGTACGTTTTCATATTCATAAGGACAATGCTTACACCCGTTACCACAGCAAAATCCTTTTTCCAGGTGGTATTTTTCTGTCAGCACTACATATCCCTCTTCATTAATGTAATAATGAAAGCCTTCAGTCAACTCCTTCATACTCCTTTAATTTTTCTTTCAAGGCCAGGTCTTTTTCCTTGTTACCCAAATTTACAGGCAAAGAGAAACAGAGATAATGAATACGGTTACTACCTGCTATATCCAGTGATTCGTAGTGTGTTTTAATTTTTAACTCTTCAGCAATCTCAGCCTGTTTATACACATCATCTGTGTCTTTGTGCAAATGGCAGTTATATAATTCAATTACCAGCCTGGTAAAGCGGTAAAGATCCGGGCTGTCTGTCTTCAGGTGTATTAAACCGCCGGGAGTAAGAAATTGCTGATAGAGACGAAGAAATTTTGGGTGCGTCAGTCTTTTTTTTGCCTTGGATAACCGCAACTGAGGATCAGGAAACGTAATCCATATTTCATTTACTTCTCCTGTAGCAAAGTAGTCGGCAATTTTATCTATCTGTGTCCGGAGAAAGGCAACATTGCAAAGGTTGTTCTGTAATGCTTTCTTGGCGCCCACCCATATCCGGTTGCCTTTAAGGTCTATGCCTATAAAATTTTGATTGGGGTAAAGCTGACCAAGTCCTACAGCATATTCTCCTTTACCGCAGGCCAGTTCAAGAATAACGGGGTTTTGATTTTCAAAAAAGAGCGACCATTTTCCGGGCATATCTTTTGGAAACTGTAATACATTTTTGAATGTCTCCAGTTCTGCAAAGCGTATCAATTTTTTTTGACCCATGGGTTGGCAAAGATAACTGAAAGACATGCTCCCGCCTTATTCACAGCAGTGCAATAATGGCGGGGGCCGGGAATTTGTTCTCAGATTTTTACCTGCAGGCCCACACCGATGATGGATTTGAATTGTAATGCAGGAGAAGAATTGCTGGCGCCAAAGAGCCTGACATCATCATCATAGATCATATCAATATTCCAGCTGAAAGCTATAATCTTTGCTACTTTGGCAGAGAGGCTGTTCGTCATAAAGATGTCAATATTCTGGGGATCCTTTTTATAGTTGGAAAACAGATCAAGCCTGCTTTTGCAGGAAACATATTTATTAAAAGACTTTTGATAGCCGATAGTGGCAAAAGCGCCATTCTGGTTAGTGCTATGCCTGCCATGTATTACCCCGTATTCTCCTTTAGAAGATAAAATGCTGTCTGCTACAAATACCCAGCGGGAGGTAACCGGGGAAACGAAAACAGATAAATCCTTATTGGGCCTATAATCGATACCCTGGCTTACCACCAAATAAGCCGGGGATAAAAAGGTGGAAGCGAAAGTTTTTACATTGTTGGGATAAGTATATCCCTTCAGAAATTGTGAACGGAAATTAGCCAATGTTGCCAGGTTGAATTTTTTATTAAGTGCAAGGCCATATTTGGATAATAGATCAAACCGGTCATCATTCTTGCGGCTGCCCAAGCTGGTGGTATTGAGGTAACCAAAGCTTACATCGAATGTATTATCCCAGCTATGCTTTTGTTTTTTATAAAAGCCAAACAACCGGAATAATGTATTAACAGTAAAAGAAAAATCATCGCCACCTGCTGCCCAGTTGCTCTGGCTTCCCTGGCCGATACTTAAGTTAAAGGCGCCGCCAGTCCGCCATTTTTTTGAACCAGTATCAGGAATATCTTTTTTTACCGGGCGAAGAGATTCAAGTTGTAATTTTTTTACAATTGCATCTTGTGATAAGACAGTCGCAGATGAGAATAAGGAAATAAAAAATAAAACAGGCCTGTTCATCAGAAATAGTTCATTTTCTTCAGGAAAAGTAATTGTGTTGTTAATTTGTTTTCAGGAGGATATTGTAAAGATATGATCATATAGAAACCGAAGAAAGAAAAAAATAGTATTTACAGAATGTTAAATAATGTTTTATGTGAATGGTTGTTTGTATAATAAAAAAACCACATTCAATTTTATGAATATGGTTTTACAATACCGGAAAACTGGTTAGAATTTCACCAGGAACCCGATGCCAACTAACGATTTTACCTGCAGTGCTGCGGATGTTTGATTTTTACCAAACAACCGGACATCATCGTCATAGATAAAGTCAAGGCTCCATGAAACAGATAATACTTTGCTCAGCTTTGCATTCAGGATATTGGACATAAACAAGTCGATATTCTGCGGATTATGCTTATAATTAGAAAAAAGGTCGAGCCGGCTTTTGTAGGTTACAGACTTGTTGATTTCTTTCATATAGTTGATAGTGGCAAAGGCGCCAAACTCCAGGTTTGATTTTTTGCCGGGTGAAACGCCATAGAGACCTTTGTTTGCCAGAGCAGTATCTCGTACAATTACCCAACGGGCAGTTACCGGTGAAAGGAAGATAGAAAGGTTTTTTGCTGGCTTGTAATCCAGACCAAGGCTCGTAAGCAGGTAACCGGGTGCCATGAATGCTGAAGAAAATGTTTTTACATTGGAGGGGTATGTATACCCTTTAAATAGCTGCGATCGAAGGTTAACAAGACCAGAAAGATTGAGTTTAGGGTTTAAAGCATAGCCATATTTGGAAAGAAAGTCAAAGCGGTCATCATTCTTCCGGCCTCCTAAACTTGTAGTATTAACATAGCCGATATTAAAGTCGAATGTATTATCCCAGCTATGCTTGTCTTTTTTATAGAATGCAAAAAGACTGAGCAAAGAATTGACAGATAAAGAAAAATTGTCTCCGCCGGCAGCCCAGTTACTCAAAGATCCCTGTGAAATGTTGATACCGTAAATACCACCTTTCCGCCAGATTTTTTTTGCTGTGTCTTCTTCTTTCTTAATAGATCTTTCAGATTCAGAACGAAGACTTTTTACCGTTCCATCTTGGGCAATTGCCAGGAATGGAAAAATAAATAGTGTAAGGATTGCAATTTTCTTCATAATGGTTTGAATTTTTGGATGAGTTTAAGGTTGATAATCTTTGTGTTTTATGCGTATTCAATAGTTATCGTTGTACAGTCATATATTTACCTGCTGTGTTGCAGGCTGGAAGAAAAATGAAAGGATTAGATAAATGACGAAAGCTATGAGGTGCTGCAAAAATAAAAAAACTTATACTAAAGCATTTACTGTTGTTAAATAAAAAGGCCCTGCTAAAAAGCAAGGGCCAAAAATCGCATAAGAGAATAGCTGTAGGGGGAGGGGTCGAACCTCCACGGAGCAGTTAGCCAAAAAGCAAAGATTAGTGGTCAACCCTGGTCGGCCTTACCAATGGTAACGTCGGCTCTACTTTTCGTTTATCCTGTGATCTCCACCCCCGAGACGAGAGGGCATGTCTGCCAAAAATTTCATCACCCCACAGTGTGAATAAGAACTTGATGAGACAAATGTAGTGCGATTAGCATATTCATTCCAAATTTTCTAATAAATATTTTGAAATTATAGAAATTATTCAATAATTTGTCATTTTTTATAAAAAATAATCAAAATACCATTTAAAAATGGCCTCAAAATTAAATCTGGACAAACTTGACCTGCAGATCATCCATCATATGATGGAGAATGCAGAAATATCATACGCTGATCTTGGCAAGAAATTATTTGTATCCGGTGGTACTATCCATGTACGTATAAAAAAATTACAGGAAGCAGGAGTAGTTAAAGGTACAAGGCTGAAAGCAGATCTGAAGCAACTGGGGTATGACGTAATTGCTTTTATCGGTATCTATTTGAAAGAAAGTTCCCTTTATGATACTGTGGCAAAAGACCTGCAGAAAATCCCTGAGATCGTCCGGCTGAATTATACTACCGGGAACTATAGCATGTTTGCAGAAATTGTTTGCAAAGACATCACACAACTTAGATCTGTATTACATGACCAGTTGCAGAAGATAAAAGGAATTGAACGTACAGAAACTTTTATTTCATTGGAGGAAAGTTTCAGCAGAAATGTAAAAGTGATATAATTCCTGCATTACCTGATTGAACTTATTAATGCTGATACATGAAAGAGTCTTCCCGTTTCTATTCTTCATTAGGTTTACTGATACTGCTTAATGTTATCATTAAGCCTGTTTGGATTTTCGGGATTGACAGGAAGGTGCAGAATATAGTAGGTACTGAAACCTATGGAACTTATTTTTCTCTGTATGGTTTTTCCATTGTATTCAGCTTTTTACTCGATTGGGGATTTACGAGTTTTTTTAACCGGGAGCTGGCCGCTAACAAGGTGACTTACATAAATAAAGCGGGTAGTTTTTTTTTAATGAAACTAGTATTTTCTGTTTTCTACGCACTGGTAGTTTTTGTTGCAGCCTGGTTTGCAGGGGTGGGCCATTGGGATATTGTAGGATATGTGGTGATAATACAGGTGTTAACGTCTTTATTCTTGTTTGCAAGAAGTATTATTACGGCAGAACAATGGTTCTTTGCTGATGCGTGGCTATCTGTAACGGATAAACTGCTCATGATTCTTGTTTGCGGGAGTTTTCTTGTCTTTCCATCGGTGGTTGGTAATATAAGTATTCAGATTTTTTTAATTACTCAGGCGGCTTGTACCACAATGGCCTTGATAATTAGCTCCCTGATACTATACAAAAACGGGTTTTCATTTTCCTTCCACAAATTCCCTTTGCCTGATACAAGGTTAATAAAATCAGTTCTTCCTTTTGGAATGATAGTATTACTGATGTCGGCTCATTACAGGCTGGATGGGTTTTTACTGGAACGATTACATCATAATGGCGCCTATGAGGCGGGTATATATGCCGGTGCTTACCGGTTGCTGGATGCCGCCAATATGATTGGTTTCTTGCTGGCATCTTTCCTTTTGCCGTTTATTGCCAGGCTGTATAGCCCGGGTAAAAGTATAACGGCAGTAGTAATAAACTGCCGTCACCTGCTGCTGCTATTTTCCATGGTAATAAGTATTGCTGTATTTATGCTTGCTCCCTGGGTACAGGGAAAGTTGTACCATAATCAAAATGAAACAGCCATAACTGTTTTGCGATACTGTTTGCCTGCTTTAGTTGGTTATTCCCTCGTGCAGATTTACGGAACAGTATTGACGGCGACAGGACATATAATGTCCTTTTGCATTATCGTATTTGCATCGGTCATCATTAATGTTTTGTTGAACTTATTCCTGGTACCATCTTTCGGCGCCTTGGGTAGTTGTTATGCAGCTTTGATTAGTCATTCCTTTTGCGGTATAGCAACATTGATTTATGCCAGCATAAAAGAGAAGATCAGGATAGATTTCTTTTCTTTCTTTCTGTATGTCGCCATTGCAGGTATAATGGCCGGTTTTCTTTACTTTGGGCAACGATATATATCGAATAACTGGCTTCTTTTAGCCGGATTTATACTAATTACTTTTATTGCTTCGATAGCTTCAAAATTGATTGTAGTAAATAACTGGAAAATTATTTTTAAACAAACTGATCAATCATAAAAAAATTCTATGCCTGATATTTTTGACCTCATAAAAAACTGGTGGAAGCAGATGCTCCTGGTAGTACTTGTTTCATTAATTGTTGTTGGTATTATTGTTTATTCAAAGCCACTTCAATACGTTTCCGTTACCACGGCAGTGCCGGCAAACACTTATTCGTCAGATAAGGCAAAAATATTTAATGAGAATGTGCAGCAATTATACACAGCTTTGGGTACACCGGACGATCTTGATGTGATTGTAGGTACAGGCAACCTTGACACTGTCTATACAGCGGTTGCTCAAAAATATAACCTGTGGGATCATTATAAAATGGGTGAAAAAGGAGCTGCTGCCATTACCAAAGCAGCTTCAATATTGAAAAAGAATACCAAAGTGGTGAAGAGTGAATATGGGGAACTAAAGGTTAAGGTTTGGGATACGGATAAAGAACTGGCGCCCCAACTGGCTAATGCAGTAATGGATCAGTTGCAATCGATTCATCAGTATTTACAGGGTGCGGGTAATGAAGCAACACTGCAGGGATTAATATCGGGCCGGGAGCGGTTAAAGGAAAAATCAGATAGTACCGCACAAGAGAAGAATGTTCTGCTACAGGAAAAGCTGGTGCAATACAATAACCTGATTACAGAGTACCAACTGATGGTTGACAGCAAACCACCTGTATTAGTTATAGTGGAAAAAGCCAAAGCTTCTGACTGGCCTGACAGACCTAGGAGAACACAACTGCTCGTGGCAACAGCTGTACTTGCATTTATTTTTTCTTTATTCCTTGCTTTGATACTTGAAAAAAGAAAAACTGCCCGTAAGTGATAACTGTTTTTGAAAAAAAAGAGAATGGGCTTTTTGCTTTGCTTGCTGGTTTGTTCATCCTGGTATTATTTCTTGCTTTTTTCTCTGAATTATATTGGCTGATAGCTATCCCGTTTGCCGCATTATTTCTATATGCAGGCTGGCAAAACCGGAATACAGTTTTCTTTTTATTATTGCTAACGCTGCCGCTTTCTTTTGAGTATAATTTTTCTTCTACATTAGGAACAGATGTTCCGGACGAATTTTTAATGCTGCTGACATCTTTTTTCTTTTTTGCTTACTGGCTTTACTCTCCCAAATCAGTTTCCAGAAAAGTATGGGAACATCCATTGTTTTTTTTACTCTTAGTTATGCTTGGCTGGATGCTAGTGACGGTAATATTCTCTACTGATACGTTGGTGTCAATAAAATTTTGGTTGGCAAAGACCTGGTATGTTGGCGCCTTTGTATTGGCTCCTTTAGTAGTGTTTCAGAATAAAGAAAGAATTGTGACGGCCGCTAAACTGGTTCTCTTCTCTATGCTTTTGATCACAATCATTGCCCTGATACGGCATAGTAACAATAGTTTCAGTTTTGCAACTGTTAATGAATCAGTTTCCCCTTTTTTCCGCAATCATGTGAATTATTCAGCGATGCTGGTCTGTATAGTGCCGGTATTGATTGCCTTTTGGAAACTTACAAAAGCAATTAAGTTGAAATGGTTATTTGTAGTGGCTATTATCATTTCACTATCTGCATTGTTCTTTTCTTATGCCCGCGGTGCATGGCTTGCTCTTATTACAGGGGTTATTACATATTGGCTGATTGAAAAGAAAATTTTGGTAGCTGCTTATATACTGTTTATATTAACTGCCATAACCACTGTTTTTTGGCTGAAAAATAATGATCGCTATCTGCGTTATGCCCACGATTACCAGACAACTATTTTCCATAAGAATTTTAGTGAACACCTGGTGGCTACTTATAAATTAAAAGACGTTTCTACGGCTGAACGTTTTTACCGCTGGATCGCAGGAGTAAGGATGATAAAAGATAACCCGTTAACCGGTTACGGCCCCAACACATTTTACGATAATTATAAGGCCTATGCAGTACCGGCGTATAAAACATGGGTTAGTGATAATAAGGAACATTCAACAGTGCATAATTATTTTCTGCTAACGGTTATCGAGCAGGGTTACCCGGGTTTGATTTTCCTGGTGCTTCTTTTGGGAGCAATGCTTTATTATGCCCAGTATTTATTTCACAGGATTAAAGATGAGTTTTATAAAACAACAGCTATAACAGCCGGGGTTATAGTTGTTATGATCATCACGGTGAATTTATTAAGTGACCTTGTGGAGACGGATAAAATCGGGAGCCTTTTCTTTTTATGTCTTTCCATTTTAATTATGACAGATGTTAACACAAGATCAGATTCTTCCCCGGACATTAAGAGCATCTCTTAAACCATTTCCTAAAAGGTTAAAGGCAAGAACTAATAGCATAATGGCAAATCCCGGAGCTAAAGCAAGCATAGGATTTTGGGTGATGATGAAATTATAATTCTCCTTTATCATCAGCCCCCAACTGGGCATAGGCGGTTGTACTCCCACACCTAAAAAACTAAGACCTGCCTCAATAACAATGGCGGATGCGAAATTAGAGGCGGCGATTACCATTACCGGACCCATAATATTCGGCCAGATATGTCTCACTATTGTTCTGAAGTTGGAAAAGCCAAGAGCTCTTGTTGCTTCAATATATTCCAGTTCCCTTACTCCAAGCACCTGGCCTCTTACCAGCCGGGCCACATTTACCCACATAGTTAATCCTACAGCAATAAATACCTGCCAGAAACCTTTGCCCAGTGCTAAGGTGATGGCAAATACTAAAAGCAAAGTAGGGATGCTCCAGATAACATTGATAAACCACATGATCACATCATCCACCCTGCCGCGGTAAAATCCGGCCAGTGAACCCAGGATCAAACCAATACTCAGTGAAATAATAACGGTGATCAAACCTACACTTAAACTTACCCTTGTGCCAACAATAATACGACTCAGGATATCCCTTCCATATTTATCGGTTCCTGTGATGAAGTTTTTTGTAATAATGGGTGATGGCGCTGTTTGAGAAATATGGTAAGCCAATCTTTCGCTTACACCTTCATCAATATATTTCTGAACAATGATGCTGTCGGCTTTTTGTTCATGACTTACAACCGGAATATAGTAGTAAACATCCTCCTTGCCCGAAACGAGCTGCCGGGCAAAACTGGTAGCAACAACATCTTTTTCTTTTTTTACTTTGATAAAATCCTGTTGATAACCCGGCTTTTCACCGCCGATTTCCAGAATGATACGATTAGCATAGGGAGAAGAATCGGATGCAATAAAATAAGCGAAAATGGCAATCAGTACAGCCAGTATAATTATAATCAATCCAAAAATGGCGCCTTTGTTCTTCTTCAGTCTTCGCCATGCAGCGGCCTGGAATGATTGGGATTGGCTCATACGGGGAAAGATACTCATTTTACTTTTCTTCCTTTCCATTCATACTTACCAAACTGACCGAAAAGACCGGAGCTGATGGTGTAAAGTATGTGAAGAGGCTGAAAGAAAAAGAAATACTTCATCAATGATTGCTTTTTGTAAAACCTGGCAACAGCAGCAACAAAAGGGAATTCAATCATTGTTTTTGCAATCCACAAACCTGCCAGGTACAACCAATAATGCCAGCACCAAAAATCAGCAATTGCCAATGCCGGAAATGAAAGATTAAAAAGGTAAACCAGCAGCAGTACTGCGATAATCCTTTTATCATCATAGTTTTTGGCTTTACTGGCCCAGCGGATACGTTGATTGAAGAATGTTTTGCATGTTTTCATCGGCTGTGTGGAAACGACAGCAGCTTTTGATTTCAGGTAATGTACTTTGCCGGGGTATTGCTTCCATATTTTATGCATCAGCAGCATATCATCTCCCGAAGCGATAGTATCAATACCTGAAAAACCATTTACCTCATAAAAGGCTTTTTTTTCATAAGCAAGGTTTGCCCCATTGCACATAGAGTGAACATTTTTATATACGGAGGCTGCTGTAATTCCCTGAAGTACTAAAAAATCCAGTGCCTGAAAAATTTGTAGTATCGAGTTGTTGTTGACGAATACAACAGGGGCTGCAATAAATACCGAGCTATTTTCTTGTTTAAAGGCCGCCAAAGATGATAACCACTCAGGCCCGGGAATACAATCTGCATCCGTGGTAACAATCAGCTCTCCTGTGGCGGCAGCTATCCCGGTTTCAATAGCTTTCTTTTTATATGAATTCAGGTTGTCTTCTTTTAGTTGAACCAGTTTAACTGATGGGAATTGTCTTATGATGTCGGCTGTTTGATCAGTAGAATGATCATCCACTACAATTATTTGCGTTAATGCAGCAGGATATGTTTGTTGTTGAAGGGCTTCGAGTAACTGCCTGATATTGGTCTCTTCATTTCTTGCAGGAATAATAACTGAGATGGTAATATCAGTTGCAGGAAGGCTTGCTTTAAATTCAGGAATAGCTTTCCAGCTTTGCCAGTAATAAATGATGAGCAAAGCATAAAAAAGGAAAAGTATAGCGATAATAATCAGAAAGGGCATAGAAACAAAACTAAACGAATTCTTTTTACTTCATTAAGTAAGATATAAATTAGCTAAATGAGATTTTCAATATTATACTGCTACCTATTTGTTATTGTTCTCTTTAAGGAAAGCCGGGCTTTTTGCCAGGTAAATACATCGGAAGATGGCATTTCTTATGCACAAAAACTACTTGGAAGGCCCTTGTCGTCAATTAAAGATTCACTTTTTGATGGGAAGAGAAATTTTGTAATAAACCCGGTACATAAAAAAAATACTGTTACAATTTTCAGCTGTTCACCAGGGGATAAGAGTGTCTTATATATTAATAATATTAAATTTCAGGATTTAGGTATTGTTGTTGATACGACAGGAATAATAAAAGGAATTCACTTTCTTAAAGGGTATTTTAGTAAGAGCCCGGCTCATGACAAAAAACTTTTCAACACTGAATACAAAAGCTTAACTGCATATATGGAGGCAAGACTAAAACTCAGTGGCATTACGCAACCAGTTATTGATGAAAAAAGCTATACACAAGAGAGAATGATTTGGGAAAAGGAATTTTTAAAATACACCCTAATTAATCAACAATTAAAAAAGGTTAAAAAAGTCAGACCTTTCTATGACATTGTTTTAGAAATTTTTAGTACTCAATAATCACATAAAGAATCAACAATCTCCCCCGCATGTTTTTCGTGCAGCACCTGGTGACCGGAATGAATAACTGATAATTTGCATTGTTCTTCAATTCCCTTTTTAAATTTCTCACCAACGGAAGAAAGAATGATACGGTCATGTTTGCCATATATTAGTCTCACAGGTGTTTTATTTGCCCGGATATAATTTTTTATGTTGTTCAGATCAGGTTTTATTTTTCTCAAAGTTGTCCATCTTGTATAAAGTAATTGCCGTACTTCTTCGTCTCCTATATAATATTTGACGAACTTAAAAATACTGGCATTTACAATCTTCAACCGGTTCATCAGTTTTAGCAATCCAAAAAACCAACCCGGTTTTTTCATGGTAAAAGCAAAAAACTTATTGCCGGCCCATGTTTGTGTGGCGAGCCAATACCAGAAGTTTATTTTAAGTCCATCCGGAGCAAGCAGGATAATTTTTTCTATTCTTTTTGGGGATGCCTGGTACAGGCTTAGAGCCATCCTTCCCCCCAGGCTAAAACCAAGAAGAGTAAGAGCAGGATTATGATTACCGGTAATTTCCTGAACGATCAGCAGAAGATCAGTATAAGTGAAGATGAACCCTTCTTTCCATTCTGTTTTGCCATGAAATGGCAGGTCTATCGAATAGAAAGTATATTGATTGCCAGCATATTTTGCCATGAAACTGAACATTGTAGCATCTTCCCCATAGCCGTGAAAGCAGACGGCTGTTTTTGGGCCTGACCCAAACCGGTAAAACCAGATGGTAGAGTTTCGGTAACTAAGTTGCAGGAGTTCCATTTTGACGGTGACAGCAAAGATTTTAAAGAAAATTTAGTTGGCCATTCCAAATATAATATTAATTTTGGATAGTTGCACAAACAACTATATGCCAAACAACCAATTTAAGAAAGGAGAACTATACAGCTTTATTACCGGCAAAGCTTCCACTGCTATTGCCAGAAGATTGCAGAAAAAATTCAATACCGCAGGATTGAATATCACAATTGAGCAATGGAGTGTGCTGTATCATTTATGGAAACAAGAAGGGATCAGTCAGCAGGAATTATGCAATGCAACTTTCCGTGACAAACCAAGTATTACCCGTTTAGTAGATAATCTCGAAAAGCTTAACCTGGTTAAACGGGTGGCTTCTGAAAATGACAGGCGCATTAATTTGATATTCCTCACTAAGCAGTCTCAAAAACTGCAGGAGGAAACCATGGCATTGGCTGATGAAACACTAAACGAGGCGTTGGAGACAGTGCCAACAGATAAAGTTGATATCTGTAAAGAAGTGCTGCAAATTGTATATGACAACCTTAAATAATAATCAACGGTATTAATAAAAATTTTAAACCTATTCATTATGAGTACTGCAGCAGATGTAAAAAAAGCACTGAAAGGTGGTGAATGGCTGATCAAAGAATCATCTTTCCGGGAAACATTTATTCCCGAAGATTTTTCAGAAGAGCAGCTGATGATCCGTGATATGTGTAACCAGTTTTTGGATGCGGAAATCTATCCTAACCTGGATCGTATTGATGCACTGGAGCAGGGACTAATGAAATCATTGGTTACAAAGGCAGGCGAACAGGGTCTGCTGGCCACTTCATTTCCTGAGCAATATGGCGGGTTGGGAAAAGATTTTGTTACATCAACAATTATTAATGAATACCTCGGGGCAGGTCATTCTTTTTCAGTAGCTATTGCGGCACACACTGGTATCGGCACCTTGCCCATTTTGTATTTTGGAACTGATGCACAAAAAGAAAAATATATTCCAAAGCTGATAACAGGAGAATGGGCCGGGGCTTATGGTTTAACAGAGCCTAATAGCGGAAGCGATGCTTTAGGAGCAAAAACCACGGCAAAGCTGAGCGATGATGGAAAGTATTATATACTGAACGGGCAGAAATGCTGGATCACCAACGGTGGTTTTGCACAGGTATACACAGTGTTTGCCAAAGTGGATGGAGATAAATTCACCGGCTTTATAGTAGATCGTGGAACAGAAGGATTTACGCAAGGACCTGAGGAGAATAAAATGGGTATTAAGGGTTCTTCTACTGTTCAGTTATATTTCCAGGATTGTAAAGTACCAGTAGAAAATTTGTTAGGTGAAATTGGTAAAGGGCATAAGATCGCTTTTAATATTTTAAATATCGGCCGCTTGAAATTATGTGCTGCAGCCCTGGGTGGTGCCAGAAGATCATTGAGCGGAACAGTGGAGTATGCCAAAACAAGGGAGCAGTTCAAACAGCCGATCTCAAATTTTGGTGCAATTAAACATAAGCTGGCAGAGATGGCTATTAAAGTCTTTGTCACAGAATCTGCATTGCATCGTACCGCCAAATGGATTGATGAAAAAGAACATGAATTATTATCAGAAGGAAAACCTTTTAGTGAGGCGCTGCTTGGTGGCGCGGAAGAATATGCTATCGAATGCGCCATGCTCAAAGTGTATGGCAGCGAAGTATTGGATTATGTGGTAGATGAAGGAGTACAGGTACATGGCGGTAATGGTTTTAGTGCTGAATATAATATTTCAAGAGCTTATCGTGACAGTCGCATCAACCGTATTTACGAAGGAACCAATGAGATCAACCGGCTGCTGGTTTTGGATATGACACTTAAGAGGGCAATGGGAGGCCGTTTAGACCTGATGGGTCCTGCTATGGCAGTACAAAAGGAGCTAATGAGTATCCCTGATTTTGGTGCGGAAGATGAAACGGCATTTGCGAAAGAAAGAAAACTGGTTGCCAATCTGAAGAAAGCAATACTGATGACATCTGGTGCAGCTGTACAGAAACTGATGATGAAAATCGAAAGCGAACAGGAAGTGTTGATGAATATTGCTGATATGGCAATTGAAACATTTAATGCAGAGAGTGTGCTGTTGCGTGTAATGAAGATGGCGGAGCAAAAAGGCGAAGCTGCCTGCCAGGATCATTTGGATATAATGAGAACTTACCTGTATGATGCAGTTGATAAAGTAAATAAATCGGGCAAGGATGCTATAAACTCATTTGCAGATGGCGATGAGCAAAAAATGATACTGATAGGATTAAAACGTTTTACAAAAGCAGAACCCTTCAATAGTAAGGAGGCAAGAAGGAGAATTGCAGATAAAATGATTGCATCAGGTAAATACTGTTTTTAATTCCATTGTTCCCTGTCAAAATCAAGCATGGCTGTTCTTCTAAAGGGGACAGCCCTTTTCGTTTCTGTATAAAGGGCTGAAAGCTCCTTGCGGGTTACCTTCAGTTCTTTTAGTTTCTGGATTCTTTTCCTTTCTATGATAAGGCCAATACTTATTACAACCGAAGACAAAGTAACAGAGATAAAATAAATAAGGAATGTATCCGACATATATTCCTGGTTTACTTTTCCATCAGTCCCGATATGGGCTTTGAAAACATAGTACATGAGATATATGATAGTATAGCACCCGTATAGAAAGAGAAGTGATGAGATAATAACGGCCTTACCTGTTGCTTTCTTTTTCTCTATAGCCAGTTTGGTATTCCGGATAAAAAAATACAGGCACAACCCGATGACAATTAAAAGTGCAGGACCCATAATGATGGTAATTGCCTGAACTGAAAACCCCAGTATGGCAATTACAACTGCTTCAAATAAAATCAGGGAAGCTATTATAAATTTCATATTCCGGCTAAAAGCTTTTGAAGTGCTGAAGTAGGTAAGAAACAAGATCATCAGCGGCGCATCAATGACATTATTAGTAAGGCCCCAGTAAAACTCTATATTGTTGTCAACTTTTATATAGTTTTCTGTGAAGAGATTGTAAACAAAGACAGAAGTATAATAGATAAACAAAGCCGGGAAACTCCTGTACCGACCTAACCGGAGAAAGAGTATTAAAATAATTGGGCTTAAAATTGCAAAAGTTGAAATAAAGCCCATAATAGAATTCCAGGTCATGCTTTTTGGTTTTTTAGGATAAAGGTTTATTCGGAAAGCCTGGTTGCAATTCCGTCTGCAATATTAACGAGGGGCAAATACATATAGTGCTTACATAGAAGACTTTGTACTAAAATTCAGTAAAACTGTGATACCTGTTAGTAATAATACGGATTTCGGACACAAAGTGTTTTTATGTTATCTTTCTGGTATGTTACGATTTCTCCGTTTTATTTTAATTTTTTCAGTGTTTCCACTTAGTGCCCAGCAATTGATAAATAAAAGTATTGCCGGAAAGACTTTCGGTGTTTTACCTTACCTGGAATATGGATTGGGATCGGACAGACTTGGTGGCGCAAAAATGACTTATTTGGATACGGGTATTGTTGTTAAAGTAGTGGACAGTACCATTATTAATTATAAAATACAGCTGGCAAATAATCACTTTGCCTATTTGCCCAAAGTTAATTTTCTGCCCGATAGCAACGTCAGGCTGCAGCCTTATTATCTTACAAACAGCTGGAAGGTTTTTGGCGATGACCAATATGATTACGTTACTGTAACCCTCGATGACAAACTTCCATATAAAAGCCTGCAGCAAATCAATCCTTCCAGAATTGTAATTGATATTTTTGGGGCCACCGGAAACACAAACTGGATTACACAACTGTCAACAGCTTTGGAAATAAAAAATGTTTATCATGAACAAACAGAAGATGATGTGTTCAGGGTAATCATTGAATTAAAGCATACACAGCATTGGGGATACAGCATTTACTACCAAGAAAAAAAGTTAGTAATAAAAGTAAAACGGCAACCGGCAGAGCCTGAATTGAAAAACCTGAAGATAGCAGTAGATGCCGGACATGGAGGCGATAATAACGGTGCAACAGGAGTGATTACAAAAATTCTTGAGAAAAACTATACACTACTTTTTGCCAAACAACTAGAAAGATTGTTATTGAATGAAGAGGCAAATGTTTTTATGACTAGGAATAAGGACACTTCACTCAATATGCCTGACAGGATCATGATGCTGCAAAAGGAAGATCCTCATTTTTTGATCAGCATACATCTTAACTCTTCCGCAAAAGACAGTATAAAAGGTACCAGCACTTACTACCGGCACATTGGCTTCAGGCCTTTATCCCAATTTATTTTAAAAGACCTGCTTGAGCTTGGGTTAAAAGAGTTTGGAAATATTGGCAGCTTCAACTTTGCATTAAGCGGGCCATCAGAGTACCCTAACTGTCTTGTTGAAGTTGCTTTTTTGAGTAATAAGGAAGATGAGCAACTGATCCTTGATCCGGAATTTCATAAAGCAGTAGCCATCCAGATTGTTGCAGGTATAAAAGAATGGCTGAAGTCCTGCAAAAGCGATTAATCTTCCGGCGGAAAAGGTTCGCCACGGTGACAGGTCTTACAGGTAATTGTATTCAGGTATTCAGGTTTTATATTCTTGTCAAAGTAAAAATGCTTTTTATTTATCTCAATGGTCATCAGCATCATTTCTCTTGCATTTTCTTTCATCGGTTCAGCATCAGAAGCATAATCAAAATCTCCGGAAAATATTTTTTGTTTAACGTGACAGAAATCGCATTTTACACCCAGCGCTTTATTATAACTCTGCATAATACTGTCAAGCTTTTCATCACTGATATCTTTAGGCAGTACTTTCAGGTTCCTTTCTTTTTGATGAGGGGCCTGTACTGCGGCAACTCCCAGCAGAACAAATATGGAAAGGCCCGTAATTGCTTTTACTTTATTTCTGCACATATTATTACTGGTGTAGACGCTTTTATAAGTGTATAGGTGGTATCTGAAAAAATTATTTTTTGACCCAACGTTCAAAGAATTCATAAGTTCTGAGCATCTGGTCAATTCGTTGCCGGTTATTACCGCTTCTTGTAATTTCATGTGTTGCGGCCGGATGACGGACATATTCTACAGGTCTGCCCAACACTTTTAAACTTTTATACAACATTTCACTTTGCACAAACCCGGTTCGGCGGTCATTATCTCCATGAAAAATGATATAAGGAGTTTTGATATTCTGTACATAATTAATCGGAGATTCTCTTTCCAGTGTTGCTTTGCTAGCGGATTCCCATGGGTAGCCTCCAAAATAATTGGGCACTAATCTCCATGCATTGCCTTCTCCAAAAAAAGTAGCCAAATCATAAACACCTCTTTGAGAACAGGCAGCGGCAAAACGTTGATCATGAGCGATAATCCAGGCAACAAGATAACCGGCGTAAGAACCTCCTGTAACAAATAATTTGGATGTATCAGCCCAGCCTTCAGCTGCTGTTTTATCCAGCGCTGTCAGCACATCACTTGTGGGGCCTGCTCCCCAATCATTGATATTTCCCCTTAAAAAGTTTAAGCCATAGCCACCACTGCCCCTTGGGTTGCAATACACCACTCCATATCCTTTACTACAGAAATATTGGTATTCGTGCCACATACTGCTTTCGCCCGGCCCCCACATAGCTGAAGGGCCACCATGAATTTCCAGAAGCAGCGGATATTTTTTTCCGGGCTCATAATTCGCAGGCTTCATCACCCAGTATTCGATCTCCATTCCTTTGTCGTTTTTGAAACTATGTTTTTCCGGGAAGCTCAGCTTTTTATTTACAATCCATTCTGTGTTGAAATTGCTGATTAGTTTTTGATTTTTGGCTGTTGCATCTGCCACAAATATTTCAAAAGGATTGGCCACTTCTGTTTTAACAAACACTAACTTATTTCCTGTTACATCAAAGCTTCCAACCCCGTTATTATAATCGGTAAGCCGGTCTACTCTTATATTCTTGTCTTTTTCCTTAAGTGCACTTAACGGAGGGTATATCGTCCATCCGCTACTTAAATCAACCCTGTAAAGTGGTGCTCCGCCGTTGCTTTGTGCAGTAAGGTAAATATACTTTTCATCATTGCTCCAGGTGATATTCCCCTTGTTTCTGTCAAACGGAATATCAATTTTATCCTTTACAGAACCATTGATGGGAATAATTGCCAGTTGGGGAACGCTGACAAATGAAGTGTTACCATATTGAAAAGCCAGCCATTTGCCCGATGGTGATATTCTCGGCGAATTAAAGTTCTTGTCTTTTTCTCCCAATACTTTCTTGAGATTAGTTCCGTCAGTATTTGCAAGGTATATTTCACCCTCCAATACCCTGTCAGGATGTAGTATGGAATCCATATTTCCTGCAAGAATCAGCTGTTTCCCATCAGGAGTAAAGTCGGCAAAATTATAGCGGTAAAATCCGTTGGTGACGGGAACCGGTTTTGCATCTGGCTTTACATCGAGGAGGAAGTAATGAGTAAAGCTCACTTCTGCATTGATGTCTGTTTCATCGAGAAAATTCAGTTTGTTGAACACTCTTGCTTTTTTATCGGCTTCATTGTTTTCCAGATAAGCCCTGATTTCTTCGATGCTTCCGTCCGGATCTGCTTTTGCACCTGCAGATTGTAATTGCTGATTTTTATCAATCCCCGGCTTTTCTAATGACCATTTGGGTATTTCTTTGGCAGGATTTACTAATGAATCTTTCAGAAGATCCTTAAAAGAAATATTGGCTGCAAAAAGAATTTGCTTACCGTCGGGACTCCATTTTGGGTTGCCTGCGCCATACTTGTATTTAGAGATTTGTACTGCTTCACCGCCTTCTAAGGATAAAAGAAATAATTGAGCTTTGCCGTCAACGGAACGGACAAAAACAATCTGTTTTCCATCAGGGCTGAAAACTGCTTGTGAAGAACCTTCTTTTGCTGTGGTAAGTTGTTTAGGTGCTGCATTTCCATCTGTATTTACTATCCATACCTGGCTTACATATTTGTATTCCAGCTTGCTGCCTCCGTCGGGTTCAATGGATGTGACAGTAAAAACTACTTTACTGCCATCTTTTGCCAGGTTTACCCCGCTTATTGACTTTATTTTCAGCATATCGGTTACTTTAACCGGTTCTTTTCCATTTTGGGCAACTGAAAAAAATGCAGACAGAAAAAAAACAAAGAGGGTTATACACTTTATCATAATGAAAATTTGATGACTGAAAATACGATTTGATTATTGTTTCAGGCAATAGCAAGTGATGAAAGGTGATCTTCTCTACATTTGGGGACTAAAAACTTGTATCATGAACACTCTTGTAAAAGAATTTAATGAATATCGTACTAAAATGAACGAGGTAATTTTGAGTAAAGACAATCTCGTTATCAAACGCCTTTGGAACCTGGATACCAATACATATGCTGAAGGTGCCCTGGATGTAAAAACCAAAGAACTACTGGGGCTGGTGGCCAGCATGGTACTTCGTTGTGATGATTGTATAAAATATCATCTTGGTAAGAGTCATGAACTGGGAGTGACGACCAAACAGATGTACGAAGTATTCGCGGTGGCTAATATTGTGGGTGGTACCATTGTGATCCCCCATACCAGAAGGGCTGCGGAATACTGGGAGGAACTGGTAAATGATAAAAATTAGTGTTCCTGAGCATAAAAATCAACCTGTTCTGCAGGGTATCCGATACCGATATTTATTAAATTTGCCAGAATCTATATTATTATGAGTGAAGTAACGATAGCTCCGGCCCTGACTGCTAAAGATTTTGCCACTGATCAGGAAGTTCGCTGGTGCCCCGGTTGCGGGGATTATTCCATCCTGGCGCAGGTACAGAAAGTAATGCCCGCTTTGGGAATTCCTAAAGAAAATATTGTGTTTATTTCAGGGATTGGCTGTAGCAGCCGTTTCCCGTATTATATGAATACCTATGGCATGCATTCCATTCATGGGAGAGCCACAGCTATAGCTTCAGGATTAAAGGCTTCAAGACCTGAACTGAGTGTGTGGGTGGTGACTGGTGATGGAGACAGTCTGAGTATAGGAGGCAACCATACTATTCACCTGCTCAGAAGAAATCTTGATATTAATGTTTTACTGTTCAACAACCAGATTTATGGCCTGACAAAGGGGCAATACTCTCCCACATCTGAAGAACATAAGATTACAAAGTCTTCGCCAATGGGGAGTGTGGACCATCCTTTCAATCCTGCTGCTCTGGCCTTGGGTGCTGATGGAACCTTTGTTGCCCGTACTATGGACCGTGATCCCAAACATATGCAGGCCATGCTACTGAGGGCTTATGCTCATAAAGGAACTTCATTTCTTGAGATCTACCAGAACTGTAACATCTTTAATGATGGTGCCTTCGAGATCTTTACCGAGAAAGCCAGCAAGGCCGAAGAAACGCTGTTCCTGGAACAAGGCAAGCCACTGGTATTTGGTGCCAATAATGACAAAGGAATCAAACTGGATGGTTTCAGACCTATAGTGGTAGATCTTACTGCCGGTCATAGTGCAGATGAACTATGGGTGCATGATGAACAGGATATTTATAAAGCACAGATACTAACCCGCATATTTGATAATCCCCGCACAGAAGGGCATTTACCGAGGCCATTTGGTGTATTCTATCAATCCAACAGACCTTGTTATGAAGATGTGATGGCTTTACAAATTGAACAAGCAAAATCAAAAAAACCGGCTGACCTGGATAAGCTGCTGAAGGGAAATGAAGTGTGGACGATTAGTTGAGTATAGAAAGTAGATTATAAGAAATGGGGTTGTGCTAAGATGGTATGACCCCATTTTGTTAATATCGAGGTTTACTTAAGTAATAAAACGTAATTTATCATTACAGTTATTATATTTTCATTTTTAATGTTTGGCTGTAACGACACAAGTGAGCAAGGTTGTCGTTTGGCAATAACAATCAGGTACTGATATTATTCTCATTCCCGGAAAAAAATTCAGGATACAGCCATGCAAATGGCTGATTCTTTAAAAAGACTTTTGAGTAATCAAAGAGATATTCTTAACTCGTTAAAGAAACTTAAACGGGAAAATGGGATAAATTTTGAATTGGATCCGGAGACTAATGCCAGAAACGAAAAGTATAACAGATAACTTGTTCAAAGTGAGGAAAGCTTTATTGTAACTAGCAAGTAATTACTTGGGCGATTCTATAACAAGCAGAGGCAGCAGTTTTGATTATATAGTTGTCTATGTATTAGCTATTTAGCATTAAAAATGCTTATTTTAATCAGCCCCAATTGCTATGCTGCTCAACATTCATCCCAAAGACCCGCAACTTCGTTTGATAAAACAAGCGGTGGAAAGCCTTCAGAAAGGAGGAATTATTATTTACCCTACAGATACGGTGTATGGATTAGGCTGCGATATTTTACAGCAAAAAGCTGTGGAGAGGATTTGCCGTATTAAAAAAGTAGAACCGCACAAGGCCCGTTTGTCTTTTGTATGCAGCGACTTGTCACATCTTAGTGAATATGCAAAGCCAATATCCAACCCGGTGTATCGTTTATTAAAGGAATATTTGCCCGGACCTTATACATTTATTTTGCCTGCCAGTAAAATGGTTCCTAAAATCTTACAAAGCAAAAAAGACACTATCGGGTTAAGGATTCCTGCGAATACTATTGCGATGGCCATTATTAAAGAACTGGGCCGCCCTATTCTCAGCGCATCATTGCCCGGAGAAATGGTAGAAGATTATACTGATCCGGAAGTGATGTATGAGAATTTCAGAAATGAAGTAGATTATGTGATTGATGGAGGTATCGGCGGAATGATTCCCTCTACTGTTGTTGATTGCACAGGAGATGAACCAGTACTAATAAGAGAAGGGTTGGGAGAGTGGAAACAGTAACTGAACTAAAATAACTGCTGTTGCATTCATCAACAGCCTTTTTTTGAAAAACATCTTCTTCTATTTTTTTATAATTGAATTTATTAATGATAGTTACCACTGCTGATTGCCCATAATATTTACCCCACCAGTACAAAACAGGAATATTGCAATTCTTTGAAAAAAGTTTTTAAAACAATTCGGCTTACGGGGGAATAAGATGGAAGCTCTTCCGGTGATATTTGCAAAGACCATACGTTTCAATGGCTTTCCTGTGAATCAGGGTGCCATAACCTTTGTTTTGATTCCAGCCGTATTGTGGAAACTCATTATGTAGCTGCTGCATCCATTCATCCCGGTAGGTTTTGGCCAATATACTGGCTGCTGCAATAGAAGCAAACCGGCCGTCACCTTTTACGAAACACTGATGTGGGGTCCTTTTATACTTTATAAACCTGTTACCATCGATCAGCAGCAACTGCGGCCGCCTGCTTAATTTATCCAATGCCAGGTGCATAGCTTTAAATGATGCTTTCAGGATATTGATCTGGTCTATTTCCTCATTATCAATACTGGCAACAGCATAAGAGACAGCTTCTTTTTCAATAACGGGACGCAGTTCATCCCTGAGTTTTTCTGATAATTGTTTGGAATCGTTCAGCAAGGGATGATGAAAATCTTTAGGTAAAATAACTGCTGCTGCAAATACAGGTCCGGCATAACAACCCCTTCCGGCTTCATCGCAGCCGGCTTCGGTTAGTTTGTCCTGGTAGAACGGGAGTAACATTCTGTTGCAATTTGCTAAATAATGCTCAACAAAAATTGTTTCAGGCAAAGTTCCACTGCTAACTTTGCAACCGCAATGAAAAATGAACTTTTACAACGTTCTTCCAAACCGGTGGCTGCCTGGCTGCTGGTTGGTGTGGGAATGATCATCGTACAGATCTTATTAGGAGGCATCACCCGGCTGACAGGGTCGGGTTTATCTATTACAGAATGGAATGTAGTAACCGGCACATTGCCGCCAATGAATGAACAGCAATGGCTGACAGAATTTGAAAAATACAGGCAAACACCGCAGTTCAACCTGCTCAACTTTGATTTTACACTAAAAGACTTCAAATTCATTTTCTTCTGGGAGTGGTTTCATCGTTTCTGGGCCCGGCTGATCGGAGTTGTATTTGCCGTTCCGTTTATTATCTTTTTAATTCAACGCCGCTTCAAACCTTCCATGGTGAAGCCAATGATCATTCTTTTCCTGTTAGGCGCTTTACAGGGAGCTATTGGATGGATTATGGTAGCCAGTGGCCTGACCGGTGATGCTGTTTATGTGAAACCTGCAAAGCTGGCCCTGCATTTTGTTTTTGCACTTGGCTTATTATGCTATACGTTCTGGTTTGCTATGGAGCTGCTGGTACCAAAAGATAAAATGGTTATCAGTGCAACGCTTAGAAAAATTACCATAAGTATCATTATAGCGCTGGGCATACAATTAGTATATGGCGCTTTTATGGCCGGACACAAAGCTGCTACTTCGGCACCTACCTGGCCTGATGTCAATGGTTATATTTTCCCTCCCCATATGATGGAGAGTGAGGAAGGACTGTTAAACCTGATTGATAATAAGATCACCATTCATTTTATTCATCGTGGCCTGGGTTATATATTGCTGATAATGGTTATCTGGCTTACCATCAGATTGTATAAAACACAAGGCTCTTCACTTTTTAGAAAAACCCGCTGGTGGCCTGTTTTATTAGTGACCTTGCAGGTCTTGCTTGGTATTTTTTCTGTAGTAACTAGTTTGAAGATTATTCCCAATCAATGGGGTGTTTTTGAATGGATGGCGCAGTTGCACCAGTTAGTGGCTATGTTGTTATTACTATCTCTTACCTGGATACTATATATCGTCCGCAGTAAAGCAGTGAATTAACATATCACTTTGATTGCTTATTTGACTTACAGCCAATAATCAGTATTTTTAGTTGTAACTATTAACCTTTTCATGAAAGCCTGGCTCAAAGGATTTTATCACTCTTTCCCGGTGCAGCTGTTATTTCTGCATTTCAGAAAATACCAGATATTGTTATTGTTCTGGTTTATCCTGTTCAGTACTGTGAATGGCAGTTTCATGAAAACCTTCGGCGCTGATTCACTTTACCTTGCTCCTGAATATTTAGGAAATGTAAATTCAGTTAGCTATGCCATTGTTGGCGCCTCTGTCGGTATGTTTATTATGAGCTGGAATATTACTTCTTTTATTCTGTTTAGCCGTCACTTTCGTTTTTTAGCGGCTGCAACCAATCCATTTTTAAAGTACTGTATCAATAACTCTATCATTCCGCTTGCTTTTCTTTTGTTTTATTTTTTTAAAGCCTTCTACTTTGTGCATTTTAAAGAATTAGTGAATAAAACAGAAATACTTTTCTTTTTCGGAGGCTTTCTCAGCGGACTCATTTTTATCCTTGCGGCTTCACTTATTTATTTTTTCAGGGCTGATCGTACCATTTTGCAACGTATGATGCCTGTTATTGCCGACCCTAAAAACTATATCACCCACCTGGGGCTAATAAAGGAAGTGTATCATGACAGGCCATTAATAAAAGTAAATTCCTATCTGGAAACACCCTACCGGCTCAGGGCCGCACGGGATGTATCTCATTATACAAAGGAATTTGTGGAATCTATTTTCCGGGGTCACCATATTGCAGCCATTCTTTCTGTGTTTGCAGCATTTGTTTTTCTCATACTGATCGGTTTCTTTCTGGATAACGCTTTCTTTCAATTGCCTGCTGCAGGGAGTATCACTGTTTTCTTTTCTATTTTGATTGGCGTATCAGGCGCCATCACTTATTTTTTGCAAAGCTGGAGCATACCTTACCTGGTTGGCCTTGTCATCCTGCTGAATATATTTTATAAACTGGACTGGATTGACCCCCGCAATAAAGTATACGGCCTTGATTACTGGAATAAAAGTGAAAGACCCGCTTATACAAGGGACAAACTAAATGAAATGTGTACTCCTGAAAATGCAGAGATGGATAAGCAGAATATGATAAACATACTTAACGCCTGGAAAAAAAAGCAGCAGCAGGATAAGCCATTACTTGTATTAATTAATACCAGTGGGGGTGGGCATCGCAGCGCTACGTTTACTATGGGAGTATTGCAACACCTCGATAGTATTACCAACGGCGGGATCATGAAAAAAACATTCCTGATCAATGGTGCATCCGGGGGAATGATCGGCGCTGCTTATTTCAGAGAGTTGTTTTTGCGCAAAATGAAAGGGCAGAATATACATTTACAAAACAAACAATACATAGACGATATTGCAGGGGATTTACTGAACCCTTTATTCACTTCCTTTTTTGCCAGAGACCTCATTGCCCCGGCTCAAAAATTTTCTGTAGGCCCATACCGGTATGTAAAAGACAGAGGTTATTCGTTTGAGCAAAAACTAAATGATAACACCCGGGGATTTCTCAATAAACAACTCAGAGATTATGTAAACGATGAGAAGTCGGCCACTATCCCCTTAATGTTTTTTAATTCTGTAATTACAAGAGACAGCCGAAAAATGATTATTTCCACACAACCGGTCAGGTTTATGATGCGGGGGCATATTGATTCAGCAAAGATTCCGCAGACAGATCCGGATGCAGTAGATTTTGTTTCTTTTTTCCATAAACAGGATCCTTATAATATCCGGATGTTATCTGCCTTGCGGATGAATGCCACTTTCCCGATTGTTTTGCCCAATGTATGGCTGCCGTCTGATCCGGTCATTGATGTGATGGATGCGGGATTACGGGATAATTATGGTCAGGAGACCACACTCCGGTTTTTATCATCTTTTGATGATTGGATAAAGAAAAACACAGGAGGTATACTGGTGATACAAATCAGGGACAGGCCGGCTGGTGGCTGGGAAAATCCATATCTGTCAGATGATATTACGGATCATGCTACCAAACCTTTTCTGCTACTGCAGCATAATTGGTTTAAGATGATGGAGTATTTTCAAAACGATATGCTGGATTATTATACTACAGCAAACGGTATTCCTGTTTACAAAGTATCTTTTCAATACGCAACAGGTAACAAAGAAAATAAAGCGGCTTTAAATTTTCATCTTACCCGCAGGGAAGAAAAAGACATACTGGGCTCAATTAATTCGGATTTGAATAAAGTGAATTTTAATAAATTGCTGAAACTGCTTGCCGGAGAAGCAAATACTCCTCTTATGGTTGAATAAGCCGGAAACAATTTTTCATTATTTGTGCTTCCACTTTTGCAGAGGACTCCACCGGGTCGCCATCAATGTGCATTGGTGCATCGTTGTTGTTTCTTATTACAATCTTTTCTGTCTGAAAATAAATGACTGGATGATTCAATGAGTTTTCCATTTTTTGCACTTTACCTGTCAGTATTTGTTTTAACAGGTTAAAAAGCAGCATGGGCTTATTGGTCTTCTTAGCGATAACAATATCCAGTAGCCCATCTGCTAAAAGAGCTTTGGGTGCAATAGTGAAATTATTACCAAACTGGTTACTGTTAGCTATGCTGATAAAGTAAGCTTCCGTAGAAAAGCTGAGGCCATTACTTTCAATAGTAAAGCTGTAGGGGGAAGCTTTAAAAAAATTTTTACTGACAAGAGATGCATAGGTTTTCAGCCCCCTTTCTGGCTGATGAGCAAACTCATGGGCTACTTTTGCATCAAAACCCAAACCCGAAAGCATGCAGGCAAAATGATTGTTGATCGTAAAGCCATCAACATAAGACGGCTTTCCGTTAAAAATAATATCTAAAGCCCTGGCAGGTTGTTTGGATATTCTTGCTGCCAGTGCCAGCCCGTTTCCTGATCCGCAGGGGATAATACCAAAACTAACATTACAATTCATAAGGCTGTTTACCACCTGGCTAATAGTGCCGTCACCGCCGGCAATCACGATATCAGTTATTTTTTGTTCTTCAATTATCGGGTGAAGAAATGAATAATCGCCACTGGCTACCGAAGGGAAAATTTCGTAGTATATTCCTGCTCCGGTGGTTTTTTTTTCAATGAATTGCTGCAAATCATTTTTGGTTCGGGTGCCTGCAATAGGGTTGATGATATAAATAATACGGCGATTCATGCTTATGGAAGGCGCAAGGTACATAAATGTACCCGACGAATTCGTACAGCAAGATTCGGGTCTTTCGGGCTTACTGTTGTATACAACCTGATTTCTTTTTTACCACCAAAAAGTTTACGAAGCTCAGATACAGAAACTTTATAATAAGTAGTACTGTCTTTCCGGATTATTTCATTGTCCTGCTCATCATAAAAAAGAAAAGAACGCCACCATGTATCAGGGCCTGCCTCATTGAAATTAATTTCAAGGAATCCGTTTTTATTCCATAGCGAAGATTTTACCTTTTTACAGTTGGCTTTTTCATTTTCCTTGCTGGCAGATAGCAGGAGTTTGCCATGAAGCTTTATTTTCCAGTTGTCTGTTTGTGCCTGTATCAAAAGTCCGGCAAAAAGTAAAAAGGGTATAAAAAATAATTTCTTCATTTTGATACAATTTGTTATCACTTAGGTGATGTGATAGTTGAATGCAGTGTTACATTTTATAGTTCTTTACCATCTCAGCAATGCACTGGCCCAGGTAAACCCGCTGCCGAATGCTGCCAGGCAAATAAGGTCACCCTCTTTTACCAATCCTTTTTCCCATGCTTCGCATAAGGCAATAGGCACTGAAGCTGCGGTTGTATTACCATAGTACTGAATATTATTATAAACCTGGTCGTCCCTTAATTGTAATTTTTGTTGTACAAACTGAGATATACGTAAGTTAGCCTGGTGTGGTATAAGTAACTTGAGGTCCCCGGTATTATAACCATTTGCCTGCAATGCTTCGTTGATCACTTCAGGAAATTTTACAATGGCCTTTTTAAAAACTGCCGGACCATCCATAAACGGAAATACCTGGCCATCATCTATCATCTTATGACTGAAAAACATTTGCGCTATCTCAGCCTCATCAAATGAAGCATATTTTTCTTCCTTCCAATGGTTGGCATGGGTGCCGGGATTATACATGGCAAGAATTTCTGCTGATTCCCCGTCGCTGTGCAGATGTGTGCTTAAAATACCCTGGTTTTCTTTGCTGGTTGGCTGCAAGACCACAGCGCCGGCGCCATCACCAAATATCACCGATACATTTCTTCCTCTTGTGGTAAAATCAAGCCCGAAGGAATGTTTCTCAGAGCCCACCACCAGGATATTTTTATAGGTACCGGTTTTAATAAACTGATCGGCCACACTCATTGCATACAAAAAGCCGCTGCATTGATTGCGTACATCCAGTGCCCCGATTTCTTTCATCTTCATGGCACGTTGCAGCAAGACACCACAACCGGGAAAGTAATAATCCGGGCACAATGTTGCGAAAATGATAAAGTCAATATCCTGCGGGGTGATGCCGGCTCTTTCAATAGCAATCTTTGCAGCTTCCACACCCATAGTAGTGGTGGTTTCTTCGGTACGATGGGCGTAGTGCCGTTCTTTGATACCTGTACGTTCCTGTATCCATTCATCACTGGTGTCCATGTATTTTAGCAGGTCGTTATTGGTAACTACGTTGGAAGGTATGTACATGCCGATACCGGCAATTCTTGTTTTTTGCATGGCAAGCATTTAAAGAAGGAAGATAGGAAATAGGCCGGAAATGCAACAGTTTCGGTTGAAACGGTTGTGGAATTGTTTCATCTGACAATAACCGCCACACATCGAAAACCCAACCATCTTTCTGGTTTGGTGTAATATTGATTATTGGTGATTTTACAATCTTCAAGATTATGGATAAAGCTTCCACCTTTGGCAATTCCTTTTTCGGCTACCATTTCGGCCACATTACCAATATATGTATACATTCCAAATTTGTTGGGAAACAAAAATTGAGAAGAGAATAATCTAAATTCAACTACTTTATCGCCTTCCTTTCTATTTGAATTGATATGCTCCCAATAGTTTTTTGTATTATAGTAGCAACAACGGTTTGGGAAGCTTTCTTCAACTCCTCCATACACTGAAACTAAGCTATCAACACCGCCCAAGGCTGCCATTTCCCATTCTCCTTTAGTAGGAAGCCTGTAATAATACCTGACGGGAAAGTTATCTTGCAAATGGCCACGATAGTCTTTTATCTTTTTTTCTTTGAAGTAATCGGCTTGATTAGCGGCAAAAGTTCTCCAATTACAAAACTCAACAGCTTGTTCATAGCTGACACCTGTTACGGGATTGTTATTTGTTGAAGGATGCCTGAAATAATAATTTATGTAATAGTTATACATTGAGTCTTCGATCCATACCAAAGTATCAGGCAACGCTTTTTCATAAGCAAACGAATCTTTCCTGATATCATTCAGATAGAGTAAATATTCCCGCCAATGAATATTTGCAACTTCAGTTTTATCAATAAAAAGGGTATCGTTTATTTTGACAGTTCCGGGTGGTGTAATCTTTTTGCTTTTTTGCGCAAAACATAAAAGACTAAGTAAAAAAAGGGCCAATAGAAGGCAGCTCTTCATATAGTAATTGAAATGAAGAAAAAAATGGATTGTTGTATTGCTACATTTTTACCACCACCACCTTATTCTCCTTCCTGCTCTTTTCCGCAGCAAACCCCATCACATGGCTTTCAATGGAAGCATCAATGGTAGAAGTGAGTAAAGAAGGATTGTGTTGTGATACTGCCTGAATCCAGTCAGCCACTAACCGCCAATCGCCGCCACCATGTGTATCACTGTCCTGTTTCCATTCAGTTACTTTGCCTGTACGAAAGTCAGTATGCGTAAAAGAGTTCATATCACCTGTGATGTCGCCCATACTTCCCATAACCCTTGTTCTTCTTCCTTCATAGCTTGTAAATGCTTCCATGGAGAATGAGGCGGTGATATTGTTTTCAAATAAAAGATTTGTTATATAGTGATCGGGCTGGTCGTTATCCATTTTATACACACATTTGCCATAATTACTTGTCTTCAGGTATTCCATAATGGCCTCTCCGTGTTTACTTTTATCTTCCGGCAGGTCGAAATGATGCAACCAGGACCTTTTTTCATAGTATACTCTTTTGGCTGAATAAGGGCACTCAGTTTCTATTTTACACCCATCCACACATCTGTCTGTACTTCCCTCAGGCGCATTTTCTTTTCTGAACCATTTCAGGTCACCAAAGGCGGAGATATTTTTGCAATGCCTGTCCAGCATCCATTTCAAAATATCCAGGTCGTGACAGGATTTGGCCAAAATAATAGGAGTTGTTTCCTTACTGTTATGCCAGTTGCCCCGTACATATGAGTGGCTCATGTGTACATGATGAACAGGCTCCAGGTGTTGTATACTGATGATTTCACCAATAGAGCCGTTTTGCATTATTTCTTTTAGTTTAATAAAATATGGGGCATAGCGCAGTACATGGCAAACAGCCACGATGCGGTCATTCTTCTTGGCCAAAGCCAGAATATCCCGGCATTCTGTTTCGCTGGGAGAAATGGGTTTTTCAAGCAGCACATCATAGCCCAATTTTAATGCGGCCATGCAGGGGCCATAGTGCAGGTTGTCGGGAGTAGAAATAATTATTGCATCTGCAAACTTTGGTTTTTTAAAAACATCCTCCCATGTATTGAAGCGGTTTTCTGCAGCTATATTATGTTTTTTAGCATAACGTTCATTACGGACGGGAATAGGCTCGGCCACACCCACAATATCTAACTGATCGGGATATTTGACAGCATAATTACCATATACATTTCCCCTGCTGCCGGCTCCGCAGGTGATGGCTGTTACCGGTTTGCTGATTTTTTTGTGTGAAGGATTGGCTGGCAACAATATCCTTTCACCTTTTTCATTAAAAGCAAAAGAAGATAAAGGCAATGCTGTACTTCCGGCGGCAACGCCAAGAAATTTCAGTAATTCACGACGGGAAAAGTATTTTGACATATGGTGAGTTTTAACGGGAACTAAGGTACAAGTTTTTAATAGCGATTAATTGATATATTCGATTTATAATTCTCATATATGAAAAGCTCTTCTCAACGATTCCTAGCACTGGATGTGCTGCGGGGGATGACGGTTTGTTTTATGATCATCGTCAATACGCCAGGCAACTGGGATACAACATGGGCCCCTCTTAAACATGCTTCCTGGAATGGGTTTACACCAACCGATCTTGTATTTCCAACATTTATGTTTGTAGTGGGCAATGCTTTAAGTTTTGTTAAAAAAAAATGGGCTGGACTCAGTGATGGGCAGGTGGTAGGTAAAATATTAAAAAGGACGATCCTTATTTTTTTACTGGGGTATCTTATGTATTGGTTTCCGTTTGTTCATTGGAATGCCGAAGGCCGTCTTGAAGCAAATCCTATTTCAGCTACAAGGGTTATGGGAGTGTTGCAACGGATTGCACTCGGCTACTTCTTTGCAGCATTGATGATCCGCTATATGAAAGCTGCAACAGCTTACCGCTTTGCAGTTATCTTTCTGCTTGCATACTGGCTGATTCTTCTGTTATTTGGCGACAGCAATGATCCGTATAATATGCTGACCAATGCAGGAACACAATTTGACCTGTGGCTGCTGGGTGAAAATCATTTGTACCACGGGGAAGGAGTGGCTTTTGATCCGGAAGGATTACTGGGCACTTTACCCTCAATTGCCAACGTAATATTTGGATATGCTGCGGGTAAGTGGATAATAGAAAAAGGCAAAACATGGGAAGGACTGACCAAATTATTACTTACCGGTTTTGCAGTAACAGCTATTGCCCTTTTATGGCACCTGGTTTTTCCAATCAACAAAAAACTATGGACAGGAAGTTTTGTAATGCTTACTGTAGGTATTGACTGTGTTCTGCTGGCAGCACTTACTTATGTTACAGATTTCCTGGGGCGAACCAGGTGGACCTATTTTTTTGAAGTGTTTGGGAAGAATCCCCTTTTCATTTATTTGTTGTCAGAGTTAGGCGCCATACTGCTTTGGTTTTTTCCAGTTGGGGAAAAAAGACAACCATTGTATGCATGGTTGTACGAAAATATTTTCCGGCATGCAGGTAATTACCTGGGTTCATTTCTGTTTGCGATAGCTTTTGTACTTGCCTGCTGGCTGGTGGGTTATATGCTGGATAAAATGAAAATTTATATAAGAGTATGATTTTATTGAAGTGGTTTTAGTTTCAAAATTTCAATAGCAAACTTTTCACATTCTTCTTCCACTGTTTTTAAATCTTTTGATTTGATATAGGAGCCAAGTACATGATCTCCTGCACCGGGAACAGCAACCTGTCTTTTTATATCAGCAGGTGTATTAAGCTGGTTGAACATTCTTTTCATTGCCGATACTTTTACCACTTTATCCTGGTTATCATCATCTTTATAATAATATAACAGCAAAACAGGTTGTTTCACTTTTTTGAAGGTAGAGGCCTTCATGGTTGATTCCAGCAATTCTTCAAGCTGAACGGTAGCTTCCATCCGGTATTTATTATTCCAGTATTGGGCATAGATGGCGGTGGTATCAGATACTACATTATAAGTACCTTTTACCAGCCGGGCTATTTGTAATCCCCAGTGATTATTCAGCAGCCAGGCGTTGGGATCATTAATGGCAATATTGGGGGATAATAAAATTAATCCTGCAATATCCGGGTATTCGGCTGCTAATTTTAAAGCCAATGAGCCACCTGTTGAAGTAGACAGCAGAATAACTTTTTTACCCAACTGTTTTCCGATTACATAAGCTTCTTTGGCAGAATTCCATATACCTTCTGCCGTAAAGTTGCCGAGTGGCTCTGTGGTGTCAATACCATGAGCATCCAAACGGCTCAGGAATAAATTGCACCCGAACTTTTGCGCAAACTTATAATGTACCGGGTCACCTTCTTCCTGGCTGGCAGAGAAACCATGCAGGTACACCACTGCATATTCTGTTTTTTGCTTCAATGAATCATTCAGCCAGATTATTCTTGCTTCATTATCTGGCTTAAGCTTATGTTTTGCTTCAATGTTTCTGATATATTCTTCTAATAATGCAGCTTCTGTTGGAACGGCAAGTAATTCAGTTGAATATTTTGGTGTTAAAGGCCTCGGTCCTAAAAAATAAACGATAATCAATACTAAAAGTATGAAAGCGAACCATTTGAGGAGTTTCATAGAAACTATTTTCTTAAAACTACATCAATTATTCATTTAAAACAGGTTAAGCCTCTATTAAATACCTGTTTCGTTTGCTCCCCCCGTTTAATTGGCGTACCTTCGCCGCCCGGAAAAGTTGACAAGTTCAAAGGTTGAAAAGTTGATAAGAAGGAACCCTTCAGATTCAGTCACTTAACTTGTAAATATGGCATATCAAGGCTTTGAAGAACTTGAGGTTTGGAAAAAATCAAGGGAATTTAAGAATGAGATTGCACAACTGGTAAAAACTTTTCCGGCTAACGAAAGAATACGGCTATCAGATCAGTTGATTAGAAGCTCCAGGTCTATCAATACTCAAATTGCTGAGGGGCATGGTCGTAATACATGGCCAGATAAAATCAGGTTTTGTGTGATAGCCAGAGGATCATTAAGTGAAACTTTGAATCATTTAATTGATGCTTTTGACGAAAAATTGATTAGTGAAGAACAATTGAATTATTATAGAAATAAAATAACAGAAGTCGAAAAGTTGTTAAACGGGTATATCAATTACTTAGAAAAAAGATCAAAAGAAAAGTAACCTGTTAACCAGTCAACTTTTTAACTCATCAACTTAACACAATGGAAATAAGAAACATCGCCATTATAGCCCACGTTGACCACGGGAAAACTACATTGGTTGACAAGATTTTACATGCCACCAAGGTGTTCCGGGATAACCAGGAAACGGGTGAATTGATCATGGATAGCAACGACCTGGAAAGGGAGCGGGGCATTACTATTTTCAGTAAGAATGCTGCGGTGGTATACAAAGATGTAAAGATCAATGTAATCGACACACCAGGCCACGCCGACTTTGGCGGTGAGGTGGAAAGGGTATTGAAAATGGCCGATGGGGTAATCCTGCTGGTTGATGCTTTTGAAGGACCAATGCCACAAACAAGATTTGTATTGCAGAAAGCATTGCATTTAGAATTACATCCGATTGTTGTTATTAATAAAGTAGATAAACCGAACTGCCGCCCTGATGAAGTGCATGATGCGGTGTTTGAATTATTCTTTAACCTGGATGCTACAGAAGAACAACTTCATTTCCCGACTTATTACGGAAGTGGAAAGAATGGCTGGTTCAATGATTCATTAGAACAGATTGATAATATTAATCCGTTGCTGGATGGAATTTTAAAACATGTACCTCCGCCAAAAGTGAATGAGGGACCCGTGCAAATGCAGATCACTTCACTGGATTATTCTTCATTTCTTGGCCGTATTGCCGTAGGAAAAGTAAGCCGCGGTGTATTAAAAGAAGGGCAGAATGTGGTACTGATGCAGGCAGATGGTACAATTAAGAAGACAAAAGTAAAAGAGCTCTATGTATTTGAAGGAATGGGCAAGAAAAAAGTTACGGAAGTAGTTGCCGGCGATCTTTGTGCGGTTGTAGGTATTGAAGACTTTAATATCGGCGATACTATTGCCGACGCAGAAAATCCAGAAGCGTTGCCTGTCATCAGCGTTGATGAACCCACAATGAATATGTTGTTTTCCGTTAACAACTCACCATTTTTTGGCAAAGATGGAAAATTTGTTACTTCCCGGCATTTGCGTGACAGGCTGATGAAAGAAACAGAAAAGAACCTTGCTTTAAAAGTAGAAGACAGCCAGGATGGTGATAGCCTGATGGTGTATGGCCGTGGTATCCTTCATTTAGGAATACTCATTGAAACCATGCGCCGTGAAGGTTATGAATTAACAGTTGGTCAACCCCAGGTTATTGTGAAAGAGATCAATGGTGTAAAATGTGAACCTTATGAAAATTTGGTGGTGGATGTACCACAGGAATTTGCCAGTAAAGTAATTGACCTGGTGACAAGAAGAAAAGGTGAATTGCATATAATGGAAACAAAAGGGGAGATGCAGCACCTCGAATTTGAAATTCCATCAAGAGGATTGATCGGCTTGCGTACACAGATGCTGACAGCTACTACGGGTGAGGCTGTAATGGCGCATCGTTTTCATGATTATAAACCATGGAAAGGGCCAATCCCCGGAAGAAATAATGGGGTATTGATTTCTAAAAGCACAGAAAAAACAACTGGCTATTCTATAGATAAGTTACAAGACAGGGGTACATTCTTTGTAGATCCGGGAGAAGAAGTGTACACTGGTCAAATCATTGCAGAAAATATTAAGCCGGGTGACCTGGTGGTGAATGCTACAGAAGGAAAAAAACTGACGAACCACCGTGCCAGCGGAAGTGATGATGCGACAAAAATTGCTCCGAAAACTTTGATGACATTGGAAGAATGTATGGAATATATTCAGCAAGACGAATGTATTGAAGTGACGCCAAACTTCATCCGTATGCGGAAAGTAATTTTGAATGAGGATGAAAGAAAAAAGGTGCAGAAAAAGATGGAAGCAGAAGCGGTATAAACCGAAAAGCACAGATTAGCCCTGTTTCTGGCAGGTTTTTTTTATTGATTTGAGTGAATCGCCCGGTATTATTTTTCGTTGTATTTTTATTCCGGTTGTAACATGCAAAAGAAAATACTGATATTATTGGTTGGTTTGATTTTTTTATTGGCGATAACAGATAATACTGCAGCGCAATGTTCTATCTGTACAAAAACGGCGCAACAACTAGGTGAGCAACCTGCAAAAGGAATGAATAGCGGCATACTTTACCTTGCTTTTGCCCCTTTCGCTATAGTTGGGTTTATTGCTTTCCGCTGGTGGAAGAATAATAAGAGCGCCTGATTATACTATCATCAGCGAATCTCAATTCTTTTAATACAGTTATTTAGAATTACAAGATAAAGTCCTCTTGCCAGCTGCGGTAGTTTTATATCAGTACTTTTAGTGAGAAGTTGCTGCCGAAAAATTATCCTGCCGGATATATCTGTAATTTTTAACTGAGCAGGTGCGTCTGAATACCTGTTGATAGTAATTGTGGTATGGGCGGGATTTGGAAATACTTCAAAATCGTTGCCTGTAGATAATTGTATATAAACCCTTTTAACTTCCGAGTAAGAAACAGTGTTATTATATCCTGTGATATGGATTCTGTAATAATTATACCCAGGGTCAGCATGATTATCTGTGAATGAATATTCATTGATAAAATCATGGGCAGAAATAGTAGCAATATCATCCCAAGTGTTTGCCCTGTTTCTTTTTTGTAGGTTAAAAAATGAAATTTCCCCGGAGTTTGCTATTACCCATTTCAACACTGGCTTGTTTTGCAAAACAGATGCGTGGAAATACAGGAAGCCTGAGTACAAAAGAAAAGCACAATAGCCTGCCGGGTCTGTTGATCTTGAAAAAGTATAATTTGATGTCATTTGTCCATCTGCACCTGCGGCCGCAGCTTGCGGAACAGGATTACAGGATGCATCTCTTGATGACTCAACACCTGCAGTGCCGCCTGTGATGGTAGTGGTTATAGATGGTAATGCCGAAGTATAATAAATGGCACCACCACTGCCACCGCCGCCGCCGCCAAAACATCGGCCAATATTACCGCCATCGTTTGAGTTACCACCATTACCGCCATTGACTTGTACTGTTACATTACCTGTGTAATTTGCCACATGCATAATAATAGTACCGCCGCTGCCGCCGCCGCCTGCACCATCAGATAACGAATTACCGCCTTTACCGCCATTGGCAGATATTATATTATTATTGCCAATCAGGTTATTAGCCCAGATAAAAATGATTCCACCTCCATTAGCTCCCGATACATCGGAAAGCCCATTATTGGAATGACCTGCACCACCACCACCGCCACTGTATATTTTTAAACCCGTATTGCTGCTTAATGCTTTTCCAGCTTCGCCTCTTAGTGTGGCTGTACAAGCAACACCATTACTTGAATTTCCTCCACCAATTCCTCCGGCTGTTAAATTGGCACCGCCACCGCCACTATTATTATGATTATTACCGCCCCCGCCCCCGTTGGCGGGAGCGCCACGGCCACCACTTTGGGCAGAGGTTACATCCGCAACGCCTTCTCCTTTATAAGCTCCGTTTTGAGGACTGGTGTTCGACCCTGTATAGATATAACCATTGGCAGGTACAACGTCGCTGCAGGTTCCATTGCTTTGCAGAAAATTACCTCCTCTGAACCCGGCTGAGTCAGCATAAACCGGTGCATTCAATGTAATGTCCTGATCGGCAAATAAGGCAATTATCCCACCTGTACCGGCTGTATTATTCCAGGAACTTGGTTTTACCGTATCTGTAACATTGGCTGAATAATATTCAGCGAACTGTACTAACTGTACTTTCCCTGCAGCGGGGGAGTAGGTATTCAATAAATTATGAAACAAAAAAACTGAATCGCCAATGATGGAGCAGATAGTGCCCGTTTCATAATTGCCTGCCTCATTAAGTGAAGTGACGGTGCCGAAACTGCTGTTATTACTGGTGTTGATGCTGGCACCTTTCATCTGTATCAGTAACACTTTTGTGTTTACATTGAGGCCAGTAATACTGGCTACTCTTATACATGCCTTTGCAGGAATTATTTCTACTACACGATGATAGGTATTAATAACACCACTAATATTAGTAGTTTGAGATATGGCAGCAGAAACCAAAAAAAGAAATGACAGCGATATACCCGGTCTGATGAAACCTATCTTAAAATAGTTTCTGTTTTTCATAATTATCAGACATTGAGATAAAATGATAGCCCGGACTATTATTTGCCTGATATAAATTTATAAAGATTAAAATTACCTTTCCTAATACTTTCTTCTATTTCTTTTTTAAGATCCGCTTTACTGATGTCTTTCATTCTTTTTTGTTCAATCAGGTAATAGGCTTTTTCGGTAAGTAGCCAGAGCGTTTTATCGTGCAGGTGAGTGTGGCTCAACTGGTTTTGAATCATATCGGATAATTCATGGATTCCTTCTTTTTGGGAGGCAATTGTTTTTACTACCGGCACTTCGTGTTTATTCTTGCTGAAAGATGGCGCCAGCATCTGCCTCAGGTTTCTTACAAACATATCAGCATCGGGCCTGTCTGCTTTATTTACCACAAACACATCTGCAATTTCCATCAACCCGGCTTTCATGGTTTGAACTTCATCACCTGCTTCTGGTACCACCACCACTACTGTTACATCTGCGAGGCCTGCAATTTCCACTTCGCTTTGCCCCACACCTACTGTCTCCACGATTATATAATCAAAGGATGCATTTTTAAGCAGATCTGTTATTTCAATAATTTTCGGATGCAGCCCGCCCATTGATCCCCGGCTCGCCAGTGAACGGATAAAAACATTAGGATTTGTATACCAGTCGCTCATCCGTATCCGGTCTCCGAGTATTGCACCATAATTGAAGGGTGAAGAAGGATCTACACAAAGAACGGCCACTTTTTTTCCTTGTGTTGCCAAAAAACCAATCAATCCATCCACCAGTGTACTTTTCCCAGCTCCGGGAGGGCCAGTGATGCCAATTACAGGAACATTTCCCGGAGAAAGTAACTGAAGCATTTCTTCATATCCGGGGTATTCATTTTCTATCAGTGAGATAGCCCTTGCCAGTGTTTTAATATTTCCGCTTTTAATTTCCTGAATATAGTTTTGCCGCATTATCCTTGCATTTGTGTAACCGTATTTGCAAAAGTAAGCCGCGATAACTGATAAAAATCTGTAAATAATTTTTAATACGGTTAATTTTATTGCATGACAGTGACTGACGGTATATCAGTGGTGATCCCCAATTATAATGGTGCTGTGTTACTTCCTCAAACATTGCCACTGGCTATCGCTGCGTTAAAGGAAACAGGATTGCCTTACGAAATCATTGTGTCTGATGATTGCTCTACAGACGATTCTGTCAGGATGTTACAGAAAGAATTTCCAGGGATAAAATGTATCATCAATCAGCAGAACAGTGGTTTTTCTATTACCTCAAATAAGGGCATCCATGCAGCGGCTTATAACTGGGTGTTGTTACTTAACAGTGATGTGAAACTGGAGCAGGATTATTTTCAGCCACTTTTAAAATACTCCGGAAGAGAAGATGTATTTGGGGTAATGGGTCGCATCATCGGATGGGATGACGAGAAGATACAGGATGGGGCCAAGTACCCCTTATTTCATGGAGTGAAAATAAAAACATCTGAAAATTATTTACTGGCAGATACCCAAAAAATGAAAGATGGATTATACACAATGTATGTGTCCGGTGCGAATGCATTTATAAACAAAAATATTTTTCTTGCCATTGGAGGATTCAATGAGTTGTTCTCTCCCTTTTATGCCGAGGATACTGAACTTTCCATCAGGGCATGGAGATTGGGATATAGTTGCCTTTATGATCATTTTGCAGTATGCAGGCACAGAACATCATCCACCATTGCAACATCCAGGCGGAAAAAACAGATTAACATGATTTATAACCGCAACAAAATGTATTTGCATGCTATTCATCTGGATTTTCCCCAAATTACTTTTTGGTTTCTTCAGATGCTGGCTGAAGTTTTCATGCGGCTGATTTTTCTGCAATTTGATTATATAAAATCATTTTTACTTTTTATAAAAAACTATGAACAGGTTATTAAAAGCAGAAAACAACTCCGGCGTAATTTTCCGTTTGGAAGATTAATTCCTTTAAAAATTATTTCTAAGAAAATAGCTGATGCTGTTCACGGTGAAAACCTGATCCGGTTTAAATCCTGAGAATAATTGCTGACACTATTGGTTATATCTTTGAGATAACAACATGCAGGCATTGAAGAAGTCATTACGTATAACTATTGTACTGCCTTTCCCGGTTACGAAACCTGTAGGAGGGGCAAAAATCATGTACGAGTATGCTAACCGCCTGAAATCGAGGGGCCATTGGGTGGTGGTGGTACATAGTCTAAGACGGCCTTTCAAAAAAGCAAAAACGCCATTGAAATGGATGCGGTTAGTGTACAGGTTGCGAAAGGCCGGTCGTCCGAAATGGTTTCCGCTGGACAAATTGATTCCCTCTCTGATTGTGGATGAAATAGCTGACCGGTTTCTTCCCGATGCAGATATAGTTTTTTCAACATGGTGGCAGATGACATATGCAATAAGCAAACTTTCTCCTGCCAAAGGGAAACCCGTTAATCTTGTTCAGGATTATGAAGTGTGGACAGGACAGGAGGAAAAAGTACTGGCTTCTTATGGGTTACCGGTTCATCATGCTGTAATTGCAGAGTATCTAAAAAAACTGCTTAGAGATAATCATGCAGACAAGGTCGTTTATTTTCCCAATGCTATTGATAATGAAAAATTTTATGTAAGCAATCCAATTGCCGGAAGAAATCCGCTAAGTATTATTATGCTTTATTCCGAAGAAGAAAGAAAGGGATCAAAATATGGAATAGAAGCCATAAAGGCTTTGAAAAATAAATTTCCTGAAATGCAAGTTACCCTGTTTGGTGTTTATCCAAAGCCAGATGGATTACCAGAATGGATACAATACTACAGGAGGCCGGAAAACTTGCCTGCTTTATATAATGAGCATGCAATTTTTCTATCACCAAGCCTGAAAGAAGGCTGGGCTTTGCCGCCGGCTGAAGCAATGGCCTGTGGTTGTGCGGTGGTTTGCACAGAGATTGGCGGACATGCTGATTATGCAAAACAGGATAAAACAGCCCTGCTGATAAAAACTAATGACATTGCGGATATAATTAGTAAAACAGAGCATCTGCTCACACATAATAACAGAAGGGTTCAGCTTGCTATAGAAGGAAACAGGTTCCTGATAGATAATTTTAACTGGGAAAAATCTGTCAATATTGCTGAGGAATACTTTTTCCGTATTCTTTCCTGATCAGGCTATTGTTCACTGATTAAATCCTGGTATAATTTTTATATTCACCAATATACCAGCCTGTGTATTTGCCAACCACTCTTTTTATCCTGTCTTTGACAGAAGCATATCGCAGGCGGTTGTCAGGTTGAAATGGCCAGTTCTGTTGCTGTATCCTTTCTTTCATTACTTCAGGGTGTGTGCCTTTGAAAAGAACCACCGGTTCATTCGCTGCTGCATAATCATACACGGCTTTGCTCATCTCTTTCGCCTGTTCATTGATGTCATTTCCTTTATAGATATGAATGTTGGCATTAATTTTTTGCTGAAGTGCGTTGGGATTCCTTACCCAGCCATAGTGATAAATATATGCATCTACCAGTTTGACAAGGAGTTTTTCATTAGGCTTTTTTCTGAAACCCTGCGCATCACGGAAGGAAAAAATAGCTTTGCTGTTTCTTACCACCCGTATCTCTCTCCTGTACCAGGAATATTTGGCGCCAACATAATCATAAGAGCCGAAAAAGTGCAGGTAATTAAAAAGTAATCCCTCTACCTCAGGATTGTTTACATGTTCCTGCATAGCCTGTTTGATTACAGGATAATATTTTTCATGCAAAACTTCATCGCCCTGAATATAAAAAGCCCAATCATATGCGGCCGGGATAGCCTGAAAGGCTTTGTCGGTTTCAAGCGCAAACACCCGTCCCCCTTCTTTTTGTAACTCATCCCATTCTGTTTCAATAACAATGATTTTAGGGTCAATCGACTTTACTCTCTGAAGTGTATCATCGTCAGATTTGCCCACCGCTACAATTACGGCATCGCAAAGCGGCAGTATCGACCGGATCGACTGCTCAAACGGGTAATCATATTTTACTCCATTACGGATAAAGGTAAAACCACACACTTTCATACCAGGCAATATTGTTCTTTAAATTGGTCGCAGATCACTGTTGCAAATGCTGCCAAAGAGTAAAAGTAGAACATTAATTCAGAAGGGAAGCGATTGGATTAACAGTTCCGGGTATACATCTTCTTGCTTATTTTTAATACAATGTTCCGGATTTATAATTATTCAAAATTATTATTCCTGCTGATGCTGGTAATGATGACAGGGAGCCTGTTGTCAAGAGCTCTGTTGTCTGTAAGTATGATCGCTTTTCTGCTCGCTACCTTTTCGCAAATAAAATCTTTCAGGCAACTGGTTGATGTATTCAGAAATCCTTTGCTGGCCGGTATGGCACTTCTGTTCTTTATTCCCTTTGTTTCCGGTTTATGGAGCAGCAACCTGTTTGCCTGGTCAGGTATTATTATTGCTAAATTACCCTTCCTGCTTTTTCCCATCGCTTTTTCGGCAGGCTGGAATCTTAGCCGCAGGCAATGGCAGTACCTGGCTGTTTTTTTTATTTTGATGCTGCTCGTATCCACCGGCTGGAGCATGTTTGTATATTTATCAGACATCGGCACTATCCATGAAAGCTATTTAAAAGCAAAGACCATTCCCGTGCCGATGGATAATGATCATGTGCGATTCAGCTGGATGGTTTGCACCGGGGTTATAACGGGGCTAATGCTTTTCAATAAAGCTGTCAAGCCTGTTCTCAAAGTTTTGTTGCTTTTTGCAGTTGCCTGGTTTGTGGTGTATCTGCATATACTGGCAGCCAGAACCGGTTTGTTTGCATGCTATCTTTTACTGGCAGCATATTGTATTTATTTATTAATAAAATCTCCAGATAAAAAAGCAGGAATTGCAGCATTGACAGTTGTTTTAATTATTGTTACTGTGGCGTGGACTCTTTTTCCCACCCTGCAAAACCGGTTTCGCTATATAAGATACAATTACGAATTAATAAGGGATGATAAATATATATCGGGAGGTACAGATGTAAACCGGGTTTTATCTTTTAAAGCCGGCTGGAAAATTTTACAAGAGTACCCATTGGGTATCGGGGCCGGAGATGTAAAAGACAAAGTGAACAAATGGTATGAGGAGCAGGTACCCGGTGTACTGGAACAGGATAAAATTTTTCCATCCAATGAATGGCTGATACACGGAGATATGGCTGGCTGGCCTGCAGTGTTGTTATTCAGTCTCGCAGTAGTCCTTCCTTTTTTTAATAAGCAAATCAGTGATCGTTTTTTCTGGACTGGCCTGCACCTGGTTGCACTCTTTGCTTTTATGGTGGACTCATGCCTGGAAGTACAGTTTGGCATTTTTATTTATACATTCTCCACATTATGCTGGTGGAAATGGGTGCAATCACAAAAAAGATAACTTTGAGCCGATGACCAATTTCATCCCTATATTTCCGCTTGGCATTGTAGTATATCCCGGCGAAAACCTGCACCTCCATATTTTTGAGCCCAGGTATAAACAACTTATCAGTGAATGCCATACAGTAAAAAAACCATTTGGTATACCTACAGTAATTGCGAATAAAATGCAGGAATACGGTACAATAGCAGAAATAACAGAACTGACAAAAGTATATGAGAATGGGGAGATGGATATTAAAACAAAAGGATTGAAAATATTCCGCATACTGGAAGTGATAAAAGAGGTTCCTGATAAACTATACCATGGTGCTATTGTTACCTATCCTGATAATTACGAACGGGGCATTCCTGATGTAATGTGCAAAGTGATGAATAATATACGGGAGCTGCACCAGCTGCTGAAAGTGAGCAGAGAATTTAAAAAACCGGATGATGAAATGCTGAGTTATGATGTGGCGCATCATATCGGCTTGTCGCTGGCGGAGGAATATGAACTGCTGGCTCTGCCCGATGAGAGACAGCGGCAGGAATACCTGCGGCGGCATCTGGCTAAAGCGATACCCTTGGTATCGGGAATGGAACAACTGAAAGAGAAAATAAAATTAAACGGACATTTTAAAAATTTGAGTGGATTTGAATGGTGAGAACGATTGATTAAAAAAGACTATCCATGTCAGTAACCCTTTGTTTTGATTTTGGGAATACCCGGAAAAAAGTGGCAGTTTTTCATAAAGCAGAAATGAAAGAAGCTATCGCTTTACCCGATGATGCGGTGGAAACGATACAGTCACTAATTACTACTTTCAGGCCGGAGAAATCCATTCTTTCTTCTGTTATCAATCATAATTCTGCCGCAGAAGAATTATTGGCTGCCAGGACAAAATATCACCGCCTTAGCCATTTAACAAGAGTTGCTTTTACCACACCTGTAGGTAAACCCGAAACGATTGGTGCAGACCGGCTGGCCCTCTGTGCAGCTGCGGTTCATTATTATCCTGCTTATAATAACCTGGTGATTGGAATGGGCTCCTGCATTACATATAATTTCATCAACAAATACCATGAATTTATTGGAGGCGGCATTTCCCCGGGACTGGAAATGAGGCTGAAATCACTGAATTACTACACCGCCAAACTTCCCCTGGTAAAGGCCGACAGCAATGTACCCCTGATGGGTTATGATACCTCTACCAATATTCTCTCGGGTGTGGTACTGGGTATGGCCAAAGAAATGGATGGGTTTATTGAGGCTTACCGGGAAAAGTACCGGAACATTAACGTCCTTTTAACCGGGGGGGATATAGTCTATTTGGCTTCACACCTTAAAAACAAGATATTTGCAGACCCTGATTTAATATTTAAAGGTCTGTATGCAATTAGCGAAGTTAATAACCCCTAAGAAAATCAAGGCGTTACACGGACTAAAGTGGACGTTTATGGTTTTGATTCTGACTGCTTTTACCCCTGTTTTTTCACAGGATAATTCACCCTATTCAAGATATGGTATTGGCGACCTTGTTCCATCTACAAATATTATTAACCGAAGCATGGCCGGAATTTCGGCAGGATATGTTGATCATTTAGCAATAAATTTTAATAACCCCGCCTCTTATTCTTCTTTTCAATCGTACCGCGAAAAAAAGTCAAAGAAGCTCAGCTCCGGCCGGGCTATTCTCGACTTTGGGATGAATTTTGAAAACCGCACATTGAAAGAACCCAACTTGACGGAAAAATTTACGGCCAGCAATGCCCTGTTTTCTTATGTTCAGGTGGGAGTTCCGGTAAAACAAAACTGGGGTTTAAGCTTTGGTTTACGTCCCCTCGCCAGAGTCAGCTATAAAATTATTAGAAGCGAAAGATTGAAAGATCCTTTAACCGGTTTGCCAATTGACAGCGCCAGTACACTCTATGAAGGAGATGGTGGGGCTTATATTGCTTCTATGGGAACAGGGTTCAGCTTATTTAGCCGTGAGAAAAAAGGAATGGAGGAAAAACTTAGCGCAGGATTCAATACAGGATTCCTGTTTGGTAAAAAGGATTACAGTACCAGGCGGAAATTGAATAATGATACAGTGGATTATTACATGGCCAATTATGAAACAAGAACCAATTACGGTAATTTATATTTTAATGCCGGAGTGCAATATAAACTTCCGGTAACAACAACTATTTTACTTACTATGGGGGCCTATGGCAACTGGGCACAAAAGCTGAAAGGAAGGCAGGACCGGATGAGGGAGACTTTTGTGTATGATGCTAATGTGGGTAATGTAAGATTGGACAGTGTGTCTGATCTGAGAGATGTAAAAGGTAATGTAGAGCTTCCGGCATCGGTTACCCTGGGATTTGTGCTGCAGAAATTTGCTGTGACTAATAAAGAAAGCGGCTGGTTGATTGGCATTGATTTCAGTCAGCAGAGCTGGAGTAAGTATCGTTTTTATGGTCAGGCAGATTCATTGCGTAATAAATGGGAGCTTAGAATTGGGGCGCAAATAACCCCTGTTCCTAAAAGGAACTACTTCAGTAATGTATCTTATCGCTTCGGCTTTTTTATAGGGCCTGATTATATTAAAGTGGGAGAAAAACTTCCGCAGATAGGTGGTTCTGCAGGAGTTGGATTACCGGTGGCCATCAGCCGGCAGGCGCCTAACCAGGTAACTTTTATCAACTTAGCATTTGAGTATAGCAAAAGAGGGAATAACGATAATATTCTCCGCGAAAATCTTTTCCGGGTTTCTCTTGGTTTCTCACTGAGTGATATCTGGTTTATCAAACGTAAATACGATTAAACAAACTTTAATTTTGGGGTTGATACCCCATTGCCAATGATTTTGTTTTCAGGCCATAAAAAAATAATTGAAACAGCCTTATTTATTGCAGGCTGTTTTTTTATTGCGGCTTGTGAAAATGATGATAAGGTATTGCAGGACTGGACAAAAAGAGTTGTAATGACGGAAGAAGCCACCCAGGTTGTAAGCTATCTGAGTGAAAACGGGAAAGTAAAAGCAAAACTGACAGCGCCATTAATGATAAGAACTGCCGGCGACACAATCACTGTAGAATTTCCCAATAAACTCCATTGTGATTTTTATAACGACAGCACCCGACTGGAAACTCTGCTGGATAGTAAATATGGTATTTATTATGAAAACCTGAACAAGGTGTACCTGCGGGATAGTGTGGTGGTAATTACTTTGAAAGGAGATACATTAAGATCACCAGACCTGTGGTGGGATCAATCCACTAAAATGTTTCATACAGATAAGTATGCGCTTTATCATGGTCCCGGAAAAAATATCCATGGTGGCAAAGGATTAGAAGCATCGCAGGATCTCAGCAGGATTATGTTCAAAGAAACTACCGGGAATATGAAAGTTTCACAAAACGGTTTTCCGGAATAACAACAGTAACAGCACAGTTCTGTTATTAACTTCGCTTAACTTCGGTTGTTGAGTTCAACATCTATTAAAATTCAGGATAAGAATATATGGAATATCGTTACATGGGTAAGACTGGCTTACAGCTAAGTGTGCTGTCTTTTGGCAGTTGGGTAAGCTTTCACAAACAAATTGATGATAGTGCTGCAGATGAACTGATGGGTATTGCCTACGATAACGGCATAAATTTTTTTGACAATGCGGAAGTATATGCGTTGGGCGAAAGCGAAAAAATGATGGGCCGTGTATTAAAAAAGAAAAACTGGGATAGAACATCATATGCCGTTTCTTCCAAAGTTTTCTTCGGATGGAGGGGAAAAGAAAACAAACCCAACCAGACAGGCCTCAGCCGCAAACATATTGTGGAGGCTTGTCATGAAGCGCTTATACGATTACAAACAGATTACCTTGATTTATTTTTCTGTCACCGTCCGGATAAAAAAGTGCCGATAGAAGAAGTGGTGTGGACCATGAACAACCTTATTCGGCAGGGGAAAATTTTATACTGGGGTACCAGTGAATGGAGTGGAGTAGAGATTATGGAAGCACACAGGGTGGCGCACCAATATGGATTGATTGGCCCTTCAATGGAACAGCCACAGTATAATTTACTGGAGAGAAATAAAATGGAAAATGAATTCCTGATGGTGTTTAAAACAGTTGGACTGGGAACTACTATCTGGAGTCCTTTGGCTTCCGGGTTATTGAGCGGTAAGTATAATAATGGTATTCCCGAAGACAGCCGTTTTGCTTTAAGTGGGTTAGACTGGCTTAAAAACCGCTGGATAAAGGATGATTTACTGAATAAAGTAAAAGGTCTTGCTGCGTTGGCTGATGAATTGAGGGTTTCTATAGCTGCATTAAGTATTGCCTGGTGTATTAAAAATCCGGATGTAACAACTGCAATTCTTGGCGCCACCAAAAGAGACCAATTGCTGCAAAACCTGAGAGCATTGGATGTTTTGCCAAAACTGAATGAAGAAGTAATGCAGAAAATTGAAGATATTGTGCAAACCAAACCTGTTTTACCAGAATACTAAAACATTAATACATGTCATTTATAAATAAAACGGCTATCATCACTGGTGCCACCCGTGGTATTGGGAAGGCAATTGCGTTGCGATTGGCTAAGGAAGGAGCCAATATTGTAATTGCTGCAAAAAGTGTGGAAGAGAATGCTAAACTTGGAGGCACCATTTTTTCAGCCGCTGCAGAAATAGAAGCAGCAGGGGGTAAAGCATTGGCCGTGCAATGTGATATCCGCTTTGAAGACCAGGTGCAAAATGTGATTGATAAAACCGTTGCAGCTTTTGGAGGGATAGATATACTGGTCAATAATGCTTCTGCCATTTCTTTAACTACAACAGAACAAACGGAACCCAAACGTTTTGACCTGATGCATGATATTAATGTGCGGGGAACATTTTTTGTCACCAAAGCCTGTATTCCGTATTTAAAAAAATCAGAGAACCCGCATATTCTAACTTTATCACCACCCATCAATCTTGATCCAAAGTGGTTTGAAAAGCATGTGGCCTATACTATAACGAAGTATAATATGAGCATGATGACGATTGGCTGGGCTAAGGAGTTGGCCAAAGACAAGATAGCAGCTAATGCCCTTTGGCCAAGAACAACTATTGACACAGCTGCTGTAAGAAATTTGTTGGGTGGAGCCATGCTGGCCAATATGAGCCGGACACCGGATATTCTGGCTGATGCCGCTTATTACATTTTGCGGCAAACTTCCACTGCCTGTACCGGTAATCTGTTTATTGATGAACAGGTGCTGGCCAAAGAAGGGATAACTGACTTTGAAAAATATTCAGTAGTACCGGGGGCTCAGTTGTATAATGATTTGTTTGTGTAATAAACTGAACAATCCCGCCAGACCGGGATGTTTTTAGAGAGGCCATTAACCATTACTTATTTCTTATTACCAATCAGGATGGCTGCCATTGCCATCGCAGTATTTTTCAAAAAATCAACAGAAAGTCCGCTGGATGGATTTTTCCAATGTACTGCAAACGCAAGAATCATCAGCAAAGCCGCCAGTAAATAGCAGGCCAGTGTTTTTTGTAGCTCCGTTAGTATTGCTATAGCTGATAATAAAAAGGCTGCCCCGATAAAATAAATCCATATCCTGGTATCTCCCGGCAGATAATCAGGTACCCAGCCTCCCATCACTCCGGCATTTTTAAAATGATTGTAACCGAAATACGCAATGATCAGCGCAAATAAGACTTCTGCAACTTTGGAAGGAATGAACGGTTTCATATTGATATAAATTCTACAGCAACTTACACAAAAGTCAGGAAAGACCGAAAGATGCTTTAATTTATCAGAGTGATTCTTCCGGGCTTGCGGACTTGCCAGCTTCCGGTCTCATTTGCGGAAACAACAATACGTCCTGGATCGATGCGTTGTTGGTAAGCAGCATACAAAGCCTGTCGATACCAAACCCGATTCCTGCAGTAGGAGGCATACCATATTCCAGTGCTCTCAGAAAATCATAATCGATGAACATTGCTTCATCATCTCCTCTTTCCATCAGTTTTACCTGTTCTTCAAAACGTTCCCGCTGATCGATAGGATCATTCAACTCACTATAAGCATTGGCAATTTCTTTTCCGTTGATAATTAATTCAAATCTTTCCACCAATCCTTGTTTGTCCCTGTGCTTTTTTGTCAGCGGACTCATTTCAACAGGATAGTCAATGATAAAAGTAGGCTGCACATAATGGTGTTCACATTTGCCGCCAAATATCTCATCTATCAGTTTGCCCTTACCCATGGAATTGTCAACCTGTATATGCAATTGCTTGCAGATAGAACGGAGCTGGTCTTCGTTCATCCTGCTCACATCAAAACCAGTATGTTCGTTAATCGCATCGTAGATGCTGATGCGCTTGAATGGAGCTTTGAAAGAAATGGTTTTTTCTCCAACTAGTATATCTGTAGTAGTGCAAACATCCAGTGCCGCTTTTTCAAGCAATTGCTCTGTTGTTTCCATCATCCAGAAATAATCTTTGTAGGCTGTATAAAATTCCAGGATGGTGAATTCAGGATTATGTGTACGGTCCATTCCTTCATTGCGGAAGTTGCGGCTGAATTCGTACACCCAGTCAAACCCACCCACAATCAGTCTTTTCAGATAGAGCTCATTTGCAATCCGCAGGTACAATGGAATATCCAGTGCATTATGATGTGTAATAAAAGGCCTTGCTGCAGCACCGCCCGGAATGCTTTGTAAAACAGGGGTGTCCACCTCCAGTGCTCCCTGGTTATTCAGGTATTCCCGGATGGAATTGATCAGCTTTGTTCTTTTGATAAAAGTTTCTTTTACCGAAGGGTTAATGATCAAATCAGCATAGCGCTGACGGTATTTGAATTCTGGGTCAGTTACTGCATCAAAAGTTTGCCCATCGGCTTCTTTGACAATCGGCAGCGGACGAAGTGATTTACTAAGCATAGTCAGTTCTTTCACATGCACGGATGTTTCGCCGGTTTTTGTGATAAAAACGTATCCTGTTATTCCAATTATATCTCCGATATCAGTTAGTTTTTTCCAGACAATATCATACAGGGATTTGTCTTCGCCGGGGCATATATCATCTCTTTTCAGGTATAGTTGTATGCGTCCATGGGCATCTTGTATTACAGAAAAATTAGCCTTACCCATATCCCTCACACTCATTACCCTGCCGGCAAGGCATATATCCTGGAACTGATCTTTGGTTTCTTCTTTATAGTTGGCTTTAATATATGCAGAGTTACTGTTTATCGGAAACAAGGCAGCCGGATAGGGTTCTATGCCCATGATGATCAGTTCGGCCAGTTTCTCACGGCGCAGTTGTTCCTGTTCGGAAAGATGAAGTGGTGTACTCATGAAATATGCTGATAATTTGAAGCGGCAAAGGTACTGGATAGAGTTAAGGGTACAAAGACAAAAGCCTCCTGCGGGGAGGCTTTTGTAATTACAGTGTAGATTGATTATTTATTATTTACCAGGAAACCCAGGCGGATACCCCAGCAATGGTTGCTGATATGATAATCATTTCCTTCCTGTACAGGAACCAGGTTCCTGATGCCAACGGTATAGTTGAAAGCGACAAAAACACCGCTTTTAAGGCGATAACCAGTTAGCATGTTTCCTCCAAAATCAAAATCTCTTAAGTCAGAATTAGGCTCTTTACCAAAGTTTATATTAGTCTCTGTTTTTAAGTCTTCAGTTTTAGATACCTTTTTAGAAGGAAGCCCAACGGCGATGGAGGGCCCGCCACCGATAAAGAAATTTCCTTTAGGACCGTTGGTGTTATACAGGAAATTGAAGTGCATTTCGGCATAACGCAATGCGATCCACTCTTTCAGTGTATTGGCTCTTGTGTTTTCATTAAAAGTAGTTCTGCCTTTTTGTACATAGTGTAAGCCTGGTTGAAAACTGATATGGCCTTTGCCAATAGGCGCATCCATCACCATTCCGAAAGTGATACCAGCTTTACTGTCATCTTTGATATCTTCTCCATCTACAGAGCCGTACATATTGGATGAGGTTACCCCCGTTGTAACACCTACTCTTGATTTTTGAGAAAAGCCATTGATTTGCAGGCAGAAAACAAATGCAGCCAAAATGAATAACACTTTTTTCATAACAGTTTTGTTTGGTTCACCTACTCATATCGCTTTTCGGTATGTGCGCCGTACTCTGTTTTGCGGGGGATTTTCCGGGTTTCTCCCCATCCATTTTTCTAACCAGGCGGCAATCAAATCCTAAGGTATGAATTTACCGGTTTGCCTGCTCCGGCGCAAAGATATTTTAGTTTCTCAAATCTTGTCAATTCGCAGGCAAAAAGTTCATATTAGCCCAGTTTGGCAATCTACCGGTTAGAAATCTGACTATTTCTGGCTAAAAACGGCCCAAATTTAGATTTTGGGAGATTTTATATGAACTTGGGTTTTCAAAACCCGGGTTTTTCTTTTTCATTACAATATAGAATAGGGTATTTCCGGGATTAAGCCTGTGAAATTTGCATTCTTATAAATAAGGACTCTGAAAACCATTTTATTTCAAATTCTGCGGTTATTTTTATAGCAATAACGAAGCAATTTTTACACTCTTTATGTAAGAAATAAGGCTCAAGGCACAGGTATTTATTTTTATCCCAAAAATTCAAACATGAGAAAGATTCTTTCTATTCTTGTTTTATCAATTGCGTTGAACAGTTGTGACGTATTATCTAAATTCCCGGTGGGAACCGGCGGGGAAGTAACAGAAGCAGAAGCCGGCGAAGGAATAAAAGATGCCCTGGCACAAGGATTGGTAAAAGCAGTTTTGCAGCTAAACAAAGAAGATGGCTTTTTCAAAGATGCACTGTATAAAATACTGATGCCGCCAGATGCCAAAAAGATTGAAAACACCCTGCGTGACCTCGGGATGAATAAAATGGTAGACAAGGCTATTCTGCAAATCAACCGGGCGGCAGAAGATGCGGCTGGATATGCCAAACCCATTTTCGTGGATGCTATTAAAAGCATGACACTTACGGATGCCATTGGATTGGTAAGAAACGGGGATACCAGTGCCACACATTTCTTCAGGGAAAAAACAACTGAAAAATTAGTAACTGCTTTCCAGCCGGTGATTAAAACTTCGCTGGATAAAGTGGAAGCAACAAAATATTATGCTGATGTGATCAATACATATAATAATTTCCCTACCACATTCAAAAAACTGAACCCTGACCTGCCGGGATTTGTTACAGCCAAGGCAACAGATGCTTTGTTTGATCTGGTGGCAAAAGAAGAAGTAAACATACGACAGAATATTGCTGCCCGGACAACGGAATTACTGAGAAAAGTATTTGGGGGAAGTATAAAATAGCAAAACAGCGCAACGAATACCCTAAAATAACGTCAAAATAAATGGCAGCCTTTTTGCACTGCAGAAAGGCTATTATTTTTGAATTATGTCAATAACCAATACAAATATGAAAACGAAAATTTTTGCTGTGGTAATGAGTTTTCTTCTGTTACCTTTTTTTACCGATGGGCAAATAAAAATACCAGACCTTCTTAAAAAGAAATCATCTTCAGCTGTCACTGAAAATGAAGCAGGACAAGGGATTAAAGAAGCGCTGACCCAGGGAGTAACTACTGCCGTTCTGAACCTGAATAAAACAGATGGTTTTTTCGGCAGTGAATTTTATAAGATGCTTTTACCTCCGGATGCTAAAAAAGTGGAAAGCACTTTGCGCAATATGGGTATGGGTAACCAGGTAGATAAAGCCGTCCTTGCCATAAACAGGGGTGCAGAAGATGCTGTGGGATTTGCCAAACCTATTTTCGTGGATGCAATAAAAGAAATGACATTAAAAGACGCTTTGACTATCCTCAAAGGCCCGAAAGATGCGGCTACAAATTATTTTAAAGATAAAACAAAACAAAAATTAATAGAGGCATTTACTCCTTCTGTAAAATCATCATTGGATAAAACAAATGCTACTAAGTATTACTCTGATATTATTAATACGTACAATAAGCTGCCCACAACTTTTAATAAAATAAACCCTGATCTAACTTCTTATGTGGTTAGCAAAGCGGTGGATGCATTATTTGACCAGGTAGCGAAAGAAGAGGCGAATATCCGGGCAAATCCTATGGCGAGAACAACCGATATTCTCAAAAAAGTGTTTGGACAATAGAAATCATTTTATCATTCCAACTGTTACCAGTCGTTCCTGAATTTAAAAGAAGAATCAGCCAGCAAGCAATACCTGCCAGGCTTCTTTTACTTTGCCTTCATTCAATAATTTTTTAGCATAAGAATGAATTTCTTTCTCCATTTCATCAGGATTAATACCGTAATACTGGATAATCTGCTTCAGGTGGTTATCGTCAAAAGAAGGTTCTACGACTGGCATATCATGCACATTGGCCAGCTGGCCAAGATTGTTCCCGGATAAGATCTTACTGTTTCGGACAGAAGCGGGCAGCGCATCAATACCAATTCCTAATTGAACATTTGGTTTTTCTACCTGGAACAAATTATGTTCATTGACCACACAATACCAATCCCCTCCAAGGCGTGCCACATGATTGATTTTTCGCTGATCTAATTTCCTGTTCTCATCAACCAGGGAGTCGTCAATATGCATACGCAATACTTCGCAAATGACCAGGTTGCCTGCGCCACCTTCATTTCCCAATGATTTTACTTCAACAACTTTACATTCCATTTTCACTTTACTTTCCTTGACCATGGGTGGTTTTACCAGGGTGGCAGGTTCTTCTGTAAAACCTGCTTTTATAAACTCGTTAACTTCTTTGGGAAACTCACAACTGGCCAGCGAAGTCTGCTGTACCATATCATAGGTTACAATATTGATCACCACCTCAGGCACCTCCAGTACATTTTCCAGTGTATGTTTTGTTGTATTATCTCTTACTCTCCTCGAAGGTGAGAATACCACAACAGGAGGATTAGAAGAAAAAAGATTAAAGAAGCTGAAGGGGCTGAGATTTACATGGCCCGCTTTATCTATTGTGGAGGCAAAACAAATAGGTCTTGGTGCAACAACATGCTGCAGGTAGTATTGTTTTTCAGCCGGTTTTAAATCTTTTAAATCAATAATCATTTTTATTTTTTTCACCGCAGAGAACAAGAGAAAAAGAGTTTTCGCAGAGTTAAAAATTATATACTATTCTTTGAAAACCTTCTTTCAGCAGCGGCACATTAAAGTTGATTAAATATCCAAGATGTTTGCTTGCCAGCTTTAAGTAAGTTATTAACTGTGCTTTAAATATCGGCTCTATAGCATCAACTGATTTTATCTCCAAAATTATTTCGTTCTCCACAAGTATATCCATCACATAAATCTTACCAAGCGGTTCGCCTTTGTATTCCATCTCAACTGGTACCTGTACCCTGGTTTTTATACCTCTCAGAGTTAATTCTTTGATTAATGCAATTACATAAGCGGACTCAAGCAAGCCAGGCCCTAATTCCCTATGCACAGCAATGCATGCATCCAGAATAATTCCACCTAATTCATTAAGTCTTTCTCTGGTCATACTCTCTGCGTTATCTCTGTGTGCTCATGTTCTCTGCGGTGCAGTTCTATTTCTTCAACTTCAAAATACTCCAATCGCTTTCTTCTGCCGCAATGGTATTGCTTAATTTTCCTAAACCATCAATTTTCATTTCCACTACATCATCTGGCTGAAGCCATTGTTCGGAATAATTTGGATCGTTCAGTTTACCCGTTCCATTAAGTTCAAGAAAACAACCAGTGCCTACGGTGCCACTGCCGATCACATCACCGGGATAAAGGTCTACGCCATAAGAAGCCCTTTCAATGATCTCGGCAAAGGTCCAGTCCATGTCACCCACGTTGCCATCACTCACCTGTTTGCCATTCACCCAACATTGCATCCGGAGGTTCCAGCTTTTGCCGATATGATTTTCTTTGGCGGGAATTTCAAATGGGGCCAGTTCATCCAGTGTCACTAACCACGGCCCGATTACAGTAGAGAAATCTTTCCCTTTGGCAGGGCCTAGGTTAAGCAGCATTTCTTCCATCTGCAATCTTCTTGCACTCATGTCATTCATGATCATCAGCCCCCCGATATATTCATCTGCTTCGGCTGCTTTTATGTTTCTTCCATGTTTGCAGATAACGATAGCTGCCTCCAGCTCAAAATCCAGTTTTTCAAAATGATCCGGCATGCAACGGATATCACCGGGGCCCTGTATGCTGTGGTGATTGGTAAAATAAAAGATCGGGTACTGGTCAAACTCCGGAATCATATCTACTTTGCGGTTTCTTCTTGCTGCTGCCACATGCTGGCGAAAAGCATAGCCGTCACGGCAACTGGTAGGAAACGGAACAGGAGCCAATAATTGAACATCTTTGAGTGAGACGCCTTTACTACTTGTCCTGGTCCCTTCTCTCAGCATCAATTCACCGGCCTGTGCCACAGGAAAATATTCTTCCCAATAGTTCAGCAACAGGTTCATGCTGTTGGGCAGATCGGGGTGCAGCACTTCCATATCATATATAATATCGTTGATAAGTATTCCCAATTGCTCTCTTTCTTCTTTCAGGTAGGTTACTAATTTCATCTAAGTGGTATTATTGGCCGCTAAGTTAGCGAGGTTGTTTGTAAATTGGAGTGATGAAAAAATGGTCTTTACTACTACTGCTGCTGCCTGTTATCTCTTTTGCTCAGCAACCACAAAGTTGGATCCGTATTAACCAGTTGGGTTATGCTCCGAATGGCGTGAAGGTTGCTGTTTGGTGCAGTAAAGAAGAAAAGGCATTGGTTAATTGGGAGTTGGTTAATTCGGCTTCAAAGAAAATAGTGGCAACAGGGAAGGCGGGAAAAGCCTTTGGGGTATATGGACCTTTTAAACAAACATACCGGTTGAATTTTTCTTCTTTCAAAAAACCTGGGCATTATTATCTGCAGGCGGGAGGAGTTAAATCTCCTGAATTTGAAATAGGTGAAGATGTGTACAAAGGGGCTGCTGATTTTTGTTTGCGCTATATGCGCCAGCAAAGAACCGGGTTCAATCCTTTTTTAAAAGACAGTTGTCATACCCATGATGGTTATGTACTGTATGGCGAAAAAGCCGGTATTGAAGACAGTACAAGAATAGATGTGGTGGGCGGCTGGCATGACGCATCGGATTATTTACAGTACTCAGCAACTTCGGCCAATGCCACCTATCATTTGCTGATGGCTTACCGTGATTTCCCCCAGGTGTTCACCGATGAAAAACAAGCCAACGGTTTGGACGGAAAGAACGGCATGGCTGATGTGCTGGATGAAGCGAAGTGGGGACTTGACTGGTTATTGAAAATGCACCCGAAGGATAATTGGATGTTTAACCAGATAGCGGATGACAGGGACCATATGGGTATGCGCTTACCGGGACAGGATACTTTTTACGGAAGAGGATATGAGCGGCCGGTTTATTTTGTAAGTGGTGAACCGCAGCAAAGGGGAAAGTTCATGAATGCAACGACGGGTACTTCTTCTACGGCTGGGAAGTTTGCCAGTGCATTTGCATTAGGAAATCAGGTTTTTTCTAAATATGATAGTGGCTTTTCTAAGATATTATTTAATAAAGCTAAAACTGCTTACTATTATCGTCATGAAAAACGAGGTGTAACACAAACGGCTTCGGTTAAATCGCCATATATATATGCTGAAGACAATTGGACTGATGATATGGAATTAGCCTGGGCAAGTATTGCCCAGATGGATATTAATAGTGGTAACATTGAATGTGCTGCTCAGTTTAATTCAATTATGTTTTGGCCAAAGCAAGAGCCTGTTACTCCCTGGTTGGGCCAAGACACTGCAAAACATTACCAATGGTACCCGTTTATTAATATTGGACATTATGAAACGGCTAAGCTTCTTAGAAGTGGGATTGGTTACCCCTCAAGAATTAAGTCAGACTATAATACAGTAATTGGGTATTATAAAAAAGGCATTCAGCTGGTCTGGAATAAAGCCAAACAAAATGCTTTCTACCGTGGCATTCCTTTTATCTGGTGCAGTAATAATCTCACCACTTCATTTGCTATTCAGTGTTATTGGTATAAACAACTGACAGGCGATAAAACATTTGATGAACTGGAACAGGCCAATTTTGACTGGTTGTTCGGCTGCAATCCATGGGGAACATCCATGGTGTATGGTTTGCCATCATGGGGCGATACACCGGCAGATCCTCATTCGGCATTTACTCATATTAAAAATTACCCAATTGATGGCGGTTTAATTGACGGCCCGGTTTACGGAAGCATCTACAAAAATCTTATTGGCATCAAACTATATGAACCGGATGAGTACGCTGAATTTCAAAGCGACCTTGCCGTATACCATGATGATTATGGGGATTACAGTACTAATGAACCTACAATGGATGGCACTGCTTCATTGATTTATTTGCTGGCTGCGAAAGAAAGTGCCTCCCGCCTCTCTAAATCTCCCCTGAAGGGGGAGACTTACGGAAAATCATTAAAGAACAACTTTTCTTATAATCATGGAGCGATAACAAGAGGTGATTCAACAAGCAAAAAAATTGCATTGGTATTCACCGGGCATGAATTTGCGGATGGTGCTGAGTTCATTTATAAAACATTGTTGCAACAGAATATAAAAGCTTCATTCTTTTTTACAGGGGATTTTTGCAGTAATCCTTCTTTTCGCCCAATCATTCACCAGCTGAAACAAGAAGGAAATTATATAGGCCCTCATTCTGACAAGCACTTATTGTATTGCGACTGGATCAACCGGGATAGTTTGCTGGTGAATAAAAATCAATTTCAAACTGACTTTTTTGATAACATGGCTGCACTGGAAGCAGCAGGCGTTAAAACAGAAAATGTCCGCCTGTTTCTTCCCCCTTATGAATGGTATAATGATTCTATTGCAGGATGGGCAAAAGAAATGGGTCTCCAACTTATCAATTACACTCCCGGTACCCGTACCAATGCAGACTATACTATACCAGGCGAGAAAAACTATCGTAACAGTAAAGAAATTTTTCAGTCTGTTTTCAACTATGAACAGTCGAAACCTGCCGGACTGAACGGATTTATCCTGCTCTTGCATATCGGTACGGATTCCAAAAGGACAGATAAGTTTTATTACCAACTTCCTTCATTGATAAATTATTTAAAAACAAAAGGTTATCATTTTAAAAAAATTGATGAATTGTTAGCTATGTAGCCAGGTCGGGGTTGTTAAAATCAGTATCGATCCTTTTTTAAATAATTTCTTGTGTTATTATCTTTGCACTATGCATTTCGAAAAAATTCATAATAAAGGCCAGGCCCGTTTATTCAAAAATGATTTTTTGGAGGCACTGACAAAAGCAAATCCCTTAGTAATATGGTCTATGTATATTCCCATTCTCAGTTTTATCATTTATACAGCCGCCACAAAATATAATTACAGCACGGGTACTATCCTGCTTATATTTTTTGCAGGAATGTTTTTCTGGACTTTTTTTGAGTACATAGCCCACCGCTATATTTTTCATTGGCTACCCAAAACACCCGGAGCGACCAAATTTGTATACACACTTCATGGTAATCATCATCATTATCCGAGAGATAAACAAAGGCTATTTATGCCGCCGGTGCCCAGTCTTATCATTTCATCTACATTATTTGGATTGATGTACCTGATTATGGGGTCTTATGCTTTTATGTTCTTTCCCGGATTCCTTATTGGCTATCTAATGTATGGCACTATGCACTATGCCATTCATGCCTGGAACCCGCCTTTTAAATGGATGAAAGGTCTTTGGAGAAACCATCACCTGCATCATTATAAAAATGAACACCAGGGTTTTGGTGTAAGTTCCACTTTATGGGATCATGTATTCGGCACTATGTTCGACCTGAAAAAAGAAAAAGAAGATAAGGAGAAAGTAAAGGAACTGATGTTCGAGAAGAAAAAGTAATCCCATCAATGTTTATTCAAATGTATACCGGTAGGTGCGATGTACTTTGTCTTTCACAGCTCCGGTGGCTTCGTGTATTGCCATCATTTTCTGATTAAAGTCACCAACCCAGGCTAATTCCACACCTTTGATAGTATTACGGGGAACTACTTCCAGTTGCAACTTGCGGATTAATGCTGATTCAATACCATGGTTCTGGTATTTTTTTTTGCAACCCATAATAATGATCCGGATTCTGTCGACTTTTATTGCTTGTTTGTACCACAGGAATTTTAATTTTCCCAGCCAATTCATTTTTCCATGCAGGTGTTTTAATATTTGGTTGATATCAGGCATGCAAATAACAAAAGCAATCGGTTCTTCTTTGTGATAGGCAAACCAGATTATTTTTTCATCCATTATCGGCTTCATCTGCCGGAATGATTCTGTGATAGTCCCCATTTCAAGAGGAGTAAACGATTCAAAATTGCTCCAGGCATCATTATAAACTTCACGGAAGCTGGCAGCAAAATGATTAAAACCTTTTTTTCTAAAGTGCCTGAAAGAGTACTCAGGCTTCTTCATCACCCAGTCTGCAATTTTAGTAAACCGTTCAGGGAATGGTACTGTTAAGTCCAGAAGATTTGTTAACTGGTCATATTGTTTTTTAAATCCATAAGCTTCAAAAAGCTCCTGGTAAAATGGTGGATTATAATTCATGCCCATACTGGGTGGTTTAAAACCCTCTACCAGCAATCCCCAGTATTTATCATTTTCACCAAAATTGATGGGGCCATCCATTGCCTTCATCCCTTTTTCCTTCAGCCAGTTTTTAGCAGTATCAAGAAGCAAAAATGCTGCAGCCCGGTCATTAATACATTCAAAAAAACCAATTCCGCCTGTTGGTTGTGTTTGTGAAAATGCTTTATGAGTATTGATAAAAGCGGCAATACGGCCGATAGTTTCGCCCTGGTCATTTCTTAATATCCACCGGATACAGGAGCCATGACTGAAAAAAACATTCCTTTCCGGGCTAAAAACAGAAATTATGTCATCATCCAGCGGGCATATCCAGTTTGGATCATTTTTGTAAATTCTCCGTGGGAGTTCAATAAATTCTTCTGCAGAGGATTTGTCATTTACTTCTTTCAGCAGCATATGACAAAACTACTATAAAGAAAACAGAATAGGGAAAACTGCCCATTACCATTTTTCATTTTCATCGGACGGCTCCTGCTGTCCGGATTGTTTACGGGTTTCAATTTTCTGCAGCTGCCTTTCAATAATTAAATCAGCAATAATAGCCGAAGCTTTGTTACCCTCGTTTTGCGCAAGCAGATTTTTTAATTTTGATTCACTCACATCAATACGGTAGAGGTAAAAAATCAGCTTATCAAAATGATTATTTATGAGAAAATTGATATGAGCAGCTAATTTTTCTTTCAATTCTTCCAAACCGGCTGTATCCGGTATACTTACTTCCAGCGACTGGTTTATTGCAGGGATCAGGTTTTTATTTATTGCTGTCATCAGATTAGTATTTTCCCATTACACCCAAGCCAAATAATGCAAAATCATATTTCACCGGATCATTTTTATCCAAAGTTCGTAAGTATTCTGTTAGTTCCAGCGCTGTTTGCCAGTCTGTTTGTTTGCGTTTAATGAGATTGAACCGACAGGCTACTCTTGCCACATGCAGATCAATGGGGCAAACAAGCTGTGAAGGAGAGATTTTTTTCCATAATCCAAAATCAACTCCTTTGCCATCTTGTCGGACCATCCAGCGTAGGAACATATTCAACCTTTTGCAGCTCGATTTTCTCTCCGGCGTGGCAATATGTTTTTTCGTCCTTACCGGAAAGTCATCCAACGAAAAAAAATAGTGATGAAAATCGGTCAGCATTTCTTCAACAGTATTACCATGCCTGGTAAAAGCATTTTCCAGGCTTTTATACCGTTTGTAATGGTGTTTAAAGAATTCAACGCAATAAAACAGGTCGGTGTCATTAAATGTACGGTGCTTAAACCCCATTAATCTTTTTAATCCGTTCGAATCATGATTCAGACAAAATTCGTAAGGCGCCATATCCATCAGTTGCATCAGTTCTTTTGCCTTGCTTATAATGGTTGTACGATTACCCCAGGAAAAAATAGCAGCAAAAAAGCCGGCGATTTCTATGTCCTGTTTCTTAGTGAAAAGGTGAGGTACGGAGATGGGGTCGTCTTTAATAAAAGAAGGTTGATTATAGAAATCAACCTTACTGTTTAAAAATTCTTGTAAATCTTTTTCTTTCATTATATCATTAACTAACCAATGGCTTTATTTAAATCTTCAATCAAATCATCTGCATCTTCAATGCCTACACTTAATCTTATCAAAGAATCAGACAAACCATTCTTTATTCTTTCTTCTCGCGGAATAGATGCATGCGTCATACTGGCCGGATGATTGATGAGCGATTCTACCCCTCCCAGGCTTTCTGCTAATGAAAATAAATATGTTGACGACAAAACTCTTTTTGCTTCATCAACGCTGTCATCCTTCAGTTCAAAAGAGATCATGCCACCAAAATCTTTCATCTGTTTTTTGGCTACAGCATAACCTGGATGATCTGTAAAGCCGGGCCAGTACACTTTGCCAACTTTTGGGTGATGGTGGAGCCAATTGGCGATTTTTGCACCATTCTCACAATGGGCTTTCATCCGCACCCCCAATGTTTTTATTCCTCTTAATACAAGAAAGCAGTCCATTGGTCCCGGAACGGCGCCACAACTTTTTTGTATAAAGTACAGTTTTTCTCTAAGGTCTGCATCGTTCATGATTAATGCTCCTTGTATCACATCGCTGTGCCCGCCGAGATATTTGGTTACAGAATGCATCACAATATCAGCGCCGAGGTCTAATGGATTCTGTAATGCCGGAGATGCGAAAGTATTATCAACGGCAAGTAATATATTTTTTGTTTTTGTAACTGCTGCTACTGCGGCAATGTCAGTAATATTCATCAGCGGATTGGTAGGGGTTTCCAGCCATACTAGTTTTGTTTTTGAGCTCACGGCAGCTGACACATTCTCTGTATTTGTTGTATCCACATATTTAAAAACGATACCAAACCGTTCAAAAACTTTGGTGAATAAACGATAAGTACCACCATACATATCGTTGGCACAGATCACTTCATCACCGGGAGCCAGTAATTTTATAACGGCATCTGTAGCAGCTACGCCACTGCTGAAAGCCAGACCAAATTTTCCATTCTCAATTATTGCCAATGCTTCTTCCAATGCTTTACGGGTCGGGTTCTGGCTGCGGGCATATTCAAAACCTTTGTTTACTCCCGGCGCTTCCTGTATATAAGTGGAAGTTTGATAAACTGGAGTCATAATAGCGCCGGTTGACGGATCTGGTTCTGCACCGGCATGAATAAATTTTGTAGCAGGTTTCATAATCAATGATTGTATTAATTGAATAAGAATGCAAAGATGCTGAAATAAGATTACTTGAAAAGGACAGCAGCAGAAAAATACCGCCAATCGTAATTACAAGCTTCATGAGATGATAAAGCTGTTATTTTTTTACCCATGACCTCCGGCTTCAAAATTTTTTCATCTATCAGTTTTCTTTTTGCTTGCTGTATTACTTCCTGAACAGAAGATTGTTCCATCCAATTTTTTTGAGGGGGCTCAAACCCAACTTTATCTTTTCGCCATGTGATTGACTCCGGCAAAAGGGCTTTGACACTTTCCCGCAACAACCATTTAGTCCATCCATTTCTTATTTTGAAATGGGAGGGAAGTGAGAAAACAAATTCGACCAATTCATGTGACAGGAAAGGCAACCTGACCTCTCTTCCATGTGCCATAGCATTCCTGTCGGCATAGCGCAGCAATTCTTCGAGCCCATGTGTACAGGTATTGAAATACAATACTCCGTTGAGATCAAAATGATCTGGCGGACAGTAATAGGCTTCTTTACTTTGCAATTGCACGAAGCCTTTTGTAAGATCTTTCTGCCGTATGGCGGTTAATAAATACTGCCGTTCCATAACGATACTGGCAAATGAAGGGAACCATGCAGCAATTTTATTTTGCCAGGTAAAAGGTTCCGCAATACCTAACTCTCTTGCAGCAGAAAGCTCTTTTCTGCCGGATAGTTTTCCTTTCCGGAAAAGCTCCTGCCAATACCATTTATAATATTTGTGATAACCGGCTAATGTTTCGTCGGCACCCTGCCCGTCGAGTAAAACTTTTACATTATGCCGTTTGGCGAGTTCATACACTTTATATTGCGCAAAAACGCTGGCAGATCCAAATGGTTCTTCCTGGTGCAAACAAAGTTTTTCCCACTCTTCCAGCAAATCTTTTTCAGATAATTGGGTAGTGAACTGCTGCAGGTTAAATGACCGGGACACCTGTTCAGAATAAAAGACTTCGTTTTTATCAAAATTTTCGAAAACAGCGGTAAAGCATTTTTGACTGTGACTTGCATTTCCATACTGGTGAATCAGGGCGGCGATTGAAGAACTGTCGAGGCCGCCGCTTAGTGAAGTGCCGACAGGAACATCACTTCTTAAACGCCTCTGTACAGAAGTGGTAAAAAGATGACTGAATTTTTCAATAGCCTCAGTTTCGGTTATTTTTTTATCTTGATTACCGGGATCAATATCCCAGTGTTTTTTTATTGTGTACTGAAAATAGACAGCAGAAAATTTCAGTATTGATGCTGCGGGAAGTTTACAGATGTTCTCATAAAATGTTTCTTCAGGCCGGGCCGGATTGTCAACATAGCCGATGGTAATGAAGTTGAACAGCATTTTTTGGTTAGCGGTTTTCTCAACCCCGGCCGCCCACAATGCTTTCATTTCTGAAGCGAATAAAAAATTTTGTCCATCGAAAAAATAAAAAAAAGGTTTTTCACCAAAACAATCACGGGCGGCAAATAATTCTTTTTGTTGTTCATCCCAGATAGCGAAAGCAAACATGCCATCGAAATAATCAACACAATTTTCTTTCCAGCAGTCGTAAGCGGCAGCTATAACTTCCGTATCCGTCTGCGAAATGAATGTATATCCTTTTTTTGCTAACTCATTTCTCAGTTCTGTATAATTATATATTTCTCCGTTATGAATAATGGTATAGCGGCTGTTGTAATGCATGGGTTGATGACCGGCAGGGCTCAGGTCTATAATCGAAAGACGACGATGACCCAATAATATTGTTCCATCACTGTTCTGCCAGTGGCCTTCACCGTCTGGCCCCCTGTGTGCAATAGCGTCCGTCATCTTTTTCAGATGCTCTTTTGTATATACTGATGGATTTGATTGTATTAAACCGGCAATACCACACATACTGTAAATATCTGTAATAAATTCCGGCAGTCAGAAGGAAAAAATCAAAACTTCATAGGTAAGCGGACTTCGGTATCGTCCCATGCAATGATCATGTCAACTAAGGTTTCTTTTTTTTCAAAAACCACGGTGAAGTATTCAAGAATAGAAGAGGTTTTAACTGCGGGGACGATAAACCGGGCAATATCTTTTGTAGGGTCAGGTTCCAGCCCCCAGGTATCAATATTAGAATTTATTACAATTGTCCAGTTTTCTTTATGCGGAATGCAATACAGGGTATAACGGCCGGCCTTAATTTTTTTTTCCTGAATGATAACATCTGCATAAAGATCAAGTTCGGTTGCTTCGTTGGCGCCAAGCCTCCAGGCTTCATCATATTTTAATACCTCATGAAAAATATGGCGTCCTTGTAAGTGTGGCCGGCTGTATATTACCCGTGCTACAGGAGGAGCAGTAATTTTTTTGGCCATTTTCAATTTGGGATAGTCCACGGGGTAATAACTCATGTCCATCGGAGAAATATCAACACCGGCATATGGGTTTAAAGAGGGTTTGTCAGCAACTGTTGTCTCTTTTGGTGGAATTGAATGATTAGTTTTTGTTTCATCCCTGCAGGCAATCAGGATAAAAGATAAAAACAGAATTGGATGAAGAATCCTCATAAAAAGGGCAGTTAAAGGTTTATTGGTAAAGCTGCTTTGATGGTGTCCCACGCCACGATAAGATTAAAGCCACCATTTGATTTTTCAAAACTCATGGCCAATGATTCAAGCGGGGTCTCTATTTTTTGAACATTGACAGTTATTCTGATGACATCTTTCTTTTCATCATACTTAAATGCCCCCCAGGTGTCGGTATCCTTATTGAGGATAAAAATCCAGGTGTTTTCATTTACTATAGCAAAAAGAGTGTAACGCCCCCTGGCAATTTTTTTACCTCCTATTTTCACCTGCTTGAAAAATTCAATTTCAGTTGCTTCGTTAGCCCCCAGTCTCCAGACTTCGCCATACTTTACTAAACCACCAAAAATGGTTCTGCCTGTTTTCTGGGGCCGACTGTAGATAACCCTTGCTGCGAGTGATTCAGTTATCTTATCCTGAATTTTCAGAACCGGGTAATTTACGGGATAATAACTCATATCCATGGGTGATTTATCAACCGGGGGGAGTGTTTGCGCCATCAGGCAAACCAGGAATAACTGGAAAATAACTAGTAGAAAAAATGTTTTTTTCATAAATAAACTATTTGCAAAAATAAAACGATTTGTTTGTTTGGGAGTTACCTTTTATAAAGTGAAATTTCCTTTACTATTTAAATCTTCCAACTTCTGGGCAGCAAATGGTTTGATTGCGGCCCAGAAATGACGATAGCATTCCTGAAATAGTTGGTAATGCTCTTCAAAAAGCCGGAAAGCAGTTTCGCTTTCGGTAAGATATTTTGAACGGCGTACCACACCGCCAAGACTTTTGCCTGTTCCCCATCGGGTGCGGTAATGGTACAACCAGTTTTGTTCTTTCATAAAGGGGAGCATTCCGGAGAAGCGTTCAGGCATCCAATTTTCGTACAGGTGAAGGGTGTGGTAAACTTCCTGTGAAAAATTATGCAGAGTTTCTGCAGAAAACTCAGATTCATCGGCTGCCAGGAAATGGTCGTATATCACATCTACAAAAACACCGCTGTATAGGCGGTAAGCAGGTCTTAAAATTTCTTTTGCCTTTTTTGTTGCTTCATGTCTGTCTGTAAAGGTGTCAATTGCCCGGTGCAGTTCGATTCCTTTTTGAATATTTAATGGGTAATCAAACTTCTTTTTTCCTTTTACAAAATCGCCAATCATATTGCCCACCAGTATTTCAGGGTGCTTAAAAGAAAGATATGCGTGAGCTAAGTAGTTAATAATTTTTTTCTTTACCGTTAAATAAAGACTTTCTCTGATCATTGGCCGACAGAAACAATTTATTGTAGTAAAGCTAAAACAGAATTTTCTCTGTTATATTATTTTACAGATGTAGTTTCTTTTTTTTGTTTCAGGTAATACCGGAATGAAAAGATGATGGGAATAGCTGTTATAATTATCATAACTGTAACGAAAAAGATGTATGCTGCTTCGGGGGGAAGAAATAAGCAGATAACAGCGAGAAGTAAACCTCCTGCAAACCAAAGTTTTCCGGCGAGAATATGTGTTTTTCTCCAGTTTTCTTCATTTTCCAGTGTCCAGGGTAGTCTGAAGCCAGCGAAGTAATTAGGTTTGATATGGTGCATATAGTTGCCAATAAATGCAAATAACAAGCCAGTAGCTGCCAGTATAAAACCTGTATTAAAACTGATATTCCCGTTTGAACTGCTGTATATTATCATGCAGAGCAGGGCACACAGGAAAAGTACAACACCGGAAGCAAGGCGCTGCAGCCTGTCCTTGTTTTCCGCAGCATATTTTTTTGGGTCAATCCGGTAAATATTGGTGAGAATAAGGTATACAACCGCATTTGTTATTGTAAGAATGATCACAGTAGTAAGCAGTTCGTTCTTACTGCCAAATCTGTCAGCGTTTCCTTTCAGGTCAAAATGCAGGGCCACTTTTTCGGGAATCTTATTCCAGGAAATGGCTAAATAAACAGCCGGAACAATCATAACTGGCCAAACCAGGAGTTTAATAATTTTATTCATTCGCTATTTCTTTTTTGATTTGAATTGCAGGAACCATTTCATTATCTCATCCACTACAGTAGTGTTCAATGAATAATAAATAAACTGTCCTTCTTTTTCCGCGGTTACCAGTTTTGCCTGTTTCAGCAGGTCAAGGTGGTGTGAAATACTGGGGCCGGATATATTGAATTTCTCTACTATTTCTCCGGCAGTCATATCCCTTTCCTGTAGCAGCGCCAATATTTCTCTGCGGGTAGGATCGTTCAGGGCTTTGAACACTATATTCATATCACCTGTAATTATATATTTAGACAAATATCTAAATATTTTTTTATTTTTCAAAAATATTTTTCATTTTTTGTAAGAGAATGTGTTTTCCTGATGACCGGTTTTTAAGAATGCTCAATGGTTAATAACATGCAACTTCTGTTAACAGCAATTAACACTGACTCCCGTTAATCACAATTGGCTTGTGATGAGGTGTAACCTGATCTACCTTTATATCGTCAAACAATAAAAGAAATAAACAAAGAACCTTTAAAGATTTTTTTATGAAAAAGATGATTTTGGCAATAGCCGTCCTGGTAACGTCGTTGAGTTCCTTTGCCTCAGAAGAAAATGTGAATGCTAAGGTACTCAGTGCATTCAAAAATGATTTCAACACGGCGAAAGAAGTGGAATGGAGTGCAGGACGTAATTACTATAAAGCTGCATTTATTTACAATGACAGGCATGTATTTGCATATTATAACCAGGACGGGGAATTATTGGGACTTAGCCGTTATATAAGCCCGGATGACCTGCCTCTCAGCCTTCAGGCTGATCTGAAAAAAAGTTATAATAAGTACTGGATCAGTGATTTGTTTGAAGCTTCAAAGAGCAGTGGAACTTCTTATTACATAACGCTTGAAAATGCGGATACAAAAATCATTTTGAGAGCTTCTGCTGATAGTGACTGGAGTTTACATGAAAAGATAAGAAAGGCATAGTACCGAAGTTAGTTTTGGTGTGTGGTAAAAAAAGCCCTGATCCTGCTGTAGCAGGACAGGGTTTTGTATTTATAGTGCTTCGTATACAACATTGTATTTGATGTAAGGATCTTTTACTCAAAATTGTAATTTTGTATTTTCCGCATTGTCTCACCTTATTGTGATCTGAAGGCGGATCAAAAAATTTTCATCGATGAATAAAGGTCCGATCTCGCAATTCATTCTGCATCATTATCGCCACTTTAATGCTGCTGCTCTTGTAGATGCAGCGAAAGGGTATGAACAGCATTTGCTGGAAGGGGGTAAAATGATGATAACCCTTGCCGGGGCGATGAGTACCGGCGAACTGGGTATTTCACTGGCCGAAATGATACGCCAGGGAAAGGTAGACATCATCAGCTGTACCGGCGCCAACCTGGAAGAAGATGTAATGAACCTCGTCGCTCACTCTCATTACAAAAGGCTTCCCAACTACCGTGATCTGACACCGCAGGAAGAGTGGGATTTGCTGGAGAATCATTACAACCGTGTTACAGACACCTGTATCCCGGAAGAAGAAGCTTTTCGCAGGTTGCAGAAACACCTTGTAAAGCAATGGAAGGATGCAGAGGCAAAGGGAGAACGATATTTTCCGCATGAATTTTTGTATAAAACTGTATTGAGCGGAGAGCTGAAACAATATTATGAGATAGATCCTAAGAATAGCTGGATTATTGCGGCTGCAGAGAAAAACATCCCCATCGTGGTTCCCGGATGGGAAGACAGTACTACCGGTAATATTTTTGCCAGTTATGTGATCAAAGGAGAGCTAAAAGCCAGCACTGTGAAGAATGGAATTGAATACATGGTTTGGCTGGCCGATTGGTACCGGAATAATTCTTCGGGCAAAGGTATTGGTTTTTTCCAGGTGGGCGGCGGTATTGCCGGAGACTTTCCTATATGTGTAGTGCCAATGATGTACCAGGATCTGGAGTGGCATGATGTGCCTTTCTGGGGTTATTTCTGTCAGATTAGTGATTCCACCACATCGTATGGTTCTTATTCAGGCGCTGTACCCAATGAAAAGATCACCTGGGGTAAACTGGATATCAATACACCCAAGTTCATTGTAGAAAGTGATGCAACTATTGTGGCCCCGCTGATCTTTGCCTGGGTATTAGGATGGTGATAAAACTAAACCACGTACAAAAAACAAAAGACCCCGGGAACAATACGGGGTCTTTTTATGTTAAAAAGGTAGGGATCAAAGTTGCTGAGGTAAAAAGCTTTCAGGTACACAGACATTAAAAAGACTTTTATAGTTGCCTGAAGTTTAATAAAAAAAAAATGAAAAATCAGCTCTTCAATTCCTTTTTGATTTTTTGTGCCTCCCGTGCACTTTGAAAGCCGGCAATCAACAGATAAACAATAACAGCTTTAATAAGCCAGCCGCTGATGGCTGCCATTCCCCCGGTGACAACCGCCGCATAAACCCAAAGCCCGATAATGATTACGGCTGCAATGATGATTGAAGTCAGTGGTTCTTTAATTGATAAAAAAGCAAGACCGACGCAAACTAAGGGAATGACAGATATGACAATCAATGTTTGCAGGTTGATGGCATCAGCCGTCAGCAAACCCAGAAAATCTCCGGCAAAGATTACAGCTGCCAGCGCAAGAAGTTTGTTTTTTGTTTTTTTGGTTTCTATAACCAGAATTTCTTTCTGGGTCTCATAGTAGTTATCGTATAAACCTGATACGACGTTTTCTTCCGGTTGGTTATTATTCATGAAAGGGTTGGTTATTGGCTTTGTGAATATAATTAAATAAAAACGTTCCGGATTTCGGAACGTTTTTCTATTGTCAGAATCCTTTGGGCTTTTCCAGCTTCAGGTCCCGTTTGAGTATATCGTTTCGGTTGGCCATTTCCCAGGCCGTGTAAAATACCAGTTGGGCTCTCTTTGCCATCAGCGGATAATTGATCTTATCAGGAGTATCTGTTGGCCGGTGATAGTCCGGATGAACTCCGTTAAAATAGAAAATGATAGGGATACCTTTTTCAGCAAAATTGTAATGGTCGCTGCGATAGTAAAAACGGTTAGGATCATTGGGGTCGTTGTACTTCCGGTCTAATTTCATTTTACTGTAAGTGTTGTTTACCTGGTCAGTAATAACAGCCAGGTCGGAGCTCAATTTGTCATCACCGATGATATAAACATAATTAGCGGAATCCTTATCCTTCATATACTCGTTACCAATGCGGCCAATCATATCTATATTCAGGTCAACCGTTGTTTTGTCCAATGGATAAACCGGATGCTCTGAATAATACCTGCTGCCCCACAAACCTTTCTCTTCTCCGCTTACCGTCATAAACAGGATACTCCTCCTGGGACCCCTGCCTGCTTTTTTAGCTTCCGCAAAAGCCTGTGCCAGTTCCAGTATGCCGGTAGTACCGCTGCCGTCGTCATCAGCACCATAGTAAATAGTAGTATCATTTCTTTTTCCTATATGATCGTAATGGGCTGTTAACACTACATATTCATCTTTTTTATCCGTTCCTTCTATCAGGCCCAGTACATTTGATACCTTTTCAGTTTCTGTTTTGCCGGTATAGCTAAGTTCCAGTTCTGCCTTATAAGTTTTGGAGCTTACTGTACCTGCTTTTATTTTCTCCATCACGGTTTTACCGTCTTCATTCAGAATCTTCGCAGCCACGTCCGTTGACACAGAGAAACCGAATAATGATTGAGAAGCCTTAAAACCATTGGTACTCCACCGGCCCTCTGCCGGGGCAGCTGGTTTGCGGGGGAAATTATTATAGATGATCAGTACTGCGCTGGCGCCAAGCCGCAACGCAGCATTCATTTTACCTGCGATGCCCGATGGTGATGAAAATCCCTGGCCTGAAGGTTTATAATCCGCAGGGATTCCATCTGCAATCATCACCAGCTTACCGGCCACGTTTAAATCTTTATAATCATTTCTTTTATCACCATCATTGATGCCATACCCGGCAAATACCACTTCTGAAAATCGCATACTGGCAGAATAATTATTAGTCAGTGGTTGAAAAGAGTTGTGCAACTTCAGCATTTCACCATTTAGTGTAACAGATGCGTCTTTCATCGTTTCCTTGTAAAGGAAATAATACTGCCGGTAGCTCCCGTTATTATCCGGCAGCAGTCCGATGGATCTGAAATATTCTTCAATATAGCTGGCTGCTTTTTCCAGACCGGGAGAAGGAGTGTCCCTTCCTTCCATTTCTTTGCTGGCAATTTTATACAAGTGTTTCTTCATGTCGTCAGCTGTTATAGTGGCTGCAGCTTTGCCTGCATACTTATCTTTTTTCTGTGAAACTGCAAACAATGGCAAGCTTAAAAGAAAACAGGCAATAATTTTTCTTATCATAATTATTGGTAGTATTAATGAGGAATAAAAATAATCCCTTCCTGTAACAGAAGGGATAAAATATGGATGGCCGGTAGTAATTATGCACAGGCAATCTTATCAACCCTTGTACCATGCCTGCCTCCTTCAAATTCAGTAGTCATAAATACAGCAACCATTTTTTCAGCATCACCTTCTCTTACAAATCTTGCAGGAATACAGATAATGTTGGCATTATTGTGTGCACGGGAGAGCTGTGCCAGTTCTTCCCCCCAGCAAATTGCAGCACGGATGCCCTGGTGTTTATTGGCAGTAATAGCCACACCATTGGCACTGCCACATAATAATATTCCAAAAGCAGCACCGCCTGTTTCCACAGCGCTGGCGACAGGATGGGCAAAATCAGGATAGTCAACGGAGTCGGTACTATGTGTTCCAAAATCAGTAAAGTGTAATCCTTTACCCTCCAGGAATGAAATCAGTTCTTCTTTATATTTAAATCCTGCATGATCGCTGCCTATGGCAATAGGTTTATGAAGGTCAAAGGGGGAGTGCATAAATAGTTCAGAGCTTTGAGTTTTTAATTAAACGCCAGCCAAAGGTACTGAACAATAAACGTTAAACTAAGAACTTACTTTAGCTCCATTCTTTTTGCTCTTTTTCCTGGCGCCTGTTAATACGGGAAGCAATGATGATACTGGCTTCAAACAAAAGATAAAGAGGGATAGTAACAATGGTAAGACTGAACGGATCGGTAGAAGGGGTAATGATTGCTGCTGCTATCAAAATAATTACAAATGCATGACGGCGGTATTTCCGGAGGAAACGGCCTGTTACTACACCAATTCTTGCAAGTACCATTACCAGCAACGGCATTTGAAATAAAACACCGATACCCACCGTACTGTATACAAGATTTTCGAGATAGTCGGAAAAGGTCGGTTTTATTTCGATCAGTGGGCTCAGTTTGTACGTGAAGTAAAAGTTGACCATGAAAGGTGTGAGAATGAAATAGCCAAATCCTACGCCGAGAAAAAACAGGAACGATACCCAGAAAATCACGCCTCTTGTTTTTTTTATTTCCTTTTGCGAAAGTGCTGGTTTTACAAACCGCCAGAACTCCCAGAATATATAAGGAAATGCAACGACGAAGCCACCCACAAACGCAACAGTAAAGGAGGCAATGAACTGGCCGCTCATCGTATTGCTCTGGAAGGCAACAGGTATTTTGCCAAAGCAAAGCGTTTCGCCCAGCCCCAATGAATGACTAAGGGTGCAAAATATCTTATAAGAAATGAAATAATCATGGGCTGGACCCATAACAATCTTGTCTATCACAAAGTCGGAGTAGACGAAAACAGCTACAGCACCAATCAATATGGCAATCACCGAACGGATAACATGCCAACGCAGTTCCTCCAGGTGGTCAATAAAGGTCATTTCGCCTTTAGCGTCCGCATTCCGTTTATTAAAGAAATCGAGTAAGGCCATTTGTTTTTTGTAAGTGTCGCAAAGATAAGAAGGTGAGTGATGAGTAGTAAGAGAAAGTAGTCTGTGAGGAAAATATCTGTTTTAAAGCTACCCGCATATTCAATTCCATTTACTTCAGCTTCTTCATCTTTACTGTTTCAATCCTTGTATCTGTTACATGCATTACATCAAATTCGTAATCATCGATGATAATGCGTTCTTTCTGGCGGGGGATGGTTTCGTGGTAGTTGATGATGTAACCAGAGAGGGTTTCAGCTTCTTCCTGCCCGAAATCAAAACCATATTTTTCTTCCAGGTAATCCAGTTCCAGTCGGCCGGAAAAGATATATTCATTTTCTGCCAGCTGTTTTTCTACAAACTCTTCCGTGTCATATTCATCCTGTATCTCACCAAATAATTCTTCCAGCACATCTTCCATGGTGATGATGCCGGCAGTACCGCCAAATTCATCCACTACCCAGGCTATACTTTTTCTTTCTTTGGTAAATTTACTGATGAGGTCTGTGGCGCTCATACTTTCCGGCACAGCAGGGATAGGAAGCAATACGGATTGTATATCGGCAGGATGTTTGAACAGATCCAGCTGATGAACATAGCCGATGATATGGTCAATATTATTTTCGTACACCACCAGCTTGCTCAGTTTAGTGTCAACAAATTTTTTCTTCAGTTCTTCTACAGATAATTTGCTTTCGATACCAATGATTTCTTTCCGGGGCACCAGGCATTGCCTGATCTTTACTTTTGGTAATTCCTGCGCATTTTCCATTAGCTGTGTGTTTCGTTCTTGCCTTTCATCAGCGGTATTTTGCCGGAAAAGATGTTTCAGATCGCTGCGCTTCAAAGCTTCTTTATTGGTTTTATCCAACCGTATATTAAACACATATTTTAATAACCATTCAGAAAAATCTATAAAGGCCACCGCAACAGGAAACAGGATCTGGTAACAAACATTAGTAACCTGTGCCAGCCTTTGCAGCAGCGAGTTACTTTTGGCTCTGAAAATGGCACGAGGGATAAACTCGGCAAATATCAGTACGATAAAAGTGGCCAGTACAATTTCCACGAGGATATGAACCAAATCTGATCCGATGCGGAAATATTTCCAGATAGGCTGCATCACCGTGCTGATCTGTAAACCAAGAAAGACCAAAAAAATATTAAAACCCAGCAGTGTGGTACCGAGAAACCGGGCTGGTGATTCTAGGAAGCCGGACAGGATTTCCATATTGCGGTCTCCCTGCTTTTTTTTGATTTCAAGGCTCAGGCGATTGGCACTGTAAAAAGCCATTTCAATACCTGCAAAAAAACCCATCAATAAAAGGGTCAGAATAAAGAAAACAATAGAATTCCATGCTATCATGCGGTAAAGATAGAAAATAGCTATGACCTGTTTATTATGAGCTGTGGATGAGGAATTTACGTACAATTTCTTCGGCTTCGGCGCAGGCACGGTCCAGTGTATCGTTCAGAATGATATGGTCAAAACGGTGCTGAAAAGAAAGTTCATATTCTGCCTTATTGATTCTGGCTTTTAGCGACTCTTCCGTTTCTGTACCTCTGGTCCGAAGGCGTCGTTCCAGTTCTTTAATAGAAGGGGGTTCGATAAAAAGGGAAAGAGAGTTTTTCGGAAACTTTTCCTTCACATTCAGCCCTCCTTTTACATCCACATCCAACAGGGGGGCTTTATGTTGCTGCCAGATGCGTTCCACTTCACTTATTAAAGTGCCATAGTACTTGCTTTCGTACACCATTTCCCATTCAACGAAAGCACCCTGTTTAATCTTCTGTTCAAACTCTTCTGCACTGATGAAATAATAATCTATACCATGCTTTTCATTGTTTCGGGGTTTGCGGGTGGCACAGGAAACAGAGAATGCCAGTTGATCCGGCAGAGCTTTTAATAAGTGCCTTACCACAGATGTTTTGCCGGCCCCGGATGGTGCAGCAATGATGATGATCTTATGGTTGTTAACCGGCATATAAATAATAAAGTGGACAAATGTAAAGATTAATCGGGTGCTAACAGTGCCGATGATTTTGGCTATTTGGGTAGGAAAGAAAAATATCTGCAAAAAAATCTTCACCATCTTTTAAATAAGGAGTAAACTTTTATGTAACGAATATTTGTTCTTTTCAAAAAAATTAGCCGGGTTGGATTTGTACTTTTTGTATCAGTTTTTATTAAATGTGATTTAATTATTTCTCTTTTCTCCATTCCATCAGCCCATAAATTGCCAGTCCCCCTAAAATTGCGAGGCCTATATCCCTCAATTCATTTAGATTGGAATTGCTGAGCAGCCATAGTGTAATTAAAATACCCGCTGCAGCAACCAGCCTGCCGTATTTTAGTTTATAGAAATTGGATTGACTAGTATTTTTTTTACGTAATATGATCAGTGTGCTGCATACAATGCCATAGATCATCACCCTCGTAACAGCACTGAGTGAGGCGGCTGATAGAAATGAGTAATTGAGGGATACAAGAATAGTAATACCTGTAAATAATATCAATGACCAGGTGGGGGTTTTATATTCCGGGTGTATAAAAGAGAATAATTTTGGAAACTGTTTCTCCTGGCTGAAAGCAAAAGGCAACCTGGAACCCACCAGCATTATAGCATTGAGTGTACCTGCAACAGAAAAAAAAGCACCGGCGGCAATAAGAGCAGCTCCCGTTTTCCCCATAAACAAACCGGCTGCTTCTGCCAGGGGTTTTTCTGCTGATGCGAGAGTTGGCAAGATTCCGATGCTTACAATTTGTATCAGAATATAAATAGAAGCAATGATGAGTGTGGCGAACAATAATGCAAAAGGCAGATTTTTCCCGGGATTTTTTACTTCACCACTGTTCACCAGTACGGATTCAAAACCACCAAAGGCAAACACCAATAATAAAACAGTTGATGAAAATGAAGAAAAATCGGGTATATGTTTTATTTCATATCGTCCCGGTTCAATGAAAAAAAACCCCGCTGCTATGAACAACAGCAAAGGGAGTAATTTGGCAATGGTTAAAAAATTATTGATACGGGTACTTTTTCTTATGCCGATATGATTGAGATAAGCCAGCAGCAGCGTAAATAGTATAATTATTATAACTCTTGATTCCTGGCTGGCTAACCGTGCAGCAAAGACGGACAAGTAACTAACCAGCAAATTAATCAGCGCTGCATAAGTGATAATCCTTGTGAGTAACAAAAGCCATCCTGTTAAAAAAGCAGGCAAAGGCCCAAAAGATGAAAGTGCATAAAGGTATGGGCCACCAGTTTGATCAAACCGGCTGCTGACTTCCGCAAAACAAAGTATGATAACAAAAACGGCAACTGCACAAACAAGGAAAGCGGCAATACTGTATACACCGGTTTCTTTAAACACTTTTGCGGGCAACCCGAAAATACCGGAACCAATTACTCCATTGATGATTAACAGCACCATGGCCCATTTGCCGATACTCCGGTTAAGCATTCAGAAAAGATAGGAAAAATTATCAGTGTAGAAGAGAAGGATAATTGTATCAAGCTTAGATTCTTTTTATATCTGCTCCCAGTTTTCTTAATCGTCCGTCAATATCCTGGTAACCTCTGTCAATCTGCTCTATGTTCTGAATAATACTTCTTCCTTCTGCACTAAGGGCAGCGATTAACAATGCCACACCGGCACGGATATCCGGAGAGCTCATAGTAATACCACGCAATGCCTGTTCTCTTTCCAAACCAATCACTACGGCACGATGCGGATCGCAAAGAACAATTCTTGCACCCATATCAATCAGTTTGTCGACAAAGAACAAACGGCTTTCAAACATTTTCTGATGAATGAGTACAGAACCCCTTGCCTGAATAGCCGTTACCAGTATGATGCTTAATAAATCAGGTGTAAATCCCGGCCAGGGATGATCGTAGATAGTCATCACAGATCCGTCTAAGAAAGTTTGAATCTCATAGCTTTCCTGCGAAGGGATATGAATATCATCTCCGTTGAATTCCATTTTAATCCCCAGCTGCTGAAATTTTTCAGGAATGATACCAAGATAATCAATACCGGCCCCCTTGATGGTTATATCACTTTGCGTCATTGCGGCAAGACCGATGAAGGAACCTACTTCAATCATATCTGGCAACATGCGGTGCTCTGTTCCGCCGAGATAACCCACTCCTTCAATGCGGAGCATATTACTACCAATACCGCTAATTTTTGCGCCCATCCTGTTCAGCATATTGCATAACTGCTGAATGTAAGGTTCGCAGGCTGCATTATAAATAGTAGTGATTCCGGTTGCCATTGATGCCGCCATAATGATATTGGCGGTTCCGGTTACAGAGGGTTCATCCAGTAATAAATAAGCACCTTTTAGTTGTGGGGCTTCTAAGTGAAAAAACCCATCTTCTTCATGATAAGTAAAGAAAGCACCGAGTTTTTCAAAACCAATGATATGGGTATCTAATCTTCTTCTGCCGATCTTGTCACCGCCAGGCTTGGGTATAAATGCTTTCCTGAATCTTGCAAGCATTGGCCCTGACAGCATTACCGAACCACGCAGTTTGCCACTTTTCTTTTTATAGTCTTCGCTGTGCAGGTAATCTATGTTCACATCATCTGCCTGGAAGTGACAGGTGCCGGGGCTGATTCTTTCAATCTTTACTTTCATGTCACCCAGCAATTCAATCAACAGGTTCACATCAATAATGTCAGGAATATTAGTGATTGTGATTTTTTCAGGCGTTAATAATACAGCACTGATGATCTGTAATGCCTCATTTTTGGCGCCCTGCGGAATAATTTCTCCGTGTAATTTTTTTCCTCCTCTAACTTCAAAAAAATGCATGTGCCCTCCTGGCCTCCCAAGAGGGAGGGATTAATGATTGAAAAATGCTGTCTTGCAAATATAAAAAGCTCCCTTCGGGGGATTGGGGCTAATATCTCTTCTTTTTAAAATTGCCACCGCCGCGGCTGTCACGTCCGCCATCGTTTCTGCGCTGGCCACCACCGCCGCCACGCTGCTGAAACTTTCCACCGCCGCCACCTCTTTTTCCAAAGCCACGGTTGTCTCTTCCTTCCTGTTGCGGACGGAATGCTTTTACATAGGGTGTATTGGTGAAAGTAAGCTGACCATGCGTAATGCCGGTTAATTCACTCTGTATAGCATCATCATGTACAATTTCTTTATGCCAGTTGTTATACGCCAGCTTCATGTAATAAGCAATAGCATTGGCAAAACCTAATTTCTTTTCGGGGTTTTCTTCTGCCAGTGCTTTATTAATGATTACTTCCAGGTTTTTACCAAGGTGAGAAAATTTAGGATGTCTTTTGGGATAAGGAAGCGGATGTGGTTTTGCTTTTAGTGTTTCTCTTGTAGGGATCGGGTAGGGGGATTTTACATCAAGTTTAAAATCAGCAATCAGAAATAAATGATCCCAAAGTTTATGACGAAAATCTTCCACATTCTTCAGGTGGGGGTTTAAAAAACCCATCAATTCAATAACTGCATGTGCATTGCGCTGGCGGCGATCCGGGTCTTCAATAGCCTGTACATGTTCAATCATCTTCTGCACATGACGGCCGTATTCTCTCATCGTCAGGTAGTTTCTTGTAGTGTTATATTCCATGTAATCCTTTTCAGTAACGCCAAAAGTAAGAAACAAGTTTGAGGAATAGAAAAAGCTTTAAAACTACCGGGGAGACAAAAGAAAGGGGCCCCGAACCAAGGCCCCTTTTACAAGCCACCATCCTCTTCCACCTAAGAGGTCATTTAATGAAAAGTTGATTAACACCGGAAAGTTGACTCGTTACGTCAGTTAGCTTCAACCAATAAACACCGCTTTGTAACGTGGCAACCTGGTGATAAGAAGTACCTGAAACTATTATTTCTTTCTGCATCACCCTTTGTCCCTGCGAATTGAAGATTTCGATCTTCATTTTTCCGCCTTCATTATTATCAAATTTGATACCAACAATGCCATCAGATGGGTTGGGGGAGATAATAAACTTGGGTATTGAGGAATTTTTAAGAGAAATTTTTCGCACATCACTAAACCTTGTATATCCATTGGCATAGACCTGTTTTACCCTGAAAAAGAAATTACCACTTTCATTTTGTTTTGTGGTATATATAAAATCATATAAGTCATTAACAGATGCATTTTTATCTACTGTTCCTGCTGAAATAAAATGTGATCCGTCCTGACTTATTTGAGGTTCATAATGATAAGATGCTGAAGGATCATTAAAACCAGACCAACTGAGTTTTGCTTTGTTTTCTGCTATTTTGCTTACATCAAAATTTTGTAAGTGTAATGGCAATACATAGCCCGGGCATGTACAATATTCAAACTCAAAACGTACAATAGCCGAAGTGGCTACTGTGCTGTTATAATTTCCGCCTGTGCATGATACGTTGGTAAATGCTGTTATGTTATACTGGTATGTAATACTATCATGACCATAGAACTGGAAAAGAGAATCGAGATTATTGATTGTCTGGCAAACGGTTACTGCATTCAGAAGGGTATCTTTTGATATGGAAACAAAATCAGGGCCTGAACCCAGGATGCCATTGGTGGCACCCAATGCATATGGGCCATAATGATGATTAATACTGTTCGAAAGCGGAGAGGAAAGTCCCGGTCCGGTTATCTGGTCGGTTCTTATGTAATAAATGTCCGCAGTTTGCGCTGAGGTGGAGTTATTCTCCACACTTACAGAATCTACAACTCCTGTAATCGAAACACAAATGCGAAGACAGGTAACCATACCTGCCAGGGGATCTGCCTGGGGTAGCTTAACCTGCAATGTGTTCACACCAGTAGGTGTGCTTATTGTGGTATCATAAAAAGTACTGCCCGAAGGAAAACCGTAGGGGCATTGTGCCAGTGCCGGATTAAAAGACAAAAACTGTAAAACAACTGTTAATCCAATAGCAATAAAAAGTTTTGAGTAAATATATTTCATAGGTCGGTGTTTTGGTTTAATACTAAGATGGCAGCCATGTAAAAGTAGATTGGATCTATATTGTGTACAATTGTACTATTGCCCTATTTTAATTCCGGTATTTAATGAATATGCACTGAAAATATTCTTGTGTTATTCAACAGGACATCCGTTAAAAAATGAAAGGGAAAGAACAATACAGATGACCGGTATTTTACGAATGTAACAACCGCATTTTTACATGAATAATAAAGTTGATTTACGCAGGAATGAAAGAAGCAGCTATTACCTTTGCCGTTACCGATGCGGATAGCAGTAAATACAAGATTTTTATTGAAAAATTACCTGGAAGGATACGGGTATTTCCTGTACGAAACATTCAAAAGGATTACTGTGAACCACCCGGAACATGAATTTATTTTCATTTTTGACAGACAATTCGAGAAACGGTTTGTATTTTCTGCGAATGTTAAACCGGTAATTGCAGCTCCGGCAGCAAGACACCCGCTACTCTGGAAATACTGGTATGATGTAAAAATTCCTTCCCTGCTTAGGAAATACAAAGCGGATGTGTTTATTTCCTGTGATGGTATTTGTTCATTACGTACAAATGTTCCGCAGTGCCTCGTGCTGCATGACCTTTCTTTTCTTCACTATCCGGGAGCCATTAAAAAAGCACAACTGATTTTTTATAAAAGATACACTCCGCAGTTTTTGAAAAAAGCGAAAGTAATAGCTACAGTTTCTGAGTTTTCAAAGAATGATATTGTTCAACAGTATCTGACAACGGCCGCCAAAATAGATGTGGTATATAACGGGGTGAAAGAAATGTTTCATCCTCTTTCTTATGATGAAAAGGAGGAGATTAAACGAAAGTATACCGACGGAAAGGAATACTTTGTGTACACAGGATCAATTCATCCCAGAAAAAATTTAATGAACCTTCTCAAAGCGTTTTCTGTCTTTAAGAAGCGGCAACAAACAGGGATGAAACTTGTTATTGCTGGCAGGCTTGCCTGGAAATATGAATCGTTTACAGAAAATCTGAAAAATTATAAATACAGGAATGATGTACTGCTGACAGGGTATCTGCCTGAGGAAGAGCTGGTGAAAGTTACCGGTGCGGCCTACGGGATGCTGTATCCCTCTTTATTTGAAGGATTTGGTGTTCCTGTTCTGGAAGCGATGAAATGTGATGTGCCGGTAATAACATCAGGTCATTCTGCTATGCAGGAGATTGCGAAAGAGGCGGCTTTGTATGCTGATCCCGAAAAGTATGCAGATATAGCAGAAAGAATGATGTTGTTGTATAAAGATGAGAGATTGCGCAATGAATTAATCAGCAAGGGAAGAATAACAGCAGCTGCATACAATTGGGACAAAACAGCTGAATTGCTCTGGCAGGTGATCCTGAAAACCATGGCCTGATTTCGTTTACCTTTGCAACTCTTTATTTTAATTATGAATAAATCAACGATAACAATTGATGTACACACAGATGAGAACAGGATTCCTGATTCTATAGCATGGAGAGCTACTGACACCAGTGCAGAGAATGCCCAAAGAGCAAAGGCAATGATGATTTCGTTCTGGGACGGGGCAGAAAAAGCGGCGCTTCGTATTGATCTGTGGACAAAAGATATGATGGTGGATGAAATGGCTGATTTTTTTTACCAGACAATGATGACCATGGCCGATACATATGGCCGTGCTACTCAATACAATGACCAGGTGGAGGAAATGAAAAAATTCGCAAAAGGGTTTTATGAAAAATTCAGGGAGAGGCAATTAAAGGACAACAAAGCATAAAATTTATTGTATGAGTTTAGAGCAAAAAATAATGACGGAATTAAAAGCAGCCATGCTGGCAAAGAATGAAGCTGCACTAAGAAGCCTTCGTGCCGTTAAGGCTGCAATACTACTAGCTAAAACATCCGAAGGTGCCAGTGGTGAATTAAAGGAAGAGGATGAAATAAAATTATTGCAGAAGCTGGTGAAGCAGCGTAAAGATTCTCTTGAAATATTTCAGCAGCAGAACAGACCTGAACTGGCACAAAAAGAGCAGGAAGAAATAGCAGTGATTGAAAAGTTCCTCCCTAAACAATTATCCGCAGAAGAGATCAAAACGGAGCTGCAAAAAATTATTTCCTCTGCCGGGGCTATTTCGCCTGCGGATATAGGGAAAGTGATGGGGCTGGCCACTAAGCAACTGGCCGGTAAGGCTGACGGGAAAACTATTTCTGCTTTAGTAAAAGAATTACTGGCGAAATAGCTGCTGTATGAAATTTGTTTACAGTATCCTGTACTAATGCAATGACAGGAAACGTTTTTCTTTCATGATACTTGACATCATATTTGCCACCACCCTGGTGTTTGCTATTTTTAAAGGCTATCAGCGGGGTCTGATAATAGGAATATTCTCTTTTATCGCAGTTATCATTGGTATTGCAGCTGCCATGAAACTCTCTGCAGTAGTAGCCAGATACATAGGCAAAGCAGTAAAGATTTCAGACGAATGGCTTCCGGTTATTTCTTTTATTGCAGTTTTTGTTGTGGTAGTTATTCTGATACGGCTTGGCGCTAATGCTATTGAAAGAACCGTAGAAGTGGCGATGCTGGGATGGCTGAACAAACTGGGAGGAATTTTACTATACGCAGTGATCAATACAATTGTTTTCAGCATTTTGCTGTTTTATGCGGAGCAGGTACAACTGATAGAGCCGGAAACCATAGACAAATCAGCCAGTTATTCGTATGTGCAGCCTTGGGGACCCAAAGTAATTAACGGAATAGGTTCTGTAATCCCTGTTTTTAAAGATATGTTTAAAGAATTAGAGGTTTTTTTTGAAAATGTATCGAAAAAAATAACAGCCGGATAATCATTTACTTTCTCCTTGAGGTGGTTACTATACATGTGGCTTTTGCATAATTTTTGAGTAAACACGGACTCATAATGAAAACATCTCATTAAAAAAAGCCTTCAGCCCCTATATTTGCGTTATTCAGCCTTGTTTATGTTATAAATCGCTGATTTTTTGCACCAAATCGATTATTTTAGCAACCGAGTTAAAGCTTAGATTGACTGCTCATGGATTACGAAATCAAACAACAGGATAAGTTCAGATTTATTGAAGAGGGCAACGGGGAGCCGTTGTTGCTTTTGCATGGCCTGTTCGGGGCATTAAGTAATTTTCAGGGCCTGATTGATTATTTCCGTCATCATAATAAAGTAGTGGTACCCATATTACCGCTGCTTGATATGGATATATTGCATACTTCTGTAGGGGGGTTAGCCAAATTTGTACACAAATTTATAGAGGCTAGAGAATACGAAAATGTTCACTTGCTGGGAAATTCATTAGGTGGGCATGTAGCTATTGTTCATACGCTGAAGCATCCGGAAAGAATAAAATCACTGATACTTACAGGTAGTTCCGGTTTGTTCGAAAATGGAATGGGCGACAGCTATCCAAAAAGGGGTGATTACGAATACATAAAGAAAAAAACAGGACTGACATTTTATGATCCCAACACAGCCACTAAAGAATTGGTGGATGAAGTCTATAGTATAGTGAATAACAGGCTGAAGGCGATAAAAATTATTGCATTGGCAAAAAGTGCTATTCGTAATAATTTGGGAGAGGAATTGAACCAGATCAAACAGCCTACATTGCTGGTATGGGGAAATAACGATACGATTACCCCACCGTTCGTTGGTAAGGAATTCAATAAGCTGATTCCAAACAGTGAATTGTATTTTGTAGATAAATGCGGGCATGCACCGATGATGGAAGTGCCGGATGAGTTTAATGCCATCCTGCACAAATTTTTAAAAAAACTCAATGAGCCTGCAACAGTCGCCTGATCGTTGTTGTCTTCTTGAAACATATAAAGCCGCTATCCATGTTAACCAAAGAACTTGAATCTCAAACACTCCCTTACCTGCACCTTACCGACAAGGTGTACCAGGCATTACAACTAATGAATGATAACCATGTAACGCATCTTCCAATAGTGGAAGGTGATAAATATGTGGGTCTGATCAGTGAGGATGATCTGTTACAAGCGGAAAATGATCATGCAGAATTAAATTCCTTACAGCAATCATTTTCCAGCGATTCAGTAAAAGGGGATGAACATTTCCTTACAGCCGTTCAGATGGCTGCTGAAAATGGCTTGAGTGTAGTGCCTGTACTAGGGGAAGATAGTGAGCTGATTGGTACAGTGGCATATAATGATTTGTTGAAGCATGCCTCAGAGTTTATGAGTTTGAATGAACCCGGCGGTCTGATAGTGCTGGAAATGGAAAGCAACCAGTATTCTTTTAATGAGATAAGCAAATTGGTGGAAACCAACGATGCACAAATAACCCAGCTTAATACATCCAACGACCCGGAAACAGGGATGATGCAGGTAACTATCCGCATCAACAAACCAGAGGTTTCTGATATAGTAACTACATTTCAGCGATATGAGTATAATGTAAAATACTTTTTTGGGGAGGAACTGTATACTAATGAATTAAGGAACAACTACGATAATCTGATGAATTATCTGAAAATATAACCACATTTCCCCGTATTTTACAGAACTGAAATAAAGATTCAATCAGTTAATTATTTGCAGAAACCAGTTCATGCAGAGGGAAAAACAATATTGTCTTTGTCTGCTTTTTATTCTGATCAGTTGTTGCCATGCTTCAGCTCAGCAACCAGGTACTTCTTCTCTTTTACCCGATTCATCTTTTTCAAGCCTCTCGCCTGATTATCTCGTAGGTGAAATAGTAATTACAGGTAATAGGAAAACAAAAGCAAATATCATTTTGCGTGAAATACCCTTTCATACAGGAGAACATTATTCATTGCAGGAGCTTGTAAAAAAATTTGAAGATGCCCGTCGCCAATTGATGAACACAACGTTGTTTCATACGGTGATGGTTGCGGCAAAAAGTTTTGAAGGAAATAAAATAGATGTTGCAGTTACTGTAAAAGAAAGATGGTACCTGTTTCCGTTGCCATACTTTAAACCAGTTGACCGGAATTTAAACCAATGGTTAGTAGAACAAAAAGCAAGCCTTAACAGGGTAAATTTTGGAGCTAAAATACTTTATTATAATACTACAGGAAGAAATGACAAACTAAGAGCCTGGCTGATGGCGGGTTATACCAAACAGGTTTCATTGAGTTACGACAGGCTGTATATTGATAAGGCCATGCAATGGGGAATGAAAGTGGGCATCGCAGCAGGGAAAAACCGGGAGCTTAATTATAACACAGTTAATGATAAACAGGTTTTCCTGAAGGATAATAGTCAATACGTCCGGAATTTTATTAATACATATGCTGAACTCACATACCGGAAAGCTATTCGTACCCGGCATAGTATTGGGATTAGTTATACAAGCGAACAGGTAGAAGATACGATTGTAAAGTTGAACCCATCCTATTTTATATCGGGCCGTAAACGCACTAGTTTCCCCGAAATTTATTATTCGATGACGTATTATGATGTTGATTATAACCCTTATCCCACGCAAGGCTATGCAGGAAGCATTTTGTTAAGTAAAAAGGGAATTAATAAGGCCACCAATATGTGGCAGCTTCATTTGAAAGGTCTGGGTAGTTGGCATTTGTCTCCGAAAACTTTTATCAATGTCTATGCATATGGCGGTATAAAAGTACCGTTTAAGCAGTCTTATTATAACCTTCGTTTCCTGGGATATGGTGATGTATTTATGCAGGGATATGAATATTATGTGGTGGATGGAGTAGCCGGCGGTTATCTAAAAACAACTGTAGCCAGAGAAATACTGAATTTCAATATTAGAATTCCGCCACGAAAAGACAAGGATGCGCAACGTATTCCATTCCGTATTTTCGGAAAGATATATGGTAACAATGGTTATGTTTATAACCCACAACCCGGCGACAACAAGTTGAGTAACCGGCTGCTAAACTCGGCAGGTGTTGGTATAGATATTCTTACTTTTTATGATGTTACTTTCAGGTTTGAGTATACGTTCAATCAGTTAGGACAAAACGGGTTATATTTACACAGAAAGACGATTTTCTAACATGAAGGCAGCTATTTACAGCAGGGTTTTTGAAGTAGAACATAAAGAAGAAGTACAACTTTTTTTTGATGAATTACAAAGTCAGAAAATTGAACCTGTCATTTTCCATCATTTCTTTGAACAAATAGAAAATGAAATTAACCTGCCTGCTGATATAACGACATTTTCCCTTTCTGAAGACTTAACAGAAGAAATTGAATTTATCATCAGCCTGGGGGGGGATGGGACGCTGCTGGACACCATTACCCTGATACGAGATAAAAAAATCTCAATCATGGGTATCAATTTTGGCCGTCTTGGTTTCCTGGCCAGTATAGGACGGGATGAAGTAAAAACTGCCGTGATAGCGATAGCCCGCCGAACCTACGTGAAGGATTCAAGAACGCTAATACATGTGGAAGCGGATATGCCGCTTTTTGGGAATGTGCCCTATGCGTTGAATGAGTTTTCCATTCACAAAAGGGATGTGGCCTCAATGATTAAAATTCATACGTATGTAAATGGTGAATTTTTAAATACCTATTGGGCTGATGGATTAATTGTAGCTACTCCCACCGGCTCTACCGGCTATTCACTCAGTTGCAATGGCCCGGTTGTTTTTCCCGATTCAGGCAGTTTTGTTATTACCCCTGTCGCTCCTCATAATCTTAATGTCCGCCCCATTGTTGTGCCTGATACCAACATTATCTCTTTTGAAGTAGAAAGTCGGACAGATCAGATCATATGTGCTCTGGACTCCCGCCGGGAAATCGTACACAAAAACGTAACATTGGCCGTCAAAAAAGAGAATTTTAACATAAGTGTGGTAAGGTTAAGCGAAAATAATTTTCTTCAAACCCTCCGCAACAAATTAACCTGGGGCCTGGATAAACGTAACTAAAACAGTAGTCTAATAATAAGAAAATAGTTACTTTTATCGTTCTATTTAATCCCGACCATATTTTTCAGTTATGACAAAAAAGTTATTTGCTATTATTTTTTTCGTTTTTGCTGTTGTTCTTGCAAAGACCTCACTTAATGCACAGAATGCTGTGATACAGGAAGGTGAGTTTGGTTTTGGAGCAGGAGCAGGCCACTATTTTGGTGATTTGAATACAAAAGCGAGGATAAACAGGGCAAAATTTGCTGCTACGGCTTTTTTCCGCAAAAATTTTGGAAACTATATTGCAGCGAGGGTGGGTGTGTCTTTTGCGCAATTGGGTTATTCGGATATTTATAATACCCATAACGAATATATGCTCAGACGAAACCTGAGTTTTAACAGTAAAGTATGGGAACTCACATTACAGGGCGATTTTAATTTCTTTCGCTTTATGCCGGGTGAACCAGGCCTGAATTTTACCCCCTATATTACGTTAGGTGCAGGGGTTTTTAGTTACGATCCTTATGCGTATCTCCGTGGCGAAAAAGTATTCTTAAGACCGTTAGGAACAGAAGGACAGGGCAGCAGCCTTTATACAGACCGAAAGCAATACAGCTCAATGGCAATTAGCATTCCTTTTGGAGGCGGTGTTAAATATTCACTGAACGAAAGGGTAAATATCGCTTTTGAAGTATTGCACCGTTTCACTAATACGGATTACCTGGATGATGTAAGTAAAACCTATGTCGATCCTTCCATATTTCCCGCCAATCCAGACGGAAGCCCTTCCAATGCATTGCTGTTAAGTGACAGGTCTTATGAAGTAGGTACCCCTATTGGCAAACCAGATTTTCAAAGGGGGTTTAGCAAGCAAAAAGACCAGTTTTTAACGGCCATGTTTCATGTTACGTTTAACCTGCAATCATACAAGTGCCCGACAGCTAACTAAGAACCCCGGCAAATAACCCTTTAGGGTGAGGCGAATAATTAAAACAGGACATAATTTAAGATTCGATTAAACTACACAAGTGTTTCATTGTCTGTGTACGATATTATTTTTTCACTTTACAAATTAACCATTATGCGATTTACAATGATTTTATTCAGCCTTGCGGCTTTCGTACTTATCAGCTTCAATAAGCCTGAAAGAACAATGAAGTCTACAGGAGACTGGTTTTTCCTGGGCGATAAAAATGTGGGCTTCGGGGTGGATCATGATGTCATTCACTTCGGTAATTGGAAAGATGATGTACGCCAGATCAAATTAAAGATAACTGATGGTCCGTTGAAGATGTACAATATGAAAGTGTATTTTGATAACGGCTCCGTGCAGGAAGTGGCATTAAGAAATCGCTTTGCTCAGGGTAGTGAAAGTCGTGTGATTGATATGGATGGGGGACTTCGTCATCTGAAAAAAATAGAGTTCTGGTATGAAACTAAAGGTTTTTTGAGGGGAAGAGCCCGGGTAGCTGTTTGGGGCAGAAACTAATAAATAACAAGTTTTTCTCATTCGCAGAAATGCCCGTAATTACTTATTTGCGGGCATTTTTGTAAGTGAAAAGTAGCAGAATCCCAAAAATTGACAATACCTTTGGCCCCCTGTTTAAAGGGGTTTTTTATGTCCGCTTTGCTGGAAAAAATTGATAAAAAACATCTTCCCCGCCACATTGCTATCATTATGGATGGAAACGGGAGGTGGGCTAAAGAAAAAGGTGAAGACCGCCTTTTTGGACACTTCCACGGTGTGGAGAGTGTAAGAAATATTGTAGAGGGATGTGCTGAACTGGGTATTGAATACCTGACACTGTATGCTTTTTCTACTGAGAACTGGGACAGACCTGAATATGAAGTGGTAGGGTTGATGGAACTTCTCGTCAGTACTATACGAAAAGAAGTCGAAAGCCTTGACAAGAACAATATCCGGCTGCATGTGATCGGAGATATGAGTATGTTACCAGAGTATGCCAGAAAAGAACTGGAAGAGGCGTTGGAGATCACCAGAAAAAACACAGGCCTTAACCTGATTATGGCCCTGAGTTATAGTGGCCGATGGGAATTACTGAATGCAGTAAAAAATATTGCTTATGAGGTAAAACAGGGCAAGCTGAGTGTAGATGAAATTAATCAGGATATTTTGCAGCATTTTCTTTGTACCAGTGGTTTTCCTGATCCTGAGCTTATGATAAGAACCAGCGGAGAGTACAGGATCAGTAATTTTTTACTCTACCAGTTGGCTTACGCAGAACTTTATTTTACGAATGTACGCTGGCCGGATTTCAGAAAGGAAAACTTGTACGAAGCCATACTTGATTATCAAAACAGGGAAAGAAGATTTGGAAAAACAAGTGAGCAACTGGAGGAAACAAAAGCATAGCTCAACCTGTTTATTTTCGTGGCTTTCTTTTAACAAAGACTTTCAATATTAACCGTTAATTTGCCGCCTGATCAAGAAGGCGGTATTTTTTATAAATCGCAGACAACAAACTATTTAGGTCCCGCTTATATGGGAAAGGACAGACCAGAACAGAAAAACATGCAACGATTTTTACAAAGGCTTGGTAGTACATTAATAGCTATTGTTTCATCATTGGCAATAGCTGCACAGGAAGTACCCGATACCACAAAGCCCACTTCTCTTGACCCCAAACTTATTGAATGGCAAAATTCCCGCATAGCAAAAGAATACACCATTGCGGCTGTTGAAATAACCGGAGTACACTATCTGGATACATCTATTGTTTATTCTATTGCCAATTTACAACCAGGCGATAAGTTTGTACATCCCGGTGCAGATGTTTTTGGAAAAGCCATTAACAGCCTTTGGAGACAAAAATTGTTTTCCAATATTCAGATTTATGTAACCAAAATAGATGGCGAAAAAGTATGGATTGAAATAAGTGTTCAGGAACGTCCCAAGCTGGGTAACTACAAATTTGTTGGGATTAAAAAAACAGAAGAAGAGGATATACTTGGTAAAGTGACACTTACTAAGCAAACCATCATTACAGAAAACACCCGCCGGGAGTTAACAGAAAAAATCACAAAACATTTTGCAGAAAAAGGATTTCGTAATGTAAAAGTGAGAATTGAAGAAATAACGGATACGGCTTTTGTGAATTCAAGTTCTATGATTATTTATGTTGATAAAGGAAGTAAAGTCCGAATCAGCAGCGTTGGTTTTTATGGGAACGAAAATATCGATGACCTGAAGCTGAAGAAACAGATGAAGGGTACCAAGGAAATGAGTAAGCTCACTTTAAATCCAGATAAAACGGAAAGCCCATATGGAGATAACAAACCTTTTTCCTTTAATCAGTATGTGAGGGACTGGGGCTTTCTTTCGATGAGTAAAACAAAGATGTTGTTGGATCCTTATTTCCGGTTCAAATTATTCAGCGGGGCAAAATTTGATGAAAAGAAATATGAAGAGGATAAGGATAAAGTACTTGATTACTACAACTCCATGGGTTACCGGGATGCACAAATTGTGGCTGATACCCAATATAAATCTGCAAATGGTAATCTGAACGTTGACATCAAAATAAATGAGGGCAGAAAGTATTATTTCGGAAATATCAGTTGGAAGGGGAATGCAAAATTCTCCGATTCAACACTGAACCTGATTCTCGGAATCAATAAAGGCGATGTCTACAATGTATCCATCCTGAATAAACGGCTGGGCCGCGAAGCCTCTCAGGACGGCGGCGGTGATATCAGCAGTTATTATATGGACGACGGTTATTTATTCTTCCGGGCCGAACCGGTGGAAACGGCTGTGTATAATGACACTATCGATTACGAAATAAGAATCATGGAAGGGCCGCAGGCAAGAATTAAGAATGTAACTATTGCTGGTAATGAGAAAACAAAAGACTATGTTATCCGCCGTGAACTAAGAACAGTTCCCGGAGAATTATTCAGCCGGTCTGATCTTATCCGTTCACAACGGGAATTGGGAAACCTGCAATTCTTTAACCAGGAAACAATCAACCCCGGCGTAGTACCTAATGCAGATGACGGAACTGTGGACATCAACTGGAAGCTGGAAGAGAAATCCTCTGACCAGTTAGAATTATCTGCCGGATGGGGCGGTGGAATTGGTCTTACCGGAACATTGGGGGTCACTTTTAATAATTTTTCTATCAGAAATATATGGAAGAAATCAGCCTGGGATCCGCTGCCAACCGGTGACGGACAAAAGCTGAGTTTGAGAGTACAATCCAATGGTCGGGCTTACCGTTCTTACAGCGCCTCCTTTACTGAGCCCTGGCTTGGGGGAAAGAAAAGAAATTCCTTTACTATCGGGTTTAACAACAGTAAGTATTCAAATGCCTTTGATTACAACACCGGAACAATTGACAGGGCTAAGTCTGATACAAACTATTTGAAAACAACAGGCTTTTCTATTGCGTTGGGCAAACAATTAAAATGGCCAGATGATTATTTCAGCCTTGTATATACTATTAACATTACGCAGTATAAACTCCGCAACTATCCCATTTTTGATCAGAATTTCAAAAATGGAACATCCAATAACTTGAGTTTCAAAATTGCGCTGCAACGTTCATCTGTATTCAATCCGATATTCCCCACCAGTGGATCAAACTTTATGGCCAGTGTGCAGTTCACTCCACCTTATTCACTGTTTAATAAAGACATTGCAACATCAGATAATAAGTATAAAAACCCGGAGTATCATAAATGGCGTTTCAATGCAGAATGGTATGTACCGATTGGCAAGCCACTAGGTGCAGATAAAAACAGGCAGTTTGTGCTGAAAATGGCAGCTAAATATGGTTTCATGGGCCGGTATAATAAAGACCTTGATTATTCCCCCTTTGAACGATTCCAGGTGGGGGATGCAGGGTTGACCAATAATTTTGGTTTGCTGGGGTATGATATTATTGCGCATAGAGGCTACCCTGTTTACCAGTCATCTGACCCGACAGTAAACCCTGATCAGCAAAGTGCCAGCCAGTTCTTTACTATTTTTAATAAGTATCAATTGGAAATGCGCTTCCCGCTGGTAACTAACCCAAGCAGCACTATTTATGCGCTTACATTCTTTGAAGCTGCAAATGGCTGGTATAACTATAAAGATTATAACCCCTTCCGTCTTCGCCGCAGTGTTGGTGTGGGTATGCGTTTCTTCCTGCCAATGTTTGGTCTGCTTGGATTCGACTATGGAGTGGGTCTGGATCGTATCCAGCCGGGTCAGACCGGATTGAAAGGAGCATCCCGATTTACCTTTATGCTGGGCTTTGAACCAGATTAATAATTAGAAATCACAAATTCTATAATATGAAAAAGATACTTTTTGTTGTCTGTATGCTGGGATTTGGACTCGTTGGCTTTTCCCAGAAGTATGCCATTATAGATACCCGCTACATACTGGACAAAATGCCTGACTATAAGGAAGCCCAAAAACAACTGGATGATATTGCTGCCGGCTGGCAAAAAGATATTGATACCAAACAAGCAGAGCTGGATAGAATGTACAAAGACTATGAGGCAGAGCAAGTGATGCTTACAGAAGAACTACGCAAAAAAAGAGAAGATCAGCTTTTTAATAAGGAAAAGGATCTCAGGGATTTACAACGCAAACGCTTTGGCTTTGAAGGAGATCTGTTTAAGAAAAGACAGGAACTTATCAAGCCAATACAGGATAAAGTGTATAATGCTGTTCAGAAAATGGCAGTAACCAGGGGCTACGATTTTGTGTTGGACAAAAGTGAAGGAATTACCATTATATTTGCCGACCCTAAACTGGACAAGAGCGAAGACGTACTGAAAGACCTGGGGGTAAAGTAACTGTAAAAAAAAGTTAAGGCGCAACTAACGGCCCTTTTTTAGTATCATATAAAGCAATAACAAAAAAATCGAGATGAAAAAAATCCTTACAGTAATTGCAATAGTGGGTTTGCTGTCTTTTTCAGGTTCTGCTAATGCACAAACGAAAATTGGCTACATCAGCGTTGACAATGTAGTTGGTCTGCTGCCAGAAACGGCTAAAATTGACTCCATACTCGAACGCTACCAGGTGGATTCATTAAACCCAGAATATGCTTCATTGGTACAGCGCTACCAATGGGATGACAGTTTATACCGGGATTCAACTAAGACCCCTAAAGCTGTTCGTGACGAAATTGCTAAAAAATTACCGGGTTATATTTACCAGATTCAAAACTGGCAGCAAATTGTTAACCAGGCAATAGAAGCAAAGCAAAATGAAATGTTAGCACCTTTATACCGCAAAGTATACGATGCCATCAAACAAGTGGCTAAAGAAAAGGGCTATACTCATGTTGTGAATAAAGAAGCATTGCTTGTTGCTCCAGATGCTGATGATATGCTTACCGCAGTGGCCGCAAAGCTTAAACTAACCATTCCAAAGGCTGCGCCTGCAGGAAGTAAATAACCTGAGTTTTTGAAATAATAAAACCTGCCCCGGATAAATCCGGGGTTTTTTATATCTCCCTCCCTACATTTGTTGTATGCAAAAAGCAGGTCCTGTCGGTGTTTTTGATTCAGGCTATGGTGGGCTAACTGTTCTAAAGGAAATAGTTCATAAGCTTCCGCAATATGATTATTTGTATTTAGGAGACAGTGCCAGGTCACCTTATGGCAATCGTTCTTTTGATACTGTTTATCATTATACCCTTCAATGTGTAAAATGGTTTTTTGAGCAAGGTTGCTCATTAGTAATTCTGGCCTGTAATACAGCATCTGCAAAGGCATTACGAACCATTCAGCAGAACGATCTTCCAGGACTAGCGCCTGGCAAAAGGATATTGGGAGTAATAAGACCAACCGCTGAAATTATTGGCAAATTTTCTGAAACAAAGAGTGTAGGTGTACTGGCTACTAATGGTACGGTAGTATCAGAATCATACCCGATGGAAATAAATAAGTTTTTCCCAGGCTTAAAAGTGCACCAGGAAGCCTGCCCTATGTGGGTGCCTTTGGTAGAAAATAATGAGCATGAAAACAACGGAGCTGATTATTTTGTAAAGAAAAACCTGCAGAATATTTTTGAAAAAGGAGAAGATATTGATGTGATATTGCTTGCCTGCACACACTATCCGTTATTAAAAGAAAAGATTGAGGAATATCTGCCGGTAGGAGTAAAACTGCTTTCCCAGGGAGAAATTGTAGCTGAAAGTCTTGCTGACTATTTGCAAAGGCACCCTGAAATTGAAAACCTTTGCAGCCGGGGAGGGCAACACACATTTTATACTACTGACTCAACGGAGGATTTTGACAATCATGCTACTGTCTTTTTTGGAAAACAGGTAAAGTCGAAACATGTTGATTTAGACTCTGTAACAGGTTGATAATCAAATCTGTAAACCCAGGCATCAAAAGAATCAAACAACATTCAGATTTTATCCTTCTAAACCTTTTTCATCTGACTTTCAACTCTTACCTTTGCCGTCCTTTCACAAAACAGTGGGTGTGGTGATCCGCTGCGAAACTGAAAACTGGGCCGTTCTCCCGGTCCGCATTTCAAAAAGTGAAAAAGAGAAATAATTATGAAACGTACATTCCAACCTCATCGTAAGCGTCGTAAAACCGTACACGGTTTTCGTAAGCGTATGCAAACTGCTAATGGCCGTAAGGTATTGGCCAGCCGCCGTGCAAAAGGCCGTAAAAAGCTTACAGTTTCTGATGAGAGCAAACTGAAATAAAAATGCTGCCGTTATTTCAACGGTGGTTTCAATAATTTTATAGCTCCGGTGTAGACCGGAGCTTTTTTATTGATGGGAAAACAATTTACATTAGGGAAAAATGAACGGTTAAAAAGCCGGAAGAGCATCGAGCAACTGTTTGATGACGGGCACCGCTTTTCACATGCTCTGTTCAAGGTGTTTTATATACAGAATGATAAACCGGGTTTGCAATTCGGAGTCGGTGTTAGCTCAAAAAATTTCAAAAAAGCGGTGGACCGTAACAGAGTTAAGCGGTTAACAAAGGAAGCATACCGTCTTCAAAAGAATGGATTGCAGCAACAGCTTAAAGAAAAAAAAACCGGACTGGATCTTTTCATCATTTATACAGGGAAAGAACTTCCTGAGTATAAAAATGTATACAAAAACATAACAGTAATTCTTCAAAAACTAAGCAATAACATTGGGCAGTAAAAGTATTATTAGAAGCGTGGGGCAAATATTAAGCCTGCCATTTATTGCCGTGATAAAGATCTACCAATGGATCATTTCACCCTGGTTGGGCCCTAAGTGCAGGTATACACCCACCTGTTCTCATTATGCTGCAGAAGCCCTGAAAAAACATGGTGTGTTTAAAGGTTTGTGGTTATCTGTAAAACGAATCAGCCGTTGTCATCCATGGGGTGGAAGCGGATATGACCCTGTACCATAACAACTGTTAGCAGAAGACTATTTTAGGGTATGCAAGCCGGTAATAATTCAGTATATTGGTTTATAAAAGAAAAGGGCTTTGGTTACCGTTTCTCTCATAGAGGATGATAAACACTATCGGGAAGGGCTGGAAGATCTGATAAATAGCTCTGGCTATTTTAAAACTCTTTTCTGCTATTCATCTGCCGAAAGTGCCTTACCTCATATCATTCAACACCCTCCTGATATAGCCATTATTGATATCAAACTCCCGGGTATTAACGGAGTCGATCTTATTTTATCTGTTAAAAAGCAAGCCCCGGCCATTCAATGTATGGTTTGTTCGTTTTACGATGACAATGAGTATGTATTTAATGCCCTTCATAATGGAGCAAGTGGCTATATTCTCAAAGATTCTATGCCACAGGAAATAATTGCTTCGTTGCGGGAGCTACACGATGGGGGAGCACCGATGAGCAGGTACATTGCTAAAAAAGTGATTTCTGCTTTCCATGATAAACAGCAACTGCCTAAACTATCTGAGTTATCCGACCGGGAAAATGAAATATTACAACTAATATCAACAGGACTTGTTGTAAAAGAGGCAGCAGCGAAATTAAACCTGAGCTCTCATACCGTAACCAAGCATTTAAAGAATATCTACATAAAACTTCATGTAAATAACAGGATTGAGGCAGTCAACAAACTGAATCATTTGCGATGATCTTAGCAACTAGCAAAATAAAAGACAGCTGATATTCAGCTGCCTTTTATTTAACGAAAAGTATATTTACGCTTTAGCAAATCTGTCAGCCACTTTATTCCAGTTTACCACATTCCAGAATGCAGCCAGATATTCAGCTCTTCTGTTCTGGTATTTCAGGTAATAGGCATGTTCCCATACATCTACACCAAGAATGGGTTTTCCTTTTACTTCTGCCACATCCATCAACGGATTATCCTGGTTAGGAGTGGAAGTAATTTCCAGTTTACCTTCTTTTACAATCAGCCAGGCCCAGCCACTGCCGAATCTTGTCATACCCGCATTGGCAAATTTCTCTTTAAATGCATCAAAAGAACCAAAGGCATCAGTAATGGCATCAGCCAGTTTGCCGGAAGGTTTTCCGCCGGCATTTGCTGCCAGGCTTCTCCAGAAAAAAGTATGATTCCAGTGACCACCACCATTATTGCGAACTGCTGGAGATATTGAACCGGCTGCCGCTACTAACTCCTCCAGGGTTTTATTTTCGTTAGGAGTACCTGCAATAGCTTTATTGAGGTTGTCAACATAAGCCTGGTGGTGTTTACCATGATGTATCTGCATGGTCAGTGTATCAATATGTGGTTCCAAAGCATCATGTGCATATGGAAGAGGTGCTAACGTAAATGCCATAGTAAATGTGTTTAATGTTTGAACTAATTACTTTCTTAAGAGGATAACAAAATTAGGAAGATGAAGTTTATAATAGCGGGACCGGGAGTGAATTGTTTCCTATTTCGAAACTATTTTGCCAACCGGTTTAGCTTTTTACCTTTTTCAGTAAATGTTTCTACCAGACCTCTTGTTTCCAGATCAAGCCGGATAGAGATAGTATACCAGGGAATTGATTTTTTAAAATCCGGCATTTTCTTCTTTATAATCTTCACTACATCATCGGTCAGGTCTGTAAATGTTTTGCCTTTACTTCCTTTCAAACTTTGCAGTATAGCTGCTTTAAATGGTTCATAAATAGCCATGTCAATAGCAAACTGGCTTCCTGTACGGGGATGTGTGGTGATTACTTTTTTTACCCTGACAGCTTTTGCCATAGCTTATCTTTTATTTTTAAAAAAATCTTTCATTAGCCTGGCACATTCTTCTTTCATCACTCCCCTTATCAGTTCTGTTTTGGGATGAAAAGGCCAGTTGGTTCCGGTAGTTTTTTTATAACCATTTTTTTCATCATCGGCTCCGTAAACAATTTTTCCGATTTTACTCCAGTAAATAGCCCCCGCACACATAAAACAAGGTTCAATAGTTACATACAATGTAGCATCGGGCAAATATTTGCTGCCAAGAGAATTAAATGCTGCTGTAAGAGCAATCATTTCAGCATGTGCAGTCGGGTCATTCAGGCGTTCAGTCATATTGTGGCCGCGGGCAATGATCCTTTCATTTACCACCACGACAGCGCCGACAGGTATTTCCTCCTCCTCAAAGGCTCTTTTAGCTTCCTTTAGTGCCTGTGTCATAAAGTATTCGTCTGTCATTGTGAAGAGGTTTTACCTAACTTGGTATAAAATTAGAATTAATGGCAGACATATCCAGCCTCAGCCAGATGCGCCGGTTTTTTGACAGTGGAGTTACAAGGCCATATGCCTTTCGGAAACAACAATTGCTTGCCTTTAAAAGTGCCCTGAATAAATATGAAAAAGAGATCTATGAAGCTTTGTATGCCGATCTGAAAAAAGTACCGGAAGAAAGCTGGTTTACAGAAAACGGTCTTTTGATGCAGGAGATAAATTATGCATTAAAGAACTTGCGGGAGTGGATGCAGCCGGAAAGAGCAGGTACAAATTTGATAAATCTCCCGTCATCAAGTTATCTCTATCCTTCACCAAAAGGGGTTGTATTGGTTATCGGCCCGTGGAATTTTCCATTGCAACTATTACTTATACCTGTGGCTGGAGCCATTGCTGCGGGAAACTGTGTGGTCGTTAAACCCAGTGAATTTGCACCTGCTACGGGTGCTGTTATTGAAAAAATGATCAGTGAAATATTTTCAAACGAGTATGTTATGGTGGTTCAGGGAGATGGAGCAGCAGTAGTACCCACCATGATGAGCAATTTCCGGTTCGATCATGTATTTTATACCGGCAGTATTCCTGTTGGGAAAGCAATTTACCAGTTAGCGGCGAAAGACCTTGTGCCGGTTACCTTGGAGTTAGGGGGCAAAGATCCCTGTGTGGTGGAAAGCGATGCTAACCTGAAAGTAGCTGCTAAAAGAATTGCTTTGGGAAAATTCTCCAATGCCGGGCAGATGTGTGTAAGCCCTGATTACTTGTTGGTTCACTCGTCAGTAAAGGATAAGCTGCTGAACTATCTTAAAGAGTATACGCAGAAGTTTTATGGAGAAAACCCGGCTGAAACATATGGATATGATAAAATTATTAATGAAAAAAGATTTGACCGGTTGATAAGTTATCTTAATCAGGGTCGTATTGTTTTTGGTGGTAAGCATGACCGGGAAAAACTTTTTATTAGCCCCACCATTATAGATGAACTATCACCGGAGGCACCGGTGATGCAGGAAGAGATATTTGGTCCGATATTACCGGTGTTCACTTTTAGCTCAAAAGAAGAGGCTTTGTCGTTGATCAACAGGCATCCCGATCCTCTTTCCTTCTATGTATTTACCGGCAGTAAAAAGAAAGAAGAGGAATGGCTATCTGCTGTTCAGTTTGGAGCAGGATGTGTAAACAATACGGCAATGCAGTTTACCAATCATCATCTTCCATTCGGAGGTGTTGGGCAGAGTGGTATCGGAGCCTATCATGGTAAAAACTCTTTTGATGTGTTTACGCATCGTAAATCAGTGATGAAAACGCCTACCTGGTTTGACCCGGCTATTAAATATCCGCCATTAAAAGGGAAACTGAAATTGCTGAAATTCTTTATTAAATAGAAAATGAAAAAACTTAAGCGGTTTGGAATTGTTATATTGATACTCATTGCAATATTTGCAGTGTATGTGGAGATAGCGAACCGTAACTCAACCAATATGACGTACAGGCAAAAAGTGCTGAAAGCTGTATACCCTGTGTGGATGTGGTTTTCCAGACTCACCGGAAAAAATAATGAAAGATTTACTAATGAAGACAAATCTCCTTTCATGTCTTTTTATTCTTTAAAAACAGTGCTGAATAACGGGGATACATTAGATTTTTCCTTACTAAAAGGGGTAAAAATATTATTAGTAAACACGGCCAGTGATTGCGGGTATACCAACCAATACGCCGATCTCCAGAAACTATACGAAAAGTATAAAGACAAGCTGGAGATTATTGGATTTCCCGCTAATGATTTTAAAGAGCAGGAAAAGGGCAGTAACGAAGAGATAGCTGAGTTTTGTAAGAAAAACTATGGTATCAGTTTCCTGTTGGCACAAAAGTCAATAGTGGTTAAGTCTGCAGATCAAAACCCGGTTTTTCAATGGCTGACTGATGCCGGAAAAAACGGATGGAACAATAAGTATCCTTCCTGGAACTTCTCAAAGTACCTCGTAGATGAGAATGGCATACTGACCAATTATTTTGATCCTTCTGTTTCGCCGTTATCTGACGAAGTCGTGAATGCTATTAATAAACAATAAATCACTTATATGTTTACTAAAGCCGATATTGAAAAATACTTCAATGCTGAAAAGGCTGAGAGCCGGGCATTCATGGCTATCGGTATTGCCGGAATCGTTGCAGCAATCGTCTTCTTCTTTTTAAGAAGAGAGTTTTACACAGGAGCCGCAATTCCTTTCCTGCTGGTTGGTTTATTACTGGCTTCAGTAGGATATACCGTGTACAGGAAAAGCGACAATGACAGGGTAAGGAATGTATATGCTTTTGATATGAACCCCTCTGAACTGAAGGATAAGGAACTTCCCCGGATGAAAACAGTAATGAAGAATTTTGTGATCTATCGTTGGGTGGAGATATTTCTTTTTGCAGCCGGGGCCGGGTTGTATCTCTATTTTATCCGTGATTTTAAAAATGATTTCTGGCGGGGTTTTGGGCTTGCCTTAGCTGTTATGGCCATACTGGCATTAACAGCAGATTTCTTTGCAGAAAAAAGAGGAAACATTTACACAAAAGGAATCGAATCCTTTGTAAAATAAATCAGGAAACGATCCCTTCTTTCTTTTGCTGGTCCAGTAAAAATTTTATTCCAAAGCTTAGTTTTTTTGCTGATGGTGATTTGGCGCTTAAGGCCCGCCAAAAGGGAGTAATCTTGCTCAGAGGGTTTCCTTTTTCATATTCTTCATAAGCAGCTTCGGCAACTATGCGAATAAAGATCCCGGTAGTAACCGGACAGGTATAAGCTGCTTTGTATTCAGCAGCCAGGTCTTTCCGGATTTGTTTTATATCGGTAAAATGGCCTTTTGGTATTTGCCGGATGTATTCATCCATTATCAGGGGTGTTGCAATGAGCATTTTGCTGCCTGCCGGAATATCAGCAAAATCATAGTCATTTTTCTTAACCTCTGCCTTCTTATCTACATGTAATTTTTCCTGCCAGGTTTTTCTTTTACTGGTTGATTTTCCGCCAGCGGGTCTGGCAATCTTTTTTAGTGCTTTCGCCATAGTTATGTAATTATGCAGTATAAAAGTATAACTAAATCACAAGTAATGACAATAGCAGACAGCATTGGAACCATAGGAGTTGGCCTGATACTGTTGGCCTATTTTTGTAACACACTTGGCTGGATCGATGGCAAAGGGAAATCATTTTTTGTACTGAATATGGTTGGTGCAGGATTAGCCTGCTCTGCATCTTTTCTTATCAACTATTGGCCTTTTGTAATACTAGAAGGAACATGGACTCTTGTTTCTTTATATGGATTATTGAAGGCAATGAAAGCAAAGCTGGCCTAACATCAGTCAATAATACCCATCCTTTTCATCAGGAAAGAAGCGTTTAGCCTGCTGCAAATACCTTCTTTTAATTTATAATCAAAGGTCAGTTCATCGTTGGTGATGATTGACTCAAAACACTTATTTCCCATATAACCTGGATATTCACCAGTCATGTCAGCTATCGTGAGATCATGTGTGGCAATAATACCACAGCATTTCCTGGCAGACAGTTTCCGTATGAGACCGATAGTGCCATTATGTTTATCATTACTGTTGGTGCCCTTTAGTATTTCGTCAAGTATCACAAAGGTTTTGCTGTCGGAATAGAGATGTTCAATGATACCTTTCAGCCTTTTTAGTTCTGCATAAAAAAAGGACTCACTGTCCTGCAGTGAATCGGAGATGCGCATACTTACATGAAGATCATAAGGATATACTGTGAATTCTTTTGCACAAGCCACTGAACCGGCTCTTGCCAGTACAAGGTTGATACCCAACGTTCGCAGGAAAGTACTTTTGCCTGACATATTAGAGCCGGTAAGCACAATAAATTTTTCTTTCAGAAACGAAACATCATTACAAACCCTCTTTTCACTACGGATAAGGGGGTGGCCCATTTCAGAAGCTGATAATATTTGCTGGTCTGACAGCTTGGGGAAACAAAAACCCTTGTTATTATAAGCAAGGTTGGCAAAACAATGAAGTGATTCAAATTCGCCGATCACATTCAGCCAGTCTGTGATTTCTCCAGCATGATTTTTTTTCCATTTGTCCAGCCCAAATAGAATATGCACATGAAAGAGAAACAAGCCATTCAGTAAAAGGCTTACTGCCAGGTTGAGGATAAAATCAAGGTACTTAAATAATGATGCCAGCTTTTGTATAGAAATAGATGCTGTTATGTTATTTTTCTTCAGCCTGCTTTGTAGCTCCCGTAACAAAGGGGATTGAAATGAATGCTTCTCAATTTCTTTCAATTGTTCAGCAAATTGTTGAAGTACTTTTGTTACTGTTGACGAAACAGACATTTGTTTCATCATCTTGCGGGCAAAAGAGAAAGTGATAAAAAGGTTAAGAGTAAACAGTGTATAGAATATATTAAGTATCTGGTCACTGCCTGTAAAGAAATAAGATAGCAATATAATAATTGCAGCAATGGGAAAAATCAGTAAAATATAATACAAAGCAGATTTTTTGAAAGTTGGTTCAGTTTTGATCCAGCTGTTGAGCTTGTCCAGATCTGCCTGTTCCGTTTTATAAATACTTCCTGAAGCCTGAATATGGTGCCTGAAATCTAACTTATCTGATAGTTCCTTTAGGGCCTCTTGCCTTTTAGTAATAGTTGTTGTATCGGGATAAAGAAGTGTTTTTGCAAGCTCTTGTTTTCCAAATGTAGTAGTAGTGCGATTAAGTGAATTAAACAAAGACCCCTTGCCAAAGAGATCAAGATCATAGGAGTAAGAATGATGAGGATCAGTGTACTCCCTGCCATCAGGGTATGTGGAAATACCTTCTTTTAGAAACCGGATCTCGTTGCCGGTAATATCAATCAGTGCTTTTGTTAAATCGGCTTTTGCTTTTATTATATCATACAAACGAATGCAATAAAGAAATGCAACCAGGCATATCAAAGTAACAACAAGGAAAACATCATTTTTGTTTGCGATATGATAATAGCCAAAACCTATTATACCAATAAAAAGTAGCAAACGGATAAAACTCAGCCAGCCAAGTTTTTTATTCAGATTATCATGCCGGAGAGTATAATCAGAGGATAATTGCTCGTAAGTAGCTATGGGCATGGAGAGGAATTTTTGAAAAGCTATTTAATTAACCGGGCACTTTTCATGATAGTTGATCAGTTCAATAGGTGTTTTCTCAAATGTATAACCGGCATATACTTGCTGAATCTCATTTAGCACTTCATCAATTTCTTCCACTGATTTCAGCGTCACTAATTTGTTGCGGTATTCTTTAATATTGGGCAGGCCTTTTAAGTAGTTGGCATAATGCCTTCTCATTTCATTTACGCCTACTACCGGGTTTTTCCATTCCACCGATTTGTATAAATGTTTACGGCAAACTGCCACTCGGTCCTCAATAGTTGGGGCAGGTAAATGTTCGCCTGTCTGAATAAAATGTTTTATCTCATTAAAGATCCACGGATAACCGATAGCGGCACGACCGATCATAACGCCATCCACACCATACCGGTTTTTATATTCCAGGGCTTTTTCGGGAGAATCAATGTCGCCATTACCAAAAATTGGAATTTTAATACGGGGATTATTTTTCACTTTACCAATCAGTGTCCAGTCAGCTTCGCCTTTGTACATCTGAGTTCTTGTACGTCCATGAATAGCTAATGCTTTAATGCCAACATCCTGTAATCGTTCTGCTACTTCTTCAATATTCTTATTATTATCATCCCAGCCCAATCTTGTTTTAACGGTAACAGGCAATGAAGTTGATTTAACTACAGCAGATGTTAAACGAACCATGAGATCAACATCTTTCAGCACACCGGCACCTGCGCCTTTCAATGCTACTTTTTTAACCGGGCAGCCAAAGTTGATATCGAGCAGGTCCGGATTTGTGACTTCCACAATCTTTGCGGCCATAGATAAGTTTTCTTCATCCCCACCAAATATCTGTATGCCAACAGGACGTTCGTATTCGAAGATGTCTAACTTTTTACGGCTCTTAATGGCATCTCTTATCAATCCTTCGGATGAAATGAATTCGGTGTACATCAGATCGGCGCCATTATCCTTGCACACGGCACGGAAAGGCGGATCACTCACATCTTCCATCGGGGCCAGAAGCAGCGGAAATTCAGGTAGTTGTATGTTGCCAATTGTCACCATTCCATTTGTATTTACCTATTTTTGCCATCTGTTGTTTACAGGTAAGCCTGCAAATTTACAATCTAAAAACCAGAGTATTACATGAAGGGATTATTAAAGACAAAGTCAGCGGGAAACCAATTTTTATTACTGGTAAGTATTGCGCTGGTCAGCTTCTTCCTTGTAGGTCTTGTTGGAACAGTGATACTTTCTGCATTAACCGGTATGGATATAAAGGAAATGAGTGATATGGCTAAGTGGGATTACAGTAAACCAGCCACTATTACTTTTATCCGGGGTATGCAGATCATCCAGTTTATCAGTCTTTTTTTAATACCCACTTTTATTTGTGCAAGGCTTTTCAGTACAGATACTAAACAATATCTTGGATTAAGACAGCCTTCTGCACGGTCTTACTGGATAATAGGTATATTGGTACTAATACTGGCAATACCTTTTGTACAGTGGCTCGGAGAACTAAACCGGAGTATCCGTTTTCCTTCAGAGATTGAACACTGGATGAAGGCTAAAGAAGCTGAAGCTAATAAAACAGTAACAGCTTTATTGTCAAGGCAAACAATAAGAGACCTTGTTTTAAATATTATTTGTATTGCCGGACTGGCTGCGGTGGGGGAAGAATTATTATTTAGAGGGATGGTACAAAGATTACTTATAAAAATGTTCAGAAGTCACTGGCCGGGAATTATTATTGCCGCTTTTCTGTTCTCTGCCATGCACTTGCAGTTTTATGGTTTTTTCCCCCGATTTGTTTTAGGAATATTACTTGGCATTGTATACTGGTACAGTGGAAGTTTGTGGGCAGCCATACTGGCCCATTTTGTATATGATGCTTTGTTAATCACATTGGCTTATTTTAATCCGGCTATGATTAATGAAGAAGCAACGGTCAAACTTTCTTCTATTGCATTAACCGCAGTAATCAGTTTTATTATGATGACACTGGCGGTAAACTGGATGATTAAAAACTCGCAAACTACTTATCATGAAGTATATGCTGATGATGAGATACCGGTAAAAGATCATCCGTTCTGATAAAACTTTATTACATGGCATTCAACTGGCGGACTTTTAAGACAAGAGCATTAACAGCAATTGTGTTTGTGGCAGTAATGCTGACCGGTTTGCTGTGGAATCACTGGAGTTTTTTTATTTTGTTTTCCATTATTCATTTTGGTTGCTGGTGGGAGTATTTGAAAATTACGGAAAAAATTTACCAGACTTCTGTCCATACATATACTAAGCTCGGCTTTATGCTGATGGGTTATGGATTGATGCTCTGGTTTTGCGGACCGGATTACCAGGCCGGTAATTATTTGTTGCGGGATAATTTTTCATTCCCGGTATCAGCTGCGGGCTTTATCCTCACTGCAATAGGAATCTTCAGGCAGGGGTCTATACATTTGAATGCCTTTGGCACAACATTACTTGGCATTTTTTATATTTCCATGAGCTGGGGACTGATGATGGATTTATACAGTACCTCAATCGACATTTATCTGCATGATACAATGTTTGTTTTTGAAACCGGAATGATACCTGTTATCATTATTTTGAGCATCTGGATAAATGATACCATGGCATATATAGTTGGTTCTCTGATCGGGAGGACTCCATTATCTGTGGTGTCACCCAAAAAAACATGGGAAGGCACAATAGGAGGAGTAGTGCTGGCGGTAATAGTAATTAGTTTATTGTTTCCCCTTATTTATGGGAGATCATTTAATTTTCTTCTTTCTGTAATTATAAGCCTTGTTACTTTAATTACTGCTGTAACAGGCACTCTCGGCGACCTCCTTGAATCTAAACTCAAACGACTGGCAGATGTAAAAGACAGTGGCCAGATTATGCCTGGGCATGGTGGTTTTTTAGACCGGTTTGATTCCTTGTTATTAGCAACACCGTTTGTGTGGTTGTATGTACAGTTGTTTATGAAATAGTCAATTGACTATTCGACATTTACTATTCATTATATTTGCCCTATAACCAAGGCTCAATGACAATCCACAAAGAAGGCTATAAGACTATTGCGATCAGTACTATTGTTTTTGGGGTTATCAACCTCGTTTCATTTTATTTCCTGAGCGCCAAAACGCCTCTGGTTAGCTTACTGCTATTTGTCCTTACATTAGGATTATTGTTGTTCCTTATCTCTTTTTTTCGCATACCCAACAGGCAATTGACCGTACAAGATAATGCTGTCATTGCCCCGGCAGATGGCAAAGTGGTGGTGATCGAAGAAGTATATGCAGATGAATACTTTACCGATCGCCGCATTCAGGTGTCTATTTTTATGAGCCCGTTGAATGTGCATGTAAACCGAAACCCGGTAAGTGGTGAAGTGGCCTATAGCCAGTATCATAAAGGCAAATACCTGGTAGCCTGGCATCCCAAGTCATCTACTGAAAATGAACGGCATACCGTGGTGTACCGGAAAGAGGGTAAGGAGATACTGGTAAAACAAATAGCCGGAGCCCTTGCTAAAAGAATTGTAAATTATCTCTCGGCAGGTGAGCAGGTAAAGCAAACAGAGGAAATGGGTTTTATTAAATTGGGTTCAAGGGTTGATCTGCTGCTCCCCCTTGATGCGAAGATTCATGTGAAAATTGGCGATAAGCCTAAAGGTGGTGTGACGGTCGTTGCTACTTGGTAAGAGAAAGTCTTTGTCTTTCATTTTATAGAAAGATGCTCTCCAGCTCCTTCAATGAATAAACTGTATAAGTGGGGGCTTTACCATTGACCAATTGCACCTTTTTTGTAAGATGATTTACATGCACCTGGTCGATACCGGCATTCACAGCACCAAGTATATCCACTTCAATCGTATCGCCTATCATGATGCTCTCTGCCGGGCTGGCTCCCGTTTTACGGAAAGCATAATCAAAGATTTCTTTGTGTGGCTTCAGGCTGTTGCTTCCTTCGGATGTTATTACCTTAAGAAAGTATTTATCCAACCCTGAACTTTTCAATTTGCCATGCTGTGTCTTCTCAAAACCATTGGTAATAAGATGTAGCTGGTAGTTTTTCTCTGCCAGGTAATCTAATATTTCGATAGTATATGGGAAAAGAAGTTTACGGGTAGGGAGCAGATCGAGAAAAATGGTTCCCATTTCACGGGCCAGCTTTTCATCTGCAATCTTAAAATCCAGTAAGGCTAGCCACATTCTTTTCCACCGCAGTTCATCCACCTTAATATAGCCATTGCGGTAGCGATCCCATAGCTTATCGTTATGTAGCAGGTAGTTTTTATGAAAAAGATCAAAGTCGTGAATACCTTTTTCTTTCAGGCTTAATGATTGATAAAGCTCTTCGAGTGTTTGCCGGCTATTAGCCTCAAAATCCCATAGGGTGTGATCAAGATCAAAAAACAGGTGTTTGTATTGCATAATCGTAAAGTACGAGTTGCGAAGTTAAGTGTATGGTTTGAAGCGGAAAAAGTTCGTACTTCGTACTTCAAACAGCGCAGATATGAATGTGATCATTACCGGAGCTTCAAAGGGAATAGGGAAAGCCATTGCTGAAATATTTGCCGCTAACGGGCACAACTTATTATTATGTTCCCGCGGGGAGACAGCTTTGTATAAGACGATGGAAGAATTAATGACAAAGTTTCCGTCAGTCAGTATTAAAGCAAAACCTTTTGATCTTAGTATAAAAGAAGAAGCGGTTGCATTTGGGAAATGGTGTCTCTCTGTTACAGTTCCGGACATTGTAGTAAATAATGCCGGTTTATTTGAGCCGGGTAGTGTATATAATGAACCAGAGGGAGTGCTGGAAAGCCAGATCGCCACGAATCTCTATAGCGCTTATCATGTAACAAGAGCTGTTTTGCCGCCGATGGTGCAGCAGAAAAGGGGACATATTTTCAATATATGCTCGATAGCTTCATTGGATGCCTATTCTAATGGCGGAGCCTACAGCATTAGCAAATTTGCCATGTATGGTTTTAGTAAGAACCTGCGGGAAGAAATGAAGCTGTATGGTATAAAAGTCACTGCTGTTCACCCGGGGGCAGTGATGACCGACTCATGGGGCAGTTATGATAACTCTTCCCAACGCATTATGGAGGCTGATGATATTGCCAAAATGGTGTTTGCTGCTTCGCAGCTTTCCCTTCAGGCCTGTGTGGAAGATATAATCATCAGGCCTTTGCTGGGCGACCTTTGACCATTAAAAAACTGGTTTTCCCATTAGTAAACTTTTGGTTTTTATTTAGATCGGCAGGACTATTTTTAAGGCTGCTTAAATGAGAAAAACAGCTTTTATACTTCCCTTTTTGGTATTATCAGTTTTTGCGCCAGCACAAGGACTGTTTAAAACGATCATCCCGTCTGTGCCGGTTGTCGCGGGGGAATCATTCCGGGTGCAATATTTTATCGAGGATGCATCTGTGATCACAGATTTTACTGCTCCTGATTTTCGGCCTTTCAAACTGGTTGCAGGGCCTGATATATATCCCGGCGAAAAAAATCATCAGAATAATTTCAGGCAATCAAAGAATTATGTGTTTACACTCGTTGCAGCAATGCCCGGTAAATATATTATTCCAGGCGCAGTAATTAGCAGCAATAGTAAATTAGTAAAGAGTAACGAAGTAAGAATAGAAGTTATTTCAAAAGAAAATGCTATTCAGTTTTTAAATAAGGAGCAGTTACAGGTCTCTGAATATTATTTGCGACCCGGCGAAAATGTAAATGAAAAGATCAGGCAGAACCTTTTTCTAAAGGTAATGGTGGATAAGAGAAGCTGTTTTGTAGGAGAGCCTGTAGTTGCCACCTTCAAACTATATTCCCGGCTCGAATCAAAGTCTGACATTATAAAGAACCCCGGGTTTTATGGTTTTACAGTGTACGATATGATAGGTCTTGGAGATAAGCATCTGTCCACAGAATATGTGAATGGGAGACCCTTTGATGTTCATACCATCAGGAAAGTACAGTTGTACCCATTACAGGCCGGCCGATTTACAATTGACCCGATGGAGATAAAAAACAAAGTCGAATTTTCGAGAAGTGTAGTGAACAGAAAAACAGAACAGCAAATAGCAGAAGGAATGTTTAATCAGCAGGAAGCTGATGCACCTGTGCCGGGAACAGAAACAGTGGAAACAGAAATGAGTACAATTCCGGTAGTCATTGATGTGAAACCAGTACCTGAAAAAAATAAGCCAGTTAGTTTTAATGGGGCAACTGGAAAGTTTACAATTTCTGCATCGGTTGAGAAAAATAAATTAGCTAAAAATGAGGAAGGCTTCCTGGTACTTCTGGTCTCTGGTAAAGGAAATTTTATTCAACTGGAGGCCCCTGCTATTCAATGGCCTGCTGGTGTGGAAGGCTTTAGCCCGGTAGTCAGCGATTTTACTGATAAAAAACTGGTGCCATTAACAGGGAAACGAAAACTCCGGTATGGTTTTGTTTGTTCCGGTCCGGGCATTTATATGTTGCCGTCTGTAAGTTTTACTTTTTTTGATCCTGACAGTAATAAATACAAAACAATTTCAACTCAGCCTTTGCAGGTGTTTGCCACTAATGAGGAAAAGAAATCAGTTGTAGTGGAAGAGAAAAAAGCATCCATATCAGGGCAAAGTGAAAAAATCAGCCGCATTGCTGTGGGTATTGTGGCAATTCTTGTACTGGCCATACTGGTTTATTGGATTTTCCGGAAAAAAGAACCTGTTCCCGCAACAGTTGCTCCCGCCGCAAGTTTTCCTTCAGCGGGAGAAATTTTATTAAGAACAACAGAAGCACTTACTGCAGAAGATAAAGCATTTTACAAGGAACTTCATCAGGCTCTGTGGATATACTTTGATCACCATTTTGTTTTGACAGGCAGTGCCAAAAATAAAAACGCTTTGTTTGCGGCATTAGATGAAAAAGGAATTGACAAAAATATAAAGGAGTCGCTGACCTCTGTTTTTTCAGTATGTGAGGCAGGGATGTATACGAATGCCGGCGTTAATGCTGATAAAGGAGTATTGCTAAAAATAACAAGAGAAATACTTGAATCAATAGATAAATCTTTACTCTGAATATTTATATCCTACTCCTCTTACAGAGTGAAAGTATTTGGGATTGCGGCTGTCTTCTTCAAAATACTTTCGAAAATTGAGAATAAAGTTATCAATCGTCCGGGTGGTAGGATAGACATTGTAGCCCCATACGGCCTGTAAAATTTTTTCCCGGGGTACCACTTCATTTTTATTTTCTAGGAGAAGTTTCAACAACATAGTTTCTTTTTTGCTCAACTGAATTTTATTTCCATTAAAGCCAGTAGCTTCCTGTGCCTTAAAGTCAACGGTATTGCTGCCAAAAGCATAGGTGTCGCCAATTGTTGATTTATCCTGCAGTTTTTTGTTTTTATTAATAAGCTTATGCACCCTTAATAACAGTTCTTCCAGATTAAAGGGCTTTGTGAGGTAGTCATCAGCTCCTTTTTTCAGACCCAGCACCCTGTCTGCACTGCTGTTTTTAGCGCTGAGTATAAGTATAGGTACCTCGTTATTGCTGATGCGGACTGTTTCTGTAACGCTAATCCCATCCATTTCAGGCAGCATGACATCCAGGATAATCAGGTCGAAATATTCATTTTCAACGGCTTTTAATGCAGCGGCTCCGTCAAATGCAGAAGTTACCTCGTAACCTTCCAGTTCCAGGTTTAACTTAAGAGCTTCGTGGAGGTTTTCCTCATCCTCCACCAGTAATATAGATGTCTTTTTATCTCCGCTCATACTCTAAAAATAACGACAAATTTACTGCCTGTGGGCACATTGTTTGTCACCGAAATGTCGGCATTATGCTCTCTGGCAATTTTTTGGCAAAGGTAAAGTCCCAATCCGGTACCCTGGGCTTTTCGGGTAGATTCATTACCTATCCGGTAAAATTTAGAAAAGATCTTTTTCTTTTCTTCCTCTGAAATACCGGGACCTTCATCTGAAACCTGGAGTGCAAAACCCGCATCCTTTTTCTGCAACAACGCTTTAATAACACCTTCTTTGGGAGAATACTTAATTGCATTTTCCAGCAGGTTATTAATCAGGATTTGCAGGAGCAGGGGATCCCCCTTTATATCCGCATCTTCTATTATTTCTTCTTCAAAATGCCTGTCAGGGAATCGTTGCTTAAAATCCTGCACACAATCTTTAAGCAGAGTGGAGAAATCCAGTTCTTCTTTATCTGATTTGTATACCTCTCCTTCCAGTTGTGAGGATACGAGGATATTATTAGTAAGGAAATTTAAACGGGTTGTTTCATCGAGTGTGTTATGAATGAGTTTCTTTTGTTTTTCTGGTTCGAGGTTGTATTTCTGTAATGTTTCCAGGTTTAACCTGGCCACGGCAATAGGTGTTTTTAGTTCATGTGTTACCGCCATCATAAAGTTTTGTTGTTGTTGCTGCAGCTTGAATTGCTTTTTTACAGACCTGTATACAAAAGAAGCGCCGATTAAAATCAGGATAAGGAACGTAATACCTTCTGCAACATATTTTCCCGTATTGCGGTTGGCTTCAATGTTTATTGCTTCCATTTTTTCAGCGAGCCGCAATGTTGAAAGCGAGTCTGTCTGAGCAGAAAGATTAATGTAGCGTTGTTTAGTTATTTGCTGGTTTTGCTTTTCCAGAACAATAAACCACCATACCAGCGCTGCAATGATATATAACAACAGTATCAGGTAAATGAAAGTGGTGCGTTTTAGTCGTTTGCGGTTTTCATCCGGCATACAGCAACGATGGTTTAAGGTTTCTTTTCAATACGCAATCCCGCATTTAATACATTTTTAAGGGGGTCTTCCCGCATGATCTGTTCGATGGTAAATGTATATTCCCCGGGTTTTTTAAAATAGAACTCCTGCCCTTTGGGTGTAAGCAAAATCCGGTGTTCATAAATATCATCCATACCGCTGGCTAACCAGCCTTTTTCATTGGTGGCAAGCCGTAAATCATATCTTATTGGCTTTGCGGAATCCTGCCCGGGCTGTTTGGCGTAAAGATTTATATATAGGTTATTAAAACTGTATTTGTCATTATGCCGTAAAACGAGATATATAAGATAAGGAGAGGAAGTGTCTTTTATTGTAAATGTGAAGGAAGGTTTATGATCACTTTTCCAGCTATGACCTGGTATAGTAACTGATTTCTCATACAGGTCAATTGCTGTGCAGGAAGAAAGGGTGTACAAAGCAACAAATACGATTTGTGATATGGTAAAAAACTTTTTCAAACGATTTTTTTACAAAATTAAGTTATAGACAGTATTGACATAATTAGCCGGCTAAAGAACATTAAGTACCTGTTCTTTGGCCTTTTCTAACTCATCTTTCATTAGTACGACACATTTTTGAATGGTGGAATCATAGGCTTTTGACCCTGTAGTGTTAATCTCACGGCCTATTTCTTGCAGTATAAAAGATAATTTTTTCCCCTTAGATTCTTCGTTTTCGGCAAGCAGCGATTTAAAATAATCACAATGATTTTTTAAACGAACCTGTTCCTCGCTGATGTCAATTTTCTCTATATAATATATAAGTTCCTGTTCCAGCCGGTTACCGTCATAATTTTCCTTGCCTACATTCTCTTCCAGCAGCCGGGTAATTCCCTCCCGGATTTTCTGCTGACGCAGGGGCTCTAATTTTATTACTTCTTCCTGTTGCTTCAGTATATTATTAATACGCACCAGCAAATCTTCTTCCAGGGATTTTCCTTCATCCAACCGGTGGGAATCTAGATTGCTGATAGCTAAGCCCAAAACCTGCTGAAATTCGCTCCATTCTTTATCGGTGAGAGTATCGCTGCTTGGAGTTATCACTTCGGGTAATTTTACAAGAGTACCCAGGATGTGAGAAGAATCCAATCCTAGTGCTGCGGATAATTCGGCCAGTGGTTTATAATAAGCCTTTGCAAGATCTGTATTAATAGAAACAGGTTTAGTGCTTCCGGTATCTTTCAGGCTGATCATACAATCAACACTTCCTCTGCCCAATTTTTCAGAAAGCAGCCGGCGGATATCAAATTCAAAAGGTTTCAAAAAGGCAGGAAGTTTCAGTTGCAGTTCAAATTGTTTTCCATTCAGGGATTTGATGTCTACCAAGAAAGTTTTATCACCGACATTTTTTTCGGCTCTTCCGAAACCAGTCATTGATTTAAGCATGGAACAGGATTTGTGTTTCGTGTAAAGGTATTTTAATTATTGATTATACTGTAGTTGGTTATTTCATATGGCGTAAAAGGATTATTAGAGAAAGTAGGTTAATTCTGTCAGTAACTTTTGTTTTATTGTCTGTTGAGGATTGATACAGCAGCAAAAAAAACCCCTCCGTAGTAAGCGGAGGGATAATATATGGATGGGTTAGTAAGTACAGGGAGTTTAACTTCCCTTTGCAATATTAAAAATAATTTTCTTTAATCAAAAAATTTTTTCAAACTATTTTATTAACATTTTGAAAACCCTTGTGGATAAGCCAATACATTTTTATGCATAATAAAATGATTGATGAAGCATGTCACTAAGCACTTATTATTTTTTTACAGCTACAGATTTTGCTATCTTTTAGAATATTGATGAATAAAGGATTTCAGCGGGTGCAGGTTTTATTATATGCAACTAATGTTAAACATAGGCTGTACTATTTTCTCCGATTTAGTAGTACAAAGAGGATAAAACGTAGTTTTTACACGGATATTCAATAACTATGGAATTTCCGGTTTGTAACTCCATTAACCAGTAAATAGCTCATTACCTTTGGCAAAACTAATTATATGCGGTTTGATAATCCGGTTCCGGTTACAACGATTGCACAATTGATAGGCGCTGAATTAGTGGGTAATATTGATGGGGAGGCAACTGGTATTAATGAGATTCATAAAGTAGAGCATGGGGATCTTGTTTTTGTTGATCATCCTAAATATTACGCCACATGTATTAATTCGGCGGCGTCTTATATCATTATTAATACAAAAACTTATTTTCCCGAAGGTAAAACGTTGCTGATTGTGGATGATCCTTTCGAGGCCTACCTGAAGATTGTGAACTTCTACCGGCCCTTTACCCCATCAATGAAAACGATTGCCGATACAGTTATAAAAGGAGAAGGAACAATTATTATGCCCGGCGCCTATATCGGAAATTATGTAAAACTAGGTAAGAATTGCCTTATTTGCCCTAATGTAACCATACTTGACCACTGTTTGATTGGCGACAATGTGATTATTCAGTCCGGAACAGTAATTGGCAGTGATGCGTTTTATTATAATAAAAAAACTACCCGGGACATTCACTATAAAAAAATGACCAGTTGCGGCAATGTAGTAATAGAAAATGGAGTTGAAATTGGAGCCAATTGCACCATTGACCGGGGTGTAAGTGCTGATACAATAATCGGGGCAGGCACCAAACTGGATAACATGGTTCATGTCGGGCATGATACAGTAATCGGAAAGAATTGTCTTTGTGCCGGCCAGGTAGGAATTGCCGGTGCTACTATTATTGAGGATGATGTAATTCTTTGGGGGCAGGTGGGAGTGAACAAAACAATTACGATAGGTAAGGGTGCTATTGTAATGGGACAGGCTGCTGTAGTATCTTCAATTGAAGGAGGAAAAACCTACTTTGGAACACCTGCGCAGGAAGCTATCAACAAAAAAAGAGAGTTGGTTTGGATAAAAAGGATACCTCTTTTATGGGAAAAAGTAATGACTGATAAAGACAAAACCTGAAAAGCTGCTGTTTATTCAGCAGGCATATAGTCATAAGGTAGCAAATCAGCCAGGTTCTTCCAGCTCCAGTAGCCCTGGTTTATCCAGTCTTTCTGATCGTAATAGTAGCCATTTTCTGTAATGGCAATAGTTTCTTTAATATCAATATAAGAGATAGTATAGGGTACACTTTTCGGAAGGTTCATTTTTTTCAGGTATTCGGGCTCCGGGCTTTTCTTTTTATAGGTCACACTTATTTTTCTCGGATACCATATTTCTATTTGCCCTGAGCTGTCTAAAGCTCCATAATAAAGTGTATCGTAGGGGTCTTTTACTTTAATGAATTTTTTATCATTCTTTTCATCCAGCAGGTCTATTATCCAGCCATCATCTAGTAAGGTACTGTCGTAATAGCTGTGCATGAAATGAAGTTTTGATCCTTGGTAAGCGGTGGCCCTAGCTTTTTTCCAGCTTGTTTTCAAACTGTCGCTTCCTTCCATTTCCATAAAAAGACAATAGCCCCTGTATGAGTTGATATTTGTATTATAGAAATAAACAAACGAATCCAATTGATAACGCAGGTTGTATCCCAGTACATTATTAGTAATAAGTAAAGCATCCGTTGCCAATACTTTCAACCGGTTAGTCTTTTTATAAAAAAAGAACTTTAATACTTCCGGGTTTGTCAGTACACAGCCGGCTGAATTAGGGGTGGTGCCAATAAAATTTTTTAGAAAGAAATCTCCATATTTTTCCCAGCCGCCGGCTACTTCAAAACTACTTTTTAAAACAACTTCATCCAGGCTTTTATCATTTTTTATCAGTATTACTTCCAGTTTGTGATCGTCACTGATCCGGATTGTTTGTGTCTGGTAACCTGTATAACTAAATACCAGATCATAACCACCTGATTTTAAATTAAGGAAAAACTCTCCTGCTTTATTGGTTACAGTTCCCAGTGTTGTATTTTGACAGAAAACAGAAGCATTGGACAATGGCTCCCTGGTAGCAGAATCAAGTACCACTCCCATTACAGAGAATTGGCCATGTGCAGCAATAAACAGGTGGCAAACAATAATAAGAAAAAATAAGCGGTACTTTTGCATAGAATTAAAATTGTGATTTTTAAGACACATGCTTACAGGCATCGGTTGCACGGACTTTGAAAAGCAAATACTTTGCCTTACTATTCCTAAAGATCAATAATAATGAATTTTCAGAGCCTTTCTTTCATTGGTTAGTTTTTGGAAAGGTTGTCAAGGTAGTTTTTGCAGGATTTTCTAATGGTTTCTTCCAACGGGGTAAAGGAAAATCCCGGCAGTGCATTCAGTATTTTATCATTCTCAAATAAAGTATGGCTAACCGCTACTCTTGCACTTTCCCGGGTTAGCAATGGTCTTTTACCTGTAAAAAATGATTTTAATTTCTCTATTCGCCAGGAAAGGTTCAATAAAAAAGGAGTTGCCAGCCTGTATGGTTTCTTTTTTCCGAAAGTAACAGCAATGGTATCCTGTAATTTTTTGAAAGGCCAGTTTTCACTATTTACTACAAAGCGCTGTTCTGAAATATCACTTTCCATCAATAAAACGGCTGCTTTTGCCACATCTTCCACATCCACAAAACCATTAATACCGGAAGTGTACCATTTAAAACCTTCATACATCTGTTTAAAGATCGCACAACTGCTGTTTTGCCAATCGCCATAACCCAGGATGGTACCTGGATTCAATATTACTGCATCCAATCCTTCGCTGATGCCACGCCATACATGCAGTTCAGCTTTGAATTTGCTTTTAGCGTAATGGGTGTTTACTTTACTCTCTTCCCACTTTTTTTCTTCGTTCACATGGCCACCATTAGCTGTTCTTCCCAGTGCTGCTACAGAACTGATATGAACCAGTCGCCTTACATTTTTTTCCAGCGCCATATTAACCACATTAGCCGTTCCTTCTACATTTACCTGGTACATCTTATCCCTGTCTTTTTTTACAAACGAAACAACAGCCGCGGAATGAATCACAATGTCAATACCCTCCATAGCATCCTGCAGAGCCACTACATCCAGTATATCTCCTTCCACCCATTCTACTTTATCAATTATGTTTTTTGGAATCCACAAAGGACCCCGATGGTTATCGGGGTTATTGCCCCGGCGGATAGCTCTTACCGCATAGTTTTTCTCTACCAACTGTTTGATGATATAAGAGCCGAGAAAACCGGTACCGCCTGTTACGAGAATACTCCCGGTTCCTGAATGGGAGTTAAAAGAATTCATGATGCAAAATTAAATGCAAACATACAGGGAGTTTCTTAATTCCTTTTTAGGTAAGAGTAATATCCTTCTCCTGATTTTTTTCCCAATTTCCCTTCTCTCACCTTTTGTTCCTGTATTAATGATGGCTTTAACCGTTCGGGCCTGTTCAGTTGTTCATAAACCGAACAACTTACAGCATAATTTACATCATTGCCAATCAGATCCATTAGTTTAAAAGGCCCCATTTTAAAACCAGTGGCTTCCATCAGCCTGTCAATTTGTGCAAAACCTGCAATCTCTTCTTCGGCCAGCCGTAATGATTCAATATAGAATGGCCTTGCCACTCTGTTTACAATAAAACCAGGAGAATCTTTACAAATAACCGGTACTTTATTCATCTGCTTTGCTAATCCGGCAATAGTTGCAGTGGTTTGCTCATTGGTGTACCTGGTATTCACCACTTCTACCAGTTTCATAATGGTGGCCGGGTTGAAAAAGTGCAAACCAATAACCCGTTCCGGGTGCTGTACTTTTTCAGCAATATGTGTAATGGACAAAGAAGAGGTATTACTGGCAAAAACGCATTCACTGTGGTTCAGCTCCGCCAGTTGGTTGAATAATGCAATTTTTATGTTTGATTTTTCTGCTATGGCTTCAATAAATACATCTGCCAGGCAGGTTTGAATATCATCTGTAAACTGAATGAGCTGAAAAGTCTTTCTTTTTTCTTCGATTTTTATCTTTCCTTTTTCAACAAGGGTTTGTAAATTATTTTCAATGTCTGCTTGTGCTTTTTCTAAAACAGATGGATTGAGTTCATATAAAATAGTGGCAAAACCAGACTGAGCCGTTGCCTGCGCAATGCCTCTTCCCATGGTTCCGGCTCCGCAAACACAAATACTGTTAATATTCATTTCGGTATTTATGGTTGTAAAGATATTATAACGGCTTTTTACTTTATTTTTTATTAAATGATTCTCTTACCTTAAAGGAAAATTTTGAATATGGACACCCATCAAACTGTTTTCCCTTCTTCATATAGTCAACCCCCTGCGTCGCCGGGCATGTTAGGTACAGCGATACCTTCCGGGGTAACATTTGCAATTGCCATTCTGTTATTTTTTATGCCTTTCATTGATATAAAATGTAACAACATGTCTTTGCAAACAGTCAGCGGCGTTCAATTGGCTACAGGATTTAAAACAAAAAACAGCAGTTCAGATAATTCTTTTCTTAATGATGTCAAAACAGATAAAGTAGATGAAACTATAACAAAGGCAACAACAAAAACAGATAAAAAAGATCCCAACCTGTATGCCATGATTGCCCTTGGACTGGGGCTGCTGGGATTAGGGTTATCGTTTGTAAAAGCAAAAGCTGCAGCAGGCGGTGCCATTGCAACCGGCCTTGCATCCGCAGCCGCACTTATAGGGTTGATGATAGATATAAAACAGAAGGTAAAGATTGATTATCCCGATACTGGCGGGTCTGCTGAAAATGATTTTGAGAAAGGGATAAATAAAATCGGAAAAACTGTTTCCGAAACAATGAATATTACAGTCGATTTTACTCCCTGGTTCTATATAGCACTTATTGCATTTCTGGCGGCAGCTTTTTTTTCCTATAAAAGAATGCAGGCGGTAACGACCTAAGTCAGTAATAATATCAGGAAAGGAAAACTGATTTGCCAAAGCTTTTTTGCTTCACCGCTGATGGGCTAACTTTACAGGCAATACTGCTGTATGAGATTATTTATTACTTCACTATTGTTATCATTTGTGATGACTGTTAATTGTCAAACCCTTGACCAGTGGGCACAGACAGTAAACTGGGATGGTTTTTCACACTGGACAAGATACATTGTTGCAAATGCAGGCCATATGGGCCCCAATGCACTGGCGGTTCCTTTAATTTCTAACGGAAGTATTGATACTGCCAATTCTATTGGAATAGCAGGCCAGTTCCATTTTGCAAAAGGGGATAATACACAGAACATAAACCTGTATGGGAATTATTGCCTGGTAAAAGATGTTATTTCTGTTGAAATCTCATATATACCTGTTGAGTTTAATAATATGAGCGATGCGGTAAAACGGTTTCGTCATGTGTATTATAAGAATTACTATGATAAAAGGGCAAGGGGTGATGTAATGCTTTATAGTACAGTCAATATTTTTAATAAGTGGCGGAAAAAAATCCAGTTGGCATTACGGATGGGGTATCGGCTTCCGTCTTCTTCTGATTTTGCTTCAGCCCGGTTCATTGATGGTATGGGGTACTCAGTGGATATTTCAGCCGCAAAACCTTTTAATACTGTTCCGCTTAAATGGGTAGCGATGGCAGGTATATATATCTGGCAGATTGAAGTGGATGATCTCCGGCAAAACGATGCTTTCCTGTTTGGCAGCGGACTGGAATGGAATAAAAATGGCTGGAGGATACAAAGCTATGCGGCAGGCTACCTTGGTTATATGAAGAAAAGTGGCGATAAACCAATTATATTCAGAACTACTGCGGAAAAACGAATTAATAAAACAAGTTTGCTGCTGCGTTTTCAGCAGGGAATAAAGGATTATGATTTTACCAGTGTGGAACTGGGTGCCAAGTATAATTTCAGATCCCCCAAATAAACTGTTTCTATATCGCTGAAGTAAACTGTTTCAGAAACCGCACATCATTTTCGCTGAACAGCCGCAGGTCATTCACCCCATATTTAAGCATAGCCGGACGTTCGATACCCATGCCAAAAGCAAAGCCGGTGTATTTATTTGGATCTATACCACAGTTGGAAAGTACATTCGGATGCACCATGCCGCAACCTAGAATTTCCACCCACCCGGTTTTTTTACAAATATTACAACCATCACCGCCACAGATGAAACAGGTTACATCCATTTCGGCGCTGGGTTCAGTGAAGGGGAAATAAGATGGACGGAACCGGACTTTTACATCTTTGCCATACATTTCTTTGACAAAGAAATAAAGTGTTTGCTTCAGGTCAGCGAAGGAAACATTCTCATCAATATATAATCCTTCTACCTGGTGAAAGAAACAGTGGCTTCTTGCACTCACTGTTTCATTGCGGTACACACGGCCCGGCATCAGCATACGAATGGGCAACTTACCTTTTTCCATTTCTCTTATTTGCACACTGCTGGTATGCGTACGCAGGACCCAATCAGTCCCGAAGCTTCGGGATTGCTGAATATAAAACGTATCCTGCATATCCCTTGCAGGGTGATGTTCAGGTAAGTTCAGAGCGCCGAAGTTGTGCCAGTCATCTTCAATTTCAGGTCCCTCTGCTACAGCAAAACCAAGGCGCTGAAAAATAGAAACGATCCTGTTGCGCATCAAAGTAACCGGGTGACGGGAGCCAAGAGGTAATTCATCGCCGGGAAGGGTTAAGTCGATGTTTGATGTTTGGTGTTCGGTGCCTGACGTCGCTTCTTTCAGCTCAGCATATTTGGCCTCAACTGATTGTTTAAACTCATTCAGCAGCTGACCAGCTTCTTTTTTCTTTTCGGGAGCTACATTTTTCATCTCTCCCATGATCTCTTTCACAATGCCTCTTGTGCCGAGGTATTTAATGCGGAACTCTTCCACCTGCTTCTCATCAGTAGCGGAAAAAGAAGAAATCTCTTTTTTGTAATCCTCAATTTGCTTCAACAGTTGTTCCATAAGTGTGCAAAGATAAGGAATGGACCGTAGCGATTGAAGGACTGAAAGCGGCCAGTAACCAAGGGTTTGTCAATACTCTCTGTTTTCCATTTTCCACTATCTTGCATATATGTCGGACCACCTCAATATTTCGGATTTTTTGTCTCCTCTCGATCTTCATGAATTATCGCATGATGAAGGATATAAGGATGGACAGTTGGGTAAAGTTATTTCAACCTATGTGGATGAGTTTCCTGATCTTGATGAAGCGCAACTGGTGATTGTTGGTTGTGGAGAGCAGCGGGGCAGCGGGCTGATACATGGTCAAAGCCAGGCGCCGGATATCATCCGCCGCCATTTTTACAGTTTATATTACTGGCACCAGGATATTAAGATCGCTGATGTGGGTAATATAAAAACAGGGTCATTGTTTACTGATTCATATGCTGCTTTGAAAACAGTGGTGCAGGAATTGATAAGTGATGGGAAAACGGTTATTATACTTGGTGGTTCGCATGATCTCACATTGTCTCAGTATTATGCTTATTCCGAAACCAAAAGGACTATTGAAGCCAGTTGTGTGGATGCCTTGATTGATCTTAATCTCGACTCACCCTTTCGCCATGAGAATTTCCTGATGGAAATGCTGACAGGCGAACCTAATTTCCTTCGTCATTACAATCATATCGGATTCCAGAGTTATTATGTGCATCCGAAAATGCTGGAGACACTGGATAAACTTCGTTTTGATTGCTACAGGGTGGGTAGTGTAAAAGAAAGCATTGATGAGATGGAACCGGTGATTCGTAATAGTAATATGTTCAGTTTTGATATTACAGCAATTGCCAGTGCGTATGCACCTGCTAATTCGGTTTCTCCCAACGGACTGAATGGAGAAGAAGCCTGTGTGCTGCTACGCTATGCCGGTATGAGCCCCAATGTGAATTCTATTGGTATTTACGGGTATAATGCCCAGTATGATAAAGACGAATTGACGGCCAAACAGATCAGCCATATGCTCTGGTATGTGCTGGATGGACGCAGCCGTGGCAGAAAAGAAGCGGCACTGGATGAAAAAGAATCTTTCAATGAATACCACACCGCTTTTGCAGAAGTAGAAACCACTTTTTTGCAAAGCAGGAAGACGGGCAGATGGTGGATGCAGCTACCAGATAAAAAATTCATCGCCTGCAGCTACAAAGATTATTTACTGGCCAGCAGCAATGAAATACCGGAGAGATGGTTGCGGGCACAGGAGAGGGGGTAAGGCCCCTGTCCCCTGAAGGGGAACTTAGATCAATGCTTCATTCTTGATTCATAAGCTCTTAAAGTATAAAGAATTTCCAAACCTCCCCTTTAGGGGTGTAGGATTTTAAATATAAAAAGCCATTTATGGGGGTTGTTATTTGCACCGGTATTTGCTCATACGGCATGAGCGGAAAATTATTCCATGCTCCTTTTCTTCATGCGCATCCGGGCTATGAATTATCGGCGATTGTGGAAAGGCACAACCATGATTCAAAAGAAAGATACCCGGAGGCAAAATTATACCGTTCTGTGGAAGAGTTATGTGCTGATACTGGTTTGCAGCTGATCGTAGTGAATACTCCCACCCATTTACATTATGAACAGGCAAAACTGGTATTGCAATCGGGCAAACACCTGGTAATAGAAAAACCATTTGCCACAACAGTAAAAGAAGCGGAAGAATTAACTGCATTGGCTGAGAAAAATAATTTGTTCATCAGTGTGTACCAGAACAGGAGATATGACGGAGATTACCGGGCGGTGAAAAATGTATTGCAGCAAGGCTTGCTGGGGGAACTGCGGGAGGTGGAAATAAGATACGATCGTTACCGTCCAACCTTTGGTGGTAAACCACATAAAGAGGGAGATATGCCCGGGGCAGGTATTATCTATGATCTCTCACCTCACCTGGTAGACCAGGCCATACAGCTATTTGGTTTTCCTGATGCTGTATTTGCCGATGTATGGAAAATGCGGGATGATGTGATGGCACCAGATTACTTCGAGATACTTTTTTACTACGACAAACTACGGGTACGGTTAAAAGCCACTTGTATTGCCCGTGAATCCACTTATGCTTACACCCTGCATGGCATGAAAGGGAGCTTCTTGCAGCAGCGGTCTGATATGCAGGAACAGCAATTACTGGCCGGAGTAAAACCTTCTTTAGAAAGCTGGTGTGCTGCACCATCAGCACCCGATGGCCTGCTGCATACAGAAATAAATGGGCGGATCATTGAAGCAGCGTTGGAGAGTTTTACTTCTGGTAAAATTGTTTCATTATAATTTATGAATTATGAGTTATGAATTCAGCATTACAGGGAAGAAGAGATTATTTAAATGTATTAAGCAATTCATCATTCTTAATTCATCATTCATCATTCTTTTATCTTCCTGTTCTATAGAAAAACAAATCTCAAAATCTGCACAGGCAGATGTACTTAATACAAAAGCCCTGCAAGCCGCCCATGTGGGTATCAGCATTTACGACCCGGCAGCCAATAAATACCTCTACAATTACCAGGGCGATAAATATTTTGTACCCGCCAGCAATACCAAAATATCCACCTGCTATGCAGCGATGAAATATTTGGGGGATAGTTTAGTGGGTTTGAAGGTTGTAAAAGGAGGCGACAAACTATTTCTTGTTCCTACTGGCGATCCAACTTTTTTGCATCCTGATTTTTTTAATCAACCTGTATATACGTTCTTAGAAAAAATTCCAACTGCTACAATGACCATGAATAACTGGCGGGAGCAGGGTTTAGGAAATGGGTGGTCATGGAACGATTATAATGAACCATATCAAGCCGAACGAAGTGCTTTTCCAATTTATGGAAATTGCCTGACGTTCTTTTTGGACAAGGATACATTGAATGTAAATCCTTCTATTGACCTATCGTGGCGCAAATCTTGGACAAATTACCAAGGCGGGTTTAATAAATTTTATATTCGAAGAGATAAAGATCAGAATATTTTTCGTGAACCATTCTCTGAGAATGCTTCTTTTCAACGACAGTTCGTCCCATTTGTCCCCAAGGATTCGGTTGTTCTAAATATGCTGCTTGATACTTTGAAAAATCTCAGGATGGATAAGTTTGTTAATACAATAGGAGTTAATGGCATCAATAATAATATGCCCGAAGAACTGATAATCATCCATTCCCAACCCACCGACTCTCTTCTCAAGCTCATGATGCACCGCAGTGATAATTTTTTTGCGGAGCAAAGTTTATTAATGGTAAGTAATGAAAAACTGGGAGTAATGAATGATGCAAAAATCATAGACACTATTCTCAAAACAGATTTCAAAGACCTGCCGCAAAAACCAAGATGGGCCGATGGTTCTGGCCTCAGCCGCTATAATTTATTTACTCCGCAAAGTTTGGTAGCCATACTCAACAAAATGAAGAATGAGTTTGGTATGGAACGCATCAAAGTCATCTTTCCCACCGGCGGAGAAGGAACGATCAGCAGTTACTACAAAGCCGACAGCGGCTATATCTACGCCAAAACAGGAACACTCTCCGGTGTAGTAGCCTTCAGCGGTTATTTATATACCAGGAAAGGAAAGTTGCTGATATTCTCAACATTGGTCAACAATCACCAGGCTTCTGCTACTGATATACGCAGAGCAATAGAAAAGTTTTTGCAAGGAATAAGGGAGAAGTTTTAAGTAATAAGTTTTAGGTTGTAAGTAATACATACTTAAAACTTATTACTTACTACCCTGCAACTATTTCCCAAACATCCTCTCCAACTGATCCTGTTTAAATTCCAAATAAGTGGGATTGCCATCCGGCGTTACATTCGATTGCTCACAAGCAAAAAGATCATTTACCAATTGCCGCATTTCTCTTTCAGTCAATCTTGTGCCGGTCTTGATGGATTGTTGTCTAGCCAATGAACGGATCAGTTTTTCTCTTTTCGAGAATTTTACTTCAGGGCTGAAGTGTTTATATTGTTCCAGTAATATATCTATGATATGTTTTTCATTCCCGGATTCCACATCGGCAGGTGTGCCCTGAATAACATAAGCATTCTTTCCGAATGGCTCAATAGTATAGCCGAGATATTGCAGGTCACCTATAATTTCTTCCATCACCGCCGTATCAGCCGGAGTAAGTTCCAGTGTCGAAGGAAACATGCTGCGTTGTGTAGCCACCGGTTTGTCTTTGCTCGCCGCCTTCAATTGTTCATATACTACTCTTTCATGCGCCGCCTGCTGGTG
>JBGAPQ010000011.1:0-164832 GCA_044221225.1 Chitinophagaceae bacterium
TCACAAGTAACTCATCTTTACATTCATCAAGCAATTCAGCTATTGTTTTATATAATACCGGGTGAATAATATTCGGAGCTATTTCAGCAAGTGGCAACAAAGCAAACCGCCTGTTTTGCATTTCAGGGTGTGGCAGTTTTAAAAACTGGTAGTTGTGTTTTTCATTGTTGAAGAGTAATATGTCAATATCAATCAGCCGGGGGCCGTATTTTTCTTCTCTTATCCTTCCCATCAGTTTTTCTATTTTAAGTATCCTGCGTATCAGCTGGCGGGCATTCAGTACTGTTTTAATAGTCAGTGCCTGGTTCAAAAAAGCAGGTTGATCGGTATTGCCCCAGGCAGCGGTTTCATATAATGAGGAAGCTGCAATGATAGTACCGCACTGCACCGTGATAAAGTCCCTTGCAGTGGCCAGGTTTTGTTCCCTGTTACCGAGGTTGCCACCCGTAAGCAAATAAGCTGTGTTCATATACGGGGTCAAATATCTTTATTTTCAGCATTGACACGGTAATTAAATACATTTGCCCACCAACAAAAGATACATGGCGAAACCTTACAGTCAGTCCAGAGCATTATGGGCCATTACAAGGGCCAGTTTCAAAGCCATATTTGCCAACCCCAGCGCCATCATATTCAGTATTCTGTTCCCCATCATTTTTGTAATGATCTTCGGCGCTTTTGGCAGCGGTGGCGGAGTAAGTTACCGTGTTGCCATAACGCCTGACAGTGATACCAGTTCAGAATTTTATTATGGATTAAAACAGGCAGGGGTTATCAGGATCGTTCATTATAATGACTCAGCTTTATTGAATAAAGATCTTCAGCGGGGAAAATTAACAGCCATACTTACGATAATAAGTACCGGCGACTCCACTAAAAAACCGGGGACAGTAGTCAAAGTGAGATCCACCACAGCCAGTGCCAATACGATCGGCTCTTTTTTACCGGTGCTGGATTATATAAAGCTGAAAATAGAAGTGGCCAATGCCGGTATTGAACAGGAAAATATTGCAGTGGAGGAACCGGTTATTAAAGAAGTAAGAAAATACCGCCAGATAGATTTTATTCTTCCCGGTCAGCTGGGATTTTCCATTTTGTTTTCTACGCTGTTTGGCATAGCATTCACCTTTTTCGGATTGAGGGAACAACTGGTATTAAAAAGATTTTATGCTTCGCCGGTGAATAAGTTAAGTATTCTGCTGGGAATTGGCATGAGCCGCTTATTCTTTCAGTTGCTGAGTGTGGTGGTGCTGATCTTATTCGGCCACTTTGTTATGAACTTTACGTTGCAGAACGGCATTTTTACTTTTTTAGAGATCATGCTGATGACCATCATTATGCTTTTTCTTTTGATGGGTGTGGGGCTGATATTCAGCAGTATTGCCAAAACAGATACTTCTATTCCTTTACTGATCAATTTATTTGGATTTCCGCAGATGATGTTATCCGGAACATTTTTTCCTATTGAAGTATTCCCCAAATGGCTGCAGGAAATATGCCGGGTACTGCCACTTACCCAATACAATGATGCGGTACGAAAAATATCCTTTGAGGGACTTAGTATCTTTAACTGCTGGAAAGAGATCGGCATACTGGGTATATGGATGCTGATCATATATATTATTGCTGCCCGGGTACTGAAATGGGAATAAGACAGATCAATAAATAAGTATGCGATTAATAAAACTGGCGATAATCAGCTTCATTGTTTTTTTTCTGCTGATAACAGGTATTTCCCTGTTTATTCCTTCTCATGTTCGTATTTCAAAAGCAACAGATATTAGTGCTGGTAAAGATTCAGTATTGCTGCAGATAAAAAATGCAGAAAACTGGAAAAATTGGTATCCCGGCGCAGACACACTTGAATTGCTGACGGAGAATGGAGTTACAAAAGGAATCCGTACAGGGGACGGGCAGGGAATTGTTTTGATGGAAGTTACTGATACCAGCGTTATTGCCGGAAATGCAGCACCGGGTATTGGTAAAGGAGAAATGGGCTGGAATATTATTCCATCCGGAGATACCGGAGTTGTAACAGTGCAATGGTATATGGATTTTCGTTTTCGCTGGTATCCCTGGGAAAAATTTTCCAGCCTGTTATTGGAAAAAAGATATGGGCCGCTAATGGAACAGGGACTTGGGAGTTTAAAAAAAATCCTTGAACGGTAAGCCGGTATTTAAATGATCCGGGTAACTTTAAGTATCTTTTAATTTATTATAAACTCTGAGTATGAAAAAATTATTATTACTTCTGGCTTTATTTACGGTATTCAATAGTTATTCGCAAAACGGGGGCAGAAAAAGCCCGCATGATACAGTAAGCAATGCCAACACCACCATCACCTACGGCAGGCCTTATAAAAAGGACCGTGTAGTTTTTGGAGGATTGGAAAAATTTGGAAAGGCCTGGAGAGTTGGCGCTGATGAAGCAACTACAATCCGGTTTGCCCGGGATGTAAAATTTGGCGGAGCCGGAGTAAAAGCCGGTACGTACACTTTATTTGCAATTCCTGAAGAAAAAGAATGGACGATTATTCTTAATTCACAATTAGGACAATGGGGTGCATACGGATATGAGAAGAATAAAGATAAGGATGTAGTTTCCGTTAAAGTGCCCGTTAAAACATTAGCAAGTGTTGTGGAGCAGCTTACTATTCGTTTTGAGGCAGACGGTTCATTGGTTATTGAGTGGGATACCACACAGGTTACAATTCCGCTTAATTACTAAATTAAACGACTTTTAAAATAAAGGCTGCCCCGGCAGCCTTTTTGTTTTGGGGCATACCTGTCTGTAACTTTAGGTATAAATAATTTTAAAATGTTACATATACAAAAGATTGTGTTTTTTCTTTTCCTGCTGTTTTTTTCTTTTTCCATAAAGGCCCAGATAGATACCATATTACACCCGAAGGATAGTGTTATAGAGATTGAACCAGATCCTACTACTGTTTTTTTCCAGGAGGGAGAAAAAACCAGGAACCCTTCGAAAGTGATATTGGTGACAAAAAATAAAAAAACAATATCTCTTGCAGGTTTTATCCGCAGCCTGGTTGTGGATGTATCACTTATGCCGTTATATGCCGATCATGCATTTGCGGATATGGATAATGATGGTAAAAAAGAATTGCTGGTCTCCAATTTTACCGGCGGGGCACATTGCTGTGATGAGATTTATGTTTTCAAAAATACCGCTGCCGGCAAATACCAGTACGCAGCAAAACTCTTTGCAGGTAATACGATCATCACCAGGGAGAAGGAATTTATTTATGATTTCCACGAGCAGTTTGGCTATTTCTTTACCTGCTTTGCCTGCGGGTATGCTGACACAACAGATGCCGCCCCTATTGAGATAAGAAGTATTTCACTGAAATACAACAAAGGAAAAATGCTGGTAGCCCCGGGAGATGCAGAATTAAAAGATATTATTAATGACAACCTTGCCAAACTGGGGGAGCAGCCCTATGAGCAACTGGAAGATGACATCGCACAGGATAATGGATTACGCAAAGAATTTGCACTTAACCTGGCTGTATATTATTACTCCTATGGCAGAAACCTGGCAGAAACACAGAAGCTTTTCAGCAAATACTATAAATACCCGGATGCTAAAAAGGTATGGGCAGCTTTTGGCAGGCAATTACAGTACATGAGGAAGGATAACGACTTCTGAGCTTTTATACCGAATAATAATTAACCCGTGCAACGATTGATATTTTCCCGTTGTCAGTCATTTCGTATAAGCGAACATGGATGAACGCCAATTGGTAAAAGACTGCCTGAAGGGTAAACCCGAGGCACAACGTCAGTTATATGAGTTTTTCTCACAGGAAATGCTCGGGGTTTGTTATCGCTATACCAAATCACTGCGTGATGCGGAAGATGTGTTGCAGGATGGGTTTGTAAAGGTTTTTCTCGGTATTGCCGGGTACAGATCCGAAGGACAATTGGGTGCCTGGATCCGCCGTATCATGGTAAATACAGCATTGAATTTTTTGAAACGAAACCGGAAATACAGGGATGAAATGTATTTCGATGAACAACCCCTTCACCTGGTGGCAGATGATAACCCTTCTGTAAACCTGGAGGCAAAAGAACTGGCCGGTCTTATCAGGCAGTTGCCACATGGATACCAGACTATTTTTAACCTGCATGCCATTGAAGGGTACTCTCATGTGGAAATAGGACAGCTGCTGGGCATCACCGATGGCACTTCCCGTTCGCAGTATGCCAGGGCAAGAGCTTTACTGATAAGCTGGATAGAGAAAAAAACTTTGTCAGAAATAAAAAATGAAACCTATGCCGGAAAATGAATTTGAAAAGAAGGTACAGGACAAAATGGAAGCGTTTCGTTTACAACCTTCTTCACAGGTTTGGTATGAAGTGGAATACCGTATCCGGGAAAAAAAACGGAGAAGAGTCATTATTTTCCTGCTACTTGTTCCTGGGCTTTTATTACTGGGCGGCGGAGGCTGGTGGTTAAAGAAACGACCTGCTGAAAAACTTACTGCTGTTAAAACTGTAAATGCAAAAACAAATAATACAACGAATACTGAGATAAAGAATAAAGCAACTACTGCATTAATTACTAATCCAAATGAAAATATCCCGGCAACATCAACTGTTACGACAAAGAAAGAACCCGGGAAAACCGCTCAGCCGGCTGTTGCAGAAATGAAAACAATCAAACAACTGATCAGCATTAGTAAGGGTAATGAAAAGAAATCGTCTTGGCAAGATGAAACGAAAAGAACGTATAGCACAAACAGTATTGCGGGTAAAGTTAAATCGAAGCAGAAAACCCGTAATGAAAAGGATAACAGCAATACTATTATTACAACCCCTGAAGTGCCCGTTTCCGTAGCTACTGAACCAGTACTTATTAAATCACCCGTTGATAATCCGGTGGCTGCCGGCAGTAGCAATGAAAAAACGGCAATTGCTAAACCGGAAACTGTACAGAAAATGGATACTGTAATTTCAGTGACAGCTGTAGCAGAGTTATCACAAAAGCAGAAGAAACCCGGTAAGAAAAAATGGGAGGCAGGGTTTACAGTCAGCATTGGCCCGGATCGCCTGACTGACGGTAATATTGCACCGTTTGGAGAAAAGGCCCTGGCCGACGCTTATTCAAATAGCGGGGGTGTGGCTTCGTCTCCGCAGGTAAGTTTTGCAGATTCTATTCCGCTGAAAGGAATGGCATGGCAGGCCGGTGTGTATGCCAAACGAAAGCTTGGGAAAAAAACAGCTGTTTCTGCCGGCCTTAATTTTTCTTACTATTCTGTAAAGCAGAGAGTAGGCATTTTTACAGATAGTGTCCGTATGATCAGTAATGAGTTAAATTCTGTTACTACCGGGGGCTACTACCAGGCTGGCGGGTTGACTAATTACAAAAACAAGTATTATTTCTTTCAAATTCCATTATTGTTTCACTGGCAGATCAACAAGGGTAGAAAGCTTCCTCCGTTTGAATGGGAGAACGGGCTGGCTTTTTCCTTCCTTGCCGGTAGTGATGCTGTGGTGTATGATAAGTATGCTCATTTGTTTTATAAAGATAAACGGGTCTTTAATTCATTTAATTTGGTGTATCAGTCAGGATTTTCGGTTCGGTTCTTTGAAGAAAAAAAGCACCCTTTATCAGCAGGATTTTACTACAACTACCACATCAGTAAATTGCAGAAGGTTAATCCGCCCGATTATAATCACCTGAGCTCATTTGGTATTAAGATTAACTGGGTGTTAAAAAAGTAATGATCCCCGGTGCAACGGTTCATAAATAAGTATTGTCAGACTTTCAAATTGCATTTTATGAGAAAAATAATCATCTTCCCGGTTTTGTTAACAATGGCGCTGTTTCTTCAGTCATGCCTGAAGGATACAATCATGCACACCTACACCATAGCCCGGCCTGTATATAAAGAGAAAACAGAAGTGTATGCCAATATTAAAAGCAACCCTGCCGGCGCTATAAAAACACCTGGTAAAATATTCATGCTGGGCAGCTATATTTTTCTAAACGAGGTGGATAAAGGCGTTCATGTTATTGATAACAGCAACCCTGCCAGCCCCGTGGTAAAAGCTTTTATTAATATACCTGGTAATCTCGACATTGCAGTAAAAGGAAACACATTGTATGCTGATTTGTATACCGACCTTGTGGTGGTTGATATTTCTGATCCGCTGGCTGCGAGGTTTGAAAAATACATTCCATACGTTTTTCCATCAAGGAGTTATTCAAATGGCTTTATTGCTGACAGCACAAAAGTGATTGTGGACTGGATTGTAAAAGATACTATGGTAAGATATGATGCATCAGATTCCTGGATGAAATATGATATGGCGCTGCTCTACAGTTCTTCTTCCGGCGCGGCACAATCATCAGGTAATGCAGGGGTAAATACCGGAATTGCCGGTTCCATGGCCCGGTTTTCTATCATAAATAATTATATGTACTGTGTAAATGACTATGAACTGCGCAGCTTTGATATAACAAGTACCCTGAACCCACAGCAGGTGACCACTACCAATATTGGCTGGGGAATTGAAACGATCTATCCTTTTAAGAATAAACTTTTCATTGGCTCCAATGCGGGTATGTTCATTTATGATATCAGTTCTCCGGCAAATCCTGTCAGGGAAGGACAGTTTCAGCATGCAAGGGCCTGCGATCCTGTAATCACAGATGGTGATTATGCATATGTAACATTACATGACGGAAACTTCTGTGGTGGCGCAAGTAATGTACTGGATGTAGTGAATGTGATGAATCTTTCTGCGCCATCATTGCTACGTTCTTACCCGATGACACATCCGCATGGGCTTTCCAAATCAGGTAACCTCCTGTTTATCTGCGACGGGAAAGACGGGCTGAAAATGTATGATGCCAGTTTCCCCGGAAGTATTACCCTGCTAAAACATATCACCGGTTTGGAAACCTATGATGCTATAGCATGGAATAATAATCTTATAGTGGTTGCAAAGGATGGCTTGTACCAGTACGATTACAGTAATCCTGCAAGCCTGGTTCAAAAAAGTAAGCTCACAGTAAACAGGTAAATGATTTGTATGAAACTTTTTTTTGTAGCCGTAAGTTTAGTGCTTTACGGGGGCCAGTTGGCCGCACAGGTAAAACCAAAATTTTCCACGCAGAATTATGTGGGCATAGTGGCGGGTAGCCGGGAAACAGAATTGCAGGTACAAACCATCAATGGCCTTTCTTATAAAAAATGGTTTACCGGCATAGGCTCAGGCATTGACTGGTATTTTCTACGAAGTATTCCTGTATTCGTATCTGCAGAAAGAAGTATCAGCATTACTGCAAAACGAAAGCTTTACTTTTCATCAGCAGCCGGGGCAAATTTTCCGTGGAAGAATGAGGGTTATTATAATTATTACTGGGGATGGGATGCTTCAAAAATGTATCCCGGCTTTTACTGGAATGCCGGCTTTGGTTACAAAATAGCAGTAGGCAAGCAGAATGATGCAATACTCTTCCATTTGGGATACAGTAATAAATTTTACAAAGAAAAGGTCACCAGTGTTTATCCCTGTTTGATACCTCCCTGCCCGGAGAATACAGAAACATTTAAGTACAATCTCCGTGCATTATCGTTGAAACTTGGCTGGGGATTTTAACAACCGGATATAAACTTCAGGTTTCGTTGAATGCCTTTCCACTTTGTTCGTTTCAGAGGTGAGTGGCGGAATATTTTTTTAAATTTCTCTTCAGATAGTACCTCCCATTCTTTGCTGCTGAGATTTAAAATCTCCGGCAGCGGGTTGAAGGAGGGTTCACGATGTGGTTTTGCAAAGCGGTTCCATGGGCACACATCCTGGCAGGCATCGCAGCCAAAGATCCAGTTATCAAAGCGGCCTTTCATTTCTCCGGGTATCAGCATATCTTTTAATTCGATGGTGAAGTAAGAGATACACTTGCTGCCGTCAATTACTTTGCCGGGAAGTATAGCATCAGTCGGGCAGGCATCAATGCATTTTGTGCAGGAACCGCAATAATCCTTTACATACGGGTCATCGTATTCAAATTCAAGATCTGTAATAAGTGTGGCAATAAAATAGAAAGAACCGCTTTGTTTGTTAATCAGGTTGCCATTTTTTCCTATCCATCCAAGACCGCTTTTTTTTGCCCAGGCCCTTTCCAGTACTGGTGCAGAATCCACAAATCCCCTTCCTTGTATTTCTCCAATTTCATCCCTGGTAAATTGCAGAAGTTCATTCAGCTTCGTCCTGATTACTTCATGATAATCGTTGCCATACGCATATTTTGAAATTTTAGGAATACCCGGCCGCTGTTGTACAGAAGGGTAATAATTCAGCAAGAGGGTAATTACTGACCGGGCCCCCGGTACCAGCTGTGTGGGATTTATACGCTGTTCAAAATAGTTTTCCATGTACTGCATTTGTCCATGACTTCCGTTTTGAAGCCATTTCTCCAGTCTTACTGCATCTTCTTCCAGCCGCCCGGCTTTTGCGATGCCGCAATAATCAAAACCAAGCCTTCCGGCCATTTGCTTAATGAGGGTAGTATGATGTTGCAGTTGGTTCAGTTTATCCCGGTTGTTTAATATTAGCAAAAAGATTGACTTTAGTCAGTAGCAGAATTTGTTTTTTTTAATTATTATTGACCTTTCTTGCGAAATTAACCACATTTAACCATCACTATGAGTTCAAAATTTATCTTCCAGAGCCTGGCGCTGTTTGTTTTTTCTTACCAGGTATGCGCCCAGGATAAATCCAATGTAAAGTTTGGCAATGTTTCTGAAAAAGATTTTGCACAGAAAGTGTATTCTATCGACAGTAATGCCAGCGCAGTGGTAATTGCGGATATTGGTTACAGCACTATTGAGGGAAATTCAAAAGGATGGTTTTCTCTTGTGTATAAGCATTACAAAAGGGTACATATACTAAATAAGATCGGCTATGATATTGCGAATGTTTCTATTCCTTTATATACAGACGGTGATGCTGAGGAAGACCTGAACAAATTAAAAGCAATTACCTATAACCTGGAGAATGGGAAAGTGGTGGAAACCAAGCTGGATGTGAAGGGCTCGGTATTTAAGGATAAGATCAATAAGAACAGGGTGGTAAAGAAATTTACTTTCCCGAATGTAAAAGAGGGTTCCATTATTGAATACGAGTATACCATTACATCCGACTTTTTGAGGAACCTGCAACCATGGGAGTTCCAGGGAGGGTACCCGAGATTATGGAGTGAGTATAATCTTTCTGTTCCTGATTTTTTGGGATATGTTTTTCTGACAAGAGGATATAAGGCATACGACATTAATGAAAGGAAAATACGTAACGAATCGTTTACGATTCTCGACAGCCGGGGAACAGGCGCCACAGAAAGGTACCAGTTTAATTCCAACATGACAGATTACCGTTGGGTAATAAAAAATGTTCCTTCTTTAAAAGAGGAAAGCTTTACATCTGCTATCGATAATCACATTACTAAAATTGAATTTCAGTTATCCGAATACAGGCAACCCCTTACTTACAGAAATATTATGGGCGATTGGAAACAGCTTGCCAATGACCTGATAGAGTCTGAGTATTTTGGGAGGGCTGTAACAAAAGATAATGGCTGGCTTAAAGATATTGTAAAGCCTCTTGTTGAAGGCGTTTCAGATAATGGAGAAAAAGCGGAAAAAATATTTGCGTATGTGCGGGATAATTTTACCTGTACAGATCATAGTGACCTTTTTACAGATCAAACGCTTAAAAACCTTGTTAAATCTAAAAGCGGGACGGTTGCAGAGATAAACCTGTTATTGACAGCCATGCTGAAATATGCTGATATCGAAGCAGAGCCGGTAATACTCAGCACCCGGTCCAACGGTCTTACTTATTTTTTATACCCGCTTTTGTCACAGTATAATTATGTTATTGTCATGACGGTAATAGGCGGAAAAAATGTTTACCTGGATGCAAGTGAACCCAGGCTTGGCTTTGGGAAATTACCTGTTCGCTGCTACAACGGGCATGCGAGGATAATCAATAAATCAGCAGATGCTGTCCAGTTTCTGAGTGATTCCCTGATGGAAAGGAAAACTACTACTGTCTTTGTAATTAATGACGATAAAGGCAATATAGTCGGCAGTATGAACCAGGCGCCTGGTTATTACGAATCATTCAGCCTTCGTGACCACATCAAGGAAAAAGGAAAAGATCAGTTGATTACCGATATCAAAAAGGAATTCGGTCAGGAAATATCCATTGCCAATTTTGTGCTGGATTCACTGGACAAATATGACTATGGACTGGGTATTAAATATGATTTTGATCTTTTGGAAGAAAAGCAGGATGTTATTTATTTCAATCCAATGTTTGGAGAAGGATATAAAGAGAATCCTTTCAAATCTGCAGAAAGGGTGTATCCCGTGGAAATGCCCTATTGTTTTGACGAAAGCTATACCCTGCAGATGGAAACCCCGACAGGGTATGTGGTGGATGAATTGCCGCAGTCAATGGTAGTGAAGCTGAATGAGGAAAATGAAGGCATGTTTGAATATCGTATTTCCCAGTCGGGAAGCGGAATTGCTTTTCGTTCCCGCATCCGTATCAGCAGGGCCAATTTTCAACCGGATGAATACGAGATGCTGCGGGAGTTTTTTAACCTCGTGGTAAAAAAGCAGACGGAACAAATTGTATTTAAAAAGAAAAAGTAACACATGGGGAAGAAAAAAATAATCCTGCTTCTTTTGGTTTTTGTTTCTCTGGCAGCTTCGGCGGGTGATGGGGAGTATGCAGTCGCAAAAATTCCAGCGGCGCTATTAAAAGGAGCTGATGCTGTAAAAAGAACCGAAAGGATAAGTTTTGAAGTGGTCAGTACAGGCGAAGCGATTCTCCGGAAGAAATATGCGATTACTATATTGAATGAAAATGGAGACAAGCAGGCAGGGTTTCTTGAGTATTATGATAAACTACACGAAATTAGAAATATTGAAGGCACTCTATACAACGCAGAAGGAAAGGAGCTGAAAAAATTAAAAAATAAACAAATTATTGACGCCACCGGCTCAGACGATAATAACCTGATTGATGACAACCGGCGGAAATTTCATCACTTTTTTCATAAAACATATCCCTATACTGTTCAGTATGAATTTGAGATAAAATATAATGGCACTTTATTTTTTCCGGTGTGGTTGCCAAGAGAGGATGAAGATTTTTCGGTGGAGCAAAGCAGTATCAGTATTATCAGTAATGATGATTATACAGTAAGATACCGGGCTACTAATTATCCCGGAGAACCGGTTATTACGGCAGAGAAGAAAAAAAAGATACTGACATGGGAAATAAAAGAGCTACCAGCTATTAAAGATGAATATGCATCACCTGATTGGGTGGAAATTAATACAGCTGTATTTTTCGGACCAACAGAATTTGAAATAGAAAAGTACAGGGGAAATATGCAAAGCTGGCAGGACTTCGGCAAATTTGTTCATGCGCTGCGACAAGGGAAAGATAAACTGCCGGATAATATTAAACAGGCAGTGCATCAACTTACAGATAACATTACTGATCCAAAGGAAAAAATTGCCCGTTTATACGAATACATGCAAAAAAACACCCGGTATATCAGCATTCAACTGGGTATTGGCGGATGGCAGCCTTTTGATGCCTCTTATGTTGCCACAAAAGCTTACGGGGACTGCAAGGCCCTGACTAATTATATGTACAGCTTGCTGAAAGAAGCGGGAATCAAATCTTACTATACATTGGTGAGGGCCGGAAGAAGTGCAAAAAAAATAATAACTGATTTTCCTTCCAGCCAATTTAATCATGTTATTCTTAGTGTGCCTTTACAGAAGGATACCGTATGGCTTGAATGCACCAGCCAGACAATGCCACCTGGCTATCTTGGGGATTTTACCTGTGACAGGTATGTGTTACTGGTGGATGAGAATGGAGGTCAGATGGTTCGTACTCCCAAATATGGCATGAAGGAAAATCTGCAGCTGCGCAATGTTAAAGCGCAGCTTTTGGAGGATGCAACACTGATGGTAAAATCTGCAACCACCTATGGCGGGCTGCAGCAGGACCAGTATCACGGATTGATCAATAATCTGTCGAAAGATAAAGTGAAAGAATACCTGCATGAACAACTGGATTTTGCCACCTATGATGTGAATAGTTTTGAATACAAGGAGACAAAATCAACATTGCCTGCGGTGGAAGAAAACCTGGATATCACTGCAAGCAATTATGCTACCATTACCGGTAAACGGCTGTTTATTATACCAAATGTGATGACAAGAACGTACCGCCGGCTTACCCCTGAAGAAAACAGGAAGTATAACCTGGAGCTGAGTTTTGAATACAAAGATGTGGATACAGTTGAGATCACCCTGCCTGCGGGCTACACGGCTGAGTCAATACCACAGGAAATATTTGTAACCAGTAAGTTTGGTAAATTCAACTGCTCTGTAAAACTGGAGGGTAATAAACTGATGTATTACCGCAGCATTGAACATTATGCAGGTACTTATCCCGCAAAAGACTATGCTGAACTGGTGAAGTTTTATGACACTATGTACAAAGCCGACCGTAATAAAGTGGTGCTCGTCAAAAGCGAAACAGCAACAACACAAAAAGGATTCTGATTAGAACGCAGTTAAATTATTTTCTGTAGTTCAAAAAAAAACACATGAAATTTTTATTTGTTACTGCACTGTTCTTTAGTGCAGCCGTAGCCTTTTCACAGGAAGCACCCGTAATCAAATTTGGAAAAATCAGCGAAGCAGACCTTAATAAGAAATCGTATGCCATAGATACCGGCGCCAATGCTGTTATTCTTGCAGATATCGGTTCTACACAGGTAAAGGGAAATGAAGACGGATGGTTTTCACTTGAGTTCAGGCATCACCGCAGGGTTCATATTTTAAAGAACAGCGGGTATAATATGGCTACTGTAGAAATTACTTTGTATAAAGATGGAGATTGGGAAGAGAAACTGGATGATCTGAAAGCCGTTACCTATAACCTGGAGAACGGGAAAGTAGTGGAGACAAAACTGAATGTGAAGACTTCCGTATTTAAGGAGAATATTGACAAAAATACAGTAGTTAAGAAATTCACTTTGCCCAATGTAAGAGAAGGCTCTGTTATTGAATATGAATATAAACTTACCTCAGAGTTTCTGCCGAACATTCAGCCCTGGATATTTCAGGGTGATGTGCCCCGTCTCTGGAGCCAGTATACAGTTTCACTGCCTCAGTTTCTGGATTATACATTGATACCACAGGGGAATCATCCTTTTTACATGGATGATCAGAAAAGCAGGGACGGCCATTACTTTGTTGAAGTGAAAAAGGATATATACATGGGAAAAGTATCGACTGACAGAATAGATATTAGTTGTGTTATAACTGACTTTCGCTGGGCAATGAAGGATGTTCCGGCTTTTAAAGAAGAAGCATTTACAAGTTCCCCGAATAACTATGTGGCAAAGCTGGAATTTCAGCTGGCGGGATACCTGGCGCCACTTACGGAGGAGAAAATAATGACGACCTGGCCTGATTTTACAAAGAGATTACTGAAAAGGGAAGATTTTGGTGAAGCTTTAAGTAATAATGATAATTGGCTGTCTTCAATAATGAAGCAAATAGTAAAAGAGACCTCTAACGAAACAGAGGTGGCCAGGAAAATATTTACATATGTACGGGATAATTTTACCTGCACGGATTACAATCAGATATTCATAAGGGAGCCGCTGAAAAAAATTGCAGAAAACAAAAATGGGGGTGTAGCTGAGATTAACCTCTTGCTCACAGCTATGTTGCGGTATGCAGGATTACAGGCCGATCCGGTAATGCTGAGTACAAGTGAACATGGTCTTATCCGGGATGATTATCCCCTGTTAAGTAAGTTTAACTATGTTATCAGTAAAGTAAAAGCAGATGGAAAGGAGCTTTTACTGGATGCAGGCAGACCGCGGCTTGGTTTTGGTAAATTGTATTATACCTGTTATAACGGGCAGGCAAGAGTAATTAATGCTGAAGCCTCATCACTTGCACTGAAAACAGATCAGCTAACAGAAAATAACCAGGCGTCCATTTTCATTTATAAGGAACCGGGCGGAAAATGGACGGGATATGCCACCAAATTGTATGGCTATTATGCTTCCGGTAAAATAAGACAGAAAATGATTGCAGATGGCACAGAAGGTTTGCTGAAGGAACTGAGTACCGGGTATGGAGATGGTTTTAAAATAGACAGTGTTAGTGTGGATTCATTAATGCAAAATGATGAACCGGTTACGCTGCATTATACTATTAAGTATGATAGTGAAACAGCTGATATAATATACATGAACCCCGTTTTTGGTGAACGTTATAAACAAAACCCCTTTAAGTCTGCTGACCGCCAGTATCCTGTTGAAATGCCATACAGGCAGAATGATTTGTATACACTCAGCATGGAAATACCAGATGGGTATGTGGTGGATGAACTGCCCAAATCTGTTACCCTGAAACTGAACACCAATAATGATGCGGTTTTTGAATACCGGATAACACAATCGGGTGAAACAATATCATTAAACTATAAATTGGATATAAACAGAACCATCTTTTCACCGGCAGAATACAACCTCTTACGGGAGTTTTTTGGAAATATGGTGGCCAAGCTGGATGAACAGATTGTATTCAAAAAGAAAAAATAGAATTCTTTTTGCTATTCTTTCCGGATCAGCTGCCGGTTATAAGTATTGCAGGTAACTATATTTACAGGGCCGGGCTTATTTTTATAGCCACTGTTGTTTTTCCGGAGACGGGTATCAGCATTCCTGCTGCATCAATGGTCATCTGCACTTCTACTACAGCACTTTTGGAAAGTACTATTCCTGTTTGAATATCTACCTCCAATTCGGCCGTTATTTTGTTATTGCTGGTACTGTTCATCTCTATACCCATTTGTTCCAGTACAGAGTTTACCAGTTGTACACCCGAATAAGTGATGCTGGCCAGGCCATTTTCTATTTTAGTAACCGTGTAAGTACCTGTATCAGCAGAGCTGTATTTTTCTTTTTTTACAGATACAGTATCATTAATAAGATCACCTGCTTTCAGTTCTTTGCCCGATAAAGCCGGGATAAACAACTCTGTGCTGGTGGCATTATCGCTTTCTCCTAATCCTGGTAGTGATTGCGAGCCGCTACCAATATCTGTTTTATCCTGTTTGGTGATGCGGCCATTGTTATCAAGGCTGATTCCTTTGGGTTTGCTCATCAGTTTGGTACAAACTTCCGCCAACGGGCCTTCATTGTCTTTTTTGTCACTGTCAAAACTCATTTGCTGTCCCATCATCTGCGCTGTGATCAGTAGTTTGGTAATCGAGGATTGCAGGTCAGTTCCTTCAGGTACCGTATTTATAATTTCATAAATCGAAGAAGATTTTGCGTCTACATTGGTTTCCATGGATTGCCCCATTACCTCAGCGGAACTCAACGATACGGTAGAACTTTCCACCCGGAACTTCTGTCCTTTCTGCAGGCTGAGTTTAACGGACTGTGCAGTGATGCCCTGTGCTATTAGTAATACAGTTAACAGGGTAAAAAAAGATTTAAACATAGTAAATGATTTCAGTAGTAAATAATAGGCAAAGCTACACAGTTCTTGTTTGTTATTTGCAGGAAGATGTAATTTGTTCGTCAATTACTTTTTTAATCTGCAGGTGTGCATCGGCCCTTTCTTCGCCCAGCAGATTTTTAACAAATATGAGATAAGCATAACCACGGCAGTAATCGATCATGGGCCAGGTGCCGAAAAGCCCCGGACTGGCCAGTGTGGTGGCAATGCCATTCTTTTCTTCGATAGCCCAGCTTCCGGATGTATAATTGAAACCAGCGGTGGATTTGGGAGCATATTTTATTTGCTCAGGTTTGTTCTGCACTTTCATCATTTCGTTCACCGAGTTTTCGCTGAGTATCTGCACTCCGCTATATTTTCCTTTGTTCAGCAGCATTACCAAAAACTTCATATAGTCTTCAGCAGTTGATTGTGCTCCGCCGGATGGATTAATAGCGCCGCCATCAAGATCAGTAAATGTTGTTTTCCGCATACCCAGTGGTATCAGCAGTTTACTGCGGATCAGTACATCAAATTTCCTTTTGCTCACCACTTCCAGTACCCGGCCGGCTATGTTCAAACCAATATTACCGTACCAGAAATCAGTGCCGGTATTGGCCCGGATTTCTTTTGCTGCAAATGAATTCACTTCTTCTTCCAGCGTTAAGAATTTTCTTCGCTGAATAATTTTTCTCAGAATACCTTCTTCGTCTTTAATACCCGTCATGTGGCTCAGGCAATGCCGGATGGTGATATAACCTTTAAAATACTTATCAAACTCCGGTAAATACTTCACCACTTTATCATCCAGCGAGATCTTTCCTTCATCTACAAACTGCATCACAAGGGCAGCGGTCAGCCATTTGCTGCAACTGGCAATGGGTGCCTGTGTTTTGATATTAAAACCGCCCATTTCTTTTTTATAAACAAGCGAATCGCCTTTCCATATCATGGTGACAATATTTGTACCCAGCAACTTTTGTTTATCCTCCAGTTGCGCATCCAGGTCGCCCCAGTTGTATTGTGCTTTGGCCGGCTGCAATAGTAGCAGAAAAGCAACTACGGATAAGACTTTCAGGCAGATAGAACTAACTTTATATGACATAGTTTCGGGATTTAGAGGGTTGGATAAGTATTTGATTATTGTCCACAGCCAACGGTCCATCGACCATAGTAGTTCACTTGTATTGCTATGGACTATCGTCTGTGGACTGTCGGCCTTAAAATTAATCATTATGAATTTAGGAAACTTCACCATAAAAGCCGCTGAAGCATTTCAGCAGGCGCAGCAAATTGCCTTCAATGCGCAAAGCCCGAATATTGAGACAGAGCATATCTTAAAAGCGTTGCTCGACCAGGAAGATTCACCGGTTGAATATTTACTGAAAAAGAATAATGTCACCCTGAATTTGGTTGAAAGCAAACTGGATGAACTCATCAGCAAATTGCCTAAAGCATCCGGCGAAGCGGCCCAGCAAATAAGTCGGGAAGCCAACAATGTGGTATTAAGGGCAGGGTCAGTGCTCAAACAATTTAAAGATGAGTTTGTAACACCGGAGCACTTATTGCTCGCCATTGTGCAGGGTAACGATTCAACAGCCAAGCTGCTCAAGAATGCGGGGCTGACAGAAAAAGGATTGATCACTGCTATAAAAGACCTGAGAAAAGGAGAGACTGTTACTTCACAAACACAATCACAGGAATTCAATGCGCTGAATAAATATGCAAAGAACCTGAATGAACTGGCAAGACAGGGCAAACTCGATCCCGTTATCGGCCGTGATGAAGAGATACGCAGAACGTTACATATACTTTCACGCAGAACAAAGAATAACCCGATACTCGTAGGTGAACCCGGTGTGGGTAAAACAGCCATCGCCGAAGGCATTGCACACCGTATTGTAAATGGTGATGTGCCTGAGAATTTGAAATCAAAAATTATCTATGCACTCGATATGGGATTGCTCATTGCCGGTGCAAAATATAAAGGTGAGTTTGAAGAACGTTTGAAAGCGGTGGTGAAAGAAGTAAGTGGCAGCGATGGAGAAATTATTTTATTCATTGATGAGATACACACACTGGTTGGTGCAGGTGGCGGTGAAGGCGCCATGGATGCAGCCAATATTCTGAAACCTGCACTGGCCAAGGGTGACCTCCGTGCCGTGGGTGCCACCACACTAAATGAGTACCAGAAATTCTTTGAAAAGGATAAAGCCCTGGAAAGACGTTTCCAGAAAGTGATGGTGGATGAACCCAGTGTGGAAGATGCCATCTCCATTCTTCGTGGTTTGAAAGACCGATACGAGACACACCACCATGTAAGAATAAAAGATGAAGCCATAATTGCAGCGGTGGAATTATCCAGCCGTTATGTTACAGATCGTTTCTTACCCGATAAAGCCATCGACCTGATAGATGAAAGTGCAGCCAAGCTGCGCCTGGAAATGAATTCCATGCCGGAAGAACTGGATACGCTGGAAAGGCAGATACGTCAATTAGAAATTGAACGGGAAGCTATCAAGAGAGAGAACGATGAAGGGAAACTGAAAGAACTGAACACCGAGATCGCCAATTTCGCGGTGCAAAGAGATACATTGAAAGCAAAATGGAAAGAAGAAAAAGAATTTGTAGAGAAAATTCAAAATGCGAAGGAAGAAGTTGAACGCTTAAAGCTAAACGCTGAACAGGCAGAACGGAATGGTGATTATGGCCTTGTAGCAGAGATCCGTTATGGAAAGATAAAGGAGCAGGAGAAAAAGATACAAGCATTAAGCGTTCAGCTTTCAGTCTTAAGCGAAAAGCGTCTTTTAAAAGAAGAAGTGGATGCAGAAGACATTGCCGAAAGTATTGCGAAAGCAACAGGCATACCAGTACAAAAAATGCTGCAAAGCGACAGGGAAAAATTACTGAAGCTGGAAGAGCACTTGCATGAAAGGGTAGTGGGACAGGAAGAAGCCATCACGGCCGTAGCTGATGCTATCAGAAGAAGCCGTGCCGGTTTGCAGGACCCGAAGAAACCGATCGGTTCTTTCATATTCCTCGGTACCACCGGTGTGGGTAAAACAGAACTGGCCAAAGCCCTTGCCGAATATTTGTTTGATGATGAAAGTATGATGACGAGGATAGACATGAGTGAGTACCAGGAAAAGCATACCGTATCAAGACTGGTAGGCGCACCTCCCGGTTATGTAGGTTATGATGAAGGCGGGCAACTAACCGAAGCGGTTAGAAGAAAACCGTACAGTGTGGTATTGCTCGATGAAATTGAAAAAGCCCACCCCGATGTATGGAATGTATTGTTGCAGGTACTGGATGATGGCCGCCTTACCGACAACAAAGGCCGGGTGGTGAATTTCAAGAACACCATCATCATCATGACCAGCAATATCGGCAGCCATTTGATCATGGATGCATTTGAGAACATTAAAGAGAAAGATATTGAAGAAGCAGCAGGCAAAGCAAAAGTGGAAGTGATGAACCTGCTGCGGCAGACCATACGACCTGAGTTTCTCAACCGGGTGGACGAAATCATCATGTTCCAACCGCTGCTGAAGAAAGAGATAAGAGGTATAGTGGGTATTCAGTTAAATAAGTTAATTGGATTGGTAAGGGAAAGCGGCATTGAACTTCAATTCAGTGATTATGCCCTTGAGTTTTTAGCCGAACAGGGCTTTGACCCGCAGTTTGGTGCAAGACCTCTCAAGCGGCTGATACAAAAAGAAATTGTGAACCAGTTATCAAAAAGAATACTGGTGGGTGATATTGATAAGACAAAGCCGGTGCTGGTAGACGTATTTGATAATACGGTGGTGTTTAGGAATGAGAAGCCGGAATTAGAAAACGCTGGAAAGAAAAAGTAAAAATTCAAAACTGAAAAGCCCTGACGAGAGTTAGGGCTTTTTTCAGATATTTATGAAATGATAAATTGCTTTTTTGATGCCTTATAATATTCAGAAAGTATATAGTGATATAACAAAAAGAACTGTTTCAATTATTGAATCAGAGCAAGATATTGTAATTGCTGGAAATTCAGCTCTTCGAAACATGTCGGGGGCTATGCGAAACTTTTCAGCTATTCTAAAGCTGTGAAGTTCATGCCGGAAAGCTATGCGAAACTGGAAGTTTCGCAGTTGTATTGTATCGCCTGTGGCGATGAAAACAATTGCCGGAGGCAATAAAATAAGACTGCGGGGCTGCAAGCCCCGCATAGCGTTGATACATTACAATAAGAAATCTATATCCATCAATCCTTTCTGTCCTTCGTAGTTGGAAGCACTGCTATACAGGTAATGTGATTGCGCAGTTGTATTGTATCGCCTGTGGCGATGAAAACAATCGCCGGAGGCAATAAAATAAAACTGCGGGGCTGTAAGCCCCGCATAGCGGTGATACATTACAATAAGAAATCTATATCCATCAATCCTTTCTTTCCTTCATGGTTGGAAGCACTGCTATACAGGTAATGCGAAGGTTCAGCTACTAACCCGCCCCCGGCTCTTCGAAACATGTAGACCGTTTTGCGAAACTGAAAGTTTCACAAAGCATCGGGGAAAAAAGATGCCGGGCTCTTGCCCGGCATGACCAAAGACGAAAATTCATTACTAATTGACCTGCTATCAGTAAACTGGCATGATTTCAAAATGCATCACAATGACAGAGTTCTTTCTGCGGAATTCGAATATCGGTGTGTTTGAACCCTCTACCAGCATACGGCGGAGAGAATTTTTGAAGCGGTTTTCGGTTATATAATCATCATCGGCATTAAATCCATTATCTTTTTCCTTCAGGTAAGGCTTTAACTCTATATCGAAATCAAGATTGGATACAAGGAACTCAATATATTTTCCCTGGGTATTCAACCCGTACTCCTTTTGTCCGCCTTCGTTCAGTACTATTGGCGCATCTTTAGATCCAAAAGCAATACTTCCGGTAGGGAAATTAATGCCGGCAGGCGCCGGGGATCTGCCATCAGCCAATACCTGCATATTCTTCTCGTTGAATAAAAACATATTAACACCACCATACACTTCTTCATTGTTTTTACTGTCATCTGCCTTTCTGCATTCCACTTTTACAAGCCGGACCTTTATATTGCTTTTGTCAAGACAGTTATTACCATTTAAGAAAGCTTCTGAAACCATGGAAACAGGTGTGCCATCGAGGTAAGTCATTTTGTAAGAAAGCGGTACAATATCAATTTCCCTGAACTTGCTGTTAAAATACTTGTCCAGTTCTTGCTGCACCTTGCTTTTATCAGTGATGGCTACTGGTTGCCCACCTTGTGTAAAAGCTTTGATATTTGTTTTTTCGGAAAATGAAGAGCCTTGTGCGGACTGTGAGAATTTTGCTGATACTACTCCCCATGACATATTGCCTTTCAGGTCGCTGTTGTACTTCATAAGATCATATTCACTTTCCACAATTACATAAAGCCTTCGGCCGTATTTTACTTCTCTTACATACATCCAGTAATTGTTGTTAATTCCCTCAGTAGTAGTAAAAACATCTTCGGGGCCATTGATGGCATTTGCCAGTACGGAGAGGCATGCCTGTTCAAATTTATAGAGATACATGTACTTGTATTTCTTAGAAGAAAACGCAAAATTGCTCTTGGCAGAAACGCCCATGTAAAAAAAGGAAGCGCCTATATTCAGCCCGTTGGCATCCACCAGCGTAGTGCTGTACATTTCAGAATTGGAAGACAGGTTGGGCATGCCTGTGATATTTGACGGACTTTTTAATGAGTTTACTTTTGCTCTTAATTCATCTTCGATACTATTGTTTCTGCCTGTGGCATTGGCAGTGGCACTTGTTTTTTGGGCCAGGTTGGAAGTGGTGGAGAGGGAAACAGGCTTACGTTTCTCCATTAACTGGTAAATGAATTCTCCGGACTTAAGCAGTTGCTCACCATCAATAACGATACCCGGCATAAGGCCCTGCGCCTTTGAGCCATCTGCTATCTGTAACTCACTCTCAACTTTTTGTCCCCTTACCTCTTCTTTGGTAAGGCACATGGCGGCTTTGGATTCAGTAGTTTTTGTTTGTGTATTGTCCGAAGAGGGTTTGCTTCTTTCATAGCTAACAGTAACATCTCCGTTGTCGCTCCCGTATTTTCTACTTCCCATAAATTTTATCGTAGCACTTGTGTTGGCAGCAACTTGTGGTGTTACCTTGGTAGCATTGGGGTTGACAGCTTTATTTCTCCCGGGTGCTGGTTGAGACAGAACAGGCTGAACAGCCATACAAATGAATACAAGGCATGTGAATAATGGTTTCATACTTTTAAATTGAGGTTATAAGGCGATTGACAGTGCAATACTACTTTGAAGGGAGGTTCTTTTTCTACCCCAACAGGGTGATTTTTGTAGCACAGTATTCAATCCGGAACCGGCACGGCGGTGCCAGCCCCGTGTTAGTTCTCCTGTCTGACAATTCTCTCACACTCATCATATTTTGCATTTCTTTCTGCAGCATAACGGTTAGTTTGCAAGCAAATCATCATTTATGAGATCATTGTTTATCCTCCTTTTCCTTGCGGCAACTATAAAAGCCGGATCCCAAACCGTATTGGTCATGGATTTTGTAAAAGTGAAAAATGGAAATTATGCTGAAACACTTTTTTTCTACGAGAATAACTGGAAGCTGTACCGTGATATAGCCTTGCAAAAAGGATTTATTACTTCGTATCGCCTTGAGAAAACAACTGTTGACTCAACTGCCCCTTTTGACCTGGTACTTATTACCGAATACCGGGATAGTACTATGTATCATAAAAGCGAAGAAAATTTCAGTGATATACTTGCCACCGCCCGCCCCAAAGGACCTTTACTGCTCAATGATCTGAAGCCCGCAGATTTCCGGCAGAATGTGTTTGTAAAAGTAACGGAGACATTATACAGCAGCAGTAAGAAGAAAAAAAACAGGTAGCATATCGCTTGAAAACCTGGATGACCTTCCTCTGTTTGTTAAAACAGTTTTTCGAATAAAGAAACAGAAGACTGATGCCGGATATTTTCCAGGGAGATTTTTGGGATTTTTTAAAAGCCCTCAACGATATCAGAGAGCTTCAGAAAAGAAAGAAGAAGTAAGGCCTCGGTAACCTTGTTATTGTAGAAAACTGAGCTTTTCAAAGTATTCACCACTATTTGACAGGCCTTTTTTGTACTTTTAGTATACGGAGAACATGAAGAAATACACAGTCATATCCTATTTAGCGTTATTACTTCTTTCGGGAAGTTGCAAGAAAGAAGAAACTGTTCCTGCTTACCCGGTTGGAAAAGGGAAGATTACCGGTACCACAAGTAATGGTATCAGTTTTACAGTGGAAGGAGCCAATACTTTTCTGTATGTTACAAGAACGAGTTTATCCGGCTGGGGTGATAAGGATGACCTGATCATCTATGCAGCGATTGACCTGTCTATAGGCCGTCATTTCAGCATCTGGATGGGAGGCTATGAGAATAAAAGCGGAATCTATAATTTAAACATAAATGCAGGGGAAGACAGAGACGATATGACTTTTACACAGGAGTTCAACCCGATCCAGGTGGAGTACAGATTGTTTAACCCTTCCGGGGGAACCAACCCGCAGGTGCATATCACCCGGAAAACGGGTAATTACATTGAGGGTACTTATTTTGCACGGTTGCGAAACCCTGTCAATGGTAATCCGGAGGAAATAAGTATCGAAGGCAGTTTCCAGGGAAATCTCGAAATAAGGGAATAGTTACTGACGTATTTCTTTCTGTCCAATGTTATTCGAACCAGCAAAACAATAGATAAAGAGTTGAAAGGTACTATTTCAAAACTTTGATATTTTTACTGGTATGGGCTTGTCGTAAATAATCAGCAGGTGATGTTCAAAAAATGCAGCCACTTTACCAAAAAATTTCCATAAGGATTTAATCAATATTATTCCTGATGTAATCTTCAAAGCTATGCATGAAGGGAAGATTATCTTTACAGGAATCAAACAGTGCTTCAATATGCGAAGTGGCGAATTGTTGTTCTGTAAACAAGCTGGTTAGTTCAGGATGTGCCCGGATCCATTCATTTTTCAGGGAATGATTTTTTAAGAAAGAAATAATAATATATTGCTTATCTCTGGCAGAAAAGCTTCCTGTGGCTTTAAAGATTTCCTGCAACTCATCCCGTACAATGGGATAATTGTAGGGATTAAACCTTTCTGAATCTTTTATCCGGTAGGCAGTAAAGCTGTTCATCTGGTACCTTTTTTAAAAATTTTCATACCAGTAGAAAACTGACGGGATGCTGGTGGTTTTGCAAGGAAGTGGTGAAGCGGATGGGTTTATTCAGAATGTATACATTTCACCCCCAAAGTTTTCTGTAGTAAGGCTGCACTAAAGTTACGTTGAATTTGTCAGCCGTTTACTATTAAGTATGTCAGGTACTGATTATTTATGTTTCCTTTATTCCGGAATTGCATGAAACGGGGCTGGATATAGCGTAAATAGCCTACCTTCACCAAACCCGCCTGAACGAAATACAAAGTCCCCTCTCTGTGCTTTCGTCATCACCAGTACTAATGCAGGCTATTTAGTCATTTTAAATAAACAATATGGGAGAAACCTGGAATAAGAAAGAAAGACAGAAAAAAAAACAAAAGGAAAAGATGGATAAGGCGGAGAAGATGAAAGACCGGAAGGAAAATGCAGCCAAAGGGAAAAGTCTTAATGATATGCTGGCCTATGTGGACGAGAACGGGAACATATCTTCTACGCCGCCTGACCCCAGAAAAAGAAAAGAGATTAAACTGGAAGATATTGCGATTGGTGTTCCTGAATATGTGGAACCGGAAGAGGGGGAACTGATACATACAGGCAGGGTCACATTCTTTAACAATGAGAAGGGTTTTGGTTTTATAAAAGATAAAGTTACCCAGGAGAGCATTTTTGTACATGCTAATAATCTCACCACAGCAATAAAAGAAAACGATGAAGTAAGTTTTGAAGTGGAGAAAGGCCCCCGTGGTCTTATGGCTGTAAATGTGAAATTAAACAGTAATTAACCTGGAGGTAAGTTCTGTTTAATTCCGCTCGCTGTTTTTTAGCGCAGGAATACCGGAACTGGCATAATTGTGGTTTATTCTTCTGTAAGCCGGGTAAAGGAGATGCCGTTAAAAATCCGGCTCAGGTTCATGTCCCGGCTTTGTTTCCATTCTTTCAGTTTAAGACTGTTAACGATGCGCCAGAGGTTTTTTTCTTTTAATTCTGAATAATCATTTTCCTGGATAAATACACCGGTTACCGGCTGACGATCTTTAAAGTGGATATTTATCTCTGTCTCTTTAAGTTTTCTTAGCTCAATGAATTTTTCAATTTGTTCTTGTGTCATTGGTTGAACAGGTTAATCAGGAACTATACAGATAACTCCCGGATATAAAAAATGAATCAGGATGATTTAAATGGAACTTTCTATTTTCTTGGCCTTGCCTCGTTTACTACCAACGGCCTGCCTTCATAGGACGATCCGTTAAGGTCTGTAATAGCTTTTTGCCCTGCAGCATCATCCGGCATCTCCACAAAACCGAAACCCCTGCTGCGGTTTGTGAATTTATCGGTCATTACCCTGGCAGAATTCACTTCACCGAAACCACTGAAAATTTTTTTCAACTGGTCATCCGTAACGGAAAAACTTAAGTTAGAAACATAGATTGTCATGTAAACAGGATTTGAAATCAAGAATGCTTGAGAAGAGTGCAGGTGTAGGGGAAATGAAAGCGAATATTATTCTCTTACAAGAGCAGTAAAACTCAATTTTACGGCATAAAGGTAGGCTTTATTCTCCTGTTATATTATTTTCTTTTTCAAGTATATACTTTGGGCAGGTGGACAATACTACTCTGTTCCGAGCTTTCGTAATTCTGTGTTTTCCAGTGTGTTTTTCTCATTGCCGAATTTAGCCAGTTTCAGCAGGGCTTTTGCCAGTGTGTCGCTCCAGATGACTTTGTGAGGAGCAAATTTTTCTACCAGCGGGAAGAGGGGATAAACTAATTTATATAAGAATGGAGCTTTTTTATTTTTATGCTTTGGTCTTACGGCATCCGGCCTTGCAATAACAATATTTTGCAAGCCGGATTGCAAAATCGCATTTTCTGCTTTACCTTTTATTCGTTTAAAAAGAGTACTGCTTTTTTCTGTACGGTCAGCACCATCACCACTTACAAATACAAAACGGATAGATGGACACTGCTGTTTGCAAAATTCTGCACAAGCCCTGGTATACCCATAGGTTATCTCCTCATATTTTTTTTTGCTTACTTGTGTTTGTGAGATGCCAAGGCACCAGGTAATAGCATCAGCTTTTGTAAAATAAATAGCAGCAGGGGTATAGTCAAGAAAATCCTGGTGCAGAATAACTCTTATTTTGGGGTGTTGAATCTGCGGATTGCTTCTTACAAGCAGAAACAGTTCATCAATAGCAGCATCGGAGATGGCTTGCCGCAGTACTTCTGCGCCTACAAGGCCAGTGGCTCCGGTAATCAGTAGTTTCATTGTTTTACTTTGTACCATTAAAGTAAGTTATTTTTCCAACTCCCGTCGCCCGTAACACAAGCGGCAGTGCATGTTTTCTGTGATGACTGAAGCAACCTTTATTTTTTTATGTAGTATGTCAATAACTTTCAATTTTGATAATTTTATTGGCGGTTTTGAATGGTAACAGGGATTACCGGATATTCTCAGCTTTCTACCTGATGGCCATCATTTGAAAACGATCTTTTCCTGCTTCATCTTTGTTTTTATGAAAAAGAAAATAACCGGTATTAATGCTGAATGGCATCGGCAGCACCCAATGCCGAAAAACCCCACAGTGAAAGAACGAATAGACTGGCATCTGGCACATCAGAAAAACTGCGGTTGCCATCCAGGTCTGCCTGAGAAACTAAAAGAGGAGATGAGGAAACTTAAAATTAAAATACCAGTGGGTTTATAAACTGGGTTTGCAAAGTGTATAGTTCTTGGTTTTATCTGATTGGAGTTTAGAAATCACAACTGCCTGCCGGAATCAATATGCAGGCATTTTTACAGTGAGGTATAAAAATTTGTGTGTCCCGTTAAGGCTTATCTTTGCGTTTGAACTAAAAAGAACTAAAAATGAAAAAAATTATCTTATCAATGACCGTGGCTGCTTTCTTAATTTCATGTGGTGGAGGCGGCGAAGAAAAAAAGGAACCGGCTGAAGCTAAAATTGAACCTGCAAAAACTGAAACTGCTGTTCCGGATAAAAGTCAGGATCCGGATTATCAAAAGGGAATGGCTATTGTTGCAGACCCTAAGAACCTTTGCCTGACCTGTCATAAGATTGAAGAGAAACTGGTGGGACCTGCTTACCGTGATGTTGCCAATAAGTATGAGAATAATGAAGAAATTATTAACAAACTTGCGGAGAAAGTGGTAAAAGGTGGTACAGGTGTTTGGGGAGAAGTACCAATGCCTGCCAATACAGTTATTTCTTTGGAAGATGCCAAAGCTGCAGTAAAGTATGTATTAATGCTTAGAAATAAATAGTCGGCAACACAAAGTACTGATTGTCGTACAGCCATGCTTCATTTTTTTGTGGAGCATGGCTTTTCTATTCATTCCGGCTTGACAGGATTCGTGTTTCGCACTAATGTCAAGCAAGCAGTCTGAAAATAAAAATCAGTGAAACAATTAGTTTTTCACTTAACAGTTATCTGAATCACATGATCAATAATTTCCTCGCCGGGGTATTCAGGATAAATGAATACGCCTTCATTCACTTTGGACCACTTTAGTTTTTTCCTGTTGCCCATAATCTCCGCTGAAATAATCGTTTCTGAAAAGCCGGGTAACAGGATAAATGATGTTTGTGGGGACTGAAGTAAGTGCAGGTACACTTGTTTGCCATTTCTGGTGGCTACACCCCAGGGCTGTGGTGGCATTATTTTGCCACGGGTATTATACACAGAAGCCCCATACTGCTGCAACCATTCTCCTGCAGCGAGTAACGTATCTGTAAATTCTTTTTGTATTTGTCCGTTGGGCATCGGGCCAACATTAAGTAATAAGTTCGTATTACGTCCTGCAGCTCCAACCAAAAGTTGTATTACCTGTTTTACTGTTTTGTAATGACGGTCGGTAATATTATATCCCCATGAGTCATTCATAGTCTCGCAGGTTTCCAGTGGCATCATATCGGAAGGTTGCTGAAAGCTCAGGCCAGATTTGTTTTCGCCGGGAAGATCCTTTTCAAACATCTGAAAATCTTCACCTGAAACAGGATCAAGGTGATGATTATTGCCAATCATACAGGCAGGTTGCAATTTATGGATAAGGCTGTAAAACTCATCATACTTCCAGTCAATGCGGGATGTCCTGTTAGCATGTCCTTCTTCATTTGTCTGGTCCCAATGCCCATCCAGCCAGATACTCATGATAGGCCCGTAATTAGTTAATAATTCTGTCATTTGGTTTTTCATAAACTGCAGGTAGCTGTCGTAATTACTCTTTTCTGTTCGCCCGCTGTACTGGCCGGTGCGGCCTGTTTCATATGGATAATCACTCCGGAACCAGTCGAGAGTGGAATAATAGAGACCAAGTCTAATATTATGTTTACTACAAGCTTCAGCTAATTGTTTTAAAGCATCCTTACCATAAGGGGTGTTGGTAATTTTCCAGTCGCTGTACTTTGTATCCCAGTTAGAAAACCCATCATGATGCCTGATAATAAATACGATGTATTTCATGCCGGCATTTTTAGCGGTCAATACCCATTGTTCAGCATTAAAGTCAATGGGGTTAAATACCCGCAGGTAGCGCTGATAATCTTCAGTTTTTATTCTGCGATTGTTCATTACCCATTCACCATTGCCCAGCACACTGCTCAATCCCCAATGAATAAACATGCCATATTTATTATCCTGGAATAAGCTTCGGGATGCAATATTCTCCGGAGAAGGGGTATAAACTAACTGCGCAAATGAGGCATTACAATTAATGAGTAATGCAGCTAAAATGATTCTTTTCATTTGATGGAAATATACAGGGAAGATACACCTTATAGCTTTTATTCCGGGGATCTGTCTGGCAATCACTAATGAATATTCGGGAGTTATTTCATTATTGAACTCATTTTTTTATATGATAATTGTCAAATAAACCGATAAGGCCGGCAATTAGTTTTGTGCCCCTAAATTTAACCGTATATGAAAAAGAATATGCTATTCTGCTTGCTGCTGCTTGCAGGTTTTACAACATTTGCACAGGAAACTAAAACTACCGAAGCTACAGCCCAGAAATGGAAAGTGAGGCTTCGGGCTATAGCTGCTATCCCACCTTCCAGCAGCTATGACCTCTCTGGCTCGGATATCAAAATTTCGACTTCCGTGGTTCCTGAGCTGGATTTTACTTATTTCTTTTCAAAAAATGTAGCAGCTGAACTCATCCTGGGAACTACCCACCATACTGTAAAACTGGATGAAGACGGATCTACTGCCGATCTTGGTAAAGTATGGTTACTTCCCCCAACACTGAACCTGCAATACCATTTTACAGGAAAAGAATTTACTCCTTATATCGGGGCGGGGATTAACTACACTATTTTTTATGGTGCAAAGGATGAACTTCTGTCACTGGGCTATAAGAACAAAGCCGGTTTCTCTACCCAGGCCGGATTTGACTACCAGTTAAATAAAAAATGGTTCCTGAATTTTGATGTAAAGAAGATTTTCCTGAAAACAGACGTAACTGTTAAAGGAACTCCGGCTACCATATTATCAGATGTAGAGGTTAATCCATTTGTTATTGGTTTGGGAATCGGGACAAGATTATAATTTATTAAGTCTCTTTTTTGTTGTGTATATCAAAAACCACCGATCAGCGGTGGTTTTTTGGTGAATTTCATTTTTGTTCGCAATGGTTTATTGCTGTTTTTTGCAGCCGGTTTTTTTTACTAACAATTTTCAAGATTTTTGTTGAATTTTTTGTGAATAAGTTAATGGGTCTGTAAATCAATTTTCTAATAATTTTAAAATATGCAAGACCACTATAGCCTACTCCATACCATCTACGAAATCGTAAAAAATGATCCGCAGCCAGATCGTTACTCCTGCCGGCCAAGGGAACTGATCCTAAGAAGGATGCAGGAGTGGTCTGATATTCAACAACAACTTCGGTTACTTGAGCAGGAGGAACTGGTAATGACAGAGCAACAGGATACTCTGGTTATTCGTATTACAATTGCCGGTATTGAAAAGGTAAAGGAGCAAAAAAGACTTACAGAAGCAAATAACTCCTGATCAACCCGATTACTTATTGAAGATATCTTTTCTTTAGTTAGGAAAAAAAGGCAACTACTTATTACTTTGAAGTCGTTACTATTTCTTTTAGATTCTGCAATGAGTCAATCCCTTTCTTTTCTTTACTCTTGGTAATGAAAGTTGCCACTGCATCTGTATGGGCCTGGGTTTCCTTTTTTGTCATAGTAACAATACTTCCATGTCCTTCAAAATAGTAGTGTACGCTGATGAATTTCTTGATATGCTTTCTGGTTTCCGCAGGAAGATAATTTTGTAATATCCAAAAATCATGGCTACCTGACTTTTTTATAGCTGAAAGTACCCTGGCTGGCCCGCTGTTGTAGGCAGCAAGTGTCAGTAACCAGTCATCAAAAATTCCATGCAGGTAAGCAAGGCATTTGGCGGCAGCCACACTGCTTTTGTAATCATTTCTGCGTTCATCTGTTTTGCCGGATACTTTCAGGCCAAAGCTTCTTGCAGCGGACGGCATAAATTGCCAGAGACCTGCAGCGCCTGCAGAAGAAGTGATGCGGTTGTCCAATTTGGACTCCACAACCGCCAGGTATTTTAATTCAACGGGGATGTTGAATTTAGTAAATATCCCTTCAATAAGGGAAAATGATGTTTTACTTTTATTTTTCAGCTTATCATAATAAAAGCCGTTTTCTTTCAGGTGGCTTTGCACAAAATCTTTAGCCTCTTTATGTAACTGAATTCTTGGTGCTTCAGTCCGTTGTATTTCGTTCATTTCAGGAATGCAAATGCACAAACCCGTTGTATCAAACTGATGTTTGGAAATAAAGGCGGAATCACCCGGAACAACATTACATGCTGCCGGAAGTGTATCATCCGGAACTACCACATTTTTATTGCCAGAAGCTGCTGCCATCAGCATGAAACTTGTAATGATAAATCCTGCCTTATGTAATTTTGTTTTTAACATTTGACATATTTTGATTAACAATTATTGCCGGATATGGATTCTGTTAGGAGGAGTAAATATTAATAAGTGAAACACTCCTTTATTTTATTCTGCCAGCAGCTTTTTAGTTTTTCATTTATGCAGAACCGGTAGCTGATTAATTCAAAAGCTGCGCAAAGGTAGCCCTCAAATGTAGCAGTATCGGGCTTTTGGGACTCTACTTATCCACTGACACCTTAAGTGTATGAGTTTCATTGAACAATTTTGTTAAAACTGCTAAATAGTCAGAAGTGCATGAAAAAAATAGATTAAAGATTTTATGGATTAGCATAAATAAAAAAACTGCAGACCTTACGATCTGCAGTTTTTCATGTTCAGAGAACCGGTTGTGTTTATATTTTGCTTACTACAACTTCTTCAAAATTACGGGTGCTGTTATTTACTGTATACAATACAGATTTTTTTGTTTTTTTACTTGAAACATAAAACTGAATGTTGTAATCACTGAACTCGTCAAGGTTGAGCATGAATTTTTTTGTAAATCCAACTGCTTTCACATTTTCGGAGTGAAGAGTGTTCCCGTATTCATCACGAATGCTGATTACATAATCATCTTGTTCGCCTGTACCTGCAACGGTAAGCTGAAATACAGGATTGTTCTGCACTTTGCCAATAAACTTTACTTCTGCCGCAAGGGCAGGGTTGTTGTCATTAGCAAATGTTACGGGTGCCATTGCTGCTGTAAATACAGTCATAAAGGCGATAGCGATTAAACGGTTGTTCATGAAGATCTTTTTCATAATTATACTTTTTAGGTTAAAAAACGTTGTTTAAAATTTGATGGGGCAATCGGGTCGGCAAATAATAAATAAGGGGCAAACAATAGGGCCAGCAGAGGTTAGTAATCCGGATTATTTTCTGTCAGGGAGCAATCAGTTATTTATTTTGACAGTGTAAAAATACTGGCGGCATTTTAGCCCTGCAAATCAACTTAAAGCTGATTTGCGGATACCCAACAGTTAGTTTTTTTTTGTAACTGGTTTTATATCAAACGATTGAATTAGTGGGTAAACAAGACAGCCAACAGCTTTGATTCACCATTAGATGTAACATAGAAAAAAAATAAAAGCCGGGAATTTTTGGCTGGTAACTAAAATGCTCAAAAAATCTTTTGCCGGCTTTCTATTACCAACTATTTGATTATCAAATAAGTGTGCTGGTGTTGAGAAATTAGTGGTAAGTGGATTTGGCAGGGTATAAAAAAATATTATCTTCATCCGCTTTCACGGCTGACTGAATGGCATAACTGCCTTTCTATCAACCAAATGGCTGGAAATTTGTTATTAGTTAGTTATCTGAACCATAGTTTGGGGATGAACAAAAAGGAGTATTAAAATGGCATTTAAAAAAGAGGATATAATCATTATTGAACCCCGGGAAATCTTTGTTGGCAAAAAAGAGGCTCTTGTTACTTTAATGGAATTTGGCGAATATGAAAGCGAGGAATGCGCCAAAGTCAATGAGATAGTAAAGCAATTGCTGGAAGAATATGAGGGAAAAATAAGATTTCAATTCCGTCATTTTCCTCTTACATTAATACATCAGCGAAGCTTGAAAGCAAGTGAATCTGCTGTTGCAGCTGCACAGGAAGGTAAGTTTTGGGAAATGCACAATGTATTATTTAACAACCGCAGGAACCTGGGAACCACCAGCCTGAAACTGTATAGCAAAGAAGCAGGTGTACGAAGCAAGAAATTTTTAGATGACCTTGTAAACGGTATGTATGGTTGGCAGGTGCAGGATGATATTAAAGAAGGACATAGACGCGGCGTGAAAGAATTACCAGCCTTTTTTATTAATGATATAATGCTTGCTGGTAAACCTACTTATGCTAACCTGAGTGCTGCGATAGAGGCGGCTTTGAAGAAGAGCAAAACGAAGACGGCTGTAAAGAAAGCAGCTGTTAAGCAAAAACAAAGGGCCTGACAATAAAAAGTTATTATGAATGAGGCTGTCTCAAAAGCTTGGGACAGCCTTTTTTTGTCCTATTTTCAATAAAAAAGCCTTCCGGTTTCGGAAGGCTCCTGGAACAATGTGTTGTTATTACCAACGGCTGTTGGAATAAGAAGGTTTGGAAGACCTTGCAGGTCTTTCTTCCCTTGGTTTAGCCACACTTACTTTGATGGAACGTCCATCAACTGTAGCGCCATCCAGTTCTGCAATTGCTTTTTGAGCAGCTGCATCATCACTCATTTCCACAAAACCAAAGCCTTTGCTACGGTTTGTGTATTTGTCCATAATAACTTTTGCAGAAGTAACTTCTCCATACTCAGCAAAATAACTTCTTAAGTCTTCATCCACTACGGCGAAGCTTAAATTTGAAACATAAATGTTCATGTAAAAAAATTAACTTTTAAAAATACTTGAGAGTAACGCAAGGGTAAAGAAGACTAACTATTAGCAGAAAAAATCGTTCACTTACAATTTGCTGTCTGACTCAAATTAACAGCGCAAAGATAAGCCTTAATAATGAGACCCGGTGATTTATTTTAAAAGTACTTGTTAATTAGTTTTCTCCGGCGATTCTATGCTGAATATACCATTACCCTCTTCTTTTTTGCGAATACCAAAATTGTAGCGGATGTTTATTCCGAACCTTCTGGTATCTGCCTGGCGAAATCCACTTGCATCAATTGAACCTTGTTTAATCGTAAAATTGTTTTTATTGCTGGCAAAAATATCACTGAGACTGAGAGTTACAATCAGTTTATCTTTCAGAAATTTTCTGTTGATGCTGGTGTTTATTGCCCCGAATGATGTAAGCTCATAAAACTGTTGTTGGCCTTTGAGCCTTATAAATCCATTTAATGTTATTGCTGAACGTTTGTCGAGCTTTACAGTATGATAAGTAAAGAATGTCCAGGTCCCTTTTTTAAAAAAAAGAGGGTTGTTCTCATATAAGCCCTGGTAGAAATTGTGGTTGTATTGTGCTCCCAGTACAAAAAAATACCTGCCGCCGGGTGGTAATGCCCCCAATCCCCTGAAATACCATTCTTTATTTTTTCCAAGATTGTCATAGGTTCTATACGCCTGGCTTTGGCTTGTATCAGACTGGTAAATAACATTTGTAAAAATATCTTTTGTATTATTTATTCCGATGGCCAGTATTGGCCGTTCATCTACACTGATGTTTGCTTCATAGTTCTGGTTGAATTGCGGCCGTAGTGATGGGTTCCCTGTTTCAGAAAGATATTGATCTACATATCTTGAGAATGGATTCAATTGTTCGTAGACAGGCCGTGTGATGGTACGACGATAGACAAGGTAAGCTCTCAGGTCATATCCGGCTATTTTCATCAGATTTTTACTCAGGTAAACATAAGGGAACAGATCAGTACGATGAATGGTGAATGACGTATCGTTTGGAATAACCTGCTGTCCCTTCATATTGGTATTTTCAAGTCTTACTCCTGTTTTTAGTACAATATCTTTACCGAAAGTTTTGGCGCCCTGCAGGTATAATGAGTTGATATTCTCCTTATAGTTGAAAGTATTTGTTCTCCTGCTATCTTTAGTTCTTACTCCATCTGATTCATTAAAATAATTAGTGACATTTTTAAAAAAATGTAAACTCGTTTTAATACCAGACTCCAGGGTAAATCTATTTTTCAGTTTAAGCTTTAGATCTGATTTGCTGGAAAACAGATCCCGTTTATTGTCTGCTTTACCATCGCCTCCGATACCGGATACCTGCGGAGTAAAAAAATTTGTTGTAAAAAACTGGTCTGATTTATTATGAGAATTATAATAAAAGGTATTAGTAGACCATTCAGATCCCAGGCTGTCTATTTTCAATTTCGTTTCAATACCATTTCCAATTACAAGGGAACTTCCTTTGTTAATCACTTTGTTCAGGTTATCTGTCAGCAGCTGTGATGTGCTTACTTTTTCAATAATACTGCGGTTATCTGTCTTATTGTTATAGTAGTTCAGGCTGATGGTACCGGAAAATTCTATGCCCCATTTTACGGGTGAATAGGTAAGGCCATACCCTCCGAAAAAAGCATCAGACGGATATTTTGTATACGCATCCTGGCTCAGTATTGAATCCGGGGCAAAAATCCGGTTGGTAACAATTCGTTCATAGTTGTTGCGACGGCTGTAATTCACATTGATATATGAAGTTTTTTTCCCATCATTGTTATTCAGGTTGAAACCGATGAACTGGTTGCCATAAGTGCCCTGCTGCATACCTATATTGATGCTTCCTGTCATCCCAATCTTTACCCCTTTCTTTAGTACTACATTCACTACCCCACCACCGCCTGAAGCATCATATTTGGCGGAAGGAGTCCTTATTATTTCAATCTTTGTAATAGAGTTTGGGGGTAAGCTTTTCAGCATACTGGCAACATCAGCAGCACTCATTTTCAAATCCCGGCCATTAATCTGTACAGTAGCGGGTGTTAGGCTGCTGATATAGATATTGCCGTCCTGGTCTACAAACAATCCCGGTGTTTTTTCAATTATTTCGTAGCCATTGGTGGAGGCTGTTGCCAGGTTTTCCGGATCAACAATAGTTTTATCATCCTCTTGTCTCATCAGCGGTCTTTGAGAAGTAAGCACTACGGCATCCAGTGTTTTACCGGCAGGCTCAAGCGAAAAGTTGAAAATGAGATGATTGCCACTGGTTGTAATTTTTTTCTCAACCGGGTTATAATTCACCGAACTGATTTTAATAGTATATTGTCCGCCTTTTTGCAGATTAAGTTTTACTATACCGCTGCTGTCCGAGGATGTATTAATTTGCAAGGTACTGTCAAGCCTGCTGGTTATGCAAATGGTAGCATAGGCTATAGGGTCTTTTTTGTGATTATTTATTTTGAAGGTGACCGGAATTTCCTGTGCGGCTGACTGAATAAACAACAGCAGTATTGTAAATAATGAAAATATCCTTCCGCGGATAAGGAGTAAAAAACTTATCATGGCTACCTTGCTTAAAAGGGGAGAGCAAAAATAGCCAAATATATTTCAGAAGAATGCGATGACGAATCGTTTTGCTGATTTTACATGTTTTTTAATTTCGGAATTAACTACCTATTCTTTTGGATGCTTTACCTGGTGTTTCGTTTCCGCTTCATCAATAGAGTGGGTATGGTGAATGTCTTTTTCCTTTTTTGACAGAGCAGATAATCTGATATAGAATTTCTTTAATGTTTCCAGTTCCTCAGCTGAAAGATCTTCCACATCTACCAGCCGGTTACTCGCAGTGGCGGTAGCAGCAATCAGTTCATTCAGTTTTAATTGCAATGCCACATTGTCTTTGTTTTGTGAATGCTGGATGACAAATACCATCAGGAAAGTAATAATCGTTGTGCCTGTATTAATAACTAACTGCCAGGTATCTGAAAAATGGAATACTGGCCCGGTAATGATCCAGATAAGTATAATAGTACAGACAATGATGAAGGCAAATGGTTTGCCGGTGGCTTTTGTAACTTTTGATGCAAACCTTTCAAAAAGGGGAAGTTGATTCGTTTTCATATAAAAATTTTGGAGAATGATTATTTTAGTATCGTAAGCGTAATGAAAATTAGGTATTAATTTTTACTCATGGTTCAGTTTACTGTTACAATACATAAGTTTGAAAAGATGGGGGAGAAGACTGGCTGGACATATATTGAAGTGCCGGCTGATATAGCACAGCAATTAAAACCGGGAAACAAAAAGGAATTTAAGGTTAAAGGCAAACTGGATAGTTATCCTTTTAAACGGGTTTCTCTGCTGCCGCTGGGCAGTGGAATTTTTATTATGCCGCTGAATGCTGCTATCAGAAAAGAGATTGACAAGAAAGAAGGCGCCATGTTGAAAGTGCAGCTGACAGAAGATAAAAGTGAATTTATTTTCAATAGTGATTTTATGGAATGTCTGGCTGATGAACCGGCAGCCAGTGCATTTTTTCAGTCACTTGCTGGTTCACATCAGCGTTATTTCAGTAAGTGGATAGACAGCGCCAAAACTGAACCCACCAGAACTAAACGGATTGCTTTAGCCGTAAATGCTCTGGCAAAAAAATGGGGTTATCCGGAAATGATCAGAGCTTCACAAGAAAAAAAATGATTACTTAAAAGGATTCGAATACTTTATATCAGTTGCCACAGTCCGGTCTGTCAGTGTTTTCAAAAAAGCCGCTAATGCAGCCTTATCCTCTGCTGTCAAATTCAGTAATCTTGGCTGGCCATTGGGAAGTTTTAGCTGGGGTGAAAGGTTGGGATGATTTCTCACCCCGCTGCTGTAATGTTCTATCACCTGTTCCAGTGTGGCAAAACGTCCGTCGTGCATGTAGGGTGCCGTAAGTTCCACATTTCTAAGGCTGGTAACTTTAAATGTAGCATCAAGGGTTGCATTATTTGCTACTGCGCCAAACCCACGGTCAACTGTTGCCATATCAATACCATTATTTTTTTCTGTTGGCGCAGTAAATGTTTCTGAACCATGACAGGCAGCGCAACCAATAGCAGGAGTTAGAAATAATTCTTTACCTCTGTTTTCCTGTGCTGTGAAATTGGGGAACACGGCATTTGGCGGAGGGGCAGGTGCCGCGGGTAGTGTTGACCTGCCTGCATCATATTTTGACTGGTATGAAACAATGGATCGCACAAATTGGGAAAGTGCTTTTGAAATCTTATTGCTGGTAATTGCCGTATCACCATTAAATGCCTTGGCAAACAGCGGTGGATAATACGCAAGCCCTCTTAACCTGGTTTCTAATTGAGATAATGTCATGCCCATTTCAACCAGATCCTGTATGGGAGTGAGTACCTGGTCCTCAAGAGTGGCAGCCCGCTGATCCCAGAAGTAAGTGCCGTTTGGATAATATTTTGCATCAATCAGGGACATGGAATTTCTGCCCGTGAGCCCTCCGGTGAAACCTTTACTTTTTGTTGCTGTATCAGAAAAAGCGTTAGCCTGCTTGTGGCAAGAGGCACAGGAAATGGTATTGTTCAGCGAAAGATTTTTATCATAAAACAAAACACGGCCCAATGTGGCTCCATTATCAGTGATGGGATTCGTGGCCGGAGTATTTACCTGGCCAATTATGTTTGGTGCATTGAGATAAGCCGGCTGGGTAATATTGGCATAGTTGTAAGGAGTGCCGGGCAGGGTCAGTATGGCAGCCACCGGGTCCGCGGCAGGGATATTGACTGCATCTTTTTTACAGGAAAAGAAAACGAAAAGGGCAGCAAAACCTGTACTCACAAGCATTTTTAGTCGGTTGGCAAACATGATGGCTTTTTAGGTTCGGCTTAAGACCGGGCATAAAAATAAAGGTTTAAGATAGCTTACTTTTTTAGTTTACTGAAGGTAGTTTTATCCATCTGACCTTAATTTATTCCTTTTATTTGCAGTATGATATCTTCCATTAAAGATTTTCAAAATCCTTTCTTTATCGGCATTGCCGGTTCGGGTATGAGTGCACTGGCCCAGTACCTGAAAGGCATTGGAAAAAATGTATCCGGTAGTGATCGTTTCTTTGCACCTGGTGTATACAATGAAACAGAACAAAAATTAGAGGAAGCCGGCATCCGCTGTTTTGTACAAAACGGAGAAGGAATTACGACCTCAACCGACCTTGTGGTAGTGTCCGCAGCTATTGAAGATACTGTGGCAGAGGTGCAGAAAGCTAAGCAACTTAATATTCCCATCATCAGGCGGTCTGAGTTGCTGGCGATGATTGCAGCCAGTAAAAAAACCATTGCTGTAGGCGGCACCAGTGGCAAAAGCACTACCAGTGCCATGCTTTTTGATATACTGGAATATGCCGGGCTGCGGCCCAGTATCATCAGTGGTGCGGGTCTGATCAGTATTATTAAAGAAGGGAAGATCGGAAACGCTAAGGTAGGAGCGGGGGACTGGCTGGTGATAGAAGCAGATGAAAGTGATGGTTCTATTGTGCAATACAAACCAGAAACAGGGCTGTTATTAAATATTGATAAAGACCACCAGGAAATAGAAGAGCTGATGAACTTGTTCAGAACTTTTCGCAATAACAGCAAGCGATTTGTAACGAATCAGTCTCATTTTTTATCAGCCCGGCTTTCCGCTGACATACAGTTTGATTTTTCAACTGATCCAACAAAGGCTGCCGGGTATATAGCCACTGATTTTAACCAGGAAGGATTAGCAATCAGTTTTAAAATAAATGCCGTTGATTTCAGCTTGCACTTAGTGGGGAAACATAATATGGAAAATGCTGTGGCCGCCGCAGCTGTTGCTCACCAGGCAGGAGTTGATTTGGCAACCAGTGCAGCAGCATTGAAAAATTATGAAGGCATTTATCGCCGTCATCAGGTTTTTGGGAAAAAAGAAGGGGTGTGGCTGATTGATGATTATGCTCATAACCCGGTGAAATGTGCAGCCGCTATTACAGCCTGCCAGCCGGTGGCACCGAAAGTAATTGCCTGGTTTCAGCCACATGGTTATAAGCCTACCAAATTTCTGAGGGAAGATTTTGTAAAAGAGATTGCCCATGTACTGAGACCGGAAGATGAAATATGGATGAGTGAGATATTTTATGCGGGAGGTACAGCGGAAAAGGATATTTCTGCCAACGACCTTATTAATGATTTGAAAGCATTGGGAAAATCGGCCTTTTTTGTCGAGAACAGGAATGATCTTTTGGCGGCCGTACGTCCTCACCTGAATAACGATTGTGTGTTGTTACTGATGGGGGCAAGAGACCCCTCATTGGAACAGTTTGCAAAACAAACCTGGGAAAAACTGTAAACTAAGCAGCGAATTCGGGAACTTTTTCTTTGGTGACAGGAAGAAACATGTACCAACACAATGCTATCAGTAAACTTGGGTAAGAAGTGGTGGCAATGGCTTTATTATTTTTGAAATGTACACCTGTATTTCCGTTTTCTATATTCAATCCACAAACTGCAAAGGGATATTCTTTTGATTCTTTGTAAAGGACCAACTCAGCCAGCGGGTTCTTGTGTACGGTATAAAAGAACCGCTCATTATTCAGATCGATAAAATTCTCCATATTTTCATGACCAAGTTCTCCGATCTTTATTCCATACTCATTTCGTAAAACTGTTTTGTTACGGAGAAATCCTTCTTTACGAATAAGAAAAACTCTTTTTTCTGTTTCACTTTCTATTCTCGCAGAATTAGAGAAAGGATGTAAAGTAAGTGTTAGTATTTTTTTATCATCCTTGTACAAATGATAAATTTCATTATCCTGATTGGAAGCAATTGTTTCCCATCTCATAGCAAATGATTTTATTACCTTGGGTAAGATAGACAGCTTTCCTGAGGGAAAGAGGTAGTTTACATAAAATTAATATTAACTTCATATGCGGGATGATTCAGTTAATAAGCTGTGGAAAATCCGGGTTTAATCCACAATTTTGCGGGGATTTTAATTAGAACTGTATGAGTAAAGAAAGAGAAAACAAATTTCTGGAAAGGGCCATTGAGTTGTCAAGGCAGGGAATGAGAAACGGCAAAGGAGGGCCTTTTGGTTGTGTGATCGTAAAAGGAGAAGAGATTATTGGTGAAGGATGTAACCAGGTAACTTCTTTAAACGACCCGACTGCACATGCTGAAGTGGTGGCTATCCGGCAGGCTTGTATAAAACTTGGGACCTTTCAACTGACAGATTGCGAGATATACAGCAGTTGCGAACCCTGCCCGATGTGCCTGGGTGCCATTTATTGGGCCAGGCCCAAAAAAGTGGTGTATGCAAATACAAGGGGAGAAGCTGCAGCAATTGATTTTGATGATGATTTTATTTATGGGGAGATCAACGCACAAATGAAGGACAGGAAAATTCCCTTTGAACATATTCCTCATCCAATGGCCAAAGAAGTATTTGAAGCCTGGAAGAATTGGGAAGGGAAAATAAAATACTAATAATCGGTTTATTCCGTCACAGCGCAGTTATATCTCCGGTTTGTTTCCTCAACAGAGATGTGAATTAATTTTATAAAGTGCAATAATATTAACCGGTGATGAAATTATACATCATCCCTGACGCAGCATCCTTGTTATTACTACATAAGATAATACGATAAGCAGCAGGAGGATGAGTATTGATATGTAAATCCAGGGCTGGTCTGGTATCTTCATTTTTTCCCGGCGTTTCTTTTTCTTTTCTGTTCTTTTTTTCAGATCACGGTTCAGCATTTCTACCATGTACTGCAGTTGTTCTTTGTCTTTGAATTCCTGCAGACCTTCCAGCGCATCTTCTTCAAAATCACTTTGCAGCAGTTGCTTTTCTACTTCGTGCAGTTTTTCACCCGATAATTTTCCCTGCAGGTATAACAACAATGTTTCCTGGTCTATATCCTTAGAGAGATGGGATAATATGTCTTTATAGTTTTCTGACATTTTATTTCCTGTTCGCTTTGTCCTGCAATTTTTTTTCAATCAGCAGTCTCAGGTTTCGTTTACCGTTCTGTATGTAGCTTTTTACCTGCAGCATACTGAAACCTGTTTCATCACTTACATCCTGGTAGCTTTTTTTCTGAAGGTAAAACAAAGTTACACATTGCTGTTGCTCCTGGTTTAGTTCTTTAAGTGACTGTTCCATGATTTCAAGTGTGTAGTCATTTTGGAGTAATGTTTGCCTGTCTGTTTCTTCTTCCGGTTTAGTTGTCAGGCGGTCATTTATTTCTGTTGTTATCTTTCCCTGCTTTTCCCGCAGTTTCATCAGGCAGTGGTTCTTGGCTACCATATATAGCCATGATTTAAAGTATTCCACTTTATATTTTTGTAATTCCTGTATTACTTTTAAAAATACCTGCTGTACACTGTCTTTGGCTTCTTCTTCATTTTTTAAGTATTTCATGGATACACCCAGCAACAGCAGTGTATAGCGCTGCAATAAAACCCCCAGCCATTCATTATTATGGTCGGAATAGAACTGTTCAAGCAGTTCCTGGTCGGTTATATGCTGGTATTTATCAGCTTTCAAAACGGGGGAGAACGATTTGTTTCTGTAAGATGCATGATTTGTGAATTTCAACAAAATTTTGCGGCAATACATTCACTATTTTCGGTAAAATTTTTAATAATGAACTATGCAGTAGTGGCCGTTCCTGCGGCCCCGGTAAGAAGAAAGCCACGGCATAATAAGGAAATGGTGAACCAACTGCTGTTTGGAGAGGCGGTAAAAATTCTGAAAGAAAAAGGAGAGCAATGGGTGAAGGTCCGCAGCCTGCATGATCAATATGAAGGTTGGATGACAAGATCGTTGCTTGAAGAGACGGATGAACTGACGGCAAATACAAAACCTTTATTTGTGACCGGGGGTGTAATGAATGTAATATCCTTTGGTGACAAGACAATCTATGCACCAGCAGGTTCTTCATTGCCTTTTTTTGAAAATGGAAAGGGAAGAATGAACAGGAAAGAATATAGTTTTCATGGCAAAGTATTCAGCCCCGCTGCACTGCGCCCCGGGGCTGAATTAATAAGGCAACTCGTTTCCCCCTGGCTGAATGCTCCATATATGTGGGGAGGCCGTACGCCATTAGGTGTGGATTGCAGCGGATTTACACAGGTAATTTTTAAATTAATAGGCGTTGATTTGCCCCGTGATGCTTGGCAACAGGCACAGAAAGGCACCGGGATAAAAAAATTAATGGAAGCTCAGTCCGGAGACCTAGTTTTCTTTGATGATAAGGAAGAGATTGTTCATGTAGGGATATTACTGAATAACGAAACGGTGATACATGCTTCAGGGAAGGTGAGAATGGATTTGATCGACAAAAAAGGAATTATTAATTCAGAAACCGGCAAGAGAACCTACCAGCTAAAAGCCATCCGCAGGTACTGGTAAGTAAGCATTGTTTTCAACTACCATAAACCGGACAGTGATGGCAAATACGTTTTCACTTTTTTCTTTATTAGTAGACCAGGCTACTGTCAATGGTGAAAAAATGAGGTTATTGTATAAATAGTCTCTTACCTCACCCAGTTTGTTTTCCTGGGATTTTAGTTCACGGATACTTTGGCCGTCAAATCCTTTTTTATGCTGCCGGCAGAATTTTTCAAACTCCTCCAGTATATCTTTTACTCCTTCTTCTCCTGCGGGTGCATAACCCACCAACTGGTAAAGAAAGATACTATTGATCTGCCTGCCTGAATCTGTCAGATGCTCCCTTTCAGCGAGTATTATTTTTGTTTTGCCTGCTTTAAAGAAAAAAGGGGAGTGATTCTTGTACGTTCCCTCCAGGAAAAAAAGGGTAGAATCGGTTTTTCTATGAATGGTTTTATCAGTAAGGGTGGGGTCATTCATTAGCCGAAGCAAAAAAGCACTGAACTCTTTATTGAACGGGCTGATTCGGTAATATGTTTGAGTGATCGTATTCAGCCGCTGGGCTTCTGTATAAAAGGCGGTACTTGTAATGATCAGCAGCAGGTAAAATTTCTTCATAAAAGAAATTTAGATACCTGAAAGTAAATAATATGTTCAGGAAGCGGATACATCAGATTGTTAAAAAACTGATTTCACCCATTTAGCGATTACCGCATCCCAATGCAGCATTTTAAAGGCGGTATAAAAAAGTATAACGGCGAATATTTTTTTTAATGCTTCCTGATCAATCGATAAAGCTATTTTGCCGCCAAAATATCCGCCAACAATAAAACCGGCAGACAGGAGGCCGACTATTTTTAAATCAATCGGAGTTCCTAGTTTCTGGCATTGGTGGTAATAGTATACTGATGCGAGGATAACAACCGGTAAAGTAAGCACAGCCAGTGAAGTACCCTGTGCCTGGTGCTGCGTGTAGTGCATAAAAAAGACAAGTGCCGGCACCATGATGATACCGCCACCCACACCTACTAACCCGCTGAGTACCCCTGCCGACAGCCCGATCAGCAGGGCTGTGATAATGAGTTGTGTAGCCATAGTATTTTTTTGGTTGTTATCCACCTCAATTTTCAAATGTTTTTTGGTATAGGTTGATAGAATCCTGAATGATCTTATAAGCGATTACCTGATCCTGGAAAGTGTCTATTTCCACTTTCTTATTCTCCAGCACTTTGTATTGCTCAAAAAAGTTTTTTAGTTCCAGCAGAAAATGTTGCGGCAGTTCTTCAATTTTTTTTATATGATTAACAGAAGGGTCCCTGGCAGCTACGGCAATAATTTTATCATCCTCCTGCCCGCTGTCAATCATCTGCATATTACCAATTACATTGGCTTCTACCAGACAGAGGGAATGAATAGACTGTGAGCAAATAACCAGGATGTCGAGCGGGTCATTGTCCAATCCTAATGTGCGGGGAATAAATCCGTAATTGATCGGGTACTGGAAGGAAGAATAAATAACCCGGTCCAGTTTTAGGAGCCCTGTTTCTTTATCTACTTCATATTTTGACCTTGAACCCTGGGGTATTTCAATCATAGCATTCACAGTGGCCGGTGCTTTTGCTCCGAAAGAAGCACCGTGCCAGGGATGATTTACAGTAAGCATGGTAATTGTTTTATCTGGTTAATTTCATTCCGGCATAAGTGGCCAGCAGGCCTAATAGTACACTGGTTGCCACATACGCAAAAAAGATAGCCAGTTTTTGTTCCCTGAGTAATCCTATTCCTTCCAGTGTAAAAGCGGAGAAAGTGGTGAAGCCACCGCATATTCCTGTCATCAGGAAAAGTTTCCATTGTTCGTTCGCATCAAAAGTCTGGAACGTAATACCCCAGAAAACACCAATGAGAAAACAGCCTGTAATATTTACTGCAAAAGTTCCCCACGGAAATGAATGAGAATAAATCTCTGCAAACCATCGCTGGCACAGGTACCGGGCAATGCTGCCAAAGCCGCCACCCAAACCTACTAAAAGGATGTTCTTTATCATTTCAGCGAATCGTTGGTTATTGTTTTAGCAGATACGGTATCTGTATCGTGCTGGTATAAATATTTAAGATCAACCAGCCAGTTGCTGTTTATCTTCAGTACACGGAGTGTATCCGGGTCATTTTTATAGGAGTTAGAATACACAATAATGGTAGTCGAATCATTTACAGCAACAACCGGCTGATGAAACCTGATGGAGGAAGTCATGTAGCCATCTTTTACATCCTGTGATGTGTTTTTGTAAGACCGTTCTGCCACATCCAGGTAATTATTATTCAGGGAGTCCTGTAACATATATGTTCTTGCGTCATTAAATTTTCCATCCAGTGCGGCACGGATAAAGTTCCTGGCGGCGTCAAGGTTATTTTCTGAAGTTGCCGCTTCTTTTTTAGTATCACAGGAGTAAACTGCAAGTGAGAAAAACAGTAATAAGGAGATTAGTTTTTTATTCATACTTGCAAAGTACAAAAAGTTTCAGGGCTGTAAAGAAAAACACCCCTCGGAAAGGGGTGTTTTTAAAAAGAGGTATGTTATTTATTTCTGGTTCATTTTCTCCAGTTCTTTCACCGCTTCTTTCATTTTTTCAATTTTTTCCGGATCAAGTGCTTTTATAGCGCTGTCAACAACTTTCAACCCTTTCTGAAGAGAATCCATGTTGAAATTCTTCATTTCATCAAGATCTTCTTTATCAAGATCGCTGCCCCCCTGTTTGGCTTTATCCATACCCATTTTCATCAGGGTGGCCATGCTGAAATCCACTTTCCAACTCCCCTCTTCTTTTTTCAGCGGGAAATCAACTGTTTCATTCTTCTTTTTGTTGGTTACAGATACAGTGGCATTGTCGCCATCAATCTTAGCATCACCCACTACCATATTCTTAAAGTCATCAGCCGGGTCTTCCTCAGCTTTTTCGGTTCCTTTCATTTTTTCTGCAACATCCATGGCTTTTTTCATCATTTCCATAGTGCCTTTGCTGTCTTTCGTGGCTAGTTTAGCTGCCCCTTCCAGGTCTTTCTTAGACATTTTTTCAAAGAAAGCAATCAGTACTGCTTTAGGGTTATCGGCAACGCCGTCTTTGCCTTTACATCCGCTTATTGCCAGAGACAGTGCTGCAATGGCAAGGATCAGTGAGTTCAACTTTTTCATGTGTTAAGTGGTTTAAGGCCTCAAAAGTAGTAATTAAGGGCAAACATTACTATCAAAGTTTAAAACTTTCCTTTTTTATCAGTTTGCAATAAGGATTAAGAAATATATCGTCTGTGGTAACGCCAAAGGGGATTGTATCCAGCCGGATGTATTTTGTAAGTGAGCCGTTAAAAGATTTATTCAGAGATTTAAAAACAAATTCAGAACAGTACATCTGGTCATCGCTGAAATAGTTGAAATACATGTCAAATTTCAGTCCGGATTTATAATAATTATATACAGTTTCTTTCATCAGGGATAGCTGCACTGGTCCCAAGGGATATCTGTAAATCCCAAATGCATTATTGTCTTTAGGATTGCAAAAACTGTCAATGGGTTCCCTTAGTAGTTTCTGATCAGGGTTATAGCTGCCTCCCAGGGCATGATACACAAATACGGTGTCGTTTTCAATAAATAAAACCCCGCAATGAGAATAAGAAGTGTCTTTTCTGTTCATACTCCGGGCTGCCTGGCTCACTTCGTCATTCCCGTTTCTGAAAATAATATCGCCACTTTCTATTACAGGCTTTACATGGCGGATCTGTTCAAAGCTTCTGGCCAGGTATTCGGGAGGTAATGGAACAGGTTGCTCTTTTTTATACATGTGGCAGGACAATAATGAAAGTAAAAGGCAGCCATAAGACCGCCTTTTTATACTGTTCATAAATGAGGTTGTATTTTTCATTGATTCCTTTCAGATTTCTCATGCTCTTTGGTGTAAGCACGGAGTATATGTTTTACCAGGCGGTGACGTACCACATCTTCTTCATCCAGCTCAATATGGCCAATACCATCTATATTTTGCAAAATCCTGACGGCAGTTTGCAAACCACTGCGCTGGTTCCTGGGCAGGTCTACCTGTGTCATATCCCCGGTGATGATAGCTTTTGCATTGGCGCCAATACGGGTGAGGAACATTTTCAGTTGCAGATCGGTGGCATTTTGTGCTTCATCCAGGATGATGAATGCATTGTCCAGTGTGCGGCCACGCATATAAGCCAGCGGGGCAATTTCTATTGTTCTTGTGGTCATATAATACCCAAGCTTATCAGCAGGGATCATATCATCCAGCGCATCATACAATGGCCGCAGGTAAGGATCAATCTTTTCTTTCAGGTCGCCTGGAAGAAAACCAAGGCTTTCACCAGCTTCCACAGCAGGGCGGGTAAGAATAATCTTTTTTACCTGTTTGTTTTTTAAAGCTCTGACAGCTAAGGCAACTGCTGTATATGTTTTACCTGTGCCTGCAGGACCGATGGCAAAAACAACATCATTCTTTTCGGCTTCCTGCACCAATTTTTTCTGGTTAGCCGTTCTGGCCCTTACCGATTTACCATTGGGGCCAAAAACCAACACTTCATTAGGATTCTTTTCCTGGAAGTGATCAATTACTTCTGCGTCATCGCCACCAAGTACCTGTTCAAAATAATTCTGGCTCATATGACCGTTTCGTTCCAGGTAAGAGACAATCAGCGAGATTTTTTCCCGGGCGGTTTCAATCTGTTCTGGCGAACCACTCAGCTTTAATTGTGTGCCGCGGGAGAGGATCTTCAGCAGGGGAAATTTCTTTTTAAGAATGTCAAGTTTACCGTTATTTACACCAAAAAATTCAATAGGGTTTACGGTTTCAAGGTTAATGATAGTGTCTGTCAATGCACTTCGGTTTATGTTTCTCAAAGCCGGCCAAAGGGCGGTACCGGATTATCTTGCGTCTTCTGCCCGATTACAGAAGCTTACCCTTCTGCACCAATATTACTTCGCAATATTGTGACTACCTAAAGTTAATTATTCACAGGTTGTGAATAGAGATTTTTGCTCTGAAAATTTAGTTAATGAATTTTTATGTATAACGCCAGTTGGCAGGGAAAACGGAAATCTTCTGTTATAACTTTTAAGAATGGCTAATGCCGGTGCAATTAGATAATATGCAACAGCAACCTGAAGCACATTCTACAAGCTGCCAAGGAAGGGAAATGAATTTTGAGTTAAGAAAAATAACTTTGCTTTCTTTATTTGATTAAAAATGCCCGGGTTATTTTCCTTGTTAAAGAATATGAAAAGATAATTTTGCAGAAGGAATAGCCATAAAGAATCACAAATTTTGCAATTCAATTAACCAGGGACCGGAAGATGAATCTCAGATACCAATTCTTGCTCTTATTTCTTTTGGCAGCACTGCTTTCAAACGGACAACTTTTTAAGGTTTCCGGTATTGTGATGGATAATAAAAAAGAACCTCTTCCTCTTGCCAGCGTGGAGATCAAGGAACTGCGAAAAGGATCTGTTACACGGGATAATGGCTCCTACGAATTTTACCTGGAAAGGGGAAAGTATGACCTCGTTGTCAGCATGGTGGGCTTTAAAACCAGAGTAATCACTTTTTACATCAATAATGAAGACATTACTGAACATGTGGTATTGGAGATGGATGAGTCGGCCAGTCTTTCTGAAGTAGTGCTTAAAGTGAAAACAAGAGACCGGGCCGAGGAACTTATTAAGAATGTTATCAAAAGTAAAGAGGTCATCCTGGATGCTATCGGTTCTTATTCCTGCAATGTGTACATTAAGGCGTTCCAACTGGATTCCGGGGCTGTAAGAAAGAAAAAAGTAAGCGATACGGACAGCCTGACAAAGGAAGATTATGAAAGCATGTCGCTTACAGAAGTTTCATTACGGCTGGACAAAGGCACCGGCGGACAGATAAAGGAAGAAAAGCTCGGCGTAAAAAAAAGAGGTGGCAGCACAGAAAGCCTTTTTTATTTATCAACTACCGAAGGTGATTTTTATATTTTCAATAATATGATTCAGGCACCGCCACTTTCCAAGATACCGTTTGTATCGCCACTCAGCTATAGCGGATTGATGGCCTATCGTTTTAAAACAATTAAGATTGACCGGACGGTAAAGCCAAAAATATATACGATTGCTATCCGCCCCCGGCAACTGAGCAATGCCACCATAGAAGGAGAGATTACCATACAGGATAGTACCTGGACTGTTTTTAGTACCGAATTCAGGATTCCATCCGCTCACATGCCTGAGTTTGATTTTATGGAAGTGAAGCAGGAATATGGAAATGTGGGGGATAGTGCACGGATGATAACCAGGCAGCAGTTTAATTATTATACCAAAATAAAAGGAGGAAGAAGATACGGGGAAACAACAGCCGTCTATTCCGGGTACGATTTGAAGAAAAGTTTTAAAAAGGGATATTTTGGCAATGAGGTAAGCTCCACTTCTCAGGAAGCCTATGAAAAAGATTCGTTATTCTGGAAGAATGTGCGGTCAGAGCCATTGTCTGTGCAACAGGAAAAGTATGCCAGGTACCAGGATAGCATTTACCATTTAATGCGCAGCGAATCTTACCTGGATTCGATGGACAGGATACTGAACAGGATCACCTGGTCCAAGATGCTGATCTTCGGACAGGTGTTTAATGATCATAAAAAAGAAAGAATGTGGATACTGCCACCCATCACTTCATTAATTCAGCCAATAGCATTTGGTGGTGCCCGGTTAAAAGTGGCAGGGGCTTACAGGAAAACCTATACTTCCAGGAAAACCCTTTCGCTGGAAGCAGATCTCAGTTATGGATTCCGGAACAGGGATTTAAATGGTACAATTGGATTACAAAGAAGATATAATCCTTTTAATCATGGGGAGTATAGTGTAACGGCAGGCCGGAATTTTGATTTTATTTATTCCGGTGATGCCTGGGTGAATGTACTGAAACGAAGTAATATTTACCTGAACAATTCATTTGAACTGGGGCATATGCTGGAAATTTTCAACGGGTTTAGTGTGTTCAAGAAAATTGAAGTAGCCCTGCGCCGGTCAGTAAGCGATTATAAAGTGGGGAATAATGCCGACAGCATTTTTGGCATACCGAATGAACCTCCGGTAGAATTTGACCCGTATAATGCAACATACAGCGAGTTAAAACTTTTTTATACACCTGCCAGTAAATATATCAGGGAGCCCCATGAAAAAATTTATCTGGGATCCAAATGGCCTACTTTCTTTTTAACGTGGAGAAAAGGGATTCCCAAATTACTGAACAGCGAGATAAACTTTGACTACCTGGAAATGGGCCTTCAGCAAAATATAAACCTGGGTGTGGCCGGCAATACTTTTTACATCGTTAAAACAGGTGATTTTCTGAACACCAAAGATCTTCGCATTATTGATTATAAATTTATGCGGCAGGGCGATCCTTTGTTTTTTCAGAACCCGCAGAAAGCATTCCAGGCGCTGGACTCCACCTTTCCGGTATTTGACCGCTACTACCAGGGCAACCTGGTGCATGAGTTCAACGGATTTTTTATCAACCGCATTCCCTTCTTCAAAAAACTGAAGATGCAGGAAATAGCAGGTGGTGGGTTCCTGGTTACCCGTGAAAGGAGTTTGCGCTACTTTGAATTTTTCGCCGGTATTGAAAGAGTTTTTAAATGGCCTTTCAATCCACTGGCAAGGGTAAAGCTGGGTGTATATGTGGTAGGTTCTGTTGCCAACAAATTCAACAACCCGGTACAGGTAAAAATCGGATTGACCACCTGGGACAGGTTCAGAAACAGGTGGCGGTGATTAGATATCCTATGAAATATTGGAGATATAGTTACTATGAAGTTTTTATAAAGATTAAGATAAAAAGGATGATCCAAAATATGACCGGTATCAAACCTAAAAGCAACCATAGTAGTTTATCTTTTGTTCCCGTTTTCATTTCCATTATTATCCTGAGCGAATTATTTATAGATACAACAAGTGCAAAGAAATGCAGAACATAGCATGATATCCAACCAGCCTGGTACATCCACCTGTATTCTGAATACCTGAATCCTTTTGTACTATAGGAAACCATAAATGATGATAGGAAAAGTAGTAAAGGAAGAAAGGCATATTTCTTTATGCTATTCTTATTGATATTGTTTTTGGTGATCTTTTCTACCACCTCGCCACAATTTTAAAATTCAGCAGCCTTGGAGTAAGACGGTTAGGCATCAGGTACACAGTATTGGAGAAATCTTTTACAAACAGGTAAGAGATTACATTGGCCCGGTCGATGATATTGAATACTTCGAGACTGGCCCAGATATTATCAAACCGGCGGAAAGGAGAGTGGCTGCGGCGTTTGCTGCGGTCATCATCCATCAACAATGCGCTGAAACCAATATCGCAGCGGATATAAGGTTCAATCCTTGCGGCATTGCGGTAACGAACCGTACCCGGAATATTGTAAGGAAGATTGCTACCATAGAGCAGGTTCAGAAACATTTTAAAATTTTTGTTGGTAGCAAGGTAGTCCTGGAAGAACATGCCAAATGTAATGCGGCGATCAGTAGGACGCCTCAACCAGCCCACATCAAATCTTGTACTGTCTGCTACTACCTGGTCAGTGCTTTGTGCCGTGATGAATTCGCCAGCTGCATTTTTATAGCGGTAGTAATGATCGTCATTAAGATTTTCGGCTGTTTTCATAATGCCCAGGCTTATCCAGCTTTCTGCATCGGGAACTAATTCGCCATGCAGCCGCATTTCAATACCAGCAGCATAGGCTTTGGCAAGATTTTCTCCAAAATAGCGGACACGAACATTGTCTACATCATAGGGCACCACATCACTCATACTTTTATAATAAGCTTCGGTAGTCCAGCGCATAGGCCGGTTACTGAGCCCTATAAAATTATAGTCGAAACCAGCTACAGCCTGCCAGCTTTTTTGCGATTGAAGATTTGTATTTACAGTTCCGTTATATCGTCTCAACTCCCGGTAGAAGGGCGGCTGATGATAAGCACCCACTGCGGTACGAAAAATAATATCCTTTTTAGTTTTTGGTTTCCAACTGGCGCCGATGCGGGGTGATAGCAGGAATTCATTGTTGAGGGAATTATAATTGAAACGTACACCGGCTGTAAGTGTGACTGAATGGCTGCTGTCACCCAATAAAATATTATCCTGCAGGTAGCCTGAAAATTTACTGATTGCAAGAGCAGCAGTTGACTTTATCACTTTGCTCAGTTGCAGCATATCGGGCTGGTAAGGCAATGCGTAGCCGGCAGAATCCTGGAATTCCCATTCATTCAGTTTATCGGTAATTGTGGTATTATCATAACCCAGTCCCCATTGAAATGCATGATTGCCCTGATCATAATTTCCTTTGTGTGATATATTCCAGTTCTCAATGTTGAGTTCATTTCTTGCCCAGTTCTGGTACACACCAGCGCCTAGGGGATTTACAATTAATCCATAAGTAGGATTTCGCTTATCAAAATCCCTGTCGCCAAACAGGTAAGCACCGATGATATCTATATTTTCTGTTTCATCATTCTCAAACCGGGAGGCCATCCATTTTAGTTTGAGTTTTTGAGAGGGCTGGTTGATTAATGAAAAGCCCAGCATGTTGGTTTGATACTGATCTTTCTCACGGCCTTCAAAAAAAATATCAACGCCAAGTGTAGCGCTGTAAATGGGAGAGAAGACAGAAGTAGTAAGCTGGCTGAACTGCGGCAGCAGAGTGAATTTTGTTTGCGAAATATTACTGAGCAGCTCTGCCTGCCATTTGGAACTGAACTGGTAATTAAGCAAAGCCTGGAAATCCGCAGAGGAAGGAACATAATTGCCCCTGGTATCCTGCCTGCTTAATAAATTCCTGTTACTACGGTTGCGGACACCGAGCAGGTAGCTGAATTTTGAATTTTTAGTTGTGCCTTCTGCCTGTACGCCCTGTTCAAGGATACCAATATATGCGGAACCGCCAAAGCGTTTGGGTTTCTTGTACTGAATATCCAATACACTACTCATCTTGTCGCCATACTTTGCCTGGAAACCACCGTTGTAAAAACTGATATTGCGTACCATTTCGGGGTTTATAAAACTCAATCCTTCCTGTTGGCCGCTTCTTACCAGGTAAGGACGGAATACTTCAAAATCGTTTACGTAGATCAAATTCTCATCATAACTGCCGCCACGAACAGAATATTGAGAAGTGAGTTCGTTGTTCGAGCCAACAAATATTTTGATAAGGCTTTCCACTCCTGTTACAGCAGAAGGAAGATTAAGAATGGTTTTGGGGTTTGGTTTGATGAGTCCCGTTTCTCTTCTGTCCCGCTGATCGGTTACGACGACCTCCTGCAAAGTGTTCTCACTTCTTTCCATCCGGATGGTCACCGTTTCTTCTTCGTTCTCGTTCAGTAAAAAATTCTTTTGTTCTGCCTTGCGGCCGGTATAAGTAAAGATCAATGCAAAGGCTTTATCAGCGGTTACTTTTATACGGAAATAACCCGAGTCGTTGGTGGTAATTCCTTTTGCTTGTCCCAATATTACCACCGAAACTTTTGATAATGGGTTTTCGTTTTCATCCACCACTTTACCGGAAACGAATGCTGGTTTTTTTTGGGAGAAGGCAATAAAAGAGAGTAAAAGGAAAATTGCTGACAGAAATAGCTGACGGGTTAGTCTTTTCATAAGAGTTGATATGTCAAGATACGAATTGTTTCAGGGAAGGCAAAAATTGGGCAAAACAGGGTCATGTTATTTGTTTATCCTGCCCAATTTTAAATAAACAGGAAAGGCAACTTTTTTTACTTCTCCCGGCAGCCAGAGGTTTTCAACTTCTCTTTTGATAAAAGGCAAAGCAGAATGGCCTTGCGCAGCCTCATATTTTTGTAAAGCACTCCAGGTAGAAATATAGCCAAGCAGATCCTCCCGTTGCCAGGAGAACTGGATAGTAAATTCTTTTGCAGGTAATAATTCGTAATTAAATTCTATCGTTGCATAATTATCATCCACATGACGCCTTTCATTATCCCAGTAAGGGCCGGTAATGTTTTTGTGGAAACTGCGGACTGCCTGGTTTACTGTTACATCATCGGTCCGGTGTCCTCCATACATCCACACAGCGAGTACAGCCCGGGGTTTCGCCACCCGGGTTACCTCTTCTTTAAAACTGCTCCATTTTAGCCAGTGATAAGCCTGTGCTACTGTTACAAGGTCAAAAATGTTTTCATCAAACGGAGTTGATTCGGCAGGACAAACAATATATTCAATATTTTCTTTTTGAACTGCTTTGCTTATCTGGGCAGTACTGATATCTGTTGCTATCACTTTTTTAAAATGGGTGGATAAAACTGTGGCAGCCTGTCCGTTGCCGGTGGCGCAATCCCATGCCAAGTTTTTTTCATTAACAAAAGAGAGAATGTAATCAAACAGTTCCTGCGGATAAGTTGGACGGTACCTGGCGTAAAGATCAGATTGGTTGCTAAAAAGATCTTTTGCCATTTAGTTATAATTTTTTTAACTGTGCAATAGTTTTTTTCGGGTCTGCGGATTTAAAAACGGTATTGCCTGCTACCAGCACATCCGCACCTGCGGCAATAATAGACGCAGCATTCTCTACCGTTACCCCGCCATCAATTTCTATATGTACTTTCAACCCTCTTTCATCGATCATCTTGCGCAGCTGTTTTATTTTATCAAGGGTGTATGGAATAAATTTTTGCCCGCCGAAACCGGGGTTCACACTCATCAGACATACAAGGTCAATATCATGCAGGATATCATTTAATGCTGAAACTGGTGTATGCGGAGTAACTGCCACACCGGCTCTCATACCGAGTGACTTTATTTGCTCAATATTGCGGTGCAGGTGGCGGCAGGCTTCTATATGAACAGACAAAATATCTGCACCGGCTTTTTTGAATTGTGCTACATACTTTTCCGGTTCTTCAATCATCAGGTGCACATCACAAACCTTGGTAGTGGCCTTACGGATAAACTCGATGATCATCGGGCCAAAACTGATATTAGGAACAAAGCGGCCATCCATTACATCAAGGTGATACCAGTCTGCTTCACTTTCGTTCAGCATAGTACATTCGTCCTTCAGGTTCAGGAAATTGGCAGCAAGTAATGATGGGGCAATGATGGGCATAAGCGAAAATCTATAAGTTAAGTATGTTTTGTACGCCGGAAACAAATTGTTCTGCAAGTTTAGCATATTCTTTTACTAATGCCGGGTCAGCAACGGCAAAATCATCATAATCTGCCCCCTGGCGGCTTAAAAAGATATTTCCATAAAATTCTCCCATTTCCAGTGATAAAATACCTGTTGATACAAAATGCAGCCCAAGCATCTGTTTTACACCGGCATGTGTTTTTGTGAAAACATCTTTGCTGAATAATAAAGCAGTAGTAGCGTAAAAACAGGCATAATATAATCTGTTCACTGCAGCATCCGGGAAATTGAATTCTATCAATTTTTCTGCTTCAGACAAGGTTCTTCTGGCTTTAGAAAGCTTAATCTTTATAATATCTTGCCTTGAAGGAGTATTCATATCGCAATGCCGTCTTTTTGAATATTCCTGAACAGGGCAGTATTGGGATATAATTCATTCCAGCTTTTCTTAGATCTGATAAGCGGAGAAATAACCTGATTGGTTTCAAGTTCAAGAAAGAAAAGAGGGTGAGTTATTTTTTTTTCATCATCTCTGGAAATGTTTTCTTTTTCGAGCAAGATCAGTAAATCAATATCGGAGTCCGGCTGATTATCACCTCTGGCATAAGAGCCATAGAGAATGATCTCTGCACCTGGTTCCTGCAGCAAAACCCGTTTTTTTATTTCCGTCAGTATTTCTTCCTTTTTCATTACAGCGTAAAATTACATTTATTTCAATTTACCGGCTGAATCTTTAGCAGCAGTAAAAGTATTGTCAAGGCCATATGCCCTTTGATAATTCAGTTTGGCTTCTTCTTTTAATCCCATGGCTTGCTGACATTTGGCTATCCAGTAATAGTTATCTGCAAACTTGGGTGAAATAGTAAGAGCCAGGTTGAATACTTTTAGGGCATCCGGATACCTTTTCATCTCAAACAACACAGATCCTTTTTCAATATATCCGTCCAGGAAAGTATAGTCATGCTTAACCGCCTCATCAAACATCGAAAGTGCCTTTGCTTTATCATTGCTGTTAGCATAATAAATGCCCTTATAATAATAGGGCTCTGCATGAACACCCAGCGAGTCAACCCGGATCAATGAGTCGCATAAGGAAAGCACCCGGTTGTTTTTTGTCTCTGCATATTTTAAAGCAAGTATATAATTCAGTTCAACATCAAAAGGGGTAAGATTATAGGCTTTTTCTAAGATGGCCACTGCTTCAGTGCTATTACCTTTTTTGCCCAGCAGATCAGCTTTCATTTTCAGCACATCCACCTGTTCAGGATTTTTTTCCAATATGCTGTTACAGGCATTGAGGGCATCATCTGTTTTGCCGGCTGCGTCATAGCCACGGGCAAGGCTTAGCTGCAGCAAAAAACTGGCGGGAATATCCTTAATGGCAGTATTTAAAAAACGGAGGGCTTCGTCCGGGTTTTTATCAGTGAGCAAAGTGGCAATGCCAAAGGCATATTTTTCTTCTTTCTTCAACGACCATGCTTTTTGAAAATCAGCCAGGGCTGGTTCGGGGAAGTCGTTTGTGTTCAGTAATATAGCCCGGCGAAAATACAATTCATCATTACCCGGTTCCTGCCTGATACTATCAGTAAGAGGGGCAAAAGGAGTTTTTTTCAATAGTTCATCGTACTGCGAAACAGATGTTTCATTATCATTGCAGGCACTGATCAAAATCAGGAACAAAGCAAAGGGTAAGGCTACTTTTGCAAACTTATTCATAGGTCAAAACTAAATTATTTTAGCGGCGAGTATGACAATAATCTGACAAACCAACGCAACTACGAAAATACCTTTGCAGCCCAGTCTGCCAAATTACAGACACATTGAAACGAAATAATATGAAAAAACTTGTATTGCCCCTGTTAATTACTGCCAGTGCTTTGCTGGTGATCGCTTCCTGCAACAATTCTTCGAAGTTGACAACTCCCATTGATCCGGCGGTCGACACATTGCGTTATCCCGAAGAGTCGCATTTGAAAAATGTACAGCAACTGACTTTTGGGGGTGATAATGCAGAAGCCTATTGGAGTTTTGACGGGAAATACCTTGTTTTTCAGCGTACCAATCCAAAAGAAGGAATCAACTGCGACCAGATATTTGTTGGTAAGGTACCTGCTAAACCGGGAGAGAAGTTTACCTACAAAATGATAAGTACTGGTAAAGGCAGAACCACCTGTGCCTATTTTACAAAGGATGGCAAGCATATTCTTTATGCATCTACTCACCTGGGAAGTGAAGACTGTCCACCTGTTCCGGACAGGTCAAAATATGGTAATAAATATATCTGGCCCTTATACAGCAGCTACGATATTTTCATGGCCGATCTGGATGGAAAAATTGTTAAACAATTGACCAACTCTAAACAATATGATGCCGAAGCTACTTTATCACATGACGGAAAGAAAATGATATACACCAGTACTAAGGATGGCGATATTGAATTATATATTATGGATCTGAAAACAGGAGCAGAGCAACGGATTACTAATACACTGGGTTATGATGGTGGTGCATGGTTTAGCCCTGATGGCACTAAACTTATCTGGAGAGCATCAAGGCCAAAAACAGAAACAGAAATAAAAGAGTATAAAGAATTACTGGCAGAGAACATGGTGGCCCCTACCAATATGGAAGTGTGGGTGGCCAATGCAGATGGAAGCAATGCAAGACAGGTAACATCTTATGGCCAGGCCAACTGGGCTCCCACTTATATGCCCGATAGTAAGCGGATCATCTTTGCCTCCAATCATGAATACAAAAGAGGATTTCCCTTCAATCTCTACACGATCAATGAAGATGGTACCAACTTACAAAAGGTAAGCCGTGATAAAGGCTTTGATGCCTTCCCCATGTTTTCACCCAACGGAAAGAAAATAGTTTTTTCCAGTAACCGCAACAATGGTGGCACCAGGGATACGAATGTGTTCATCGCTGATTGGGTGGAATAAGATTTCGGCATTTAATATTAAGCGTTTAGATTTGTTCCAAAACTTTCATCATGGAAACGGGAATGCTGCATCTTCATAATGTGCTTCGTTGGGTCATCTTGTTATTACTACTGGTAACCCTTTACCAGGCATTTACTAAAAAAGAAAGTATCCGCAGCAGCAGTTTATGGCTGATGATAGCAGCGCATACTATGTTGCTCATCGGACTATACCAATTTGTTGCTGGTCGTTATGGCATTACAAAAGGACTTCCCGAAGGAGTGGAGTTGATGAAAGATTCTTTCTATCGTTTTTATTGGGTAGAACATCCTTTGCTGATGATCGTTGCCATTATTCTTATTACACTGGCCCGTGGTAAAGCTAAAGTGCTGAATTATAAAAACGCCGGTTGGTTATTATTGATAGCACTGATTTTTATTTTAGTAGCTATTCCATGGCCATTTCGTGAAGCCGGTGCAGGCAGGGCCTGGTTCCCGGGTATGTAAATAATTAAAAGAGCCACGAAAGCGGCTCTTTTTCATTATGGGGCTTTAGGTTTTTCTTCCCGGTAAAATATCTTGCTGACGATCTTCCAGCCGTCTTTTGTTTTCAGCAGACCCATAATGTCGTGAAAATAGAAAGTTGGGTATTCAATAGTCAGTTTGGCGGTAGCAGCGTTGCCGAATACTTGTATACTTTCAATACTGGTCTTCCTGTTTTGTTTGGTACCGGTATTCTTCATCCTGGCCATAAAATCTTTTAGCGATACTATTACCAGTGTATCATTCCGCATATACTGCATCTGCCCGGTGGGGCTAAATGCTTTGGAGAATAGCACACTGTCGCCGTTGGTACCGCCATCCATATAGTAACTGCAAACTGTTTTTATGGCTTCAATTTCCTGCTCTTTAGTTTGGGCCTGTACAAGAGAAAATATTGCACAGCTAAGGCATACTAAGAATATTTTACGCATCAGTATAAAGTTTTATGAAAGATAACAGTTTGCCGGATGAACCGGTTGTTATATTATATGAATGGTTATACCCCTGTGATATATTCATTAAAGGAAACCTTGTTGCCAAATAGTTCCTGCGCTATTTTTTCTTTGCAGTTACATACCCGATGCTGAAGTCTCGTTTCAGGAAGATATAGAGACACTTACTTTTTTCCCAGCTCAATCACTTCACAATCCTTCATTTCCTTTCCGTCGATCACAAAACGAATAAGGGTTCTTACTTTATGCCAGCCCTGTTTGCCTGCAGCACCGGGATTCATGTGCAGACAGTTTATCTTATCATCATAGATTATTTTAAGAATATGGGAATGACCACTGATGAATAACTGCGGCTGATGAATCAGTAATTCCTTTCTTGTCTCCAGGTTGTACCTGGGAGGAGAGCCGCCGATATGCCGTATCATCACTTTTACTCTTTCGCACATAAAAACCAGTTGTTCAGGAAATTCATTTCTTAGCGAAGTGTCATCTATATTTCCAAAAACTCCTTTTAAACTTTTGAACCCTTTCAACCTATCAACTACATTATTCCCAAAATCTCCCGCATGCCACACTTCGTCGCAGTTTGCAAAATGGGAAAAGGCAGCCTCATCAAGAAAGCCGTGGGTGTCTGATATTAATCCGATTCTTGTCAAAAGAATTTGCTTTACATTTGAGATAGCAAATTACAGTAAATGCCTTTTCACCGAAACTTTACTTACTACATAGACAAACGGAAATGGAAATACTATTTCCTGATGGTCTCCCTGGAGTTAGTCCGAAAGTCCAAACGTCAGTAAAGTCCGAAAGAATTACTTCTTGTGCTACGATCTTTCCGACTTTTCTGACTTCCTGACTATTTTCACATTATTTAATCCTCAAATTCGTATTTATGCCTCACTATTATACACTCGGAAATATTCCGCACAAACGTCATACCCAGTTCCGCAAACCGGATGGTGGTTTGTACAGTGAACAATTATTTTCTACTGAAGGCTTCAGTGATGATTATGCCCTGCTTTACCATTGTCATCCACCCACACAGATAATAAAGACAGAACCGCAAGTGGATGTAAGTCCGCAGGTGGCGGAAGAAAAAATGCTGAAGCACCGCAGCCTCGAAGGCTTTAAAGTAAAACCGGTGAAAGATTACCTGCAAAGCCGGGTACCGGTATTGGTAAACAGCGATTGCCATATCGTACTTGCTGCGCCGCAAGAGAGCATGAAGGATTATTACTATAAAAACACCGATGCCGACGAAATGATCTTTGTACATGAAGGCAGCGGTATCGTTCATACACAGTATGGCGAATTACCTTTTTCTTATGGCGATTATATTGTGTTGCCAAGGGGAACGATTTACCAGATCAGTTTTAATACAGGGGATAACCGGCTTTTTATTGTGGAATCTTTCTCTCCACTCCGTTATCCCAAACGCTACATGAGTAAGTACGGACAACTGATGGAACATTCGCCGTATTGTGAAAGGGATATACGTCCGCCGCAGGATCTGAAAACATTTGATCAAAAGGGAGATTTCCTGATCAAGGCCAAAAAGAAAGGTATGTTATATGGACTGCATTACGGTACACATCCTTTTGATGTTATTGGCTGGGATGGTTGTTGTTATCCCTATATTTTTTCCATTCATGATTTTGAACCCATCACAGGCCGGGTGCATATGCCGCCGCCCATTCACCAGACCTTTGAAACAAACACTTTTGTTGTTTGTTCTTTTGTACCACGGGTATATGATTATCATCCCAACGCAATTCCGGCGCCATATAATCATAGTAATATTGATAGTGATGAAGTGTTGTATTATGTTGAAGGGGAGTTTATGAGCCGCAAACATGTGACCAAAGGAATGATCACTTTACATCCTGCCGGGATACCGCATGGTCCGCATCCGGGAGCTGTTGAAAAAAGCATAGGAGCCAAAGAGACAAAGGAATTGGCTGTAATGGTGGATACATTTCGACCGCTGATGCTGACGAAACAGGCATTGGATATCGAGAACCAGGATTATGTGATGAGTTGGGCGGAATGATGCCATCCCAGAGATTGCAAAAAAAATAATGAGTAACGTGTAATGCCGGACTTAATCCGGCATTACTATTAAACGGCTAACCCTTTTACCATAGCTATTACCGCCAGGCCTGTTCGTGTACTTACTTCAAATCTGTCAAAGAGATTATTCCTTATATATTCTATTTGTCTGTCGGCCAGTTTCATCTCTTTGGCTATTTCTTTATAAGTTTTTTCGCTGCATATCAGTTTCAGAAATAGCATATCGGTTTCACTCAGGTCATTTTTTATGATCAGTGTTCCCGTTTGCATAGCTTTTTTTACCATTTTAGAGGCGGTATGGTCGCTGAAGAAGTAACCTGTATGGATCATTTCTGCAATAGCTTTTTTTAACCGGGCTATATCATCGTTCTTATTTACAAAACCCTGCGCTCCAAATTTTATGATACGCCACACCAGTTCTTCACTGTAGTGTAAGGATATTACGAGGAGCCTGACCTCCGGGTATTTTTCTTTAATGGCCTTTATAGTTTCATAGCCATTCATTTCCGGCATTTCAAGGTCTACCAGTACCAGGTCGGGAAGATTTTTTGTATGCAGTTTTTCCAATAATTGTCTGCCGCTGGCTGCTTGTATCACTACCTTACAATTTTCCCAGGTATCTATAAGGGCACAAAGTGATTCCCTGAAAAGGTTATGATCATCGGCAACTGCAATTTTCACCAGGCTGTTTTCATTAGTAAACGGCATAGGTAAGGGCAATTAAGAGTGAAACAATCAATACGGAAGAAATGCACCGGCAAATGCGGGGGGGGGGGGGTAATTATCATAGTTGTAAGGTTGTGGTTATGCTTCAAGGTAATTCATAATTGTGAAAATACACATGCCGCTTTGTGGTATTTCACAAACAGTTTTGTGAAAATTCACAATTTTATTCCGGCTCTTTTATTAAATTTTGTGTTGTTGAGGTTCTTTGAAAGGCAGGCTAAGCTGCTAAGGGTAAACTCTTGCCAGAGATAAAAAGAAAACAGATGTGAAAATTCACAGCCTTTATTGAGGAAAAAAGCGCTGCTAATTGTGAGAAAACACTTGTTACTGGCCATACGGGTACGGTACATTCGGTAATCATTGGGTTACCAGGCCGGCGGTAACTCCAATGCTACGGGGAAGCCGAAAACCGGGTATTGAAGAGAGTAGGCAATGCAAAAAGAATTTTATGAAAAAGATTCATAGGGCTATTTTGATAATCGTCAATTTGATATTTTTACATTTAGTTTCTAATGCACAGTGCTCGGGTGTTATTATAGAAGCTTTTCCATTGAATCCACAAACAGGAACTCATAATTATTTTGGAGTAAGAGTTAGTCTTGTACACTCATATTATCAGGATATAACGGTTAATGGATACATCTACGATGAAGGTGATCCAAATACTAATCACCCATTTGAGTTAACAGTCACTTCCGGAAATTTGTCGGCTGAAACATCTGCTACTTTTTTTGAAACAGACCCTACTGCAAACGCCACGGTTAACATTGCTTCAGTAACAAACTGTATTAATGAATTAGGGTTGGATGCTTATTGGCAAAGCGAATTGGACAGTGTTGGAATTAAGCATAATGAGGCTTTGGCATATGCTTTTGAAAGATTACAGCAAGAAGATTTGTCAAATTTATCAGAGAACGAAATAATAGATTTGACAGCTACTTTTATTTCAGAATTTTATACAAATAAATTTGGTGGATTATTTAGTTTTAGTCAAAATGACCTTAAGTCTGAAATTCTCAGTATTGGGATTACTCCAGCAGATCACCATACTCTTGGTATTTCAGATGAGTTAAAGCAAGTTGTTGACTCGATACTTTCTATTTTGGAGAATTTGGGAGAAACAGAAACTCCTGGCGATTTTGAAAACCAAGTGAATAACATCGTGAATGGGACGTTGGGAGTACTTTCAATAGATGAAAAAGTGTTTTTGAAAGGGTATAAGAATCTTATCACAAAATCATTTGAGTTTTGGGATCAAAACATTGAGGAATGGGCAGAATTATTTGACAATGAATCTACAGCAGCAAAGTTTAATGAGTTAAAATATGATCAAGATTCTTTAATTTACTCAGATTATTCTTTAGACGATACAATGGTTGATTATAGTAAAGATAGCAGAGATAATAGCAGCATTTGTTACCTGACACTTTCCGATAGTAAAAGTCTGATTTTAAGTAAGAATAGGCAAAGACATCCATGTGCGACACCGATTGCGAGTGCTGATGGTGGTGGACTTTTTTCAGGTCTTGTTAGAGGATGTATTGTAGGGGCATTGTTCGGCGCTGGTGTTGGATGTTTACCTGCCGCTATATTTTGGGGAGGTGTACAGGCTGCTACTGCCTCTTTAGGGGCCGCTATAACATGTTTAGCGATGCAATGACACTATATACTAAGCAGAAGATAATTTTTTGAGAACTAAATATTAAACCAATGAGAATACCTAAAATTGAATTTTTATTAATATTTGACCACGGTATAATATCTGGTTTATTGTATTATATTATTAGACCAGACTTTGTTGAAGCTTTGCTTTGTTTTAGTATAGTCGTAGTTCTACAAATTGGTTTATACTTCCTTTTAAGAAAACTTCTGGCACTCAAGAATAAAAAATAGCAGACACTGTGTAGGTGTTTAAAATAAAGTTAGTTCAGTACATTTTGCTCAACCGAATATGCTGGAGTGATAAGTATACAGATATTTTGAAGCGCTTTTCGGTGGAGTTTGTTCAAAAAAAGCTGAATTGGAGGCGATAGAAAATACATGGCTTTCAAATAATTTCAATGGGCGGATCCTGATGATGTTGATTTGACCTTTGATGCTGCTGTCAACACAATCTTTAATAGCAGTTATTCGTTTAAAATCGGTAATGATGTTTACCAACTGACAAGTACCGGATTCTATATTAATTCGGTATTTCAGGACGATGGGACTGCAGGTATTATGATGAAAGAAAGTAATTGGGCACTATCAGATTTTGCTAATTATCCGGGGTATAGCGGTGCAGGCCCTTTTGCCTATGGCTACCACCTAAACACAGATTTAGTGTTTACAGATTGCAAAACAAATAAAAGAAAAAAAAGTTCTGATATTGTTGTAGGTAATGAAAAGTACATTCAAAAAGTCGCCATTAATTATTATGGAATCCGCACTTCAATAATGGGAAAGATTGTTCATTATAAGAATGGAAATAAGAAAAGGGCTAAAATGGCCGTTGGAGTTTCGGGCCCGGTTTACAATTTAAGTTGTAGTTCTTTGGGTAGCAAGTCAGATACAAACCCCAATGGTGCTGGGTATAAAAAAAGAAGGACATTGAAAGCAAGGGCATGGACAGTTGGCCCTATATGGAAAACCTATCAAAACGAAGTGGGTACCTCTTTTGCCACTCCCGGCGGAACAGCAGGAACTTTTTTTCTGACATGGTAATATAATTTCTGAATAAATGAAACTATCTTTTTTAATACATACACAAAAGGGTGTTATAGCCCTTTTGTGTATGCTTCTTGCCTATACATGTATTGGCCAGGTTGCAGAACTTAAAGAAATAGAACAATTTCCACAGATAAGTAGTATGAAAAAGAAGGAACGTCAGAAACCCTATGTGGGGTTAGAAATTATCGTATCTATGCTTCCTCCTGGAAAAATTAAACGACAGGAAGGTAATTATGAACCTTACTCCCGTTTGCAATCATCTTACGAGATAGGTTTGAATTATCATTATGCCAGACCTAAACAGATTACTTTTTCTTATGGCTTTCATCTTATTGTTGGTAAAACAAATTTTTTTCTCAATATCCCCGAAGAGGATACCCGGGTTTTCCCTTATCAAATTGATGGCCATCGTATAATTGAATTAAAAGATGTTTGGTGGTCTTTTAAATTTCCCTTTATGATACAAAAAGAAATTCAAATCAGAAGCTGGGATAATATCATACTAAAAACTGGGATCAATTTAATGTATAGCCCAATATTGGATTTAAATGTTAGTGGAGGAGTAATAGATACAAACAACCAAAACATTAATATTTTTTCGGGCTTTTTTAGTGGTAACAATAAATATTTGCCATGGGTTAATTTTAGCTTGGGGGGGTGTAAGGATTTGGTTTTAAAAAACAACAATATTCTTACGGTTCAGCTAATTGCTGTAATCAGCCCAACTGCTTTTTACAGAGGAAACTATAGAATTACCATACCCGGTCAGCCTGTTGCAACCGGTACTTATAAAGTTTACGGGAACTCATTAGGATTGTCAATGCAATACTATTTCACCGGATCAAATAAAAAAGCAGTAAGGGAATATTTAAAAAAAGGCTTCTAATTGCGATATAGTTATGCAAAGAGTTATATCCATATTTTCAATACTGTTCACACCCGTTTTTTTTATAAATAATTCGGTGCTTGCTCAAGACATTGCAATAAAACGGGAAAATTTTTTAAGTAATTATGTATTTAAAGGAAACCATATCCAGTTTGATGTAATGGCCATGTCGGTATTTAAAGCCAGGATCGTGAACCAATCGGGTAGTTATCCTGTAAGTTCAAAAGCGGCTCTTGGTTTATCAATTGGATTTAAGTACAAGATAAATTTCAGTAATACTAAATCGCTTGTTATTGGGCCAGACGTTACCATTTTAGGAAGAACTTTTATTACTGCATTTAATAAGGATGATTTTTCACCCCCACTAATCCGGAATTATAGAATTAAAGGTATAAATTCCTATGCACCAGTTGCAGTAATCAGCCTTCCCATATTATTCGAAAGGCGTTGGTTGTATGCAAAAACAAGGCATTTCTTTGCAAATGCAGGGGGAAGATTTAGTTTCGGCGCAGGTGCAGATTATGAAAGTATGTCTATAATTGTCCAGAATGTAAATAATGGATTCATTGATGTGGGTGGCACTAATGTATATGCAAATAACGATGCTAAACCCTGGATCAGTTTCCCTCTGAATGCCGGTCATTCGTGGCTGCTGAAAAATAATAATCTTTTGCAGTTGTCAATTTGTGGTGATATTTCTTTCACTAAGTATGTAAACGGCACTTATACTGTAGAGAATGTTCCCAATAGAGTTGTTACTACTGGAAGCTACAGTTCCACCGGTTCATATATAGGTTTATCCTTTAGCTATGTTTTCACCAGCGCCAACTACCGTATCCGCAAAGCGTTTGAAAAAATGAGAAAAAACAAGTAAAATTTCGCAACAAATTATGCTTTGCCCTTCATAAAACCTGCAAAATATAAAGTAAAGGCTGACATATAAAACAATATACAAACCAAAGAAAAGAAAATGCGTTTCTTTTTTCCAATATTATTTTGGTTATGCCCATTGCTTGCTTCAGCCCAGCAAAAGGATACACTTACAAAACAGGTAACTAAGCCTGTGCCGCCCACCACTGCAATAAAAGGCCCTCTGCCGAAAGACAACAAACCTGCCTCGCCGGCAGGCAAGCCCGAAATATTCACTTCCGGCTTTATAGATATAGTAAACAACGGCCAGGTAAATGCTTCAGCACGGTTTATAAGATTGTATATTGGCGAACCAGGTAAATTTGCCATCCCCGTTTCCTTTTATGGCGGAGTAAGCAACAATACTTTTCAAAATAATTCACCCGGCACAGTATTTTCCAAAAGCAACAGCCACCTGGTAAACCAGTACATCAATCCCCTCAGTGGTCTTATCAACATCAGCATAGAAGGGGTACAATTTTTTTCAAAAAAAGAAAAAATTACCCGGTCAGGTTTATTGTATCAAATCGGGGAGAGGGTATTAAGCGGCATCCGCACCGGCGAAATAAGTAATCCGCTTACCGGCAAGCCGGTAAATTTTCTCAACAGCTTTGCAGCAACAGGTTTTTATTTTCAAACAGGCGCCTGGGAACGTAACAATGCAAAGAATGTGGGAGTGTTCTGGTTAGCTTTTCGTTACCATGTCTGCAAGAGCAGCGCTAAACAGATCAACGAGTTTTTACCTGTCATTGAAACCAACGGGTTATACCATGGCTGGTCGGCTGGGTTTGGTATTGAGATCAACAAACTCGTTAACATCAAAGCCATTTATTACAAATACGGCAAAGCCCCGGAGATAGAATATGGGTTGCCTATCTACCAGTTTTCGTTTCAGTATAGCATGAAGTGAGGGCTTTGCCAGCCAGGAATTATCTTCCTTCTGAAGCGTCTTCACATTTCTCTACTTCTTTGCCAATCTCTTCGAGGAATGCTTTGTCATCTTTATATTTTTCCTGCATTTCTTTTTCAAATTTCTCCCTGGCTTCCTGTGCGGCTTCTTTAGCTGCGCCTTCTGCTTTATAGGCTTTGGCATTCAGGTCACACCATTTTTGGGCAATAGAAGCAGCGGTTGCTTTTCCGCCACAGGAAGTAAAGGAAATAGCAGCAATGATTACTGCAAAGAATAAAAATTTTTGTTTCATGTGTTTAATGGTTTATGTCTTCGGTGAAGACTGGTTTGTAATATGCTCCTGAAGATAGTTTTTCTTTTTTGAAAAACCGGCGATTGAATCGCCTCGTATTCAAATAATATGGGCACTTTGGACAACCTTATATCTGCAGTTGAGAAAAAAATAATTTTGGGGAAGCCAGGAATTGTTACCTTTGTTAACCATTTGGTTAAAAAATGTCAAAAGTCAAAAAGGATAAATCAACCGAAGAAAGGATACTGGCAGCAGCAAAAAAGATATTCGTCATGAAGGGGATGGCTGGCGCCCGGATGCAGGATATAGCGGATGAGGCCGGCATCAATAAAGCACTGTTGCATTATTATTTTAAGAACAAGGAAAAACTGTTTGAAGTGATCTTTTTGGAAGCAGCAGGCAAGCTATTTCCCAAGATCAATGAAATATTCCTGGCAGATAAACCCCTGTTTGAAAAGATCGAAAGTTTTTGTGCTGAGTATATCAGCATCGTCATGGAAAACCCTTATCTGCCGCTGTTTGTATTGAATGAGATCAACCAGGATCCCGAATATTTTTTGAGCAAAGTATGGAAAGGAAAGAACCTGCCAATGCCGGAAAAATTCCTGGCACAAATTGAGGAGGAAGTTGCCAAAGGAAAGATAAAAAGGATCAGTCCCCTGCATTTGCTGATGAACCTGATCTCCATGACTGTTTTTCCGTTCGTGGCGAAACCTATGTTTCAGAAGAACCTTGGATTGGATGAATTACAATTTCGCTCAGTAATGGAACAGCGGAAAAAAGAGATACCGGGGTTCATCATTGATGCGATAAAGAAATAATTTTTTTACTCTAGTATTAACTATATGGTTAAATTAATATTTATGAGGAGATGTTTAATAATTTTCGGATTGTTCCTTTCTGTTCATGCTGATGGCCAGGCATTGCAAAAGCTCAGCCTGGCAGAGGCATACGATCTGTCACAGAAGAATTATCCCGCAGTAAAGCACAAGGACCTGGTAAAACAGACCGCTGCCATCAGTGTGGAGAATTTGCAAAAAGGGTTTCTGCCGCAGTTTTCTTTAAGCGGGCAGGCTACCTATCAATCCGATGTAACAAAGGTTCCGGTTTCACTGCCCGGTCTTAGTATCGAATCACCTTCAAAGGACCAGTACAAGTTAGTAGCAGATGTCAGTCAGCTGATCTATGATGGCGGAATGACCAAAGAACAAAAAGGATTGCAGCAACTCAACGCCACCGTGGAAGATCAGAAAGTGGAAGTGGAATTGTATAAACTCAGGGAAAGGATCAACCAGCTTTATCTGAGTATTCTCTATCTCGATGAACAACTAAAGCAGGTTGATTTAGTAAAAGCTGATATACAAACAGGCATTAAAAGGGTAGAGGCGCAGGTGCAGAATGGTGTGGCATTTAAGTCGAACCTGAATATGCTCAAAGCTGAATTATTGAAAACAGAACAAAGATCTATTGAAGTGAAAGCATCTAAAAAGGGATTAGTGGACGCAATGTCTTTATTTATTGGCCATGAATTGGATGAGCATTTACAATTGGAAAGACCTGTTTCTGATGCAGTCATTGTCAACGAAATTGTGCGGCCCGAATTAAAATTATATAGTGAACAACAAAAATTTATTGGCCAGCAGGAAAAACTGATCACTGCCAAAAACTTACCAAAGGCAAGCTTGTTCGCACAGGGTGGTTACGGCCGGCCGGGTTTAAATATGCTTTTAAATGATTTTGATTTTTTCTATATCGGTGGTATTCGGCTAAACTGGTCGCTTGGCGGATTGTACACAAAAAAGAAAGAGAAGGAACAGGTAAGCGTCAATAAAAAAATGGTAGAAGTACAGAAGGAAACTTTCCTGCTCAACACCAATTCATTGTTGAAACAACAGCAGGCAGAAATTGATAAGTTGCAAAAACTGGTAACATCAGATAATGAAATTATCAGTTTGCGAAAAAGTGTAACAGATGCTGCCAAAGCACAACTGGAAAACGGGGTGATAACAGCCAACGATTTTCTGAAAGAAGTGAATGCGGAGGACCAGGCCCGGCAAACGCTGATCACTCACCAGGTACAATTATTACAGGCACAAATCAATTATCAAACCATTTTAGGTAAATAACTCACCGGCCTCTCTTGTGTGAGAAAAAAAAATATTAAGTATGAAAAGAGTATTTCATTTTTTCGTCATTGGAAGTTTTCTTGCTATGGCATCATGCAATAATGGCAATAGCAAGTTTGATGCAAGTGGCACTTTCGAAGCCAATGAAGTCATTGTTTCTTCTGAGTTGTCAGGAAAGATTCTGAGTCTTAACGTGGAAGAAGGCCAGACCCTTTCTAAAGATTCAGTAGTTGGAATGGTGGATGCGGCTACTATTTCCCTGCAGAAAGAGCAGGTGGAGGCTAATATACAAGCATTGGCAGAAAAAACTGCCGATGCATCACCACAAGTAAAATTGCTGGAGAATCAATTGGCTGTACAGCAATCACAATTGAATAACCTGCTGCATGAACAAACAAGGATTCAAAATTTGCTGAAACAGGATGCAGCTACTGGAAAACAGTTAGACGATATAACTGCACAGGTGGATGTGGCTAAAAAAAACCTGGTGGTCACACAACAGCAAATAAATGTACAGCGGAATAATATCGCCACACAAAACCGAAGCATCCTGAGTGAAGGCAAACCATTACAGAAAAGAGTGGCTCAACTGGACGACCAGTTGAAACGGGCCAGTATTATCAACCCCGTCGCCGGTACGATTATTACAAAATATGCAGAAGCAGGCGAGATTACTTCAGCAGGAAAGGCATTGTATAAAATCGCCGATTTGTCAACGATGACATTAAGGGCTTACCCGACCAGTTCTCAATTATCAACAATAAAACTGGGGCAAACGGTGAAAGTGATGGTGGATGATGGAGATAAAAAGTATAAAGAGTTCAATGGTACAATCACCTGGATAGCTGATAAAGCCGAGTTCACCCCAAAAACTATTCAGACAAAAGATGAAAGGGCTAACCTGGTGTATGCAATAAAAATTAAAGTGAAGAATGACGGGTATCTGAAGATCGGAATGTATGGGGAGGTAAAATTTGGTAATAACCAGTAATGACAGCAGTTAAAATTAATAACGTTGTAAAGACCTATGGTAAGAAGAAAGAAGTAACTGCATTAAGTGATATTTCTTTTTCTGTATCGAAAGGCGAACTCTTTGGAATCATCGGCCCCGATGGTGCAGGTAAAACCTCTTTATTCAGGATACTCACCACATTATTACTGGCAGATAAGGGTGGGGCAACAGTAGATGGTTTTGACGTGGTGAAGGATTATAAAGCTATTCGCCAAAGAGTGGGATATATGCCCGGCAGGTTTTCACTTTACCAGGATCTTTCAGTAAAAGAGAACCTTGACTTTTTTGCCACCATTTTTAATACTTCTGTGGAAGAGAATTATGAACTGATAAAAAATATTTACTCGCAGATTGAACCATTCAAAGACAGAAAAGCAGGTAAGTTGTCCGGCGGCATGAAGCAAAAGCTTGCACTAAGTTGTGCATTGATACATCGTCCGTCTGTCTTGTTTCTTGATGAACCAACTACCGGTGTGGATGCAGTATCCCGGAAAGAATTCTGGGAAATGCTGAAAAGATTAAAAGAACAGGGTATTACCATTCTCGTTTCCACACCTTATATGGATGAAGCAAGTATGTGCGACAGGGTGGCTTTGATTCAATCTGGTAGAATTTTATCCATTAATACACCGAAGGGTATCGTGGAGACTTTCGGTAAGAAACTGCTGGCAGTTAAAAGCAATGATATGCTTCGGTTGCTGCATGATTTGAAAGAGTGTGAAGAGGTGCAGGATGCGTATCCGTTTGGGGAATATCATCATGCAGTGATGAAGAGCGATGGAAGACAGGAATTGAATGACTACCTGTTAAAGAAAGGATATGGGTTTGAATTAAGAGAAACGGAGGCAAATATTGAAGACTGTTTCATGCAATTAATGAAGGAATGATATGGTGAATGAAAAAGTAATACTCGTAGAAAATCTAACGAAGAAGTTTGGAGACTTTACCGCAGTCGACCATATCAGCTTTGATGTGCATAAAGGGGAGATTTTCGGTTTTCTCGGTGCTAACGGTGCCGGAAAAACAACTGCCATGCGGATGTTATCCGGGTTGTCTATGCCCACATCCGGTAAGGCCATGGTGGCCGGCTTTGATGTATACAGGGAGAATGAAAAGATCAAAAGGAATATCGGTTATATGAGTCAAAAGTTTTCTTTGTATGAGGATCTGACTGTGAGAGAAAATATTCGCTTTTATGCAGGCATTTATGGAAAGAGCAGCCATTTTATAAAAGAAAAAACAGAGCTGGTGCTGGATGAACTTCATTTAACAGCAGAAGGTGATAAGCTGGTGAAATCATTGCCACTGGGCTGGAAACAGAAACTGGCTTTTTCAGTTGCCATTTTTCATGAACCAAGGATTGTTTTTCTGGATGAACCAACCGGAGGAGTAGATCCTGTGACAAGAAGAGAGTTCTGGCATATGATCTATGAAGCCGCTGCTTCAGGCATTACGGTTTTTGTTACTACACACTATATGGATGAAGCGGAGTATTGCGACAGAGTAAGTATTATGGTGGATGGAAGGATTGATGCATTGGATACACCGCAGCAACTCAAGAAAACTTTTGCTGCCGAATCGATGGATGAAGTGTTTTTAAAACTGGCAAGAAAAGCCACAAGGGCAGGAGACTAACATGAAACAATTTTTTGCTTTTGTAAGGAAAGAATTTTATCACATCTTCCGTGACAGGCGGACGATGTTCATCCTGCTGGCCATGCCGGTAGTGCAGATCATTATTTTCGGCTTTGCACTGACGAATGAAGTAAAGAATTCTAAAATCGCTATTTGGGATCAGTCTAAAGATGTGGCTACTGCTTCTTTGATCACCCAGCTGGAGGCCAGCCGTTATTTTGAAGTAGAACAATCCATTAATACAGCCAAAGAAATTGAATCGATCTTTCAAAAAGGTGAAGTAAAACTGGCTGTTATTTTGCCCCCGCATTTTGATGAAGACCTCCGGCATTTCAATAAAGCACAGGTACAGTTGATCGCCGATGCCTCAGATCCTAATGTGGCTAATACACTGACGAATTATGCCTCTGCTATTATAATAGATTATCAAAACAGGATAACAGATGAAAGAAAACTGCCCTATACAATTACTACGGAGATGCGGATGCTATACAACCCGGAACTGAAGGGGGCATACAATTTTGTACCTGGTGTAATGGCGATGGTGTTGTTGCTGGTTTGCACCATGATGACTGCGATTACGATTGTCAGGGAAAAAGAAACAGGTACGATGGAGGTAATGCTGGTGTCACCGGCAAACCCACTGAAGATTGTCATTGCCAAGGCAGTTCCCTATTTTTTATTATCGGCAGTTAATATTAGTACCATTTTGTTGTTAAGTGTTTTTGTACTGGATGTGCCGGTTAATGGTAGCCTCGTTCTGCTTGTCGGGGAAAGCCTGTTATTTACGCTGGTGTCATTGGCTTTGGGTCTACTTATTTCCACGAAAGCAGGTTCACAACAGACAGCTTTGTTTATTTCGCTGGTGGGTCTTTTGCTCCCTACTGTTATGCTCAGTGGGTTTATGTTCCCGATTGAGAATATGCCATTGCCATTACGAACCGTGTCGAATATAGTTCCGGCGAGATGGTATTACAGTATTGTAAAATCTGTAATGATAAAAGGAATTGGACTGCATGCTGTTTGGAAAGAAACACTGATCCTTTCCGGAATGCTGATATTCTTTTTGGGGCTTGCTATTAAGAATTTTAAAACCCGGCTGGCATGAGAACATTAAAATATTTATTGCAAAAAGAGTTCAGGCAGATATTCAGGGATCCATCCATTCTTCGCCTGATATTTATCATGCCGGTGATACAGTTGATAATTTTGCCCTTTGCAGCAGATTATGAAATCAAGAATATCAAGCTGGCCGTAATAGATCATGACCATTCTTCTTATTCCAGAAACCTGATTACCAAAATAGCCTCATCTGGTTATTTCATCCTGACAAATTATACCGGCTCTTATTCCGAGGCAATGGGTAAGCTAGAGCATGATAAAGCAGATCTTATCCTGGAGGTTCCTGTTTCATTTGAAAAAGAATTTGTAAAGGAAAGTGAGTCGAAATTATTCTTAGCTGTAAATGCTATCAATGGGGTAAAAGCCGGGCTTGGAAGTGCTTATCTCCGCAGTATAATACAAGACTACAATAAAGAAGTAAGAACAGAATGGATACAATTTCCCCGGTTTGACCCGGAAACAAATATCGCAGTCACATATTCTAACTGGTTCAACCCATCCATGAATTATAAAATTTTCATGGTTCCGGGTATACTTGTTTTATTGCTGACAATGGTGGGTGCTAATCTCACCGCCATAAACATTGTAAGAGAAAAGGAAATAGGGACGATTGAGCAGATCAACGTAACTCCTGTCAGTAAAGTTCACTTTATACTGGGTAAGCTGATCCCTTTTTGGATACTTGGGTTAGCAGTGTTCACACTTGGATTGGGTATTGCCCGGTTATTTTATGGTATCACACCGGCTGGAAGCATATTGACCGTTTATATGTTTGTGGCCGTTTACCTCCTAGCTGTTTTGGGGTTGGGGTTATTGATATCTACTTATGCAGATAATCAACAGCAGGCTATGCTTATCTCCTTTTTTCTGATGATGATTTTTATTTTATTGGGCGGTTTATACACCTCTATCGACAGTATGCCTTCCTGGGCAAAAGCAATAACAAAAGCCAACCCTGTATCTTATTTCATTGAAGTGATCCGGATGGTGGTGCTGAAGGGCAGTGGTTTGGCGGATATTAAATCACAGTTACTGACTATTTCCGGCTTCGCTATAGTATTAAATGGATGGGCAATACTTAATTATCATAAGCGTTCCTGAGTAAAATCGTTTTTTAAAGCAGGCAAAGTTTTTTATATTCGGAAAACTAAAACGATTTGGTATGCTTAAAATCACAAATCTTAAAGAAGGCGATATTATTACCGTTGATGATGATGGAGTGATGAGAGAAGGTACTGTTGTCCGGGTTAGCCGGGAAGAACACCAGGCACTGGTGGATAATGGAATTCAGGAATTTTGGTATAGTCCCGAAGAAATGCACTCCCTTCAGTTGGATGAAGCCCAGTTGTTTCGTTTAGGATTTACAGGGGAAGAAACAGACGGTGGTATGAAGTACAAAAAGGACTCTTTCAGGGTACTAATTCCTAAAAAAGGTGATTTTTCCACTATTGAGATGTGGTGGAGAGAAGACAGGCGGCATTTCAACTTCCGGCTATCGGTTCATGAGTTTCAGAACTTATACCTCGACATGACCAAAGTGCATCTGGATAAGGCCTGACTCCCCGAATCCTACCTTTTTGATCCAAATCAAGCAATGTTTTCTCATACTGCGGAAAAAAGAATGGGGTTTTTTCATTTTTCGGGTGCATACGCCTATCTTTGCAGCCCTAAAATTTCTATGTCGAAACAACCGCTCATCAAACAAGATGGTATTATCCTTGAAGCTTTATCGAACGCTATGTTCAGGGTTAAGCTGGAAAATGGCCACGAAATACTGGCTACCATCTCTGGAAAAATGAGGATGCACTACATCCGGATCTTACCGGGTGATAAAGTAGGAGTAGAACTTTCGCCATATGATTTGACAAGGGGCAGAATTAATTTCAGGTACAAATAATGCTTGAAGGCGAAAGCTGAAAGCTAAAAGCAAAACAAATGAAAGTAAGAGCATCTATCAAAAAGCGTAGTGCCGACTGCAAAATTGTACGTCGTAAGGGTAAGCTTTATGTAATTAACAAAAAGAATCCCCGCTTTAAGCAAAGACAGGGATAATTAAATGTCAGGTAGTCGGAAAAGTCCGATAGTGTATTCCTGATTGTTTGAAATGTCTTAAGTCTTTCTAACTTGCGGACTTTCGGACACCAGATAAGATAACAAACAAACTATAAACAGATAATATGGCTCGTATTGCCGGTGTTGACTTACCAAAAAATAAAAGAGGCGAAATAGGTCTTACCTATATATATGGTATTGGCCCTTCTACTGCTAAGTACATTCTTGACAAGCATAATATCAATCGCAACAAGAAAGTACATGAGTGGAACGATGATGAACTGAATGCTATCCGTAATACTATTACGGAGGAGTTGAAAGTAGAAGGTCAACTTCGTTCTGAAGTGCAGATGAGTATTAAGCGTTTGCTTGATATTGCCTGCTACCGTGGTCTCCGCCATCGTAAAGGTCTGCCGGTTCGTGGCCAGCGTACTAAAACCAACAGCCGTACAAGGAAAGGTAAAAGGAAAACGGTTGCCGGTAAAAAGAAAGCGCCTAAGAAGTAATTCTTCGTCGGAGCTCAGGGCGACAATCACTGTTAATTTGAGCCTGGCGAAAACGACTTACATAAAATTGAATCAGCGCCGGATCGCTTCGTAAGTCAGCAGGAGGGTTGATTCAGTCTTTCGGGAAACCGAAAGAAATTATTAAAAGTAAAGACTACCTCGGTACTACATTTATGGCAAAAGCACAACAACAGCAGGTTAGCGCAAAAGCTGCCGCAAAGAAAAGAGTAGTAAAAGTGGACTCCTACGGTGATGCCCACATTTCTGCCACATTTAACAACATTATCATCAGCCTTACCAACAAAACAGGCCAGATTATTTCCTGGAGCAGTGCAGGTAAAATGGGATTCAGAGGTTCTAAGAAGAACACTCCTTATGCCGCTCAGATGGCTGCCTCGGATGCTGCTAAAACAGCCTTTGATGCTGGCTTGAAAAGGGTAGATGTATATGTAAAAGGACCAGGGTCAGGTCGAGAAAGTGCTATCCGTTCTATTTCACAATCTGGGATTGAAGTTGTTCAGATCAAGGACGTAACTCCGTTGCCACACAATGGCTGCCGTCCTCCTAAGAAAAGAAGAGTTTAATGCCCATACCCTGAATAGGTGAAAGGCAAGACATATTTGAGCCAATTTGGTTTCATTTTAAGAAAGGGTGCCTGATTGATTTTTAACGCTTTTACTGATCAGCGCACCGTTACAAAAAAGCGTAAATGAATAAAAACTATGGCAAGGTACAATGGTCCAAAGACCAAGATCTCCCGCATTTTTGGAGAGCCTATTTTAGGCAATGGTAAATGGTTGGGTAAAAACAGCAACCCTCCCGGTCAGCATGGTGAAAAGCGAAAACGTAAAACACTTGGTGAGTACGCCTTACAGCTCCGCGAAAAACAAAAAGCCAAATACACTTATGGTGTATTGGAAAAACAATTCCGTAAAACATTTGAGGAAGCAGCCCGCCGTAAAGGTGTAACGGGTGAAAACCTTATCAAATTACTGGAAGCTCGTTTGGATAACACTGTTTTCCGTATGGGTATTGCACCAAGCCGTCCTGCTGCCCGCCAGTTGGTAAGCCACAAACACATTGAAGTAAATGGAGAAGTGGTGAATGTTCCTTCTTTTCAATTGACCCCCGGTGATGTTGTTACCATTAAAGATGGTAGCAAGGACAGAACATCAATCACCAGTGTGGTTCGTGCAAAGAATCCGAAGTTCAGCTGGCTGGATTGGAATGAAACCGAGTTTAAAGGTACTTTCATTACGTATCCTGAAAGGGAAAGTGTTCCTGAGAATATCAAGGAACAACTGATCGTCGAGTTGTATTCTAAGTAATAGTGAGTTTTACTATTAACAGATTACTGCCGGCATAAACAATCATTTAAAACCTAACAATTAAAATATGGCAATCCTTAATTTCCAAAAACCTGATAAGATCATTCTGCAAAAGGCTACGGATTTTGAAGCTCAGTTTGAGTTTCGTCCGCTGGAACCTGGTTATGGTGTAACTATCGGTAATGCACTTCGCCGTGTATTATTGAATTCACTGGAAGGGTATGCTATCATTGGTGTGAAGATTGAAGGAGTGGAGCATGAATTTGCAACCATGAAAGGCATCAGTGAAGACGTGGTGGAAATTTTCCTGAACCTGAAACAGGTTCGCTTCAAAAAGATAGCTGATCATGAAGTATCTAACGAAAAGATCATCTTATCAATAAAGAACAGAACAGAATTCACAGCCGGTATGATTGGTGAAGGTACTCAAACTTTCCAGGTCATGAACCCGGATCTGCTGATCTGTACACTGGATTCTTCTGCCAGGATGGATATAGAACTGACCATTGGTAAAGGCCGTGGTTATGTACCTGCAGAAGACAATAAACCTAAAGATGCACCTTTAGGATATATCCCGATTGATGCAATCTTCACTCCTATTAAGAATGTGAAGTACACTATCGAGAATACCCGTGTGGAGCAAAGAACAGACTTTGAAAAACTGATCATGGAAGTTTCTACAGATGGTACTATCCATCCTGAAGAAGCTGTGAAGCAGGCTTCAAGGATACTGATTCAGCACCTGATGATTATCACTGATGAGAACATCACCTTCGATAACAAAGAAGAGAAGAAAGAGGACCTGGTGGATGAGCAAACTTTGCAACTGCGTAAAGTATTAAAGACTCCATTAGAAGACCTCGATCTTTCTGTTCGTGCATTCAATTGCTTAAAAGCTGCCAAGATCAACTCTCTGAGTGAGCTGGTGCAGTATGAGCAGGAAGACCTGATGAAATTCCGCAACTTCGGTCAGAAATCACTGGCTGAGATTGAACAAGTACTGACTGAAAGAGGCCTGCATTTCGGAATGGACCTGGTGAAACTGGGCATTGATCTGAGTGAGTTCTAATTCTATAATTTGCCAATTGGATAATTTGGCAATGATTAGTAAGTAATGTAGGCTGTAATTCCTGACACGGTACAGCCGGTATTTAATAACAATGATTTGGATGTGGCATTAGTAAATTGGCACATTACAAATTGACAAATTAAGCAGTCATGCGTCACGGAGACAAAGTAAAAAATCTGGGCAGAAAGAAAGCACACAGAGATGCTTTATTAAGCAACCTGGCCTGCCAGCTGATCCAGTACAAAAGGATCGTAACTACTACTGCTAAAGCAAAAGCTTTACGAGTGTATGTAGAACCATTGATAACAAAAGGTAAGGAGAACACTACACATCAGCGCCGGGTAGTATTCAGTTACCTGCAGGACAAAGAAGCAGTGAAAGAACTGTTCAGCAATGTAGCAGAGAAAGTAGCTGGCCGTCCTGGTGGATATACCCGTATCATCAAGTTAGGTTTTCGCCCTGGCGATAATGCGGATACGGCTATGATTGAGCTGGTGGATTTCAATGATATCTATGGTAAGGGCAAAGGCGAAGCAAAAGCAGCGGCTAAGAAAACCCGCCGTTCAGGTAGCGCAAAGAAGAAAACAGAAGCAACTGACAAAGCGGACGCTCCTGCAACAGAAGAGAAAGCTGCTGAATAATAATAAGCCAACATCTGTTCAATATGAATGCCTCCGGAATACCGGGGGCATTTTTTATGCAATATGGGCATAGCAATCAGGGTATTCTTGCAGAAATAAAGTATTTTCATAATTCCTGCTTGCCATATCTTTTTTGAAATTTTTAAACCAACAAAATGGATCATCAATCCAGCAGGGCTTTGCAGCAATTCAGGAACGAAGTGGGCATCCGCTTTCAATTGTACAATAGTCTTTTCACTTCGCTTCCTTTTCATCGTATTGAAAAAACGGGAATACTTTTATCTCTATTGTCAAATAATTGTGAAGAAGGGTATAAGAAGAAGCTTAGCCCCGGGGACATTATAGAGGATTTCTTTAATAAGCATACAACTTATACAAAAACAGATGAGAGAAACGATCTGCTGTTTCGTTTTGTTCAGTATATCGAGCGGCAAGTAGTATTGTTTGATGCACTCGAGGATGCTGCATTTAAGAATGTAAATGACCTGAACGGAGTAGGTACATTAAAGCACCTGGAGTCAGAAGTTCTGCAGGGAAATAAAGAAGATGAACTGGCGGAAAAGCTGAAAGATTTTTCCGTTCGGCTGGTGCTGACTGCACATCCTACCCAGTTTTACCCCGGATCTGTTCTGGGTATCATTAATGACCTGGCAAAAGCATTGGCAGAAAATAATACTAACCTTATTAACACTTACCTTCAACAGTTAGGTAAAACACCTTTTTTCAAAAAGAAAAAACCTACTCCCTATGATGAAGCTGTAAGCCTGATCTGGTACCTTGAAAATGTTTTCTATCCGGCAGCAGGAAGAATTATTTCATCATTAAAAAACCAGTTTCCTGATGCAATAAGTAAAAATAATCCTGTTATCCGCATGGGATTCTGGCCCGGCGGTGACAGAGATGGGAATCCTTTTGTAACCAGTGATATCACACTGCAGGTATCGAATGCATTACGGGGGAGTATTGTGAAGTGTTATTACATGGATGTGAGAAAGCTCAGGAGAAGGTTAACATTTGAAGGCGTCGAACTATTACTGCAGGAACTTGAAAATAAATTGTACAATAATCTTTTTATTCCCGGGTTTAAAACGAATCTTCAAAAGGATGAAATTCTCAATACACTCAATCAAATAAAAGAAGTTATCATTCATCAGCATAATGGATTATTCCTGCATATGGTGAATAACCTGATTAATAAGATAGAAGTATTTGGGTTGCATTTTGCATCATTGGACATTCGCCAGGACAGTTCTGTACACGGCAAGGTGTTACAGGATATTGCCAACGATCAACAGTTACTACCTGCAGGTTATCCAGGTTTTGCAGAGCATGAAAAGATTGATATATTATCGTCTATCACAGGGATAGCAAATGCGGATACATTATCCGACACTCTGTCGCAGGATACACTGAAAACTATCAGGACGGTAAAAGAAATTCAGCAATACAATGGAACGGATGGCTGCAGTCGCTATATAATCAGTCAGTGTAATAGTGCGTTGAATGCGATGGAAGTGTATGGACTTTTTCTATTAGCTGGATGGAAGAAAGAGGAGTTAAACATCGATATTGTCCCGCTTTTTGAAACTATTGATGATTTACAGCATGCGGCTAAAGTGATGCGTACTTTGTATACTCATCCTGTTTACAGTGAACATTTAAAGCGAATGAGCAATCAGCAGACCATTATGCTTGGTTTTTCGGATGGTACAAAGGATGGCGGCTACCTGATGGCTAACTGGAGTATTTACAAAGCAAAGGAGGAACTAACGAGAATATCCCGTGAGCATGGTGTGAATGTGGTATTCTTTGATGGCAGGGGTGGTCCTCCTTCCAGGGGTGGAGGCAAAACACATAAGTTCTATGCTTCTATGGGCCATAATATCTCCAATAAAGAAATTCAATTGACGATACAAGGGCAAACTGTCAGCTCGAATTTTGGAACGGTGGATGCTGCCCAATTCAATATTGAGCAATTATTGAATGCCGGTATTTCCAATGATCTTTTCTCAAACCGGGATATAACGTTAAGTGAGAATGAGGAAAACCTCTTACAGGAACTGGCACAGGAAGGTTTCAATGCATACAGGTCATTGAAAGAACATCCCTATCTCGCTGATTATTTATTGCAGGTAAGTCCGCTGCGGTTTTACAGTGAAACAAATATTGGAAGTCGTCCGGCCAAGCGGGGTGCATCATCAGGATTGTCATTGAAAGATCTGCGGGCAATTCCTTTTGCCGGATCCTGGAGCCAGTTGAAGCAAAATGTTACCGGGTATTATGGGGTAGGCTCAGCCTTGAAGCAAATGGAGAAGCAGGGAAAATTATTGCAGTTGCAGAAACTGTATCATCAGTCATTGTTCTTCCGGACATTACTCGATAACTGTGAGATGGCCATGATGAAATCTTTTTTTCCACTGACAGCTTTCCTGGCAAAACACAAGCAGTTCGGAGAATTATGGCAAATGATCTATGATGAGTATGAACTGACAAAACAATACCTCTTCAAGATAACCGGGCATAATGAACTGATGGCTGATTATCCTGTGGAGCAATTATCTATTCAGATGAGGGAAAGAATAGTATTGCCGCTGGTAACAATCCAGCAATATGCTTTAACGAAAATAAGAGAGCTGGATGAGCAGTTGGCGCCGGCACATACAAAAGAGACCTATGAAAAATTAGCCATGCGCTGTTCGTTTGGTATTATTAATGCCGGGAGAAATTCGGCATAAAGGATAAATTTCAAACAACTATTTTTGCTCCTCAAATAGTAACTATGAGTAAAGTGAAAATTGGGCTGGTACAAATGAGTTGTACCAACAAGAAAGAAGAAAACCTTATCAAAGCAATTGAAGGTGTAAAAAAAGCCGCTGCTGGTGGTGCACAGATCGTTTGCCTGCAGGAACTCTTCACCTCATTGTACTTCTGTGATGTCGAAGATTATGAGAACTTCAAACTGGCGGAGCCTGTTCCCGGACCTTCAACAGAGGCACTGCAGAAAGTGGCAGGAGAGTTGGAGGTAGTTATCATTGCTTCTTTATTCGAGAAAAGAGCACAGGGAGTATATCATAATACCACAGCAGTGATAGATGCTGATGGAAGTTATTTGGGTAAGTACCGTAAGATGCATATCCCGGATGATCCGGCTTATTACGAAAAATTCTATTTCACTCCCGGTGATTTGGGTTATAAAGTATGGAAGACAAAGTTTGCTACCATTGGAGTATTGATCTGCTGGGATCAATGGTATCCTGAAGCGGCAAGAGTTACAGCTTTGATGGGAGCGGAGATTTTGTTTTATCCTACAGCTATCGGTTGGGCCACCGCACAGGACGAAGCAACTAATACAGAACAGTATGGTGCATGGCAAACGATTCAAAGAAGTCACGCAGTTGCTAATGGTGTGCATGTAGTAAGTGTGAACAGGGTAGGACTTGAACAGAATGGTGCAATGAAATTCTGGGGAGGCTCTTTTGTTTCCAATCCCTTTGGGACTGTTTTATACAAAGCATCTCATGATGATGAGGAAGTGAAAGTGCTGGAAATTGATTTGGCAAAAACTGATCAATACAGGACTCACTGGCCTTTTATGCGGGACAGAAGAATTGATTCCTACCAACCAATTACCAAACGATTTATTGACGAAGACTAGTGAGAAATCCAAAAGATCGAAAGACAGTAAGTCCGAAAGTTAGTTTTCCTTTTGATTGAAATTATACAATTAAATAGTTGACTATGGCTTTTAAATTTGAAAAGCTGATTGTTTGGCAAAAGGCAGTTGATCTTTCGGATGTTGTCAATCAGGTTACAAAGCAATTTCCAAAAGAGGAAGTTTATATATTGACTTCGCAAATCAAAAGAGCGGCCGATTCTGTTTCCCTGAATATTGCAGAAGGTTCAACAGGTCAATCAAACCCAGAGTTTAATCGATTTCTTGGTATTGCCCTGCGATCGGCTATTGAGGTTGTTGGTTGTATTTTCTTAGCAAAGAGGCGAGAGTATATTTCTGATGATGATTTTTATAAGATTTATAAGATGTGCGAAGAAATATTGGTGATGATTAATGCTTTGCGCAATTCGTTAAAATAAAACTGTAATAAGTTGAGTACGCAAAAACTTTCCGTCTTTCCGTCTTCCGGACTTTTGGACTCTCCTAAAAATTTAGGTTACGTCTTTCCTGCTGAATTCGCTCTACATATTGCAACCTGGCTCAGCTGGCCACATAAGGAGGCTTCATGGCCGGGAAAGATCCATACCATATATCCGTCTTATGCAAAGTTCATTAAAGAATTAACAAAGGGGGAGCTTGTCAGGATTAATGTAGCTGATGAAGCTATGAGGTCATTTGCGATTGGACATTTACAAGTGGAAGGAGTCGATTTGTCTAAGATTGAATTTTTCTTTCATCCGACTAACGATGCCTGGTGCAGGGATCATGGACCTGCATTTTTAATTAATCCTGCAGCAGCAATAAAAAAAGTAATTGTTGACTGGGGTTACAATGCCTGGGGAAATAAGTATCCGCCTTTCGATCTCGACGATGTAGTGCCTACATTGATTGGTAAGCATTTTAATATCCCGGTTTACCATCCGGGTATTGTAATGGAAGGGGGATCAGTAGAGTTTAATGGAAAGGGAACTGTTATGACTTCAACTGCTTGTTTGCTGAATCCAAATCGCAACCCACATTTGATTCAGCAGGAAATCGAAGAATTTCTCTGTAATTATTACGGGATGGAGCAGGTACTTTGGGTGGATGAAGGAATTGTAGGTGATGATACGGATGGTCATATTGATGATACAGTTCGATTTGTCAATGAAGACACAGTCATAGCGGTTATTGAAGAAAATAAAAATGATGAGAATTATGAGTTGCTTCAGCATAATCTCCGGCAATTGAAAGAAATGCGTTTGATCAGCGGCAAGCAACTTAATATTGTGGAATTACCCATGCCAGAGGAGCTGATATATGAAGATCAGCGGCTGCCTTGCTCTTATGCCAATTTTTATATTGCCAACAGATCTGTTATTGTTCCGACATTCCGGACTGACAGAGATGAGAAAGCCTTACGTATTATCCAGGATTGTTTCCCGACGAGAGAAGTGGTGGGAATTGATTCTACAGATATTATCTGGGGCCTGGGCAGTTTCCATTGTCTTAGCCAGCAGGAGCCTGAAACTTAAGTCTTGCTATTCTTCGAAAAGACGGATAAAATGATTTTCCAGGTGTTGCCTCATACCATTCCTAAAGTCTTCCGGATTGCCGTTCTCCAGGATATCAACTAATTCCTTATGGGACACAAAGGTTTTGAGCAATGGTTGCTTTTTAAGCAAGCCGCTGTTATGTACATAATCAAATACAGGAAGCAGCATTTTCTGAAACTTCTTTAATGTTTCATTGCCTGTTATTTCATACAACTTGCCATGAAAAGCTACTTCATGGTTTATATTAAACAAATGATATTGTGTGGCCGGGGGTTCGTCAGCTACTATTCTTCTTAATTCCGCAATATCCTCTTTGGTGATACGGTGAAAAAGCAGGTCTGCCATTCCAATTTCGAGTACAAGCCGTATTTCAAAAATCTCTTTTAAAGTATTCTGGTCAAGAATGTGAGGGTTCATACTCTTACTCATCATGCCAAATAAATCAGGGCTTGTGATGACCGAGCCTCTTTTCTTTTTGGATTCTATCAGCCCCATAATACGTAATCTCGTCAGGGCCTCCCTGATTACAGTGCGGCTTACCCCAAGAGCCTCAGCCAACTCCACTTCTTTAGGTATAACGTCACCTACATTAAGCTTACGCTCCCTTAGTAATTCCACCAGGCTGTCCTCTACTTTATCTACAAGAGTACTGGTATCTATTGATTTAATCTCTGATTTTATTAAAGCTAAGGCCATTCAAATATGTATTACTTAATAGCAGTTAGGCTAAGGTAAGGAAAAATACATTTAATGATAATCAATGATTTAAAAAATTGTTATAATTTTTTTTGGGGTAATTGGGAAACATTATATTTTTGTTATGTCATACATAATACAATAAATAAATTGCTTGTTATGAAAGTAAAATGTTTAACGCTTAGTCTCTTTGGGATTTTAACACTTGTAGCATCAGTCACATTTGGTCAAACCAAAAAAATTACTGGTAAAATACTCAGTGATGAGTCAAAGCCGCTTTCCGGTGTGTCTGTTACCATTAAGGGTAAACAAAGCGGAACACAAACCAATGCAAATGGTGAATATAGTATTAATGCAGTTGCAGGCGATGTACTGGTATTCTCTTCTGCAGGTTTTACAACCCAAGAAGTAAGAGTTGGTGCAGGTGCCAACGTTGATTTAACACTTGAAACAAAAGTAAGTGTACTGGATGCAGTAGTTGTTACCGGCTATGGTACCCAAAAACGAAAAGAAGTAACTGGTGCAGTTGCAACGGTTAACCCAAAAACTTTTGAGCACAGCCCCAGTACCAATGTGGCAACAGTACTCCAGGGAAATGCACCGGGATTGAGAGTACAGCAACGTACCGGCCAGCCAGGAACCACACCTTCCATTTCATTCAGAGGCGGTACGGAGTTTGGCGGCAGTGGTACACCATTATTCATTATTGATGGAGTAATTGTTCCATCACTTTATGGATTAGACATAAACGATGTGGCAAGCATTGACCTGCTAAAGGATGCTGCCACCACTGCTATTTACGGCGCAAGGGCTGCTAATGGTGTAGTGTTAGTTACCACCAAGAAAGGACAAAAAGGTAAAACCCGGGTGACTTACTCCTTTAGCCATACCACAAACTACATTCGCCGAAACTCTTCCGAATATTTAAGTGCAGCAGATTATATACGAATGAACCGTATCGGTATTCAGTCCCGTTTCAGGGGCGATTCACTGGATAATAACACCGCTGCTATGAATACAGATAGAAATCAGCTTTTAGGGGCCTGGGGCTGGGCCGTTAATACAGCATGGAGAGGCGCAGAAGGTTTATATACTACTCAGTTACTAAATAACCAGAACCGCCATCTTTTAAACGACCCCAGATGGAAACTGTTAGTTGACCCGAATCCTTTTATTGCTTCCCAGATTGACAGTATCATTTTTACCGATTTAAGCGCTAAGGAAAGAGAGACTATGATTCTACAGCAGGTAAATACTAATGAGCATAATATTAATTTCTCAGGTGCTAACGACCAGGGGGCTTATGCCCTGTCTTTGGGAATGGTAAAGGACAACGGGATGATTATCGGCTCTCAACTGAAGCGGATTAACTTAAACTTTAATGGAGGTCTTAATGTCGGCAAGAACTTGAAAATTACAACCAACATTGGCGCATATAATGTTGAACAGGCATTGCCCTATGGAGGCTTTAATAATGTTGACCCTGAAGGTGGTGCTGCCGGTGGTCTAATGCAGCGTTTTGTAGGAGTCGCCCCAACTGTGAGATATGTTAACGATACCTCAGGTGCTACATTACCCGGACCCAATGATGTGACCTTAGGCAATCCCAAATACTGGAGCAACCTTGCAATTAATAATACAAATCAGCAACGTTTCTTAGGCGGTATTAACCTGGAATATACCATTCTGCCTTATCTGAAAATACTGGCGAGTGGTTCTGGATATTATCAATATACCAATAATAACTTTTTCACCAAGGCATTTCAGCAGGGTAATGGCGGAGCTTTTAACACCAACCGTGCTGCCAGTTTTAACAACACAAAGGCCATACAATATACCACCAATGCTTTCCTGCAGTTTAATAAAAACTTGAAAGGGCATAGCGTAACAGCATTGGTCGGAGGCGAGTTTTATGACTTTAAGAACTATATAAACTCAGGTTTTTCACAAGGTTCGCCAACTGACCTGATTCCCTGGCTTGCTGCATCTACTCCACCCAGTGTACAGGGTACTACAATCGTTAACCCTGCAGGGGCCTCTTCAAACTTTAATCAGTGGGAAAGAATTTCGTCGGTGATAGGAAGAGTAAATTATACCTACCTGAACCGTTACCTGCTAACAGGTATTGTGAGGGTTGATGGCTCCAGCAGGTTAAAGAAAGGAAACTATTTCGGCACATTTCCCGGCGTTTCTGTTGGCTGGAACCTGCATAACGAAAATTTCTATGAAGGATCTATGGTTTCAAAATACCTGAGCAGTGTAAAACCAAGGATTAGTTACGGCGTAAACGGTAATGTTAGCTCATTGGGCTTTTTCGCCACTTCGCAGATATATAATAATGCCGGTACTTATAATGGCTTTGGCGGTACTTACGTTGGCTCTTACATCAATTCTGATGTAAGATGGGAACGTACCAACAGTTTAAACTTTGGGGTTGACTTAGGTATCCTCAACGAAAAAATAACAGTGAACTTTGATTACTTTGTAAGAAATGTATTTGACAAACTGGCTGGTCTGAATATATCTTCTCAAACAGGATTTAGCAGCTTTACTACCAACCTCGGTCAGTTACAAAATAAAGGTGTTGAAATCGCTGTAAATGCTAAAATAATAGAGCCAAAAAAAGCCAATGGCTTTGGTCTAGAAATTGGAGCCAATTATTATCATGTCAAAAGTTTTGCAAAGAAACTACCATTTAATGGATTGCCTGGTAACAGAACAAACGGTTTTTTTGTATGGGATGCTAATAACCCAGGACAACAAATTTATGTTGGTGGTTTAGTGGAAGGTCAACGAATTGGCTCAGATGAGGTATGGGCTCCTAAGTGGGATGGTATTTACACCGATCTGGCAAAAATTGCAGCTAATGCAAATGTATATAATGCCTTTCTGCCATATACTAATAAGAGAATAAAGCAATTAGGAGATGCTCAGTGGCACCAGGTTTATAATAACGATACCATTGATTCCCGCCAGTTTGTAAAAGTTGGCCGTACTACACCGCAGCATATTGGTGGTTTTAATATCGGCAGTTCATTTAAAGGTATTCGCCTGTATGCCGGATTTGATTATGCCTTTGGGTTTGTTATCCTGAATAATGAAATACTAAGAGGACTTAGCCAGGTACAAGGTTCGCAAAACCAAACCACCGAAGTGCTTAATACATGGTCGCCAACTAATCCAAATGGAACATTACCCCGGTTTTACTGGGCCAATCAGGGGAGAAATTATGCTACAGATGCAAGCGGCAATAACCCACCGGCCAATATGTGGGAAAAAGGCGATTATGTGATGCTGAGAGAGCTTACACTTGCCTATGACCTTTCATCACAAGTGCTTAACAAATATCTTGGAGGAAAGATTAAGGGATTAAGTGTAAATATTACTGGTAGCAACCTGATTTATTTCTCAGGCTATAGTGGCAACTTCCCAGAGGTTGGCGGAATTGACCAGGGTAAATTCCCGCTACCGAAGCGGCTTACTTTTGGCGTAAGGGTAATGCTATAATTGTTTTATTCAACACAAAAAATTATAAAAATGAAATACAATAAATTTCTAATCATATCCGGGGTGTTTATGATGATGTTAGGGATTGTGTCATGTACAAAAAAATTAGATGAGGTAGTACCGCAAGATGCCATCAGTAAAGACCAGGCATTAAAAGACCCCAATGCCGCCAGAACTTTATACCACGGTGTATATGGCCGTTTCAGGGCTTACGATGCCACCTTCTTCCAGTTAGGCGAAATGCGTTCGGATATTTGGGTGGATGGTCTTTTCACTGAGTCCGTTGATGGCGGTTTACAAAATTTGTACAGGCATAATATCAGTAACCTGAATGTGCCATTTACCAACTGGGCAGGGTTTTATAACCTGATTTATAATTTTAATAATGTAATTAAGATAATACCACAAACTCCTTTACCCGATGCCGAAAAAACAAAAATACTCGCTGAAGTGTATGGATTAAGGGCTTATGTTTATTACACCATGCTCAAAACATGGGGCGCTGTTCCTTTAAACATCGAACCGGTTGAAACAATAAATAATGCTGCTGAAACCTATAAGCGACGTACAGGTGCAGATTCGATAATGACGCAGGTGAAGGCCGACATTGAACAGTCGCTTCAGTTATTTGGTTCTGCTAATACATTATCAGCTGGCAAACGGGTGTATTGGAGCAGGATAGCATCTCTTATATTAAAAGGAGATGTATTTATATGGTCGGGTACCCACATGGCTGGAGGGAATGCGGATTTTACCATTGCAAAAAATGCATTGCAGGAAGTAAGGAACTTACAGGGAGCAAACTTAGACCTTCAGGGCAATTATGCTGATATTTTTGACCCTACAAAAAAGAATAACAATAAGGAAATAATTTTTGCTATAAACTATGAACTACAGCAGGCTACAATGGGTATTTTTGGCAGCTTCCTGGTCAACTCCATCCAGGCAACTACCTTGTCTTTTGCTCAGGCTTCTACACCCACCGTATCTTCTGTTTATCCTTATGTAAATGGGGCTAACAGGGTAGGTATGAACCAGGCAATGATTAACAGGCTTACTGCTCCGCCCGCCGACCAGCGCATAAGTAACTCATTCCGGGTTATGTATTCCAATGCGTCGCCATTTGGAACCAGAGGTGTTTTGTTAACAAAGTATATTGGGACGACTGCTGGTACTTCTCAGATTTATAATAACGATTTTCCTGTTTACCGTTATACTGATGTGTTGTTGTTATTAGCAGAGGTAAAAGCAAAGTTGGGTGAGGATCCTTCTGCAGAAATCAATGCAATCAGACTCAGGGCCTATGGCGCAGGATACACTCCCCATGTCAATGGAAGTATTTCTGCAAATATTAATGCCATTTTAGAAGAATATCTGAAGGAGTTCATTGGAGAAGGTAAAAGATGGTGGGCATTGAGAAGGGCTGGTGATTCTTATGTGTATGCGAACCTCAATCCAACTTATTTTTCACCAACAAGCACAGCAAAATTTTTATTGCCGCTTTCCCAGGCTATGTTACAAGCAGATCCACTGTTGACGCAAACCCCGGGATACTAAATTTTGGTTTTTCTCATATAGCAAGCATAAGCAGTATAAATCCGGGGGCAGAAATGCCTCCGGTATTTTGCCTCTTTACTTTATTTTACTAATACTAAACTTCTGATTATGGTAATTCACCACTTATCAGGCTTGATAGCTGCCCCTTTTACTCCTATGCATAACGATGGCTCATTAAATTTTGAACTGATTCCCCGGTATTATGAAATGTTAAAAGCCAATCATATCAAAGGAGCATTTATTTGTGGCTCCACCGGTGAAGGGGTATCCATGTCGGTTAAAGAGAAGAAAGCTGTTGCTGAATCATGGGCTGCATGCACTAAGAATGATAAGGATTTCATCGTAATGCCTTTGTTAGGCGGCACCAGCCTTACAGATTGTAAAGAACTGGCTTTACATGCCAGGGAAATTGGATTGGATGCGGTTTCGTTTACATCCCCGTTTTATTTTAAACCTGCCAATGTGGAAATGCTGGCTAAGTGCTGCCATGAAGTAGCTTCAGTGGTTCCTGATATGCCTTTTTATTATTACCATATTCCTGTATTGACGGGTGTAAACTTCCAAATGATTAGTTTGTTGAAAGAGATAGATGGGAGAATTCCAAATTTTGCCGGTATTAAATATACTCATGAAGATTTTATGGATTTTCTTTCCTGCCTGCACTTTGCCAATGGCAAATATGACTTGTTGTGGGGAAGAGATGAAAACATGCTGCCTGCTTTGTCTATCGGCGCTAAGGGTGCGGTTGGAAGTACATATAACTATGCTGCACCTTTATACCATTGTTTGATGGATGCTTTTAATAGTGGCGATCTTGAAAAGGCAAGTGAATACCAGCAACAATCAATTGATATGATCCACTTGCTTGGAAAATATGGAGGTATTGCAACTGGTAAAGCTTATATGAAACTTATAGGATTGGATTGCGGTGAGTTTCGGTTGCCCGTAACAAATATGAATATCAGCGATTTTGAGTTGTTCAAAAAAGATGTGCTGGCTTTGGATTTTGATACCTTCAGGTCGCAGTTGCCGGAAAAAGTAAAAGCCTTACTGCCTTAAGATGATATATAAATTATTTCTTCTCTCAATTTTTTGCCTGGATTTGTTTTCACCCGTAACCATATTGGCACAGAAAACCGCAGGTATTAAATGGTCTGCCGTTGCTGAATTACCACCAGTCGGCGGTACTCAAAAAAATCCCGGCGTTGCAGGTGCTTTTTGCGGTATGCATAATAATGTATTGCTGGTAGCAGGCGGGGCAAACTTCCCTGACTCAATGCCTTGGCAGGGTGGAAAGAAAAAGTATTGGGATGATATCTATATACTGACAAAGCCTATTATCAGAAATTTTGGCTGGTCAAAAAAATATAGTGATGGAGATTGTAAATTAAAACAGAAAGTTGCCTATGGCGCAAGTGTAACAACCGATGATGGAGTCGTTTGTGTTGGCGGAGAAAATGAAAATGTTATCTCAAAAGAAGTATTTTTATTGCAATGGGATGCTGAAAACAGGCAAGTTATTATAAAAGAATTACCCGGACTGCCTCTTGCGCTGACCAATGCTTCGGCCGCAGCAAGCGAAAAAATAATTTATGTGGCAGGCGGTGAAACACCAAATGGTGTTTCGGATAAATTCTTTTCTCTTGATTTAGCAAATACCTCTGTCGGTTGGAAAGAACTACGGGTAATACCCAAACCAATATCTCATGCTGTAATGTTATCCCCGTCTCCAGAAAAAATTTTTCTTATTGGAGGAAGAAGGAAAACCGCAACAGGTATTAGCGAACTCTACAATTCTGTCTTTGAATTTGATATTATATCCGGCCATTGGGAGGAAAAAAGAGAGTTGCCGTATGCTTTATCAGCCGGAACAGGAATTGTAAAAAGCAAAAACATCATTTTGCTTTTTGGAGGCGATAAAGGGGAAACTTTTCACCAAACAGAAATATTGCTTACTGCCATTGCAGAGGAGAAAGATGATGTGAAAAGGAAAAAACTGGTTGAACAAAAAAATAAGCTTCAGCAGAATCACCCGGGTTTCAGCCCTGAGATTTTGCAGTATGATATTACAAAAGATGAGTGGAAACTGGAGGGAGTTACTCCTTTTGTTGCACCGGTTACCACATCTGCCGTTAAATGGAAAGAATATGTGTTTATTCCAAGCGGGGAAATAAGAGCTGGTGTAAGAACGCCGCAAATTCTGAGAGGTAAACTGAAACAATAATGATTGTTCATTCAAAAAAATATTCCTGGATAGTTGTCGGACTTTTATGGGTTGTTGCCTTGCTCAATTATATGGACAGGCAGATGCTCAGCACCATGAAACCGTCTATGATGGTGGACATAACTGAACTGCAGACTGCTGCCAATTTCGGTCGTTTAATGGCAGTGTTTCTCTGGATATATGGTTGTATGAGCCCTTTTGCCGGAATGATTGCAGACAAAGTGAGCAAAAAATGGCTGATCGTTGGCAGTTTGTTTGTATGGTCTGCTGTTACGTTTTCAATGGGCTATGCCAAAACTTTTGACCAGTTGTATTGGCTCAGGGCCATTATGGGTGTGAGTGAAGCATTGTACATTCCGGCAGGTTTGGCACTTATTGCAGAATTTCATGATTCCAAGACCAGATCGCTGGCCGTAGGCATACACATGACGGGTTTATACATGGGCCAGGCATTGGGTGGCTTTGGTGCGACTATTGCACATAATTTTTCATGGCAGACAGCATTTCATTCGTTCGGAATTATCGGGGTTGTATATTCAGTTGTTTTAATTCTTTTTTTAAGGGATAAAAAAACAGAACCACTTCAGGCCGTTAATGAAATTAATAAAACAAATACGAATACCAATCTGCTGAAAGGCCTTGGTTTGCTGTTTACCAACATTGCCTTTTGGATTATTCTTTTATACTTCGCCATTCCCAGCTTACCGGGATGGGGAGTAAAGAACTGGTTGCCTACGTTATTCTCTGAGAATTTGAATATTGATATGGCAAAAGCAGGGCCGCTGTCAACTATCACTATTGCCGCATCATCCTTTATCGGTGTCATCTTCGGTGGAATACTATCTGACCGGTGGGTGCAAAAAAATTTACGAGGGAGAATTTATACTAGTGCCATTGGTTTGGGTTTAACAATTCCGGCATTGATACTGGTGGGGTTTGGTCATTCATTATTTGCAATAATCGGCGCTGCATTCTGTTTTGGCTTCGGCTTCGGTATGTTTGATGCTAACAATATGCCGATACTCTGCCAGTTTGTTTCGAAAAAATACCGTGCTACTGCGTATGGGTTAATGAATATGGTGGGTGTATTTGCCGGTGCATTCATTACTGATTTGCTGGGCAAATCAACCGATGCAGGAAATCTCGGAAAAGATTTTGCCATGCTTGCCGGTATTGTTGCTGTGGCATTAATAATCCAGCTTTCTTTTCTGAAGCCAAAAACGAATGAATTTGTTGACGAGTAAAAAAAACATTATGCAAAAACATATTTTCAATCTGGTGCCCTGCTTACTTTTCCTGGCGTTAAGCAGCTTTAACTGTTCTAAAAAAACTTCTGACTCAGCGTCGGGGCAAATAAAAGCATCAGCTTATGCACTTGCCACACCGGTATTAAAAGGGATGGCTGCTAACCCGTTCCTGCGTATTGTGGTACAAATTTTTTCCGGAAATCCAGAACAGCAATACAGAAAAATACAATGTACAATAAACGCTGCCGGGTTAAGCGAAGTGCAGAAAGTGGATGTATATTTATCAGGTGAAGCATTTGCCGCCGCCAATCTTATTGGCACAGTTAATCCGTCGTCTGCTTCTTTTGACATTCCCCTTACGCTAAACCTTCAGCCGGGCATCCATTATATTTGGCTGAGTGTTGTGTTGAAAAATGATGCGCCTTTGACTAATAAAATTGAACTGCGTACAACAAAACTGATTGATGCATCTGCTAAAGAACTGGCAATTGACCAGGGCCCTTCTGTTTATACAAAGCATACCGGCGTGGCAGTACGCAAAGGAGGCGATGATTATGTAAATACCTACCGTATTCCGGGAATTGTTCAAACCGACAGAGGCACATTGCTTGCCGTATATGATATACGCTATACCGGCAGTGGAGACTTACCCGGTAATATTGATGTGGGCCTTAGCCGCAGTACAGACAACGGCAAAACATGGGAGCCGATGAAAGTCATCATGGATATGGGTGCGCCGCATGATAATAATGGCATTGGGGACCCTGCCATTTTATTTGACCCCGTCACCAAAAAAATATTTGTAGCTGCACTATGGAGCAAGGGCAATCGTTCTATTGCAGGCTCTATTGGCGGTATATCTCCCGATTCAACCGGCCAGTTCGTTTTGGTAAGCAGTACAGATGATGGAGTTACATGGTCGGCTCCTTATACCATTACACCACAGATAAAAGAACCGGCATGGAAAATATTTTTCCAGGGACCGGGAAATGGTATTGCTATGCGGGATGGCAAACTTGTTTTTGCGGCGCAATACTGGACATCATCAAATGTTCCGTACTCTACTATTATTTACAGCGATAACCAGGGCAGTACATGGAAAGGAAAAATCCTGGGGCCAAAATCAAATACTACTGAAAGCCAGGTGGTGGAAACCACACCCGGTACACTCATGCTTAATATGCGTGACAACCGTGGTAGCTTCCGCAGTGTGGCAACAACAAGTAATATGGGAAATACATGGACAGAACATTCCACTTCTTACAACACATTGCCCGACCCGGTTTGTATGGCCAGTTTGATTAAAGCAAAAGTGAATGTAGCAGGAGTGATGAAAGATGTTTTGTTTTTCAGCAACCCAAATTCATCATCGGGCAGGGTGAATATAACCATTAAGGCAAGTTTGGATTTAGGCCAAACCTGGTTACCTGCCAATCAACTGCTGATTGATGAAAGGCAGTGTTATGGGTATTCATCTCTCACAAAGATTGATGATAACACCATTGGCATTTTATACGAGGGCACAAAGGATTTATACTTTGTAAAAGTGCCGGTGAACGAAATAATAAAGTAAGTCAGGCATAAAAACACAAACTGCAAATGAAGTATGCAATATTAATCATCATTACGGTTTTTGGTTTTAATAAAAGTTACACCCAAGGTGAAACTGTTCCTGTTTTTGTCTCAGGCACAGAAGGCCATAAAAGCTATCGCATTCCGGCCATAATATCATTACCTAATGGAGAGTTATTGGTTTTTTCCGAAGGTCGGGTGCATGGTGCAGGAGATTTTGGCGATATAAATATTGTAATGAAACGCAGCAGCGATAAGGGACAAACATGGAGTTCTTTGCATTACATAGCGGAGTTTGACACATTGCAATGCGGCAACCCTGCTCCGGTTGTTGACCTTACAGACCCCAAATATCCACAGGGCCGGATCTTTCTTTTTTACAACACCGGCAACAATCATGAGGGTGAAGTAAGAAAGGGAAAAGGGTACAAACAGGTTTGGTATAAAACATCAACAAATGGCGGCCGCACATGGAGTGAAGCGGTGAACATTACCACTCAAGTACATCGGCCCAAACAACCTGCTGTAAATCCTGCTTATAATTTCCAGGAAGACTGGCGCAGTTATGCCAATACTCCCGGCCATGCCATGCAGTTTCAAACCGGAAAATACAAAGGAAGAATTTTTGTAGCGGCCAATCATTCATCAGGCGGGCCTAAAAACAAATTTGAAGATTACAATGCTCATGGTTTTTATACAGACGACCATGGAAAGACTTTTAAGCTAAGCGCTGACGTTGCATTGCCCGGCAGTAATGAATCTATGGCGGCTGAGTTAAGCAACGGAAACCTGATGATGAACAGCCGTAATCAGAAAGGCGATATACGGGCAAGAATTGTTTCGGTAAGCAGCAATGGCGGCGAAACATGGGACACCAGTTATTTTGACCGAAACCTTCCCGACCCCGTTTGTCAGGCAGGCATTCTTACTATTGGCAAAAAGAACGGAGGAAATATACTTGCCTTTTGTAATGCTGCTGATGAAAAGCGAAGGGATAATCTTACACTACGCATAAGCTATGATGACGGAATAAGCTGGAAGAAAAGTTTTATAATTTATAATAATCCCGATCAGCGGGATGCAGCGGCTTATTCAGATATTGTGTTGATTTCAAAGAAAGAGATTGGCGTTTTGTATGAAAAAGATAATTATTCTCAGATTGTATTCACAATCGTAAAATGGAAATAATGAAACCGATATATTAATGACTTACTCAAAAACAGATTTAGTTGCTTTAAAAGATTTTTACAGCAACCAGTTACTGAACAATACTATCCCTTTTTGGTTTCCCCGTTCCTTTGATAAAGAGTATGGAGGATTTTTACTGATGCGGGATTCAGATGGCTCGTTGATTGATGATGATAAGGCAGTCTGGATACAGGGAAGGGCCACATGGACACTTTCTACACTATATAATACAGTTGAAAAAAAACAGGAATGGTTAGATGGTGCTAAACTCGGGTATGATTTTCTGAATAAATATTGTTTTGATGAAGACGGACAAATGTTCTTTCATGTAACAAGAGATGGAAAGTCTATCCGCAAACGCCGTTATTTTTTCTCTGAAACATTTTATGTGATTGCCGCTGCGGCTTATGCCAAAGCAAGCGACGATAAAAAAGCAGCTGAAAATGCAAGGGGCGTTTTTGGAAACTGTATTGCCTATGCCAGTGGTAGAAAAAAACTGCAACCAAAGTTTACAGACACAAGGCCATCAAAAGGAATTGGTGTGCCGATGATAATGATGAATACGGCCCAGCAACTCCGCAGCACAATCGGAGATGAACGCTGCGATGAGTGGATAACGAAATGGATAGCGGAAATAGAAAGAGATTTTGTAAAAGATGATATTAAATGTGTAATGGAACAGGTAGCGCCGGGTGGCAGTATCATTGACCATATTGACGGAAGAACATTAAACCCCGGTCATGCGATAGAAGGCGCCTGGTTTATTCTGCATGAAGCGAAATACCGCAACAATGACCCGCATCTGATTGCACTCGGATGCAAAATGCTTGACTATATGTGGGAACGGGGATGGGATAAGGAATATGGCGGGGTCTTATATTTTCGTGATGTATATAATAAGCCGGTGCAGGAGTATTGGCAGGATATGAAATTCTGGTGGCCGCATAATGAAGTTATCATCGCTACGCTGCTGGCGTATTTAATGACCCGAAATGAAAAATATGCAGAGTGGCATAAGCTGGTGCATGATTATTCCTACTCGCATTTTCACGATAAACAAAACGGTGAGTGGTTTGGTTACCTGCACCGTGATGGCACCATTGCACAAACAGCGAAAGGAAATTTATTCAAAGGGCCTTTTCATTTGCCGCGGCAGGAGTGGTATTGTATGCAGATTTTGAACGAGTATTTGAAATGATATGCGGGTAATTTATTTCATATTGTTTCTTTTTCCTTTATCAGTCTTTTCACAATTAAAGATTGCAAAAATATTTTCCTCCAATATGGTTTTGCAACGGGACAAGCCAATCCCTGTATGGGGTAACGCAGTTGCCGGCAGTAAAGTTGAAATACGATTAGGTGCAGATATACGGACTGTAGCAGCAGCAAAAGATTCATCATGGATAGTTTATCTGCCAAAGCAAACTGCAATGCTACAGCCGCAAACACTAACTATCAGTTCTGGCGATACTGCTGTTCAGCTTCATAACATTCTTATCGGCGATATATGGCTTTGCATTGGGCAGAGCAATATGGAATGGCCAATGATAAAAGAACTACATTACAAGGATGAAATAAAAAATAGCAATCAAACCCTGTTGCGGTTTTACAACCCAACCTATGCAGGCAAAAATATTTTCGCAGCAAAGTTTACAGATTCAGTTTCAGCTATGCTTACAACTGATAATTTTTACAAAGGCCATTGGCAAAGTTGCGACAGCAGTAGCTTTAAAAACATGAGTGCAACCGCTTATTATTTCGGCAAGCAGGTTGCAGGTGAAATAAATGTTCCTATTGGTTTAATAAATCTTTCTATTGGCGGTGCTCCGCTGGAAACATTTATTGATTTGGAAACGTTAAAAGCAAGTAAACTATTTGCTGAGAAGTCAAAAGGAGATTGGTTAATAAATAATAAATTACCTGTTTGGATAAGAGAACGGGGAAAAGTGAATGTTGGTTCATTGCAGAATGTACCGACAGATGAATATGGGAAAAATCATGCTTTTAAACCAGGCTTTGCATATGAAGCAGGTATAAAGCCAATACTCAGAATGCCTATAAAAGGAATTGTTTGTTACCAGGGCGAAAGTAATGCACAGGAAACGGATAGAGTAAATGAGTATGCTGGATTGTCAAAACTTATGATTGATGACTATCGCAGTAAATGGAAGCAACCCCATTTACCTTTTTACTTTGTTCAGCTTTCATCCATAGATACGGGGAAATATAAAGGGCATCTCTGGCCGCAATTTCGTAATGAGCAAAGAAAAATGCTGCAATTTATTTCTTACAGCGGCATGGCTGTGTGCAGTGATATTGGTGCCAAAGATGATGTTCATCCTGTTAACAAAAAAGAGGTGGGTGAACGATTGGCCCGTTGGGCATTGAATAAAACGTATAAACAAAATGTTGTTCCATCGGGCCCATTGCCACTTTCTGCGAAATATGAAAATGGGAAAATAATTGTGTCATTTCAATACATGGCCTATGGATTGAAATCATCGGATGGTAAAATTTTGAGAGGATTTTCTATTGACGGGAAAAATAATGTGGAGGCAAGTTTTGGCGATAGTGGAATAATCATTCCAGCCAATTCAAAACCAGAGTTTATTTATTATGGCTGGAAACCATTCAGCGATGGTAACCTTGTAAATTCGGAGAACCTTCCAGTTTCGACATTTAAAATACCTATTAAATGAAATTAAGAATAGCTTTTCTTTTATTCTTTCCGCTAATTGCAGGGGCACAGCAAACCGCAAATATTATTCCGCAGCCGGTATCTGTCAAACTACAATTCGGCAGTTTTGTATTAACTGCAAATACATCTGTTCAATACGATCCTAAACAAAAGGAACTTAAAGCAGCAGCAGATTTTTTGAACGAGCAGTTGAAACAGATTACAGGGTTTAATTTACCTGTAAATAATTCCAAGTCAACTATCATTAGGTTAAGTATTGAAAGGCTGTCTGTAATTGGTGATGAGGGTTATTTATTGAAAGTACAGAAAAACAATATCAATATTAAAGCTAACTCAAAAGTAGGAATCATTTACGGTATTCAGTCGCTGCTGCAAACATTGCCTGCTATTCGCACCAATGAAAAACTTGAAATACCCTGCTTGAGTATTACTGACTACCCCCGTTTTAAATATCGTGGAATGCACCTTGACGTAAGCCGGCATTTCTTTGGCCCGGAGTTTATAAAAGAATATATTGATTTGATTGCAGCATATAAGATGAATATTTTTCATTGGCACTTAGTAGACGACCAGGGTTGGCGTATAGAAATAAAAAAATATCCCAACCTTACTGCCACCGGTGCATGGCGGGTTGACCATACAAGTATTGTTTGGGGAAGCCGACCCCAGGCAAAAGAGGATGAAGTGGCAAATTACGGAGGTTATTATACGCAGGAGCAAATCAAAGAAATCATTCAATATGCCGCCATCAGAAATGTAACCATTATCCCTGAAATTGAAATGCCGGGGCATGTGGCTTCCGCTATTGCATCTTACCCTCAATTAAGTTGCACACAGCAGTTTCAGTTGCCTTTAACGGGTGGCAACTACACTGGTATGGCCAGCAATTATTGTGCAGGCAATGATTCTGTTTTTACTTTCCTGGAAAATGTACTGGACGAAGTGGTACAACTTTTTCCATCAACTTACATACATATTGGAGGTGATGAAGTAGACAAAGACTCCTGGAAAAAATGCAACAAATGTCAGGCAAGGATTAATAAAGTAGGATTGAAGAATGAAGAGGAACTGCAGAGTTATTTTATCAGGCGTATTGAAAAATATCTCATCAGCAAAAAAAGAAAAATGATTGGCTGGGATGAAATACTGGAAGGCGGCTTGGCACCTGAAGCAACAGTAATGAGCTGGCGGGGTGAAGCAGGGGGAATTGAAGCCGCCAAAATGAAACATGATGTTATTATGACACCCGGCAAACCTGTTTACTTCGACCATTACCAGGCGGGGCCGGAAGGCGAACCGATAGCTATTGGCGGAATGAATACATTAAAAAATGTGTATGATTACGAACCTGTGCCCAAAGAGTTGAATGCAGAAGAAACAAAATATGTTTTAGGTGCACAGGCAAATTTATGGACAGAATATATCACTACGGCAGAACATGTTGAATACATGATTCTGCCTCGTATGCCCGCACTTGCAGAAGTGGTTTGGTCATCAAAGGAAAACCGAAACTGGCAAAGCTTTAATGAGCGGCTGCAAAATTATCTTAGGGCTTATGGACAAAGAGGGTTACGTTACTGCCCCGGAAATTATACTGTAAGCATCAAGCCGGTTGCACAAAACGGTAAACTCTTTGTAACGCTTTCATCTGAAATTATGAGCAGTGAAATTGTTTATACCACCGATGGCAGAGAACCCACATTAAACAGTAATAAATACAATGCTCCTCTTGAAATTAATTCTACGGTTTTGCTAAAAGTATCAACTGTAGAGAATGGCCGAATTATGGGTGTACAGGCGGCTCGGCAAAGTTTTATGATGCATAAGGGTATTGGTAAAAATGTAACCTACTTTAATCCTGTAAGCCGTTACTATATGGCCGATGGGCCCAATTCCCTCACTGATGGAGTGAGAGGTACCAATACGGTTGGTAAATTCTGGCATGGCTTCAGCGGGAAAGATTTAATTGCAACAATTGATTTAGGAGATACAAAAACCATTCAAAGCCTCGCATTGGGTTGTTTGCAAAATTATAACGACTGGATATTTCTGCCACAATCAGTAAAGTTTGAGACATCTGTTAACGGAACTGATTTTGAGAAAGTGCAAACAGTAACTAATCCTGTCGGCATTAATGAAAAAAATGCACAGTTTGATTTTAAAACTTCATTCCCGGCAAAGGCTGCAAGATTTATACGGGTAACGGCAAACAACAATTTCTGCCCGCCCGGTCATAGCGGCGCAGGAAAACCGGGATGGATTTTTGCCGATGAAATAATTGTTGAGTAAATTAATTTTATTTAAATCATGTGGTTAAGAACTTTCTTACTATTTTCATTTTTTCTTTCCCAATTTCCTTCCATTGCACAAAGGGATACCATTGCTGTAAATACAGATTGGCAGTTTTCAATCGATAAAAAAGCTGAAGGTAATGCAGCAAAATGGTTTGGACAATCATTACCTAGTAGCCGTACAGTCAATCTTCCACATACCTGGAATGTTGAGGAAGCAAATCAGAATCATTACGGTTGGGGCTGGTATCAAAAAAAAATAGTTATTCCTTCTAATTGGAAAAACAAGAATGTGGTTATTCGCTTTGGCGCAATCAATCACACTTCATTTATTTATATTAATGGGAAAAAAATAGAAGAAAATATTGGAGATGGTTTCAGCAGTTTCAGCATTAATCTCAATGGCAAATTAAATTATGGCAAGGAAAATATAATTACCGTTTCAGTAAATAACGACTACGGCAAAAACAAAGTACCCTTTGGTAATTCGTTCGACTGGCCAAACGATGGTGGCCTCATTCGTAAAGTATCGCTAATTGTTAGCGATAAGCCAGCTATAGCATATATTCATGCAGAGCCAGCGCTGAATGTAGCCAATAACGAAGGTCGTTTGAAAATTAAACTGGGGCTTGGCGAACAAAAAAGCTACAGCAACCTGCAACTGGCTGTTGCAATAACGGAGGAAAACCAACCAGCGCAGCAGATAGTGTACACTGCTATTCAAAAACCACTTTGGCAATACGGAGAAGCTATTGTTGATATCATATTACCTAAAGTTAATCCTTGGCATTTTGACTTCCCTAATTTGTACCGAATTGATGTAAAAATGCTGAATGGGAAAAAAATCAGCGACCATATTGCTACAACTGTCGGTTTCAGGGAGATAAAATTTGCAGATCGGAAAATATATTTAAATGGAGAACGCATTAAATTGATGGGTGTGGAATGGACGGCTGGCAGTAACCCCGATTATGGTTTTGCTGAAACAGATTCGGTAATTCTCAGTCAGGGTAAATTGATGAAAGATGTCAATGCCATCTTCACCCGTCAACATTTTCAGCAGGATGAATTGTTTTATGATTTCTGCGACCGCAAAGGGATTATTGTGCAGCAGGAAGTTCCGTTGTGGGGCGCGGAAACACCTTCAAATGATACTATCCGTAATATATCAATGAAACAACTGGAACGAATGATTCATAATTATTACAATCATACAAGCATTTTTTCATGGGGCGTTGGTAATGAATTGAGGGGTCGTGATATGGATATGAAAAAAATGATTGCAAAATTATTGGCAAGGGCAAGAGCCCTAGACCCGAACCGCTATGTAGCATACGTAAGCAATACGCTTACTTGGGGATTTTATAATAGTCCAAACTTTACTCCAGATGCAGCTAATGATGGCGATTATCTGATGATGAATGAATATGGTTCGAGCTGGTGGGATATACCACAAGGCAAAATTCATGCATATCTTGATAGTGTACATTTGAGCTATCCTGGCAAACCAATTTTTATTTCTGAATTTGGTTTGTGCGAACCTAACTTCAGAGGCGGCGACCAGCGAAGGCTGGAAGATTTAATATATCATATGGCAGTTTATGAGAGTAAAGACTACGTAGAAGGGGCTATTTATTTCGACCTTACTGATTATCGCACACATTACCCCGGAACTGCAGAAAAAAATAAATTCAGAAGAAGAATACATGGCATATATGATATGTATGGGCAGCCCAAACTATCCATGCCTGTACTGAGAGAGCTGGCCTCTCCGGTTGAAGTGCAACAAGTAAGAAAATGGAAGAAAGATAAGTTGAATTTGCTGATATTTGGAAGTATAGGATTGCCGCAGCACACAGCAAAAGGCTATAGGCTGTATGTTTCGGAAAAAGCAGAAAATTACACATCCTGTAAGGCTTATTATTTACCAGATATTAAACCGGGCCAGCGAATTGACTATGAAGTGGACGAAATAAATAACGGTAATGTGTATGTTACCATTACTCGGCCTACCGGATATGTGGTTTCGCAAAAATCGTTTTACTGATTAAATATAAACCCGTAAAGCTACAATGAAGTCAATATTTAAGGTTATAATATTATTTGCCATTCTGATGCCATTGGCTTCAAATACCCAGGTTAAACTTCCTGCATTACCTGATTCACTGTTCAGTACATACTACCATCAGCGTTGGACTTTGTTTCAATCGCTGCCACAAACAAAAGGGGATATTATTTTTATCGGCAACAGCATTACAGATGGCGGCGAGTGGAGTGAATTGTTTAATGATTTGCGGGTGAAAAACCGGAGTATCAGTGGTGATGTTTCTGCAGGGGTATTAAGACGAATAGATGAAGTGGTAAAAAGAAAGCCGGAAAAGGTTTTCCTGATGATTGGCACAAATGATTTGGCAAGAGGCATCAGTACCGATAGTGTAGTGAGAAACATTTTATTAGCAGCTACATGGATTAAACAAGAAAGTCCATCTACTAGGCTATTTGTTCAAAGTATTCTTCCGGTATCGGATGTATTTAAAAAATTCAGCGGGCATACCAATAAAACAGATTCAATTATTAAAGTAAACGAAAGGCTCGGCAAAGCTGCCGAAACATATCAATATACTTTCTTAAAACTGTATCCGGCCTTTTGCAATCAACAGGGAAAATTAAACACAAAATATACTAATGATGGATTGCATCTTGTTGGAGATGGTTATTTATTGTGGAAGCATTTGGTGTTTCCTTATGTTTATAGCATAAAGGAAAAACCATCACTTCTGCCATTGCCCCGGCAGCTAAAATGGAACACTGGTTATTTTCCTTTGTACCGGGCCACATCTATAATAATAAATGATACTTCACTTATTAATGAAGCAAAACTGTTGCAAAAAGCAGTTGCTGATAAAGGCTGGCAACCGGAAATAAGAAACAAAGCCAAAACTGTTGAAGTAGTTATAGAATTAGAATTAGAAAAAAACAACTCCGCAAAGAATTCTGAAGAAGCATATACTTTGCAGGTTACAGAAAATAATGTTTCAATAAATGCAAAGACAACTTATGGAATATTCAATGGTATACAAACTTTGAAGCTGTTAATGAGAGATGGTATGTTGATAGATGCCTGTGATATTACAGACTGGCCGGCTTTTTCATGGCGAGGATATATGGTGGATGTGGGGAGGAATTATATGTCACTGAAATTACTGAAAGAGCAGATTGATGTGATGGCGACGTACAAACTCAATGTATTTCATCTTCATCTGACGGAAGATATCGCCTGGCGGTTGCAAAGCAAACAGTATCCGCAATTAACAGATGCAAAGCACATGCTCCGCAATCCCGGCGAGTATTATTCGCTGAAAGAAATGAAAGATCTGATTGCCTATTGTAAAGAAAGATACATTACCCTCGTTCCTGAAATTGATATGCCCGGACATAGTGCAGCTTTTAAACGGGCAATGGGTGTGGACATGCAAAGCGATTCAGGAATGATGATATGTAAAAATATTTTAATTGAAATCTGCAATGAGCTGGATGTGCCCGTTATACATATTGGTGGAGATGAAGTAAAAATTTTCAACAAGAATTTCTTGCCGGAAATGGTACAACTGCTAAGTTCACTTAACAAAACTGTAGTGGCATGGGACCCCGGTGGTAATGTACCGAATGGAACTTATTTACAGATGTGGAACGGGAATACAGTTCCAAAGAATAAATTCCCTTCTATTGATTCACGGCATTTATATCTTAATCATTTTGATCCGCTGGAAGGAGTTTCGGCAACCTTCAATCATATTATTTGTGATACTATCGTTGGAAGCACTGACAAAAAAGGAGCTACACTTTGCCTCTGGCCAGACAGAAGAGTTAATAATGAATATGACATGATTACCATGAATGCTGTATATCCAGTGATGCTCACCTTTGCTGAAAGATGCTGGCAGGGTGGTGGATATAAAAATTTTTCATCTGTGATTGATAAAAAGGAGGAAAACAGTTATTTGAAATTTGCGGAATTTGAAAGAAGATTACTAGATCAAAAGGAGTTGTATTTCAAAATACACCCCTTCCCTTATGTTGAGCTGGCAAACATTGAATGGACGCTAATTGGCCCGTTCTACAACAAGGGTAATACATCAACAGTATTTGCACCCGAAGCAAAAGCTTTTATGGATACAGTGCAGTTGAAAAAGCTTCCTTCTTTTTTTGGAGGCACTATCTGGCTTCGCCATTTCTGGCACCCGATGATTCAATCGCATCTTAAAAATTCTGAAGACAGCACAACTTGGTATGCTATCAGGAGAATATGGAGCGACGAAATAAGTGAAAAAAAATGCTGGATTGGTTTTAATAATATTTCCCGTTCACTTGCAACAGATTCACCACCAGTCGGCGCATGGGATAATAAAGGCAGCACAGTTTGGGTAAATGGCAAACAGATTGAGCCGCCCAAATGGAAACATGACGGGCAAAAAGGAAATTCAGAAATTCCATTGATTGATGAAGGCTATGAATACCGTGAACCTACAATGGTTTTTCTGCAGAAAGGATGGAATATCATTTTAATAAAAGCACCGGTTGGCAGTTTCAGCAGTGAGTGGCAAAATCCTGTGAAGTGGATGTTTACGTTTGTATTTTTGATATAAAAAGGCCCTCTGTAGAAACAGAAGGCCGCTAACGATTGCTTGCCACTTAGAGTCTTTATAATATAATTTTATCAGAACGAATAGATCGCTGCAATTAGAAAACTTGCTGCTGATTTGGTAAACGCTCCATCCTTATTAATAAACAATACTTTCTTGCTTGCATTATCCACTCGGAACTCAGGAATAAAAATGAAACCACCTGTTTTGAAATTGGCAGAAAGAGTGGTGGCGAAAATATTTCCACCTTCTGAAGAAGAACTGAAGGATTTGAACTGGTTCTTATCACTGAACAACTCACCCCTGAGTGTAAGCCCAAGCCATGCTTCTGGGTCAATGTTCAGGTATAATGCGGAGCCCCACCATGATTTACTGTCGAGGTTCTTGCTGCCATCCCATACCTGTGTTGAATTAATAGTTCCGTTGAATCCGATATTGAATTTGTCGCTAAATTTAGCAGTAATCACAGCATCAAACTGGTTTGTTTTAGAAGTGTCAGGATTTTGACCACCTACATAGTTCAGATAGAATTTGATTTTATCTGTTGGGGCGAACGAGTATTGGGCTATTAAAAACTTCTTATTGATCTGATCATCCGGTGGAATTCTGAAATCTGTAGCATTAGCCACACCCAGCATCACGCCGTGTTTTCCTTTTGATACTTCTGCTTTCAAACCTGTGTGAGAGAAGGGGCCGTTGGTGAACATATAGCTCATGCTGTAATTTCTGTTCAGTTGCGGATCAAGCAGTTCATAGCCGATATGTGTTCCCCATGTGCCCAGAGTGAACTTAAGCCATTCTGCCGGCGAATAACTTACAAATAGTTGTTTTACGGCCTGGGTAATGCCATCGTCAGCATAAGAGAAATCTTTTGCCCTTTGGCCAAATCCTAAATCTGCAACGGCACTAACCTTCTCACCTTTATGTTCAAATTTTACACTGGCCATTCCCAATGAAAAGGCATTATGTGTTTGTGTAAAACTGGTCAGGCTGTTCGCTTTTGTTTTAGCAAAATCCAGCTTATAATATGCATCTGCTGATCCAGTGATGATTAACGAAGGTTCCTTCTTTTCTTCAGCGGGAGTCGTTAGAGCCGTGTCCGCAGTAACTGATGCTGTTTGTGCTATGGAGAGGGTAAATGACAGCATACCAGCGGCTGCCACAAAAATTTTTTGTAACATTGTAATACATTTTAGATGTTAAGAAAAGGGCACAGCAGGGATATGCTTTTACGAGAAGTTTACCCCCCTTATGCAGTGCCTTTTTCGATTTTATTTCTTAGTGAGTTGCAGATTTTTCTTCTACTGAACCATTGTTATTATGAACCAGCAAAGTTCCCTGCAAGTATTTTTCATTATGTTGTGAAGCATCCAGACCTTCTTCTTCTTCACTTTCGCTTACCCTCATTGGGATTACGAAGTTGATAAACTTAAATATGCCATAGGAAACAACAAAGCTGTATATGGCTACAAGTCCCATTGCTTTCAACTGTGTGAAGAAAAACCCGGGGTTGCCATAAAATAAACCTTCGGGGCCTCCTTTGATACCATGAGCTGCAGTACTGGCGAAAACACCTGTTAACAGCATACCGACCATACCGCCTAAACCGTGGCAAGGGAATACGTCCAGTGTATCATCGAGTTTTGACTTTTGTTTAATGCTTACAGCAATATTGGAAACTAAAGCGCCAACCAATCCAATGATCATACTTTGCGAAATACCCACAAAACCTGCAGCCGGCGTAATTGCAACTAGGCCAACAACAGCACCTATGCAGAATCCAACTACAGAAGGTTTCTTCCCTTTAATAACATCAAAAAACATCCAGGCAAGACCTGCGGAAGAAGCAGCAGTAGTGGTAGTTCCAAAAGCATTTACAGCCAATGAAGTAGAACCTACAGCTGAACCTGCATTAAATCCAAACCAACCAAACCAAAGTAAACCTGTACCGATTAATACATAAGGAACGTTGGCCGGGGGAATCTCCCTTTGTTCAATATGTGATCTCCTTCTTTTTAGCACAATAGCACCTGCCAATGCAGCACAGCCGGCAGTAATATGAACCACTGTTCCTCCGGCAAAATCCCAGGCTCCCATCTTAGCAAGGAAACCTTCCGGATGCCAACTCCAGTGTGCTACAGGAGCATATACCAATAGAGAAAAGAGCACAATAAACAGAACATAAGATGTGAAACGGATACGTTCTGCAACGGCACCCACTACCAGTCCCGGTGTTATGATAGCAAACATCAACTGGAACAGTGAAAACAATGATAATGGAATAGTGTTAGCCAACGGCCAGGCTGCTCCTGACTTTACGCCATTATAAAAAGCGTAGGTAGAAGGATTACCAACAAGGCCATTAATGGATTCACCAAAAGCCAGACTGAATCCGCAAATCACCCATAACACCCCAACAATACCGGCAGCTACCACACTTTTAATCATGGTGGAGATTACATTTTTGCGATGCACCATACCTCCATAGAAGAAAGCGAGACCAGGGGTCATCAAAAACACAAGTGCTGTCGATACCAAAACCCAGGCGATGTCTGCCGGATTATATTGAGGGTCATTCGGGCCCGGAACATAATCTGCTGCAGGCTTTACAAACATGGCAATAACAGCAACCACAACCAATAGTACAAATGGCAAGATTTGTTTAGCTTTTCTTTTACTCATGTGCTAGGTTTTTAGTTAAAATTATAAAAAAAAATCATTTGAATATTTCGGTGTGAAAATACTAAAATATACCCTTAACACTTGTTAGTTTATTAAAATATTTTAATATTTTGTATCAATTTGCTTTTAAATGGACTATTTTTTTGAAAATTATATTTATTATAATTTTTGTTCATTTATTAATTGGCTTCCTGATTGATTATAATACATAGCTTAACGGGGTAATTATTCTGATTAAATATTGGCACAAAACTGACTGGGGAATATAAAACTTTGCATGGAAAATTATAGCCTATGTCCGGGTTTGATTCAGAAACCGCCGTCCGCTACACAGAAAGATGATGAATGTTGGGAATCAGGGCTGGGAGGAGATGCCCACAGAAATAAATTCATCATTGTTCTGACCAGTCTGGCTTTGTCATGCAAGGTGCGGTGGCAGTCGACATTGGGCAACTCTGGGTGGTGTTACTAGTTTGCAGCCCCGTGGGTACTTAATTTTTCCTGTACCAGCATAGCCCCGTTCTTCCGGCATGTTGAATGATAGCAGAAGATAAAAGGTTAGCCATTGTTGGAAACGATGGAATGCTAAGATTTATCAAAAAAATTTACACGGATAAAAAATTATCAGATCTAATCGGTCAGTAGGATACTCAGCACCCAATATTTTCTGTATCAACAATCGTTTAAAACAATCCGTTTTTTTTAATTTCTGTTGGAGAAAAACCATACCGGTCATTAAAACACTTGCTGAAATAGGCGGGGGAGGAGAACCCGGTCATAAATGCCACTTCGGTTATATTGCCTGCATTTTTTTGTAATAGCTCCCTTGCCCTTTCCAGGCGGAAATTCCGTATCAGTTCGTTGGGAGCGTCGCCGGTAAGAGCTTTCAGTTTCCGGTGAAGCTGGCTGCGGCTCATGTTTACCGCATTGGCAAGGCCTACCACGCCAAACATTTCGTTATCCAGATTTTCATCAATAGCTGTTCTTATTTTTTCAAGAAAAACACTTTCCTGGGATTGTACTTCCACTTTGTCCGGCTTAATGCTGATTATTTTTTTAGAATATAATTCCCTTAGTTTTTGCCTTTGTTCTATCAGGTTTTGAATACGGGCAATCAGTTCGTCGCCATCAAATGGTTTGACGAGGTAATCGTCAGCCCCGGTTTTTAATCCTTCTATTTTACTTTCGGCGGTTGCTTTGGCTGTAAGCATTATGACGGGAACATGACTAGTCTTTTCATTTTTCTTCAGTTCGTTTGTCATGACTACCCCGTCCATTACTGGCATCATCACATCTGTTACTATTAAATCGGGTATCAGTAAAAGTGCTTTTTCTATTCCCTCCTTTCCGTTTCCGGCCAGGGCCACATTAAATTCTTTTTTAATCGTGTCGCTGATAAATTGCTGCAGGTCGGTATTGTCTTCTACTATTAACACAGTTGGAAGCGAAGAATCCCCGATTGTCTCCTTTGCTTCTTCCTCTGAATATCCAGTAGCCGGGATAGCCATTACCGTAGCTATTTCTCTTCCTGAAATTTCAACATCTTCATCTGAATAAAATTCTCTTGCTACAGGGATGCTGAGCCTAAAGCTGGCGCCGCGGCCTGTATCGCTGCTTACGCTTATCTGCCCCTTGTGCAGTTGCACCAGTTCTTTCACCAGTGATAAACCAATGCCTGTTCCGCCTTCAGTTCCTTCTACCTGGTAAAAGCGGTCAAAGATTTTATCCAATTGTTCTTTGGGAATACCGGGGCCGCTGTCCTGCACAGTTATTCGTATTCTTTTGTCGCCGTTCTCTACATCTACCGAAACAGAACCATTCTCAGGTGTAAATTTGAACGCATTGCTTAAAAGGTTGGTAACTATTTTCTGAAACTTGTCTTTGTCAACCCAGCCAATAATTTCATGTTCAGGAAAGTGGGTGTAATAGTTTACTTGCTTTTGTTCGGCCATACTGTTGAATGAATAAACTGTTGCTTTCAGCAATCCGGTTATGTCCGTTTTGCTCACCTGCAATCTCAACTTGCCGCTTTCCAGTTTTGACAGGTCAAGCATCTGGTTGATAAGGTGCAGCAGCCGCTCCCCGTTGTGCCGCATCATCTTCATATATTTTTTGCTGCTGTCCTCATCCATCTTTCCCTGCTCCATTTGTTTCAATGGGCCAATCATCAATGATAAGGGAGTACGGAATTCATGAGAGATGTTGGCAAAAAAACGGCTTTTGATTTTATCAATTTCCTTAACTCTCTCCGCTTCTTGTTTTTGTTTTTCTGCAGTACGGAAATTATATGCAAGGCCAAAGAAAATAATAATCATATAAGCGATGGGGCCAACAATCCAGGGATTAATATCCCATACTTTATAAAAACCGAGTTTTTGCCAGAACATACCCATCGCCTGAAACAGAGAAAGCAAAAGCATGGCTATGCCCAGGCACCGGGTGGTGAATTTTTTTATTAAAAGCAGGCGAATGGATGTAATAATCAACACAGGGATTGTAATGTAAAAAAGCCAGTTGAAAGTGGCGAAAATGCCCCAGGCTTTATTAAAGTCAAAAAAGTAAAACCCGGCGTAAAAAATACCCCAGGCTATATTCAATAAAAGTAATTTATCAACCCACGGGGCTGCTGTTGATGTTTTTGCAAAGGAGCGGCTGAATTGTAAAAAGAAAATAATATTGGTTACTATAAAAAACTGCACCAGGAAATACTGGTAATATGAATGTTCGGGCATGAACCATTTTACAAACAGGTTGCGGGGGTCAACCAACAGGGCATGAAAGCCGTGCGACATGGCGCATAATGCAAACCATAAAAAAGACTGTTGCCGGGTAATAAAATAAAATACCAGCCCGAATGCAAACAAGATGGACATCACTCCAAATACATATATCCAGACGCCAAGTTGTTTGTGTTTGGGGTTGACAAAAGGAATTTCCGGGTGCATCAGCGCAAAGCTGGTATTGCGGAAAAGATAATCCTGGTCATATTCCCGGATATAAATATCAACTGACTGTCCGCTGTCCAGGCTGATGGGGAATGCCTGTGCATTCACCGGATCCTTAATCAATTTTTTAGAACCCGGTTCCTGGTTACCGATTTCATAATGAGAAGTTACTTTGCCTTTCTCTATAATATAAGCCGAAGTTCGTCCGCTCCCGCTATGTGCCCCGGGTGCAAAATCATTTCTTAAACCGATACTGTAATTCTTAAACGAAAACGGGGCATGCAGTGTAACCTTAAGCCAGCATACCCGGTACCAGTCAAATTCCAGGCTGTCATTGTAATCCCTGAAAGCAGTTGCCGGAACCCTGCCGGTAAGTATATCATTAATGTTTGCATTACCGCTGCTGTCAAACCATATTTTGAAATTATTGTATAGTGGTTGAAGGGGCTCGTTCCATTTAATAGTGTATTCACCAAATGGTTGCGCTGCGGACTCTAAAGAAGCGGCAAACAGGAGTAGTATAAAGGTTACTTTTTTCAAAGCAGACGGGTAACTAAAGATAATAAAATGAAAAGTGCCGGATAGAAGAATACTACCCGGCAAGCAAACCATTGGTTCTTTATTGCATTGGTTTCACCGGTGTCATAGTCACCTGCTCGCAAAGCCAACTGTCTTTCGTTCTTTTAAGAATAACCGACACGGCAAATACTTCTTTCTCAACCTTGTTACCAAAATGATTGATATGTTCGTCTGTATATTCCACCAATACTAAGTCATTGGTCAGGTAGCGGGAATTCCAGCCTGATTGTTTCATGTCTGTTTTGTCGGGCTTAGGCAATGATTTAAACCATGTAAAAAGTTTTTCAAAAAACTCTTTTAATGCCGCCCGGCCTGTTACAATTTGCCCGTCTGGTGAAATATGCGTGCCGTTTTCGGTATAGTAACCGGCAAAGGCGGCAGCATCAAAACTCCCGAAGGCCATCATCATTTTCCCATAAAACTGGTTCATGGATTTGGAGTCAGCCTCAGAAATTTTTTGTGCATTTACATTCATGCTGAATGCGGTGGTAAGCAGCAGCATGGCTGCGATAAATAATTGTTTCATTGTTCTGATTTTTTTGACTGATTAAATATTTGTTAGTGTATTATATTATAGTGTTGTTGGTTTTTTGAATTTTGCCACAAGTGGCTCCAGCAGTTTTGCCAGGTGCAGCAGTTCCTCGTCCGAATTATATTTGCCAACAATCTGTATGCCCATGGGCAATCCCTGTTTGTTATAACCAACCGGCACGGTTATAGCCGGATGTCCTGTGGCATTTATAATATAGGCATACGGTACATAGTTAAATTCCCGCATTGTTTTGCCATCATCTGTTTTAATGGGTTCGTCGGGATTACATTTTTTAAAGGCGGGGCCATAGCTTACGGGGCTCACAAAGAAATCATACTGTTTAAAAAATTCTTCCCATTTTGCAATAAGTGCTTTCCGGTTTTCCTGAGTACTTGCCCATCCTTCATCTGCAATATCTAATACCGCCTTTTTTAAGTTGTACATCAGGTTTGTTGTGTCATCAGAAGGATAAAACTGGTTGGCGATATACTTTCTCACAAAAACCGGTTTTTTTTCGCCAAGTATATATCCAAATGACCGGAGAAATAATTTTACAAGGTCTAAATACATATCCGGGGCATTCTTTTCGGTTGATGCTTTTTGTTTATTAAGCAAGGCAATAAATGAAGCAAGCTGTTGTTTCATCTCTTCGCTGATTTCCACTTTATCCGATCCCACTGTCCATTCATCCGTCCAGGCGAACTTGTAGTCTTTTATTTTTCTGGTTGTGGCGGCATTAGGGTCAGGATTTTTTATCACATTCCACATGAGTTGCAGATCATTGGGTGTTCTGGCAAGAGGTCCTGCAGAAACGAGATACAATCGTTGGGGAATATAGCTTGTATCGGGACGGCTGCCATCAATGTGTTCCGCCGATCCGTATGTTGGCTTTAAAGACCAAAGACCGCAAAAAGCCGATGGCACCCTGATGCTGCCGCCCAAATCTCCGCCAAGGTTAATTGTTGCAAAACCGGCTGCCAGGGCTGCGGCTCCGCCACCGGTACTGCCTCCGGGAGTCCTTGTTGTATCAAAAGGATTGCTGGCTGTCGGATAAATTTCCCCCTGCGTTTGAAAACTGCCCAGCATATAAGGCACATTGGTGGTGCCAAGAACTACTGCGCCGCTGTTTTTTATTTTTGTAACAATGGCTGCATCTCTTGACGCAACGAGGGGATACATTTTAGCATTGAGTGTGGATGGCGAACCCTTTACCCACCAGTTTTCTTTAATGGTTACTGATACTCCCAGCAGGGGCTTGTTATTTACTTCTCCTTTTGCGATTGCCTCGTCTATAGCTTTTGCTTCTGCAAGGGCTTCTTCCTCACGCAGGTAAATAATGGCGTTGTATTTATAGTTGTTGTTTTTGATATGGTTGATAAACTCTGTTATTATCTCAACCGAGGTAGCCTTATGTGTGCGGATCATTTCAGCAAGCTCTGTTGCGCTTTTATAAATAAACTTTCCCTTCATCGGAAATGGCATTTCAGGTTTTTCAAAAAGAAAACTTTGAAGGACAATCTTTTTGCTTACTGTGGTTTGGGAGTATAACTTCATTTCTGTTCCGCCGGAAAGAATGAAGAAGCTGAATAAGATTAACCCCCATTTTGCATTTAATTTCATGGTAATGTTTTTTTTGATTAAACAAGTATGATGCAAAAATGGGTATGACGCAGAGGTAAAAACAAACAGCGTAGAAGCAAAGACTTTCAAATTTGTCGCATCAATTGCCCGAGGCGACATTTTTGGGGTAAGATGCGACCAGAGTAACGGCGCAACAAGTTCCGGGGGAAATTTTACTATTTCACTGCCCCGCCATCTTACTTATCTCCGGCATTCTATCAATAAGTTTTTTGCTGTCAGTCTCGGCTATTCATACAGACATAGAGTTTCTGTTTATGAGCATCTTCATGTGAGGGTGGTCGTAACAGGAGTAGCCTGCTGGGCCGGCCGGTATAAATGCTTTATCAGGGGAAGCCTTCATGATCTGGTGCAGGGTAGAGGCCTATGTTTTCACGATGTATTCTTGTGATGGGTCTGTTGCTATGTATTTCAATAAACCAGTTTGATAAGGGGGTTCAATTTACACCGCCTGAAAAATCAATGAGGCATCCTTTGCTTCAAGGATTGAAACTGTATTGTTATTCAAAAATTCATCCACTTTCCGGGCACATTCACGGCCCTCACTGATAGCCCAGACAACCAGGCTCTGGCCACGACGCATATCGCCAGCGGCAAATATTTTTGAGATATTGGTACGGTAATCTTTTTCAGATGCTTTTACATTTCCCTTTTCGTCAAGATCTATTCCGAGATCATTGATTAAGCCCACATGCTGAGGATGCACAAAGCCCATGGCCAGTAATGCCAGTTCACAGGGAATCTCCCTTTCGCTTCCAGCAACTTCTGCAAAGCTTGCGGGACGGCCATCTGCAATTTTCCATTCAAGGTCAACAATCTTCAGGGCTTGGAGGTTTCCTTTACTATCACCAACAAACTCTTTGGTGGCCACTGCCCATTTTCTTTCACAGCCTTCTTCATGCGAAGTGGTTGTTTTCAGCAGCATGGGATAGGATGGCCAGGGCATGAAATCATTTCTATCGGCAGGGGGTTTAGGCAGCAGTTCAAACTGTGTTACAGATTTAGCGCCATGACGGTTTGATGTACCCACACAATCACTTCCGGTATCACCACCACCAATCACCACCACATTTTTTCCGGCGGCTTTTACTTCTTCATTCAAAATATTGCTTTCAATAGCTGCATTAACAAAAATATCTTTTCCCGCCACTCTTTTATTATTCTGTTTTAAGAAATCCATAGCAAAATGAACGCCATTTAATTCTCTTCCTGGTACAAACAGATTTCTCGGAGTAGTACTTCCGCCAGCGAGTACAATGGCGTTGAATTCACGAAGTATGTCATTGATGCTGATATTTACGCCTACATTAGTCAGGCATTTGATTACAACGCCTTCTTCTTCCATTACTCTTATCCTTCTGTCAATCACCCATTTTTCTAATTTAAAATCGGGAATTCCATAGCGCAACAGGCCACCGGGTGCATCATCTCTTTCAAACACTGTAACAGAATGTCCTGCATAATTTAATTGTGCAGCAGCGGCTAACCCGGCTGGACCAGAACCAATCACGGCTACTTTTTTTCCTGAACGCAGGTTGGGTTTACGGGGTTTTACAAATCCTTTTTCAAAAGCAATTTCAATTATGTGCTTCTCGATTTCTTCTATGGTGATTGCAGGTTGATTAATGCCGAGCACACAGGCAGTTTCACAGGGAGCAGGGCAGATGCGTCCCGTGAATTCAGGAAAGTTATTTGTTGAGGAAAGAATATCGTAAGCCTCTTTCCAGTCCTTTTTGTATACAGCATCATTAAATTCAGGTATTACATTTCCCAGCGGGCATCCATGGTGACAAAAAGGAACACCACAATTCATGCAACGGGCGGCCTGCTGGTTCAGTTTTTCATCGCTGAATTTTTCTACAAATTCATTGTAATGCGTTAATCGCTGGTTCACCTGCTGCTTGCCCGGAAGCTCTCTGCCAAATTCTTTGAATCCTGTTGGTTTGCCCATTTTACCCGTTTATTAGTTTATTGTTTCTTGTTTGTAGTTGTAATTTTTTGCCTATTATACCTTCTGATTAGCCGTCGCAGGTTTAGCTAATAATACCTTCTTGTAATCTCTTGGAAACACTTTTACGAAATGCTTTAATTGGTTGTCAAAATCATTTAATAAAAATCCGGCAACGCGGCTTCCTGTATGATCATAATGTTTTTGAATCATAGTAAATAACTCATTCTTATCATTTATGTCACATTCATCCAGGTCCACCATTTCTGTATTACAGTTATCTGCGAACTTTCCTTTTACATCATATACATAAGCAATGCCACCACTCATTCCGGCTGCAAAATTTCTTCCGGTACTGCCCAGTATCACTACTCGTCCGCCGGTCATATATTCACAACCGTGATCACCTACAGATTCCACCACCACATTTGCCCCTGAATTTCTGACGCAGAAACGTTCTCCGGCTTTTCCTCTTACAAAAGCTTCGCCGGAAGTGGCACCATAAAAGGCCACATTCCCGATAATGCTGTTATCTTCCGGAGTGTAAGTGGCAGTCTTTGGCGGATAAATAATGAGTTTTGCACCGCTCAATCCTTTACCAAAATAGTCATTGGCATCGCCTTCCAGTTCCAGAGTAATGCCTTTTGTATTGAATGCACCAAAACTTTGACCTGCCGTTCCGTTAAAATTGAAATGAATCGTGTTATCAGGTAATCCATCAGCACGGTATTTCTTTGTTATCTCATTCGAAAGTATAGTACCTGTTGTTCGATCCGTGTTTTTTATACTGAAGGAGGCGGTTACTTTTTCTTTTGTTTTAATAGCAGTGGCAGCAGCCTGTAGTAATTTCCAGTCAAGACTGTCTGCTAAACCGTGATCCTGCTCTTCGCTGCAATGCAAAGTGGTGTACATAGAGTTAGGCTCTTTATAGAGTACCGCAGAAAGATCAAGGTTTTTGTACTTCCAGTGTTCAATATTTTCTCTCAGCACAAGATTATCCACCTGCCCGATCATTTCATCAACAGTTTTGAAACCCAACTCCGCCATGATTTCCCTTAACTCCTGTGTAATCATTTTAAAGAAATTCACTACATGATTCGGATCGCCTTTGAACCTGTTTCTGAGCTCAGGATCTTGTGTGGCCACTCCTACAGGACAAGTATTCATGTGGCATTTTCGCATCATGATACAACCTTCCACCACCAATGCTGCAGTAGCAATGCCCCATTCTTCAGCGCCGAGTAATGCTGCTATGGCGATATCTCTTCCTGTCTTTAACTGACCATCTGCCTGAACCACCACACGGCTGCGCAGTTTGTTTTTTACAAGAGTCTGATGCGTTTCTGCAAGACCCAACTCCCAGGGCAGACCCGCATGTTTGATAGATGATACAGGAGATGCACCGGTGCCTCCGTCATGTCCGGCAATTAAAACAACATCTGCTTTTGCTTTAGTAACACCGGTAGCGATTGTTCCTACTCCGGCTTTACTCACCAGCTTTACACTTATTCTTGCTTTGCGGTTGGCATTTTTTAAATCATAAATTAACTGAGCCAAATCTTCAATTGAGTAAATATCATGATGTGGGGGAGGAGATATTAAACCTACTCCGGGTGTGGCATGACGAACTTTACCGATCCATTCATCTACTTTATGTCCGGGTAATTGGCCACCTTCGCCCGGCTTGGCACCCTGTGCCATTTTTATTTGCAGTTCATCTGCTTCTGTTAAGTATAAGCTGGTAACACCAAACCTTGCACTTGCAACTTGTTTGATAGAACTTCTCATGCTGTCGCCATTTGGTAATGGCTCATATCTTCTTTCATCTTCACCACCTTCACCCGTATTACTTTTTGCACCCAGCCGGTTCATCGCTATGGCGAGAGTGGTATGAGCTTCCCATGAAATAGAACCGAAACTCATAGCACCGGTAGCAAAACGTTTGTAAATACTCTCTGCAGCCTCCACTTCATCTATGCTGACAGAAGGACGGTTCTTTCTGAACTGGAACATACTGCGGAGTGTACAGGCTTTTTCGCTCTGGTCGTTTACCAGTTTCGAATATTTTTTGAATGTAGTAAAGTCGTTCATCTTTGTTGCATGTTGCAACAGGTGAATAGTCTGCGGATTGAATAAATGAAATTCACCTTTTCTTTTCCATTGATAAATGCCGCCAACCAGTAACCGGTCAGCAGGAATATCTTTTTTACTGAATGCAAAGAAATGTTTAGCTAATACTTCACGGGCAATTTCATCCAGCCCCATTCCTTCAATTCTTGAAGTAGCGCCGGTAAAATATTTGTTCACCACTTCTTTATTTAAGCCAAGTATCTCAAATATTTGTGCACCCTGGTATGATTGCAGTGTGGAGATACCCATTTTGGAAAATACTTTCAGCAAGCCTTCATTCACGGCTTTGATATAATTCTTTTTCAGTTCATCTTCCGTCAGGGTTGCCGGGAGTTTTCCTGTTTCCATCATATCACGGATAGATGAAAGAGCCAGGTAAGGATTGATGGCCGTGGCTCCAAAACCAATCAAACAGGCAAAGTGATGTACTTCCCAAACATCTCCGGCTTCCACAATGATACCCACCTGTCCCCGCATTCCTTTGCGGATAAGATGATGGTGAATAGCCGATGTTGCTAATAAAGAGGGAATGGGGGCATGGTTAGAATCAATGGCTCTGTCCTGGAGTATCAAAACTTTAAAGCCATCCAGTACGGCATCTACTGCATAATCACAAATTCTGTCGAGTCCTCTTTTTAACGAACCAGGTTTACCATCCCCTCTGAAATAACACTGTACTGTTTTTGATGTAAACAACCCGGTATCTATACTCCTGATTTTTTCCAGTTCAAAATTACTGAGTACAGGATGCTTGAGTGCCACACTATGACAGGTAAGCGGGTCTTCCACTAACAGGTTACCATTGTTTCCGGCGAATGTTGCAAGTGACATTACCAGCCTTTCACGAATAGGATCAATCGGAGGGTTGGTTACCTGTGCAAATAATTGTTTGAAATAACTGCTCAGGTGTTGTGGCTGATCACTTAATATGGCCAGTGGCACATCAGTTCCCATGGAACCAATTGGTTCTTTTCCTTCCAGTGCCATCGGAGCAATGATAGTATCCAGGTCTTCTGTCGAATAGCCAAATGCTTTCTGGTATTTAAACACCTGTTCATGCTCAAGATGAGTAAACATGATCCTTGGCTGAGGTAATTCTTCGAGCCTGATTTTATATTTATTCAGCCATTCGCCATATGGTTTTCGGGAACAAATTTCTTTTTTTAAATCATCATCGCTGATAATTTTTCCTTTTTCCATATCCACTACAAACATCTTTCCGGGTTGAAGACGACCTTTCTCAAGGATAATAGCCGGGTCAACCGGTAATGTGCCGGTTTCTGATGCCATGATAACACGGTCGTCTTTAGTAACACAGTATCTTGATGGCCGCAGACCGTTCCTGTCTAATGTGGCGCCAATTATTTTTCCATCGGTGAATGAAATAGAGGCTGGCCCATCCCAGGGTTCCATAAAAGAAGAGTGAAACTCATAGAATGCTTTTTTCACCGGGTCCATTTCTTCATGTCCGTCCCATGCTTCAGGTATCAGCATCATCAGTACATGCGGTAGTGACCGGCCTGTCAGTGTAAGTAATTCAATTATGTTATCCAAGCAGGCAGAATCACTTTGTTCTCCGGTAACAATGGGCAATAGCATTTCCATTTCTTCTTTGGAGAAATAAGGAGTGGTAAAACCTTTTTCACTTGTTTTCAGCCAGTTTAAATTGCCCTGAAGAGTATTGATCTCTCCATTGTGTGCAATGAAGCGGAATGGTTGTGCCAGTTTCCAGGAAGGAAACGTATTGGTGGCAAACCTTGAATGCACCAGACCAAAAGCACTCACTACTCTTTTGTTGCTAAGATCGGGGAAGTATTGCCTTACCTGGTGGCTTGTTAATTGTCCTTTGTAAACGATAATTTTATATGAAAGAGAAGCGATATAAAATCCGATTTCATCTTTTCTTACTGTACTATTGATGAGATGTGACGCATAATTGCGCAATACAAACAATTTTCTTTCAAAATCATCCGGGTTGGAGATATGGTCGGGACAAGCAACGAATAACTGTTCAATTTCGGGTTCCACACTCAGTGCGGTTGGTCCTATGCCATAAGTATTTACCGGTACTTTTCTGTATGTCAGTACTTCAATGCCTAATTGTTCCGCAGTTCGGTTTAATATATCACGGCATTCTTCCCGCAGACGTATTTCTTTCGGGAAAAAAACCATTCCAGCGGCATACTTGCCAAAAGAAGGAAGATGTACGCCTGATTTCAGGCATTCATCAAAGAAAAATTCATGAGGGGTCTGAATCATAATACCGGCGCCATCACCGGTATTGTTTTCACAACCACAGGCACCCCGGTGCTCCATGTTTTCTAATACTGTTAATGCATCGGAAATATGCTGGTGAGATTTATGCCCTTTGATATTGGCTACAAAACCAATACCGCATGCATCATGTTCGAAGGATGGATGATATAATCCCTGGTTGCCTGCCATGTGGTGCAATGTTAAGTTTAATGAATACAGCCGTTAACTATATTTCATATCGCAAGCAAACGACTGAAGTTACGAAATAGCTTTCAGCAGGGGAAAGGATTAAAAGGCTACTTATCCACAATTTGACATGGGACAAGTAATTATATTAAATAGCCAAACAACTGGTCGTTTTTATTTATCTCTGAAAACCCGATATGCGAGTCTTTCAATTTTTGTAACAGCAAATCATAATCGGAACGGCTTTGCAATTCAACGCCAACTAATGCCGGACCATTCTCTTTATTCGTTTTTTGCATGTACTCAAATCTCGTGATGTCATCAGTTGGTCCCAGTACATTATTTACAAATTCTCTTAATGCACCGGGGCGCTGCACAAAACTGATCAGGAAATAATGTTTCAGGCCTTCGTATTGCAGGCTTCTTTCTTTTATCTCCTGCATACGGTCAATATCGTTATTACTTCCGCTTACGATACAAACAATATTTTTTCCTTTTATCGCTTCTGCATAATCATCCAAAGCTGCTATGGACAAAGCTCCTGCCGGTTCGACAACGATAGCATCCTCGTTGTATAATTTGAGAATAGTTGTACAAACTTTTCCTTCAGGTATAAGATGCATGTCGTCCAGTACTTCTTTGCAAATGGAATAAGTCAGGTCGCCAACTCTTTTCACTGCTGCTCCGTCAACAAAACGATCAATACTGTTTAACGTTACAGGGTTGTTTGCTTTTAGTGATTCAAACATAGCGGGGGCGCCTTCCGGTTCCAGCCCAATGATTTTTGTTTTGGGAGAATATGTTTTGAAATAAGAGCCCACACCGGCGCTTAATCCGCCGCCACCCACTGGTATGAAAATGTAATCCACATCAGACTGATCCTCGAGTATCTCCACCCCAACAGTTCCCTGCCCTTCGATGATGCGATAGTCATCAAAGGGAGGGATGAAAGTCATTTTATTTTCTTCTGTATATCTTTTGGCAGCAACAGCACAATCATCGAATGTATCTCCCACCAGCTTTATCTCTATATAATCCTCTCCAAACATTTTTGTCTGGTTAACTTTTTGTTTGGGAGTAATGATAGGCATAAACACCACGCCTTTGGTATTTAGTTTTTTACAACTGTAGGCAAACCCCTGTGCATGATTACCGGCACTTGCGCAAACCACTCCCTGCTGCAATTGTTCTTTGGGTAAAGAACTCATCATGTTATAAGCACCGCGAAGTTTGTATGAACGAACCACTTGCAGATCTTCTCTTTTCAGGTAGATATTGCATTGGTATTTCTTCGACAGGTTATGATTAAAAGTAAGTGGTGTGCGGTTCACCACTTTCTTCAATCGCAGATGGGCGGATACAAAATCAAGCCGGATATTATTATTCACTGTTTGATGCATATTCACAAATTAACCTACTGATTCAGCCTTGGCTGAAAGTTTATTGAACACATCTTTGGTTGTAGATGTAGCTGCCGTTGCTTGTGCTTTTGGCTGGTTTTCGGGTCGCAGACTTCTTACTGTTTTGCCTGCCTGCCACAACTCGCTTTCACGGAGCTCTTTCAGTTCCACTTCCAGTTTCTCCCGGTAATCAGCCTTGCTATTACTGTCGATTGATCGCTGTGATTCTTTACCTGTAGCTACGCTGTCATACAATTCATTGAATACTGGTGCAGTGGCATCACGGAATTTTTTCCACCAGTCTAATGCGCCACGCTGTGCAGTAGTGGAACAGTTAGCATACATCCAGTCCATACCGTTCTCTGCTACCAATGGCATTAATGACTGTGTGAGTTCTTCAACAGTTTCATTAAATGCTTCACTCGGTGAATGACCTCTTTCACGCAACACCTGGTATTGTGCTGCAAAAATTCCCTGGATGGCTCCCATCAGTGTTCCTCTTTCACCGGTAAGGTCACTGTATACTTCTTTTTTGAAATCGGTTTCAAATAAATAGCCACTGCCTACAGCTATGCCTAATGCAATTACCCTTTCAAAAGCTTTACCTGTGGCATCCTGGTAGATAGCATAAGAGCTGTTTAATCCACGGCCCTGTAAAAACATTCTTCTCAGCGAAGTACCGCTTCCTTTTGGAGCAACTAAAAATACATCTACATCTTTTGGAGGAATGATACCAGTTTGTTCATTGAAGGTGATGCCAAAACCATGAGAGAAGTATAAAGCCTTACCGGGACTCAGGTATTTCTGTACAGTTGGCCACAAAGCTATTTGTGCAGCATCACTCAGGAGGTAACAGATAATAGTTCCTTTTTGCAGGGCTTCTTCAATCTCAAACAAAGTTTTACCGGGTACAAATCCATCAGCAATTGCCTTGTCCCATGTTTTTGAATTTTTACGCTGACCAACAATAACGTTGATGCCGTTATCTTTTTGATTCAATGCCTGGCCGGGGCCCTGCACTCCGTAGCCGATAACAGCCACCGTTTCATTTTTAAGCACTTCCTGTGCTTTGCTTAACGGGAATTCTTCCCTGGTTACTACGTTTTCTTCAACGCCACCGAAATTTAATTTTGCCATTGTTATTTGATTTTAGTTGATTAGTTAATTTTTATTAGTACGAAAGACCAAAAGGTGGAAAGAATTTTCCTGCTTACGGGTAAAATCTTTCGGACTTTCCGTCTTCCTGATTTTTTAGTTTACATTGTAAATACTTCTTGGTTTTTAGCCAGGAATTCATTTTCTATTGCTTCTTCACCTGGTTCTTTTTGTTCAAACTCTTTAAGCCGTTCATGGAAACCACTGCTACCTTTGATGATTGCCACTCTGGCACTTCTTACAAATTCGATCAAACCGTATGGTTCCAGTACTTTTATTAAAGCTTCTGTTTCTTCCCTGTGACCGGCTACGGCAAAAACTGTATAGTCTTTTCTTATTACTACGGTATGTGCACCGTTTTCTCTAAGTAATCTTTCCACTTTCACTTCGGTGGCTATTACATCAGTTGGCACTTTGTATAAAGCCAGTTCCTGCCAAACGATTTCATCTTCGGTATTGTAATAAGCTTTTAATACTTCTACCTGTTTTTCAATTTGCCTGCAGAGTTTTCTTACCACATCTTCAAATTCATTGATGACGATAGTAAAGCGGTGCACACTGTCTACTTCAGTAGGAGATGTGTTCAGGCTTTCGATATTGATTTTTCTCCGGGAGAAGATAATAGCAATACGGTTCAGCAAACCCACCTGGTTTTCTGTATAAACTGTTATTGTATATTCTTGTTTCTGCATAATTTGATTTAATTAAAAAAGTAAAAACTTAAAAGTCAGGCAGTATTTATTGATTTTTACTTCCGGTTTTTTAATTCTTATATCTCCTCTTTACATAGAACAATTTCAGCTACACCCCGGCCCTGTGGTACCATTGGAAATACATTATTCTCTTTCCCCACCATTATTTCTAAAAGGAAACTTCCTTTTGTTTCAAGCATTTCTTTCACGGATGATTTTAACTCTTCTCTTTTTGAAATGCTTTTACCCGGAATACCAAAACCTTTTGCTACCTGGACAAAATCGGGGCTTTGAATATCCACGAAAGAATATCTTTTTTCATGAAACAGTTGCTGCCACTGGCGCACCATTCCAAGAAAGTTGTTATTCAGAATGAGCAGCTTTACTTCAGGTTTAAATTGCATAATAGTACCCAGTTCCTGTATGGTCATCTGAAAACCTCCGTCCCCGATAATGGCAACAGTTTTTCTGTTGGGTGCTCCATAGCTGGCGCCGATAGCTGCAGGTAATGCATAGCCCATTGTTCCCAATCCACCGCTGGTGATATTACTTTTTGATTGGTTAAATTTTGCGTAACGGCATGTCACCATCTGGTGCTGCCCCACATCTGTTATAATGATGGCATCTCCATTGGTTAATTCATTTAACGTTCTGATTACTTCTCCCATCGTCAGCACTTCACTTGTCGGGTTCAATTCATCATGTATTACTTTCTCTTCTTCTTTTTGCTGATATTCTTTGAATCTTTGCAGCCATTGCGGATACACTTTTTGCTCGACAAGTTTGGTAAGCATTGGCAATGTTTCTTTGCAATCACCCCAGACCGGCACATCTGCTTTTACATTTTTATCTATCTCAGACGGGTCAATGTCCAGATGAATGACTTTTGCCTGTTTCGCATATTTATCCAGCCGGCCGGTAACCCGATCGTCGAAACGCATACCAACAGCAATCAATACATCACATTCATTAGTCAATACATTGGGGCCATAATTGCCATGCATGCCGAGCATACCTGTAGCCAATGGATGATCAGTTGGTATGGCGCTCATGCCCATGATTGTCCATGCAGCAGGAATACCGGCTTTCTCAATAAATTGTATGAATTCTTTTTCTGCTTTGCCAAGAATCACACCTTGTCCAAAGATTACAAACGGCTTTTCTGAATCGTTAATTAAGTGAGCCGCTTCTTCCACATATTCTTTTCTTACAATTGGCTTGGGCCGGTAACTGCGGATATGGTTACATTTTTCATAGCCGCTGTACTCAAACAATTGCAATTGTGCGTTTTTGGTAATATCAACCAGTACAGGTCCTGGTCTTCCGCTTTTAGCTATATAAAATGCTTTGGCAAGCACATGTGGTATCTCGTTGGCATCTGTTACCTGGTAATTCCATTTGGTAACAGGAGTGGTAATATTAATAACATCAGTTTCCTGGAAAGCATCTGTGCCGAGTAAGTGTGCAAACACCTGTCCGGTGATACAGACAACAGGAGTAGAGTCAATCATTGCATCTGCCAACCCTGTCACCAAATTTGTTGCACCGGGGCCACTTGTTGCAAACACAACACCTGTTTTTCCACTTGCTCTTGCAAAACCCTGCGCAGCATGTATTGCTCCCTGCTCATGCCGTACCAGGATATGCTTTAGCTTATCATTGTAGTCATACAATGCATCGTAGATAGGCATGATGGCACCGCCGGGATAACCAAAGACTGTATCCACACCCTCTGCTAAAAATGCCTCCAGCACTGCTACACTTCCAGAAACTGCCCCCCTGCCCCCCGAAAGGGGGTTCTTGGCTTCTGATCTTTTTGGCTCTTTCAATTTATCTATAGTTTCCATCTTTTGTAATTTTTAGTTCACTAATTGCTTTAGTTCTCTCAAAGCCCCTCCTGCGGAAGGGTTTGGGAAGGCTGTCATTCATCGGTTACACAACCTTCATCGGCTGATTTAACGGACCTGGCATATTTATATAATACTCCATTGGTAGCTTTGAATCCTGGCTGTTTCCAGTTCTTTCTTCTTAAAGCAATTACTGTATCACTCACTTTCAAATTGATTGTGTTATTCACCGCATCAATTTCAATGATGTCATTATCTTCTACCAATGCTATGAGTCCGCCATCAAATGCCTCTGGTGTGATGTGTCCGACAACAAACCCATGTGTGCCGCCACTAAATCTTCCATCGGTGATCAGCGCAACAGATTTTCCTAAGCCTGCGCCGATGATGGCCCCGGTTGGCTTCAGCATTTCCGGCATACCGGGTGCGCCTTTCGGGCCGATGTAACGGATCACCACCACATCACCTGCATGTACTTTGCCTGATTGAATGCCTGCTATCAGGTCTTTTTCACCATCAAATACCCTTGCAGTTCCTTCAAAACGTTCGCCTTCTTTACCGCTGATCTTTGCCACGCTTCCTTTTTCTGCCAGGTTGCCGTACAGGATTTGCAGGTGCCCCGTTTTTTTCAATGGTTGTTCTAACGGATGAATAATGTTCTGAGCAGTAAAATCCAAATCCGGAACACCTGCTAAATTCTCTGCCACCGTTTTGCCGGTAACTGTCAAACAATCGCCATGGAGCAAACTATTCTTTAATAAATATTTCATCACGGCAGGAACACCACCGTGTTTGTGCAAATCTTCCATCAGGTACTTACCGGATGGCTTGAAATCAGCAAGAACCGGTATGCGGTCGCTGATTTGCTGAAAATCATCCTGTGATAATTTCACATCCACACTCCTGGCCATAGCAATCAAATGCAATACAGCGTTGGTACTTCCTCCCAGTACCATCACCACAGTAATTGCATTTTCAAATGCCCTACGGGTCATAATATTTTTCGGTGTGATATTTTTTTGCAGCAACAATTTGATGGCTTTTCCTATTGATGCACATTCTTTTTGTTTGTCTTTACTTAATGCCGGATTGGAAGAAGAGTTAGGCAAGCTCATCCCCAACGCTTCAATAGCAGAGGCCATGGTATTGGCGGTGTACATACCACCACATGCACCAGCGCCAGGGCAGGAGTGTTGAACTATGCCTTTAAAATCTCCTTCACTGAGATTACCAGCTATCTTTTGTCCTAATGCTTCAAATGCACTAACGATATTCAAATCTTCACCTTTATAATGACCGGGAGCAATTGTTCCGCCATACAGCATTATTGCAGGCCGGTTCAATCTTCCCATAGCTATAACAGCACCCGGCATATTTTTATCACACCCGGGAATAGCGATCAGTGCATCATAATATTGTGCACCGGCATTTGTTTCTATACTATCTGCAATTACATCACGGCTTACCAGGCTATATCTCATTCCATCCGTTCCCATGCTGATGCCATCGCTAACACCAATTGTATAAAAACGTAAACCCAGTAATCCATCTGTTGCGTTTACACTTTTTCGAACGGTATCGGCCAAATCATTCAGGTGCATATTACAAGGGTTGCCATCCCATCCCATACTTACAATGCCAACCTGTGCTTTATTAAAATCCTCTTCTTTAAAACCAATGGCATAGTACATGGCCTGCGCAGCAGGTTGTGTGGGATCCTGTGTTAATGTTTTACTGTGTTTATTTAATAATTCACTCATGCCGGTTCTGCTATTTTATGGTATTCTTTTTCTACTACTTTGTGTTTATACATTTCCTGTATGCTTTTACTTATTGTATTTTCCCAGGCCACAGGAAAGAAAGTTTCGTCCAGGCTTTTCCAGCCAATTACTTCAGCAGCTGTTCCGCAATAGAAAACAGTATCTGCCTGTTTCAATTCATCAGTGGTAAATAGTTTTTCTTCTACACTAATTCCAAGCTGATCACATATTTCAAATACAGTTGCCCGTGTAATTCCGGGTAAAATATTCCCTGGGGGTGGTGTATACAGTTTCCCGTTTTTTTCATAAAAGACATTAGCGCCAGGCCCCTCTGCTACATAACCATTCATGTCTGTAAGTAAGGCCTCATCATACCCGGCTGCTTTTGCTTCCTGACTGGCAAGTATAGAGTTTACATAATGACCACCTGCTTTAGCTTCAATTCTGAACCCTTTTGGATTAGGACGCTGAAAAGAGCTGGTCATTACTTTTAATAATTTATCTCCGAGAAAGGGCTGCATTTCCCATGCTTCAATTATGATGAATGATTCTTTGTTCTCAACGAAACTCATATTTGCCGGTGCATAAACAACCGGTCTTATATAGGCATCCTGCAGGTTATTTCTTTTTAATACTTCATAGGTGGCGCTGATCAATTCCCGGGAGTGCCACCCATAGGGCATATTCAGCGCTTTGGCAGAATTTTTAAGGCGCTCATAATGCTCCATTTCTTTGAATATCTTCGTTTCGCCTGTAACGGTTTTATAAGAACGGATACCTTCAAAAACAGAATAGCCATAATGTAACGACTGGCTGTAGAAATCCATTTTAGCTTCAGTAGCTTTAATAAACTCTCCGTTGAGATAAATAATTGTTTCGTTGTTATAATATGAAGCCATCTTTTTGTTTTAACCATTAAAGGTTTGTTATGTTATAAATAGCCAGTTCATTGGTTTTTGCCTTATTCCCCTTTAAGGGTTAGGTGCAAAAAGAAACCCGCCTTTTTGGAGGCGGGTCGCATATATTTTGTTTAGTTAATTCAGAATCATGCTCCACCTCCATTTGAAGATATAATAATCACCACCGCAATAATAATTGTGGCAACCGGGGCAATGACATTATATATGTAATTCTTCAACATGAAGGATGTATTTGTTGTAAATATACACCCGCCGTTTCAAAAAAGAACTCAGCAAGCAATAATTATTTATAAGATGGCGAACCATCGTTAGTTATTAATCAACACCGTCAAATAATGGTTGACTTTCTCAACTCAATGTTTTCTGTATTTACAGAACCGGATATTTTTCCACTTACAAAATCACTGATCAGTTCGCCAATAGTAGAAGTGAAATAAAAATTAACCGGGTCAATATCTTTGGTCACAAATGAATTGAGAAGAGTCCAGTTTACGGCGTCACGAACCAATTGTGCCTCCTCTTTCATTTCAAGGTGGTCCAGCAGCATAGCAGCAGAAAGAATAGATCCGATCGGGTTAGCAATGTCTTTTCCGGCAGCCTGCGGGTAAGAACCATGTATTGGTTCGAACAGTGCCGAACCTTTTCCAATAGAGGCCGAAGGCAGTAATCCAAGCGAACCACTGATTACACTGGATTCATCACTGATGATATCGCCAAACATATTTTCTGTAAGGATGACATCAAATTGTTTTGGATTTACAATGATTTGCATGGAGGCATTGTCCACAAACATATAGTCCACTGCCACATCTGTGTAATGTAATGCCAGCTCCTGTACCACTTTTCTCCAGAGCCTTGATGTTTCCAGCACATTGGCCTTGTCAACCAATGTAAGTTTCTTTTTTCTTTTTTGCGCATGCTGGAAAGCAAGATGGGCAATGCGTTCAATTTCTTCGCGGCTGTATGTGCAGTCATCTGAGGCCTGCTTACCATCGGCACTGGTTTCTTTTTTACCAAAATAAATACCGCCAGTCAGTTCACGGTAAATAACAAAGTCAACCCCTTCAATATGCTTGCTCTTTAGCGGGGAAAGATGAAACAAAGAAGAGTAAGTACTAACCGGTCGGATATTTGCATACAACTGCAAAGATTTACGCAGCTTCAGCAAACCCTGTTCAGGTCTTACTTTAGCGGTTGGATCATTATCATATTTTGGATGACCGATGGCCCCGAATAAAATGGCATCACTATTCAGGCAAACTTCAATTGTTTCATCAGGAAGCGGATTCCCTGTTTTATCAATAGCGTCAGCTCCCATCAGGCAATAGGTATAATTGAATTCATGTCCGAATGATTCTGCAATAGCATTCAGTACACGGATAGATTGTTTGGTAACTTCCGGGCCTATGCCATCACCTTCTATTACTGTAATATTCTTTTTCATGGTTTCTTATGCTCTTTGGGTTTCGAATTGTTGTATATCTTCTTTTATGCTTAATAAATAGTCAATATCATCATAGCCATTCAATAAGCAGGTTTTTTTGTAACTGTTAATATCAAAGTGTTCCTGCTCGCCGGTTGAATTGATAGTAATGGTTTGTTTTTCCAGGTCAACTGTCAGTTCTGTATTATTATCCTGCAGGAAGATCCGTTGCAGAAATGCGTCACTTACCTGTACCGGCAATACGCCGTTATTTAACGCATTATTCCTGAAAATATCAGCAAAAAAGCTGGAGACTACCACTCTGAATCCATAATCCAAAATAGACCAGGCAGCATGTTCTCTTGAGGAGCCGCAACCAAAATTTTTGCCGGCAACTAATATTTCGCCATCAAACTGTGACATATTCAACGGGAAATGAGCTATTGTTTTCGATTCATCATCATTCTCATATCTCCAGTCACGGAATAGGTTTTTCCCAAAACCTTCTTTTGTGGTGGCTTTTAAAAAACGGGCGGGAATGATCTGATCTGTATCAATATTTTCGATATTGATAGGAACAAACCTGGATATAAAGCCTCCCTGCCCCCCGAAAGGGGGTTCTTGGCCGTTCATACTTATATTTTCTTTAGTTGCTTTCAACTACTTAATATTTATGATATACTTTGAACTTGAAGTTCTAAAGCCCCTCCTTCGGAGGGGTTTGGGGAGGCTAATAATTCTCTCACATCTGTCACTACACCTGTTACAGCAGAAGCTGCAGCAGTTAAAGGACTTGCCAATAAAGTTCTTGCCCCTGCACCCTGTCTGCCCTCAAAGTTACGATTGGATGTGCTGATACAATATTTCCCGGCGGGGATTTTGTCTTCATTCATTCCAAGGCAGGCTGAACAGCCTGGTTGTCTTAATAAAAAACCCGCTTCTTTAAAAATTTTATCAATGCCTTCCTGTATAGCCTGTGCTTCCACCTGTTTACTTCCCGGCACGATCCATACTTCCACATTATCAGCTTTCTTTTTTCCTTTTACAAACGATGCCACCATTCTTAAATCTTCAATTCTTGAATTGGTGCAGCTGCCGATGAATACATAATCAATTTTCTGTCCTTTAATAGGAGTTCCCTGCTGCAATCCCATATATGCTAATGATTTCGACAACCCTGATCTGTCATTTTCATTTATTGTTTCAGTAGTTGGGATGTTTTCAGTTACACCAATGCCCATTCCCGGATTGGTGCCATAGGTGATCATTGGTTGGATATTCTCTGCTTTGAAATAATATTCTTTATCAAATATGGCATTGGTGTCTGAGTATAATTCTTTCCATTCTGCCATTTTCTTATCCCAGTCAGCACTCTGTGGAGCAAATTTTCTTCCTTTGATATAATTAAATGTTATTTCATCAGGAGCAATCAATCCGCAACGGCCTCCCATCTCAATACTCATATTGCAGATGGTCATTCTTGCTTCCATACTTAAGGAACGGATGGCAGAACCAGCAAACTCTACCGCATAACCTGTGGCACCACTGGCGGTGATCTTTGACAGGATATAAAGCACAATATCTTTTGATACAACTCCTTTATTTAATGTACCATCCACATTGATGCGCATCAGCCTGGGTTTGCTTTGCAATAAGCATTGTGAAGCAAAAACCATTTCTACTTCGCTGGTGCCGATACCAAAGGCAATAGCGCCAAATGCGCCGTGTGTGGACGTATGACTATCGCCGCAAACGATCGTCATGCCAGGTTGCGTAATCCCTAACTCAGGGCCTATAACATGAACAATGCCTTGGAACGGATGTCCAAGTCCATATAATTCGATGCCATGTTCGGCACAGTTTTGTATTAATACCTCTACTTGCTTTCGGCTCAGTTCTTCTTTAATAGGTAAGTGCTGGTTCAGGGTGGGTACATTATGGTCGGCCGTGGCCACTACTTGTTGCGGACGAAATACTTTAATACCTCTTTTATTCAACCCGGTAAATGCCTGTGGGCTGGTTACTTCATGAATAAAATGTTTGTCAATATATAATACAGAAGGCCCATCATCAATTGTTTTGACGATATGCTTCTCCCATATCTTTTCAAATAGTGTCTTACTCATCTTATTTATACTATCGCTGCTTTGGATTGATATTGCTTTGCCATTGTTGACAGATCAGCATCTTCCACTTCTTTTTTACTATCGGCTACTCTTAAAAATTCGTTGTATAATACATCTACATCATTACGGTCAAACTGGAAGCCAAGTTTTTGAAAACGGAAGGCCAGTGCACTGCGGCCGCTTCTTGCTGTCAATACAATTTTAGAACTGTCTGCACCAACTTCTTCGGGTGCAATGATCTCGTAAGTTTGTGCATCTTTCAAAAATCCATCCTGGTGGATGCCTGATGAATGAGAGAATGCATTGCTTCCCACTATCGCTTTATTAGGTTGTACAGGCATCCGCATTGTTTCAGATACAAGCCTGCTGACCGGATTCAGTTTTTCTGCTTTGATATTTGTATTTAATTCAAGGTGCTTATGCTGCTTCATGATCATTACCACTTCTTCAAGAGAAGTATTGCCGGCTCTTTCTCCTAAACCGTTTATGGTACATTCAATTTGTCTTGCGCCGGCAATCACACCTGCAATGGAATTGGCAGTTGCTAGCCCCAGGTCATTATGACAATGGCAGGAGATAACAGCCTTATCAATATTGGAAACGTTATTTACAAGATAAGCGATCTTCTCACCGTACTGGTGAGGTAAACAATAACCGGTAGTGTCAGGAATGTTTACAGTAGTAGCGCCAGCTTTGATTACTGCTTCGATGACCTTTGCCAGGTATTCATTATCTGTTCTTCCCGCATCTTCGGCATAAAACTCCACATCATCTGTGTAGTTACGGGCCCATTTCACACACTGGATAGCTCTTTCTAAAATTTCTTCACGGGTAGCATTGAATTTTGCTTTGATGTGAAGATCAGATGTGCCGATACCGGTATGTATCCTTGGACGTACGGCATATTTTAATGCTTCACCTGCTGCTTCAATATCTTTTTGCACGGCGCGGCTTAGTCCGCATACAGTTGCATGCTTAATGGCTTTGGCGATCTGGTTCACCGATTCAAAATCGCCGGGAGAAGAAATAGGAAAGCCTGCTTCAATGATATCCACTCCCAGGTCTTCTAATTGCAGGGCCAATTCCAGTTTTTCTGTAGTATTCAGTTTACAACCGGGCACCTGCTCGCCGTCGCGGAGCGTTGTATCAAAGATGTAGACTTTTCCTTCTGGCATAAATAACTGATAAATTGGAGGATATAAAAAATGCAGGCTGCTTATTTTTGTATTGCTTGCTATTAATTCATTCAATAAACAACCTGCGACGATAAAATTAGCTTTACCGAACAGGCTGGTGAAAACAAAATAGGGCGTATTTTACACCTCTTAACCGGGCAGGATTCTGCTGAAACCTTTGCCTGTATTGAGTTTTGGAAAATTTTATTACGATGTCCAACCGTTCGGCAGACAGCCTCTTTCAACTGGTAAAGTCACTCGAAAAGAGTGAAAAGCGGAATTTTAAACTCTATGCCAGGCGGAATACCGATACCGAAGATCTTAAGGTAATTCAGCTCTTTGATGCGCTGGATAAAATGACAGAATATGACGAGGCCCAATTGCTCAAAAAGACCCGGAGTATCAAAAAGCAGCAACTCTCCAATATCAAGGCACACTTGTACAAGCAAATACTTTCCAGTTTACGCCTGATAAAGGAAGAAGATAATATTGATATCCGCCTGCATGAGCAGATGGATCATGCCCGGATATTATATAATAAAGGCCTTTACCTGCAAAGCCTGAAAGTGCTGGAAAGGCTGAAGGAAACAGCCCGTTCTTACCAGCAACTAACCTATCTGCAACAGGCTCTTTTTTTTGAAAAGAAAATCGAGACGCTTTATATCACCCGCAGTATGCAGGACAGGGCGGATAAACTTTCTGAGGAATCGGATATAGTGAATAACCAGCTTACCCAGGTAAACAGGCTTTCTAATCTTGCCCTGCAACTCTATAGCTGGTACATTAAACATGGCCATGCCCGCAATGAAAAGGATATTAAAAGTGTGGAATCCTTTTTTGGAAAACAACTTCCTGAAGACGTAACGAAGATTAAGGGCTTTTATGAAAAACTCTACCTGTACCAGAGTTATGTATGGTACGCCTTTATACGACAGGATTTTTTGCAGTATTACCGGTATTCACAAAAATGGGTGAGTTTGTTCGAAGAGTTTCCTGAGTTGCTAAAAGTGGAAACTGCTAATTACATCAAGGGAATGCATAACCTGATGGGGGCACAGTTTAACCTGATGAATCATGAGAAGCTGGCAGAGAGTATCAGTCAGTTTGAGCAATTCGTTAAACAAAAACATTTAAAAGAGAACGAGAATAACCGGATACTGGCTTACCAGTATTTATATACTGCCCGCATCAATTTATATTTTCTGCGGGGAACATTTACAAAGGGTCTTCGGCTGGTTCCTTTCCTCGAAGATATGCTGAAAGAATACAGTCTTTACCTTGACTCTCACAGGGTACTGGTCTTCTACTACAAAATCGCTTCTTTATATTTCGGAAGTGGTAATAATGAAAAAGCGATTGACTATCTCAATCGCATTATCAATCAAAAAGGAGATCTGCGCACCGACCTGCAATGCTATGCCCGCCTGCTGCACCTGATTGCCCATTATCAACTCGGCAATTTTGATTTATTGGAATACTTAATTAAATCGGTGTACCGTTATATGGCAAAAATGGAAAACCTGAGTAAGGTGGAAGAAGAAATATTTGCTTTTCTCCGCCGCTCTTTTCATGTTGGCGCCCATGCACTGAAACCTGAGTTTGAAAAATTACTGGACAAACTTAAAAAATATGAGGGCAATCCTTTAGAAGCCCGTGCTTTTGCCTATCTCGATATCATCTCCTGGCTGGAAAGTAAAATCAGCGGGGTACATGTACAGGATGTGATACGGGAAAAGTTTCTATTGGGGAAAAGGAAGTAAGCAATCAGGTCTGTGATCTGTAGATAAGGCGGTAGCTGGCGGAACTGCTTATTCCACAAAATGCCAGCATACACCGGCTATGTCAATAATGTTCACCTCTTTGCCATAGGGCTGTTGGGTTACCTGCCCTATTTTGATCCCGAATTTCTCCGGAAGTTTTTTCTCCAGCACTTGATCTCTGAATGTCATAACATCGTCCACTTTTACACTCAGCATAAAGTTTTCAGCAAAGGCTATGCTATCATAATGCTGTAAAATAAAAGAGCAGCCATCTTTTTCAAAACCGGTATAGCCACCAGCCTCCCAGGTGATGTTGAAACCCAACTCCCGGAATAATAATTTAGACTTTTCAAAATCCTTACCGGAAGGAACAAAAGGCTCGAGGGATAGAAACTTCATGCTGATAGGTTTGAATCACTAAAATACAATATTAGTATAGTGTAATGAGAAACATTTAGGCAATGACACTGGATAATGTGAGTTTATTTTTTATTGCAGTACTGATATTATTTTATTCAAATTTACTTCCTCCAAATTGTATCGGTAGTGTCAGGTCTTCGTGGATAAACACACCAAATTAATGCCTTCAGGCATCTGACTTTTTCTTACATTTGCACAATTTGTTTAAAATGCTCAATTCTTCTATTCCCGCTGTATTATTATTAGCTGATGGTACTGTTCACCATGGCCAGGCTTTTGGCGCCATTGGCACCACCACTGGCGAGATATGTTTCAACACCGGTATGACTGGCTACCAGGAAGTGTTTACCGATCCCAGTTATTTCGGGCAGATACTTATAATGAACAGTGCCCATATTGGTAATTACGGAGTGAAAGATATAGATGTAGAAAGCGACACGGTGAAGATCAGCGGCCTGATTGGCCGCAACCTCGAAGACCAGTACAGCCGCAAACTGGCTAATGGCTCACTGAACGAATACCTGAAAACGAACAAAATCGTATCGATAGAAGGAGTGGACACCCGGGCATTGGTGGCGCATATCCGCACCAGGGGAGCAATGAACTGCATCATCTCTTCCGAAACTACAGATATAGACCTGTTGAAAAAGAAACTTGCTGCGACCCCCAATATGGATGGACTGGAATTGGCAAGCAGGGTGAGTACCACCGATAGTTACGAACTGGGGGACAAGAATTCATCTATTCGTGTTGCTGTGATGGATTACGGGATCAAACGGAATATCCTGAACTGCATAGTGGAGAGAGGTGCTTATGTAAAAGTATTTCCGGCCAAAACACCACTGGAGGAAGTGAAGAAATTTGATCCTCATGGTTATTTTATCTCCAACGGTCCGGGCGACCCGGCACCAATGGATTATGCCATCCGTACACTTAAGCAAATATTGAAAGAAGAAAAGCCGGTGTTTGGAATCTGTCTCGGTCACCAATTGCTGGCTTTGGCAAATGATATACCTACATTCAAAATGCACCATGGTCACCGGGGCCTTAATCACCCGGTCAAGAACCTGGTAACAGGCCGGTCTGAAATAACCACACAAAATCATGGTTTTGGTGTAGACCCGGAAGCGGTGAAAAAGGCCGGTCATATAGAGGTCACCCATGTAAATCTGAATGATCAGAGTATTGAAGGCATCAGGCTAAAAGGCAAACCCGCCTTCTCTGTTCAATACCACCCGGAAGCTACCCCCGGCCCGCATGATTCAAGGTATTTGTTTGATGATTTTATTGCGATGATTAAGGCGCAGCAGAATTAATTTTTTTTCTCGACCAGATTGGGTTGGAGCAAAGAAACTAAGGATGAGGTTGTCATTGCTTAAGTTTTCTGTCCGCAGAATTACTTACTTATTTTTGTGCCAACATATTCCGCATGAAAAAAGTTGTCACATTTGGCGAAGCATTACTTCGCTTTTCTCCACCCAACCATCTACGGTTTAGTCAGGCCAATTTGTATGAGCTGCATTATGGCGGTGCCGAACTCAACACGGCCATTTCACTTTCTTTATTTGATATGCCGGTTAGTTTTGTAACAAGGCTGCCGCATAATGACTTGTCAGATGGGGTAGTGCGGCAACTGAATAAGTATAGTGTGGATACCAGTCATATTGTGTATGGAGGAAAGCGGCTGGGGTTGTATTACCTTGAAAGTGGTGCAGTGCTTCGTGGAAGCAAAGTAATTTATGACAGGGAGCATTCTTCCATGGCAGAAATAGGCCATGGAATGATTGACTGGGAAAATGTATTTGAAGGAGCAGGCTGGTTTCATTTTACCGGCATTACACCGGCACTGTCGCAGGCTGCAGCTGATGAAACGCTGATTGCCGCAACCATCGCTGCTGAAAAAAATATACCGGTGAGTATTGACCTGAATTACCGCAGTAAGTTGTGGCAGTTCGGGAAGCATCCCCGTGAGATAATGCCGGCGCTGATGGAAAAATGCAGTTATGTACTGGGTGACCAGAATACGGTGAACACTTATTTTGACATACAGGCTGAGGGCAACAGTGAAGAGGCAAAGTATGCGGATGCGATGAAACAACTGAAAGAAAAATTCAGCAGCTTGCAAAAGATTGTTTTCTCATATCGGGGTTCGGCCAGTGCCAGCAACAATACATTTGGCGCTTACCTGTACGATGGGCAGCGCATACTTAAGTCGAGGGAGTATGAAATGAACAATATGGTGGACAGGCTGGGTGGGGGAGATGCGTTAATGTCTGGTATCATTTACGGTCTTAACAAACTGAATAATGACAGTGATGCATTGAATTTTGCCGTTGCTGCATCTGTATTAAAATCCTCCATTCCCGGGGATACTAATTTTGTATCGGCAGATGAAGTAACGGACATCATGCAAGGAAATCTATCCGGAAGGATCAGCAGGTGATGGTCAGGGAAAAAAATCACCTGTGGATACCCAAAAACAATCCTTTTTTTAAAGCAGCACTAATACGACTACTGCTGTAAGGAGAATAAAAAAGGGCAGCAGCAGTTTTACATTCGCTTTCTTCTTTATTTCATCGGGATATTGCATAAAGGCTTTAGTTCTCTTTATAAAATTTTCCGTATTTCCAGTAGTGCTGTTTACAATTAAATAAATGATTAACATGAGAGGCAGGGCAAGCAGTTTCCCGATGTTTTTGCCGCCGGAATACCCAAAAACCTTTTTGAGTTGAAGGGTCATTGACTCATTAAGGCCGGGTATAAAACGGATACTGCCCAGGAACAACACAAGGATGAATAAGATAATTATAACAGAGAGAAACAAATTACCATTCAGACGGCCTTTGTTGCCGTCTTTTCCCTGTTGCTGAATTTCATAATACTGACTGCCGTACAATGCTTCAAGGAATGTCATAAAAGGATGTTGAATATTTGATTTATTTTCGGGAAATGAAGATAGCGATTATAAACGGGCCCAACCTGAACCTGCTGGGTAAAAGAGAAACTGGTATTTACGGTAACCAGTCTTTTGAAACTTTTTTTGATTCCTTGAAGAAGAAATATGCCAATATCGAAATCAATTATTACCAGAGCAATGTGGAAGGCGAGCTGATCAATGAACTGCAGCGGGTGGGATTTTCTTATGACGGTATCGTTCTCAATCCCGGGGGTTATACGCATACATCTGTTGCTATTGGAGATGCTATTGCTGCAATTAAGACGCCTGTTGTGGAGGTGCATATCTCCAATGTGCATGCAAGGGAAGAGTTTCGAAAACTATCACATGTTAGCGGAAAATCTGCAGGCAGTATTTTTGGCTTGGGCCTGAAAGGATATGAACTGGCCATTGAGTGGTTAATAGCTCATTAATATCCCTGATTCTTATCAATATGCTGAATAAGCATAATCATTCTATAATTTGTAATTAGCAATAGCTTTGCGGCATGAGAACTCCATTTGAATATAAATCCGCAGAAGAAGCCCTCTCCGTAGTAAAATCAGGAGACAGGGTATTTGTACAGGGCAGCGCCCAAACCCCGCTTTATTTATTAAGAGAACTTGGCAAAAGGGCACCCGAACTCCGGGATGTTGAACTCACATTTATTACCGTACAGGGAGATATTGAACTGGATAAGCCGCAATATGCTGATTCCTTTCATATCAACTGTATGTTTGTATCTGAATCAGTCCGTAAAGCTGTGAATGAAGGCAGGGCCGATTTCGTACCTGTTTTTTTAAGTGATATCCCGGACCTGTTCCGCAAGCAATTGCAGATTGATGTGGCACTGGTGCAGGTATCTCCTCCCGATAAGCATGGCTATTGCTCACTGGGTGTATCAGTGGATGTGGCCCGCAGTGCCGTGAATACGGCTAAACATATTATTGCACAAATAAACCCAAGGGTGCCCCGTACTCATGGAGACAGCCTGGTGCATACCAAACGGTTCTCGGCGATGGTCTATCACCAGGAAGAATTGCCGCAGGTGGACTACGGAACTAAGGTTCGTGAAGATGAACTGAAGATCGGGAAACTGATTGCCGGGCTTATTGAAGACGGCAGTACTTTACAGATGGGAATCGGTACCATTCCGGATGCTGTTTTGAAATCTTTATTCAATCATAAAGACCTGGGTGTGCACACAGAAATGTGCAGCGATGGTATTATTGATCTTTTTGACAGGGATATTATCAATAATTCGAAAAAAAGAATTCACCCCAATAAGACAGTAACGGGATTTGCCGTCGGTACAAGACGGCTGTATGATTATGTGGATGATAACCCTGCTTTTGTATTTCTCGATATTGATTATGTAAACGACCCGCATGTAATCCGTCGTAACCCCAGGGTGGTGGCTATCAACAGTGCGATAGAAGTGGATATCACAGGTCAGGTTTGTGCGGACTCAATAGGTACCATGCAATACAGCGGTATCGGTGGCCAAATGGATTTTATGAGAGGTGCGGCATTAAGTGAAGGCGGTAAACCTATTATTGCATTAACCAGCAGAACAAATAAGGGTGTAAGCCGCATTGTTCCTTTCCTGAAACAGGGTGCTGGTGTGGTAACCACCCGCGGACATATCCACTATGTGGTAACTGAATTTGGAGTGGCTTATTTATTCGGGCAAAATCTCCGTCAGCGGGCCAAGTCATTAATTGATATTGCCCATCCTGATGACAGAGAGATGCTTGATAAAGCCTGCTTCGAACGGTTCAAAAATTTTTAAGATTTACTTGCCCTTAGCATATTCAAAAGCCGCCTTACAAAGGCGGCTTTTGAATTACATTTCCGGATTACTTTCATCATTATCATCACCTGGCTGTTGATTAGTTTTAGGTTTTTCTTTCGGCTTCTTCTTCAGCCACTCGGGGTCTTTTTTCAGCCCCTGCACATCATCCAGTTTTGACACAAACAAGCTGCGTCCATGAGTGCCCAGCACAATTTCATTTTCCCGTTGTTGTATAGCAATATCATGAACAGGGACAGATTTGGGTAAACCGCCGTTCCATAACATAAAGCTGCTACCGGCATCAAAACTTACATATAAGCCGCCGTCTGTTCCCACATAAAGAATGTTTTCATCTTTCGGATCTTCTTTCACTACGTTAATTGGTTCATTGGGCAGATCGTTGCCAATCTGTTTCCATGTAGCTCCATAATCATCACTAACATACAGGTAAGGGGCAAAATTATCAAAGCGGTAACCATTCAGCGATGTATATATCCTTGCTTCTTTGTGTTGTGAAGCAGTGACCCTGCTTATCCAGAGTTGGTTGGTTTGTAATTTGTAGTTTGTAGTTTGTTGTTTGCCTTTTTTTCCTGGTGCTGGTACAGTTTGATTCAGTTGTTCCCATGTATAACCACCATCATAAGAACGATGAATATTACCATCATCAGTGCCTGTATATACTAATCCAAAACGCAATGATGACTCGGAAATAGTAGTTAAAGTGCCATAAGGAACATTACCGCTCACTCTGCCGTTCGTTAAATCATTACTCATAGCAATCATCGTGTCTCCTTTATTGAGCGAACGATAAAAACGGTTACTGCCATAATACAATACATCCTGGTTATGCTTGCTGAGCAATATCGGTGTTTGCCAATTGAAACGTAACGGTTTCTCACCCAGGTCATGCTGCGGGCGGATGAAACGCTGCGAACCTCTTCTGTCTTTATTGTAGCGACCGTACACACCAAATTGTGAACCGGAGTATACAGTAGCATTATCTCTTGTATCCACCTGTGCCTGCATACCATCACCTCCATTGATAGGTTTGTATGCATATTGGCCATTGTCAATCCAGCTGATATCTTCTTTATGTGTGGATGGCCCCCACCAGCTTCCATTATCCTGCAGACCACCGTATACATTATAAGGTTTGGCATCATCAGTAATTATGGCATAGTACTGCCCTACAGCCGGTGTATTGGCTTTGAACCAGTTTTCCCCGTCATCATAACTGATATTGGTGCCGCCATCATTTCCGTTTATCGTATGTGAATCTCTTTTTGGGTTTACCCAAAGGGCATGATGATCTGCATGCACATTCCCTTTGTCCATTGTTTTGAATGTCTTGCCACCATCAGTAGAAACTTCTGCATAAAAACCAAGGATGAATACTTTATCAGGATTATAATGGGATGTATAGATCTTCGCAAAATAATACCCATATGTATTGAAGATGCCGATTGGTTTATCATGGGTCTTCTTCCAGCTTTGTCCGGCATCTTCACTCTGGTACACTTCGCAACCGGCAATACCGGTATTTTGAAAACCATCATCGCTGTCAAGAAAATCCCATAAGGCAGTTGGTTTTACTTTGTCAGCTGCTACCATTTCTTTTACCAGCTTTGCATTGTATTTTCTTGGAAAACGATTGGCTCTTAAGAACGTATCCAGCCATTTGCTGCTCAACTGTTCAAATTGTTCTTTGCTGATATTTTTAAAATCATCTTTTTTATAGGCAGAATCACTCTTTTTTTCTGCAGGAGGTTTGGGTGTGTTATTATCAACGATGGCATATATAATATTGGGGTTCTTTGGATAAACAGTGATACCGATACGACCGATCTTATCGCCGGTCATAAATCCTGATCCCGCTGCTGATACTAATTTCCATGATTCACCACCATCATTGCTCTTGTAGATCCCACTGGCTTTTCCACTTTCTTCAAACTTCCATGCTCTTCTTACACGATACCACATGGCTGCATATACTTCATTGGGATTTGTTGGATTGATGTCGAGGTCAACACAACCGGTATTGTCATCGACAAACAAAGTTTGTTTCCATGTTTTACCGCCGTCTGTTGTTTTAAACACTCCTCTTTCTTTGTTGGGAGAATATAAATGTCCCAGTGCCGCCACCCAAGCAATGTTATCATTAGTTGGATGCAATTGTATTTTGCCAATATGATGCGATTCGGGCAGGCCGAGGTAATCCCAATGCTGTCCGTTATCCATTGTTTTGTAAACACCCATCCCGGCATATGAAGACCGGCTGCTGTTCACTTCACCTGTACCTACCCAGATTATCCTGTCTGTTTTATTTATTCCTTTTCCAATTGTTGTTTTTTCCCAATTCACTGCAATATCACCAATGAACAATATGTCCAGATTGTCCATGATGGGAGTGAAGCTTTGACCATTGTTTTTGGTATGCCATAAACCACCGGTAGCATAGGCTACATAGAATTCAGTAGGATCTTCGGGGTTGGCATCTATATCCACTACACGGCCACTCATGATAGAAGGGCCGATGCTGCGGAATTTTATATCGTTCAGTACCGACCTGGCTTCGAGGGCTTTTCGCTGCTCTGTTACTTTGAGGCGCTCGGCGGCCGGGGTAGGGCCGGGCTGGGGGAAAACAACGAAGCAAAAGTGCAGGAATACAACCGTCAGGGATATTTTTAACAGGCGAAGCATAAAAGCAGTAGTTTTTCGTTAGTAAATTGCATGAACAAAATGACCCTTCGTCAGGTCCATGGGTCATATCAAACTTACTAAACTATGCGATTGATTCCCTTTCTTTTAGTACTTATTTCCATAAATGGGTATGGCCAGTTGAAAAGCTATGTGCTGAATAAACGGGGTGATACATTGAACGGGGTGGATATGAAGGGACTGAAACAAGGCCCCTGGTCAGTAAGAGTAGATGACCTCCGGGGTGAGAGGGGCTACGAAGAAGAAGGCTATTATGAAAATGATATGAAAGAAGGCACCTGGAAAAAATATTCACTGGAAGGAGTGAAGATTGCAGAAGAGAATTACCGTTGGGGAAAACTGAACGGCAAGCAACAATACTTTACTTATAACGGCGGATTGCTACGGGTGGAGAACTGGAGGGCCATGGACCCCAAAGTGGCTTTTGATACCGTGGCAGTGTATGATATTAAGGACCCTTCAAAGATTACGGATTGGGTAGTAGTGAAAAATGAAGGAGTATCGATGAAACATGGTAAATGGTTTTACTATGATCCCAGGGAAGGAACGGTAGAAGCTACTGAGAACTATGTAATGAATAAGTTACAAACTGAGGATGGCGGAATGATCGACGACGAGAACATCAGGCCTTTGAGTGTAAGTGATGGTAAAACCAAAACGGATACAGCAGGGAAAAAAGCTGTTGCCAAACCCCAGGCCATACTCGATTACGAAAAGAAAAATTCTAATAAGAAAAAGATTAAAGTAAGGGATGGCAGTACGGGGAACTTACCGAAGCCTTAGTATATGGAGTCAGTTACATTTCTCCCTGACGGAATATTCAACAGAAAATTCTCTTTTTACTCTTTTTCCTTCAGGATCTATAAAACTGATAATAACAGGAATCAAATGAGAACCTAATCGTGTTGGTGCCTTAAGCTTGAAATTTGCGAGACCTTGATCATTCAAAAGCACTGTTTTACCATTAATTACTATTTCTGGCTTTGCGACTAAACTAAATGCACCAACCCCGGCGCTTATTTCTAGTTGTTCACCCGGTGATAAAGTTTTTAGATTTTGACCTATGATAACGGAGTATGAATCATAATAACGATCTGAAGAAGGAATCATTTCACTGCAGAAAAGGACTAATTTATTTTCAGTTATGTTTATGTCATTTTCTAGTTTGGTTAATAACAATTTTTTTAATATTGGTGACTTATGATTAAAGAATCTTTTTTCAAACTCATTTTTACTGATTTGTAAACTGGTAACATGGCTGTTTGATAATAAGTCTTGCCGAAATTCTTTATATACTATCGAGTCAACTGATAGTAACTGATATTTATAAGTTTCCAGACTGTCAAAAAGAGCATCAATTGTCTTAGAAGGCAGAGACATATTATCTGAATCTGCTTCCTCTTTTAATTTACTCAGGTAATTGTTCATTCTTGTAGTTAGTTCGCTTATTTTGTCGGCTTTTGGCTTCCATATTTCAGCTTTGTAATTTGTAGTTGGGTCCGCAGCTTTTTGCGACATTGAATAGTGTGTACGTTCAGTATACATTTTAATAGTTCTGGCTGATGCTTCTAGACTTGCAGTCAATGCCTGGTAAATAGCCTCATTCTTTTTTTGTTTTCCAGAACAACTTGATAATGAGGTTAAAAAAAAGGTAAGAACAGAAAACACAAATGCTTTTACATAAGAGAGATGAGCAGGTATCATGTGTTCGATTTCCTTTCTAAACGAAACATTGCTAACTTTCTTATTTGCCTGACATTGATATTTTAAAATGATTTTTGAAAAAAAGTAACTGGTACTGTACTGCATTCCTCCAGTAGTTCCAGTCATGTTTGCCGGGGCGTTCAATATACTCATGTGGTATTTTTAACCGCAGCATTTTATCATGCAGGGCCTTGTTCACATCAAAAAAGAAATCTTCGGTACCGCAATCGATAATTATGTTAAGTGAATCTTTGGGATAATTTTCAATAACAGTAATCACTGAATAGTTTTTCCAGTTAGCGGCAAAGTTTATTGTATCGCCAATTTTTTGCGACAATTGCCAGTTCTTTTTAAAAGGCTGCAGGTCTACGCCACCACTCATGCTGCCGCAGGCACCAAATACATCCGCATGGCGAAAACCAAGAAATAAACCACCATGCCCGCCCATACTTAAACCGGTAATGGCTCTTGCTTTCCTGTCTTTAATAACCGGGTAATGCTTTTCGATATAGGCCGGCACTTCTTTGCTGATATAAGTTTCAAACCGTACTGTTGAATCGATGGGACTGTCTATATACCAACTGTTGTAGCCACCATCGGGACAAACGATCAGCATCTGGTACTGATCGGCATATTCCTTTAATTCTTTTACCCTGATTATCCAGTTGGCATACCAGCCACTATGGCCATGCAGTAAATACACAACAGGCAGCAACATTTTTTCCTTCTGTCTCATGGTTGGTTTTATCACCACACATTTATATTCTTTTTGCATGGCAGTGCTGTAGATGCTTACTGTGTCTACAGTAGCAGCATTTATAACAAGGGAGAAAAGCAGGATCAATGAAAGACAGAAAACTTTTACCATGCAGTAAAGTTAAACGGAAAGACTTATTCTCCCGCAGATAACGCTGATAGCTTCGCAGATTTACGCAGGTATAAAAAATGAGAGGCATGATACATTCATGCCTCTCAACTACAAACTTTAAACTACAAACTATTAACTTATTTAGAATCCTTTCTTGTCTTTATCCTGTGCCCGTTGCATCGGGTTACCAGCCTGACCGCCGCCACCTCTTCTGCCACCGCCCTGTGTTTGCTTGAAGATGGTGAATTTAGAAGGTTCCGGAATCGTATTCCAGCTATTGTTGCTTTCATTTATATCAGCTGTTTCTCTCAGCGGATCCAGTTTGATAGAAGCAACTTCTTTGTCTTTCACGAAAGTTTTGATCACTTTATTTTCATTCAGCCGCCATACCTGCGCCGGTATTCTTTCCACCTCTTTAGTACTGTCTTTATAAGTCCACTCAATTACGATGGGCATTACCAGTCCGCCTTTATTGCTGAAAGTGAGTTCATACATATTCTTATTACCATACTTTTCTTTCTCAGCATCTGTCAGGCCTTCTGGTTTATTTCCGGGTATCTTTATTTCAATCTTTGAAGTGTCGTATGGTTCAAGACCCCGTGCATACCGCCAGTAGAAATCACGGATAGTGGTATCTGCATCCGTCTGGAATTTGATATTCTTGTCTTCCCGGTTCCTGATCTTGGAAATATCATCAAATGTGGGGACAGATGGTTTGTCTGCACTGCGTTTAACAGTCATTTCATTAGTGGCATTTGGTTGAGCTGCCAGATCAGGGCGGGCATATTTAACAGTATCCAATGAAATATCGCAGGCTTCGGTACTAAAGAACCATCCTCTCCAGAACCAGTCAAGGTCTTCTCCACTGGCATCTTCGAGGGTGCGGAACAAATCAGCCGGTTCGGGATGCTTGAAAGCCCATCTTCTTGCATATTCACGAAAGGCATAATCAAATAACTCTCTGCCCATGATGGTCTCTCTTAAAATATTTAAACCTGTTGCCGGCTTGGAGTAAGCATTGGGCCCGAACTGAACAATGTTCTCACTATTAGTCATAATAGGTTCCAACTGGTCCTTTGGTAGTTTCATATAATCAGTAATGAAAGCAGCAGGGCCACGGCGGCTTGGGAATTTATTATCCCATAACTCTTCAGCCAGGTATTCAACAAAAGTATTTAACCCTTCATCCATCCAGCTCCACTGACGTTCATCACTGTTGATGATCATGGGAAAAAAGTTATGTCCGACTTCGTGAATGATAACACCGAGCATTCCATTTCTTGTTCCTTCACTGTAGGTACCATCTTTTTCAGTGCGGCCAAAATTGAAACAGATCATCGGGTATTCCATTCCGTTTGATGCTTCAATACTTTGTGCGACAGGATAAGGATAAGGAATAGTGAATTTGGAATAGGTTTTAATGGTATGCTCAACTGCTTTGGTCGAAAACTTCCGGTACAAGCCATATGCTTCCTTAGGATAACCACTCATGCACATGATCTTTTTACCTTCCACTTTAGTAGCCATTGCATCCCAGATAAATTTGCGGGAAGAGCCCCAGGCAAAATCACGGACATTATCTGCTTTGAATATCCATGTTTTCTTTTTATCGCTTTTTTGTTTTTCTGCAGCCTTTGCTTCTTCCAGTGTTACCACTTCCGTTGGTTCAGCAGCATTCTTTGCTTTATTCCAGCGGGCCAGTTGGGCCGGAGTAAGTACAGCAGGATAATTCTGGCATTCACCGGTTGACATGATCACATGATCGGCAGGCACTGTCATTGCTACTTTGAAATTACCAAAGGTTAATGCAAATTCACCACGACCGGTAAACTGGTGATTCTGCCATCCCTGGAAATCGCTGTATACACATAAACGGGGGTACCATTGTGTCATGGTAAAAAGATGATTGCCATCTTCAGGAAAATATTCATATCCGCCACGACCACCACGGCCCAGGCGATCTGCTATTTTATAAGTCCAGTCTAATTTGAAAACAAAACGCTGACCTGCTTTTAGTGGAGCAGGTAATTCAACCCGCATCATGGTTTTATTGATAGTATATTTTAATGGTTTGCCTGCAACATCAGTCAGTTTCAGAATATTGAAACCATAACCGTTATTAGTTTTTGTTTCATCAGCCCTGTCCAGTTGCTGCGGACTCAACTGCCTGTTCATTGGGTTGCTGATTTGATAATTGGCATTGTTCACACTGCTGTGCTGGTTTTCGTCAAGTTGCAGCCACAGAAAAACCAGTTCATCCGGTGAATTATTGAAGTAAGTAACGGCTTCGCTACCGGATAGTTTCTGATTTTTTTCATCTAACTCACATTTAATATCATAATCTACTTTTTGTTGCCAATATTTCGGGCCGGGAGCACCGCTTGCAGTACGGTACTCGTTAGGTGTGGGTAATATGCCGCCCAGTTGCTCAAATTTATTCCCGTGATTGCTGTTGGGGTTATTGTAAATGTTTTGTGCAAAATTGCCTGTACTGAACGTTATAGTACAAAACAGCAGAATGATGCTACTTCTCATGTGATATGTTGATTTTTAGTAATAAATGTTGATTCAGCCTTCCTTCAAAACTAAGGAAATAGAAACGGTGTTAAATCAGGATGCTTATAAAAAAGCCGCTTTTTTGATAAGCGGCTTTTTTATAAGGATATAAGAAAGTTTTTCTTTTCAGGGAAGACCTGTCTGCCAGAGGCAGATTTCGGGATTGTCAGAACCCTTTCTTTTCCTGTGCTTTCTGCATCGGGTTGATGCCCGGCGCAGGGGTTACATTCTGTTTTTGTTTGAAAAGTTTGAACTTACCTGGTTCCTTGATATTGCCGTAAGTGTTATTGCTTTCATCAACATCTGCTGTTTCCCGGTAAGGATCCAGTTTGATAGAAGCCACTTCTTTGTCTTTCATAAATGTTTTGATCACATTCTTTTCATTCTTTCTCCACACCTGTGCAGGTATCCTTTCAACTTCCTTCGTACCATCTTTATAGGTCCATTCGAGAATGATGGGCATAGGCAATCCGCCTTTATTGCTGAAGGATACTTCATAAAAATGTTTGCTGCCATATTTTTGTTTCCCTTCTTCGTCCAGTGCTTCTGTTTGTGCTTTAACAGTAACAGGATATTTGGTGCTGTCATATTTGGCCATTTCCCTGTCATACTTCCAGTAAAAATCACGGAGTGTGGTATCACGGTCGGTTTCAAATTTTATATTCTTATCTTCTTTATTTCTGATCTTGGAAATATCTTCAAAAGGATTTACTGCAGGTTTTGCCAGGCCCCTCATTATCACGGTGTCTTTTGTTTGTGGTGGTACAACTGTTATATCAGGCATCGCATGTTTCACTGTATCAATGGCAATATCACAGGCATCAGTACCGTAAAACCATCCTCTCCAGAACCAATCCAGGTCTTCGCCGGTGGCATCTTCAATAGTGCGGAAGAAATCAGCCGGGGTGGGTGATTTAAAAGCCCATCGTTTGGAATATTCACGGAAAGCATTATCAAATAATTCACGGCCAACGATTGTTTCTCTCAGTATATTCAACCCTGTTGCTACTTTACTATAAGCATTGGCTCCGAAGTTGTTGATGTTCTCTGAATTGGTCATGATAGGTTCCAACTGGTCTTTTGGCAGTTTCATATAATCAGTAATAGTCCACGCAGGTCCGCCATCAGAAGGGAATTTATTATCCCATAATTCCTGAGTAAGATATTGCAGGTAAGAATTTAACCCTTCATCCATCCATGTCCATTGACGTTCATCACTGTTAACGATCATCGGGAAGAAAGTATGCCCCACTTCATGAATAATTACCAGGATGGCGGCATTCTTTGATCCTTCTGTATAGGTACCATCTTTTTCAGCACGGCCTGGATTAAAAGAAATCATCGGGTATTCCATGCCCTGATTACCTTCCACGCTGATAGCAACAGGGTAGGGATAAGGAATAGAAAACTTAGAATATGTTTTTAATGTATGCGCTACCGCCTTGGTAGAAAACTTGCTGTAGATCGGGTAAGCTTCTTTAGCATAATAACTCATCGACATTGCTTTCTTTCCTTCCACATTGGTACTCATTGCATCCCATACAAACCTTCTGGAAGATGTCCAGGCAAAATCACGGACATTATCGGCCTTATAGATCCATGTTTTCTTTGCAGGGTTACTTGTTTTTTTAGATGCAGCTAATGCTTCATCCAATGTTACGATCTGCAGTGGCTCTTTAGCTGTTTGTGCTTTTTGCCAGCGGGCCATTTGAGTAGCCGACAAGGTTTGTGCATAGTTCTGGCATTCACCGGTGGCGCCAACAATATGATCGGCGGGCACTGTCATCTGTACTTTGAAATTACCAAAGCATAAAGTGAATTCACCTGTGCCGGTAAACTGGTGATTTTGCCAGCCCTGGTCATCACTATATTTGCAAAGGCGGGGATACCATTGTGTCATAGTATAATTATTATTGCCATCTTCTGAAAAATGCTCATAACCGCCCCGAGCACCGCCGAAACGCATAAAATCACCCCGGTTAACGATTTTATAATTCCAGTCAACTTTCAAGATGAATTTCTGTCCTGGTTTTAGTGGAACAGGCAGGTCTACTTTCATCATTGTTTTGTTAATAGTATATTTCAATGATTTGCCAGTAGCATCGGTAAGTTTGGTAATGTTCACTCCATACCCGTTGTCTGATCTTTTTTCTTCAAACCGGTCAAGCATTTTGTCAACCGTTTGATTAGGCAGGCGGTTACTGCTTTGGTAATCGGCATTTTTGGTAGTGCTGTGCTGGTTTTCGTCAAGCTGCATCCAGAAATAGCTTAATACATCGGGAGAGTTGTTGTAATAAGTGATCGTTTCGCTACCTGTTAATTTATTGCTGGTTTCATCAAGTTCACATTTGATGTCATAATCCACCCGCTGTTGCCAGTATTTTTGTCCTGGTGCTCCGCTGGCCGTACGTTGTTCATTAGGAGTTGACAAAATAGTTCCCAACTGCTCAAATTTATTGGCATGGTTGGAATTGGCATTGTTCTGAATTTGTGCTGTAACAACAGCTGATAACATTGCTAGGCAATTCAATAACCAGATTTTTTTCATGGCATATTTTTTTATGTTGGTAAGCGTTCCAATACCATTGTCAGCGATAAACTAAAAATGGCAGATGATAAAAAGATCACCCATTCGCGGCGATTAATTTTTAATACAGTGATGAAAACCTGTGTAAGTAATAAAAGTGTTGTTACTACAACGATTTGCCCGGCTTCCAGTCCCACATTAAATCCAAATAGCCCCCAGCCGAAACTTTGCTCACTGGCCAGCATAAAGCGAATCGTGTTGGCAAAACCCATTCCATGAATCAAGCCAAAGAAAAGTGCCAGAAAATAATTGACACGGATAGACTTTTGCGTAAATTTTTTCTGAAACAAATTACTGATAGCGGTTATCACAATGGTGCAGGGAATCAGAAATTCCACCCAATCAGGGGAAAACCGGAAAATATCCATCACACTCAGCGCCAGTGTAAGAGAATGGCCGATGGTAAAGGCAGTAACCAGTATCAGAACCTGTTTCCAGTCCTGCAGCAGATAGATAGCAGCAAGTGCAGCGATGAACAATAAATGATCCATTGCATCCCAACTCATGATATGCTCCCATCCCAGGCCAAAATAAAATTTAAAGTCACCCATCTTTTCTTTTTAATACTTCCAACCAATAGCCTATTTTTATCGTCTCAGGCTAACCGGCTTCAAAATAAGCTCAAGTTATGTAAACCCAAAAAATATTGTGTCAATGGCTTCATCTGTTTATAAATGGTTGGTTATTCCCGTTATGGCCCTGGTATTACAGGGGGCCAGCCCGGTAATTGTTCATCCTTTTCATGTAAGTGTGATAGAGGTTAATCATAATGCAGCAGACAAAACACTGGAGATAAGCTGCAAGATGTTTACAGACGATTTTGAAAGAGTACTGGCTAAAAATTATCAATCGAAAGTAGACCTTATTAACCCCCCTGATAAAGCAGCCATGGATACACTGGTTAAAAAATATCTGTTCAGTCATTTGTCGCTTAAAGCAAATGGGAAACCGGCGGTTTTTTCGTACCTGGGATTTGAGAATATTAAGGAAGCCGTTTATGGCTATATAGAAGTGGAAAATGTGGCTGTGTTAAACAAAACAGATATTTCAACCAATATCATGTATGATTTGTTTGATGACCAGATAAACATTATCCATGTAATAATAAAGGGAAACCACAAAAGCACCAAACTGAATTACCCGGATACAAATGCAGTGATAAGTTTCTGATTTCCCAAGGCGTGTCATCGCAGAAATTTGCAGCAGGATAAGAGTAAACGATACGGAATCGTACACTTCAACCGGCTTATTCTTCCATATCTTCTTTGAGTTCTTTACTGAGGGTGACAAGTACCTTATCAATCCGGTGTCCGTCCATATCAATTACTTCCAGGGAAAAGCCTTTCCAGTTGAGCTTATCACCGGTTTTGGGAATTTTTTCCAGTTCATGCAGAATGAAACCCGCCAGTGTATCAAAATCATGTTCGCCTTCATTCATCCATTCTGCTTTTTCAAAACGGGTGAGAAAATCGTAAAAGGGAATCTGGCCGTCTACAATATAAGTTCCATCTTCTCTCTCTACAATTTCATAGTCGGGTACATCCTGTTGTGGTATATCACCTACGATAGCTTCAAGAATATCATTAAGCGTCAGCAACCCGAGAATACTACCATATTCATCAACAATAAAAGCGGAGTGAATTTTTGATTCCTTAAATTTTTCCAATACCTGGTAGGGTGAGTTATTTTCCGGAATAAATAGGGCCGGCTGCATAATCTCTTTGAACAGGGTGTTGTCAGGGCTTATATAAAGGTCTTTTATTGAAACAACCCCTTTAATATTATCTATTGTTTCATCGCAAATGGGATAAGCGGAGTGAGGCTCCTGTAAGATTTTTTCTTTGATTTTTTCTTCATTATCATCGAGGCTGAACCAGATGATGTCACTGCGGTGTGTCATCAGGGAGGTGATATTACGGTCGCCAAGGTGAAAAACCCTTTCGATGATTTCCTGTTCCGCTTCATCAATGGTTCCGGCCTCTGCACCTTCAGTAATAAGTGTTTTAATCTCTTCTTCAGTTACCGCATCTTCTTTGGAACGTTTGATATTAAAAATGCTGAAAAAAATATTCCCTGTTTTATTCAGAAGCCATACAATGGGATGAGTGATGGTCGCAAATGTTTTCATCGGACCGGCAACGGCTTTCGAAATTTTCTCCGACCGGAGCAGGCCGATCCTTTTAGGGATCAACTCTCCAAAAATGATAGACAAAAAAGTAACCAGGATAATTATTAGTGTGGTGGAGATAGTTTCCGCATAAGGTTTTAATACGGTAATATTCTCAAATACCGGCTGCAGGTTTTTACTGAATCGTTCACCAGAGTACACACCGGTAACAATGGAGATAAGTGTGATACCAATCTGAACTGCGGATAAAAACAATTCGGGGTGATTGGAAAGTTCCAGTGCAAGTTTTGCTTTCTTGTCTCCCTTTTCTGCCAGGTGTTCCAGCCGGGCCTTCCGGGCTGAAACAAGGGCTATTTCAGACATGGAAAAAAGACCGTTCAGTAATATAAGAAAGCCTAATATGAATATATCCATTAAGAAACCGGCATTGATTGGTTATCGAAGATAGCAAATCTGAACCGCTTATTGAAGAGAGTACCAGTGGTAATGCCGAAGATTAATCCGACAAATGCACCAGCGATAACATCCAGCGGGTAATGCACTCCCACATATACTTGTGCATATGCTACAGAGGTTGCCCAGATAACTGCTAACCAGGCCCATTTACCTGCAAGATGCCTTAATGTTATAAAAATGAAAGCTGCCATGCCGAAATGATTAGCCGCATGATTGGAAATAAAACTGTGTCCCGTGCCACAATGATCTAACAATAATCTTACATGCATAAAGAAATCAGCATCGTTGCAGGGCCTTACTCTTTCAATACCATGTTTAAAAACATAATTGCCAACAAGGTCACAGAGGGCTACGGTACAGATAAAGAAAACAGACCACCAGCCGCCTCTTGCTTTAAAATTTAGTATAACAAACAGGAGCAGAAAAAGATATACGGGTACCCAAAATAAGGGACTTCGCCATAACGGCATTATTGTGTCGAATAAAGGATTTGTCCATTGGCTGTTAAGTTTAACAAACATCCATCTGTCCCATTGAACCAGTTTTTCCATTAAATTAATTGCCAGAGAATTCATGGTGCAAAAGTAGGGTATGCAGCTTATTAGCCATTTTCACCCTGTTAAATAAATGATACTCTGTATTGTGAAACCCTTTTTAATTATTTTCTTTGTACTCCTTTATTCCCTCGATGAGATAACCTGATGCTTGGAAAATATAAAATACCAAAAACGATTTTATGGGTGTCAAATCTTTTTGTCATCTTCCTGCTCATTTTTACATTGTTCCGGTTTGCTACTTTCCTGGCATTCAGGCCACGGAGCCTTTCTTTTACTGATGTGATACCCTCTTTCCTGATGGGTGTCCGCTATGACCTGAGATGGATTGCTATTATTCTGTTGCCTGTTGTTTTTTTCAGTACTTTTCCACGGTTGTCCCCTTTTTATTCTTCCCGCAATAAGAAATGGTGGACATGGTATCTCGCAATAGTTACATTTATCATCTTTTTCTTTTTTTCTGCCGGCTTCGGAAGCTTTTCATATAACCGCACCCCGCTGGATGCCGGGGCTATAAATTTTGCGGAAGATTTCGGTATATCTGTAAAAATGATCTGGCAAACATACCCGTTGATATGGATGTTACTGGGACTCATCGTTGCGGTTTTATTTTTCCGGTGGATGTATCACCGCAGTCACTGGCAGGTCATCAACAAAACAGATGGCAAGGGAATTCAGCACAGGAGAAAGTATTTTATAATTGTTGTTCTGCTGTTTTGTTTTTTTATTTATGGATCATTTTCTTTGTCGCCGCTGAGCCGAGCAGACAGCTTTCGGTTCAATAACAGTTTCAAGTCATACCTTGCTATTAACCCGCTGCAAAATTTTATTGCTACTTTAAAACTGAGGAAACCTGATTACAATACTAAAAAAGCAAGGGAGGTTTTTCCTGTAATGGCGGAGTGGATGGAATTCCCTGATAAAACAACATTCTCCTATCACCGGGAGATTGGCCCCAGAAGTTCTTCTTTCGAAAGCCGCCCCAATATTGTACTGGTACAGTGTGAATCATTCAGTATGTATAAAAGCACCATGAGCGGAAATCCGCTGAATGCCACTCCTTATTTTGATTCGCTTTGCAGTAGTGGTATTTTTTTCGAACGTTGTTTTTCTCCGCATTTTTCTACAGCAAGAGCATTGTTTGCCATTCTATCCGGAATACCTGATGCTCAGTTATTCAAATTCTCGAGCCGTAACCCGGAAGCAGTACGACAGCGAACAATAGTTGATGGTTTTGCAGATTACGAAAAGCATTATTTTCTCGGAGGAAGCCCTGAGTTTAACAACTTTGAAGGGCTGCTTGGTAATATCAACGGATTACAGATGCATACCGGTAATGATTTGAAGGCACCGAAAGTAAATGTATGGGGAGTCAGCGACAAAGATCTTTTCCTGGAGGCTAATGATTTGTTCAGGAAGAGGAATAAACCATTCTTTGCCTATATTCAAACATCCGGGAATCATCGTCCTTATAATATGACAATCCCTGTGACGGATACAGATTTTGTAAGAGTGAAGATTACAGAGGAAGAACTAAGAAAGTATGGGTTTGAATCATTGGATGAATTCAATTGTTTCCGCTATTCTGATTATTGTTTCAGAACATTTATCGAAGCAGCCAAAAGGGAAAATTATTTTCACAATACTATTTTTGTTTTTGTTGGTGATCATGGACTGGCCGGCAATGCAGAAGCCATGTACCCGCCGGTATGGACAGAGCAACGGTTGACTGATGAACATGTTCCTCTGTTATTTTATGCCCCGGACCTTCTTGTGCCTCAAAAACGAACAGAAGTAGTATCACAGATAGATGTGCTGCCCACCATCGCCGGAATGCTGCACCAATCCTATGTGAATACTACATTAGGAAGAGACTTATTGGACCCGGATAAGAAAAATAGTTTTGCGTTCATTACCAACACAGCAGACGGCATAGGCATGGTGACCGACGATTTTTATTTTACCCGTAACATTAATTCCGGAGAGGAGCAGCTGAACCCTTTGCTGTCGTCTGCATCTTCATATACCAAAGCGCAGAAGGATTCTATCCGTAAAAGATTATCCATTTTTACAACTGCCTTTTATGAGACTTCGAAATATTTATTGATGAATAATGAAAAGGATTGAGAAAGGGCGGTTAAGGGGTTTTCCCTGCTATAATTATCAGTCTTGGTGTTTTTCTTATATCATAACTGTTGAACTGGTAATCGCCAAACACTTCCTGCACCTGCAGTCCCTGGTAGCTTAACATATCTGTAAAATCACCTAGGGAAAATTTAGCAACCTTTTCTGTGTATTCCTGCGGATGTATTAATGAACTGTCAGTTACTATAATTTTCTTGCAGAAATGCGTCTCATCATCCCACCGGTGGATATCATACCTCGTGCCGTCAATTTCTTTGGTTTCTGTATGAGTAAGATGTTCTTCAGCATAATGAACATTCAGGTAATCAATTACAAATTTACCGTTGGGTTTCAAACTTTTGGCAATGGTGCGGACAGCGTCATCATGTTCTCTTCTCGTCTTGAAATAACCAAAACTGGTAAAAAAGTTAAAAGCATAATGAAAATAGTTGCACCAAAACGGCAGGCGCATATCATGCACAAAAAAATCAAGGTTATCTTTCTCAAATTTTTTGGCATAAGCGATACTATCAGCAGAAATGTCAATACCGGTAACTGTAAAGCCCATCGAAGCCAGTATTTTACTATGTCTTCCTTTGCCGCAGGCTACATCCAGCATACGGTTTCCGGGAACAGGCTGCAAATGTTCTATGAGTTTTTTAATAAAAGAGGCTGCTTCCTTTTCATCTCTTTCGAAATATAATTTGTGATAAAAAGAAGAATTGAACCATTCTTTATACCATGTAGTTTCTGCCATACAACAAAAGTAAGCATGCTGCAGAAGAATGCATTGAAATTGAAATGCGTATTTTTGTCATCTTAAAAGAAAAAAAGTGGCATTAATTAAAAGTATATCGGGGATAAGGGGAACGATAGGAGGGAAACCCGGAGAAAACCTTACACCTGTGGATGCGGTAAAATTTGCTGCAGCATTTGGTACTATCATAGCAGAAGGAAAGCAAACAACGAAGATCGTTATTGGTCGTGATGGCCGTATCAGCGGGGCCATGGTACAACAGTTAGTGATCAATACGCTGGTTGGTTTGGGTATTGATGTGATCGACCTTGGGCTGTCTACCACACCTACGGTAGAAGTAGCTGTAAAAATGGAAAAGGCAGATGGAGGTATCATTCTTACCGCCAGCCATAATCCCAGGGAATGGAATGCACTAAAACTTCTGAACAGTGAAGGTGAATTTATTTCTGGTGAAGTGGGTACCAGGGTGCTGGAACTGGCGGCCAGAGAAGATTTTTCCTTTGCGTCTGTAGAAAATCTGGGAACGGTGACAGGGAATGACAGTTATCTTCAGAAACATATTGATGCCATACTGAAATATCCGTTGGTGAATGCAAAAGCTATTGCTAAAAAACATTTCAAAATAGTGGTAGATGCCATTAATTCAACAGGAGCCACTTATGTACCTGCTTTATTAAGAGCATTAGGTGTAACCGAAATCATTGTGCTGAACAGTGAGGTGAATGGAAAATTTGCCCATAATCCAGAACCGTTACCGGAGCATCTATCACAATTATGCAACGAAGTGGTGCAGCAAAAGGCTGATTTAGGTATCGCAGTTGATCCGGATGTAGACCGCCTGTGTTTTGTAAATGAAGATGGCTCATTGTTTGGCGAGGAATATACATTGGTAGCTGTAGCTGACTATATATTAAGCAAACGCAAGGGGAACACGGTAAGCAACATGAGCAGCACAAAGGCGCTGAAAGAAATAACCCTGAAACATGGAGGAGAGTATTCACCATCGGCAGTAGGAGAGGTGAATGTGGTAAAGAAGATGAAAGAAGTAAATGCTGTGATAGGCGGAGAAGGTAATGGCGGCATTATCGTTCCCGATTTTCATTATGGCCGGGATGCACTGATCGGCATTGGTTTATTTTTAAGCCACCTGGCCGGTCATAAAAAAGGAATTAAATCTTTACGCAGCACCTATCCCGATTATTTTATTTCGAAGAACAAGATCGAGCTCGAAAACGGGATTGATGTAAAATCAATTTTTGACAAGATCAAAAAAAAATACAAGAACAACCCGGTAAATACTGAGGATGGTTTAAAAGTTGAGTTTGATAACGATTGGGTACATCTTCGTACTTCCAATACAGAACCCATCATTCGCATTTATGCGGAAAGTGATTTTGAAACCAAGGCAAATAATATAGCGATGCAGTTGATGAGAGATATAAGGGAGTTTAGCTAACAAGTTCAGGCAACAGACAAATTATTATTTCAACTGATAAGTTGTTCCGGTTTTATCGGTAAACTCCTTACTCTTTTTCCGGTTGCATTGTAAACTGCATTGGCTACCGCAGATGCAAAACCTACTAAGGCAATTTCTCCCACTCCTTTGGAGCCCATCGGGTTAATAACCGGGTCGGGTTTATCCGGAAACCAGGTTTCAATAAAAGGCACATCGCGGTGTTTGGGTATATTATATTTTCCCAGTGTGTCGGTGATATACTTACCTGTGTTTTTATCAATCAGCGCTTCTTCCGTCAGCGCCATACCAATACCGCCTACTGCGCCGCCAATCATCTGGCTGCGGGCTGTTTTTTCACTCACAATTTTGCCACCATCTCCTGTTGCCACTATTTGTTTAAGTTCGACAGCGCCAGTTGCCGGATCCACCAGTACTTTTACAAAGTGAGCAGAAAAAGAATTCATGGCATATTTCTGCATCACGGCAGGATCAGGACCGGCATTTTTTACAATTTCGACTTCCGGTTTACCGGCTGCCTGTAATAATGAAATGAGGCTGATTTTTTGCGAACCATCTTTTTTAGAAATAACAGATTCATTTCTTATATCAAGCTCTTCTGCTGTATGTGTTTTAAAAAAAGAAACATGGTTAATTGCCAGTTCTTTTAAATTTTCCTTAAGTGCATTACATACTATACTCACGGCAGCCCCGACTGTGGAAGTGGTGGCAGACCCTCCCTGTGTAGGACCGGGGGGGTAATCAGTATCGCCTAACAGGAATTTAATTTTTACTGCAGGTAGCAGCATGGTATCGGCTGCAATCTTTACCATGGTTGTAGCAGTGCCGGGACCCATATCGCTTACTGCACTTTGCAGGGTAAGCATCCCTTCATTATTCAGTATGGCTCTTACAGATGCATTTCCCCGGTAGGCGCCGAATACACCACCACCCATTCCATAGCCGACCAATTTGCCATTTTCTGTTAATGAGCGGGGTACGGCAGGCCGTTTATGCCAGCCAATTTTTTCTTTACCTGTTTCATAACATTCTTTCAGGTATTTGCTTGACCAGGGCAGTTTACTTTGCGGATGAACTTCAGCATAGTTTTTTATCCTTAATTCAACAGGGTCCATATTCAGTTTACAGGCTAATTCATCCAATGCACATTCCAATGCAAAAGCACCGGTAGCTTCACCTGGCCCCCGCATCCATGTAGGTGTGTTTACATCGAGCGGTAATATTTTATAACTGGTGTTTACATTCGGGCATTCATATAAAAATTGTGAAGCGTTTACAATTCCTTCCCGGTAATCTTCATAACGGGAGGTATTACTGATGGCATGATGAGTGATACCCATCAGCTTTCCATCTTTATTTGCTCCAATAGCGATTTTCTGCCATGATTGCGGCCGGTAACCCACCATCGTAAACATTTGCCTCCTGTTGAGTATAAGTTTGACAGGCCGCTTTATTATTTTGGCTGCAATACAGGCAGCAGGTACATGCGGCCAGCTGCGTAAAGCACTGCCGAAAGCTCCGCCGACAAATTTTGTTATCACTCTTACATTTTTTTCATCGAGCCCGAAATTTCTTGCCAGGTCGGATTGTGTGCCTTTGGGCCCTTGTGATTTATCGTAAACGGTTAGTTTATCATCTCCATCCCATATGGCGATAGTGGCATGCATTTCAATCGGATTATGTGTTTCTATGGGTGTGGAGTATTCACTTTCAACAAATACCTCAGCGTTTTTATAGGCATCGGCTTCGCCCCGTTTGTATTCACCGGATGGTTTTAGTTTCTTATCATTTTTGCGCAACGTTTCAAAATCGGTTTCAAATTCTTCAGTTATATATTCTGCTTTTACAAGTGATGCTGCTTTTACGGCTTTTTCCCATGTTGTTGCCAGCACCAGGGCAACAGGCTGACCATAATAATAAATAAGATTGTTTTGAAAAATTTTCAAACCCCTCCATTCAAACCCTTTTTTGTTCGGGTCTTTGTCGTAAGGCCTGTAACCGGGTATGGGTGGACAATTCTGGTAGTAAATAATATCTAATACTCCCGGTGCATTTTTAGCTTCATGCAGAATTATATTTTTTATAGACCCTTTTGCTACGGTACTGGTTACAAATACTGCATAAACCATATTATCCAGAATATGGTCTGCCGTATATTTTGCACGGCCGGTTACTTTCTCAATTCCATCCACACGGTCATCATCAGCTATAGTCGGGTATATTTTTTTTGGGGTATCCATAACAATAGTGAATATTGGTTAGGAAAAATGTTTGTTTCTAAGGTTTAAATCTGTTGCCCGCTTTTTTTTACTTCTGTAACTGCAGCTACAATATTTGGATAAGCACCGCATCGACAGATGTTATCACTCATATACTCTTTTATTTCTTCCACAGACCCGGCTTGCCCTTCTTTGATGCAGGCGATAGCTGACATTATTTGTCCGGGTGTGCAATAGCCACACTGGAATGCGTCATGCCTGATAAATGCTTCCTGCATGGGATGCAGTTTGTCACCCTGCGCCAATCCTTCAATGGTGGTGATTTTTTTACCATTATTTTCAACTGCATCTGACAAGCAGGAATTTACCCGTTTGCCATCTACATGTACGATGCAGGCGCCGCAATGCCCCTGGTCACATCCTTTCTTTGTACCGGTAAGCCCCAATTGCTCCCGCAGCATATCCAGCAGGGTTACACCCGGATCAACAAGTACTTTATAAGATTTGCCATTTATCTCCATTTGTATTGGCGTTTTTTCTATGTAAGAAGCTATCGCCTCATGATGCTCACCTGCTTTTAGAATAGCAGATGGTACAATACTAATGGCTGTGATAGCCGTTGTCTTTTTAATAAAATTGCGACGGCTGTCGCCATGGCAACTATGGTCATTGTGCTGTTCCATAAAGATGAAATATACTTCAAGTTACTTCAATAAGGGTTTAGTGAAAAATTATTGTTTATATGAATTTTTTTTTACCAGTATGTTTTTGCAGTCGGCTAACCAGTCATTCTCCGGTACTTATTGCTTACCTTTGCAGCTTATTTTTAAAAGCCCTGGAGTTATTAATGAACCGTATTTATCTTGATAATGCTGCTACTACTGCATTGGATAAAGAAGTGCTGGATGCCATGATGCCTTATATGACATCACATTTCGGTAATCCTTCTTCTATATATTCTTATGGAAGGGAAAGCAGGCTGGCTATTGAAACGGCACGCAAAACGGTAGCGAGAATTCTCAATGCAAACCCAGGCGAAATATTTTTCACAAGTGGAGGAACAGAAAGTGATAATATGGCCATTGCATCGGCTATTCATGACCTCGGCTGCCGCCATATCATCACTTCACCTATTGAGCATCATGCCGTATTGCATGCTGTGGAGCATTTTGATCATGAAGATGTGGTGACGAGCAGTTTTGTTAAGATACACCCGGACGGACATGTGGATCTAAATGATCTCGAAGATCAGCTTGCAAATCATGAGGAACGCTGCCTCGTATCATTGATGCATGCCAATAATGAAATAGGCAACCTGCTGGATATTAATGCAACTGGTGAGATCTGTAAAAAATATAACGCCATTTTTCATTCAGACACAGTACAAACGGTAGGTCACTACAAGATCGATCTCCGCAGCAAACCGCTTCATTTTGCTACGGGAGCCGGTCATAAATTCCACGGGCCAAAAGGAATTGGTATATTATATATCAATGATAATATCAAAGTAAAACCGATGATCTATGGCGGCGGCCAGGAAAGAAATATGAGGGCAGGTACAGAAAATCTCTACGGAATAGTTGGTTTTGCAAAAGCACTGGAACTTGCAGATGCCAATATGGAGAAGGACAGTGCTTATATTCAGTCATTGAAGACATACATGATTGAGCAACTGCAGAAACATATTAAAGGTGTGCAGTTTAATGGAGACTATAATGGTAAATGTTTGTACACCGTTCTTAATGCATCATTCCCAAAAACCGAAAAGTCAGAAATGATCCTCTTTAACCTGGATATGCAGGGTATATGTGTCTCAGGTGGCAGCGCCTGCAGCAGCGGGGCCGATGTGGGAAGTCATGTGATCAGGGCACTCAATAATAATCCAAACCTGGTGCCGGTCCGTTTTTCTTTCTCCAGGCATAATACAAAGGATGAGATCGATACGGTGGCTAGCAAACTCAGGGAGTTGATTTAGCAGGAAAAAAATAAATTTGGAGAATTACGAAAATCTCGTAGCTTTACGAAAATTTCGTAGAAATGGAAAAACTCACCCATGCCGAAGAAGAAACCATGCAGGCTGTATGGCGCACCGGCGAAGGCAATGTAAAGGCCTTTATAGATCATCTTGATGAATCTCTCCCTTATACTACTGTTGCTTCAACTATCAAGAATCTTGAAAAGAAAGGATACCTGCATAGCAGGCTCATCGGGAATGCTTATTTGTACAAACCGGCCGTGAGTGAAGATGACTATAAGAAAAAATTCATGGGAAAAGTAGTGAAAGAGTATTTCGATAACTCTTATAAGGAGCTAGTGAATTTTTTTGTTGAGCAGAAAAAATTATCTGCCAAAGAGCTGAAGGAAATAATCAGCATGATTGAGAAGGGAAACAGTTAATCATTCAACTTATCACAATGCCTTTTTTCATTTTATACCTGTTAAAATTATCTGTCAGTCTTGCGGTAGTGTTCTTGTTTTACCAGTTTGTTTTGCGTAAGCTGACATTTTATAACTGGAATCGCTGGTATCTCCTGGGTTATACATTGCTTTCATTTATCATTCCATTCATAGATATAACACCTGCTTTGAAGGAGAATGAATTGAATAACACTTCTATGATACAATGGGTGCCTGTTCTGTATAAGCAATCAACTGGTGGTACAGCATTTAGTTTCTGGAATATCCTGTCACTGGTTGTTATTGCCGGTATGCTGGTAATGCTTACAAGGCTGTTGATGCAATTATTTTCATTCCGCAGGATGATGAAGAAAGCCAAATTAATTTCAGATGATGCTATAAACCTGTACCAGGTGGATGAATCCATCATTCCTTTTTCTTTTGGTAATGCCGTATTCTTCAATGTTAATCTGCATACTACTGAAGAACTTGAAAAAATAATCCGTCATGAATTTGTGCATGTAAAACAGCGGCATAGTATTGATATTCTTTTCGGCGAAATACTTTGCCTGCTTAACTGGTACAATCCCTTTGCCTGGATGATAAGGGCTGCCATACGCCAGAACCTTGAATTTGTAGCGGATAACCAGGTGCTGGAAAACGGCATCAACAAAAAACAATATCAATACCTGTTGCTGAAAGTAATTGGCAACAATCAATTTAGTATAGCTCAAAAGTTCAATTTTTCGTCACTCAAAAAAAGAATAGCCATGATGAACAAAAACAAATCAGCAAAACGGCATTTGCTCAGGTTCCTGTTCCTGTTGCCGGTGCTTGCTGTTATCCTTATTTCTTTTAGAAAAGAGATCGGGGATACATTGAAAGGAAAACAAAAACAGCTGCAACCATTGCCTGTTGCCGCCATTGATACTGTCCCGGAAGTAACCAAACCAAACAGCAAAGGCTACATTATTAATGTAAAGGACCAGAAAGGGGAATGCCTGCTGGTAATTAAAGACAAAACCGGTAAAGAAGTAAAACGGTTATTACTCACCGAATGGAATGCCAATGCAGAAAAATTTGAGTCTACTTATGGTGAAATTCCACCGCCACCGCCACCTGCCCCACCAGTACTATCTGTAGATGCGGTTGATCCGGCTCCGCCAGCGCCACCTGCCCCAACGGCTCCGGTGAAACTTCCGGCACATGTGAGTACGGTAAATATCAATAATGAGATTGCCACCGTGATCTTAAAAGACGGAACAAAAGAAAGGTATGATTTATCCGTACCAGAACAGAAAAAAAGTTTTGAATCAAAGTATGGCAAACTACCTGCACCACCGCCACCTCCTGCAGCTCCTGATAAAGAAGCGGTAATCAAAGTTCTTGGAGTTGAAATGACTCCCGATAATATAATTTATATTCTTGACGGCAAAGAGGTAAAAGCTTATGAGGTAACCATGTTACAGCCGGAGAAAATACTTACTGTTGATGTGCTGAAAGGAGAGTCGGCCACATCAGCCTATGGCGAAAAAGCAAAAAACGGGGCCATTGTAGTGACAACAAAGCAAACCAATGTCAAGGAAATAGCTAACCCAATATACATAATTGATGATGTTATTTCAACAAAAGAAGCTTCCGATAAATTAAAGCCAGCTGAAATTTTATCAGTGAACGTTCTGGGTGCAGAAAATGCAAAAGTATTATATGGCGAAAAAGGAAAGGACGGGGCTGTTATTATCAAAACAAAAAAGATAAACCCGTCAAAACCAGTTAGTGTGCTTCCGTACATATTTCCGGGGAATACAGTGAAAGCTGAAAAAGACAATTGCTGATTATTATTGTATGCTGATACTAAAATGCCGGTTATCCGGCATTTTTTATTTTGAACAGGTAAGAGTAATTATACAGAATATTATAAATAGTACCAGGGATTCCTTTTTGCAGCAATCACATATTTCTTCACATTTCTGAAGAAGGCCAGCACCATGTAGATGATAATGGGAGAACCCATTGTAAGGATAGACGCATACATAAAGTATTGCCTGATCTTGCTGGTGGCAATACCCAGCCGGTTGCCGATAGCAGAACAAACGCCAAAGGCATTCCATTCAACAAAGTCTTTGAATCTGTTCATAGCTCTAAATTAGAAAATTTAAACAATTGCGGCAACCCGGAGTTATTCAGACAGGTGATTTTCGTACTTTTGCCACTCATTTTACTCACCTCTAAAGAAGACTCCACATGGTATTTGATTTAGATATTATTAAGAAACTTTACGCTGAGATGCCTGCCAAAGTAGATGCTGCCCGCAAAGCATTGGGCCGTCCGCTTACACTGGCCGAGAAAATCCTGTATTCTCACCTTTGGGACGGAGTGGAAATCAAAGATTTTCCCCGTGGCAAATCCTATGTGGATTTTGCACCTGACAGGGTAGCT
>JBGAPQ010000012.1:0-154415 GCA_044221225.1 Chitinophagaceae bacterium
TTTGTTTTCTTTACCACAATCAGGTCCATGTGACAGATGGGGCATGTACCCGGCTTATCCTGCATGATCTGCGGATGCATACTGCAGGTATAATATTCGTCCTTATTAACCAGTGTTGCTTTTTTGTTTTTACATGATGCAAAAACAAAGAGAGCTGAAATGATAATGATAATATACTTTTTCATGCCTGTTAATTTGTTTTGATGAAGCTTTCACTGTCTACCAGGTATTGGGCATTAGCCGCAACGGCTTCTGTTTTATCGAGTCCGCCTAATACCTGCACTAAATGTTTATTGGTAATACCTGTTTCAATTTTTCTGGCCATGAATGCTTCGCCTGTTCTTACAAAAACAACTTTATCCAAACCAAGTGATAAAACAGCTTCTTCGGGTAACCAGTCAGCAGAACGGTCTCCTGCAAAAATGGTCGCCTTCACCTGGCTGCCTATTGGAATTTTATAGGTCGAATTGTCGAAGTAAACCCTTGCGGTTACTGTTTTACTTCCATCCCGGTAAACCGGCTCGATATAATTAATGGAGGCTCTGAAATCATTGGCTGGATCTGTTTCGGGAGTGATGCGTACCTTATTTCCAACTTTCACCATGGCAGCCTGCCCGGTAAAAATGTTCAGTAATGCCCATGCCCTGTTTGGATTATACACCGCAAAAATGTTTTGTCCCTTCTGCACATACATGCCTTCTTTAACCGATAGCTCTTCTGTTGTAACAGTTACAGGTTGCATACCGCCGGGCTGATTGTTGTTCATACCAGCGCTGTTACTTTCATGTATATGCCCGCTATAATTACTGAATACAGAGACTTTGTAAGACGGTTTACCGGTTTTTATCACACTGCTCAATTGCTGATTGCTCATGCCAAGCAAATACAATTTCTGTTTTGCGGCGTTGATCAGCATCGTATTCTCCGGGTCATTCTTTAAAAGAAATAGCAGGTTTTCCTGTGCTGTCAACAGCTCCGGGCTATAGATGTCCATAATACGTTGACCTTTTGCTATTTTCTGGTAACGGTATTTTACATACAGTTTTTCAATTCTGCCGGAAAAATTGGAAGAGATAACACCTGTTTGCCTTGTATCATAAGTGATAAACCCGTAAGCATCCATTTCTATATCTTCTTCCCTTGCCATCATGTGTACCATCGGTACATTGGCAATCACCTGCTGGTTGGAAGGTTTGAGCAGTGTATTCAGTGAAACGGCTTTAGGTTCTGAAGCAGATTTTACTTTTTCCAATTTCATACCGCATACAGGGCAGGTTCCTGCCGTATCACTATGCACCTTAGGATGCATAGGACAGGTATATCCATTGGCTGAATTCATACTGTTGTCGGTCATATCATGCCCTGAATGCATTGAATGATCTTCCATCAGTACCAGGTCCATCCCGCACTTGGGGCATTTGCCCGGCTTATCGCTGAAAACAGAATCCTGTGGCATGGGGCAGGTGTATATTGCGGCGGCTTTATCATTACTATTGTTACAGGCAATAAATAAAACTACCATTGCTATAAACCCCAGCCATTTTATTTTCTTAATCATATTCATGATGATTATTTTATTTCCAAAATTTTCATTAACTCAGCCTGCATCTGTAATCCCTTCTGTAACTGGTCGAAGTAATCCATCTGTGTCATGTTAAGGGCTTCCCATGCATCAAAGAGCTCAAAGAGTTCTTCTGTATTTTGTTCGTATCCTAATTGCATAGTTTGAAAATTACGGCGCAAAGCAGGAATGATCTGATCCTCATACAGCTTCATCTGTTTTTTCTTTAACTCCAGTTCTGTAAAACTGTTTGCAGCCATACCTGAGGCTTCGTTAATGATCATCTGCTGCTGGTTTTGCAGGGCTTCATTCTGCCAAACCAGGCTTTCGGCTTTTGCCTTATTCATTTTGGAAGACCATTTTGCCAATGGAATTTTCACCATGGCCATGGCTGAAAACATAACCGGTTGCCGTGCCCAGCCTGTCATGTGGTCGTAGCGGATACCAAACTCAGGTTTCAGCTTTGCAAGTTCTGCGGTACGTTCAAGTTTGTTCACCTCCATCATTTTGTCAATTACTTTGATGTCACTTCTTTGTTTCATTAATGATGCAGAATCAAACATTGCCTGGTTAAAACCGTACCATACATAATTGGTATCTACAGAAAACGATTCCTCTGTATTTCTGTTCATCACTGTATTGATGACAATCCGTTTCTGAACTATTTCATTTTGTAACATGATCTGCATGTTCTCTACATTTGCCAATGCTGCTTTTGCTTTGTAATAGGCGCTGATCTTACCCAACCCGTTCTTATAGCGTATCTCCGCACTCTGCATCATGAACTTTAACAGCCTGTTATTTTCATCCAGCACTTTCAGTTTTTTCTCTAATACGATCCAGTCATAGTAGTTTTTCCTTGCAGTAAAAATCAGTTCATTCACTACCACATCTTTTTTTTGTGTTGCCACTGATGACTGTGCATTCATGAAGGCGAACTCGGCATTCTGTCTTTTCTTATTGGGAAACATCTGCTGACCGGAGATCATAAAAGCACCCATGCCGGGTTGTCCGTTCATGGATTTCCAGAACCGGGGGTCGTATGGTGTTTGAAAAAAACCTGCACCCAATTCAGGTGGCATCCAGCTATAGGCTCCTTTAGCTTCTTCGTTCATAGAACGGGCCTCTGCATCCAGCATTTTCAAAGCAGGATGTTTGGACTGTATTGCCGATTCAATTTCCTGCATCGTCAATACCTGCTGCGACATAGCAAAAGAAGTTACCAGCAGTAAGCCGGTCAATATTTTAAAATGTTTCATAATAATGCTTTTTATGTGCTTAATGTTTTGTTTCCAGCACTTCAATTTTTCCATGCTTTCTCAATTCATATTCCTTTGCCATTAAAAATATCAATGGCGTTACCAACAGGATATGTGTTGCTGAAGTTAGTACGCCTCCAACCATTGGCAATACAATCGGCTTCATCACATCGCTGCCCACTCCATGACTCCATAAAATCGGAATTAACGCAAAGAGTGATACAGAAACAGTCATCAGTTTTGGCCGCAATCTTTTGGCCGCACCTGCAATCACATATTCCCTTAAATCAGCCTTTGTGATCGTGTCTCTTGAATTTCCTTTTAAAGCTACCAGTTGCTGCATGGCATCGTTCAGGTAAATCACCATTACAATACCTGTTTCCACTGCCAAACCGAACAAGGCAATAAAGCCCACCGCAACAGCCACAGATAAATTCACACCCCAGAAATAGATCATGACGGCTCCGCCAATCAATGCAAACGGAATGGAGATCAAACTCAAAAATGCCTCCCTTGCATTGCGGAAAGCAAAATACATGGACAGGAAAATGATCAACAGCACCACAGGCAAAATCATTTTCAATGTTCTTTCACTACGAATAAGATTTTCGTACTGTCCGCTCCATTCCATGAAATAACCCTTTGGTAGTTTGGTAATCATGTTGTCGAGTTTTTCTCTTGCCTCATTTACCGTACTTCCCAGATCCCTTTCCCTTACATTGAACAACACCGTTCCCCTGAGCATTGCATTTTCTGAATTAATCATCGGCGGACCTTCAGTAATTTTTACATCTGCCACCGCTTCCAGTGGAACGGGGCCATACTTCATGGTTTGAACCTGCAATCGTTTTAAGGACTCAAGATTGTTTCTGAAGTCCTGGCCAAACCTTGCATTGACGGAAAACCGCTGCCTTCCTTCAACCGTTGTGGTGAGCCGCATTCCACCCAATGCTATTTCCACCACACTGTTTACATCATCCACCGTTAAACCATAGCGGCTTATCTCATCCCGTTTCACAACAATGTCAATATATTTTCCACCGGTAATGGGTTCTACATACAAATCCTTTACGCCATCAATGCCTTCCAGTTCTTTTTTTACTTTTTCTGAAAATGCGTAAATAGTATCGAGGTTTTGTCCGTATACTTTTACCCCCACATCAGTTCGGATACCAGTGGACAGCATATTGATACGATTAATGATAGGCTGTGTCCAGCCGTTGGTGACACCCGGTATCTGCAATTTGGCATTGAGTTCGTTGATGATATCGTTCTTGCTCATGCCTTTTCTCCATTCCGACCGGGGCTTTAGCAACACAATAGTTTCAATCATACTGATAGGGGAATTATCCGTTGCCGTATTGGCTCTGCCAGCTTTTCCCAATACATTCTTTACTTCCGGTACAGACTTTATCAATTTATCCTGCACCTGTAATATGCGTTTTGCTTCGCTGTTTGAAACATCGGGCAGAGTAACCGGCATAAACAGGATTGAGCCTTCATCGAGCGGCGGCATAAATTCTTTTCCTAAACTCAACAGCATGGGTATGCTGATGGCAAGAGCAATAATGTTTACTGCCAATGTTGTTTTCCGCCATTTTATACAGGTACGGATAACCGGTTCATATATCTTTTCCAGTATGCGGTTCACCGGGTTTTTGGTTTCGGGCCTGAATCGCCCTTTCATAAAAAAGGAAATTAAAACGGGGGCTAAGGTGATCACCAGAATTGCATCCACCATCATGATGAATGTTTTGGTGAAGGCCAGTGGGTGAAAAAGTTTCCCTTCCTGCCCGGTTAATAAAAACACGGGCAGAAATGATGTAATAATAATAATGGTGGAAAAGAACACACCCCTTGATACCTGTATGCTGGCTTTTTCAATCAGCCGCATTCTCTCTAATTCGGGAATCCGGTTGTAGCTGGCCTTACGTTTGAGTTTATTAAAAAGCTTTTTCATTGTTGAGGATTTTGGGGTGGATGATTTTGATAATCCGATAAATGCCGGTAAGCATTCTCACTCATGATGATCCCGTTATCTACAATTACCCCGATGGCCAATGCAATACCTGTAAGCGACATAATGTTGGAGGAAATGCCAAACATATTGAGCAGGATAAAGCTGATGGCAATGGTGATGGGGATCTGAATGATGATGCTTAATGCGCTGCGCCAGTGAAACAAAAAGATGATAACGATGAGTGCAACAACCGCCATTTCTTCAATCAATTTTACTTTGATGTTTCCGATTGCTGCTTCAATCAGTTCACTGCGGTCGTAGGCAGTTTTAAAAGAAACTCCTTCCGGCAAACCTTTCTGCACATCTTTCATTTTTTCTTTAACTGCATTGATGACTTTATCCGCATTTTCTCCGTAACGCATCACCACGATGCCGCCAACCACTTCACCTTCACCGTTCTCATCAAATATGCCGAGGCGCAGATCACCACCCATTTGCACAGTGCCAATGTCTTTTACCCTAACGGGAATACCGTTGTAATTACCAACTGCAACAGCTTCCAGGTCATCTTTGTTTTTTATATAACCAAGTCCCCTAATGATATATGCCATATCACTCATTTCAAATTTTCTTCCGCCCACATCATTGTTGCTCGCCTTTACCTTATTCATTACATCCATCAGGCTGATGTTGTAGAACTGCAGCTTAACAGGATCAACCACCAATTGATATTGCTTTTCAAAACCACCAAAGGAGGCCACCTCTGCCACACCGGGTACGGTTTGCAAGGCCAGTTTTATATACCAGTCCTGCAATGCCCGTTGTTCGCCGAGATCAAGATTCTTAGTGTCTAAAGTATACCAGAACACATGGCCTACGCCTGTTCCATCGGGGCCAAGGGTGGGAGTAACACCATTAGGCAATAATCGCTGGGCATAATTCAATCTCTCCAGTACTCTTGTTCTTGCCCAGTACACATCCACATCATCTTCAAAGATCACATACACAAAACTCATCCCGAACATGGAAGTACCCCTGATGTTCTTTACTTTGGGGATGCCTTGCAGGTTGCTCACCAGCGGATAGGTAACCTGGTCTTCCATGATCTGCGGTCCCCGGCCCATCCACTCCGTAAAGACGATAACCTGGTTTTCGCTGAGGTCGGGAATGGCATCAATAGGGTTTTTCTTAATGTTGAAAATGCCCCATGTAAACAACCCTGCTGCAAGCAATAAAACGATGTAGCGGTTTTTAAGCGACCAGGAAATAATTTTTGGAATCATAACTGCTTTTTAGAATTGTGAATTATTTCATCATTTCCTCCACACTGCCGCAGGTCATCATCTTATCCCCGTAAAAAGGATTTTTGATGTCTTTGGTTTCACTCAGCCACATGGAACCATCGTTGTACATGGAGCAATGATCATGGTATAGCGTCATACCGGCTCCAAACGCTTTTACCAGGTCATACATGTCTTTGCTCATTGTGGCAAAATGTTCCCGCTGGTGGTCAATTTTACTTTTAGAAATATGCTCTGCATGTTCTTTCAGGTCAGATTCAATATCATCATATATTTTTTTCTGATCGGCGCTCAGCAATGATTTGTCAAATGTTTTCATGGCATCATACATTTTACCGGAAGCTGTTGCGGCTTCTGTTTCATTGCTGTTTATAAGGGCATTCTTTATTGAGAGATACTCCGTTACCAATGTTTTTATGTAAGATGCTACTGCCGGATCAACGGAAGTAAATGTGGCAGTTACCATTTTAATATCCTTATCAGGTTGGGTATTTTGCTGCATAGGCATTGGCATACTGTCATGGTTCATACCCGTATTACTTTCTTTGTCAGAACTATTGCTGTTGCAGGAAATCACGGCTATGGCAGTGATTGCTGATATAATAAGAATTGTCTTTTTCATTTCTTTATTTTTAGTTGATTAATGTTTGTGATTGGAATGATCGTCTTTTTTTTGTTCTTTTAACGCCATACCGCATTTGGGGCAAGTTCCCGGTTTATCGTAGGTTTTATCGCCTTCGCATTTCATGGGACAGCTATATGCAACAGTTGCCTGCTCCTTTTCTTTCAGATCCATACCACATTTGGAACATTTGCCCGGCTTATCACTGGTTACATCGGGATGCATGGGACAAGTGTACATTTTCATCACTTCCATTTTCATCTGTTCTTTTTTGGTTTTGGTCATATCCATTCCGCATTTTGTGCATTTGCCCGGTTTTTTGCTTGTTACATCCGGGTGCATGGGACAACTGTATTTCATCATCTCCATTTTTTGCTTGGGTGCTTTTGTTTTTTGTTTGGTGCTGTCCTGGGCAATCAAGGAAAAAGAAAGGATGGTTAACGCCGCCATCATCAGCATTTTAATTGCTTTCATTTTAAAAAGATTTAATTGTGTAAAAATTGAATAATATATGGCATACAGAAATGCCTTTAGCCCGGCAAATCATTTGCCTGGCTCAACAAGAGGGAAAACTATTAAATACGAAAAACGCAGTTGCGGATGTAAACGGGAACGGCCGGCGTTCGGGGAGGGTCGTTGCTGTTGGGGCTTTCTTCAGTTAATGAAAGCAATGCCAATTCTGGTAATTGAATATAAGCAGATGGTAATGCTGTTGCCATCAACTGCATGAGCTGCAGGTTGCTTTCAGTTACCTTTTGTGCTGAATCGTCTTTTAAAAACTTGTGTTCATCCTTGCAGCAGCCATTATCCTTTTCGTTGCTTTTTTCCATCCCACATTTACCGCAGGTTTTGGATTTATTGTGCCCAAGCCCCCAATCGGCCAGCTTGCCCATGCAGTAATGCATGTGTATCGTTGCACCCGAAGAAGTGCCCAGATACAAAACGGCTAATATGGCGGTGATGAACTTTTTCATTTTATAGATTACTACAAAAGTATAACATTTATTTTGAGGATTCTTACATAATTCTGCTATCTGTTTATACTTAAATGACTTATTACCTACCTGCAACAGTCCTTTTTGCGTACAAAAAGGAATTTAAATGCTTTCCAGAAAAATTGCCCTATCGGTTTAAAGACATTCATTATAACATAGTTAACAACATAACCCCACTCATGCCAATCATCAGTGCATCTTCAATAATGGTAATGGTGCTCATTGGTAAATTAAACACATCACCCAGGCAGGCACATTTAATTTTACGCTTATTGAAAACACTCTGCAGCACACCAATAACGCTTACTGACATTACTACAAAGGTAATGCTATTGGTAAGTATGGGGTTAAACCCTGTAAGAAAGGCAATACCCAATGCCAGCTCAACGAAAGCATAAACATAACCCCAGCCGCTCCACTTTTTCGCTATTACATCATACATGGAGTAGCTTTCTGCAAAGCCTTTTAAATTCAGCAGCTTAAAAAAAGAGAACACTAAAAAGAACCCGGCCATAAAATTACTCATCCAGCGCATCCACAAAAAATCACCGGTTACCCATTCGTTCAACAAGGTTATGCCGGTAATAAATGCAAATATTAACAGGATGGGCTTGTAAGTAGCTAACCATGTTTTGGCTTCTTCTGATTCTTCTGAAAATACCGGTGAGTGTTGCACAGCAATTTCGGATAACTTGTATTTTGGATAATCTTTCAGTGCATCCTGTAATGCAGATGTGGCAATATGTTTATCCATCTGTATAGTGGCTTCCCCTTTTGCCAGGTCAATTTCAACATTGCTTACTGACTTTACTTTTGTTAAAAGGCTTTGCACTTTTGCCTGGCAACCTGTACAGGTCATTCCCGAAACTTTATAGGTATGTGTCATAATCATCATTTAATGACACAAAGTTCCGACGTAGATGCGGCAGGCAGTTACAGAATTATGGAAATGATTTACAACTAAACAGCTTTCTTCCTTTTTTGAAAACTGCAAAATGTGAATGACTGTGTAGTTTTAAAAGGTGTTTGATGTATTTCTTCAATACACTTAATTTTCCGGAAATTAGTTGACAAGGCATCGGTAAGTTGCTGCTGTGAATAGCGGTGAACAGGAAGGCCGCTGCATTTTTCGGGACCTTTTTCTGAGAAAGTACCAACTATCAGCTTTCCTTCTTCCTTAACTGAAGTAGCGATATGTTTTTTATAAGCTGATATTTCTTTATCACCCGTTACAAAATGAAACACGGCCCTGTCGTGCCAGCAATCATATTTTTTCTCGGGGTGAAACTGCAGTACATCTGATTCTACCCACTTAATCTTTTCAGCATTTTTACCTAATCGCTTTTGCGCATTTTGCAGTGCCTTTGCAGATATGTCGAGTACCGTGATATTGTTATAGCCTTCCTGCAATAAAGCATCGGCCAGGTAACTGTCGCCGCCGCCAACATCTATAATAGCAGCATCTTTGGGAATATTCAGTTCCTTGATAAATTGTACTGAAGTTTCGGGATAAGGCTGAAACCAGCTTTTCTCCGAATCTGCTTTTGTTTCAAATACTTTTTCCCAGTGTTTTTTTTGCTGCATAGTGCAAAGGTATTAGTATATCAATAACAGCATCCGTAACAAAAGTTACAGAGCGTCGAGCGGTTTTCTTTGTGTACTTCCTAATTTCTTAAACTGGCTTGGGGTAAAGCCGGTAATTTTTTTAAACTGTGCCGACAGGTGGGCTACACTGCTGTACCCTAAACGGTATGAAATCTCACTCAGGTTCTCTTCGCCGTAAACCAGCAGTTCCTTTACTTTTTCAATTTTTTGCAGGATAAAATATTGCTCAACCGTTGTTCCCTCCACTTCAGAAAACAGGCGGGAAATATAACTGTAGTCTTTATGCAGGGCATTGCTCAAAAATGCTGAAATGCTGAAATGCTGAAATGCTCCTCCACCTGGCCCGACTGTACTTTTTTGATGAGCAGGCTTTTTATTTTTTCAATCTGCTTTTGCTTCTGATCGTCCAGTATTTCAAAACCCAATTGCAGCAGGCGGGTGTTGAGCTGTTGCATATGTTTTGCAGATGGCTGTTTGCTTAGTTCTACCTCTCCCATTGAAACATGGATGGTCTTTAACCCCAGTGCTTCCAGTTCCTGCTTTACCACCATAATGCAGCGGTTGCAAACCATGTTTTTTATGTAGATGTTCATTCTTCTATTATAGATTACTTTTCGGAATTACGCAGCACCCTCAATTATTTTTATTTCATCGGGGGTTAAATCATAGAGTTTGTAAACAAGGTTATCAATTTCTGTTTCCAATGCTGCTGTATCAATTCCGTTCTTTTTGCCGTCAATTATTTTTTCTACTAATGCTACAAAAGGCTGCTGTTGTTTTGAAGAAATGTCCTTAATTGGAAGTAACTCAATTTTGTATTTCTTCCACCTATTAGTACCCATACCGGTTGTGGTACTTATTTTATTGAAATACCATTCAGAAACTTTAGAATTAAGAATTGCAAGCAGGTATTTCAGATTTTCACCAGTCATTAAAAAGGTTGTTGCCTCTGCATAATACTTTCCATTATCGTATGCAAACTTGGGTTTGTCTGAAATTTCTCCCCAAATGATTTTTTCCTTATCAAAGTCATGCCAATATGCAATTGTATCTTGCGTTTCAAACCAATTGTTTTGAGTCTTTTTTCTGCTTCCTTTATTTCCTGATTGTTCAAGTCGGGCTTGCCCAAATTTTTGAAAATGCTTTTTAATTGCTGGATATTTATCAATATCCAACTTTAGCGAAGGGAATGTTTTAATAACCCAATTGTTTGAAAATGTGTAAGAATATCTTCTCAAGTCTCTCCCTCTCAAAATTGGTTTTATTATCTCTTCACTTTCAGGTCCATTTTGAATCAATTCATCTTTAGTTGCTTCATTGATAATAAATGCTTCGTTAAAGCCGGACTTTATACCAAAGTTGATGGATACTTTAAACTTCTTCAAAATTTTTGATCCAGTTTCAATTTTCCTTTTTAAAGACGAATCAACTTCATTGCCAATAACCCAATCTGTAGTTTCTGGAACATTAAAGAGATAGCTACGATTTTCAAAAAAATCAATTAGTGAAGAGCCTGCAATATACTCATCAGTAAGAGTGGCAATTTTAAAAGGTTCCTGGCTTTGTTTTTTCTTTAAAGTAATAATATTTGATTCAACAGTAGCTTCTTCAAAAATCTGAACATCTTCAATATTCAAAAGGCTCATAGGTTGCATGTGTTCTGAAAAATACTTTTTCAGTAAATCGCCATAAATGGATTTTAGCCAAGAATTAGAAGTAATGTATGTGAGGTAGCCATTATCTTTTAAAAGTTGATTTCCTCTCTCATAAAATAAGCAATAAATATCAGCACCTTTAGAATAAGTTTTATAACCAGCTTTTACAAAGAAATCGGCCTGCTCTTTAATTTTTGATAAAGAAAAATACGGCGGATTCCCAATCACCACATCAAATCCAATAAAATCACCTTTTTCATTCAGCACTTCGGGAAACTCAAACCGCCATTCAAAGGAATTGCTAAAAATGGGGTTTTTAATGTATGCTTCCAGTTCTTTATTCAGTTTGGCAATTTCTTTATCCAACCTTGCTTTGTCCTTTTTTTGGGCAGCCGTAAGGTTTTCGCTAAACAGTTTTTCGTTTACATACTTCTTTAAAAACTCATCGGTAAGTTTTGTGAGTTTAATTTTGGTTGGGTTGCGGTCGGTTATTTTTGAGAGGAAGCCACGTTTCAGATCGGTCATCAGTTGCTGTATGCCTCTTTTCTTATCCTTATCTACTTCATGCTTATAATCGGCCACCCAGCTTTTATACTCCAGTATCTTTTTTTCAAAATACGGTGTTGCCGATTTCAGGTCTTCCGTAATGCTGAACCTGCTTATCAAACTGTTACCGCATTTAATATTGATGTCGATATTTGGCAGTGTCTGTAATTCATTTCCTATTCTTCCGCTGTTTTGGGGTTGCCCATCGGGTATGATGTAATACGCATTTTTCAAAAGCTCTATCCACAACCGCAGGCGGCATATCTGCACACTTTTGGGGTTAATGTCAACTCCAAAGAGGCAGTTTTCAATTATGGTTTGCTTTTCGTGAAAAAGGGTTTTCTGTACATCCTGTTTCCAGGGTTGTATATAAAACCGGCCGTTCTTTTCGGTTTCTATGGTATAGGCAAAGGGGTCGCCCTTGGTATCGTAAATAAGCAGTTCATCATTATCCAGCGTTACTTCAATATCGTTCAGCCGGTTGCCAGCTTCATTAATTAAAATGCCCAGCTCGGCTTTTACTGTAATCAGTTCATTTAAGGCGCTTACCAGAAAGTGGCCGCTGCCCACGGCGGGGTCGCAAATGGTAAGGCTGTTGAGCAGGCTGTTGTATTCTTTCAGTTTCTTTACACTGCGGTCGTCGCTGATATAGTTGCCCAGGTCGGCAAAGTCATCAGCTTTCCAGCCGTATGTTTCTTTAAATTTGTTTACCACCGCCTGCCTGATGCTCTGGCGGCACATATACATGGTAATAAAACCGGGGGTAAAGATGGAGCCGTCTTTATAGCCGTTGATCTTTTCAAAAATAAGTCCCAGTACGCTGGCATTGATGAGGGTTTTGCCTTCTTCCTGTATATCTTCTTCACCTTCGCTGGCAAAATCGTAGGCATCTAAAAATTCAAAGAGGTATTGCAGGCTGTTCAGTTTATCGGCTTTGGGCTTGTTTTTTCCGTTGCGTAAAACGGTGGAAGAAATCAGGGGCAACTCGGCCGAATCGTCCAGCATGTTTATTTTAATGGTGGCATCTTCCATATTGCTGAACTCGAACAGTGAACTGTTGAGATAAGGCACATGGCTGAATTTCTTCTGAACTTTTTCGCTGCGTTCGTTATAATTTCTTGCCAGTACCTGGAAAAAGAGTTTGTACACTTCATCAAACTGGGGCAGGTTGTCAAAGTTCAGGAACCTGAAAGCCGGGTTATTCCTGTGGTATTTCAGCAACTGGGCTTCCAGCAGTTTAAGGAACAGGATCCGGTTTATCCAGGTTATGCAAAGCTCCAGCCCTACGCTGAAAAGCTGTTCTTCTTTTTCATCGCCGTAGTTGTTAAGGTCGGGTACTTTGTGCAGGCAGTTTTCTGTTTCAAGTATGGTGATGGCATTTTCCAGTAGTGAGCCTTCGTTGCGTTCGCCAGCCTTTTTGCGGCGGATGATTTTTTTGCTTCCGTCTTTTACTTCTTCCAGCCCTATCAGGTGCAGCAGTTCGGTATAAAAACCTTTGTCTAAACTGTTGCTGTCATTGGCAAAGGGAAGTTTTAGCAAATGGACCGGTGATAATATCTTAAATAACGGGATGAGGGCCTTGTCATCTGTTTTGTCGGCATTTTTAAGCGGTTTTTCAAAAGCCCTTATATCGAACCAGGTATAGGGCATTTCGTCTTCCAAAACTTCAAGGAACGGCTTAGCAATTTCCTTATAAAAAAGGTCGGTGCTGCTGCTCACTTTCTGTCCTGCAGCCCATTCTTTGTATTGTTTTACCAACCCTGTGTTTTTAAAAAAGATGCGTTCAAAAACACCGGCGTCAAAAATGTACCATTCGTATATGTTGGTAATAACAAGATTGGTGATACTGTTATTCCGGTGCTCAATCCGCTCCCGTAAATAATACAGGATAAGCTCATGCATGGCTTTAGCATTAAGGCTTGTTTTGGTAACCATATCGGCCGTATTGGACGGTCTTTTTACCTCAAACAGCAATGCAGCAGGTGTGGCTGCGTCTTTGCCCGTATGGGCCACAAAATCTGTTTTGCCCTTAGTGGCCAGCAGGTGTGCCGGATGATAAAAGGTATCCCGCAGAAAATTCATCAGGTGAATTTTCACATTCTCCTCAGATTCCTTCTCGTCTATCTGCCCCAGCAAGCTGATGAGATTGGTTTTAAACGCCTCCATTTCAAGCCGTTTGGGTTTGATGAGGCGGTAAGCCTTATTGAGTGCCTGTTTAAGGCCGATTTCCTTTAGCGTCATGCCGTGCGAATAGGATTAAGTTTTGATTGAATTGGAAAAATACGAATAAAGGGCTGTTTATCTGCCGGGGCAAGCGGTAATAATTTATAATATGCGTTTAATAGATGTATGACCAGCAGATTGTTCCCGGGATATTCCCCGGAATATACCGGGATGCAAAAATGTGAACCTTATAATGAGGGATGGGTATGGGAAGGGAGGCTATTCTGCTTCTCTGCGGATAGTACTGCTATCCCTTTGCAGGAAGGGAAGTAAGGGTATTTATATGTTCAAATCAAACATAACAGCATAAAAAGAGATGCCGGGCGGCGCAAAAAACAAAACAAAACTCTTTTTTAAAGCATGAAAATAAAAATTGTGCGAAAATGCATCAATCAATTTCAAAATTGGCCCGGTGGGGAATAGGGGATAAACTATGCGGCAATTTTGGCGGCCTCTGCAATGCGGATTGCGGCAGCCTTTTTAATTTGCGGTGCAACAACCAGGTTATTAAACTTACTGATTGTTTTAAACTGAATTTTTGGGATGATCTCATCAAAGGTTTGAACGAGTACCAATATATAAGCAACCCCTTTCACCACAATGATGCTGAATCGTAGCCTGCCTTTCAACTCCGGAAATTGCTCCTCCATATGTGGCCGGATATTATAATCAGGTTTTGGCAGGCGGGTAATTTCTGTGAATTTGTGAATGGTTTGGATAAACCCGGCATCGGCGGCTTTTTTCCTAAGTTGAGAAGCCCTTGTTTTACTGCATCCAAACATTTCGGCAATTTGTGGCAGGCAAAGACCGTAATACTTTGGTTGGGGGCCGTCGGCATAAACCCTGGCAGGATTGGTAGCATCCCTTTTGTTAGCTACGGGCCTCAGTTTACGCCTGACGACAACCTCCCAAAAATATTTCTGCTTGTTCACTTCTGCACAAAGCATAACTCCAACAAGGTACACATCGAGTATTTTTAAATGCTTGTAAAATAATGTAGTAGCTTGCTTACTTCTTATATTATATTCAATCCGCAACCGGTCGAACCCACGGAAATGATAGATGCCTGAACTTTCATTCAGGTTAATCCAGTTTAGTTCAATTAATTTATTAAAATGTTTGCGGTAAGTGCGGTCATCACTAATCCGCAATGCTTTCATTACCGATTTGAATACGGGTGAGTCTTTGTGCAGCTTTCCGCTGGAGTGGAATTTGAGATAGAGAAAAATGGCAAATGCTTTTTGAAGGCCGTATACTACCACATATCGGCTTATGTCTACCGGAATCTGAAGTTTATTTGTTTGCCTTGTGGCCATAGTTCATTCTTTTGCTTTTTGAAAAGCAGTCCGTGTTCTTTCTTCATACAGCAGTTTTGGTTTGATTTCGGTTTTTCAAAGGATGGCTTCTTAGCAGAAGCGATCAGTGATGTGTGTTGGGATAGTTAAGCGGCATTAGACTTATTCCCTTCCAGTACACTCATTACATCTTTTCTTGAGTAGTAGATAGTGCCGCCCATTTTTGTGAAGGGGAGTTTTCCATTTACTCTCAGGTTCTGCAAAGTGCCGGGTGAGCATTGTAACAACTGCATCACATCAGCGCTTTTCAACCATTCCTTTTGTTCGCCAGGTGTTTGAAACAACCTTTTGATTTCATCGACAATCTCACTTTTTAAAGTGTGAAAGTCGGCTTTCGTAATCAACTCAATTTCCATAGTTCCAGACTTATGTTTTTTAATGAATTAGCTATAACAAATTTACTAATAATATTCGCATTTAAATAGAATCATTTACCAACAATTTTCCACAATTAGTGGATAAAACCATTGGTAATATTGAATATTGTGGATAACTAAACGATTTAGTATTATCATGCAATTCTTACTTTTGCGGCCGGAATTTTAACTCCCATTTTTTCTTTCAGCAATGCCATATCGTTACTTACTTTTTTATCCAACACTTTTGCATAATGCTGTGTTGTTTTGATTGATTTATGACCTAACATTTTGGATACACTTTCAATCGGCACATCATTTTGTAAAGTAATAGTAGTGGCGAATGAGTGACGGGCAATGTGAAATGTGATGTTCTTTTCTATACCACAGATAGCGGCAATCTCTTTTAAGTAGCCATTCATTTTCTGGTTAGAGCTTACCGGTAGTAAAGTTTTTTCTGCACTGCATTTGGGATGGTTTACATACTTATCTAAAATTGCCTGTGCCATTGGGAGAATAGGTATACTTGAACGGGTATCGGTTTTAGTACGGTTTATTTTTATCCATCTTTCACCATCAATGCCAATGATGATGTGGTCTTTTGTCAGTTTCTTTACATCACTGTAGGCAAGGCCGGTGAAACAACAGAATAGGAATATATCCCTCACCTGGTCTAATCTCGAAGTAGCAAACTCTTTATCGGCGATAGCCTGTATCTCATGCTCATGTAATATTTCTCTTTCTACTTCATGCAGGTGAAAACGATAACTGATGAAAGGGTCTTTATCTATCCAGCCATTGCCGAGACATATACGCATTATCTTCTTGAAGTTTGTGAGGTACTTAATAGCTGTATTGTGTGAACACTTGCGGATGGCTTTCAGGAAATATTCATACTCGGTAATGAACTCATGATTGACATGCTTAATGGGATAGTCGGAAACATTATACTTGTATTCCAAAAACTCTTTAGTGTGGTTTAATGCTGTTGCATACCGTTCATGTGTACCGAAAGAATATTCTTTTCCGATCAGTGATTTCATCTGGTCATTGTGATACTGAAAAACTTCCATGATGGTTTTGCTCTTTTCAGTAATACCGAAGTAAGAATTTTTAACTGCTTCGGCTGTGATTGTTTTACCGGTTTCCAGTAAGCGATTATAGTGCTGAAACAATGCAGTACGAATAGTAAGTATATGTGCATTCAGTGTACGGATTTCTTCCGTATTGCCTTTTGCAATACTTGCTTTATTGATCCATTTATCCGGTTCAATAAACCGCTTGAGTGAAAACTCAGTTCTTACTTCATTAATGGTAATCCTGGCATAGATGGGAGCCTTGCCAAACTCGTTCTTCTTGGAAGATTTTACCTGAAAAGACAGGTGCATTACGTTGTTCATTTTTGGTCCGTTTTTAGGTTATAAATTTACTAATTCTATTAGCAATTTCCTAATACTTTTTATCCACAAAACCCTTGATGGTAAAGGATTTCAGCGATTTGGCGAGACCTGTAAAAATGAAGGGAAAAGGTCTCGATTTAGACCATTTTCTTTGGAGTTTTTTGAATGATTTGGGGAGTACCAAAAATAAAAAACCCTTGCCTATATTGAGTTTGCAAGGATTTAATAAAGTTTGAATAGTGTTTCAGCGGAGAGAGAGGGATTCGAACCCCCGGACCTTTTGAGTCAACGGTTTTCAAGACCGCCGCATTCGACCGCTCTGCCATCTCTCCGGGTGCAAAATAAATGTCTGAACCTTAATCTTCCAAATAATAATCTCTATTCAATTAATTTTGTTTCAAATCATTATCTGTTGAAGCATCTTAAGGCGCTTAATAAATATTTTTGGAAATACCGGATCCGCCTTGGGGGAGGTATCCTCTTTGTTCTTTTGTCAAATTATTTCAACGTATTGTCACCCCAGGTTACCGGTTTTATCATCGACTTTGTTCAGCGTTCATTAAATCTTCCGGGATATAAAGTGCCGGAAAAAAAGCCGGATTACGATGGCCTGGTCAACGGATTTATTAATTCAGTAGAAGGATATAATTTTTCAATTGGTAAGGTGGTGGCTTTATGTGGAGTGGTCATATTGGCACTGGCATTGCTCCGGGGATTTTTTCTTTTTCTGATGCGTCAGACGATTATTGTAATGAGCCGCTACATCGAGTACGAACAAAAAAATGAAGTGTTCAGCCATTATCAAAAACTGGATACAGCTTTTTACAAAACACAGAGTACCGGCGACCTGATGAACCGTATTACTGAAGATGTAAGCCGTGTAAGAATGTTTACCGGACCTGCTATTATGTACCTGGTCAACCTTGTTTCTGTGATCTCACTCAGCGTTTTTTTTATGCTCAAAAGGGATACTGAACTGACCATGTATGTGTTAGCCCCGTTACCAATTCTGGCTATAACAATTTACCTCGTAAATAATACAATTCATAAAAAGAGTGAGAAGATACAGGAGTCCTTATCGAAATTGACGACAAATGCCCAGGAAACTTATTCGGGAATGCGAGTGATCAAATCGTTTGTTCAGGAAAAGGCAATGCTTGGCTTTTTTACCCGTAATGCAGAAGAATTCAAAAAAAATGTGCTGGGCCTGGTGAAGGTGGAAGCAGTGTATTTTCCATCAATTACATTATTGATAGGGTTGAGCACACTGCTTACGATTATGATCGGGGGCCTGTATTATATCAATGGAGGCCATCATATCGGGATTAATACAATTGTTGAGTTCGTCATGTATATCAACATGCTTACTTTCCCGGTAAGTGCTATTGGCCTTACGGCAAGTATGATACAGCGGGCTGCTGCATCGCAAAAAAGAATTAATGAGTTTTTAGATATTAAGCCCGCCATACAGAATGATCCATTGCCTGTTAGTAATTCATTGAAAGGGAATATTAATTTCGACAGGGTAAATTTCGTTTATCCGCATACGGGGATAAAGGCGTTAAAAGATTTTACTTTATCCGTTAAAAAAGGAGAAAAAGTGGCTATTGTGGGCCGGACGGGAAGCGGGAAATCAACAGTAGCTCAGTTGCTGTTGCGAATGTATGATGCCACAAACGGAAAAATTGAACTGGACGATACAGATATCCGGCAGATTGATTTGAAAATACTCAGGGAACAAATAAGCTATGTGCCCCAGGATGTCTTTCTTTTCAGTGAAACAGTAGAAAATAATATCAGCTTTGGATTAAACTACGTCGACAGAAATGCTGTAGAAAAAGCAGCAAAAAGTGCAAGTGTAGAGAAAGAGATTGCACAATTCTCCGGGCAATATGATACAATGGTGGGAGAGCGGGGCGTAACTTTAAGCGGGGGCCAAAAGCAACGGATTTCCATTGCCCGGGCACTGATCAAAGATCCGGCAATTGTGGTTTTTGATGACTGCCTGAGTGCGGTTGATGCAAAGACGGAGAAAGAAATAATAAACAGCCTTAATGAGTATTTGGATAAAAAAACCGCCATTATCATTACACACCGGATTTTTTCCCTGCTGACTTTTGATAAAATTGTAGTTATTGACAAAGGCCGGATTGTTGAGGAAGGTACTCATGAACAGCTTTTTGCTCTGGGAGGCTATTATTCAGAGTTGTATAACCGGCAGCAGCAACAGGACAGCAATACATCTGCTGATGAGTAACGGGTTTGGTAAAAGGAATTTGATCCCTATTTAATGGGGAATAGGCTTAAATAAAGATTTTTTGTCAATTTGGCCGTTTCAAAAACATATATATATTTGTAGCTCCCAAACCAAAGTAATACATTAACTGCTAAAAACTTATACAGTGACGCAAGAGAATAACGATAAGAAAATGGAGAGTATCTATAGTAAACGTATCCGTGCTGGTAAAAGAAGGACTTACTTCTTTGATGTAAGGGCTACCCGTGGTAACGATTACTATCTTACCATTACAGAAAGCCGGAAAAGATTTGATGATAATGGCTATGACCGTCATAAAGTTTTTTTATATAAGGAGGACTTTAATAAGTTTATCAAGGCTTTAGGTGAGGCAGTTGATTATGTAAAAACTGAGCTGATGCCCGATTTTGACTTTGATGCTTTTAATCATGACGAAGCAGCGGAAGATTATCAGCATAATAGCAGTGCAGAGGGAAATCATGAAAAGGAACCGGTGCCTGCTGTTACTGTAACTGAGGCTACACCAGTTGCTGAAGAAAAGACGCAGGCTGCGGCTGGCAGCGAAGAAGTTGACAAATGGTGATTTCCGATATTTTGTAAAATAAAATACCCGCAGAAGCGGGTATTTTATTTTGAAAACTATAACTTTACGCAAACGGACGGATAATATGGGTGAATTTTACCCCCCGCTTATTTTACTATTTTTTTAATTTTATGGAAGATGTCTTTCCGGAAGGAAAGGTATTTTCTGTATTTTATATACTAAAAATCAGGATTATGCAACCAAAATTTACGCTTAAGAGAAAAGGGGTTTTCTTTGGGCTAACCCCAATTCTGTTTACTTTATTTTTCCTTTTATCGGGGAAGATAAATGCCCAACAATACATAAACGGGAATCTTTCGACAGGAGCAACACATGCTGGTACAGGTACTGTAGCCCCATCGGGTTATACATGGAGTGAGTTGCAGGGGTCCAATTCGGGTCTTGGATACGGAGCCAATATTACTGCTGGCTTTTCGCTAGCTGATAATTTTGTTGTTCCTGCAGGCCCATCCTGGAATGTTACAAAAATTACATTCTTTGCTTATTCCACAGGGTTTTCCGGAACTACATCACCATTTGTTGATACAAGGGTTCAGATTTATAACACGGACCCGTCCACTGGTAATCCGGCTCCAATTTTTGGAGATCTCACTACAAACCGTTTTTTAAGTTCTACTTCTGCATTTGTTTACAGAACATCTGGAACAACGGCAGGTACCACAAGATTAGTATGGAAAATAGAGACCACAATTAATACCACTTTGGCGCCCGGTACTTACTGGGTTGAGTGGGCTCATGGAAATGGAGGATTAAGCAATTTTACTCCCCCCAGTACAGTTGTAGGCCAGCCTTCACCTGCTGGTGCAAATTCAAAACAAAGAGATTTTAGCGGTGGTCTTCCCGGAACATGGGTTAATCTGGTTGATGCTGGCGGTGGCGGTGCACAAGATCAATACTTTATTATTGATTATACTACAGGTGCATGTAGCGGTACACCAACACCTGGCAACACTCTTTCAACAGTTTCAACAGTATGCCCCGGCACTAACTTTACTTTGTCATTACAAAACAGTACCTCTGGTTCAGGTGTAACTTATCAGTGGCAGTCTGGTACATCAGCTACTGGCCCATGGAGTAATATTACCGGTGCTACCAATTCCACTTTGACAACACAGTTATCAGCAACAACTTTCTATCAATGTATCGTAAGTTGCTCTGGTAACCCTGCTACTTCTACACCGGTTCAGGTATTATTAACTCCACCTTCCAGTTGTTATTGCATACCCACTGGGTCAGATTGTACGGACGATGATGTGATTACAAGAGTGCGGATTAGTACATTGGATAATTCCTCAACTTGCGGAGCCGGACCTCCCGCCGGTTATTCTAACTACACATCTTCTGTAGCTGCACCGACTGTTTACTCCGGCGCTAATAATCCAATTATTGTAAATGTACCTACAGTCTGGACTGAGCAAGTGGCGGTATGGATTGATTACAACCAGAATGGTCAGTTCGAAACAACTGAATTTACCAACCTTGGTAACAATGTGGGTAATGGAGGCGTTCTTTCCAATAATATTGCAATTCCATCAACTGCACTGAACGGAACAACAAGGATGAGGGTGAGGGTACGCTTTAGTACTGCCTGGACAAACGCTCAGGCCTGCACTGGTGTTGTTTATGGAGAAACGGAGGATTATCATGTAACGATAGCTCCTTGTGTACCAATTACCATTACAAGCAGCCCTGCAAATACCTCAACAACCTGTGGAGGCAATGCTTCATTTACTGTTGCTACAAGTGGAACACTTCCTGCCTATAGCTGGGAATACAGAACAAGTTCAACTTCTGCATGGCAGACTGTAAATAATGGCGGTATCTATTCAGGTGCTACCACTGCAACACTTACACTTACAAGTGCAACTGCAGCCTATAATGGTTACCAGTATCGTGCAGTAGTAGTAGGAGGTTGTTCTGCCACGGATGTTTCAGGAATAGGAACACTAACAGTAAACCCGATTGTAGCAACTGTTAATCCTTCTTCTGCTACAATTTGTGCAGGCAGCATCCAGCAGTTATCTCTTACTAATATTACTTCAGCGCCTGTAACAGCTACATACAGTTCTGGTACTGTATCTGCAACAATTCCTGAAAGTAATGACGGTACTTCTTTTGGTACAAATACTATAGCTATTTCTAACATACCTTCAGGTGCAATTATCACAGGTATAAAAGTTAAACTGAACATGACTCACAACTGGGTGGGTGATGTTTGTTATGTATTGAAAGCACCTAATGGAGCAGTATTTAACCTGGATTACTTCCTTAGCGCTACCGGAAATGGAGGTGTTAACTTCTTAAATACGGAGATCAGCCACACTGGAACAGCTGCGTTAAGTTCAGGAACCTCACCATTTACAGGTACTTTCAAAGCTGATGCACAAGCTGCTACAGTTCCTTCAGGATTCCCACCGAGTGGTCCTGCAGGATATACACCAACTACCACCGCCTGGTCAGGTTTATACTCTACACCTAATGGTAACTGGACCCTGGCATTTTACGACTATTTTATAGATCCGGATCCGGGAACATTGACAAAGTGGGATTTGGAAATTACATATGTAGCTCCTGTATTTGCCCAGGGAACATGGGGTGGTCCAACTGGTACAATCTTCACGGATGCTGCAGCCACTGTACCATATACAGGTACACCTGTAACAACGGTATATGTGAAGCCAACAGTGACTTCCAACTATACAGTGAGCTTTACTACAAGTACACCTTGTACTTCTGCAACTACTACTATACCTGTAACAGTTAATACACCTGTAACAGGTCTGGCGGTTGCACCTGCTACCCGTAGCGTATGTCTTGGAGGCAGTACAACATTCAGTGCAAGTACAACTGGCGGCAGCCCTGTAACATATCAGTGGCAAAGAAGTACTGACAATGGCCTGACCTGGAGCAATATTACCGGTGCAACAAGTACGACGTTGACAGTAAGTGATGTTACTTCGGCGATGACTGGTTACAGATACAGGGTAGTAGCAACAGCCGGAACTTGCGGATCAGTAACTTCAACCAGTTTTGGAACATTGACAGTTAATCCGCTTCCAACAGTAGCTATCTCATCATCTGTTGTAAATCTTGTTCCCGGTCGTACTACAACTATTACCGGAACCAGCACACCTGCTGCGGCTACCAACGGTTGGGTATGGACATTGAATGGAACAGTTCTGACCGGTGCCAGTAATACACAAACTGCTAATATCGATGGCCTCGGAACTTACCAGGCTACAGTAACAGATGTGAATGGTTGTGTAAATACATCAAATACTCTGGTAATCGGAGCTGAAGCTTCAGACAAGCTCTGGATTTATCCGAATCCGACTACCGGTGCCTTCCAGGTAAGATTGTATTATGGAAGTGATGCTGCAGAGAAGAGAATAGTTTCTGTGTACAGCCCGAATGGCCAGTTAATTACCAGTCGTGAGTTTGATTTGAATTACCGGTCAGCACCTTATCAAAGTATGGCTTTTGATCTGAGTGGTATGGCAAGAGGTACTTATGTAGTGAAAGTAGCTCATAAGTATAGTGGTAAAGTAATCTCAGGATTGCTTCTGGTGCAATAAGGCAGAATGAATGGAATTCAAATACAAAGCCCTCCGGTAATCCGGGGGGCTTTTTTAATAGCTACAAAAATCAGTAACCTGACTATCTCTCTTTATTTTTTCCATTTTGTGTACCGTAATAAAATAAAAATCATCATCAATCGTATATTTCCTATACTGGATTTCTTGCTGTGTCACTGCCTTCTCATTATCTTAGCTGCAATAACCAACTACTAATAATATTCCGGAGATCCATTCCTACCGTACCTGTTAATCCTTTCGGGAAAAAGTAGTATCCGGCCGGGAGGTATACTGATGATTACCGTCAGCATTCGGGTTGAAACCAGAGGAAACGAAATGAATTTTTAAACCCCATCAGTGAGATGGGGTTTTGTTTTTAATTTATTTTATTAGAAAGATTTTGTTGCCGAGTTGCCTGCTAAATCTATCATAGCGGTCAATTCTTGTATCAGTTTATCATCACTCCCATTAAAACCAACTGATTTAAACCGGATAACTCCGGATTTATCAATTACAAATTTTGTAGGGATACCTTCTACCTTAAATTGCTCCACCACCTTATTCTCATTATCCATCCACACATCGAATGTGTATTTATTGGCGGTAATAAAATCATTCACAGCCTTCTGTTTATTTTCTTCATTTTCCCAGGTATCAATAAATACAAATTTTACATCAGGGTTGTCTTTGTATTTGGTCACCATTTTCTGCATGCCCGGAAAACTGGCCTTGCAGGGACCACACCAGGTAGCCCAGAAATCCACAACCACTACTTTGCCTTTTAAGTCAGTAATGTCAACTTTCCTGCCATCAAGGGTTACTAATGCAAAAGAAGGGGAGGTTTCATTAAGCATTGAATTCTGGATTTCTTTCAGCATTTTCAGCCGGCTTTCTTCCTGCAGTGCTGTTATATATCCGTCAAAGCCTACTTCAGACTTGTTTTCTTTAATATACAATCGCTTCAGCACTTCCTTTATTTCTCCACTGGATTTTCCATCTTTTACAAATTTTTCCAGTTCCGGTTTCAGCTTTTTGGCGGGTAATACTTTTTCAGCCAGCAGGGCATAAGTATTGTTTTGTTCAGGGTCGCTCCCTTTATGAATATTTATTGCGGCGTCTTTTGTAAAGGAGAATCCTTTCTTAAATTGTTCCATCCGGTACATTACCATTGCATAAGTATCTGCATACATAGCATATGTAAACTCATTGTTCTGTTTCCATTGTTTCTCAGTCATATATTCAGGCCGTTTGCTTGCTGGCTTCTGCCATTGTTGTTTTGCGTATTCTGTTGCAAATCTTGCCATTTCTTCCACTTTTGCAAGATCAGTGCTGGTTTTCTGCATTTCCCAGGCAGTATTGTTGTATAATGATGCTAATTGCCCTTTGTCAGCGATTTTTTCTGCCCAGGTTTTCACTTTAGCCCAATCTTTCTTTATGAGATAAGTATTTAGTAGTTGTGTTTTTAAAAATGGAATAGTAAGCCTATAGGCTTCCCATCTCTTGTCAGTTTCGCTTTTGCCGGTTATTTCTGCTAATAATTCTTCTTTTTTCTCAATCTCTTTTTCGCTGTGGAATTTCTGGATAGTCTCTGCTATTACCCAATTTCCATTGGGGAATTTTTCTTTTTTAAGATTAGCAATTAGTTTAGCCTGTTCCGGTAATTTTGCCAAACTATACAGTCCTGCTACATTTTCATAATCTATTTCCTCATTTAAACCGGCTTTTAACTGCGCTTCAATTTCTTTTTGCAAAAGTGTGGGTGAGGGATCTTTCTTTATACTGGCCTGTAGTCGTACATAGCTGATGAGATTTTGTTTACGGCTTTCAGGAAAAAGTTTAAACTCTTTTTCCATCGCTGCAAGTGCTTTTTCATTATTCCTGTCTACACCGGCTTGTCCGCCCATAAATTGGTAATACTGGTACAATGTGAGATTACTTCCTTTTCTTATTTTATCATTTTCATATAAATGGATATAGTATCCATTGTTGTAATTGTTGTCAAATTTTTTATCAGCAGCAAAACTGAAGTAGACAAAGTTCATTGCCGTATCAGTTATGAAGAAGCTGGTGTATTTATTTCCTTTTTTTAAAAGTAACAGGTCATCTGCCTTTTGCTTTCTTGTTCCCTGTTGATATACTACTGCTTCAACAGGATGTATTGTATTGGCAATATCACCTGCCGGCTCGTATGTGATAATGATAGTGTCTCCCGGCCGGGGTTTTTCAGGACTGTAAGAAAAATTTTTCTGTGCAAAGCTGGATAAGGTAGTTGCTGAAATCAGCAAGCCTAAGATGGTTTTAGTAAACATGGTTTATGGTTTTTGGCAATTTAGAAATATTATATGGGGTTAATTGTTAAAATCCCGGGGATGTGAAAAGGAATTTCTGAATTTTCGCCGGACTTAATAAAAACAAGTTCTTATCTTCCTTTTTCAATTATGCCTTCCTCCTCTTTAGCCAAGAAGATTGGGTTCTGGTCCGCTACTTCTGTTGTTATAGGAAGTATTATTGGTTCAGGTGTATTTATGAAACCGGCCAGCATGGCTGCGCAACTGGGTTCACCGGTTTGGTTGACAATAATCTGGGTAATGGCCGGGCTGTTTTCTTTGTTTGGTGCATTGGTTTATGCAGAGCTTGGAGCCATGATGCCCGAAACCGGCGGTATCTATGTGTACTTCCGGAAAATGTTCGGCGATTTTATTGCTTTTCTCTACGGCTGGGCTGCATTTTCTGTTATTAACACTGCCGCTGTAGCTGCGATCGCTTTTGTGTGTGCCTGGTATGCTGACTTTTTTATCCATTTTCCGCAGTTCAGTGAGGCTGTAGTAACTGCCAATAAATGGCATATACCATTTATCGGCGATCTGTATCCTTTAAAAGATTTTGGAGTAAAGATGCTGGCAATAGTGTTGGTTGTGGGTCTTACAGCTCTAAACTATATGAGTGTGAAAGGGGGCAGCTACTTCCAGGTTATATCTACTTTCTTAAAGATCGCAGTAATTGCAATGTTGCTCTGTGGTATTTTCTTTTTTGGTAAGGGCAGTGTTCAGCATTTTTTTCATGCTGAAGAGCCGAAGCAGGGAAATGCTTTGTTAAGTGGTATTATCGCTGCGATGACGGGAGCTTTTTTTGCCTATGATGGATGGATTAATATTGCTTCTATGGCAGGAGAAGTAAAGACCCCGCAAAAAAATATTCCCCGCAGTCTGTGGTTGGGTGTTGTAGTTTGTATTCTCATTTATGTACTCGTAAACCAGGCTTATCTCTATGCATTACCGGTTGAGCAGGTGGCCGATTCCCCGTTGGTGGCCTCGGATGCCATGAGAGCTGCATTAGGCAGTACCAGTGAAGCGATAGTCGCTGCTATGATTGTCATCTGTACTTTTGGTGCTATTAATGGAAATGTGATGGCTACAGCAAGGATCACCTATGCCATGGGAAAAGATAAAGTGTTTGCTGCATGGGTGGGTAAGGAACACCAAAATTTTCAAACACCCGGCAATGCGCTATGGCTGCATGGAATATGGACATCTTTTTTCATTTTTACAGGCTCTTTTGATATGCTGGCCGATATGTTTGTGTTTATTACATGGATTGCTTATGGCTTAGGTGCAGTTGGTATTTTTATGCTCAGGAAAAAAATGCCGCATGCTGAAAGACCATACAGGATATGGGGGCACCCTTTGATTACTCTTTTCTTTATTAGTTTTTCTGCTTTCTATCTCGTAACTACCGTTTACAATGATGTAAGTAATTACTTAGCTCACAGGCAACCGGTCATAAATTCTTTATTGGGTCTTATTATTACGGCTTTGGGGATTCCCTTATTTTATTTTTTCAGGAGTAAGTATAGTACCAGCGAAAAGCAATTGCCGGAAAACAAAAAAGCTGGTTATTAAGTTTCTAAAAACCGAATGCTGATGAAAACAATTGTTGTGACAGGTTTTTCAGGAAATCTCGGACATTCCGTGGCAGCAAAATTCCTGGAGGAGGGGTATACAGTATGCGGAGCTGATAAGGTAAAAACTGATCAGCCCGGAATTGATACTTCAATGGTCGACCTCGTGGATGAAAAGGCTGCCGAAGCGTGGATAAAATCAGTGATCAATAACTATCATGTAATCGGTGTGGCAGTGCTGACAGCCGGAGGATTTGCCATGGCTGATATTGCCGGTACATCAGCATCGGCAATTGCAGAGCAGTATAAACTGAATTTTGAAACTGCTTATAATGTGGCCCGCCCTGTTTTTGTTCAAATGATGAAGCAAGGCAGTGGCCGGATATTTTTAATTGGTTCCAGGGCAGGCTTGCATACCGGGAACAGCAAGGGAATGATTGCTTATGGCCTTTCCAAGTCTTTATTATTCCGGCTGGCTGAACTGATGAATGCTGAAGCGGCAGGAACTGATGTGAAAATAGTTGTAGTAGTGCCATCCACTATTGATACACCGCAAAACAGGACAGCTATACCTGATGCCGATTTTAGTAAATGGCAGACTCCTGATAGCATTGCAGCAACCATTTTTGCGAACATAAAAAGAAATGCCGAAACAGGTATGATCATTGAACTATAATACAGCAGCATTATTTTTCTGTAGTATCTTGCCGCCTGCACTAACTTACTTACGCATATGAAGTACATGAAATGGATTGCCGTTGCTGCCGCTATTTTGCTGATTGTTTCCTGTTTTACTCCCTGGGTGGTTATTGAGTCAAAAAATATTGTGGTGAGTGGTGTGGATGCGACAGGAACGAATTATGGCAAACCGGGTTATATTTATTTTGTATTGGTACCTTTCTTTTTACTCTTTACATTGGTGCCCCGGCTTTGGGCAAAGAGGGCTAATCTGCTGGTGGTGGGATTTATTGCTGCCTGGACATTGCGTAATTTCCTGGTGATAGCGACCTGCAAGATGGGAGAGTGCCCTGTGAGGGAATCAGGATTGTACCTGATGCTGCTGGCTTCTTTGCTGATATTTGTCTCAGCTTTATTCCCGGATATGAAAGGGAAAAATGGATAATACTGGCAGCTGAATTTCTTTCTTTTTCCTCAATCAATTATCTCTTTTCTCGGTTAATTTTTTCCCGTTGATTTATTACAATTTCCTGTCAAGTACTTATCTTTAGTTTAACCTTCCAATCTTATCCGAAACACCTTCCCGCACCCATGCAGGCTGACTTATCCTTAATTGAAAATTTATGCGGAAGGGGTTTCTTCTTTTCTTTTCTTGTAGTATATCCTGCTTTTCTTTTGCTGCAACTATTACATGGGATGGTAATGCGGGCGATGGGCTTTGGGCCACCGCCACAAATTGGGTAGGAGATGTGGTGCCCGGAATTGCAGATGACGTGGTGTTAGACAACTCCATTGTTCCCGGATCTTACATTGTTACATTACCTGGCGGAGCAATAACTATTTCTGTTAATTCATTATTGATCAACCCGACTCTAGCAGATACTATTACCCTAATCCTCCCCAATACAAACACTGGCGATCCCGGGTTCAGTGTTACCGGTCCGGGTGATGCACTGGTTCTTAATAACGGGGCAATTCTTAAAAATTCTTCCGGCGCAGCTTCGGGCTCCGGTATTTCTATTGCAAATACTTTCCGGATTAATAACGGAGGACATTATGTTCATAATACGGCAAGGTCAAATGTTCCGATAGTAAATCAGTTATCCGCAGTGGCAGGAACAGAATTGGGAGAGTTTGAGTATGATGTTCCTCTTGGTAGTTATATAATTTCACTGAGCGACAGGACTTATGGAACTTTAATATTATCCGCAGTGGCTAGTGGAAGCATAACCTATACGGGAACCGGGTCTTTGCCATTAAATATTAAGGGAGATTTACAGGTTAAAAACCAGGTGACATTTAGTATTGGTTTTTCGGCAGATATTATTATACATGGCAACTTATCACAGTCTCCAAATTCAACAATTAATCTGCAGAATTCTTCGAATAACAATATAATACGCATACTTGGCGATGTTTCTCTTTCAGGCACCATTACGGAAAGTAGTACTGGTTTTCCTGTACTTGAGTTGAATGGAATCACCAATCAGAACCTTCTCGTTCTTGGTTCAATCAATAATGATGTTTCTCTCAGGATCAATAACCCATCAGGGGTTACTGTTACCAGTTCCTTTACTCTTCCTTTTCAGCTTCAATTGACAAATGGTAAGTTACATACCATTTCTCCTTTAGGCATTTTGACAATGGCAGTAGGAAGCAGCTATACGGGAGGTTCTGTTGCAAGTTTTGTAGAAGGCCCTATGAAGAAGGTTGGTGATACTGATTTTATATTTCCTGTCGGTGTCGGGAGTATCTATGCGCCTATCGGGATAGTAAATGTTTCAGGCCAGTCTGTAACAGATATTTTTACTGCCGAGTATAAAAGAACAGACCCTCAAAGCATTCATGGCACGGCAGTACAGAGTGGAATGGATCATGTGAGTTATGTGGAATACTGGATGCTTACCCAAAACACCGGTACAGCAGTAAAGAAGGTTTCACTCGCCATTACCCCCACCAGTTTTTGCAAAAACCTGAATAGCACTTATGTCAGCAGGTGGGATGGGGCTTTATGGACAACTGAAGGCTCCACTAATGGAGGTATTACGAATGTTCCTCCATATGAAATTGGTACAATAACAAGCATAAATAATCTATCCTCTTTTGGAGATTTTACACTTATCACAGATTTACCCTTTGCTAATAACCCTCTTCCTGTAAGCCTGGTGGATTTTAGCGTTAAAAGAATCAGTAGTAGTATTTCAGCCATTAACTGGGAGCTTGTTGCCTGCTGTTCTGCTGCTGCAAAATTTGAAATAGAAAAATCTTCAGATGCCCGGAAGTATACTTTGCTGACTACGGTTCCCGGTAATGAAACCAATCGGTTTTATAGTCTGAATGATAACAGACTGGCAAAAGGCGTTACATATTATCGCCTTAAAATGACGGATGCAGATGGCACCATAAAATATAGTAAGGTTGTGGCGGTTATCAACGATAACAGGGGATTAATCATTACAGCTGTTGTCCCTAATCCTGTGCACAAACATGCCACAGCAATAATAAGTTCTGCAAAAGAAGGATTGGTTAGTCTTGTTATTTATGATTTGTCGGGAGGGCTGATAAAACAGTGGCAGGTTACAGTTTCCGGAGGAACTAACTCAATTAACCTCCCATTGCAGGAACTACGGGCAGGTATTTATCATTTGACAGCAAATGACGGAGAAATAAAAAATGTTTACCGCTTTGTGAAACGTTAAGGATGACTAATAGCCAACAATGTCAGGCTAGGAGAGGTTATTTAAAGCTCTTTGAATCGGTCATTTATTTGCACAACTATTTGAGAAATTCTTCTTTTTTGCCGGTAGTAAGTCAGGTTTTAATAGGGAATATAATGATGTCAGCTAATGCTGGCAGGCAACTTTTTAATTTTTATAGCCCATGTATACCCCAACTGGTTATCATATTGATAAAGAAAAAGAAAAATTATATACCCGCCAGGTATTGGCCCTGTATATATTTTGCAACTTCAGTCAGATTTTTTGTTTTTTCAAAAACAGCTAGTTGCCGGTCGGCACCTGTCCCATTCTCCAGCATTTTATGCACATGGGCAATGCGGTGGCGGCTGCCGAGATGGTCCAGGACAGGGTCAAGAAAGTCGAGCAGTTCATAAATTAATGCTCTTGTATTTACTTCTTCCTCTTTGCCAAAATCAATCAGGTATCCATCTACTCCATAGCGGCTGGCCCGCCATTTATTTTCATTCAGCAATGCTCTTGAGTACTGGATGAAATTCAGGTTCTTGGATCGTAGCATGTATATTCTTGCGCAGATAGCCTGGAATAAGGCTGCCAGAGTGATGGTTTCATCCACGGTTAGTGGTATATCGCATACCCGAAACTCAACGGTGTTAAAGAAAGGATGTACTCTTAAATCCCACCATATTTTTTTTGCATTATCAATGCAATTAGTTTTTATCAGCAGTTTTACATAATTATCATAAGCTTCTATACTTTCAAAAGCATCTGGTATGCCCGTGCGGGGAAATTTGTCAAATACCTTGGTACGAAAAGATTTATATCCCGTCATCCGCCCTTCCCAAAAAGGCGAATTGGTACTTAATGCGAATATATGAGGCAGGAAATATCTTGTACTGTTGGCTATATGATTGGCCATCTCCCGGCTTTCCATTCCCACATGCACATGCAATCCGAAAATAAGATTACTCCTAGCTGCTTCCTGAAGTTCGTTAACAATTTCATTGTAACGAATATGATCTGTAATAAGCTGACTTTCCCAATGACTGAATGGATGTGTGCCGGCGGCACCCATGGAGAATCCTAACCCCCCGGCGATATCTCCAATCGTTTTGCGCAGGGTGGCCACATCTGTGTAAGCTTCATCAATATCTGCACAGATATCAGTGCCTACTTCCACTACAGCCTGGTGCATTTCAGCTTTCACCTTATCTTTTATCAGTTTCTGACCTTCCTGTACAATACGCTGTTCATGGCTTTTGAGTTCATATGTTTGGGGATCCAACACCATGTACTCTTCTTCCACTCCAAGAGTAAAATTTTTGTAGTTAAGATTCATACGTTAGTTTGTAGTTTGTAGCATAAAGTTTGTTGTTGGGTTTTTTCGGGAATAAAATACTTTTTGTTCTATTAATAATTTATAAACCACAATCACAAACTATAAACTTTTTTATACCAAAGGACTTTTATTAGCTCCTCTTCTTACATATTCTCCCCATGTAAGGTTATCAGCGTCTTCTATATTTTCAAGAGCTTTTTCAATGGCATAGTTAGCAGATGTTTCCACCACCCAGTCAAAATTTTCCTGTCCTACACTGTGCAGGTCAGCATCCGGGGCGGGGTTGCAGAAATCGATGGCATAGGGCACACCGTCACGAACAGCCAGTTCTACAGTATTAAAATCATAACCTAAATACTTATTGATGCGCAGTACTATATCTGTCATTTGCTGTAACCGCTCCCGCGATGGTTTGAAGTCGGCAACATAGCGAAGATGATGCGGGTTGCGTGGTTCGTATGACATGATGCGTACATACTTGCCACCAATGCAATAGCAACGGTAATATTCTGTAAAGATGATCTCTTCCTGCAGCAGCATTACTAATTGCCCCGTTTCCGCATGTTTGGCAAAAAAATCATCTGCATCTCTAAGCTTATACACATGTTTCCAGCCACCACCGGCAAAAGGTTTCATATATGCCGGAAAGCCTACATAATTGAAGATGGATTCCCAGTCAAGCGGGTAGGCAAGATTACGAAATGAATCATCCGATGTATCATCAGGCAAATCCCTGGATGGAATAATGGCTGTTTTAGGAACGGGTACATCCACTTTTGTCATCAGGCAGTTGTTGAAATATTTATCATCAGCACTCCACCAAAATGGGTTGTTGATAACAGCAGTGCCGGTAACGGCCGCATTTTTAAGCCAGGTGCGGTAGAAAGGCACATCCTGTGAAATGCGGTCGATAATGACGGCATAACCACTGGGCATTCCCTGCATAGCCTTTTCTATGCGTACAGGCTCGGCTATTATACCGGGCACATTTTTACTGTTTACTCTCGCAACAAATGCTTCAGGAAATGAACGTTCCTTGCCATGCAGAATTCCAATTTTCTTCATAAGTTGGTTTTAGTTGATTGATAAAATTGCGGCCGCTCCGGGCTATGGGTTTCTGGAAAAAGAGGGCTTTCCAAATTTATTTTTTCGGCGGCACATAAACAAATTAACCAGCCTGTTTTGCCCGTCTTTTCCTGTATTTGTCCCGGCGCTGTTTATTATGAAATCCTTATTTTTGAAATCATGCAAAAGGCCGCTAAAGAATCCGTTATTCATACTGAAGACGAACACCTGAAATCTGGGTTTTTAGAACGGGAAGTGAAGATTGAGTTCTTTTTTCCTGCCCAGGTAGCTAACAATGGCCCCATAAGCCTGCTTCTAATCAATGACGGGCAGGATATGGAGAAAATGCACTTTCAGACCATCCTGAGGCACTTGTATACAGCTAATAAAATTGAACCATTGTTATTTGTAGCTATTCATGCCGGGGAAGACCGGAAAATGGAATATGGCACACAAAATATCCCTGATTACAAAGAGAGAGGGGGCAAAGCGGCTCTTTATACTTCGTTTATTTTTGATGAACTGCTTCCACACATCCGGCAAAAATATTCTATCACTTCGTTTAAGGAAAAAGCGTTTGCCGGTTTTTCACTTGGAGGGTTAAGCGCATTGGACATTGTATGGAACCGGCCTGGTGAGTTTACCAAAGTAGGTGTTTTTTCAGCCTCACTCTGGTGGAGAAGCGTAAACCAGGAAGATGAAGAATATGATGATGATAAACACCGCATCATGCACCAGCAGGTAAGAAACGGAAAATATGCTCCCTGGCTTAAATTCTTTTTTCAGTGTGGTGTACTGGATGAGAAGAAGGACCGCAATAAAAATGGTATCATAGATTCCATTGATGATACCCTGGACCTGATAAAAGAATTAGAAGCAAAAGGATACGACAGGGAATATGATATTCATTACCTGGAACTGGAAGACGGTCACCACGATGTATTTACCTGGGGTAAGGCTATGCCCGAATTTTTAAAATGGGGATGGGGGCTGAATGATGTAGCTGAGTAATAAATACTGAAATGGTAAAAAAAACCCGTCTCCATGGAGACGGGTTTTTTTTAATTGATTGATAATATTATCAGCATTAATTGAAGAGATACCTTAATCCAAATTGTATCTGGTAAGTAGAGGCAACACTTACGTTGTCTCTGAATGTTTTGGTAATGATATCACCACTGGCTGTTGCCAGCCTGAATTGAGGCAATACAGTTCCGCCAGGAGAGTAAGCTGTGTTGTTTGTTACTGTAAGGATAGAATTTGCATTAATTGTTTTTAGTTTGCCCCAGCCATTATTTATCAGGTTACCAAAGTTGATAATATCAACAGTAAACTGAACAGCATTCCTGGTTTTACCTACTTTAGTAAATAAATCCTGCATAAACTTCAAGTCAACTCTGTTCAGCCATGGAATCTGAGCTCCGTTACGTTCAGCATACTGACCACGGTGGGCTCTCAGGTATTTATCCTGCTGGACGTAGGATTCAAACAAGTTGCGCTGTGCGGTTTGATCATACACCACACCATTAATAGTCTGGCTGGAGAAGGACATTTGCTGAACCTGGGCAGCTGTAGGAATGTACAGCAAATCATTACCGGATACTCCGTCCCTGTTAAAGTCACCGCCGTATACATAAGAGAATCTTCCTGTAATAGCGCCATTATAAATAAGCGAAATTGTTGTGGCTAAATGTTTGAAATATTCCTTTCTGTATGAGAGCAGAGCCACAACACGGTCAGGCAGTACATAATCAGTATAACCTAACGGAGATGTATTAGCCCCATTTACTGTTGCGGTACCCTGCCAAGCAGATTGTGGTTGGTCACCGCCACCATCATGCAGGTTGCCGGCAAGTGATTTGGTATAAGCTACAGACGCATAAAATCCTTTGCTGAAAGGTTTTTCTATTTTACCAGTCAGGGAGAAATAATATCCTTTTTTACCATTGGTAAGAAGAATAGGATTAAATGCATTGGTACCACCAACCGTTGGAACACCGGCACTGTTAAGTGTGTTAATGAACCTTGTAGGTACTGTAGAACCGTAAATAACCCTGTTATCAGGATAACCGGCCGTGTTCAACGCAGCCGGAGATTGCAAGTTTGGATTACTGAAGAAAGCTGTATTCAGATCTTTGTTAAAGATTGCTTCAATAGTTGCAATCATACCACCGGGGATCCTTGTGTCGATTGCCAGGCTTGACTTCCATGATTGCGGGAACCTGAAGTCTGGATCTAATGCAGTGACAGTACCCGGAACAATCGTACCAGCCTGTGGAACACTTGAAGGACGGTATGCAGCAGGATTAGGAATGAACGGGCGGTTAACGTTATTGCTCAAACCATTAAATGATTGAGTAATCTGAATCATACCATTATCACCAGACTGGCTTACTATCCATACGAATGGTATTTTACCGGTAAATATGCCGGTTCCACCACGAATTTGTAATGAGCGGTCACCATAAAGATCCCAGTTGAAACCAACTCTTGGAGACCACAGGAGTCTTGTTTTAGGTAATACGCCGGTATTCATTGTAACACCATTTGCAAAAGTTAATGCTGCTACTAAGGGATGAGTTATAATCTGAGGAACATTAGGGAAGGTGGGGCGATCCACTCTCAGGCCTAATGTTAAACGAAAATTCCTGTTAAGGGTCATTTCATCCTGTCCGTATAATGAGAGTTGGGCAAATTTGAAAGAGGAAAATGCCGGGGCAAAATTCTTTGACAAAGAGTAAGTGAGAGCAAAATCCCTTGGGTCTTTTCCATTCGCAAAATCTGACCAGGTATTAAATACATAGTAACTGGCGGCGAAACGCTGGAAACCGTTTATAGTTTCACTCATGTCAAACTGGCCACCGAATGTCCATGCATGTTTACCAGTAGTGAAACTCAGGTTATCAATAACTGAATATGTTTTTACTTTTCTCAGGTTACCGAAACTGAAAGGCTCATACCCAAAAGAAGCATAGGGAGCAGCAGCGGTAACACCCGTAGTACTCAGGATATCAACAAAAGGCATATCGTAAGCCTCTCCTGTTTTAAGAGGGTCAGTTTTAGGGCTTGTTGTTGATCTTGAATCATTTTGATAGGTAAAAGTGCCTCTTAGTGTGTTAGACAATTTTCCCCAGTTGGAATTTAACTCAGCAGCTAAAGAATAAAGGTTAGCTCCCTGGAAGTAGTTAGAGTTCTTAAACCAAAGGTTATTATTATTAGTACGTCCCAAACCTGATGAATAAGTAAAGCCTGCACCTGATGTAGAAGAACTTGGTCCGTTAGGCTCTCCACCTTCCACCTGGCTATAACGTACATTAAAACGATGTTTTGAATTGATGTTCCAGTCTACCCGGAACATGTATTTTGTTCTTTCAATATCCGGAGTATACTTATCATATGGTCCTGTAGTGTAACCATACTTATCAAACAGATACTGGCTGATGTAATTCAAAGAGTCAGCCGTAGGTCTTGCTATGTTTGAGGCGCTTCCATAAGGAGCAGCCGCTGTAGCCGCCAATAATGTTTGAACAGATTTAGGTTGTTTTTCATTCTCGTAGCTAAAGAAGAAGAACAGTTTGTTTTTGATAATGGGTCCGCCAATTCGGAAACCATATTGCTTAAACTCTTCCGTTGGCCTTACAAAAGTAACTCCGTCCACATTATCACCTCTTTGTTTTTCAGTTCTGAAATAAGTATAAACTGAACCAGAAAATGTATTGGTGCCGGAACGTGTAACGGCATTAACAGCACTTCCGATAAACCCGGTTTGGCGTATGTCAAAAGGAGTAACGTTTACAGAAATTTCTTCGAGGGCATCCAGCGAAATTGGAGTACCGCCTGCTGGCAGGTTACTTCCGATACCAAAACTATTATTAAAGTCAGCTCCATCCACAGTAAAATTGTTTTGCCTGTAATTACCGCCGCCGATAGAAGCACCGTTTGCCTGGGGGGTAGCACGGGTAAGATCGTTAATACTTCTGCTGATTGTTGGTAACTGGGTAATTTGACGGATACCAATATTTGTAACAGAACCTGTTCTGCTTGCATTCAAAACAGAGCTTCTTCTTCCGGTAGTAAGCACCACGTTTTCAAGGGAAGATGCAGTCTTAGTTAAATAAGGATTCAGCAGGAAAGGTTCAGCCAGTTGCAGATAAATATTGTCAAATTTTCCCACCTCATGTCCTACAAAACTTATTTCAATCAGGTAAGGGCCGCCTACCCGCATGTTCTGAATGGAAAACTGGCCGCCAACACGGGAAACTGTGGAATACTTTGTACCTGAAGGCTGGTGTGTGGCAACGATAGTTGCCCCAACAAGAGGCTCTTCAGTATTATTTTTAACCGTACCATTGATGGCTGAAGTAGTTATCTGGCCAAACAGCATGGGACTTGCCACAAGGGCTGCTACAAACAAAAAGACTATTCTCTTAAGCATAAAGATTGGTTTTCGGTTGCAAAGAAAGGGAATATTTCCAAATTAAATATAGGCAAATATTAACAAACTGATATTGAAATGTAATGCGTTAGAAAGACAAATTCATGCAGGTTTTCGCTGCCCTGTCATCTTTAAAACCTGTCGCCTGATAGTTTGTTCTATTTTTGCTAAAAAATACGAAATGTTTGATTCGATAGAAAGTGCCATTGAAGACATAAAACTGGGTAAAATGCTGGTAGTGGTGGATGATGAGGATAGAGAAAATGAGGGTGATTTTATTGCCGCAGCCCATACCGCAACCCCGGAAATAATAAACTTTATGAGTAAATACGGGCGGGGTCTGATTTGTGTACCATTGCCGGAGGAACGCTGTGATGAACTGGGCCTGGAACTGATGGTTAATCATAATACGGCCCTTCATGAAACTGCTTTTACCGTTTCAGTGGATTTATTGGGGCATGGATGTACTACCGGCATTTCAGCACAGGACAGGGCTAAAACCGTTCAGGCGCTGATTGATCCTACAATGACACCCTGCGATTTTGGCCGTCCGGGGCATATTTTCCCGCTTCGGGCTAGAAAAGGCGGGGTACTGCGGAGAGCAGGACATACCGAAGCCGCGGCTGATCTGGCCAGATTGGCTGGCTTCGAGCCCCCTCATGCAGGAGTATTGGTGGAAATAATGAATGAGGATGGGACTATGGCAAGGCTGCCTCAATTGGTGGAAGTGGCTAAAAAATTCGGTCTTAAGTTGATTTCAATAAAGGATCTGATTGAATACCGCATTAAATCAGACTCATTGATCGAAGAAGTGGTAAGGGTGGATATGCCGACCAGGTATGGGAATTTTCAGTTGGTGGCTTTTAAAGAAAAAAATTCTCCCAATGAACATCTTGCCCTTTTGAAAGGCACCTGGGATAAAGAGGAGGCGGTATTGGTAAGGGTGCATTCATCCTGTTTTACCGGAGACATATTGGGTTCTCTGCGTTGCGACTGTGGGGAGCAATTGCAGCAAGCCATACAAATGGTGGAAAAAGAAGGTAAAGGAGCAATACTATATATGAACCAGGAAGGAAGAGGTATAGGGTTACTTAATAAATTAAAAGCATATCGCCTCCAGGAGCAGGGAATGGATACGGTGGAGGCTAATCTTCATCTTGGTTTTCAAATGGACCAGCGGGATTATGGTATAGGTGCGCAAATACTGCGTCATCTTGGTATCAGCAAACTCCGGTTAATGACCAATAACCCCAAGAAAAGGGTGGGACTTATCGGCTATGGCCTGGAGATTATTGATAATGTTCCCATTGAAAGTTGTCCGAATAGATACAATGAAAAGTATTTACAGACCAAAAGGGATAAAATGGGGCATGAAATACTGAAGTAGTAAGAACCTTTTATTCTTAATTCTGATCGCTTCCTTTTGGTTTATCAGCTTCTGAATTTTGTTCAGAAACAGCGGTTGTTTTTGGCTTATTCTTTCTTCTGAAAAGATCGCTGAACCGGTTAAAGTCCTTTTTATATGAAAGGCTTCCTCCCGTTCTTCTTGCTCTTGCAGTGGAGGTGCTTGAAGTGGTCGTTAAATAGTCAGCATTTTCTTTGTAAAAAAAAGTAAGGCGGATTGTTCCGCTTGGATTTATCAGCCATTCCATCGTCAGATCTGGCAGGCGCAGCAATTGTTGTGAAATATTAGCCTGTTCTGTTGTTTGGCCAAGCGGGGCATCAAATCCCACCCCTGTCGATATAATGAACCTGTTATTGAAGAAAGACCGGCCGATAGTGAAGTTTACATTACTTCCAAGGTTCAGGGCATTTCGGCTTTCATCCACCAGGATACGGTTATATATAGAAGTATTCAGGCTGATATTATACTTGTCATTTTTTAACAGCTGCCCCAGTAATTTATTGATCTGGTCGCTGAGCACATTTAATAATACTCCTGAAATAGTGCCTACATCAAACTTACTGCTGCCCACATCACCGGCAAGTTCACTTGGTGCAAAACTGTTAAATACGATGAGATAGGTAACCTGCCGGTTAATCTCATTGGTATTTTTTTGCATTTGCTGAATAAGCAATCCCAATTCAGGATCTGTTTTGGCAATACTTGACGGGGGAAAATCCAGCGCAAAATTAATAGCAGGTTTGAACAGCTTATCGGTCAGTGTTGCCACTACATATACATCTCCTCTTGCATTGCTTATTCCGGAAGTAAGATTGAGAGATTTGGCCAATGGGGCAAAACTTACTCTGTCTGCTTTATAGGTGGCTTCAAATTTTATATTGGCATCGTAGGGATCGCCGTTCCATTCAATATAGTTGTCACCCCCCTTTCTTATATCAAAGGGTTTTTTGAAAAAGGATTGAAAAGTGAAAAGATAGTTTCCTTCCTGTATATCGAATCGGCCACGGAGTGTGAGTGGTTCTGATGTTCCTGAACGTATATTAAGTGTTCCTGAACCTTTTCCTTTTATTTCATCACCTGTTAGTTCGTCCAGCACCACTTTTACAGACACCATTGGGTTGGCAGTTACTTCCACATCATAAACAATATTTGTTTCACTTGTTTTAATATCAGAAACATTCATTTCCCGTCCATACTTTCTTTCTACCAGGAAATCAGCAATACCGGTTTCACGGCTTGATGACGGAGGCAATGTAATATTGCTGCTGTCCTTGTCAGAAGCGTTGGCATTAATCGTCATTACCATTTCAGACTGAGGTCCCCTCAACTGCAAAACTCCGGTTCCTTTTACGTTGCCATAAAATTGTTTGTTATCGTTATAGGTTGTATTCAGCAGTTGTACTGGCCGGTTATTTATTTCACCTTTTGTACCCGGTTTACGGGTGGAGATATCAAGGTCATAGAACATATTCTTGAATGACTCATGATCTATTCCTCCGGTAATATAAATAGGGTTACGGGTTATTGTATCGGTAAGTACAATACCATCGAGGTCAATTTTTTCTTTAGTCAGTTCAATATCGGTATCCTGTATTTTGTAATAACATTGTGTAAAGTTGACCCTCAGCCCTGCATCTTTCAGTCTTCCTTTTCCGCTTACGCCAAGGTTGCTGAATTCACCGGTAATGTCAATATCACCTGTAAGGTACCCTTGTATATCCGAAAACAGAGTACCCAGAAATCGTTCCAGTACTTTTATTGGAAATGTTTTCGCTTTTAATGCGATGATATTATTTTTTGCTTTTTCCGGATCGCCAAAGAAAAGATGCAGGTTGTAGGCGAGGCTGTTTTTCTCGTTCACGGTATTACCGTTTATCTTAAGTTCCTTGGTTTTGTTATCATAAACTACTGTTGCTTTCAGTTCGCCGATAGAGTCATTATCTAGCCGTAAAAACTTTGTTTCAATGTCATCTGAAGTTACCCTCATATGTCCTGAAGGATCTTCTACAAGTATATTACCAGATAGCAAACCCTCCAGCCTGTTTTTAGGAAGGAAGAAAGGGGCAAAGTCATTGAGGTTAACATTGGCCAGCTGAACTTTCAGGTCACTCCAGTCACCAATATCAGAAGGCTTTGTTTTTAGCAGAATTTTTTGTTCACCTTCGCTTAATAACAGTTCACCCTGTGCAGGATTATTTTTCCGGAAAACCAATTCCCCTGTTTCATCAACAGTCCACAGTTTTCCATTTACAGTAAACGAAGATGGGTCCACATCTATTTTTACTCCGTCATTGTAAGTTACTACCAGTGCATTAAGATTAGCCCTTTCAACAGCCTGGTTGGCCCCTGCATGTATAGATACTTTTGAAGAATCATTCCGGGCATTTACCCGGAAATCAGCAAAAGGAATATTTAAACTGTCATTTATTTTAATTGTATTTGTCTTTCCTGAAAGAATAAGGCTGTCAAGGTTTCCGGCTGCTGAAAATTTTATATTATCAAAAACATATTGCTGGTAATGTAACTGCGGAATGTCAGCAGTAAGATTCAATTCATTTTTTGCCAGGTTCAGGTTACCTTCAAAATGGCTATTGCTCAAACCGGTAATTTCAGGGGCAAACAGTTTAACGTATTCATCCACGTAGTAAGTGTAGATGTCAAATTTTATGTCCTGGTTCCGGGGCAGTTGTTTTGGAGGTTTAATATAAGAAGGATAGTACCTGTTGAGAAAGTAAGTAAAGGCATCCGGTAAATCGACGATGCTGAAATCACCTGTGACTGACCCGGTAAATTCATTAGAAGTTACTTCCAGTTTTTTTGCACCGTCAGAATAATTGGAGGTTACAATCAGCGAATCAAAGGGAAGACGGATACCATTCTTTTTTATTTCTGCATCGGTAATCCTTGCATCGCCAAGAAAATTATCAATAGTGCTGCTGGTAAAGTTGAAGTTCAGTTTACCGCGAAATTCGATACTGTCTTTTGTCAGGTTCAGGTTTCTCAGATATGCTTTATCCACATCTGCCAGTAGATTGAAACGGGGTGTTTTGCTATTGAAGTCTATCACACCATTCAGGTCCATCTTTACATTTTGATCATTGATAGCTGCCATGCCATCAAATAATTTTTTATCCAGCCTGCCTTTTATAGTGATGTTGTTGTACCTGTAGTTATTGTATTCAGCATACTGGATCGTTCCATCCACAAGAGTGTTTCTTGTTTTTTCACTGAAGCCTTTTCCTTTTACTGTGCCTGTGAGGGATACTACACCAATCTTTTTGTCATTCAGAAATTCTCCCAACCTGAAATTGTCTGTAGCAATAGATCCCGAATAGACAGGGTCTTGTCCATTTCCCGGTAATTTCATATTAAGATCGCTTCTTACCGTTCCGAGATTAGTCTGAATACTGCCGTACGTTACGAAGTCATTAATAAAACCGGTGAAACTGCCTTTAAAATTTACATACTGAATTTTTTGCAGGTCCGGGTTAGTTATCTTTCGTATGGCAGGTACTATCTGCACGGCGTCATTATAGGTTGTTTTAAAATCGTTGGCTTTAAAATCAATAAAAGTCTGGTTGATATCAGGGAGACCTGTAAGTGTGATGTCTCCGTTCAGAACAGTACTGTTGCCCGCCTGTACTATCAGGTTTCTTCCTATCAAATCATCAATTGTGCCTCTGACCCTACCTTTCAGTTTTATTTCTTTTTTCCAGGTTTTAAGAGAAGGGGCGAAGAAGGCGATATCATCGCTGTCTATATATGAATCATCAAATGTTGCACTCAGTCTTACTTTGTGAATGAAATATCCCAAATCACTCATATCATCATAAGACATGGAAAAGAAATGGCGAAGATTACTTCTGTTGGTGCTAAGATCAAGATTACTGAATGCCATTCCTTGTGGGGTCATCTTCATATCAGCCGAGAGGTTCTTAATCTGCAACCCGCTTCTTTCTTTGGCTGTCAGTTCCAGCTTTGCAAAAACAGTATCACCAATGAAGGTTGAATTATTGAGGTTAGCATTTATGGCCGTGAAAAGGATATGCTGTCCATCAAAATGGGCATAAGGCAGTCTGTTTGTTTCTCTGCTTGTGCTGAAAGTTCCATTGACGATTTTAAGATCTGCTATCTTAAAAATAGTTTTGGCTTTATTCCAGGTTATTGCTGTGTCAGTATTGTCTCCGGCAAGAGCTTTAGTAATTGAAGGTTTAAGTTTTGTATAATTCCGCAGGGCAACCTCCGGGTCTTTGATGAGCAGGGAATTGATTTCAAATTTATTACCGGATAAAGCAAGGTTATTGGCATCAAGATTTAGTATACCCACTTTGATGGTCATGTCTTCTCCCAGCCAGGCATCTTTTTTTATGAAAGCAACATTTTTAAATTCTGCTTTCCTGAGGTTAAGTATCACCCTGCTTCTTTTCTTTGCACCTGTGTCAGCAGAAGGAGATGTAAAATAATCAAACAGGAACTGCTGGCTCCATACAGAATCGCTACGTTGAAATTTTACTACGGCATTGTCAAGACCTATGTATTTTAGCTCAATATTTTTTTTGAAAAAGAACCAGTCAGTGATTTTTACTTTCATGTCACCAGCATAGAGGAGTGTATCACCTTTTCTGTCTTCAACCAGGACACCTTCCAGGTGCATCCTGTTGAACAAAGAAAAGTCAACATGCCTGATCGAGATTTTTGTCTGGAGATCTTTTGAAAGTTTGCCGGTAACTTGTTTTACAATCCAGTTTTGTCCGAAAGGAGTTTGAATAAATATATAGACAGCCACTAACAGCAGCAACAGGGAAAGAAAAAACCACTTCAGTATTTTTTTAAACCGCTTCAGGATCAGCTATTTAATGTAAAATTAGGTAATCGCCCCTGTAAGGCAAATTCAATACCAATTAATAATGATAAGTGAAGGAAACGGGTTGTATATGGGATGATAACAACTTTTTTTTGATGGTTTGAGGCTGCCTTCCTGTTCAGGATGAAACTATATTTTTAGCCCAAAATTTCCTCCGGTTGCAAACAGCCTCAAGAGGCATATCAACCTGAATGTTGCTGATTATATTTTAAAACCAACGGTCAGCACCGCATTACCACCTGTTTGTTTCAGGCTGGCTCCTGAATAGGGGCGGTTTTGCAACCTGTAAGCGAAATGAACATCCTTGCCCATTGTATGAACATAGGCAATATCGATAAACATCCCTTTATTGCGATAGCCTAATCCTCCGGTTAGTTGAAAACGGCTTCCTTTTTCACCGGCAATTTCCTTGTAAGGATTGCCATAGTAGGCAAATCCAAGCCTGGCCATAACTGTTGTAAACTTCAGTTCACCGCCTGCCCTGAAGTTGAAAGCTCCTTTATAGGCATTGTCTATTGCTTTATTAAGAGATTTCAGGTAATCTTTCGTAGTCTGACTGTCATCTCCATCAGGATCTGTGGTATATGATGAAGCTTTATAGTTTATATACTCGATATCTGCAGTCAGAAAACCCTTCTGTTTTCTAACATCTTCCACTTCCCGTAATACATACGAAGCACTTGCCATTACACGGTAAGGAGTAAACATCCAGTAGGCAAATTCTGCATCTTTACCACCGGTAAATAAATAAGAGTCCTGTGTTTGTGTTCCCTGGTAGTTTTCTGAGTTTGTTGTTACGGATGTATTGTACCTGTCAGTTAGCATGTAAAAAGTTGGTGTATGCACAGTCAGCCCAAGCCTTACATATTCTGCAGGTTTATAAATTGCACCTATTTTTAGGTTTGCGCCAGTCCCTTTAGTGATCAGGTTTTCTGTAATGGAAGCATAATCAAATTTATTATCAGTATTTGTTGTGGCGTCTGCTTCCGTAAAGGTTGATTCTTTATCATATCTCAGGAAAGGAATACCAAGTGTAAACCCAAAATAAAACTTATCCCTTTGGGCGCCTGCGAAAGCCAATGCAAGTTCTGTAATGCCTCCTTTATTGATGATGACATTTTCCTGCAACAATCCCGAGCTTATCGGAGCTCTTGTCTGGAACTGGTAGTTTCCGGATGATCCCCCGGCAATGGTGTCTATCCAGTATGTATTGAAGGCAAGGCTGGCTCCAAACGGATAATTTTGTGCCACGCTGTTTGCATCTCTGTCATCACTGATTTCTTCCAAAAATTTATTGGAATAGGAGTTTTGATCGTTGGCTCCCCTGTAAAGAACATTGCTACCAAAATTAGCGGTGCGGTTAATGGCAACGGCAAATGCTGAACTACCAGATCTTCCTTTTCTGTCTCTTTCTGAACCATTTCCAATTACAATACCGGTTGTTCCAAAGCTGAAGTAGTTCTTTTGATCATTTTCTGTACGATTATAGTAGGTTGCTTTGTTTTTAAGGAGATTGTATCCGGGTGTGAGTATAAAGTCGCCAGTTTTATAAAATCCCAAACCCGCAGGATTAACATAGGCTGATGAAAGATCACCGCCTAAAGAGGCCATAGCCCCGCCAACCGCCTGCTGACGGGCTGTTCCTGTTGAAGTGTACCATGAATAACGAAGGGCATCTGCCGGTTCCTGTGCGGATAAAATAAACGAAAAGGCAATGAAGCTTACAATGAAACTTATCTTTTTCATATTGACTGGAATTACAGGTAGCAAATAGTATGTTCAGTACTGCTGAACCATCTTGTTTGTTTCATCATGCTGATACAAACTAATAATTAAAATCTTCTTACCGGTGCACTTCCGCCGCTGCTTCCTGATGATGAACTGGAACTGGAGCTTGAACTGGAACTGTTGCCGGAAGATGATGAAGAAGTATTATGCCCTGAACTGCTGGAACTGGAAGAACTTGAGTTATTACTTCCCCCGAAAATAGTACGCAAAATATTTCCTGAATTGCTGTTGTTTGAACGGGTATTGTTCCGCGGTGCAGCATAAGTGTTATTGTTTGTACTGGTTGTTCCGGGTATGCCGTATTTTGGATTGCTGTAGGTTGTTTTAACAGTATTACCTGATGTATTATTGTAAGTGTTCAGGTTGAATATTCTTGGTTTGCTATAAGTGGGAGTAGTAAATTTTGTGTTTACATATACAGTATGATAGCAATAAGGATTATAATAATAATTCCAGCTGTTATACGGGTTGTAGTATGACCCATAATAGTAATTAAGACCAAATCCCCATCTCTCGTAAGAATACCAGTCATTCAGGTCGTTCCACTGATAGCGGTTCCTTACTTTCATTCTCAGGTAACGGTCTTCATAAAAATCTTCGTCGTACCTGTACTGCCGGTCATCTTCTTTTTCCATGCGAACATACTCATCCTGCGGACGAACAGGAGAGAAGTACACATCATCAGGAGTTTGACCAGTTTTATATGCGGTAGTACAGCTGTTGAGTGCAACTACTGATAATGCCAGGAGTAAAATGGGTGATTTCATGGCAAATGGTTTATCGGGTTAAAGTTGAAGTTACTACTTTTGTGCGACTTTTTCAGAGACACAATCGTTTGCACATAAAGGTCTGACCATTCTGTGAATTATTGTGCTTTTGCCTGTTAAATAAGATTTAAAGGTGGCAAATAAATAAATTATCAAAAATGAGTAAAGAGATTACGTCGAGGGAAGCGGATTATTCCCAATGGTATAATGACCTTGTATTAAAAGGGGAACTTGCAGATTATTCAGCCGTCAGGGGTTGTATGGTGATAAAGCCATATGGATTTGCACTTTGGGAAAATATGCGGGATGCTCTGGACAGGATGTTTAAAGATACCGGGCATTTAAATGCTTATTTTCCTCTTTTTGTTCCCAAAAGCCTCTTTGAAGCAGAAGAAAAAAATGCTGAAGGCTTTGCCAAGGAATGTGCAATTGTTACCCACTACCGGTTAAAAACTGATCCTTCGCAGAAAGGAAAGCTTATTGTTGACCCGGAGGCTAAACTGGAAGAAGAACTGATTATTCGCCCTACCAGTGAAGCAATCATCTGGAATACTTACAAAGGGTGGATTCAATCTTACCGGGATTTACCTATCCTGGTGAATCAATGGGCCAATGTGGTACGCTGGGAAATGCGGACAAGGCTTTTTCTTCGTACAGCTGAGTTTCTCTGGCAGGAAGGCCATACAGCCCATGCCACAAAAACAGAAGCCATTGAAGAAACCTTAAAAATGCTGAACGTATATGCAGATTTTGCCGAAAACTGGATGGCGCTGCCTGTGATAAAAGGAGTAAAGACCGAAAATGAACGATTTGCAGGAGCTGTAGATACTTATTGTATCGAGGCATTAATGCAGGACGGCAAAGCCCTGCAGGCCGGTACATCTCATTTTCTCGGCCAAAATTTTGCAAAAGCATTCGATGTTAAATTCAGTGATAAGGATAATAAACTGGAGTATGTGTGGGCTACCAGTTGGGGTGTAAGCACAAGATTAATCGGGGCATTGGTTATGGCACACAGCGATGACCAGGGATTAATATTGCCCCCTAAGATTGCGCCATTACAGGTAGTAATTGTTCCTATTTATAAGGGAAATGAGCAAAAGGCAGCGATTGACGCTAAAGTAAGTTCCATTATTAAGGAACTGAAAATACTTGGCATACGGGTGAAATATGATGATAATGATAATGCAAGACCCGGCTGGAAGTTTGCAGAATATGAAATGAAAGGGGTTCCGGTACGGATAACAATCGGTGCCCGGGATATTGAAAAAAATGTGGTGGAAATAGCACGCCGGGATACCAAAGAGAAATTAGTGGTGAGTCTGGAAGGGGTGACACCATATGTAAACGTATTGCTTGGAGATATACAGCAAAATATGTTTAACAAAGCGAAGGATTACAGAGATAAACATATCACACCGGCAAACAACTGGAATGAATTTGAAAAGTTGCTGGATGAAAAGGGTGGTTTTATTGCCGCACATTGGGATGGCTCTCCAGAAACGGAGGAAACAATTAAGGAAAAAACAAAAGCAACAATACGCTGCATTCCACTGGATAATAAGCTGGAAGTAGGTAAATGCATTTTAACCGGTAACCCCTCTTCTCAGCGGGTGCTTTTTGCAAGGGCTTATTAGTTTACAACTGATTTTTGTTATTGCTCCGGGCTGTATATTGTAAAAAGATTTGCAGTATAATGCCCGGAGTTTTATATTTATGCAAATCAAAATCAACTTAAAATGGAACAAAGTCAAGACAACTCGTTATTTAACCTTAACCTGGATTCAACCAGTACTTCACATCTTAAAGAAACTGCTTCATGGGCAAAATTTCTTGCGATAGCCGGCATGGTCATGTGTGGATTGATGGTAATAATCGGCATTGTAGCGTCAATGGCCGTATCAAAAGTCACTAATGATTTTGATGGCGGCTATGGAGGATACAGAGGAGGAAATACCGCGGGACTGGGGGCCACAATGATGATAACATATATAATTATTGCCCTGATCTACTTCTTCCCCTGTCTTTTTACATTGCGGTTTGCCAATCATACCAAAAATGCAATTAATGCGAATGACCAGATGGCTTTAAATGAAGGATTGAGAAATCTGAAAGCAACATTTCGTTACATGGGTATCATCACCATTATCGCATTGGCATTTATGCTTCTTGGTTTATTGCTTGGAGGATTGGGAGCTATGATGGGTGGGCTTTAATGATAATAACTCCGCTGTATATTTAACCTGCGTTTTTTATGCAGGTTTTTTATTTGGTGGAAAGATAATTGTAGTCTTTCAGCAACACATCCATGAAATCAAAAGGACCGAGGGCTGATTCTATTTTCAGGTGGGCCTTAATTTTTGAACAAGCGGCTTCTGCCATATTGTAATCTCCTTTTTTCCTGGCTGTTTCCAAAATGCTTTTAATGGCATTGATGTCTTTATCACTTAGCTGCATTATTTGCGGGAAGGAAGGGACATAGCTGTCAGCAACATCTATAAAAACGGTATCTTCAATATTACCTTTGGAATGAGTTCTGATAAGGATTGTTTTGGCCAGCATATCTCCGATCCGTTGTCCTTTTTTGCTTGATGCTACTAAAACAATATCAGTGATGAGAAAGCCCAGCCCAAACAGAACCACAAAGATTGTTTCTATATCCTGAAAACCGGGATTTGCTGCTACAAGGATAAGGATGATTACAATCCATAAATCAGAAATGCGAAGTAACCAGCGGATCAGGTACTGGCTGATGCTGGCTTTGCCCCCATGTTCATCCACTACACGGAGGCCAAGTATTTTTTTCCCAAAACTCTGCCCGTTCAGGGTAAGCTCCAGTAGGATATGATACAGCATAATCGGGGTAAGCAATAGAAGCCCGATTGCCCATAAATTATGACCTGCATCCTCATCAAAGTAATTTGAATTCCTGCTTATAGAGCTGAATATCTCTCCGGCTATTCGCAAGTAGAAATATTCGATTATCATATCAACCAGCAACGCCAAAAGACGACGGTAAAACTCGGGTATCTCAAACTCGAGTTCAATATTAAAGTTTGTAGGCACTTTTATTACCGACATCTGCGTAAGAGTATATTAAATCATAATAGTAAATTAAACCTGACTGCCCGAAGATAATTGTAAATTATAAATATCAGGCTTCACTGGCATTTAAAAATACTTGCCGGCGGGTATTTTTTATTCATTTATAAATGCTGTATTTTACACGCAAAGTACTCCTGATTGAGAGAGGCATTATTTATAAAAAAGAATAAGGAACGCTGGCTGCAAAATCAGCATAATCCGCCACAGGATCCCGATGAAATGGCCGCATCTTTTACCCAACTGGTAGATGACCTGGCTTATGCCAAAACGTTTTATCCGTCCGGTAAAGTGACTGGCTATATCAACTCACAGGCCGCAAAGTTTTATCTGAGTATATATAAAAACAGGAAGGAAGAATCAAACCGGATAGTTACCTTCTGGAAGTACGACCTTCCGCTTACCATCCGGAAGCATCATGGCGTTATTCTTTTTTCTCTGGTTGTGTTTATCATTTTTTTTGCAATTGGTTTTTTTGCTTCTTACCAGGACGAGGCCGTGGCAAGGGGCTTTTTTGGGGATGGCTATGTTGATAAAACACTGGAGAATATAGAAAAAGGAAACCCATTTGGCATTTATGAATCGGGCAACCCGTTTTTGAGCTGGCTTGGAATAATGATTAATAATATTAAAGTGGCAATGCTGATGTTTGTTTCGGGTATTTTTTGTGGCATCCCTACACTATACAAACATGCAGAGACTAGTGCTATGGTTGGTATTTTTGACCAGTTTTTCGCAGCAAGGGGATTAGGTATTGATTTTTGGCTGGTAGTTTTTGTACATGGCACACTGGAGATTACTGCGCTGATAATTTCTACGGCAGCCGGTCTCGTTTTAGGGAAAAGTTTTCTTTTCCCCGGCACAATTAAACGGATGGATGCCTTTAAGCAGGGAGCTAAAGATGGGGTAAAAATTATGACAGGACTGATGCCGGTATTTGCACTTGCTGCTTTTTTCGAAGGGTTTATTACCAGGTTGTATAATGATGTATCAGTATTGACAACCATTGTCTTTGCCTTATCCGTATTATTTGTTATCTGGTATTTTATTATTTATCCGATACAGTTGCATAAGAAATTATCCGTTCAATTAAACGAGGAGGAAGTCTAAGTGAGCAAAAATTTTTTAAAAAACATCCATACGTATTTATCCGGCAAAATAGTACTTCTTTCGTTTTTTTTGTGCTGTGCTGTTTTTGCTGATGCGCAGAGCTATGTTGATACTACGGTTATCCAGGAAGGAATAAAAGAGGAACCGTCCTATGAGGAATCTGCTGATGAAGATAACGAGGATGGCGTAATCCCGGATTTTCTGCCATTGACTAAAGGAGATACTCTAAGAATTCAGGTAAGAAAGGTTCCGGACAGTCTCGTAAGAAAAATGCAGGATGATGATGATTTCTGGTATGCTAATACAGATATAGCAAGAAAGAAAAAGAAACCTGAATCAGCGTCAAAGCCTTATATTCCCATCGGGCAGCAAACATGGTTTAAGACACTTTTTTGGTTAATTATCATCGGTGTATTTGCTGCTGCAATTATGTTTTACCTTGCAGACAGTAATGTCGGTTTATTCAGGAAAAAGAAAAAGGCGTTTGCTGCAGATGTGGAGGAAGAGGAAATACCTGAAGATATTTTTGCCATTAATTATCAAAAAGAAATCGATAAAGCAACGGTGCAGGGGAATTACCGGATGGCAGTGCGTTTAATGTTTCTTCGTTTATTAAAGAATATGTCGGAAAAAAATATCATCCGCTACCAGCATGATAAAACGAATCTTGATTACCTGATGCAATTATACACTACTGGTTATTATAAAGATTTTTTCCGGATTACACGGAATTATGAATACAGCTGGTATGGAAAATTTGATGTCAGCCAGGAAGCTTACCAACTGATCAGGAATGACTTTGAGCTGCTTGCAAACAGGATATAACGATTTGAAAAAATATGTACCATATATACTTGCGGGTTTGCTCATTGGAGCAGTCCTTGTTTTGTTTGTAACAGGTGACAACAGGAAGAAAAGACAACTTGACGAAAGAGTAACCTTGCGTAAAGGGGATAAAATTCCGTACGCCACTTATATTGCCTTCAATAATCTTAACCATTTGTTCCCATCCGCAGCCATACATGTAAGCAGACTGGAACCCGGTTACTGGGATTCTGTTCAGGTAAGCGAAAAGAACCAGGCTTTTATCGCTGTTACAGATAAGTTCGGAGCAGATAAAGAGGAAATGAACAGGCTGATTGATTTTGCAGAAGCTGGCAATGATGTTTTTATTAGTGCCAGGTATGTTTCTTCTGCGGCAGATCAGGTGCTGGGTTGCAGCAGCAGTGCTTTTGATCTTTCTTTTATGCAGATTGATGACACTACGAGGGAAAATAAAGTGCTGCTCCATCATCCCCCCTTTTCTGAAAAACTTCGGTATGATTATCCGGGGAAAGCTTTTCATTCCTACTTTACGGAAATCGATTCATCAACTACAGAAGTATTGGGTTATGACGAATCAGGCAAGCCTAATTTTATTCATCTAAAAGCGGGGAAGGGCAACTTTTATGTTCACCTTGAACCGCTTGTTTTTTGTAATTATTTTCTTTTGCACAAAAATAATATCAGTTACTACGAAAAGGCATTGTCAGTAATTGATAAAAATGTTTCAAATATAGTGTGGGATGAATATTATCTCAGAAAAAAAGGGGATGGCAATAACAGGGAGAGAAAGAAAGGGTGGCTGAGTGTGTTATTCCGGTACCCTGCATTCAGAGCAGCATTATTGACTGCTATTTTTACATTAATTCTGTATGTATTGATGGAAATGAGGCGAAGGCAACGTTTCATTCCTGTTGTTAAAAAGCCTAAGAATGATTCTCTTGACTTTGTAAAAACAATCGGAAGGTTATATTACGATAAAGCTGATCATAAGAACCTGTGCCGGAAAATGGCATCTTATTTTCTGGAACATGTCAGAAGCAGGTATAAATTGCCTACGGGAAAACTGGATGATGACTTTATAAGGTTACTGCATTATAAATCAGGGGTCAGTCAGCATGAAGTCAGCGATTTAGTTTCTTTTATAAAACATATTGATCAGGCAGACAGTGTTAGTGAGAAGCAGCTTACTTTTTTTCATAAACAACTTGAATCATTCTATCAAAAAGCATAACTATGGAAGAACAAATTTTTCATCAGCGTACAGATCTTTCTGCATTAAATGAAGCGGTGCTGGCGATCCGCAACGAAATCAAAAAAATAATTGTTGGCCAGGATGAAATGGTGAAGCTGATCATCGCCGCATTACTAGCAGACGGCCATGTGCTGATTGAAGGTGTGCCTGGTGTGGCTAAAACACTTACTGCCAAACTGGTGGCAAAAAGTGTAAATGCCGGGTTTTCCCGCATTCAGTTTACACCCGATCTGATGCCATCGGATGTGTTAGGCACACCTGTCTTTAATCCTAAAGAAGCGAATTTTGAATTTAAAAAGGGACCGGTATTCAGCAATATTGTGCTGGTGGACGAGATTAACCGTGCTCCTGCGAAAACACAATCTGCTTTGCTGGAGATCATGGAGGAAAGGCAGGCTACAGTGGATGGAAGGAGTTATGCAATGGCTTCTCCTTTTATGGTATTGGCAACACAAAACCCGGTAGAACAGGAGGGAACTTACCGGCTGCCTGAGGCACAACTGGACCGTTTTCTTTTCAAGATACTTGTTCCTTATCCCACGGAGCCGGAGGAAGTGAATATACTGACACAGTTTCACAATATGGGTAATACACCAGTTCTCGAAATGATACAACCAGCACTAAATGGCGCACAGATTAATTTTTTGCGGCAACAGATAAAAACACAGGTTGTAGAAGAGAAACTGTTGCAGTTTATAGCTAAACTGGTTCATCAGACAAGAAACCATAAGTCCATTTACCTGGGAGCGTCTCCCAGAGCATCGCTGGCCATTATGTATGCTTCAAAGGCAATAGCAGCTATGCAGGGCCGTGATTTTGTTACTCCCGATGATATACTTTCAGTGGTTACACCCGTTCTGCGTCATCGTATCATTCTGTCTCCTGACAAGGAGATGGAAGGAATCAGTGAAGATGATGTAATCAGGCAAATCATTCAGGGCATGGATGTTCCGAGGTAGATTTATTTATGCAGGTAATTAACAGCAATTGATAAAATCATTCTACTTAAATAAGATTGTTTATTATATCGCCGGAATGGCGGCGGTGGTATATGTAATGAGCTATTTTTTTCCTGCATTGTTTCAGGTGGGCGGGCTTATACTTGCATTGCTGGGAATCGCTGTAGCAATTGATGCCATACTCGTTTACAGTAAGAAAGATGGAATAAAGGCAGAAAGAATTGTAGCAGACAGGTTCAGTATTGGTGATTTTAATAAAATAACCATTCAGTTGGTTAATCAATATGCTTTTAATACCCGTGTAAGTGTTATTGACGAACTGCCTGCGCAGTTTCAGGAAAGAAACTGGATACGAAAAGCGGACTTAGAGAATAATACTGCTTTCAACCTGGAATATTCTCTGCGGCCCGCTTCAAGGGGTGAATATTTTTTTCACGATATCAATGTATTTATTCATGCTCCGCTAAAACTGGTGAAGAGGCGTTTTATTTTTCGGCAGGAACAAGTTGTAAGAGTATATCCTTCTTACCTGCAGATGCGGCGATATCAGTTACTGGCAGTAAGTAACAGACTCCAGGAAGCCGGAGTAAAAAAAATAAGAAAATTAGGCCATAGTATGGAGTTTGAGCAGATAAAGGAATATGTGAGGGGTGATGATTACCGGACTATCAACTGGAAGGCCTCAGCCCGTAAGCATGACCTGATGGTAAACAATTATACTGATGAAAGAAGCCAGCAGATCTACTGCCTGATAAATAAAGGAAGGGTGATGAAAATGCCTTTCAATAATCTGAGCCTTCTTGATTATGCCATTAATGCTTCTCTGGTGTTATCTAATGTGGCGCTGGTGAGACAAGATAAAGCCGGTTTAATAACATTTGAAAAGAACCTGGATACTTTTTTGCCGGCAGACAAGAAGCCTACGCAAATGAACCTGGTGCTGGAAACATTGTATAAACAAAAGACAGATTATCTCGAGGCAGATTTTGAAAAACTTTTTTCTGTAATAAGGAACAGGATCACTAACCGGAGCCTGCTTGTACTGTTTACAAATTTTGAGTCGATGGAAAGCCTGCAAAGAGAAATGCCTGCATTAAAGAAAATAGCTAAGTACCATTTGTTGCTGGTAGTTTTCTTTGAAAACACAGAATTAAAATCAGTCATCGAAGAAAAAGCTTCCACCCTGGAAGAAATATACATTAAGACTATCGCTGAAAAATTTTCTTATGAAAAGAAACTGATGGTAAAGGAACTGCACATGCATGGCATTCCTTCTATACTTACTACTCCGGAAGGACTTACTGTTAATACAGTGAATAAATATCTTGAACTAAAAACAAGAATGTCCATTTAGCGGGAAAGTTACTATTGAAAGACTTCTGTACTGATAAATACTGTCTTAAAATGTGTGCAAAGCCTTCATTACTTTTGCAGCCATGGTAAATCCGGTAAATATTTTTGAAGAAGGACAGGTGTTATTGATCAATAAACCCTTGTACTGGACATCTTTTGATGTAGTAAGAAAAGTAAGGCACCTTATCCGAATAAAGAAGGTAGGTCATGCCGGCACCCTGGATCCGCTGGCGACAGGATTGTTGATTGTTTGCACCGGAAAATTTACCAGGCGTATCAATGAATATATGGCGCAGGAAAAAGAATATACCGGCACATTTACACTGGGGGCCACAACACCCACTTACGACCTGGAAAGTGAACCTGAGAATAAGAGATCGTTTGATCACTTATCTGAAAACGACATTAAAGCAGCGACACAAACATTCATAGGAGAAATTTACCAGGTACCGCCTGCACACTCTGCAATCAAAGTGGATGGTAAAAGAGTATATGAACTGGCCCGGCAGGGAAAAGAAGTGAAGCTTGAACCCAGGAAATTGTTTATAAAAGAGTTTGGGATTACCAGGATTGAATTGCCTGAGGTTTCTTTCAGGGTGGTATGTTCTACAGGTACGTATATCCGTAGTCTTGCCAACGATTTTGGAACAGTATTGGGGTGCGGGGCATATCTAAGTAGTCTTTGCAGGACAAGAATTGGTGATTATACTATCAGCAATTCGATGACGATGGAGGAATTGGAAGAAAAAATAAAAAAATTGGTTCCTCCAAAACAATTATAGAATAAAAGGATAGTTGATGCCCAACTGAAACTGATCCCCATTTTTCCATTTATACGCAAACCATTTATTCTGATAAGTTTTGTCGGCGGGACTAGGGTCTTTTGCTTTATAAGAATAGTCAAGCCTGATTACGAAATAGGTGAAATCAACACGAATACCTGTGCCAATACCCACAGCCAGATCTTTACCCAATCTGCCGAAATTGAAAATTTCTTCCACGTTTCTTCCTTCTGTTTTTTTAAGGAACCATACATTTCCAATATCTGAAAACAAGGCTCCGTTTATTTGTACACCGGCAATTTTTCCCCAGGGGAAACGGTATTCTATATTGGCTTCTAATTGTACGTCTCCATATCGTTCCGGAAGCCCGGTGCTGGTATTGCTAAAATCTTTTACAAAGGAACCGGGACCAAGTTTTCGTAATGCCCATGCCCGCATACTGTTGGGACCTCCTGCAAAATATTGCCTGAACAGGGGGAGACTATATCTTTTGTTTTCGTTCACTGTTGAATTAAATGCATACCCGATACCGGCAAACAAACGCAGTGCAAGCGCTGATTTTTTGAATTCTATCTTCCGGGAAAAATCTGCATCAAATTTCATAAACCGGAACAAGTTAGTATCTAGAAACTCGCTTTTAAAAAACCTTGTCAGCACACCGGAAACCTCAACATTTCCCCTGAATGTGTTTACATTTTTATTTTGTCCGCCAGTAAGAGAAATGCCTGCGGATATGGATTCAATTAAACCATCGGTAAAAATATTTTTAAGCAAGGGGTTATTGGCAATAAGATCGTTTAGTTTTTGTCTTCTTTTAATGTAGGAATATTCAATATTAGGATAGCGGAAGGAGACCAGCGCATTTTTAACCTGAAAATTGTAACCCCATGAAGCATTGAGGGTGTTCAGGTTAAAAAGGTCTTTTCTTTCTGTGTTTGCTGCATTAAACGATAACACAGATCGGAAATTATCTTTCAGTTTATCCCGTATCCGTTTAAAGTTTGGGATGGGACGTGGGAAATAAATGTTATGACTTATAGCAAACTGCTGTGTCTGAATAAGACTGCTGTCACTCAGTTCTATACCGTAACGGACTGAAGTATTCGATTGAATAGCTCTTTTAGCGAAATTCCTGTTTTGAATATTGGCATTTACACCGATACCAAACAGGTTGCCGGATACAATGCTTTGGTTACGGCTTCCTTCAAGATTGGTGGTATAGGAATACTTCATAGCGGGGGTTAGCCGTATCACAAAATCAGCTGTATCCTGGTCTTTGCGGGCTATCTGTTCAATATTAACAAGGCGCCATGATCCCAGTGAGTTGAAACGATTTATTGTTTTATAATATTTCTTCTGATTATAAAGATCACCATGGTTAAAATAGATGTTTTGTGGAAGTATCTGCGGCTTAAAAGTGTTGTGGTAATAAATAACTTTTACACCGTTTACAAGTTGTTCTTTCCTTTGCATGCCAACTGTATCAGGACTGAATTCAGGGTATACGGTTACATTACCAACAAAATATTTTCTTAGTTTGCTGCTGTCAAAGCCCGGTCTCAGGATAAACTCAAGATTGGCAGTAGGCTTTTCTCTTCTTTCCTTAAGTTTTTGCAAAATTTCCAGTTGTTCAAACGGATCCAGTGATGGCCTTAGTAATTCTATATCAAGAGTATCCCATACTCCCTTCAATTCTTCACGGCTAAATCGCAGATAACCATTATTCCTGTACAATTCAACCAACCGGTCCAGTTCAAGTGAAATGATAGATTTGGCAAAGGGGTCTCCTTTCTTCAGGAGTGTCCCGCTATTGTTGGCTAAAGTTATGGTTTGCAGTTCCTGTTGTTTCAGATTGTAACTGATAGAATCAAGCCGCACTAGTTTTCCCGGTGTTACATTAAAGTTTACAGTTGTTCTGTATTGGTCGTTTTTTACAAGTACTGTTGTATCATAGGTAATTGAATCCTTAAAATAACCTAACGAAACCAATAATGCCCGCATATACAGTACCGACCTGTCTGCATTGGCATTATCATATGCAGGCGGGTTTTTCATCAGGCTGTAGAAAAGTTTGGATACAGACCGTGCCTTCATACTGTCGTCAAGCTGTGTTTTCAGGCGGGATTCCAGACTTTCTCTCTCTTCATTTGAAAAGTCCCCGTTTACATTGATATTTGTCTCGAAAACAAAAGGCTTTTTTGAAGGATAATTTTTGAGAACAACGGCGCAAGATGTAAAAAAAATAGCCGGCAAAGCTACTGCAAGAAACCGTAATTTGGAACAGATGATAGGCTTGCCTGGCAACATAAGTAATAAATGAAAATATATGCTTGTTAAAACTAAGATCAAATATATTCAAAGTTTGGGCCAGAAAAAATTCAGGGACGAGGCAGACCTTTTTATTGCCGAGGGCCCAAAGGTTGTAAAGGAACTTTTGCAAGCTGATTTAACAATTGTAAAAGAAATATTTGCTTTAAAAGAGTGGATAGAAGAGAATAGCCAACTGCTACGTAATGTAAAGGTTGAAGAGATAGCTGAAGTGGATTTAGAAAAGATTTCACAATTAAAAACGCCGAATAAGGTATTGGCTGTTGCCAGCCGGTTGAAGCAGGAAGAAAAGGATGAAAAAACCGGGCTTACATTGGCGTTATGTGGCATACAGGATCCCGGGAACCTTGGTGCCATTATTCGTATTGCTGATTGGTTTGGCATTCGGCAGGTCGTATGCAGTATGGATTCGGCAGATGTGTACAATCCGAAAGTAGTGCAATCTACGATGGGCAGCATAGCCAGAGTAAGAGTAATTTATAGAGATATAGAAAAATGGCTTTCAGGGAAAAAAGATGTTCGTATTTATGCTGCAGTATTGGACGGACAGGATATTACCAGGCTGAAAAGAATAGAAAAGGGTATTATTCTGATTGGCAATGAATCAAAAGGAATTGGCGCTGACATACTGGAACTTGCTAATGTGCGGATTACTATTCCACGGAAAGGAAATGCTGAATCTCTGAATGCAGCAGTGGCAACGGGAATTCTGCTTTCACATCTTACCTGAATTGAATTGCCTTTACCGGTTGAATTTTTCTTACCAGCAACGAGGGGATCATCATGATTGCTAAACTTACAGCAAGTGTGGCTCCGCATACTACAGCAATCTGCCACCAAACTATTTTCACTGCTGCAGTACTCAGGTAATAAGCATCTTCCTTTAATTTTATAAAACCGGTTTCTTGTTGCAGCCATAGTAATGTCAGAGCAATAGCTGCTCCTGTTAGTATTCCGGTAATAGTAATAATAAGTGAATGACGGAGAAATATTTTTTGCACTGTCCAGTCGGTTGCACCCAGCGATTTTAAGATGCCAATCATCCTGACTCTTTCCAGTACAAGAATGAGGAGGCAGGTAATAAGATTGATGACTGCCACAATCACCATAATGAGAATAAGCACATTTCTTGTCATATCCTGCATATTCAGCCAGTCAAAAATATTGGGCGAAATTTTTTTTACACTGATGGCATCCCATGTTCCGGGAAAAGACTCCATATTGTACAGTTCAGAGGTAGTAGTGTCAATTGCTTTATAATTGGCTAAAAAAATTTCATAACCGCCTACTTCGGTTGGCAGCCAGTTATTCAGTTTCTGTATCAGTTTTATATCGCCGATGGCAAACAACCGGTCATATTCCTCAATGCCGGTTTTATAAATACCGGTAATGGTTATTTTACGGGGTCGTGGATTTTCTCCCGGCATAATAAAATAAATGATCAGGCTGTCATTTACTTTTAGTTTCATCCGTGAGGCAGTGTATTCAGAAACAAGAATTTCCCGGCTAAAACTGCTGTCATTAAAATGAATGGGTCTTCCTTGCCTGATGAATGGCGCCAGGTTGTTGAAATCATAAGTGCTGTCAAGACCTTTTACCAGCACTCCTTCAATATCTTCCTGCGTTTTCAGGATAGCATACCGGGTTGCAAAAGGATGAATACTTTTTACCTGCGGGTTTTGCAAAATATCTGATACCAGGGTGTCATTTTTATTAATGGGGATTTCTTCTGTAATAATCGCCTTATCCGGTTGTTTCTCCTGTATGCGGATATGACCCCAGAAACTGAATATCTTCTGGCTGACTGCTTCCTGGAAACCATTGGCAAAAGATAATGCAAGGATCATTACTACTACACTTATTACAGTGGCTACAACCGATAAGCGGATGATAAACCTGGAAAAAGTCTTTTGCTGATTAAATGCTATACGATTTGCTATGAATCCTGCAACCTTCAAAATGAAATATTTGTCTTGCTCAAAAATAAGATGGTTGACAGCAATTATCTTCTTTTTTACCTATTTTCAGTTAATATTTTCACATAATAACCCGATGATGAAAAGCCCGATATTATTGCTGCTATTTGTACCACTATGCTTAAATGCGCAGATGCCTGATCATATCTATAAGCCTAATATCCGCACCATTAAGCTTTTTAAGTACGGAGATATTTATAGTTACCCTGTTTTAACATTGAATGGTAATGATCAGCTGGAGCTTCATTTTGACGATATGGACGGGGATGTGAAATACTATTATTACAGTTTCCAGTTGTGCAATGCCGACTGGAAACCTGCTAATGTTCAGCCATATGATTATATAAGAGGTTTTCAGAGTAACCGGATTGGTACTTACCGGACATCTTCAATAGTGCAAACCCGATACACACATTACCAGGCTGTTTTTCCGGAAAGAAATTCGGCACCAACCCGTGGAGGTAACTATCTTTTAAAAGTATTCCTGAATGATGATACATCAAAACTGGTTTTTACAAAACGGTTCCTTGTCATTAATAAAAAAACTTCTGTGTCAGGGCAGATATTACAGCCTTTTAACGGGAATTATTTTCAGACACACCAGCGGGTGCAGGCATCTGTGAGTATGGCCGCCGGACAGATTAATCCTTTTTCACCGCAGGATCTGAAAGTGGTGATATTGCAAAATAATATATGGTCATTTGGATCACTTATTGACAAGCCAACGCTGTTCAGGGGAAATTATTATGAGTATACAGATGATGAATACACCACTTTTGCTGCTGGTAAAGAATGGAGATGGATAGATCTGCGCAGTTTAAGGTTGAGAAGTGACAGAATGCTCCGAATTGATGACAGTGATTCCAGTGGCCGTACAGATATATATGTTAATCCCGATGGGGATCGCCGCCAGCAACTGTATGTTTACTATCGGGACCTTAATGGCATTTATACAATCGAAAACCGGGACAATGCTAATCCATACTGGCAGGGAGATTATGCATGGGTACATTTCACTTTTGCACCTGCGGGTAACAGGCCTTATGAAGGCAGAAGTATTTATTTGTTTGGGGAGTTGACGAATTATACTCAGGATGAAAACTCAAAAATGGTCTTTAATGAAATGAAGGGTGTCTATGAAAAGGTCTTATACCTGAAACAGGGATATTACAATTATTCTTATGTCACACAGACTGACAGAAAACAAGCAGGAGTTACTCCATTATTCGATAATACGGAAGGAAATTACTGGGGTACAGAAAATAGTTACACAATATTGGTCTATTTCAGGCCATTTGGAGCAAGATCAGATGAACTGATAGGTTATGTCAGTATAAATTCTTCCTTTCAACGGTAACAGTTTTTCCGATTTCATAGGTTTCATTAAATGCTGCCGCCTTATCTTTGCGGCGGCAGGTCTTACACGACCAGCTCCTGCTGAACCCTCCCAGGGCCGGAAGGCAGCAAGAGTAGGTGGTTGAGCGGTGCGATGTAATCAGCCTGCCATTTTTTTACCCCCTGTCTCTTCCGGAACGAATCCGGGACAGGCTCTGAAGGGGGGATATAAATTTTCAGGAATCTCAAATTCTAAAATAACGTCTTTCCCGACGAAGCATCTTTATGAAATTCTTTATTGACACAGCAAACCTTGCACAAATTAAAGAAGCTAATGAACTGGGTATCCTCGATGGAGTTACCACTAATCCATCCCTGATGGCCAAAGAAGGCATCAAAGGTGAGGCCGCCGTAATGAATCATTACAAAACTATTTGTGAAATGGTGGATGGAGATATCAGTGCCGAAGTAATTAGTACTGATTTTGATGGTATCGTTGAAGAAGGTAAAAAATTGGCCGCTATTCATCCCAATATTGTGGTGAAAGTGCCCATGATCAAAGATGGTGTAAAAGCCATTAAATGGTTTACTGATAATGGTATCAGAACTAACTGCACTCTTGTATTTTCTGCGGGGCAGGCTATCCTAGCTGCCAAAGCCGGGGCTACTTATCTTTCTCCATTCATAGGTCGTATTGATGACAGTAACTGGGATGGGGTTGAGCTGATCTCCCAGATTTCACATATTTATTCTCTGCAGGGATTTAAAACGGAGATATTGGCTGCATCTATACGCAATGCTTTGCATATTGTAAAATGTGCTGAAGCCGGTGCTGATGTTTGTACTTGTCCCTTGGATTCAATTCTTGGATTACTGAAACATCCGCTGACTGATATCGGGCTTGCCAAATTTCTCGAAGATGCAAAGAAAACAGCTTAAGTATTTGACCAAAATGATTAAAGCCCCGAAACTCTCCGGGACCTTTTTATTGTTGCTTCTTTTTATTATTATCTGATTTTGCTGGAGGAGTTTTTTTCATAATTTCTTCAATAGTGGGTAGTTCCCCGTCCGGTTTGATTTTTATCCAGATAGTTTTTTCAATGATAATTGCAGGATTAGCTTTTAAAACCGCCTTTACGGTTACCTTTTCTTCCTTAAAATCAGGAGGGATAATTAATTCATTACCTTGAAAGGTGGCCGTAGTACAGGAGAACAAAATTTCTTTGGCAGTTAACGGAAGCCAACGTCCATTTGATAATTTTCCATCTACATTAATGTAGTTATACTGCCCCTTCTTCAGGCTGTCAGTATAAAGATGGAAATAGATGCTGTCAACCTTTTGGGCGTTTATACCTGAAAAAGTAATGATGACAGCAAGAAGGAGTAAATATTTTTTCATATGTCTTACAAAAGTCGATAATCTTGTCAAAATAGTTGTATATAATAATTGATTGTCCGGAAAGTACTGTTAAAATAAGAGTTTACTTTATAAAAGACGGATTGTTAATGGTATCGGTGTTAGAGCAGGCGGGTTCGTCATTTATCTCTTAACTTTAAGAATGAAATTAAATGTAAAAACCTATAAACAGTTCATTTTTTCTTTTGTAGTGCACCTGGCAATAACAGAAGCTACAGCACAGATGGGCAAGCAATTGCATGAAAGGGCCATAGTGGTGGATACACATAATGATTGCCTCAGTTCACTAACGCTTGAGGGCAAGGATATAACAAGCCGGTTAAATGTTGGTCATAGCGACCTGTACCGCTGGAAAAAAGGAGGACTTGATGTACAATTTTTTTCGGTGTGGACCGATAAAACCCCCCGAAACAAAGAAGGGTTTTACAAAGATGCTGTCGAAGAAATTGATTCACTTCATCATATCATTCTCCGAAACCCCGACAGGATGACTTTTGCAGCAACATACAGGGAGGTAAAGAAAAGAGCTCATAAGGATAAACTGGTTGCGTTGATCGGCGTAGAAGGCGGCCATATGATTGAGGGTGATATAAGTAAAATAGACAGCCTCTATGAAAAAGGGATGAGGTACCTGACTCTTACCTGGAATAACAGTACAAACTGGGCCAGCAGCGCTATGGATGAAACAATGTTTCCTGAAAAATTAAAACAAAAAGGATTGACTGTGCTTGGAAAACAAATAGTGAGGCGAATGAATGAGTTGGGTATTATCGTTGATTTGTCGCATGTTGGCGAACAAACTTTTTATGATGCAATAGCCACTACAAAAAAACCTGTTATGCTTTCACACAGTTCTGTATGGAATATCTGTCCTGTATTCAGGAATGTGAAAGACGAACAAATTAGGGCGGTAGCAAAAAATGGTGGCGTCATCTGTATTAATTTTTATTCAGGATTTATAAGCAAAGAATATGATCAGCACCAGGAATTTTTGCATAGTAAAAGGGATTCTGTGCAACGGGTGTTATTGGCCGAAAATGGTGATGACAGCAGCATAATGAATTCGAAGTGGGGGGCATTTTATGATTCTTCTATGAATGCCGTCAGACCTGGGCTGGAACAAATGGTGGATCATATTGATTATATAGTAAAACTGGTGGGTAATAAGTATGTGGGCATAGGTTCTGATTATGATGGGGTAAGTTCAGTACCTGTTGGTTTGGAGGATGTAACCACCTATCCAAAAATCACGGAGGAATTACTCAGAAGAGGATATTCTAATAAGGCGATTAAAAGGATATTGGGAGGAAATATGCTTCGGGTAATAAAAGCAAACTTCAGATAAAGAATTAACCCCGGTGAGACCGGGGTTAATTCTTTATAGATGGGGAGTGAAAAATAATCAACTTATCTCAAGAAAAGCATTTCACGGTATTTTGGCAGGTACCATTCCCGGTCATCCACCAACAGTTCCAGTTTATCTACATGGTAACGGATCTGATCGAAGAATGCGTCTTTAACTTGGCTTTGATAAGCAATGGCTTTTGTACGGGTATTATCCATGTTATTGCAAATTTTCCTTGCCTCGATCATCTTTTCTACCAGGTCGCTGGTATTATTGATGTGCTCAGAAATTTTTTCCAGTATCTGCTTTTGATTAGCAAAACCTGCTTCGGATATACCTGCTTCTTTCAAACCGCGGATATTATTGGCAAGTAAATTCTGATAGCGGATAGCTGCAGGCAAAATATGGCTTGTAGCCAGTTCGCCCATGATACGGCTCTCTATCTGAACTTTTTTGATATATTTTTCCAACTCGATTTCATGCCTTGCTTCCAATTCTGAATGGCTGTAGATACCGTTGCTTTCAAATAACTTTTTGGCATTACCGGTAACCATTGCATCCAATGCCAGCGGTGTTGTTTTTACATTAGGCAAGCCTCTCTTCTCTGCCTCTTTTGCCCATGCTTCGCTGTAGCCATCTCCTTCAAACAATACTCTTTCGCTGGCCACAATATACTGGCGGATAACATGCATGATGGCAATCTCTTTTTTCTCACCCTTTTCTATCAGTGCATCCACTTCTTTTTTGAATTGCTTCAGCGTTTCGGCCATGATAGTATTTAATACAGTCATTGGGTTGGCACAGTTAGCAGAAGAACCCACGGCACGAAATTCAAATTTATTACCAGTAAATGCAAAGGGAGAGGTGCGGTTACGGTCTGTATTGTCCATCAGCAGTTCGGGAATGCTCTTGTGAATGTCAATCTTCAGCATACTCTCATCCGTTTCATCCATCTTATCAGATACTCTTTCTTTTACATCCTGTAAAACCTTAGTAAGATACTGACCGATGAAAACAGAAATGATAGCAGGTGGTGCTTCATTAGCGCCAAGACGGTGATCGTTCGGAGCAGAAGCAATCGATGCCCTCAATATATCTGCATAATCATGAACTGCTTTGATGGTATTTACAAAGAATGTGAGAAACATAAGGTTGGTCTTAGGCGTTTTGCCGGGAGCCAAAAGATTTACACCTGTGTCTGTAGCCATGCTCCAGTTATTATGTTTACCACTGCCATTGATACCTGCAAATGGCTTTTCATGCAATAATACTCTCAGGTTATGGCGCCGGGCAACCCTGTCCATCACATCCATCAGCAGTGAGTTATGATCGACTGCAACACTAACTTCTTCGAAAATAGGAGCACATTCAAACTGTGCAGGGGCTACTTCGTTGTGTCTTGTACGAAGAGGGATACCAAGTTTATAAGACTCGGTTTCAAAATCTCTCATATAAGTGTACACTCTTTCAGGAATTGAACCAAAGTAGTGATCTTCCAATTGCTGGTTTTTAGCTGATGTGTGACCAAACACTGTTCTTCCTGTCATCACTAGGTCAGGTCTCGCATTATACATAGCTTCATCTACAACAAAATATTCCTGTTCCCAGCCGAGAGTCGGAGTAACCCGTGTAACATTTTTATCAAAATAGTTGCAAACATCAACAGCTGCTTTATTTAAAGCATCCAGTGCCTTTAATAAAGGAGCTTTGTAGTCAAGTGATTCACCTGTATAGGAAACAAATATAGTGGGGATGCAAAGTGTTTTACCCTGTTCAATTTCCATAATAAAGGGAGGAGAGGATGGATCCCATGCAGTATAGCCTCTTGCTTCAAAAGTTGCTCTTAAACCGCCACTTGGGAATGAAGAAGCATCAGGTTCCTGTTGTACCAATGCATCTCCTTCAAACTGTTCGATTGGAGTACCGTCACTTTTTAAAGTGAAAAAGGAATCATGCTTTTCCGCAGTAGTACCAGTCAGAGGTTGAAACCAGTGTGTAAAATGGCTTACACCTTTTCCTTCTGCCCAGGCACGGATGCCGTTAGCGATTTGGTTAGCTACAGCCCTGTCAATTTTGTGGCCGGCTTTAATAGATGACTGAAGACTCTTATAAGCTTCATCGCTAAGAAACTCACGGGCGGTTTTCAGCGTAAACACATTGCTGTTGAAAATGCCTGTAATTTTTGTAGATCCATCCACTTTGACTGTAGAATTGGAGGACAGGCCCTGAATTGCATTAAAACGAAGTGACATTTGTAATAATTTTTTAGCAAAGCAAACGAATTGTAAGAATTATTCCAATTTTTTATATAAAATCAGATTAAGCGGGGGAAAAAAATGTTAGAAAACTAGGGAAAAACTAAAGTTTTCTGTTTGAAAATAACTATATCCTAAATATTATTATTTTTCCTAATATTTTTTGTAAGGAAACCCGAAACCCTTGCCCAATCAATTTGAGCTATGACAGGGATAACCAGTAAGGGGATAATAATACTACGGTAACGGACAATAGCTCCGAGGTTATTGTTACTAAATCCAATTGCGAGTAGTACCGAGAATGAAAAGAAAAGACAGAAATAGATAAGGTTCTTTGAACGGGTACCATTTGTCCTCCATCGCAGAAAAAGCAGGAACAACATAAGCAGAAAGCCGATCTCAACGGCTGCGGCCAATGACAGGATATGATGTACATCTGCTGGGTAGGGCCGCAGTACAGACAGGGTAACTGCCTGTGGCGTATTTTTCAAAAAGCTGAAAGCCGTAGGCTCCAGTTGTTTTATCGGTACAGAAGAAGTGCCAATTAGTTTTATAAATTCCTGTTGTTTATTGGCAACAGCTTGTGGAAAATCGAGTTTTGGGCTGATATACCTTGCTGTAAAAAAAAGTATACAAAAAACAAAGTATAATGTGGCGAAAATTGCAAGTCCCTTCTTTGGCCACCGGTTGGCAATAATCCAGGTTAATGCAGCGGGCAGAATGATAACAAATAAAAAATTGCGGAGCGTCAGAATTATTAAAAGTCCTGCAAGCAGTGCAGCAATTCTTTTGAAATCGTACTTCTTTTCTTTATTCCCGAAATAGATACTGTAAATCACCAGTGCGATGCCGGTAAAGATGAGCCCCTCTTTATGAATACCGCTGCTCCAGTATAAAAAGGAGGGAATCATAAAAGTAGCCAGCAAAATGGTAAATTTTTTCCCCGGGTACACATCGTCCATAACTCTAAAAATAGCCATAGCGCCAAAGAGAGATACAAATTCATAGAGTATTACATTGACATAGTAGTGTCCGAAACTTAAAATATTAAACAGAGACAAAAATTTAATCAGCAAATTACCTTTCAGGTCGTTCCAGTAGGAATCGTTTGTTTCAAAAAACTTGGAAAAGCCGTTTTCATACGGGTCCCGGAACATGTTGGTCAGGTATTCTACCGGGTGAGTTTGCAGCAGTTGATATTCCTGTAAACTCTCCACATGAAACCGCCAGGTGTCCCACATTTGGGCATAGCCACCATAATAAATTCCAATCCAGCCGTAAAATATCCCGGCCATCACCTTCATCAGAAATATGATAATCAGTTGTGCTTTGGTAATACCCGTAAGGGTAAAGAATTTTACTTTGGTAACCAGCCAGGCAAACAAAACAAGATAGGCAACAAAAAGAAGATAATCCAAGGTACCAGGTTTATTCCGCAATAATAGCCAATATTGCCGTGATTGTCAGCACAAAGTTGACAAGTTTGGTACATCTGGTAATGTACATCCTGTAAATTTGCAGCTCAATATTCAGAAGCATGGAAGTAACAGCAAAAACTGCACAACAGCTACGATTAACAGAAGACGAATTTGAATTAATAAAGCAAAAACTTGGACGAACTCCCAACTTTAATGAACTCTGCGCTTTCTCAGGTATGTGGAGTGAACACTGTAGTTATAAGAATTCTATCAAGTGGTTGAAAACATTGCCGAGGGAGGGGGGCAGGATGCTGGTGAAAGCTGGTGAAGAAAACGCCGGACTGATGGATATTGGTGATGGATTGGGTGTGGTATTTAAAATTGAATCACACAACCATCCATCTGCTATTGAACCTTTCCAGGGTGCAGCAACAGGTGTAGGAGGTATTCACAGAGATATTTTCACAATGGGTGCCAGACCAATTGCTGCTTTGAATTCACTTCGTTTTGGAAACCTTGAAGAAGATAAAACACAGCATTTGCTGTCAGGTGTGGTGCATGGTATTGGCCACTATGGAAACTGTTTTGGTGTGCCTACAGTTGGTGGTGAAATTTATTTCGATGAATGTTATCATACTAATCCATTGGTGAATGCAATGAGTGTGGGTATTGTAAAAGCAGGAGAAACTGTTTCCGCAACTGCTTTGGGAAAAGGTAACCCTGTAATGTTTGTAGGGAGTGCTACCGGTAAGGATGGAATTGGCGGAGCCTCATTTGCATCTGCAGATATAACAGCTGAAAGTGCACAAGATTTACCCGCCGTGCAGGTGGGTGACCCATTCCAGGAAAAGAAATTACTGGAAGCTTGTCTGGAAGTAATACAAACCGGAGCAGTAGTAGGTATGCAAGACATGGGTGCTGCGGGAATTATTTGTTCTACTGCTGAAATGAGTGCTAAAGGTGAAGTGGGAATGAAAATTGATCTTGATAAAGTGCCAACCAGGCAAAAACATATGAAGACATGGGAACTGTTGCTGAGTGAAAGTCAGGAAAGAATGTTGCTGGTGGCAGAAAAAGGAAGAGAGGAGGAAGTAAAAAAGGTTTTTGATAAATGGGATTTACCCTGTTCTGTAATTGGTGAAGTAACTGATGATGGTAAATTGGACTTTTATATGAATGGCCAGCTCGATGCTTCTATTCCTGCGTATGAATTGGTATTAGGTGGTGGAGCTCCGCAATATGAAAGAGAGTATAGCGAGCCAGCATATTTTGCTGAAATAAAAAAATTTAACCCCGATTCGATTCCGGTTCCGGAGGATTTAAAAGCAATGGCAGAGCAAATAGTACAGCTTCCTTCCATCGCATCTAAAAAGTGGATATATAATCAATATGATAGTATGGTGGGTACTAATAATACTTCTACCAATACTCCGACAGATGCAGCAGTGGTCTTAGTAAAAGGCACAAGAAAAGGAATAGCGATGACAACCGATTGTAATAGCCGTTATGTTTTTGCTGATCCGTATGTGGGAACAATGATTGCAGTAAGTGAAGCAGCAAGGAATATTGTTTGCAGCGGCGGTCAGCCATTAGGTGTAACCAACTGTTTAAATTTTGGAAATCCCTATGATCCGGAAGTGTATTACCAATTTGTGCAAGCTATCAAAGGAATGGGAGAAGCCTGTCGCAAATTCGACACACCTGTTACTGGTGGTAATGTAAGTTTCTATAATCAGAATCCTGATGGCCCTGTTTATCCTACGCCAACAATTGGGATGGTGGGTCTTCTTGAGGATGTAAGTAAGAAAATGACATTAGATTTTAAAGAAACAGGAGATGTTATTTTATTGATCGGTTCTTCAGGCGATGATATTAATTCGTCACAGTACCTGAGTAAGATATGTGGAGTTGAATTTTCTCCGTTACCACATTTCGACCTGGAGGAAGAATATACGCTGCAACAAAAAATAACTGAACTGATCGGAAAAGGGTTGATTGAATCTGCTCACGATGTTAGTGAAGGCGGATTATTTATCACTTTGCTTGAATCATCTTTTAATAATACTCTTGGTTTTGATGTAGTAGCCAATGACTACAATATAAGGAAGGATGCCCAATGGTTTGGGGAGAAGCAAAGCAGGGTGGTGGTGTCTGTTAAAAAGGAGAAACTGCAATTAGTTAAGAAAGTACTGGGTAATCATTCATTTGAGGAATTGGGTATGGTAACAGATGGTTCTGTGGAAGTGGATGGCATGGAGTGGGGACATATTGAAGACTGGAAAGAAAAATATGATTCGGCAATTGAGAATTATTTATCAAAAGAGGAAGCTGGCTCGGCATTGAGTTCTATATGATGGAAAAAAGCAAAACAATTTTGTTAACAGGGGCAGCAGGATTCATTGGCAGCTACCTGCTCGGCTTTCTGAATAAGCAAGGATATACTAATATTATTATTGTTGATGATTTTAGCGAGGAGGATAAATGGTTCAATTTTGATTCCAAAAAATTTATTGCAAAAGTTGAACGGGAGGAATTGTTTGATTGGCTGAAAAGAGAAGAACCAAAAATCGATTTTGTATTTCACCTGGGCGCAAGAACGGATACAACTGAATTTGATTACTCCATTCATGAAAAACTGAATGTAGAGTATTCAAAAAGTATCTGGAATTATTGTACAGAGAAAAACATCCCGCTGGTTTACGCATCTTCTGCCGCTACATACGGAAGCGGTGAGTTGGGTTATAAAGACGACCACGATATTGTTGAAAAACTTCAGCCGCTGAATCCATATGGAGTCTCCAAAAATGAGTTTGATAAATGGGCACTCAGGCAAGTTCAGGAAATGCAGGCAACCCAACCACCTTTCTGGGCAGGTTTGAAGTTCTTTAATGTGTACGGCCCTAATGAATATCATAAAGGCAGGATGGCCAGTGTGATTTTTCATTCTTTTAACCAGATAAAATCAACAGGGAAGGTGAAACTGTTTAAATCACACAGACCTGATTTCAAAGATGGCCAGCAACTCCGTGATTTTATTTATGTGGAGGATGTGGCAAAGGTTTGCTGCTGGTTAATGCTGCATACTGTCGCATCGGGGTTGTATAACCTCGGCACAGGTAAAGCCAGAACTTTTGAAGATCTCGTAAGAGCAACCTTTGCAGGAATAGGTAAAGAACCCTTAATTGAATACATTGATATGCCGGAAGACATCCGTGATAAATATCAATACTTCACTGAAGCCAGCATGAATAAACTGCAGGATGCCGGTTATAAAGATCGTTTTTATTCTTTGGAAGAGGGAGTGGGAGACTATGTTAAGAAGTATCTGCTGGCAAAAAAATATTACTAAACGCTTTATCACCTTTCGTCAACAAACAGGTAAGTAATTCCGTATTTTTACAAAGTATTGCTTGCCATCCAGGTCCCGGGTATATATAAGGGACGGGATTGGCATTTTTTATTTTAAATAAATAGTTATGGCAAAGAAAATAGCAATCATCGGGGGTGGAAACCTGGGAGCATCGATAGCGGACGGACTTATACAAAGTGAATTCAGTCGCCCTGTTGAGTTATCAATAACAAGAAGAACATTATCAGTACTAGGTAGGTTTGCTGAGAGAGGTTGCATGGTGCACAGCGATAATAAAAAAGCAGTTCGTGACAGTGAAGTGATCATCCTGGCGGTAAAGCCTTATAACTATGCTGATATTGTTAAAGAAATTAAACCGGTCTTAAATCCGAAGAAGCACATTGTAGTATCTGTAATTACCGGAGTGTGGATTGAACAATTGCAAAAAGCAATCGGTAAACCAGTACCAGTTATCAGGGCTATGCCAAACACAGCTATCGCTATTCAGCAAAGCATGACCTGCCTTTCACATGCCGGAGCCACGGCTGCCCAGCTTAGTTATATCCAGCAATTGTTTAATCAATTGGGTAAAACGGTGATGATTGATGAAAAGCTGATGGACGCTGCTACAGTTCTGGGTGCTTGCGGTACTGCCTACGCCATGCGTTATATCCGGGCCAACATTCAAGGCGGTATTGAAATCGGGTTCGATGCCGCAACTGCCTCACTCATTGCGGCACAAACTATCAAAGGAGCTGCGGAGCTTCTTTTGGAAAAAGGTACCCATCCGGAACATGAGATCGATAAAGTTACCACTCCGAAAGGTTGCACCATTGCCGGACTTAACGAAATGGAACACCAGGGATTCAGTTCTTCGTTGATAAAGGGGTTGGTAGCAAGTTATAATAAGATTGTGAAGGATTGATGCTATTATTGTTTATAAACAAGCCCATCTTTCATCACAAACACCACTTTACCAAAAGCCTTTGGATCTTTTAACGGATCGCCATCTACGGCAACGATATCGGCGAGTTTTCCCACTTCTATACTTCCAAGTTTGTCTTTTTCACCCAACAGATCAGCAGCGCTGATAGTCGCTGACTTAATAGCATCCATAGGTGTCATTCCCGCTTCAATCATATAGCCAAACTCAAGCCAGTTCATTCCATGTTTATATACACCGGCGTCAGTTCCAAAAGCAATTTTAACGCCTGCCTTATAGGCTTTGGCAAATGTTTTTTGAATTTGCGGACCAGTTTCCAGTGCTTTAGGTACCACTACCGGGGGATAATAACCCGGAATTTTCGCAGAGTCTCCGACTGCTTTTCCTGCAGTGATGGTTGGCACATACCAGGCGCCATGTTTTTTGAACAATTCAATTGTTTCATCATCCATAAAAGTGCCATGCTCAATTGAGTTCACTCCAGCCCTTATTGCTCTTTTCATTCCTTCCTCACCATGGGCATGCACCGCCACTTTAAAACCGTAGTCTTTTGCTGTTTTCACAATAGCTTCAATTTCATCTTCAAAAAACTGTGGATTTTTTCCGCTTTTGGCTACACTAAGCACACCGCCGGTAGCCGTGATTTTTATAAGGTCTGAGCCATCCTTATAGCGCTGTCTTACGGCCTGTCTGCATTCTTCAGTCCCGTTTGCCACTCCTTCAGCCGGGCCCGGATCACCCATCAGTTCTTTTTTGTACCCATTTGTAGGATCAGCATGTCCGCCGGTTGTTGCTATCGACTTTCCTGCTGTATATATCCGGGGGCCTTTTATCAACCCCTTATTGATAGCATTTCGTAAAGAAATATTTACGCTGGAGCCTCCAAGATCCCTGACAGTGGTAAAGCCAGCCATTAATGTCACATCAGCATACTTCACTGATTGAAAGGCATAATCAGCCGGGTTAAAAGTGTAGGTTTCCAGGTAGCGGTTGGGATTAGTTTCATGCTCCATATGCACATGCATATCGATCCAGCCCGGGGTAACGGTTTTGGTTTTAAGGTCGATCGTTTTATCGGAAACTCCTGCTGTAGCGAAGCCAGTCTGCACAGCAATGATCTTATTTTTCTCTACCACAATTGTCATGTTCTTTCTGGGTTCATCAGATACACCATCAATCAGGGTGCCGCACCAGATATAGGTTTTTTGAGAAAGAAGATTGAGGGCAATCAACAATACAAGAGTAAGTAGCGCAGATTTTTTCATGATGGTTTATTTCCTCACTAAAATACCGGCTTTTTTCCACATGCATTTTATTGAATTTTTATGCCCGGGAAATTTCTTTTACCTTTACATGACCTCCCGGAGTTTTTCTTTTTTGCAGACTTCCGATGGTCAATAGGGTGGGGCAAATTTTCAGTCTTTAATTTACTTTTTGTGTACTTATTGATTTCGGTTTTCCGGAATTAATTTCTTTTTGTTATTGCCTTTCCTGAAGTTTAAAATATAAAATTGACCATACAATGGCTAAGTACATTTTTGTTACCGGTGGCGTTACTTCTTCTTTAGGAAAGGGCATTATAGCAGCATCTCTTGCCAAATTATTACAGGCAAGGGGACTAAGGGTTACAATCCAGAAGTTTGACCCATATATCAATGTTGACCCCGGTACGTTAAACCCTTATGAACATGGTGAGTGCTTCGTTACGGAAGATGGCGCCGAAACTGATCTTGACCTTGGTCATTATGAAAGGTTCTTGAATATTTTTACTTCCCAGGCAAATAATGTTACTACAGGCCGCATTTATCAAACGGTTATTAATAAAGAAAGAGAAGGGGCCTATTTGGGAAAAACGGTGCAGGTAGTTCCGCATATTACAGATGAAATAAAAAGAAGAATGCAATTGCTGGGACAAAGCGGTGACTATGATATTGTGATAACAGAAATAGGTGGAACAGTAGGTGATATTGAAAGTTTGCCATTCGTGGAAGCTGTTCGTCAATTGCAATGGGAACTACCCGAAGAAGATTCAGTAGTAGTACATTTGACCCTGATCCCTTACCTGAAAGCTGCGAAAGAATTAAAAACAAAACCAACTCAGCATAGTGTAAGGTTGCTCAGTCAGGAAGGAGTACACCCTGATGTAATAGTTTGCCGCACAGAGAAAACATTATCACCTGAATTGCGAAGAAAAATTGCCCTGTTTTGTAACGTAAAGCAGGAGGCTGTGATAGAAGCTGCAGATGCACCTACTATTTATGAAGTACCATTGCTGATGATGAGGGAAGGATTGGATAAGATTGTATTGAAAAAGATGAACATTACCGGGTACAAAGAGCCGGAATTATCAAAATGGAAAGAATTCCTTGATAAATTAAAATATCCTAAAGGAAAGGTGGCGATTGGGCTTATTGGAAAATATATTGAATTACAGGATGCCTATAAATCCATTCTTGAATCTTTCATACATGCAGGAGCTATCAATGAATGCCAGGTACAAATTGTAAATGTGCATAGTGAGTTCATTACGGATGACAATGTGAGTGAGAAATTGGCTGGCCTGGATGGTTTACTGGTGGCCCCCGGCTTTGGTCACAGGGGTGTGGAGGGGAAAATTGTTGCTGTAAAGTATGCACGGGAAAACGGACTGCCTTTCTTCGGCATTTGCCTGGGGATGCAAATGGCCGCCATTGAATTTGCCCGGAATGTGCTGGAGTTGAAAGATGCCCATTCTACTGAAATGAACCCGGAAACGAAAGATCCCGTCATTGACCTGATGGAAGAACAAAAGAAAGTGACTGCCAAGGGGGGAACGATGCGATTAGGCTCATATCCTTGTGAAATAAAAGCCGGGTCACTTGCGGAAAGAATTTATGGTACCACTACCATCAGTGAAAGACATCGCCATCGTTGGGAATTTAACAATAAATACCTGGATCATTTTGAAAAGGCCGGTATGATTGCCAGTGGTAAAAATCCGGGAACAGGGCTGGTTGAAATCATCGAATTGCTTAATCATCCATTTTTTGTTGGAGTTCAATATCATCCTGAATTGAAAAGTACTGTAGAAAACCCACAGCCTGTTTTTGTTCATTTTATTAAAGCGGCAAAGGAATATGCTGAGAAGAAAATTGAGGTGAAGAATCCTCTTTTACAGAGTGAAATGATATAATGAAGTTTGTAGCAGAAACCGGTGTTATATGCCGGACTTCCGGTTCCAAACACTGGTTCATTACTCCCGTCTGTTTACCTTATCTTTGCGGTCTTTAAATTTTTTCTGAGAATGAAGTTCGACCGTAATACCATCATCGGTTTTGTGATACTTGCCGCCCTCTTCTTTGGCTATTTTTATTACACCAACCAGGAACAAACTGCTTTCCGCAAGCAAAAGGCCAGGGAAGAGTTTGTTAGGGATTCAATTGCAAAAGCTAATAAGCCACCTGAGGATACACTGGTACAAAAAATGGATAGTGCCAAAGCCGATACAAATAAACGGATTGCTGAGGCAGGCAGCTTTAATGAAGCTGCTAATGGAACTGAGCAGTTTTTTCATGCAGAGAATGAACTGATAAAAATCACTTTTACCAATAAAGGTGGCCAGGTGAAGAAGGTGGAATTAAAAGCTTTCAAAGGGCAGGATAGTAATTTATTAAAGCTTGCCGGTACCGATTTTGATAGAATAAGTTACCCGGTAATTACTGCCCCTAATCAAACTGCACAGACCGCTGATTTATATTTTACCAGCGTCGATTCGGCCAGCAATACGGATGGTAGTAAAAGTATCTGGTTTACACTGAAATCATCAGACAGTACCCAGTCTTCTTCAATTGTTCACCGGTTTACCATCAAGCCAAAGGAATACATGATTGATTTTAATGTAGAACTAAAAGGGGCTGATAAATTACTTACACAAGGAAACCTTAACCTGACATGGCAATACGCAGCTGTACAGCAGGAATCAGACATTGATTTTGAAAAACAGAATACACAGGTAGGCTATGTAGAAGACGGTGGGTTTGACTATCATACTATAGGGAAAAGAAGCAGTAAGAGTTTTGACGAATCAGTTAATTGGGTGGGGGTAAGGCAGCGTTTTTTCTTTACGATACTAGTGGCAAAAAATAATTTTTCTTCAGGAAAAATGGAATGGACGGTTCCTCCGGATAGTACTAAGACCCTTGTACAGTCTACTGCAAATATGAAAGTCCAGTTACCGGTAACATCTGCGACCACTGCCGGCTTCAGTATTTATTACGGCCCGTCTGATTACCATATTTTAAAAAGATATGATCAGAAATTTGAGAAGCTGGTAAACCTGGGACAAGGGATGTATTCATTTGTGCGTCCGCTTAACAGATTTATTATTCTCCCGATTTTTGATTTTATGAGGAGTCTTAGCGGAGGCAGCCTTGGCATAGCTATCGCCTTGCTGACTTTGTTTATACGTCTTTTAATCTCTCCGCTTACCTACTCCAGTTATTTAAGTGGTGCCAAAATGAAAGCTTTGCGTCCTGAAATTGCAAAACTGAAGGAGAAGTTAGGAGGAGACCAGCAGGCAATGAGTATGGAGCAGATGAAATTGTTCCGGGAAGCCGGCGTAAACCCCCTCGGAGGTTGTATACCTGCTTTATTACAGATTCCGATTTTCTTTGCCTTATTTAGTTTTTTTAATTCTGAAGTCAGCCTGAGAGGAGCGGAGTTCCTGTGGGCAAATGATCTGGCTGCTTATGACGATCCTATTAAGTTTGGGGTTAATATTCCTTTACTTGGCAGCCATCTTAGCCTTTTTAATGTAACAGCGGCAGCTACCAGCTTTCTTATTTCATGGTACAGTATGAGTATGACGCCGGATCAAAGCAACCCGGTAATGAAATACCTCCCGTATATTTTCCCGGTATTTCTTTTGTTTTTCTTCAATCGGTTGCCTTCAGCCTTAACATGGTACTACACTGTTTCCAATGCTGTCACCCTGGCGTTGCAGTTTGTTATTCAGAATTATATCATAGATCATGATAAGATTTTGGCAAAAATTGATGCAAACAGGAAAAAACCTAAGACTAAATCCAAATGGCAGGAAAGGATGGAGCAGATGCAGGAGCAGCAAAAGAAAATGAAGGAAATGCAGCAAAAAAATAAGCGCTGAGTTTTAGTTAAAATACTCATAAGAAAAACCGGGTTCTGCCTTTGGCTACCCGGTTTTTTTATTTAAGCAACTTATTGGTTAAATTGGCACGTCTTTTATTATATTAGTAACGACACAATTCAAATGAAAAAAGCTCATATCATATTTTTAGGGTTACTCTCGTTGTTTGGTGTACCTGATCTTTTTGCACAAAGGAGGCTGACAGAAGCCACCATTTCCTACGACATAGTTATAAATACAAGCAATAAAACCCCTCAGGCAGCCGATTTGCTTGATGGAGCTACCAGTGTTATTTACCTGAAAGGAAGTTCCAGCCGTTCTGATATGATCAGTTCGTTAGGGACGCAAGCAACTATTGTGGATGGTAAATCTGGTGATGTTACTGTACTAAAAGAATATGGTGAACAGAAATATATGATTACCATGACGAAAGAAAACTGGAAAGAATCCAACAAAAAATATGAAGGGATTACATTTACTTATGTGGAGGAATACAAAACTATTGCCGGTTACAACTGCCAGAAAGCCATCGGTAAGCTGAATGATAAGAGTACTTTTAATGTGTACTTTACAAAAGATCTGATGCCGGTAAATAAAGATTTTCAATACCTGAATAAAAACCTTCCGGGATTGGCTATGCAATATGAGGCTACTCTTGGCAGTATGCTGGTTACTTATACTGTTTCAAGTATCAACTTCAATCCCGTACAACAGGCAAAATTTGATTTACCCAAATCTGGTTACAGGGTAATGACATATGAAGAAAGTAAAGGAGCGAGAAATTAGTTCTTTTTGAACTGTCGGTTACCAATGTCAATCTTAACGTTTTTGAGAACAACATTCTTTTTCAGAGGAACGATAAATGTTGTTTTGCCCTTTTGAACTGATACAACAGTATTTAAACGGATTGTTCTTTTTTCGCTTTCTGAACTGATCACAGTATTTCCTCTGTAATTATAGCCGGAACGAAGGGAAAAAGAACCGGGTCTGGAAATTGTTTTGTTGGAAAGTAAAGCAGTTTTTGGCTTGTCAGTTTTTTTGTTTCCATCACCCAGGGTGGCAAAGGCGCCTAAACCGCTGCATGCTAACAAAATAATTGCTGCAATTTTTTTGTTACAGTTCTTCCATAATATAGACAGCCTGATAAAATTCATCGCTTACAAAAATAAAGACAAATATGAATATAAAAAAAACCGTTCGTCCAGAACTTTAATTCTTTATTAACGGTAAAGATGGCAAATTGTTACGTTAAGTTACCTGAAAATTCTGCTATTTTGCACATATGGGGATAATTATTCCCTTTCAAGGCTGGTTTTTTTCTCTTAACTTGTTGGAAACAACACATTTCAGGGAGCAAAGGGATTTTGCTGTCTGGACAGGTTCTTTAATTTTTTTGCTCACTAAATGACCGGAGTTCATGCAAGAAAATCCATACCGGGAAGACAGGGAACTAATACAGGAACTACTTAAACAATACGAGGATCTTAAAGGTGGCCGTAGTCATTCTTTTATTGAAGAAGATGCTTTTGAGAAAATCATCGATCACTATCAGGAGAACGAAGACCTTCAGAAGGCTATGGAGGTAGCCGAAATAGGTAGCGGACAATTCCCTTATTCTGCATTATTGCTGATTAAAAAAGCGGATATTTTACTGGCTGTCAGGCAGTACCATGCTGCTCTTGATGTACTGGACCAGGCCTCTCTTTTTGACGGTACTGATATAAATATTTATATTCTTAAAACAGATGCTTACCTGGCTCTTGACCAGCAGGAAAAAGCCGTTGTATTGCTGGAAGAAGCGCTGGCTCTTTTTGAAGGTGAAGAGAAAACTGAATTACTTTTTGAGCTGTCGGATGTTTATGATGATTATGAGGATTTTGATAAAGTATTTGATTGCCTCAGCCTTATATTGAAGGATGATCCGAATAACGAAGAGGCTTTATATAAGATTTGCTTCTGGACTGATTTTACAGGACGTAATGAAGAGGGGATAAGAATTCACCAAAAGATTATTGATGATTTCCCTTATAATGAATTAGCATGGTTTAACCTTGCTGCAGCTTACCAGGGATTAAAACTGTACGAAAAGGCTGTTGATGCGTATAAATATGCCATCACTATTGAAGAAAAATTTGATTATGCCTATAGAAATATGGGCGATGCCTATATTCGGCTGAGAAAGTATAAAGAGGCAATTGAAGCGTTGGAAAAAGTGAATGAATTGGCCAAACCGGAAGATGTGATCTATGAAGCGATTGGGTATTGTTATGAACGATTGAAAAATCCCGCACAGGCCAGGTTTTATTACAGAAAGGCTTCGCACCTGCGGCAGGACGATGGCAAATTGCTTTATAAAATTGCTTGTACTTATTTCAACGAAGGGCAATGGCAGTCTTGCTTAAAACAACTGGATACCGCAATGAAAATACACCGGTTGCAGCCTGAGTATAATTTACTGGCCGGTAAGTGTAAAGAACAATTAGGTTTATATAAAGAGGCAATCCAGTTTTTTTCAAACGTAGTGAGGATTCGTCCTAGGAATGTAAATGGTTGGGAAGCTTTGATCCGTTGCCTTTACAAGGCTGGTTTTTATGATGAGGCATCAGAACAGGTATTGGCTGCACTGCAGATGACAAATGGTAAAGCTCTCTTTATCTATTACCATGCAGCTGTGTTGCTCATGAGAGGCAAGACAAAAGAAGCATTGTTGCAACTTGAATCGGGCTTGACAAAGACACCGAAAATGCTTAAAAAGTTTGTTGAACTGAATCCCGGCATTCTTCAAAATCAGCAGGTAGTTGATATTCTGGCTAAATTCAAAAGGAATAAATCAATTTAATCCAGTAAATGTTATTTTAAAATCATTACTTCTGTTTACATTCTTCCCTATTTTTGCCGCCGTTCAAGGAGTTGTTATACCCAAACATTATAATTATGAATTTCAATTTATCTCAGATTCCCGATAGAAAGCAGAAACCCCGTCAATCAGGATTGACAATGGTAATGGATAAAGGGCTAAGCATTGAAGAAGCAAAGAACTTTCTCAGTGTAGCTCATCCTCATGTTGATATTGTAAAGTTGGGCTTTGGCACCTCATTCGTTACTCCAAATCTGAGGGAGAAGCTGGATGTTTACCGTTCTTACGATGTACCGGTTTATTTTGGAGGTACCTTATTTGAAGCATTTCTTATTCGTAACCAGTTTGATGATTATGTGAGTGTATGTAAGGATTATGGTATTACTTACATGGAAGTAAGCGATGGTTCCATTACCATTCCTCATGCGGAGAAATGTGGCTATATAGAAAAGCTTACTAAATATGGCACTGTATTAAGTGAAGTAGGCAGCAAAGACGCCGCACATATTATTCCTCCTTATAAGTGGATTGAATTGATGAAGGCAGAACTGGAGGCTGGCTCCGATTATGTAATTGCGGAAGCCAGGGAAGCCGGTAATGTTGGTATATATCGCGGTAGTGGCGAAGTAAGAGAAGGCCTTGTGCAGGAAATTCTAACACAAATACCCGAAGAAAAAATAATATGGGAGGCCCCGCAAAAAGCGCAACAACTCTATTTTATAGAATTGCTTGGATGTAATGTCAATTTGGGCAATATACCCCCAACAGAAGTGATTCCACTTGAAGCCATGCGTATCGGGCTGCGGGGCGATACGTTCGATTTATACCTTACTAAAAAAGTGACAGCCTGATGAGGCTTTTCGGATTAATTGGCTATCCGCTAAGCCATTCTTTCTCGAAATCTTTTTTTACTAAAAAATTCGAGAGGGAAGGCCGGAAAGATTGTCGTTATGAGCTCTTTCCACTCCATTCCATTAATGAACTGCCAGCGTTAATAAAAAATTATCCGGAACTGGAAGGTATTAATGTTACTATTCCTTACAAAAAGCAAGTGCTGCCTTTCTTAAACAGGAATAAAATACCTGCAGGACTGGAAGCCTGTAATTGCATAAGATCAGATAAGAATGGTCTTACAGGATTTAACACAGATATCACTGGGTTTAAAGCCAGTATTTTGCCGATGCTCCACTCATATCACTGCAGGGCATTGGTATTAGGAAACGGGGGCGCTGCCGAAGCTGTTGTTTTTGTTTTAAAGGAATTGGGGATTAGTTATGAAATTGTCGGACGTAAGATTTATAAAGGTGCCACGCTTACATACTCAGATATTAATGACGAAATAATAAAGGAACATAAACTTATCATTAATACTACTCCGTTAGGTATGTATCCTCATAGCGATGCTTGTCCGGATATTCCGTATGAGAGTATAACAAACCTGCACCTGTTGTTTGATCTTATTTATAATCCTTCAAAAACACTTTTTTTGAGAAAAGGGGAAGAGAGGGGAGCTGTTATTAAAAACGGAGAGGAAATGCTGGTACTCCAGGCAGAAGAAAGTTGGAGTATTTGGAACAGCTGATTTTAAACTGATAATTTTTCCTTTGCTTTCTCTGGTACAGCTATAATTTTCTTTTTATTATAATCATAGCAAATCATCCCTGTTCGGGCCACAGCAACCAACACCTCTTTATCTCCATGATGGGTCTCCAGTTTATAAAAAATATCAAACCCGGCTCTTGAGAATCTATCGGCTTTTACTAAAGCAAATATAGTATCTCCATAAAATAATTCCTTTTTAAACTCAATGGCAACGTCGGCCATTATCAGTCCGGCACCATCAAAATTCATTTCACTGTAACCGTATCTTTTGAAGAACTGCATTCTTGCTTCATGAATAATAGATAAGATGGCGTCATTACCTACATGTCCACCGTAGTTGACATCTGTAATACGGATTGGAATATCACAGGAAAATGAGAAAGATGCAGGCAATTCAATTTTTACTCCGGCCATAAAAAATAACAATAAAATTAAAGGAAACAGATGACTACTGCTGGTTATTATCCTGCAGAGAGTTTACAAGGGTAAGAATATCCATAAAACTCTCAGAAGAATGTCCTAAAGGAGAAGCAGTAATTTTTTCTCTCCACTTCTTCAACTGGTCCTTACATTGCGCATCGTCAGTTTCACCAGAAATACAGCAAACAAGGTCGCCCAGTTTTTTTGACATACGGATAATATTTCCTTCCGGTGTCATCAGTGTTATATACCTGCCGGAGGGTGAAGGTTTCGGGGAACTGGTTTCTTCTGTAATTTCCCCGCCGCTTGAAGGAGATGTGATATTGTTTCCTGAGGCAAAATAAAAATTTGAAATATTCCTTGCTATACTTTTTGAGGATAAATCAAGCCTGGCGTATGTTTTCTTACTTGCTTCAAGTGCTGCATCATTTCTTGCTTCTTCAATATCTGCTACCGGGGTTTCATTCAAATTATTTGATTCCTCAGCGCCGGCAGAAACTTCATTGTTATTATGGGGAGCTGAAGTTGAGTCTTTAGCCACAAATTCTGAGTTCCCATTTTTAGGTGTAAATAATCTTACTGCACCGAAAATTAAAAAGCCGGTAATACTTGCAGCAACAGCATAGCGGAATAAGGAAGTGATTTTTTTGGGTGTGGTTGTGCCGGTGTTATTTCCAAGAGTGGATTCTATTTTTCCCCATGCTGTTGGGGGTGGGAAAACTTCAATGTTGTATAATTTATCAGTAAAAGCGTTTTCCGTTAAATGTGCTGCTATAGTATGCCATGTTGAAGCCGGGGGAGTAATTTCGATTTCTTTAAGTCGTGAAGAAACCTGACTGGTTTCAGCAGCCTCATCCAGTTCAGCAACAATACGTTCCCATACACCAACAGGAGGTGCAGCTTCATAATTATTTATTTTATCACGAAAATTGCTGTTCATTTTTTACTACTTAATCCTCTTTGCTTATCAATGAATGTTCTTACCATATCCTGCAGTATGACTTTGGCTCTTGAGAGCTGCGATTTACTGGTGCCTTCACTAATTCCTAGTATATCCGCTATTTCTTTGTGGGTGTATCCTTCCACTACATACATATTAAAAACAGTACGGTACCCCTGCGACAATTCCTGCACCAGCGCCATTATGTCTTTGGCTCCTAAATCGTCCAGAACAGAGGTGTATTTTCCTTCGATAGTATTTTCTTCTTTCTCCGTTACGGGCATTAGATACCTTTTTCTCCGAAAGTGCTCAATAGCTGTGTTCACAAAAATTCGGCGTATCCAGCCTTCGAAAGAGCCTTCGTTCCGGAAACTATCCATTTTTTTAAAGACCTTGATAAAACCCTCTTGTAAGATGTCCTCTGCTTCTTCAGCATTGCCTGCATAACGCAGGCAAACTGCATACATCCGGGGAGAGAAGCGGCGGTACAATTCCTCTTGCATTCGCCGGTTGCCTTCCATGCATCCATTAATAAGGTCGCTTTCCGTAATATTTTGGTTGCGTTCAGGTGTCAAGTTTGGTGAGTTTATTACAGGCTATTCAAAAATGTTACCAATTTTTCAGTGGCTTTCTTTCTATGGCTGTAAACGTTCTTTTCATTGATACTCATTTCGGCAAAAGTCTTATTGGTACCATCAGGAATAAACACAGGATCATAGCCAAACCCGTTTTTCCCTCTTTTTTCTTTAATTATCTGTCCCTCACAGATACCTTCAAAAAAGATTTCCCGCCCTTCTAATAACAGGGATATAACGGTTCTGAACCGGGCTGACCTGTCTTGTTTTCCCGACAAATTAATTAAAAGCTTGTCAATATTATCATCAAAAGACCGGCTATCACCAGCATATCTGGCACTCTTTACTCCTGGTTCGCCGTTTAGGGCATTAACTTCAAGCCCTGTATCCTCGCTGAAACAATTAATACCTGTTATTTTAAAAACAGTCTTGGATTTTCCGGATGCATTTTCTTCCAGTGTATGATAGGGTTCCGGAATATCAATACCGATTCCGGCTTCTTTTAGTGTAATCAGTTCGAAACAGCCCGTAATTACTGAACGTATTTCATCAACTTTATGCTGGTTATTTGTGGCAAAAATTAGTTTCATTGGCAGGAAATTAAATATTGAACATCTGTTTCAGACAGATCCAAAGTTTGCTTTTCAGGAGTTTGTCTTTTTCCAGTTCGTTCAAAGAAGGAGAATACAGGTACGTGGTTCCGGCAAATTTTTGAGGCTGAAAATGCGGGAAATCTATAGGGAGGCCAAATACGGCCGGTGCAACGCCATACAACAAAACATGTTTGCTGTTAAGGTGACTGATCAAGTCCTTATAGACAATCCCAGGATAGTTATTAAAATTAATAATTGCTACATCGGCTAAAGACATTTTGCAGGCTGTAAGGATTCCGGTTAAAAAACTCAGCTGATCATCAGGAAGGTACACCACATTTTCATTATTTGAAATGATCAGGATATTCTTAAGGTTATTGCCCAGCGATTTCCAGTCAGGTATTTTTACCAGCGTATCCAGACTAAAAATTTCCTTTTTAACAGGTACTGGTTTTTCTTCCTGTATGCCAGTTTGCAGCGGCTCTGCACTGATAAGTGAAGATTTATATAAATCTGCAATGACATTACCCGGCAACTTTATGTGATTTAAATTCATAAATCAGTTGATAATAATACTAATAGTTGTTCGCTTTTTTTTGTTTCTTTGGAGTTCCAAAAATAAAGTTTTATGACCGCAGCTATGGATATTTCAATAACAAAAGCAGAAAGGAGCAAATTACAGGATTTGAATCTTGACAATATGCCATTTGGTAAATATTTTACTGATCACATGCTTGAAGCAGATTTTGAAAATGGGGAATGGAAAAATATCGAAATTAAACCCTATCAGCCATTATTGTTAAGCCCTTCTCTGGCAGTCTTACATTACGGGCAGGCAATTTTTGAAGGTATAAAAGCTTATAAAGACACAGAAGGGAAAGCTTATATTTTCAGGCCTTACGATAACTACAAGCGGTTCAATATATCTGCAGAAAGGATGCAGATGCCAGCGGTGCCTGAGGAGTTATTTATGGAAGGAATGAGGCAGTTAATAGAAATTGATCAAAACTGGATACCTACTACAGAAGATCATTCCTTATACATTCGTCCATTCATGTTTTCTTCTGATGAGCTGATTGGCGTTCGCCCATCTGATAGCTATAAGTTCATGATCATCTTAAGCCCCTGTGGCCCTTACTACAGTGCACCGATGCGTATTTATGTGGAGGAAAAATATGTAAGGGCTGTGCCAGGCGGCGTTGGCTACGCCAAGGCTGCAGGCAACTATGGGGCTGCTATGTACGCAACCGCAGAGGCTAAGAAGAAAGGCTATGACCAGGTATTATGGATGGATGCATTTGAGCATAAATATGTACAGGAATGTGGCACCATGAACGTTTTTTTCATTATTGGAAATACAGCCATTACCCCTGGTTTGGAACAGGGAACAATCTTAGGCGGTGTTACCCGGCAAAGCGTCATCACTTTGCTGAGTGAACTGGGACTGAAGGTAGAAGAGAGGGATTTAAGCATTGATGAAATTATGGCTGCTTATCAGGCAGGGGAATATATGGAAGTGTTCGGAACAGGAACTGCCGCCACCATTTCAATTATCAAAGAGCTTGGGTATAAAGATTTCACCATGAAATTTGATATCGATTCCTGGAGAATATCCCCACAAATCAAAAAAATGCTTAATGATATTCGTGTAGGCAGAATAGAGGATAAGTTTGGCTGGATGTTCAAGATTTAACCATCTAATTGTCAATTTTTTGAGTCCCGAATCCCCGCGGATTTGGAATTTTTTGCACATATTGGATTTATTTTAGTTTTTGGGATTTGATTTTTTGGAACTTAGCCTATCTGCCTTTACCTTTGCCCTCCCAAAAATAAGGGTCAAGAATGCCTACAATTCAACAATTAGTAAGAAAAGGAAGAGAAATTATCAGGGCCAAAAGCAAATCAAGGGCCCTGGATCAGTGTCCGCAGCGCCGCGGTGTATGTACTAGGGTATATACAACAACGCCAAAAAAACCTAACTCAGCCTTACGTAAAGTGGCTAAAGTTCGCTTAACCAATAAGATTGAGGTTATTGCTTACATTCCGGGAGAGGGGCACAACCTGCAGGAGCACTCTATCGTTCTTATTCGTGGTGGAAGGGTAAAAGATTTACCCGGTGTTCGTTACCACATTGTTCGTGGTTCACTCGATACTGCCGGTGTAAAAGACCGTAAGCAAAGCCGTTCTAAATACGGAACCAAGAAAGAAAAGGCGAAGAAGTAATTAGTTTTAAGTAATAAGTTTAAGTTATAAAGTAATTATATAAGTCATGCGGAAAGCACAAGCAAAAAAACTCCCTTTAGCACCAGACCCAAAGTTTAACGACAAACTGGTTACCCGTTTTGTTAATAACCTGATGTGGGAAGGAAAGAAAAGCGGAGCTTTTAATATCTTTTATGATGCGCTGGATAAAGTAGCCAAGCAAACAAGTGAGGATGGATACGAAGTTTGGAAAAAAGCGTTGGCCAATGTATCACCAGCGGTGGAAGTTCGCAGCCGCCGTATCGGTGGTGCCACGTTCCAGATTCCTTCAGAGGTTCGTCCTGACAGGAAGATTTCTTTAAGCATCAAATGGCTGATCCGCTACAGCCGTGACAGAAATGGTCGTAGCATGTCAGACAAACTGGCCAATGAGATCGTAGCTGCCAGCAAAGGTGAAGGCGCCGCTTTCAAAAAGAAAGAAGATACCCATCGTATGGCTGAAGCCAATAAGGCTTTTGCTCACTTCAGGGTATAAAAGATACAACACACAATTGCACCGAACCATTCGTCATTACGGCGGATGGTTTTTTCTTTTGGGGATATCAGCCGGGGAAGTAGTTACACATCAGTTTCTTTGAATGATAGCTCAAGATTCATGATCCTGGTTTCAACTTTCCTGCAGGTAACCCCGGCTTTATCCAGCATTATCCGTGATGCTTTGAATACATCATCCTGCTCATATTTGTCAGACAGGTAAATGACTTCTGTTATCCCGGATTGAATAATGGCTTTTGCGCATTCATTGCAGGGGAACAGGGCGGTGTAAATTTTACATCCCTGCAGGTCCATTCCAATATTATTCAGGATGGCATTTAATTCTGCATGGCAGATATAAGGATACTTGGTATCAAGGAATTCACCTTTTTTATCCCAGGAAAATTCATCATCGCTGCAGCCGATCGGCAGCCCGTTATAGCCGGCGCCTACGATCTTATTTTTTTGATTAACGATACAGGCCCCAACCTGTGTGCTGGGATCTTTACTTCGTTTGGCTGATAATAAAGCGATCCCCATAAAATATTCGTCCCAGGAAATATAATCTTGTCTTTTTTTCATGTCATAATATTAGAATGGAAACGAATTTATGGAAATCGAATCACTTGACCTGCAAGGGACATACAGGGAACAGGAGGCACTGGCGGGAAAAAAAGGCAAAGTAGCTTTCCTGCAATTCATAAACAGTACTTAAAAGAAGGAGTATAAAGAAAAATACTGGTTTATGAACTAACTAAAACTGATAGATTTTCAGTTACTCGCCTGGTTTTTCTTCCGGAATTCAGATGGGCTAAGTCCTTTATGCTTTTTAAAAATCCTGTTTAAATGGCTTTCATCTGTAAAATTGAGTTCGTAAGCAATTTCATTGATCCGCATATCGCTGTGTAATAATCTTGTTTCTATTAACCGCAGCTTGTAATTGGCAATATAGTGTTGCATAGTCTCACCCGTTTGCTTTTTAAAATAACGTCCCAGGTAGTGTAAGGATATGCCAAAATGTTTGCTCAATTTTTCAGCTTTCAGATTCTTCGGTTCAAATATATTTTGCTGGATGTAGTGCAGTAGGTCCAGCACCGTCTCTCCTGTATTTTCCTTGATGTTCTTGGGAAGTTTCAGGGCAATATTTCTTGCTACAATGATGATGATGGTGTTAACGAGTTGCTCAATTATTTGATGGTGATACAATTGCTGGTTGCTGTTTTCCTGGATGATGCTTTCTACCAGTGATGCTATCAGTGGTTTGTCCGCCTTGTTCTTCAATATGCAGCCGGGCCGGTGGCTGGCATTTTGAAGAATGTATTCCATTCTTTGCACGGCAACTTTATCCTTGGGTGATTTGCTGTGCAGGTAATAATTGCTGAAACGAAGAAAGAAGAACTGGGTGGGGGTCGCAATATCAAATGAAGAATGGTCCTGCGGTGTTACCAGGAACAGGTTTCCCTTGCGGTAACTGAACTTGTTCTTATTGATGAATTGCACACCTGTTCCATCCACAATAAAGATGAGCTCAAAGAAATTATTGCTTTTAAATCTTTTTGGAAACTTGTCCAATATTTTATGATCGATCTCGAAAGGCTGGTATAGGGTTTCTTTTGGCATGTCGCAAAGTACAGAATTAGTGCAAAATAGTACAGGAAGATAGCTTCATAATCTGTATAAGTTTGCACTGTTAAAATTAGCAACATGAAAAAAATATGGGTATTACTTTTTGCAGTGGGAATTGTACATCTTTCTTATGGGCAGAAAAATAAAAAGATCTTTTCGAAAAGATCATTGCAGGAGCAATTAGTTGGCACATGGGCATTGGTGTCTGTTGATAACATTTATCCCGACAGTAGCCGGGTACATCCGTATGGTGATGAGCCGCAGGGCTTGCTTATATTTGATACAAAGGGGAATTATGCAATCCAGATATTAAAAGCTACCCGGCCAAAGATCGTATCCGGTGATAAGAACAAATGCACCCCCGAAGAAAATGCCATGATGGTGCAGGGCAGCAATTCTCATTTTGGAACTTATGCGGTTGATGAGGCACGCAAAACAATTACATTTAATATCGCACATGCATCTTTTCCAAACTGGGAGGGAACGGTACAAAAACGTTCATACACTTATACAAACAATGAGATCAGGTATGTGGTCACACATACAACACAGGGTGGACAGTCAGTGATTGCCGAAGTGACCTGGCGGCGGTTATACTGACCGGTTGATAACTATTGTCATAGAATTACCCTGTTCTATTCACTATTAAACAGTAAAAGGATGTACCACTATATCTTTCTAAGGTTGATCAGGTTTTTCGGAAAACTGAAGATCAACCAAAAAGCTTTGAAAGAAATACTGGAAAGTACTTTGTGGAAATAGGGTAGTAATTAAGGTAGCTGCTGTTTGTCAGCAATGGAGGCCAAGGCTGGCAATACCGCACGGACCAGGAAAGTTAGTTTGTAGCTACCAGCACTATATATTTCTACATATCAAAGAACTGAACACTCAGCACAGATGGCTTTTGTACTGGAATAATCGTTATTACGTCGCCTCAATTTTGCAAACCGGTGTCACTGCAGTTCTTTTTAAATGTATATCAGGTTTTGTATCGTTTTTAAAGCTAAAAAGTCAGTTTCTCTAATATTCCTTTTCGCTTAACAATATTTTTATAGTCCCATTGAATCGATTTGGATTTTTTAACCCATCTCTTCAGGTCTTTTACGTTAATCTGTTCAACTTTTGTATAACGCATTTCAGCGGCTTTGAAGCTACCTTCTGGTTGCAGTAAGGGTTCATCAAATGACTGGCCGCTCCAGAAAAGTAACCGGATGCAATCTTTAAGCTTGCTATAACCAGCTATCGGGTTGCCATCCAGAAACCATACCGGATGTCTGTGCCAGATATTATTTTCTGCTTCTGGTAAGTATTTTGAAATTTCATTAGCCAGCAAATTACAAATGGCCTTTTCGGGATTAGATAAAGAGTTATTGTATGCCCGGGTATCTGTGTTCATAGAGGCTAATAAGTTTATATGGTTTTTGTTAATGCACTGTTGCAGAAAGCATTTGTCATTCGCATTCCTTGCTAACCACAAGGCTTCTGTGGCGCATAAGTATTGCATACAGCGTAATGTATCATCGAATATACGAACACTTAGTTTTGGTAACTTCAAAAAATTGCTTTGCAACTAAAAAAGCCACTCATGTAATGAGTGGCTTACAAAATATCCTTGAAATATTACTTTAGCTTCTTCTTCAGGTTCTCATCTATCGCTGTCAGAAATTCTTCCGTGTAAAGAAAATGATCTCCGTGCTTCACTTTATTGCCATGTATACAAACAGCCAGGTCTTTGGTCATCTTTCCTTCCTCCACCGTTTCTATACAGACTTCTTCCAGTGCATTACAAAAATCGATCAGCTGCTGGTTACCATCTAATTTGCCGCGGAAAGCCAAACCCCTTGTCCAGGCAAAAATGCTGGCGATGGGATTGGTGCTGGTGGGTTTGCCAGCCTGGTGGTCGCGGTAGTGTCTTGTTACGGTACCATGTGCCGCTTCGGCTTCCATTGTTTTTCCATCGGGTGTTATCAATACCGATGTCATCAGACCCAGTGAACCAAATCCCTGTGCTACCGTATCACTCTGCACATCACCATCATAATTTTTACAGGCCCATACAAAATTGCCATTCCATTTTAAGGCGCTGGCCACCATATCATCTATCAGGCGGTGTTCATACACAATGCCTGCTGCATCAAAAGCAGTTTTAAATTCATTTTGAAAGATATCTTCAAAAATGTCTTTGAAGCGGCCATCATATTTTTTCAGAATGGTGTTTTTAGTAGAAAGGTATAAAGGCCACTTTTTGCTTAACGCCATATTGAAGCAGCTTCTTGCAAAACCTTTAATACTTTCATCAGTATTGTACATGCTCATCGCCACACCATCACCTTTAAAGTTGAATACTTCAAAGGTTTGAGGCTCACCACCACCTTCAGGGGTAAAGGTCATAGTGAGTTTCCCTTTTCCCTTTATCACCGTATCGGTAGCTCTGTATTGATCTCCAAAAGCATGACGGCCAACAATAATAGGAGCGGTCCAGTTGGTCACCAGCCTTGGAACATTGCTGATAACGATCGGCTCACGGAATACAGTTCCATCCAGGATATTTCGGATAGTACCATTGGGGCTCTTCCACATTTGTTTCAGCTTAAATTCTTTTACCCTTGCTTCGTCAGGAGTAATAGTGGCGCATTTGATGCCCACGCCATATTGTTTAATGGCATTAGCGGCATCTACCGTCACCTGGTCATCGGTTTGGTCACGGTATTCAATACCAAGATCGTAGTATTTAATATCCACCTCCAGGTAGGGGAGGATCAGTTTGTCTTTGATGAATTTCCAGATTATCCGGGTCATTTCATCACCATCCAGTTCCACCACCGGGTTAGCGACCTTGATTTTACTTGCCATACAACTAATTTAAGTGGCTGCAAACCTACATGAAATGAAGGATTTATACAAAGCAGTTTTTTGCTTAATCTGCTGTATTTTTGTTTTGTTTAGCAGGCTGCCATTAAATCCGTAAACTTAGTCCTTTACAAGCAGTATTAAATGAGTGAATATTATAGTTTATTTGTTTTTCTGAATCAGTTTATTCCTGTTTCCGTAGAAGAATTTTCTGAACTGAAGGCAGCAACTACCATCAGGCATTTTGCAAAAAGTGAGCAGATCAGCAAAGCCGGTGATACGGATGATCATCTTTACTTTATTGTTAATGGTCTGATAAGAGGTTTTTTCTTAAAGGGAAAACAACAAGTAACTACGAGCCTGATATGTGAAGGGACCATTACTGGAGCAATTACTTCTTTTTTTACGGGACAGCCATCCCGCTATTTCTTACAGGCGATGGAAAAAACGACCGTACTGATTTTATCAAAAAATGACCTGGAAAAGTTATATAAATCTAACAGAAAGTGGGAGAAACTGGGCAGGGTGCTGATAACCCATTTCTTTTTGCAAAGGGAAATGCATATTCTGGATAATATCCGGTTTTCTGTCCGGGAGAGGTTTGTAAAGTTTGTTAACGAGAATCCAACATTAATTCAACGGGTACCGCAAATTTATCTGGCCTCTTATCTTAATATAAAGCCTGAAACATTCAGTCGCATGAAACACCTGATACATGATAAACGAAAAACTGTTTGACAAATATTAAGTAGCTGTTAACAATGCCACAAACTATTAAGAACATATCTCCCGCTAAGTTAGAACTGATACATAGCTACCTGCAGCGTTTTATGCCTCTTTCAAAAGAAGACATCAGTAATCTCCTTCAATACTGTGAATTCAGGGTTTTTGAAAAAAAGAGAATAATTGTGCATGAAGGCGAAATGGACGACTATCTGAATATGGTTGTCAAAGGTCTTGTCCGCAAATATGTGAGAGTAAAGAAAAATGAAGTAATACTTCAACTGGCTACTGAAGGGCATATAGTACATTCTGAAATATCTTATCTGACAAGAACACCTTCGATGGTGGTATTAGAAGCCCTGGAGCCCACAACCCTGATATCGATCAGTTATAAAAACATGGAGACGGCCCTAGATAAATATCCGCAGGGTGAGAAACTTGGAAGAATGATCCTGACCGGCATGTTCGTAAAAAAGGATGAGAAACGTTTTCTTAACCTGTCGAAGACAGTACGGGAACGTTTTTTTGATTATGTAAATAACCATCCTCATATGCTCCAGCGGGTTCCGCAAAAATACCTGGCATCATACCTTAATATCAAGCCGGAAACATTTAGCCGGCTAAAGCACCTTGTAAAACAGCAGCCTCATCAAAGAGGGGAATAAATTATTGACCAAAATGATTGATTTGAATCAATTATTGCCCTATCTTTAAGGTACAAAAGGCACCAGTATGGATTCTATGATGACATTCTACGCCTTTCTTCTGCGAATTACAGATGTATCTGAAATTGAGTTCAAAAAATTTTTAGCTCCCATTTGTAAGGTAAGGCGTTTTGGAAAAAAGGAACTACTTACCAAACAAGGCGAGGTAGAGAATTATTTCAACTTCATTGTAAAAGGCCTTGTCCGCAAATATTACCGTAAGGGGTCGCAGGAAATCAATACACAAATTTCATACGAAGGGCAAATGATACTAAGCCAGGAATCTTTCCATAGCCGGCAACCTTCGGAATATATGATTGAGGCCATTGAAGCGACAACTGTAGTTTCTATTGCGTTTGATGACCTGGAAAAAATGTACGCTGCTTCGCACAGGATGGAACATCTGGGCCGGTTAATAATTACTTATTCAATGGTGATAAAAGATCGCTGGCAGATGCAATTGGTAAAGATGACGCCGAGAGAACGATTTTTACATTTTGTTACCAGAAATCCTGAACTGGTGCAACGGACACCTCAAAAATTTCTTGCATCATATCTTAATATCAAGCCGGAAACATTCAGCCGGTTTAAGCATTTACTAAGGACATATACCAAAAATACAGCAGCCTAATATCGCATAATTGCTACAAAGTATTTTCAGCTTATGATGAAATAATTAACCGCCTGATACATAATTAGCCTTTAGCCCCAGTTTTTTTATAAGTACATGTTGTTATGTACCTGTTTTATGACGCATGTTTCACAAATATATTTTCAGCCAGTTGAGAGCTGATGGTGAGTAAAGGCAATCGTCCTACCCGGATTTCAAGTGAATTATCAAATTCAAATTTCCTTTTTACTTCCAGCCGAGTGCCTATGGCAATTTTTTTATGTTCCAGGAGTTCCAGTATTTCGCTGGATTGGTCACTAACACTGATTACGGCAGAAGGAGTGTTTAATGGTAAATCAATAAGGCAAATCTTTTTAGATATTTCAATTTTACCGTTTTCATCAGGTATCGGGTCACCATGCGGATCAGACCTGGGGAAGCCAAGAAATGCATCCAGTTTGTCAATAAGCTTCTTATTGCTTACATGTTCCAGTTCTTCTGCCACTTCGTGTACTTCATCCCAGGTAAATTTTAATTTTTCTGCCAGAAAATATTCCCACAAACGATGCCTGCGGATGATGTTCAGCGCTACTTTAGTACCATCACTATTTAAACGGAAACCCTGGTAAGGCTGGTAGTTGAGTAATTTTTTAGCCTTCAGCTTTTTCATCATATCAGTAACTGAAGCAGGTTTTGTTTTTAGTTCGCCGGCCAGTTCATTGGTAGTAACTGTGCCATCCTGTTTCTGCAAATGAAAGATAGTTTTGATGTAGTTTTCTTCACTGGTTGAATAGTTCATACTGACTAAAAAATAAATTTAGTTAAATCTAAAAGAACTAATTGTTATAGCCAAATTTCCTGTTGACAGAGAAATGGGAAACGCTTACTTTCGGCATGTTATTAATATTTACTATGTCTGTATTTAAGCACTCCCTGTTATTGCTGTTTGTCATCTTTGCACTGAGCAGTTGTAAGCAGAAGAAAAAACCAGTTTTGTCGGGCGATGAACCGGTAGAAATTTCTGATTTCATTAATTTCTTTCAGCCATTAACTCTGCCATATCAGGCAGGGGACACTATCCTGAATAAGAAGGAAAAAGATTCATTGCTGATCAGTTATAAAGTGTTTACGCAGTTTATACCTGATTCGGCGCTTTCAAAAGCATTTGGCAAAGGAGTAAAACCCAAAATTTATGCAATAGGTAAAGCTGAAGTACCTGAGGCGGAAACATATATTCTTGTTAAAGGAATTACTCCTGCCAAAAAGAGCCTTTTGTTAGTTGCATTTGATAGTAAAGAACATTTTATTGCAGCAACAGTAATCCTGTCCCCGGATCAAAAAAAAGAAACTTCACAATCTGTTACGATTGATAAAAGATATTCTATAACCAAAACTGTTCAGCGTAAGAATGCTGATGCCTCGGTAAGTGAAGGAAAAGATGTCTATGTCTTAAATACGGGGGGAAAAAATTTTATACTGATAATGACAGAGGCCCTGGACGATAAAGTAAATGAATTGATCAACCCTATTGATACATTGCCAGGAAAGCATAAGTATTCTGCAGATTATGGTTCCGGCCGGATGAATCTTGTTTCAGTTCGGGATGGTAGAAAAAGCGACAGGATCACTTTTTTTGTGCACTTCGAAAAGAATAATGGAGAATGTACAGGAGAACTGAAGGGAGATGCAAAATGGATATCCCCTAATAAGGCTGAATACAAACAAGACGGGGATCCATGTGTGTTACAATTCAACTTCTCCTCTAATTCGGTGACATTAACTGAACAGGGTTGTGGTTCGCGGAGAGGACTAAATTGTTCTTTTGATGGAAGTTTTCCACGAAAAAAACATACTAAATCTTCTGCAGTACCAAAAAAAGCAAAAAAAAATAGCTGACAAAGCTCACAATTCTTTTTTTACTGTCCGCTTTACAAACTTTCCTGAAAATGAAGTTCTTAGATTAATTCAGGATTATACTTTATCTTGCGTCTTCGTGTAAAAAGAACACAGTATGAATTTTACTAAATTTTCTGTTCCGTATCCTGTAGAAGAACGCTACAGTAAAAAAGTGGCTTATTTTTCAATGGAATTTGCCACACATCAGCCGCTTAAGATTTATAGTGGAGGCCTTGGGTTTTTAGCCGGGTCACATCTCCGGAGTGCTTATGAATTAAAACAAAATCTGATTGGTATTGGTATTTTATGGAAATATGGATACTACGATCAGGAGCGCAACCAGGATCAAACTCTGGATGTGGCATGGAATGAAAAACAATATAGTTTCCTGGAAGATACAGGGATAAAGTTCCAGATAACTATTCATGAGCATCCTGTTTGGGTAAAAGCGCTTTATCTGAACCCGGAAACATTTAAAACGGCTCCATTATTTTTATTATCAACAGATCTGCCGGAAAATGATTATGTATCGCAAACAATCACTCACCGTTTGTATGATGCAAATGTGGCTACAAAAGTGGCTCAGTTCATTTTACTGGGAGCAGGCGGTGCCAAACTGGTGGATTTGCTTGGATTCAACCCGGAGCTTTATCACCTGAATGAGGCGCATGGTCTTTCGGCTGCATTCTATCTGTATAAAAAGTTTGGAAATAATATTGAGGATGTAAAAAAGAGACTTGTTTTTACCACACATACGCCTGAAGAAGCGGGTAATGAAAAACATGATATCTATCTCTGCCATAAAATGAGTTATTTCTGCGGGCTGTCTGTTGAGGAAGTAAAAGAACTTTACGATAATGACAGCGACCAGTTTAATCATTCCTTAGCTGCTTTACGGTTTGCTAAACTGGCTAATGGGGTTTCCCAGTTGCATGGGCATGTGTCAAGAGCTATGTGGAGTAAATACGAAGATATATGCCCCATCATTTCCATAACAAATGCACAAAACTGGCGATATTGGGCTGATAAGCAGTTGTATCGCTTCATGGAGGCGGGGGATGATTACGGAATTGATGACAGAAAAAAATATCTGAAGAAAAGAGCATTTGAAATAGTAGCCGATCAGACAGGCAAACTTTTTAATCCCGATGTATTCACTATCGTTTGGGCAAGAAGATTTGCAGGCTACAAAAGAGCCGGATTGATAACAACAGCTGAAGAAAGATTTCTGAAATTGATCAGTGATAAAAAATATCCCGTTCAGATAATATGGGCAGGAAAACCTTACCCGGTAGATCATCCCGCCATCAGTGAGTTCAACCAGCTTGTTCATTTAAGCAAATCATTCAAAAATGTAGCTGTATTGATTGGGTATGAATTGGGATTATCCAAGCGTTTGAAACAGGCCGCTGATGTATGGCTCAACAATCCAAGGGTACCGAGAGAAGCTTCCGGAACCAGCGGCATGACAGCAGCTATGAATGGTGCTGTTAATTTCTCCACTAATGATGGGTGGATACCTGAATTTATTAATCATGGTCATAATGGCTTTGTAGTACCTATGGCTGATTATGAAAATATGGCTGTGCATGAGCAGGATCAATATGACCTTGATAAATTGTATGAAATTTTGGAAAATGAAATGCTGCCATTATACTACGATGATTACAGCACATGGCGCCAGGTAATGAAAAATGGAATGCAGGATGTACGCTTCCAGTTTGACAGTAACCGGATGGCTCATGAATATTATGACTTATTGTATAAGTAATAATAGAAATTAAACCAGGAAAACCCTTCTACTAGCAGAAGGGTTTTTGTTATTGAAATTCTTCAGCCAGTTGCTCTACAGATTTTAAAACAGGGAAAAATGAAACTAATTTGTTTATTACCCCTTCCACCAGGGCATCAGGGCAGGAAGCACCACTGGTGATTATTATTTTTACAGGATCGGTTCCCGGTAAATAAGCAGAGCTCATTAATTCCATTTTTGTATGAAAATTGTAATGAAGTACCCGGCTTTTGGAAATTATTTTTTCAGCACTGCTGATAAAATATGTGGGTAGTTTTTTCTCGCACAATTCTGCCAGGTGAGAAGTGTTCGATGAATTATACCCTCCAACCACTATTGCGAGATCTGCATTTGTTTCAAGTATTCCGCTTACTGCAGTTTGGTTATCATTTGTAGCATAGCAGAGAGTATCCCTGGTGTCAGCGAAGTTTTCTTCACTACCTGCTATTTCTGTAATAATTTTTTTCAGGTAATCGGCAATGGCTTGTGTGTCACTGGCCAGCATGGTTGTCTGATTAACCACACCAATTCTTTTTAAGTCTTTTGATATATCAAACCCGGCAGAATATTGCCCTTTAAATTCCTCATAGAAATCAACGGGCTTTTTTTCACCAGTAATGTATTTGGCCAGTTCTGCAGCTTCGTTCATGTCTTTGACTACGACAGAAGGTGCTGCTGCCGCCGCATGAGAAAACGTGGCCCTGGTCTCTTCATGCCTGGGTTTTCCATGAATAATGATAGTGTAATTTTTTTTAGAAATGGCTTCACTTCGGTTCCAGACTTTTTCTACGAAAGGACATGTCGTATTATACTTTTCTGTCTGAATACCGATTTGCCGGAGTTTTTTTTCAATTTCAAGAGTAGTGCCAAAAGCAGGAATCAGTACAATATCATCAGGGCTAATTTCTTCAAAAGGAATAAGTTGTTTACCGTTAGTATCCTGAAGAAATGTAATTCCGTGTGCCATGAGATCTGCATTCACCTGCGGGTTATGTATCATCTCACTGAGCAGGAAAATTCTTTTCCCCGGATTTTCTTCTATGGTTCTGAACGCAATCGCAATAGCGTTTTCCACTCCATAGCAAAAACCAAAATGCCGGGCCATGTAAATTTGCAATGGCCCAAAGTCAAGCAGGGTAGGTGTAAAATCCTTTTTAAGTTTATCCATTTCTTTCCGCTTCTTTTTTATAGCAGATATTAATGGACTTCGGTATATGATGGGCACATCAAAACTCTTCATGAAGCAAATTTAATAATACTGAACCGGATGCGTACGACAACAAATAAGTTCATCAAATGTTCTTCTTATCTTTCCAAAAAACCGGGGATGAGAATTTTTTTGCCTGCCATTATTTTTATAACCTTACTGGACTCCTGCAAGCTGATGATAAAAAAAGAAGATTCGGAAATAAAAAAAATACCAAATACTATGACAGGCCACTATACGCCATTGGATTGGGTGCTAAGCACAAATATTTATGAAGTAAATGTAAGACAATATACCCCTGAAGGAACTTTTAATGCTTTTGCAGGGGAGATGCTCCGCCTGAAAGAAATGGGTGTAGAAACTCTCTGGTTTATGCCTGTAACACCGATTGCTCAAAAGAACAAAAAGGGTTCATTAGGTAGTTATTATGCCTGTTCTGATTACACTTCGATTAACCCTGAGTTTGGAACAATGGATGATTTTAAAGAGCTGGTAAAGCAGGCTCATGCGATGGGTTTTAAGATTATTATTGACTGGGTTGCCAATCATACCGGATGGGATCATGTCTGGACCAAAGAACATCCTGAGTATTACCTGAAGGACTCTGCAACAAATGATTTTCAGATTGCCTCTGGTATGGATGATATTATTGAACTTGATTTCAGTAAGCCGGCTTTAAGAAATGCGATGATTGAGGCTATGAAATTCTGGATAACAGAATGTGATATTGACGGATTCCGCTGTGATCTTGCATTCTGGGTTGAACTTGATTTCTGGAAAGAAGCCAGGCCGCAACTTGATGCTGTTAAACCTCTTTTCTGGCTGGGAGAATTTGATGAATTAGAAAAGCCCGAATATGGAGAAGTCTTTGATGCAAGTTATAGCTGGACATGGATGCACAAAACGGAAGATTTCTATAAAAAGCAGCAACCCCTTGATTCTTTATGTGAAGTGTTGAATCGTTATGACGATTTAGGTGACCATACTATGAGGGCATGGTTTACCAGCAACCACGATGAGAACAGCTGGAACGGAACGGAGTATGAGAAATATGGTGATATGGCAAAAGCCCTGGCGGTTTTTTCAATCACCTGGAATGGCGTGCCACTTTTATACTCAGGACAGGAAGCAGGGAATACCAAACGTATAGAGTTTTTTGATAAGGATACTATTGTAGCAGCTGGAAATGCAGACGTACTTACATCATTTTATAAGACATTGTTACACCTTAAAAAAAATAATCCTGCCTTACGTGGCGGCGATACAACTGTTATTACTTACCGGATTAAAACGACAGATGCAAAAAATGTTTTTGCCTACTTAAGAAAAAATAAAGGCAGGGAGGTGCTGGTTATATTTAATTTTTCCGGTCAGAAGGATCTTCACTTTGATATTACCGATAATAGAGTTACCGGTGTATATAAAAATGTTTTCTCAGGGGCTGCGAATGACTTTTCTGAGGAGAAAAGTTTTGAAATGCAACCTTGGGAATACCTGGTTTATGAAAAGTAAGTATATTTCTGAATTATTATTAAAGAAGTCGTTTCGAACGAAACGGCTTCTTTAATAATTTGAAGGATGTTGCTTTAGTCGTCTTCAAGTTGAAGGTTTACCGGGTATCGGTACATACCCTCATATCCGTCATAAAATCCTTCGAGATTAATACTTTCCCCCCTCAGACCGGCAATTGCACGACCAAGCTCATCTGTATTTCTCACTTCCACACCATTTATGCTGGTAATGATAAAACCATCCTGCATCCTTGTTTTACTAAAGGAGCCGCCTGCTTTTATCTTTTTTACTAAGATTCCACCTTCTACCTCATTTTTTTGAGCGATCTTTTTATCAAGATTCTCCAATTCTGCTCCCAGCAGATCGCCAAGGTTGGAAGCAGCCAGATTTTCATACGTACCGGTTTCTGCCTTCAGAGTAGCACTGGTGGTATATTCCTTACCGTCTCTTTTGTACTGTATGCTGACTTTATCACCTGTGTTTAATGAAGCTACAGTACCTTGTAGTTCACTCCATGAACTGATAGTTACATCATTTATTTTTTTGATGATATCGCCTTTCTTTAAACCCGCGGATGAAGCTGCACCATCAGGAGCAACAGATCCTACATAAGCACCATCAGTTGAATTAAACTTTGTCTGATCTGCTGCAATACCTAAATAAGGTCTTTTTACATCTCCGTATTTGATCAGGTCATTTACAATTTTTTTGGCAAGGTTAACAGGGATGGCAAATGAATACCCGGCATAAGTGCCATTGGGGGCATAGATAGCAGAGTTAATTCCAATAAGCTGGCCATCGGTGGTAATCAGGGCGCCACCACTGTTTCCCTGGTTTACAGCAGCGTCAGTCTGTATGAAAGACTCAATGGGAGTTTGACTTTGACGGCTGTTAATGCCAATATTTCTTCCTTTGGCACTTACAATACCGGCAGTAACAGTTGTTTCCAATGTAAGAGGGTAGCCTATAGCCAGTACCCATTGCCCTAATTTCACATTGTCCGAATTGCCGTACAACAGGAAAGGGAAACCCGTTCCATCAATTTTCAATACAGCAATATCACTGCTTGCATCCTTACCAATTACTTTTGCTTTGTACGTTTTTTTATTGCTGAGGGTCACGGTTATCTCATCAGCCACGCCTTCACCACCATCAGAAATGACATGATTGTTAGTGATGATGTAACCATCATCACTAATGATAACACCGCTTCCGGAAGCTCTTTGTTCCGGCTGGATTTGTGGCCCAAAATTGAAAAACTGCTCAAAAAAATCGTCAAAACCGTTACTACGATTACGGGGCAGTTGGTTTGTAACCTTTTTAGCCGGGATTTTTGTTTTGATATGTACCACGGCGGGCACGGCAGTATTAGCAGCTTTGGTAAAATCGATGACTTCTCCAACCGGGGAAGCTGCATTTTCTAAGAAGCCTGCATAGTTTGCCGGCATTTTCCCATCACTTGTTTGTGTAAAAAAAGAAGATTGCTGCCTGGCCACCACTTTACTGTAAACCCACACACTGCCAATAGCAGAAGCTGCACTTACTGCGACAATCAATAAAAACTGTTTTAGTTTCATAGTTCTTTATGTTTTTACAGGTTATTTTTTAGAGCTTAATTTACAAATCATATGCCTTTCCGATGCAAAATAACAAACTGTCAGTTCTGATGTATCTACCGGCAAGCCAGTTTAACAATTCTTTACTAATGCCTTCGTACTTCTGCAACCAGTAAATTTATTAAGAAAAGAGTACCCGGAGTTATATGTCAAAGAGATTTTAGAAAATCGAGTGTGTTTACACCGTCGGCATAGTCTGAAATACCCGGGTACTGGCTTTGGCCAAATTGGACAAACCTTCTTCCTGTTACTGACTGCAATTCAGGGTGTTTTATAAGCTGTTCGGCCAAATTGTCTGCTTGAGTGTAATATTCATAGTTAAGCTGACTGATGGGGGAGAAAAGGGATTTTTCTTCCACCAGCAGGATAGAGCCGTTAGTCATATAGAATTGCTTGTTCAGCATATTCAAAGCAAGATTATAGTCATAATTATTTTTGTATTTATGATGATCAGCGAGGTAGTTATATTTTTTAAAGACTTCCAGCAACAGAACGAAATCGTATCCCTCCGGAACATAAATTTTTGTCACATTGCGGCAGCCAAGGCCAAAGTAGAGATAAACATCATCAGCCAGCGCCTTCAGTTCTTCTTTCGTTTCATCTCCGGAAAGTATGGCTGCCGAAGTACGGTTTTTTCGGATAATGTGAGGGTATTTCCCAAAATAATACTCAAAGTAACGGGATGAGTTATTGCTTCCCGTAGCTATATAAGCATCACATCCTTTCAGCATTTCTGCGAAAGCACAATACGCTCTGGTTTGCGGTTCCCATTCTTCCATTTTTCCCATCAGGTGTTTAATCAGAACCTGGTCTTTTGATGATGGTTTTATCATTGCCTTATGCCCACTAATAAAAGTGCAAAGCCAGTCATGAAAACCAACCAGCGGAATATTGCCTGCCATAATGATGCCGACAGTTTTAGGATAAGGGACAGTTTCTGTTATTTGCCCGTCAGCTGCCCATTTTTTCAAGTTATCTTCTTTTAAAAAAAATAGGGCTATATTTTTTGAAGCCAGTTCAATAAATTCAGGAATGAACCATCCATTCTCCAAACTGGCCTTTTCCTTGGCTTTTTGCCAATCCTCATCTTTTGATAAAATATATTCACCCAGCCTTGATAATAAATAAATTCGTTGTTGTAAATTCATTCCGGTCAACTAATTTTGTAGTGCAAAATTAACCTGAACCCATTAATTAATTTTTTTATTATGGCTATTAAGATTACAGAAGAATGTATCAATTGCGGTGCATGCGAACCAGAATGCCCCAACAATGCTATCTATGAAGGTGGTGTGGAATGGGCAATGGCTGACGGAACATCAGTAAAAGGATCTTACACGTTGTTGGACGGAACCTTAGTGGACGCTGATCAAAAAAATGCGCCGGTTTCAACAGACACTTACTACATTACTCCCAATAAGTGTACAGAATGTCAGGGTTTTCATGAAGAACCTCAGTGTGCTGCGGTTTGCCCTGTTGATTGCTGTGTTCCCGATGATATGTACCAGGAAACAGTTGACCAGTTGTTGGAAAAAAAGGGCAAGTTGCACCTTTAATTGTGCTTTCGGTGTGCATAATTTTTTATACCCGCATTGCGGCAGAGGATTCATTTTTTGTATCTTAGGCATGTAATCATAAAGTGGTAAATACCACTCAATATGTAACGGGTGATATTTCCCGTTGTAAAAAGGTGAAGGAGTAATGACCTTCACCTTTCTTATTATTTCTTGCTAATACGTTGTATGTGGAATAATTTATCCTGGAAATGTGTAGTAATAATTGTTAATCCATATTTCAAATCCATAAAGGGGTTGGGCATCTTGTTTTTTTCTGCAATATTTGCATTACATGTCCGTTGAATTGCAAATAAAACCTTTACATTCAAAATGAAGAAGAATATAGCCCTGGTAACCGGCGGTTTTTCAGGAGAGGCTGTAATATCCTATAGAACTGCTGTAACTATTGACAATAACCTTGACAGAAACCTCTTTAATGTATATAAGATTGATATTAATCCGAGCGGTTGGTTTTATGAATTAACAGATGGCCGCAAAGCGGAAGTGGACAAAAATGATTTTTCCCTTCAACTGGATACTGAAAAAATAACATTTGATGCTGTTTTTATTGGTATGCACGGCACGCCGGGTGAAGATGGAAAATTGCAGGGATATTTTGATACTTTAAAAATTCCGTACACTGGTTGTGATGCTGCCACCTCTGCTATTACATTTAATAAAAGATATGCTACAGCAGTGGCGGGTGCTGCAGGTATCCCGGTAGCTAAATCAGTTATTTTAATCAGGAATAATTTTGGCAATCCGGATGAAGTAATTGCTAATCTGAAATTCCCGGTGTTTGTAAAGCCCAATAATGGGGGGTCGAGTATTGGTATGTCAAAAGTGAACAACCCGACTGAAGAATTGGGAATTGCAATAGAAAAAGCGTTTAAGGAAGATGACCAGGTATTGGTGGAAGAAATGGTGGAAGGAAGAGAGTTTACAGTCGGGGTGTTTAAATCACAGGGAAATATTATTGTACTTCCACTAACAGAGGTGAGAGCAGATGCAGATAAAGCCTTTTTTGATTTTGAAGCAAAGTACCAGGGTAAATCAACCGAAGAGACACCTGCAAATATCAATGAAACGGTGGCGGATAAAATCAGGGATACTGCCCGAAAAGTTTATTCAGTATTTAATTGCAGGGGAGTGGTCAGGATAGACTTTATCTACAACGAAAACGAAGGAAGACCCTATATGCTGGAAGTAAATACAATACCCGGGCAAAGTGAAGCAAGCATTGTGCCGCAACAGGTAAGAATCATGGGCTGGAGCTTAAAGGAATTTTATGCAAAACTGATTCAGGAATGTTTTTAATTTCAGGAATAATTACCCAAACTTATAAAAAGGCTAATGTTTAAGTTTATCACACACCGTCCATTATGGCTGAATCTGATTGTTGGCATTATGCTGGCAGTTGGTCTTTTTGCATTATTCCTGCTTTCGCTGAACTGGCTAACAGGGCATGGCAAATCAGCTACAGTACCTTCAGTTAACGGAAAATCATACGAAGAAGCAAAAGCGATATTAAAAAAAGCCGGGTTTGATGTGGATATACAGGATTCAATCTATGTTGATTCTATTCCTCCGCTGAAGGTAATAAAGCAAATTCCTGAAGCAGATGAAATCGTAAAATCAAACCGGACTGTTTACCTGATTATCCGTAGAGCAGTGCCTCCATTGGTTGAGATGCCGAACCTCATTGGCTACAGCTTTAGAAATGCAGAAATGGTTTTGAAAAGCATGGATCTGAAAGTTGGCGATACCACATTTAAACCTGATTTTGCCAAAAATGCCATATTGGAGCAATGGTATAATGGCGCAATAATTGCACCAGGTACCAAAATCAGGAAAGGCAGCGCCATTTCATTAGTAATGGGTGATGGGGTGGGAAAAATGGAATTCGCAGTTCCTGTAATTACAGGGATGATGTTTAGTGAGGCCAAAAGTTTGCTGGAAAGCGCCGGAGTAGGTATTGGGGCTATTGTGATTGAAGAAAATGTTTCGGATACAATGAGTGCATGGATATTTAAACAAAGCCCGGAACGGTTTGATGAGGAAAAAAGAATTCAGCGGATACGTTCTGGCCAATTGATTGATGTATGGTTACAGGCAGACAAGCCTGTGGCGGACAGTGCTAAAATAGCCAGGGATTTGTAATTTATTGTTATGGAGAATATAACTGTTGAAGAACTTAAAGCCCGGATGGATGCCGGCGAAAATCTGAACCTTATAGATTGCCGCGAACCACAGGAGTATACTGAATTCAATATCGGTGCAAGGCTGATACCGCTGGGGCAAATTCAGTCTATGCAGATTGATGAATTAGAAGGTATGAAAGAGGAAGAAGTGATTATTCACTGTCGCAGCGGCAAGCGGAGCCTTATGGCCTGTATGTTTCTTGAAAGCCTCGGGTTTAAGAATACAAGAAATGTGGAAGGCGGGGTGCTTGCTTGGCAGGAAAAATTTGGAAGTACAAAATAGAAAAATGCCAAAACAACACTTCTGTTTTTACATTCTTATTCCTGCTTACTTGGCCTTATAACCTGATATTTGCACCAATCATAAAATTTGTACCTGCCATTGGGAAATAATAGTTTTCAGTTGCCATTTCTCCTCCCAAAATATAGCTATAAGTGTAGCCGTTGGGCTCATACTTTTTATTAAAGACATTGTTTAATTGCCCGATAATAGTTAATTCTTTCAGCCATTTATTTTTCAGGGAGTAAGAAGCTCTTATATCCTGCACGAGGAAGGCATTGAGTGAGCGGTTTTCATTACTGGTGTTATCAAGATATTGCTTGCTTACATATTTATTCAGAAGACTAAGTTCAGCATTATTAACAGGGATAATATTTACGGTGCAGCTGCCTGTAACGGCAGGAGAATAGCCAATATTCGTTGACTTGTAACTGTTTACTTTTTGCCCGCCATTGTCGTAGTCATCAATATACTCTTCAAATTCAAGGACCCTGTTGCGGCTTAGGGAAAGGTTAGCAACTGCACTTAGCCAGGAAGTAATTTTCAGTGCACCCTGTAATTCGATGCCGGCACGAAAGCTATTGGGAATATTAGTCCGGGTATAGGCGCCTACATCGTTGATTTTTCCTGTCAGTACTAACTGGTTTTTGTATTTCATATAGTATAAAGTAGCCGACCAGTTGTAACTTTTTCGTATTCTTTCAATACCTGCTTCAATATCATGAAGCCTTTCCGGTTTCGGTTGCTGATATGCCCCGGCTTCAAAGTCATCACGGTTGGGTTCTTTGTTTGCCACGCTGTAAGAGATATATCCTTGCCAGTCATTCCTTTTATAGCTAATACCGGCTTTCGGATTAAAAAAGCCGGAACCGGTTTTAATTAGTAATCCCGGATTGTCCCTGAAGCCATCTATAGTATATTTTACATACCTGTATTGCAGATCATAAAAAAGGGTCCAGTTACTAATAAATTCAGTTTGTTCCTTCAGATAGATGCTGAAGTCAGTTTTGAACGCATCAAGGTTATACCAGTTGTCAAGGCCGGTTAATCCATTGGACGCCTGGATTATTTTCCCGAAATGATTGCCATTATATTTGGTTATACCTCCTCCAATTGTTGCCTGTGTTTTCTTGTCTTTGTAGTGCAGAGAAAAAATATCCCCATAAAAATCATTATCCAGCCATAACTGCCGGATAAAGTCTGATGTAAACGTTGTGTCTTGCCCGTTTACAGGATAGGGAAGATTATATTTAGAATAGTCTTCATCTGCTTTATATTGTTCATAATAACCTTTTCCTTTCGTAAAAAACAAGGCGGTATTGAATGTAAATTTTTTATTGAAGGACTGGTTGAAGAAAAGCTGGTAATGATTCTGAGTGTAATTATCAGATTCATTATTGTAAGGGTCACCCGGTTTTTCCATACCGGCATAATTGACAGTTCTGTTACCTGCTTTAATGTCTGTTTCCGAAATACCATACCATGCCTGGTAAGTTTTTTCTTTTCCTGAAAAGACATTAAAGCGAAAAGATGTTGATTTCCCAATATATGCGGTAGAAAAATGAAATGATTTCAGGTTACTGGTTGCCCTGTCGATAAACCCATCACTGCTTATCCGGGAAAGACGGATGTCAGTAGTGAAACCATTTACCAGGCCACTGCTGAACTTTAAGGTATTTTTCCAAGAGTTAAATGAGCCAAAACTGTTATTGATTTCCATGGAGGTTTCTTTATTCACTTCATTGGTACTGAAATTAATACTTGCCCCAAAAGCCCCGGCTCCATTTGAAGAAGTGCCAACTCCCCGCTGAATTTGAATGCTGCCGACAGAAGAGACAAAATCAGGCAAATCAACAAAAAAAGTTCCCTGGCTTTCTGCATCGTTATAGGGAATTCCATTTAAAGTAACATTAATCCTTGTTGCATCAGTTCCCCGGATGCGGATACCAGTGTACCCGATTCCATTACCGGCGTCTGAGTTAATTACTACTGATGGAGTTTGATTTAACAGGAAAGGAATATCCTGCCCGAAGTTTGACTTTGTAATCTCTTTTTTGGAAAGGTTCGTTTTGGTAAATGGTGAATTTTCTCCTGCCCTGACAGCTTTAACTTCAACAGGAGATAAAGTGTAAAAACTGTCTTTTACTTCTTTGGTTTGTTGTGCGAAAGAACTTAAAGCTGATAGAAACAAACAGCCGGAAATGATGATCCTCTTCATTTTTTTACATTTAACAGTTAAAAAATAAGAGGGAAACGCTGTGTGAGAAAGGATAACTATTAACTCCTTCCCTTCGCAGGCATTACCCTGACCAGGTTCTACGGGTATGATCTCAGATTCCGGCATACAGCCAGAAACACCCCGGGAAACCAGCCTGCCGGTCGGGCAGGCACTGAAAATCAAGCCTTTTTAATAATTGGCTCAGAACTGATGCAAAAGTAGGAATAAAATATTTAGAAAGGCTGTAACTTTTCTACGCTGTTTTTCGTACCACTTCTAAACCATAGTTATGAAGAAATTATTTTCCTTGGTGCTGGCATTGGGAGCAGGTTTGTTTCTGTTTGGCCAAAAAACAATTAATGATCCTAATGCTGAAAAAAGAAATGTAAGTGGCTTTCATGGTATTGATGTGGCCACGGGTATTGAATTAATTATAACAGAAGGCAACACAGAAGAAGTTGCTGTAAGTGCTGCCAATACCGAGTTCAGGGATAAAATTGTTACAAAGGTGGAGAATGGTATCCTGAAAATTCATTACGATTCTAAACTGGGTTCAATCAATAAGAAAAGGGAAAGCAAAGAACTAAAAGCTTATGTGTCTTATAAATCACTTGATTTGTTGCATGCAAGTACTGGTGCAGAAGTAGAAATAAATGGAACTCTCAGGACCGGCAGTCTTGACCTGAAGGCAAATACCGGAGCACTGGTAAATGGAAAAGTCGAAGTAAAATCATTAAAAGTTAGCCAGAGTACTGGTTCAAAAATTACTCTTTCAGGCAGTGCTGATGATCTTGACGTTGACGGGAATACCGGAAGTAAATTTAAAGGGGAAGATATGAATACCAGTAGCTGCAGTGTTTCTGTGAGTACAGGGGCTAACGTATCTGTAATGGCAGAAAAAGAATTACAGGTTAAAGCTAACACAGGTGGTATTGTAAAGTATAAAGGCAATGCAGCGATCAGAGAAATAAAGACCAATACCGGTGGTTCGGTATCAAAAATTTAGGTTATCGTTAAATTATTTTTATGAAAAGGGTAATATTTTTTTTAATAGCAGCGATATTCAGTTTTAGCCTGAGTACAGATGCCCAGATCAATGACCCTAATGCGCAGGTAAGGGATGCAAAGGGCTTTCATGGTATCAATGTTTCAAGTGCTTTTGATGTGTACCTCAGCCAAAGTAATGATGAAGCTGTTGCAGTGAGTGCAGCCAGTACAAAAGACCGGGATATGATAACGGTGGAAATAAAGGATGGCATATTATATGTTGGGCTCCATAAAAACACGAAGTGGAATAACGGGAATAAAAAACTGAGAGCTTATATATCTTTTAAGCAGATAGATAAGCTGACTGTAAGCGGGGCCTGTGATGTGTTAGTTACTGGAATTATTAAAGCCGATATCCTAACAGTGAAACAGTCAGGGGCCAGTGATTTTAAGGGCAAATTAAATGTAGAAAAACTTTATATTGATCTGAGTGGTGCATCAGATATGTCTGTGACAGGAACTGCCACCCGCCTTTTTGTGGAAGCAAGCGGAGCCAGTGATTTTAAAGGGTATGACCTTATAACTGAAACATGTGAAGCAAAAGCAAGTGGAGCCAGTGATATTAAAATTACAGTCAATAAAGAACTATCTGCAGAGGCAAGTGGCGCCAGCGATGTGAAATACAAAGGAAATGGTACTATCCGGGACATTAAGAGCAGTGGTTCTGGCAGTGTATCCAGGGGAAGATAAAAGAGTCTGAAGTAAAGTCGTGAAGAAAAAATGTCCTGATTTATACAGGGCATTTTTTCTTTGGAGGGTATGTTCAATACGGTTACCTTTGCACTCCAACATCGCGAAGTAGAGCAGCGGTAGCTCGTTGGGCTCATAACCCAAAGGTCGGGAGTTCGATCCTCCCCTTCGCAACAACAGAAAGCCATCCGCAATGCAGATGGCTTTTTTAAATTTTCCGAAACAGTTACACCTACAACTGGCAAGGTCTGATTACCTCCTCATCTTCTTGCTGCCTGTGGTGTGCACCTTCAGGTTTATCATGAAAACAGGTTTTGTAAACATATTTGGCAGGCCCAATGCCGGCAAAAGCACACTTCTGAATGCGCTTATGGGGGAGAAACTGGCTATTGTATCGTCAAAAGTCCAGACTACGAGACATCGTATAAAGGCAATTATGACAGACAAAGATTACCAGGTCATTTTTTCGGATACGCCTGGTATTATCGAACCGAAATATAAACTGCATGAAAAAATGATGCAGTCTGTAAAAAATGCCCTTGAGGATGCTGACATCGCTCTTTTAATTGTGGATATAAACGAAAACTGGGAAGAATGTCATATGATTTTTGAGACATTGAAGTTGAAGGTACCTGCAGTGGTAGTGATTAATAAGATTGACAGGGCATCCCGGGAAAAGATACAGGAAGCTGTAAGATTTTTTGAATCAAAGCCTTATTGCAAAAAGATACTTACTGTTTCTGCATCCAGTGGTATCAATATTAAAAATTTTTTAAAACCAATTCTGGAATTGTTGCCGGAAGGAGAACCTTATTACAAGGATGATGATATAAGCGACTTACCCACCAGGTTTTTTGTTGGTGAGTTGATACGAGAAAAAATCTATGAACTATCGCAGGATGAAATACCTTACCATACTGCCGTATTGGTGAGGGAGTTTAAGGAAAAAACAACCTTGGTTAAAATTGTTGCTGATATTATTGTGCACAGGGAAACTCAAAAGATCATTTTGATCGGGGAGAAAGGGAGTATGATTAAAAAAATCGGTATGGCAGCCCGGAAGGATATTGAAGAGTTTTTACAGCAAAAAGTATTTTTGGAATTATTTGTGAAAGTTAAGCCTAAGTGGAGAGAGAATGAATTGCAGTTAAAGGAGTATGGCTATTAAAAAAAATGTATGTCTTTTACAGTAGCAATAGTCGGAAGACCCAATGTTGGAAAGAGCACTCTGTTTAACCGTTTGCTGGAGCAGCGTAAAGCCATTGTGGATGATATTAGTGGAGTAACCCGTGACAGGCAGTATGGCGTCGCAGACTGGAATGGGAAAAGCTTCAACGTGATAGATACAGGAGGTTTTGTTCAGGGCAGTGAAGATGTGTTTGAGAAAGAGATTGCCAAACAGGTGCTGGTAGCAGTTGATGAAGCAAACGTTATCCTGTTTATGGTGGATGCCGCTACTGGTATGACTGACCTGGATGACTCCATGGCAAACCTTTTAAGGAAAAGTACCAAACCGGTTTTTCTTACAGTAAATAAAGTAGATACAAATGAAAGGTTATTGGAGGCCTCAGAATTTTACAGTTTAGGTTTTGAACATATTTTCTTTATTGCTGCAGCAAGCGGAAGCGGTACTGGTGAATTACTAGATGCAATTGCAGAACTTATTACCGGGGATGCTTCTGAGGAAACAAAGGAAATGGATGCGCTGCCAAAGTTTGCTATCATTGGGCAGCCTAATACCGGTAAATCTTCGCTATTAAATGCATTAATTGGCGAGGATAGAACTATTGTAAGTGATGTTGCCGGAACCACCAGGGATACGATTCATACACATTATAATCTTTTTCAGAAAGAATTTATATTGATAGACACTGCTGGTATACGACGCAAGGCTAAAGTACATGAAGACCTGGAGTTTTATTCTGTTATCCGTGCTATTAAAGCAATGGATGAGGCAGATGTCTGTTTATTGTTGTTGGATGCTGAAAAAGGGATAGCGGCACAGGATCTGAATATTTTCAGCCTGGCAGCTAAAAAAGGGAAAGGAATTGTTGTCCTGGTTAACAAATGGGATTTGGTAACAAAAGAAACGAATACTGCAAAAGAGTACGAAACGGAATTAAAAAAACGGTTTGCCCCGTTTAGCGATGTGCCAATTCTTTTTATCTCTGCCCGGGAGAAAACAAGAATATTTAAAGCAATCGAACTCGCTTTGAAGGTATATGAGAACAGGCAGCGGAAAATTCCTACTTCTCAGTTAAATGATGTGATGTTAAAGGCTATTCAATCCTATCATCCGCCTGTGGTACGTGGAAACCCGGTTAAGATTAAATTTATTACGCAATTGCCTACAGTCGTTCCGTCATTTGCTTTTTTCTGCAATTTCCCGGATGATATTAAGCAGCCGTATAAAAACTACCTGGAAAATCAACTTAGGAATAATTTTGATTTTACAGGTGTGCCGGTTCGTATTTTCTTCAGAAAAAAATAAAGCGCCTATTTTGCCATTCTGTCGAGGATACTATGTATCCTGTTTTTGAATTCATTCAACTCCTGCTGTTGCTGAAGGATGAAGTTGTTGTTCTGTAATTTACCCAGCACTTTATCCATTTCTTTCTGTGTGTCATATACCATTTTGCGGAAAGGGCTCTGGTAGTCCTTCGCCCTGGATTGGTATATCCCTTTTGTCATCCATTCTCTGGTAATAACTGCCTGCTGAAGAAGGGATGCAAATCGTTTTCCGGAGAATCGGCCGGGGTGTATTTTCTGAACTTCAAGTAAAGAGGCAAAAGCATGTTGAAATTTCTTAGAACTGTAAGTGGCGCTTTCTTTGTTATAGAAATTATGAATTTCATCCCAATTATTTACTTTGCCCGAACGAACAGAACGGATGAGGGAATTTACAGCCGGTTCCGGTATTAATTGACCACCGATATTTTTCCATGCAGTACGAAGCGGCTTTTCAGGTAGTCTGCCTGCAAGTTTTCTCCAATCTGTAATCTTGCTTTGCTCGATGAACTCTATCAGTTGTGTAATGCCGTAGTAAGTGATAAGTTCTTTGAATAGCCTGTAAGCTTCAGGTACTTTTATCAGTTGTGTCTTCCTGTTGCTGTTTTCAAAGCCTTCTGCTGATATGACAAGTGAAGAAATTTCAGCGGTACTGTTTTCCAGTAAAATACCACCTTCCTTTTCAAGATGCTCCGGAGAAATTGGTTTATTTGTTTTTTCGGCATAAGATTTTGCGGTAAAGACTTTGAATAATTTCAACGCATCAAACATTTCATTCACACTATCAGGAGCAAGGAAATCATATTCAATTTGCTGTGTTTTGTCTATACGTTTATCACGGCTGATATACTTACCGCTATTTCTCGCCAGTGCATACATGTTGTACATAAACCAATAGCCTGGCATGATCACCAGCTTATCGTGGCTTACGTCATTGCTTACAAGGGAAAATGGAATGGGTATATTTAATTCTGCAGGGAAATCACCTTTGGCAATAATGGCAAACGATGCAAACCTGGAATTGTGTTTCAGGCTTACACATAAGCCGGGCCAAAAACCTCTGCCCGCAATTATTTCTCCGTCGGCTGCTCTTGAATTGTGGTTTGAACCAATAGTAGCACCGGCAGCCATATTGCTTTGGCCCAGTACAGTTGCTGCACACAGGAAAGAATTATTATGGTGTTGCTCATGCGCCGGGAAGATTAGTGAGTTTAAAACTTCGCAGCAAGATATAGTTGAATTATCTCCAAGATAGGAGTTGATCAGCCTTGCCCCGTATTTCAATTGTGAATTAGAACCCATCATAAAACGAACAGCCTTTACACCGTAAAATATGCGGCAGCCAAACCCAATAATACCATTGACCAGTTCGCAGCCTTCACCTATTTGAGATTTAGCCTCCGGCAAGGAATTGATAGTGATGTTTTTTAACTTGTTGGCACCTTTCAGGTATGCATCCGTACCAATCCAGGTATCTTTTATGATTTTGCAATTCTTTATTACAGTCCTGTCGCCAATTTTGCCATAATAACCTCTTTTTGTATCAAACTTTTTATCAGTAAACTCTTTGAATTTTTGCAGCAGCTTTTCATCATCTCTGTATTTTGACCACAGCCATGCATCACCTGCCTTCATTTCATTAAAAGGGAGAACACTGCGCCCGGCATTTTCGTTACAAATTTCCATCCAGATACGGACAGACTCTTTTTCACCTTCCTTTAAAACACCATTACCAAATTTTGAATGATCTGTGGTGACCAGTTCATTAATGTTGACAAGCATTACATCATTGCCGATAATATAATGACTCATGAAGTTGACATTGTCAATTACTACATTATCTCCAATGTCACAACTGATGATAGTGCTGTTGTACAACCCTACCGGCATATGAAGGTTATTGAATTCGTGGTAGTAAGGCTCCAGTTTTCCTATCCGAACCAATCCGAAAAAGGAACATCTTTTTACCAGTTGAGGTTCAAATGCATCTGAAACAAGAACCATGGTCCAGTCATCCGAACTATTATCATTCTTTTCCAGAATTTTAATTTCGGCAGGAGTGAGTTGCCGGTATTTTATTCCACTCCTGTTTTGAATATTCCGCAGGTAATATTCATTTTTCCCTTTTGGGATGAATTCTTTTGCAATAAAGCCATACCCAAGAGACGAAATAGCTTTTTTGGAAATAATGTTCATGTGCAGCTTACAGTTTTATTCAACTGTTACAGATTTAGCCAGGTTTCTAGGTTTATCCACATCACAGCCTTTGGCAACGCCAATATAATAAGCAAGTAATTGTAAAGGGACAACGCTAAGCATCGGAGCCAGGATTTCATCTGCTTCAGGAATAACCATCACATCTTCCGACAGTGAAGCAGACATTTCATCTCCTTCTGTAATTACTGAAATAACTTTACCCTTCCGGGCTTTTATTTCCTGCATGTTACTTACCACTTTTTCATGATAAGAATCTTTGGTGGCTACAAATACAACCGGCAAGGTTTCATCTACCAGGGCTATCGGTCCATGTTTCATTTCTGCTGCCGGATAGCCTTCTGCATGTATGTAGGAGATTTCTTTCAATTTTAATGCGCCCTCCAGCGCCACCGGGAAATTATAACCACGGCCGAGGTAAAGAAAATCCCTTGCATCTTTATATTTTTCTGCAAGAGTTTTTATACTGTCGCTATGCTTCAGGGTCCAGGCAACTTTTTCAGGAATTTCCTGTAATTCTTTTAGCAGGTGCATATAGCGTTTGTGAGGTATGCTTCCTTTTATATAACCAATCTTCAATGCAATCATAGTTAAGACAGCCAATTGTGCTGTGAATGCTTTGGTGGATGCTACGCCAATTTCAGGTCCCGCATGGGTGTATGCGCCTGCATGACTCATTCTTGCAATAGATGATCCAACAACATTCACCACACCTAAGATAATAGCACCGTTTGCCTTTGCGTTTTCTATGGCTACCAGTGTATCTGCAGTTTCTCCGCTTTGTGAGATAGCTATTATTACATCTCCTTTGCTGATAACCGGGTTTCTATATCTGAATTCGGAGGCATATTCCACCTCCACATTAATGCGGCATAATTCCTCGAAAATATATTCGGCCACCAGCCCGGCATGCCAGCTGGTACCACAGGCAATCATGACAATGCGGTTTGCTTTCATGATCTGTTCTGCATATTGCTGGATACCACTCATGGTAATAGTGCCTTCTGCAGCATCTAATCTTCCCCGCAGGCAATCGTATACTGTTTGTGGTTGTTCAAAAATTTCTTTTAGCATGAAATGTTCATACCCGCCTTTTTCAATGGCAGCCAGTTCAATATCCAGCTTTTGCACATAAGGAGTGATCTTTTCATTTCCCAGGTTCTTCAATATCAGTTCATCTGGTTTTACAATGGCCAGTTCATAATCATTTACATATACTACTTCTTTGGTGTACTCAAGCATTGGTGATGCATCAGATCCAAGGAAATGTTCTCCTTTACCCACACCAATTACCAGCGGACTTCCTTTTCGTGCGGCAATAATGGTTTCGGGGTCATTGGCATCCAGTAAGAGGATGACGTAAGCGCCGGTTACCCTTTTTAGAGCCACCCTGACGGCTTCTTCCAAAGAACATTGATTATTCTTTTTGATTTCTTCTATGAAATTCAGCAGTACTTCAGTGTCGGTATCGCTGCTAAACGTGTAACCCTTATTTATCAGCTCCTGTTTTAGCTGATTATAGTTTTCAATAATACCATTATGGATCATAGCCAGTTGGCCACTGGCTGATTGGTGAGGATGGGCATTGCGGTCGCTGGGTTCGCCATGGGTGGCCCAGCGGGTATGGCCGATACCAATATTGGCATGCAGATCTTTACCTACGATGGATTCTTCCAGTTCGGCTACTTTCCCTTTTTTCTTGTACACTCTCAACCCCCCGTTTTGAAGGGCGACACCGGTGCTGTCATAGCCACGGTATTCAAGCCTTTTCAGGCCTTTAATAATGATGGGATAAGCTTCCCTGGGTCCGGTATATCCAACAATTCCACACATGGTTTTTGATTTAATGCAGCAAAGTTATCAATTTCAAAACATGCAAACGATTGAGTGGTTGTAAAACTCCAAAATCTGAAAATTATTGCAAAAGTCAAAGCTTACCCCATGATATTTGGATTTTAAAGTAAAACACCTCTTAACAGGAAAAAGGCTGTCCCAAAGTAAATGAGCAAGCCGGTTACATCTACAAGTGTTGCAATAAAGGGGGTAGAAGATGTGGCAGGATCTGCCCCCATCCTTTTCAAAAATAACGGAAGCATCGAACCCATTATCGTTCCCCATAAAACAACACCGATAATGGCTGTCCCAATTGCAAAAGCTATCCTGATATAATGTTCTCCAAAAAGACCGAATATATGATACCCTCCGAAAACAATCAGAACACCCATTGCTCCAAGCGTAACTCCCATTATTAAACCGGATAGTATCTCACGGCGGGCAATGAACCACCAGTCTTTTACCGTTATTTCTCCCAAAGCCATAGCTTGAATAATTAATGTGGCAGCCTGCGATCCGCTGTTCCCTCCACTTGAAATAATTAATGGGATAAAAGTTGACAGAACTAATACATGTTCCAGTGTTTTTTGAAATCCTGACATTGCAGCAATAGTCATAGTTTCTCCAATAAAAAGGATGATGAGCCAGATGATCCTTTTTTTGTAGAGTTTAAAAATAGGTATGTCAAGGTAGGGTTCTTCAAGGGCTTCTGTACCTCCCATTTTTTGCATGTCTTCACTGAATTCTTCTCCGGCAACCCACAGCATATCATCTATGGTTACAATTCCCAGCAGCTTATTGCTTTTGCTTATAACCGGTAATGCCACTCTGTTATTCATTTTAAACATCTCTCCTGCGGTTTCCTGGTCATCTTCCGGGTGAAGCGCCACAAACCTGTCATCCATCAGTTCTGAAACCTTTTTATCAGGAGGATTTAAAATAAATTCCCTGATGCGGATATCATCCATCAGTTCCCCTTTCTCATTGATGACATAGATGACGTTGATGGTTTCACTATCTTTTCCGAATTTCCGGATAGTGGAGAACACTTCTTCAATTGTATTCCCAGGGTATACATATACATAATCGGGGGTCATCAGACGGCCGATACTGTTTTCCGGATAGCCAAGTAATGCAAGTGTTACTTTTCTTTCTTCCGGATCCAATAATTTGATAAGTTCCCTTACAACATTGCTCGGCAGTTCTTCGAGGAAGTCAGTACGGTCATCCGCGGGCAATTCGTTTAGCAACGATGCAGTAGTGTTGGCAGCCAAATCATGAATGACACTTTTCTGAACAGAAAGGCCCAGTATTTTAAACACACTGGCTGCCCGGTGAATCGACATATTAGCAATAATCTGGCTTTGGTAATCAGGAAATTCATCTACCAATTGTGCCACATCACTGATATTCTGATCGTCCAGAAAATTCCTTATCTGAAGCTTATCCTCTGTTTTAATAACGGCCTCAAGTTGTTCCGGTAGAGTTGGTTGTTCCAGTTCCAATGACATAATTCAAAAGTACGAAGTCAAAGTAAGAAAGCGGAAACAGGATTCGGAGGTGAATTTTAAGATTTATGGGTTTTTCAGCTAATCAGAAAAACCGTACTTCGTGCTTCTAAGTTTATATGACTATGGTTTTACCTTTTCTCTTCATTGCCTCCACAGTTGAAATGGGGCGGGGTGTGTTTACTTCTGAAGATATTGATGCAGGCACAGTGGTGGAAATATCGCCAGTTATAGTAATGAGCAGGGAAGAAAGAAAACTGCTTGATCGGACATTACTTCATGACTATATTTTTGAATGGGGAATTGAAAAAGATAGGTGCTGCATGGCATTGGGGTATGTCCCGGTTTATAATCATTCATACGAAAGCAATTGTGAGTATGAGATGGATTTCGAGCAGCAGCATATCAGTATCATAACAATGAGATATGTAAAGGCAGGATCCGAATTATTTATTAATTATAACGGGGATTGGAATGACAGTACCCCGGTTTGGTTTGAGGTAAAATAAAACCGCCCCAATAAATGAAGGCGGTACTTTATTATTTCAGGTTATTATTGAAACTTAATTTGTGCCCTTATTTCTCCGGCGGGGAAAGCCGCAGTCCGGATATTTACATAATACATACCATTTAAGATATCCTGTTCTTTTACTACTACTCCATCTGCCAATAAGGTGCCTTTATAAGTTCCGCAAGACGTAGTACTTATTGTGTTACACTTAACTATGGCAGAAGTTGAAAATGTTTGTACAAGAGTAGGCGAAGCATACCCGGTAGGGGCAAGGCCATGGATTCCCATTCCTGTTACAGCATTGGTCAAACCAGACCAGTTAATAGTATAGGAAAGTATTTTTGTTGTTTTTGCATAAGAAACATCCATGCTTCCAAGAGCAGCAGAAGTTGATACCGGTACTTCCTGAGCACCTGTAAGTGGTATACCAGTTTTTTGATAAAGTACAGTTTTTTTAATTTCATCATCTGGTTCGCAGGATGAAATAAGCAGTACCAAAGAAAATAAAAGCAGGGGTAAAGCAGTTAGTTTAATCAATTTCATGATTCCGTGATTTGTGGTAAAAATAAGAAGTTTTTTGGATTGGCAATATTTTTAAAAAAGAGGCTAAATCACTGTGAGTAAACTGTTTATTTAAGCCTATTTTTTATCTCCTGTAGCTTTAATAAGGCTTCCACCGGTGTGAGACGGTTTATATCAAGGCCTTCCAGCAGTTTCCTGATTTCTTCAAAAGTCTCACTATGTGCATCGAAGATGGATAGCTGCATTTTTGGAGAAGAAATTTTCTTTACTACTTCCCCGATTTCCTCACCTACATGTTTTGTTTCCAGTTGCCTTAGTATCTCATTGGCCCTGTCAATCAGCGAGGGAGGCATCCCGGCCATTTTAGCCACATGTATACCAAAACTGTGGGTACTGCCGCCACGGGCCAGTTTGCGCAGAAAAATGATCTTATTCCCCACCTCTTTATTAGTGACATGATAATTTTTTACTCTCGGAAATTTTTCCTCCAGCTCATTCAATTCATGATAGTGGGTAGCAAACAGCGTTTTCGGCTGATGCGGTGAGTTATGTAAATGTTCGGCAATGCTCCAGGCAATGGAAATACCATCATAGGTGGAAGTGCCTCTTCCTATTTCATCCAATAGAATCAAACTTCTGCCTGTAATGTTATTAATGATAGAGGCGGTTTCATTCATCTCCACCATAAAAGTGGACTCACCGCCGGATAAATTATCAGAGGCCCCGACCCGGGTGAATATCTTATCCGTTAAAGATATCCTTGCTTCGGCAGCAGGGACAAATGAACCGGTATGAGCCATAAGAGTAATCAATGCCGTTTGCCGCAGCAGGGCAGACTTACCACTCATGTTTGGCCCGGTCAGTATAATTATCTGTTGTTCTGCCTTATTCAGTTCAAGATCATTACTGATATATGACTCTCCAACAGGAAGGTTTCTTTCGATCACAGGATGCCGGCCATCTTTTATGATCCATTCATCGCCGGTGTGCAATTGTGGTTTTTTATATTGATACTGAATGGCATTGTGGGCAAAACAGCAAAGACAATCCATAATGGCCAATAAATTGCCGTTAGTTTGCACCGGTGCCAAATAATCAAACAACTCATTTAACAATGCTTCGTACAATTCCAGCTCAATCTTCAAAATTTTTTCTTCAGCACCTGTGATTTTTTCTTCGTACTCTTTTAATTCCGGTGTAATATAGCGTTCAGCGTTTGCCAGGGTCTGCTTACGCATCCATTCAGCCGGTACTTTATTTTTTTGAGAGTTGGTTACTTCCAGGTAATAACCGAATACATTATTAAATCCAATCTTTAGCGAACCGATACCCGTTCTTTCAGCTTCTTTTAATTGCAATTGTGTTAAATATTCTTTTCCGCTGAATGCAATTTTCCTGAGGTCGTCCAGTTCACTGCTTACCCCGCTGTTCATCATCCCGCCTTTGGCAGCAAGGGCAGGAGGATTATCAACGATTTCCTTAAATATTTTTTCAGCGATATACGGGCAGGGATTCAGTGCATCGCCCAATCGTTTCAGGTATTCATTGGCAGATGATAAACATATTTGTTTTACTGCATCCGCCTGTTTCAACCCCCTTGCCAGTTGCAGCACTTCTCTTGGGTTGATTTTTTTCATGGGTATCTTGGAAACTAATCTTTCTATATCCCCACATTGTTTTATATGCTGGCTGATCTTATTCCGCAGATCCGTTTCTTTTATCAGGTATTCGACAGTGTCTAAGCGTTCATTTATTTTCTGGATATCTTTTAAAGGAAAGACAACCCACCGCTTCAGCAACCGGGCACCCATTGGTGAAACCGTATTGTCCAGGATGCTGAGCAGTGTATGGTTTCCTTCTGAGTTGCCATACACTAGTTCAAGGTTACGGATAGTAAACCGGTCCATCCATAAGAAATCATCACGGTCTATTCGTTGCAACGAAGTAATATGTTGCAGGTTGGGATGTTCAGTATCTTTTAAATAATGAATGATAGCACCGGCAGCAATCAAACCATTTTTCAGTTCTTCAACACCAAATCCCTTTAAGGAATGGGTTTGAAAATGTTTCAGCAACATATCTTCTGCATAGGAACTATCAAAGATCCATTCATCTAAGGTGTAGGTATATATCTTGCTGTTGAAGTATTCTTTGAATTTCTTTTGCTGGTGCCGCTGAAATACTACTTCGGCAGGTTTGAAGCTTTGCAGCAATTTGTCAGCATATTCCCGGTCGCCTTCAGCTATAAAAAACTCACCGGTCGAAATATCAAGAAAAGCCAATCCGTACAGTTCATTTTCTGCAAAATGAATAGCCGCTAAAAAATTATTGCTGTGATGTTCGAGTAATTTATCATTTACAGTGGTACCGGGGGTCACCATATCGGTCACCCCTCTTTTTACAATGCCCTTGGCCAGTTTTGGGTCTTCTAATTGATCGCAAATAGCCACCCGGTGTCCAGCTTTGACCAATTTATGCAGATAGGTATCCAGGGCATGGTGAGGAAATCCTGCTAATTCTGAAGAAGCCGCCGCCCCGTTATTTCTTTTGGTCAGGGTAATGCCGAGTATCTGTGAAGCCAGCACCGCATCTTGCCCGAAGGTTTCATAAAAATCTCCTACTCTGAACAGCAAGATAGCATCGGGGTATTTCTGCTTGATGGCCCGGTGCTGCTGCATCATCGGTGTATCGGAACTCGCTGTTTTTGCCATGGACGACAAAAATAAGGAAGTGTTTATGTAAGATTTTCTCTTTCTGCATCTGTTGAAAAAATAAAAATTGCCATGAAGAAATTCCTCCTATCAGCCGGGATAGTACTTTCCTGTGCCATATTGAATGCTCAAAACACTCCCAGCGAAAAGTGGGATACAGTAAGAACCGAAGCCGGTATGAATAATGCTACTGTTTATTTCGGTTACGGTGCCGAACTGACCCATGAATCCAAAGTAAAAGTGGATGCTTCCACTAAAACGATTGTCATCAGCCAGCTCAGTACCAGTGTGGATATAAACAGCCTGCAGGTAAGTGTGCCGGAAGATGTGGCCTTACTGTCGCAGCGATATAGTATTTTTTATCCAACACCGCCTCCGGTTGTAAAATTGAAGGAAGTAGAAAGACTGGAAGACAGTATCATTTTGTTACAAAAGGAGATCAGCCGTTTTGATAACCTTATTGTTATTGACCAGGAAATACTTGCTAAAACGGGGCTATTGATTGAAAGTGCCATAAGCAATAGCGGTAATAAAACTATTACGGGGGAGGAGTTACTTAAACTGGTCGAGTATTACAATACGAAGATTGAAAAATCGAAAACAAATATTTATACCAGCAAACAAAGTATCAATCAACTGAATGTCCGCATTGCAGAGATACGAAAAAGGATTGCTGGTATTACAGCAGTGACACCTGTAAAACAAAGACCTTATGGACAGGTATTCCTGCAAGTGATGTGTAAGCGTTCTGGTGAAATCCCTGTTGAGTTGTCTTATTATACTTCCAATGCCGGTTGGGTAGCCATGTATGATGTAAGGGTAAATTCAAAGACCAACAAAGTGAAAATGGTGTACAAAGCATCATTGACACAAACTACTGGCATTGACTGGAAGAAAACAAAGCTTACCTTAAGTACCGGAACACCCAATTTTGGTGTTACAGCCCCGGTTCTTACACCCTGGTACCTTCAATTATATGTGCCGGGTCTCTATACAGATTTGCAAAGAAGGGCAGCGCAGGGCAATGCGGCGAGAAATACGATTCAGTCGTACGACGACAATGAAAAACTAGCTGAAGTAGTGGTAACAGATGCGGCCGGGCAGTATAAAGTAAAAACACTGAAGGATCAAACCATCGACCCAAGCACATTACAGCAGTATACCACCCTTACGCAGGGCCAATTGAATACAAGTTTTGAGATTGATCTGCCTTATGATATTGCCAGTGATGGGCAGTTGAACAGTGTAACCATTAAAGACCAGGAGATTTCCTGTATACTTAAAAATTATGCAGTACCAAGAATGGACAAAGACGCCTACCTGCTGGCCGAAGTGGCCGACTGGCAAAATCTTGACCTTTTGCCTGGTGATGCCAACATAATTATGGATGATACCTATATCGGAAAATCAGTGATCGATCCGAATACTACAGCAGATACCTTGAATCTTTCATTGGGAAGAGATAAAAGGATTGCCATTAAACGATCATTGGTAAAAGAGCAAAGTAGTCTGAAGACAAGTGGTGGTAACACTAAGCAGGTATTTACCTACGAGATACTGGTGAAGAATAATAAAGTGACAGATGTTAATTTGTTGCTGAAAGACCAGTTCCCGCTTAGTAATATTAAAGAAGTGGTTGTAACACTGGAGGATGGTAGTGACGCAATGATAAATACCGAAACCAGTGTGCTCACCTGGAAGATTGATCTGAAACCGGGAGAGAGCAAGAAAGTACGATTCAGTTACAGTGTGAAATATCCAAAAGATAAAAAGATTGTGAATTTGAAATAGGCTGAAATTTTTAATTTTTTACGCAAGGCAAAAAGGAAAAGAGTTGTACAGGACAACTCTTTTCCTTTTTTTATCCTTAGTTATAATATGTACCTTCATAAACTTAACCGTCAATATGAAAAAGGTACGATTTGCCATTTTTTCTTTATTTCTTTCAACTGGTTTGTTGGCTCAAACCCTGACATCTTCTAACCTTCCGATAATAGTTATTAATACAAACGGGCAAACTATTGTTGATGATCCCAAAATCATGGCAGACATGGGTATTATTTACAATGGGGCAGGTGTTCGCAATAATATTACTGACCCGTTTAATCATTACAATGGTAAAATAGGTATTGAGATCAGGGGGCAATCTTCTCAAATGTTTCCTATGAAATCGTATGGTCTTGAATTGTGGGATAATGCCGGAAGTTCAATTGACCGGGCATTGTTTGGGCTGCCTAAGGAAAGCGACTGGGTGTTATATGCTCCTTATACCGACAAAACATTGATGAGAAATTTTCTTGCTTACACGATGTCAAGGGAAATGGGGCATTGGGCTGCTAATTGCCGTTATGTGGAAGTAATGGTAAATGGTGATTATAAAGGAATATATGTTTTCATGGAAAAAATAAAAAGAGGCAGTGGCCGGGTGAATATTTCCAAAATCAATTCGACAGATGTTACCGGTGATGCGGTTACTGGAGGCTATATCTTTTCAATTGATAAAGAAGCAGATGGCTGGTATTCCTCTTTTTATCCGCCTTTTGGAACAGCGGGTCAAAACATCCGGTTCTCTTATGTTTATCCCAAACTAAGTTCAATAGTGCCTGCACAGCAAAGTTGGATCAAAAGTTATGTTGATAGCTTTGAACAGGCCTTAAACAGTGTGCAATACCAGGACAAACAAACCGGGTGGCGCAAGTTTGCCGACGAATCCTCCTTCATCGATTATTTTATTGTAAATGAGGTGAGCCGTAATGTAGATGGTTACCGCCTCAGTTCATATTTTAATAAAGATCGGCAAAGCAAAGGAGGAAAGATTGTTGCAGGGCCGGCATGGGATTATGATCTCGCTTTCCGCAATGCGAATTATTGCAGGGGTAGTGAAATAAGCGGCTGGGCTTTTTGTTTTAACAAGGACTGTCCGCTGGATTACTGGCAAATTCCCTTCTGGTGGTACAAATTTGAAAACGATTCAGCTTTCCAGTCAAATCTTCGATGCCGCTGGAAACAAGTCAGGCAGGGAAGCCTGAGTGATAGCCGCATCAATACCCTGATTGATTCTGTTGTAACACTTACCGCAGAAGCAAGACAACGCCATTTCCAGCGTTGGCCGGTGCTGGGGCAATATGTATGGCCCAATCCGCAACCAATTCCAACCAGTTATGCAGAAGAAATAAGTATTTTAAAAGACTGGCTGATTCAAAGACTAAGCTGGATCAGTTCAGCGATCCCTAATAAAGGAGCTTGTTATGATTATCCTGCTACGGAGAAAGAATCGGTGATAACCGCATTTTATCCCAACCCCGTAGAAAATAACCTGACTCTGGACATCAAATCAAGATTTACTCAAAAAATGAACATTACCATTACCGATGCTATGGGCAGGGTGATGGTAAACAAATCATACAATCTGACTTACGGCGAAAACTTCTTACAAGTTCCCACCGGCAAATGGTCATCCGGTATTTATTTTCTGCATTACCAGTCAGAAAATGGAGAAAAGGGAACGAAGAAGTTACTCAAACAATAAAAAGCTTCACCACTTACCTTTGCGCCATGCGAAAACTGAGTATGGCTGAACTGGGACGAAAATCAGTGGAAGAGTTCAAAGCTTCTGATAAGATACCTATCATTGTTGTACTGGAAAATATCCGCAGTGCCTATAATGTGGGCAGTGTATTCCGCACTTCAGATGCTTTCCTGGTTGAGGCCATCTATATCATCGGTTATTCAGCCAAACCTCCTCATAAAGAAATAAAGAAAACAGCCCTTGGTGCCGAAGAAACAGTGACATGGAAGTATTTTAAAACTACTGCTGAAGCAATTGAAGAGCTGAGAGCAAGTGATTTTAATGTATATGCAGCAGAACAGGCAGAAGGCAGTTACAAACTTAATGCTATCGGTTTTGAGCCCAGTGAAAAAATTGCTGTTGTGTTTGGGAACGAAGTAACGGGAGTAGAACAATCTACTATCACTTTGTGCGATGGCTGCCTGGAGATTCCACAATTAGGGATGAAGCATTCGCTGAATATTGCTACAGCGGCGGGTGTTGTTCTCTGGGAACTGGTGCGCAGCAGAATGCCCCTGTCCCCTAAAGGGGAACCTGGCCATTAGAATCATTTTAAAGAAGAATAATGTCGAAAGTAAAAAATTATTTAAGCCTGATTAAATTCTCGCATACGATTTTCGCAATGCCTTTTGCGTTAATTGGTTTTTTTATAGCATTGATGCAAGCGGATTTTGCAACCTCTGTTGTTCCGGGTTGGCATGATAGAGTATTTTCTGATGTTAGGCAATGGAATTTAAATAAGACGGTAGGTTGGGGATGGGATGTTGAATCAGGAAAATATTTTTCCAAAGATTCACTTTTATATAAAATTATTATAGGGGAGGCTACATTATGGACAGCCGCTTTTTATTTGCTACTTATTATCCTCTGCATGGTCTTTGCCCGCAGCGCAGCTATGGCATTCAATCGCTACCTTGACAGACAGTATGATGCTAAGAACCCAAGAACTGCTGTAAGAGAAATCCCTTCCGGTATCATCACACCTAAAAATGCGCTGATCTTTACAATTGTCTCTTGCGTTTTGTTCCTTGTTACTTGTTTCTTTATCAACCGTCTTTGTTTCTATTTATCACCTGTTGCACTGGCAGTGGTGCTTGGCTATAGTTACACCAAACGGTTCACCCCGCTTTGTCATTTAATATTGGGTTTAGGTTTATCGCTGGCACCGATAGGGGCTTACCTGGCGGTTACCGGGCAGTTTGCTTTGCTCCCCATTTTGTTTTCCGTAGCTGTTTTGTTTTGGGTAAGTGGTTTTGATATTATCTATGCCTTGCAGGACGAAGAGTTTGACAAATCACAGCAACTATATTCCATTCCTGCCTGGTTGGGTAAAGCAAAAGCATTAAGAGTGTCAGAGTTTTTGCATTTGCTGAGTGCTTCAGTAGTGGTCTATGCAGGCATTTATGGTCACTTTGGATGGTTGTACTGGACAGGAACAACTGTGTTTATTGGTATGCTGATATATCAGCACTCAATTGTGAAGCCAGCGGATCTGAAAAGGGTGAACCTGGCTTTTATGACAGCGAATGGTATTGCATCAGTTGTTTTTGCCATCTTTGTTATTGCAGATCTTTTTATTAATTAAAAAATTCAAAAATCAAAAGCATAACCAATTTTGAGTTTTTACTTTTGACTTTATCAGTATGCCTCGTATCATTTGTATAGACTACGGCCTCAAACGAACCGGCATAGCCGTTACAGATCCTTTGCAGATAATAGCAACAGGTCTTACAACTATTCATCCAAAAGAATTAATTCCCTTTCTAAAAGATTATTTCTCCAAAGAGCAGGTAGAACTGATACTCATCGGCTGGCCCACTAACTGGGATGACTCAGCCACCCATGCCACTCCGTTGGTAGAAAAACTTATTAAGGACCTGCAGAAAAACTTCCCGGCTATCCCCATCAAAAAAGTAGATGAACGTTACACTTCTAAAATGGCCAAAGATGCCATGCTGGAAATGGGATTGAAGAAAATGCAGCGGCGCAATAAAGCCCTGGTTGACGAAATTGCAGCCACGATCATGTTACAGGAATATATGAGATCAATTGGTTAATTGAGCCGGTCAGGGTAAATTTGTAAAATGATTTTACCAATAGTAGCATATGGTCACCCGGTTCTGAGAAAAGTGGCTTCTGATATCACGGCAGGTTACCCCCAATTAGACAAATTCATTGAAGATATGTGGGAAACCATGTATGCCAGCAACGGAGTAGGACTGGCTGCACCACAGGTAAATAAGGACATTCGTCTTTTTGTGGTAGATACGTTGCAGATGTTTAATGGAATGAATGAGGAAGAGCAAAAAGAATATCCTGATGCACCGGGTTTAAAAGCAGTTTTCATCAATGCCCATATTGCCGGGCTCGAAGGTGATGAATGGCCTTACAATGAAGGTTGTCTCAGTATCCCCAAGATCAGGGAGGATATATACCGGCAGGAGAGTGTAACGCTGAACTATGTGGATGAATATTTTCAGCCGCAAACAAAAACTTTTGCAGGGCTTACCGCAAGAGTGATCCTGCATGAGTATGATCATATTGAAGGGAAGCTGTTTATTGATCATATATCTGCATTAAAAAGAAAATTGCTGAAAGGCAAACTCAACGATATCACAAAAGGGAAAGTAAACGTTGACTACAAGATGATGTTTCCCGGCTGATGAATATGAAATACTTCCTCATCTTATTATTATTTACTGTAGACGGCTTTCCAACTGCAGCGCAGGGTGAAGATTCTGTCGACAACGAGCGGTTGGCAAAAATGGTAAACTTATCTGAAGTTATTATCCGGACAGATTTGAATGTTGCCCGTTTTATTAGCCAGGTAAAGAATGACACCACATTTTATAAGGCTTTTCGCAACCTGCATGTACTTGGTTTTACATCATGGAATGACATTCGGATAAGAGATAAAAAAGGACACATAAAGGCGGCCCTGATGAGCAAGACTAAGCAATCCAGGTCCAATGGCTGCAGGACAATGGAGGTGCTTTCAGAAAATTCCAGCGGCGACTTTTATGAAGGTGATGGAGAGTATAATTATTATACGGCAGAACTTTATGCTGGTATTTTCTTTACAAAAGGTACCATTTGCGGAGAGTCAAATATTGTAAAGGGAATAGACTTTAAACCCCGTTCGCAAAGTGGCCTGGCAAAACATAAAGAGCAACTTAAGATGCTTTTTTTTAATCCCGGTAAAAAAATTCCAGGTATTCCTTTTATCGGTGACAAGATCGACATATTTGATCCTGACAGGGCTGAGTATTATGATTTCATCATTGACTATGGCGATTATGAAGGTCAGTCCTGCTATGTTTTTTCTATAAAGGCCAAACCTGATTTAGGCGGGAAAAAGGATAAGATCGTTATTGACAGCATAGTAACATGGTTCAATACAAGGACAATGGAAGTAATGGCCCGTAATTATGATATGAGCTATAATGCAGGAGTATATGATTTCGATGTACACATGGAAGTGGAGATGACAAAATTTGGAGATTACCTGGTTCCTAAATTACTCCGTTATATCGGTAACTGGGATGTGGCTTTTAAAAAAAGAGAACGGGGACTTTTTACAGCTACTATTTTCGATTTTACAAATTAATTATTGTTTGTTACCAATAGTGGATGCATATTTTCTCCATTTCTCAATTACCTGTTCCATATCTTCAGGCAGGGGGGCATCGAAAAACATTTCTTCGCCGGTACTTGGATGAATGAACCCCAGCGTTTTTGCATGGAGGGCTTGTCGCTTACAAATCTGGAAACAATTATCTACAAATTGTTTGTATTTGGTATAGATGGTTCCTTTTACAATTTTATCACCACCATAAAAATCATCGTTGAATAGTGGGTGGCCGATATGTTTCATATGAACCCTAATCTGGTGTGTACGTCCGGTTTCCAGCACACACTGTACTAATGTTACATAGCCGAATCGTTCCAGTACTTTATAATGTGTTATGGCGTCTTTGCCATGATCTCCTTCCGGGTAGGCTTCAAATAATTTTCTGAACCGTAAGTGTCGGCCCACATGGGCGATGATAGTGCCTGAATCATTTTCCATATCTCCCCATACCAGCGCTACATATTGCCTTCTTACCGTATGATCAAAAAATTGTTTGGCAAGCTGTCGCATCGCTTTATCTGTTTTGGCCAGGACCAGAAGCCCACTGGTATTTTTGTCAATACGGTGTACCAGGCCGAACCGGGGTAATACATCTTCCGAGATTGAGGGGTTTTGTTGCTGGAGATAATAAGATATCCCGTTCAATAAAGTACCTGAGTAATTGCCACTGCCCGGGTGCACTACCATACCAGCAGGTTTATTGATGATCATAAGGTCGGCGTCTTCATACACAATATTCAGGGCCATTTTTTCCGGCACCACATCGGTTTCATCCGGGCTCATATCAGAATAAACAATAATCGAGTCTGATGGCTTTACTTTATAGTTAGGTTTTACAGCAACACCGTTCACCAGTACCATACCAAGATTCATGGCCTGCTGTAGCTTGTTTCGGGTGGCGCCTTCGATCCGGTTGGTCAGAAATTTATCAATACGAAGCGGTTCCTGCCCTTTGGCAATGGTTATATTGAAACGTTCGTAGAGTTCATCGCTACTATCCTGTATTTCCGGGTTATTATCTTCTAATTCGTCCTGCATAGCCGGCAAAGGTAAAGGATGGTTTTTTGTTGGTAAATTTGTCTTTTCAAAATGGAAAAGAGGCAAATCATATTTCAGGATCTAGGCAAAATGGATTACCAGTCGGCATGGGATTACCAGGAGAAGTTATTGCAGGAAAATGTGAGAAAGAAATCGGTCGGCGATAACGAGGAGAAGGGGAACCATACGCAACATTATCTTCTTTTTGTTGAGCATCCCCCTGTTTATACATTAGGCAAGAGTGGCAATAAGGAAAATGTGCTGATGAGCGATGAGGAGTTACAGGCTAATCATATTGAATTCTTTCATACCAATCGTGGAGGTGACATCACATTTCATGGCCCAGCGCAGATAGTTGGTTACCCTATATTGGACCTGGAAAAATTTTATACAGATATTGGAAAGTACCTCCGGAATATTGAAGAGGTGATTATTCTTACCATGGCAGAGTATGGTATTAAAGGGGACAGATCAACTGGCGAAACCGGTGTATGGATTGAACCGGGTGTGCCGGGAAAGGAAAGAAAGATATGTGCTATCGGGGTTCGGTGCAGCCGCTGGGTTACCATGCATGGGTTTGCGTTCAATGTAAATACAGATCTGTCTTATTTCAATAACATCATTCCTTGCGGGATTGTCAATAAACAGGTTACTTCTTTACAAAAAGAGCTGGGTAGGGCATTGGATATGGAAGAAGTAAAAGAAAAAGTAAAAAGGAATTTTGAAAAAGTATTTGAGGCGGAATTAGTATCAGAAGTCCTTTTCTAAGTAGAACTTATGTTTTTCCAGCAGTTTACCATCTTCGTATAATTCAAAACGAAACCATCCTGCATGGTAGAAATTCGCTTTATCTATTTTGAAGCTTTTTTCTTTGATATCTTTTAGTTCAAATAAAAAGGTTTCATCTTCTTCGAAAAACTTGATAGAGTATTTTTTTGCTTTTTCTTCATCAGGCAGATTGATCTTAACATAACCATCTTTATGAGTATATACATAGAGAGAGGGGACAAAAGCAGTTGGTCTGTTTTTGATGATAACCGGGTTAGGCATGGTAGCGGAATCTCCTGTTTGAAAACTGCCCAGATTAATGACAAGTGGGTTTGCCCTGGTAATTGAATCTACTTTAAGCAAAGAATCAACCACAGGCATTACTCCCGGCTTTCGTGCAACGACTGTATCCATAACCGGTCTTTTAGCATTGCTGAAAAGATACATCCCTCCTTCGAGCATAATGTATAGCCGGTAAAACATACGGTCAGTTGTTGCTTTCGAGTCAACATATCCGTTTTGCTGGGTAGTGGGATCAGCAACGGTCAGGATGGTTTTATAACCTTTCAGGCTGTCAAAGGATCGTTGAATACTAATCTGGCGGATGTTTTGAAAATTGTTGACCCAACTGATAACGATCCGGTTCTTGCCTACATTTTTAAGCGAAAACTTTGGTAAGGTATCCTGCGAATAAGCGGTAACACCTTGAAAGGCGAAAACAAAAAACAGAAAGACCAGGGTCAGTTTTTTCATATTGTATAGAACGCAAAAGAAAACGGATTCTTTTGCTGACAGAAACAAAGATAGGGGAGCTCTTCAGAAAAACTAAAATATTAACGTTCCCTTTCCCAGAGATTGATTGCCTTGCAAGCCTCCGCTGTGTATCAGCAGGATTTTACTTCCTGCCGGGAAGTAATTTTTCCTGGCAAGGTCACTTATAGCAAAACATAGTTTACCCGTGTATACAAAATCTGTTGGAATACAGGTGTGAGTATAAAATTCATTCATGAAAGAAATTAACTCAGTTGTTTTTTTTGCATAGCCGCCAATGTGATAGTCATGAATGATATCAAATTCTTTTGCTGGATCAATCAGCAATTTATTTACTTCAGCAGAAAGGGCCATATTGTTTTTCATCACACTTATACCAACAGTTCTTGTGGAGGTCTCACTGCTGTTGATTAGCCCCGCTAACATTGTTCCTGTACCAACCGCACAGCATATATGTGAGAAATCATGTTCCTGGCAATGTTGCAGAATAGTTGCAGCGCCACTGGCTCCTTTTTCTCCATATCCTCCTTCGTTTACTATGTAATACTCACCTGTACTAATATCTTCCGGAACACTTTTTTTTCTATATTCTTCCCTGCCCTGAAAGATTAATTTCATTCCAAGATCTTTTGCCTGGATAAGTGTTGAGGAAAGAGTACCGGCTTCTTCACCCCGGATAATGCCAATAGTGTCCAGTTTGTTGATCTTGCAGGCAGCAGCAGTGGCGTGAATATGATTGGACCAGGCGCCTCCAAAAGTTACGAGTGTTTTTTTTCCCAAACTCAATGCTTCCTCAAGGTGGTACTGTAATTTAAACCACTTATTACCCGAAATAAATGGATGAATTTTATCAAGCCGCAGAATATATACATCCAGTTTTCTTTGTTCGAATACAGGAACAGCCAACCTGTCTGTTGTTATATTGTTCAGATTAATATTCTCCATGATTCTTAGCAGCGTAACGAAATTAGTTTAATTTCGCCCTGCAAAATTGATATGTAAAAATGAAACCTACTTTGGTAATATTAGCTGCAGGCATGGCTTCCCGTTATGGGAGCATGAAACAAGTGCAAGGCTTTGGCCCTTCAGGAGAAACAATTATGGATTATTCGATCTATGATGCCATCCGTGCCGGTTTTGGTAAAGTTGTTTTTATTATCCGTAAAGAATTTGCTGACAATTTCAAATCCATATTTGAACCGAAGTTGAAAGGAAAGATCAAAACAGAATATGTTTTCCAGGAGATGAGTTCTTTCACAGAAGGTTTCGAAGCACCCGAGGGACGAACAAAACCCTGGGGCACTGCCCATGCAGTGCTTTGCGCAAAACATGTGGTAAAAGAACCATTTGCAGTGATCAATGCAGATGATTTTTATGGAAGGAATGCTTTTGAAAACGCTGCAGGATTTCTGAAGAATTCATGCACTGATAATTGTTATGCTATTGTTGGCTATGACCTTTTAAGCACTTTATCAGATCATGGCACAGTTAACAGGGGAGTTTGCGGATTGGATGAAGACGGGAATCTTGCCACTATAACTGAGCGGATCAATATCGCCAAAAAGGATGGTAAAATAGTTTGCGATGACGGACTGGAACCTAAGGAACTCTCAACAGAAACCAGGGTCTCAATGAATTTCTGGTGTTTTGCTCCTTCCTTTTTCTCCTACACACAACAATTATTTTTAGAATTTCTGACTAAGCATGGAAAAGAGCTGAAATCCGAATTCTTTATTCCCATTGTTGCCGATCAGTTTATAAAGGAAGGGGGTAAAGTAGAAATAATTCCTACCACTTCACTGTGGTTTGGAGTTACTTATAAAGAAGATGCACCATTCGTAGAAAAAAGCCTGAACGAACTTATTGAGCAGGGTGAGTATCCACGCAGTCTCTGGTAAATAATTAGTTTTCTGAAATAAAAAAAGCCCCGTATTTGCGGGGCAGTTTTTTCTATAGGGGTTAATTCGATTAGTTCACTTTTACCATGAAAATATAGTCTTCCACTTTTTCCACCTGTTGCTGAAAATCAAGACCAGCAATAGAAGATTTAGATGTGATCTTCACTTTTTGGTAGCTGGTGTCTTTTTTCAAATCATCCAGTACTTTATAAATATACTTGCCTTGTATTGCAAAGGCAAAACCTTCTGTATTTCTCTGACGTCCATTCAGGATGCCGATCACTTCACCTTTTCTATTTAATATCGGGCTTCCACTGTTTCCCCTGTTAGCCGCCAATTCTAATTGACAACTGAGTGTATCGCCGTTGAAACCGGTTTTAGCACTTAAATAGCCCTGGCCATAAACAATTTCATTTCTGGGATAGCCCAAAGTGAAAATGGGTTCTGCAAGTTTTCCTGCTGATCTGCTGATTGCATAAGGCACAGAAGAATAAGGTTTGAAACTTTCGTCTTCTATCTTGAGGATAGCAATATCTTTTACGGCATCAATGAAAACAACCTTAGCTACATATTCACCTTTGCTGTTTTGTATAGCGATGTTGCGGGCACCTTCCACGACATGGGCATTGGTAACCAGGTAACCTTTAGCATCAATAATAAAACCTGTACCACCAGTTTTGTAGATAATGGTATTGTCGGATTTAGTAATGCTGTTTTTTACTTTGTTTAATTCCTTGTCTGTTTGGTTTGTTTTATTTTTAATACTGTAAATTTCTCCTTTCAGCTTTTCTATTTCACCTGCAGGAGTTTGGGGGGTAATTGACCAAACAAGAGCACTAATGGTTAATGTAGTGATACCAGCAATAGAAGCTGCAATAGCAGCCACTCTTTTATATCTTTTCCAGAGGTAAACCACTTTTGCTTTTCCGGTAAGTTTTGCAGAATTGATCTTTCCCTGTTCAGCAAGATCAGTGTGTACATCGTGCAGGGTGGAGCGGAATTTCTTCCATTCTCCAAACCGGTTCATTTGTTGTAAAAAGAGGGTATGCTCAACCACCAACTGGTCGACTTCCGGATTTGTCTTCCTCATGTTCTCAAAACGCAACCGTTCATCAGGATTCATTTCTCCCCTGATGTAGCGTTCTACCGCCTCTAAAACTTTAGTATCACTCATCTCCGTTTCCATTTTTATAGTGAGAAAAAAATATCTTTTTTAATCGCATCAGGCATTTGTACTTCTGGTTTTTTGCATTGTCGGCATTGGTATATCCAAAATTGGCCGCAATAACCTGCATATTCTGCTTTTGCAAATAATATGCCTCCAAAAGGCTTTTGCAGGGTTCTCCCAGGCTGCTGATGGCTTTGTTCATCATTTCAAATTCGGCATCTCTTTTCTCATGGTCTTCAATTTCATCGTCAACAGATACAGTGGATTCCAGGTCTTCTATAGGGGGTGAATATCGGTTTATTTGCTGCAACTTTTTGAGCCACAATCTTTTACTTACAGAATAAATATAAGTTTTAATCAGGCAGTTTAGCTCAAAGGTTCCGGATCTCACTTTTTCATACAACACAATCATCGCTTCCTGGAATACATCTTTTGCGTCATCTGCCGAGCCGTTGTTATTGATTATCAAGGCCTGAACCATGTTATAATTCTCCTTGTAAATTGTCTCAACGGCCTTTTTGTCGTTAACTGCTAATCCTTGCAGGAGTGCCTTTTCGTTATTCTCTGGTTTCACATTCCGTTATTTAATACAATATTTTAAAAATAGTAACCCTAGGCCATCTGAAAAAAAAATTTAAATGCGGGTTACCTTTTTCCAATTTGGGTATAAACAGCGAAATATTTCAAACAACCCGAAAAAAATCTCTAAAATGAAGAAGTTTTTTGCAATTGCATTTATCGCTGCTACAATGGTAGCTTGTAACAACTCTAGTGAAACTAAGACTCCTGAAGTTGACTCAGCTGCTATCAAAGCTGCTGCTGACTCTGCTGCTGCTGCTCAGGCTGCTGCTGTTGATACAGCTGCTAAAGCTGTTGATACAGCTGTTAAAGCTGCTGTTGATACTTTAAAGAAGTAATTTCAATTGGCAAGCAAATCGCTGAAGGCCGTCCCGCACTAAGGGACGGCTTTTGTTTTGTCCTTATCCGCCTGATTAAGGCTACCTTTGCCGCTTCATAATAAATAATGTACAAGTGAATAAATTTCAAGAACTGGGTATTGAAGAAGGACTGCTACAGTCTATACAAACCTTAGGATTTACCCAGCCCACACCTATCCAGGAAAAAGCGATCCCGGTTTTGCTTCAGGGAACAAAAGATTTTATCGGTTTGGCACAAACCGGAACCGGTAAGACAGCTGCATTCGGATTGCCTCTTTTGCAACTTATAAATAAGGAGGATCGGTTTCCACAGGCATTGATCGTTTGTCCTACAAGAGAATTATGCCTTCAGATAACAAGTGACCTGGAAAAATTCAAAAGCAAGAAAAATAATATTGCTGTTACCGCTGTTTATGGTGGTACTTCCATTACCATGCAGATACGGGAACTGAAAAAGGGCACACATATCGTGGTAGCCACTCCCGGCCGTTTGATCGACCTGATTGAGCGAAAAGCTATTAATCTTGATAAAATTCATTATGTAGTGTTAGATGAAGCTGATGAGATGCTGAATATGGGCTTCAAAGAGGATATTGAGTTCATTCTGAAAAACACTCCCAATCGCCAAAGCATCTGGCTGTTTAGTGCCACGATGCCGGCAGAGATCAGGCAGGTGAGTAAAAGATACATGGATCAGCCATTTGAGATCACCGTTGGGAAAGTAAATTCAGGTAATGTAAATATTGATCACCAGTACTATGCCACACAGCATCATAACAGGTACGAGGTTTTAAAAAGGATCATTGATTTTAACCCCGGTATATATGGGATTGTATTTGCCCGTACCAAGGCAGATACACAAGAGATAGCTGAAAAACTTACCAGGGAAGGATATGATATCGATGCTATTCATGGTGACCTTACCCAGCAACAAAGGGATAAAGTAATGGGTCTTTTCCGGGACAGGAGTGTAAAGCTTCTTGTAGCGACAGATGTAGCTGCCCGCGGAATTGATGTGCAGGGCATCACCCATGTTATCAATTATGAATTACCAGATGATGTGGAAGTATATACACACAGAAGCGGACGTACGGGCCGGGCAGGTAACAGTGGTGTTTCTGTTTCGATAGTAACACCAAAGGAGACATACCGTTTGCGCCAGATTGAAAGATTGGTGAATACCAGGGTTCATAAAATGGATATACCAGGCGGAAAGGATGTTTGCCGTAAACAGTTCTTCCATTTCATTGATAAAATGTTGCAGGCAGATATCAGCCATGGTGAATATGAAACTTACTTACCAATACTACGGGAGAAATTTGCTTCTGTTGAGAAAGAAGAAATATTGCAAAGAGTAGCAGCCCTTGAATTTGACAGGTTCCTGAAGTATTATGAAAATGCTGCGGATCTTAATATGAGAACTGATGACAGGAGGAGTGAGAGAAGAGGAGACAGGCAGGATGCCGGGGGCGATAGAGGAGGATCAAGGGATACAAAAAGAAGAAGCTTTAATGGTGGCGGAAATTACCAACGACTGTTTGTAAACCTTGGAACAAAGGATGGTTTTTATAAAGCCAGCTTCTTGCAGTTTATACTGGATATGAGTGATCTGAAAAAAGAAGTACTTGGTAAAATAGATATGAAGGAAATGACCAGTTGGATAGAAATTGAACCATCAGCAGGTAAGAAAATGATAAAGGCCATCGACGGCAAAAATTATCGTGGACGGAAAATCCGTATGAATGATGCTGAGTCAGGTGGCAGCAGAAGAAAATAATTTTTTTAAATTTTTTTTACTGAATAAGAAAACTATATTTGTTCAACGATGACAGCAACAAGATCATATTTTGGTTTCTATTTTTATTACTTCTTTTTTAAAATGAAGCCGGGAATGCTTTTGTTGAAATAAATCAGAACAACTAAAAACAACAACATAAAGAATCCCGGCCAAACGGCCGGGATTCTTGTTTAACGGCCTCCCAAAATTCCTCCGCAGGAGGGACTATGGAGAACTGGTGAACAAAGATACTTTTAAATGAAAATCAGATGACTGGTAAAAAAAATACAGAGTATTCAAATATAGGTAAACCAGAACCCCCTAACGGGGGGCAGGGGGGCCGGGTTTCTATACAAGGCTATGAAGGCAGTTTTCACCAGGTAGCGGCACAATTATTTTATGGAAAAAATGTGGAAGTAATTCCATGTGCTACTTTTCGGGATGTAATAAAAATTGCATCCAGTAAAAAAGAAAGTGACGGAGGGGTAATGGCTATTGAGAATTCTATTGCCGGAAGCATTCTCCCAAACTATAACCTGTTGCAGAAAAGTAACCTGAAGATCATTGGAGAAATTTATTTACAGATCAGGCAAAATCTATTGGCGAATCCCGGGGTGAGACTGGAAGATATAAAGGAAGTGCATTCACATACGATGGCGCTGCAGCAGTGTTATGATTTTCTCGACAAGTATAAATGGAAACTGGTGGAAACGGATGATACTGCCCTTAGCGCAAAGCATATTCATCAGCATAAAAGCAAGCATATCGCAGCTATCGCAAGTAAATTGGCAGCTGAACTGTATGATCTGAATGTGATTGTTTCGAATATCCATACATTGAAAAATAATTATACCCGGTTCCTGATGCTAAACAGGGAAGAAAATGCAGCTGAAATTGAAAATGCAGATAAGGCCTCTGTTACTTTTCATACTGATCATTCAAGAGGCAGCCTTGCCAAAGTGCTGACAAAAATTTCCGAAGGAGGGATCAATCTCAGTAAGTTGCAAAGTTTTCCCATCCCTGGTTCAGATTTCAAGTATGCTTTTCATGCAGATATGGAATTTGACAGCACTGAACAATTCAATGAAGTGATGAAAACAATACAGCCCCTGACTGAATCAGTAAAAGTTTATGGTATTTATAAAAGAGGATTATGGAAATAAAAACAAGTAAAAGACTGGAAGGTATTGGTGAATATTATTTTTCTCAAAAACTGAGAGAGATAGATGAACTGAATAAGGCGGGAAAAAATATTATCAATCTTGGCATCGGAAGTCCTGACCTGCCACCGCATCCGGAAGTAGTGCAAGCACTGCAGGAAGAGGCTGCAAAGACAAATGTGCATGCATATCAATCATACAAAGGTTCACTGGTCTTGAGAAAAGCAATGAGTGACTGGTATAAAATATGGTATAACGTTGATCTTAATCCTGATACTGAAGTATTACCATTGATCGGCAGTAAAGAAGGGATCATGCATATCTGTATGGCTTACCTGGATAAAGGAGATGAAGTACTGGTACCCAATCCCGGTTATCCAACTTACACCAGCGCTGTAAAATTAGCAAGCGGCAAATGCGTGGAATACAAACTGAGTGAGAAAAGTAATTATGAGCCTGATTTTGATAAACTGGAAAAGAAAAATCTGAAGAAGGTGAAGTTAATGTTTGTCAACTACCCCCAGATGCCGACCGGGAAGTTACCGTCAAAAGAACTATTTGAAAAGACAGTAGCCTTTGGCAAAAAACATAAGATCCTGATCATCCATGATAATCCGTACTCTTTCATCTTGAATGAAACTCCCATGAGTTTATTAAGTGTGAGAGGAGCAAAGGATGTCGTTATTGAACTAAACTCATTAAGCAAAAGCCACAATATGGCAGGGTGGAGAGTGGGAATGCTTTGCGGGGCAAAAGAAAGAGTTGAGGAAGTATTACGTTTTAAAAGTAATATGGACAGCGGTATGTTTTTACCCGTACAACTGGCAGCTGCAAAAGCGTTGACACTTGGGAAAGAATGGCATGATATGGTGAATGCTGTTTACAGGAAAAGAAGAGAAAAAGTTTTTGAATTGTTGGATTTGCTGAAATGTAATTATTCAATGAAACAGGCTGGTTTATTTGTTTGGTCAGCTATTCCCAACAACTATAAAGATGGATATGAATTAAGTGATGATGTGTTATACAATGCCAATGTATTTATTACTCCCGGCGGCATATTCGGTACAGCAGGTAATAAATATGTAAGAGTAAGCTTATGCAGTACAGAAGAAAAGATTGATGAAGCGATTTCAAGAATCAAAAATTTAAAAGTAAAAAACTGATGGAGAGGAAACGAATAGCAATAATCGGTGTGGGGCTTATCGGGGGTTCTCTTGCCCTGCAGTTACATGAAAAGAAATTGTCATCAAAACTTATTGGTGTGGATGCCAATGAAGAGCATGCAAAGAAAGCATTGGAACTGGAATTGGTGGATGAAACACTTTCGTTAGATGAGGCCATTCAGCAATCGGATGTGATTGTGCTGGCCGTGCCTGTTGACACGATGGTATCATTATTGCCTGTGATTCTGAATAAAATTGATAACCAGGTAGTGCTGGATCTGGGTTCTACCAAGTCGCAGTTGATTGAGGCAATAAAAAATCATCCCAAAAGGGGAAGATATGTAGCTACGCATCCGATGTGGGGAACCGAATACAGCGGCCCAGCTGCTGCGGTGCGTGGCGCTTATGAAAATAAAGCTGTGATTATTTGTAATGCAGAAGAGAGTGATGCGGATGCACTGGAGTGGACGAAGCATATGTACAAAAAAATTGGCATGCACCTGCTGGAAATGGAGGCAAAAGCACATGACCTGCATGCGGCCTATGTAAGTCATATCTCACATATCACTTCTTTTGCATTGGCAAATACGGTGCTGGAAAAGGAGAAAGAGGAGAATGCCATTTTTGAATTAGCTTCAGCGGGTTTTGAAAGTACGGTCCGTTTGGCAAAGAGCAACCCGGCCATGTGGGTGCCCATCTTTATGCAGAACAAGGAGAATGTGCTGGATGTTTTGAAGGAACACATTGCACAGTTACAACGGTTCAAAGAGAGTATTGAAAAGGATGACAATGAGTATTTGATGCGATTGATTGAGAAGGCGAATAAGATCAGGCGGATAATTAAATAAATTAAATTTGTACAAATGCAAACAATAGAACAAACAGTAAACGAAACAGTACAGGCAGCCTGGCATAAACGTCCGCTGATCATCAGCGGCCCCTGCAGTGCAGAAACGGAAGAACAGGTATCGGCTACAGCACAGCGTCTTGCGGCCACCGGCAAAGTGGATATGCTTCGGGCAGGCATTTGGAAACCCCGTACTAAACCGGGCATGTTTGAAGGAGTAGGTGCGAAAGGTTTGCCCTGGCTGCAACAGGCAAAAAAATTAACAGGCCTGCCTACAACAGTGGAAGTGGCAACTGCCAAGCAGGTACAGGATGCATTGACATTTGATGTGGATGTATTGTGGATCGGCGCCAGAACAACGGTAAACCCTTTTAGTGTGCAGGAAGTGGCTGACGCATTGCGTGGTGTGGACATTCCGGTAATGATCAAGAATCCGATCAATCCCGACTTGGAATTGTGGAGTGGTGCGGTGGAGAGAGTGGCAAGAGCCGGAATCAAACAAATCGGGTTGATTCACCGGGGTTTCAGTTCATACGGAAACTCCGAGTATCGTAATGCACCCATGTGGCACCTGGCCATTGATATGAAGCTGAAGCATCCGGGCATGCCACTGATCAATGATCCTTCGCATATTTGCGGACGCAGGGATATATTACTGGAAGTAATGCAAAAAGCAATCGACCTTGACTATGACGGGCTGATGATTGAAAGTCATATTGACCCTGATAATGCATGGAGTGATGCCAAACAGCAAATCACTCCTGAACGTCTGTCAGAAATGCTCAGCCATATCATATGGAGAAAAGAAGATGTTAACTCCGAAGAATATCATGCAGCACTGGAAGCACTGCGCCAGAAGATCAATCACCTGGATGATGAACTGATGCAGATACTGGGTCAACGGATGAAGATAGCTGAACAGATCGGGCAATATAAAAAAGATAATAATATTACCATCCTTCAGACAGGCCGCTGGAATGAGATCATTGAGAGGGCCAGTGCAAAAGGGGAGAAGATCGGGTTGAGTAAGGAATTTATTACTAAATACCTCGATGCGGTACATATGGAGAGCATCAATCATCAGAAGAAGGTATTGGATAGTTAAGGATCGGTCAGCGGACAACGTAAAAAAATGAAAAAGCAAACATTCAAATTCTCATCTGCCTCTACTGATTTCTATTTTGCTTATGGGATCGGTCATCTAAAAAAGATAACTGACTCCAGGACAGCAATACTGATCACAGACGAAAATGTCTATAAAGCACATGCAAGACGCTTCAAAGGCTGGAATACTATCGTATTAAAAGCAGGTGAAGAATTTAAAGTGCAGGCTACAGCGGATGCAGTGATTGAAAAATTGATTGAAATGGAGGCCGACCGCAAGACAACACTGGTAGGTATTGGCGGCGGTGTTATTACCGATATTACTGGTTATGTTGCTTCAGTTTACATGAGGGGAATAAGGTTTGGTTTTATTCCAACTTCTGTACTATGTTTAGTAGATGCTTCAATCGGCGGCAAGAACGGGATTGATGTAGGAGTATATAAAAACATGGTAGGCATTATCCGTCAGCCATCTTTCATTTTGCATGATATGGCCTTCCTGAATTCACTGCCACAGCAGGAATGGGAAAATGGTTTTGCAGAGATCATAAAACATGCCTGTATAAAAGATGCGGCGATGTTTGCAGAGCTGGAAAGGAATTCATTGAAGACATACCAGGGCAGGCAAAAATCAATTTGCGAACTGGTGCAACGGAATGCAGGTATTAAGATCAGGGTTGTGCAAAAAGATGAATTTGAAAAAGGAGAGAGGAGGTTGTTGAATTTTGGCCACACACTTGGTCATGCCCTTGAAACACAATATGAATTATTACATGGGCAGGCTATTTCTATCGGTATGACCTATGCCTGTCATATTTCAGAGCAACTGACAGGATTTAAGCAAACGGAAAGAGTAGTAAATCTGCTGGAGAAATATAATTTACCAACTTATGCAGCATTTGATAAGCAAAAAGTATTTGATGTGCTGAAGATGGATAAGAAACGGGAAAGGAAAGAAATGAATTATGTGCTGCTGGAAAGGATTGGAAAAGGAGTGGTGAAAAGTATTTCATTAAAGCAGTTAGAAAGAATTATACAAGATTTATAAAGTGAAAGTAACAATACATCCCTCTAAACTATCAGGAAACATTCAGGCACCGGCATCGAAAAGCTCTATGCAAAGGGCTTGCGCCGCAGCGTTATTGAGAAAAGGAGAAACGATCATTCATAATCCTGGTCATAGCAATGATGATAAAGCAGCAGTTGGAATCATTAAAGCATTGGGCGCTGAAGTTGAACACATGAAAGAAGCGTTAAGAGTGACTAGCCACGGGATTCATCCCGTAGAGAAAGAAATTAATTGTGGAGAGTCAGGATTAAGTATAAGAATGTTTACCCCGCTTGTAGCACTAAGCGATAAAGAAATTACGATTAGCGGTTCCGGAAGCCTGGTGACAAGGCCAATGGATTTCTTTGATGAGATATTGCCAAAACTGGGAGTTAAGATAAAAAGCAGCAATGGCAGATTGCCAATGCTGGTGCAAGGACCATTGCTTCCTGCAAATATTGAAGTGGATGGTTCATTAAGTTCACAGTTTCTTACAGGCCTGTTGATGGCTTATGGAGCCTCCCCAAACCCCTCCGCAGGAGGGGCTTCAGAACTTGAAAGTTCAACAGTTACAATAAAGGTTCGTAACCTCAAAAGCAAACCCTACATAGGCTTGACCATGGATGTAATGAAGAAGTTTGGCTTGAATGTACCAGAGAATAAAAACTATGCAGAATTTATTTTCCATAACGAGTACCCAATAAACCAGTCAACTAATCAACCAATTAACTATACAGTAGAAGGCGACTGGAGCGGCGGTGCATTCTTATTGGTTGCTGGTGCCATAGCTGGCCCGATTACAGTAAGAGGGTTGGATTTAGCATCAACACAAGCTGATAAGGCAATTGTTGATGCTTTGATGGCCGCCAATGCCGGCATTGCAATGGATACAAAGGGAATACAACTGCATCCGGCAGAAATGAATGGTTTTTATTTTGATGCTACAGATTGCCCCGATCTGTTTCCTCCGTTGGTTGCCCTGGCTGCTTATTGTAAAGGAAACACAACTATAAAAGGCGTTAGCCGGCTAACACATAAAGAGAGTAACAGGGCATTGACTTTGCAGGACGAGTTTGACAAAATGGGAGTGACAATAGATTTGCAGGATGACAATATGGTTATACATGGCGGAGGAATTGTAAAAGGAGCTGATGTTCATTCACATCATGATCATCGTATTGCCATGGCCTGTGCCGTAGCCGGACTAAAAGCAGATAGTGAAATGATTATTGAAGAGGCGCTGGCAGTCAAGAAGTCGTACCCTGATTTTTATAATGATTTGAAAAAGCTTGGCGCTGATGTATCTTTACCTTTTCAACACTTCAACTTATAATATTGAATTCATTTGGCCGCATATTCCGCATTTCTATTTTTGGCGAATCACATGGTGAATGTGTCGGGATAACTATTGATGGATGTCCGGCAGGTTTGGTTTTATCGGCGGAAGATTTGTTATCCGATCTTGAAAGAAGGAAAGGAGGCAAACAAAAAGGAACTACTCCGAGGCAGGAGGAAGATTATCCCATTTTTAAAAGTGGAGTCTTTAATGGGAAAACAACTGGTTTCCCTATCACTATACTTTTCGAGAATAAGAATACCCGCAGTGACGATTACGCAAAGCAAAGAAGCATACCTCGTCCCGGGCATGCAGACTGGGTGGCCCACCAAAAATTTGGAGGCAATGAAGATTATCGGGGCGGCGGGCATTTCAGTGCAAGATTAACAACAGGCTTGGTTGCAGCAGGTGCTATTGCCAAAAAGTTAATGACGGGGATTAGCATTCATGCCGGGGTAACAGAGATTGCCGGCGAAAATGATTTAGAAAAAGGGTTACAAAAAGCGGTTGATGCTAAAGACAGTGTTGGTGGTATAGTTGAATGTAAGGTCAATGGTTTGCCGGTAGGTTTGGGTGAACCTTATTTTGATTCGCTTGAATCATCCCTGGCTCATATGGTATTTGCAATTCCGGCTGTGAGAGGTATTGAATTTGGAACCGGCTTTGCTGCAGCAAAAATGTTTGGCAGCGAACATAATGATGCCATTGAAAATACTGATGGTAAGACAAGGACCAATCATGCAGGAGGTATTGTAGGAGGTATTAGTAATGGCAATGAACTGGTTTTTCGGTTAGCTGTTAAACCTACCTCGTCTACTCCAAAAGAGCAAAACAGCCTGAACTGGGAAACTGGTAAAACAGAAGACTTTTCCATTAAGGGACGCCATGATTTATGTGTTGCATTAAGGGCGCCGGTGATAGTAGAAGCGGTGACGGCAATTGTGATTGCAGATTTTCTTTTATTGGAACAACATATTAAGAGGGTTATACCTTAACCTGAAACTATACAAACGATTATGCCAATTATCTATCATGTAACCACAGCAGGTGAATGGAGTGCAGCCAAACACAGAGGATATTATGAGCATCCGTCATTAAAGGAGGAAGGTTTTATACATTGCTCACAGGAGCAGCAGGTAGCCGGCGTACTCGAAAGATATTTCGCCGGGAAAACTGATCTGGTGAAACTGGTGATTGATACCGATAAGCTTGCCAGCAAATATGTTTTTGACTGGTCGCCATCCACGCAGGATACTTTTCCTCATGTGTACGGGCCAATAAATACTGAAGCGGTAATTGCTGCTGTAAATATTTAATAGTTGTTATTGTGTAGATTTTTTTTTAATTCTGGTAATCGTAATTTCCCGGAAGAGACGACTATATGGAGACTGCACCCTTTATGCAAGCTGATTAACAAGTTTGTTGAAAAAACAATAAGAATGGTTTAGTTATTTTAAAACGATTTCTTATTTTGTAGAGCATACCAAATTGTTCTGTGCTGGTAAGGTTTAATAAATGAATTAATTCTGCCGGTAACCACCATTTATGAACACAAGATTATTGTACCCATTCATCAGTTGTTTCTTTTTTATTTTAGTCTTTGCATCCTGCAACGGGAATAATAAGACTGTCAGGGATACCATTGCCAGTACACCTGAGGAACTGGATCAAAAGACTGCTACTTTAATTGAAAGGTATCTTGGGAAATTTACAGGAGGTAATTCAGTTGTTTCCGATACAGATCTGCAGATTTCTCAACCACAACTGATAAAACAACTTTACAGGGAAAGGGAGTATTCAACCATCTGGAGTGCTAAAGAAAACTGGTTACCTGTTGCGGATTCTATGTACCATTTCATAGAGCAATCAAGACTTTTTGGGCTTTTCCCAGAAGAATATTATGCAGGCAAACTTAAAAAAATCAGGGAGCAATTTGCTGCAGATAGTTTGGTATCGGGAGACAGGAAGGACGCAGAATTATGGTCAAAAGCAGATTTGATGCTGACAGATGCTTTTGTACGGATTGTAAAAGACATTAAACTTGGAAGATTACCGAGTGACAGTATTACATTAAGAAAAGATTCTGTGCTGAGTGATGCATTTTTTCAGCAAAAATTGGATGCGGCTTTTCAATCAGGTATTACAACTGTTTTTCAATCCCTGGAACCTGATCAAAGAGAGTATCATTTATTGAAAGCAGGAATAAGATATTTTCTTGCCAGTGCCGATTACAGGCAATTTACCAAAGTGCCGTACCCGGAAAAAGATCAGAATAAATTTCATAGAGCATTACAAAAACGTTTATTTGAAGAGGGTTTTATCGCTTTCGATAGTGTGGCTGCAGATTCGGCCCGGCTTGCTGATGCTGTTAAGTTGTTTCAAAAAAAGAAAGGAATTACTGTAGATGGAAGGGCAGGAGAGGGCACAGTAAGGATGATGAACGTAAGTGACGAAGAAAAATTTGTAAGAATTGCAATTAGCCTGGATAAGTATAAAATGTTGCCTGAACGAATGCCTTCGAAATATATCTGGGTAAATGCTTCAGCTAATTTCCTGGAAGTAGTGGAAAATGAAGAAGTAAAATTATCGTCAAAAGTAATTTGTGGGAAGCCCAAAACCCGGACGCCTGTGCTAACGAGCCTGATCTCAACATTAATAACATATCCTCAGTGGGTACCTCCGCCAAGTATTGTTATGAAAGAGATTTTGCCTGCCGTTAGAAAGAACCCTGGATATCTTGCCAGGAAGGGATTTAGCCTGGTAGATAAAGAAGGAAATGAGGTCGATCCGTATTCAGTGGATTGGTCAAAATATGAGAAAAACATACCTTACCGGGTGGTGCAGGGAAGCGGAGATGCCAATGCTCTCGGTATAATGAAATTTGTTTTTGACAACAAGTTTTCTGTTTATCTGCACGATACAAACCAAAGATATTTATTTGCCAATACCATGCGGTCACTAAGTCATGGTTGTGTACGGGTTCAAGAGTGGGAGAAACTGGCTTTTTACATCCTCAGAAATGATAGCCTGAATGCCGGGGCCGGGTATACAAAGATAGATTCTGTGAAAACCTGGCTCAGAAATAAGCAAAAAAGAAGCATACCACTCAGGAATAAAATACCTGTTTATATCCGATATATTACCTGTGAGGGTAAAAATGGAGGCATTATTTTCTACGATGATGTATATGGCGAAGATAAAATGCTCAGGGAGAAATACTTTTCTGGCAGGTAATCGTAAAACCGGCTAAATTGATGCCCGGCATTAAAAGTTCTTTTTTTTGAAAAAAAAACTCTCCAAATCAGTGAATACTAACTAAATAATTTATTTTAGGATATTGAACATACCCGTTATTTTTGTCGGGATAAAAACCAAACTATCTCTTTATGAAGAAGATATTATCTGCTATAATTGCGCTGTATCTGCTCGTACCTGCTGCCAATGCCCAAGATGACGAAATTAGACCTAGAGCAATTGGTGTCAGTTTTTTTCTGAATGATTTTACTACACCTGATAGAATACGTACTACTTCTTTGAGCCAGGTGATTAGTGATAAAAAGTTAGCCAAGGTAAAAGAAATGTCTCCCGGGCTTGCAATAACTTATTTTAAGGGCATAAGAAAACATATGGACATAGCAGCTACTATTGGAGCTTCTTTTCTGCGTTACCCCTTTCCTGCTAAATCATTTACCAATAATAGCCTGCTCCTTGAAGCGAATGCGAGTGTAAACCTGAAAATGACTACTGAGCAATATTGGGTGCAGCCTTATGTAACTGCAGGAGTTGGTGCCCATAAATACCGTTCATACTATGGTGCCTTTCTGCCATTGGGTTTAGGAGTAAAAGTGAATTTTCTGGATGAGGCTCATCTTTTTGTCACTTCTACATACCGGGTGCCTGTAACTACTGAAACGGCTAATTATCATTTACAACACAGCATCGGCATAGCTGGCCGCCTTGGCAAGAAAAAAGAGCCGGTTGTAATAGAACCTCCCAAACCGCCTGCTGACACAGATGCGGATGGAATAATTGATAGTTTGGATAAATGCCCTACAGTAAAAGGGATGGCTAAATATGGAGGTTGCCCAATTCCGGACACAGATAGGGACGGTATCAATGATGAAGAAGATAAATGTCCGACTGTTTCAGGCCTGGCCCGTTATAAGGGTTGCCCAATTCCGGATACAGACAAAGATGGCATCAATGACGAAGAAGATAAATGTCCGACTGTTGCAGGTGTTGCCCGCTACCAGGGGTGCCCTGTTCCCGACACTGATGGAGATGGGGTAAATGATGAGGAAGATAAGTGTGCAACTATTCCCGGTACTAAAGAAAACTTTGGTTGCCCGATAATATCGGAAGAAGTGAAACAGAAAGTAAATATGGCAGCTAAGAACATTCTTTTTGTGACAGGCAGTTCTAAATTACAGACAAAATCTTTCAAAGGATTGAATGAGGTGGCCCAGATCATGAAGGACAATCCGGGAATGAGCCTGAACATTGACGGTCATACGGATAATACCGGAGCCGATGATAAAAACCAGGTTTTAAGTGATAACCGTGCTACTGCCGTAAAAGCTTACCTGGTAGGAAAAGGTGTTGAAGAGAGCCGCATTACTGCACAGGGTTATGGTGAAACAAAGCCTATTGCAGATAACAAAACAGCTGCGGGCCGTCAGCAAAACCGCCGTTCTGAATTAACACTGAGCTATTACAAATAGATCAATTGCTTACTAATAAAAAGCCCTCCCGGTCGGGAGGGCTTTTTATATTTAAAACCTGACATACTTTTTTTTCAATTGCATATCAATTCCTTTCATTCTTCCTTTTTTTGCCTGCTTTCTTAAGATAAATTCAAACAAGCTCATCCATCCCGGAAGATTACTTTCGCTGATATCAAATAGCCAGGCAAGAGCAAGTTTATTTTTTGGAAAGCCATTAGGCTTACATTCGCCATCCCTTGCCAAACCATAGCCAATTTGCAGGGATTCTTCAAAACCACGGCTGGCAGGCCGTAGTTCTACCTTGAATTTACATGACTTACCGCTTCTGTTGCGGAAAAGGTGGTTGATATTTGGCCCCGCAGTTGCTGATTCGCCTGGTTTTAATGCATAAACTGTTTTGCCTAATTGTACCTCTACTTCTCCTTCAAGGCAATCAAATTTTTCAGAATAAGTTTTATGATAATGCAGCCCTACACCGCCACCATCAGCCAGTTCCACTTCTACCAATGTGCATTCACCGTTTGTATCGGCATGGGTTTTCAGGAAGGTTACGTAATCTTTTTGGATAGGGTTGTAAATTTTTCTGTCCATGATCTGAATATACGAATGATCCCTGAACCTGGTTTTGAGATGGACTATTCTTTCGGCTTATTTTCCATACATCTCCGGGAAAGAGGAATTGGTACCGGATCGTTGAGGCCTTGGGTTTTATCCACACTTAACATTATCCCTTTTTAGGGCTTTATTTTTCCGGATTTTCCTATACCTTTGCGCCGCCATTAGGAAAAGCTACAGGTGATTTCTGATAAAGTGGTTTTGAGTTTTTTCTTCAAGTGGCGATCTATGAGAGTCTAATCTACCATATCAGCTAATACTTCCGGATCCGGAGGGCTCGTCTTTTTAGCTGATTTCCCAACAGAAAAATAAGCTGAACTGCGAACAGAACCCTGAAGAGTGCGACGCAAGGAACGATGAGCCGGGAGCAAAAAGATGGCAAACAAATTATAACAAAAATATAAACCGAGTTAAAACAAAACAACAAACAAAATAGTCATGGCAGATTTAAAATTTCAGAGAAACTTTGGTATCGCCGCTCACATCGATGCGGGTAAAACCACGACGACGGAACGTATCCTTCGTTACACCGGTATGATTCACCGTATAGGCGAGGTGCATGATGGAGCTGCTACCACCGACTGGATGGAGCAGGAAAAAGAAAGAGGTATTACCATTACTTCTGCTGCCGTTAGCTGCCAGTGGAATTTTCCAACGGTATTGGGAAAAGCTACTCCTGAAACAAAAAAATATTCATTTAATATCATTGATACTCCAGGCCACGTTGACTTTACCGTAGAGGTAGAACGTTCAATGAGGGTGCTGGATGGTTTGATTGCTTTATTTTCTGCAGTGGACGGTGTGGAGCCACAGTCTGAAACAGTATGGCGCCAAGCTAATCGTTACGGTGTTCCCCGTATTGGTTTCGTAAATAAAATGGACCGTGCCGGCGCCGACTTCCTGATGGTGGTAAAGCAGGTGAAAGAGATGCTGGGTTCAAAAGCAGTTCCTCTTCAATTACCCATTGGTGCTGAAGATGATTTTAAAGGTGTGGTGGACCTGATCAAAATGAAAGGGATTATCTGGCATATGGAAACAGAAGGCATGACCTTTGATGAAATAGATGTACCTGCTGATATGCTGGAGGAAGCAAAAGAATGGAGAGCTAACCTGGTAGAAGCTGTAGCTGAATATGATGATAAGTTGATGGAAAAATTCTTTGATGATCCTAATAGTATCACCGAAGATGAAATGCATGAGGCCATCCGCAAAGCGACTGTTGATCTGAGTATCGTTCCTATGATGTGCGGTTCTTCTTTTAAGAACAAAGGTGTGCAGACTGCACTGGACGCAGTTTGCCGTTACCTGCCTTCGCCGGTTGATATTCCTGATACCGTCGGTACGGATCCTGATTCTGGAGAACCAATTACCCGTAAAGCAGATCCTAAAGAACCGTTCGCTGCATTGGCCTTCAAGATTATGACCGATCCGTTTGTAGGTCGTCTGGCATTCTTCCGGTGCTATTCTGGCCATCTGGATGCTGGTTCTTATGTGTTGAACGTAAGAAGCGGTAAGAAGGAAAGGATCAGCCGTATCATGAAGATGTTTGCCAACAAGCAAAACCCAATTGATTTCATCGAAGCTGGTGATATTGGCGCAGCAGTTGGGTTTAAAGAAATTAAAACCGGTGATACATTATGCGATGAAAACCATCCTATCACTTTGGAGAATATGTTTATCCCAGAGCCGGTAATCGCTGTAGCAGTAGAACCTAAAACTCAGGCTGACGTTGATAAAATGGGTATGGCTATTGCGAAGTTGGTAGAAGAAGATCCCACACTTCGTGTAAATACAGATGAGGATACTGGCCAAACCATTCTTCGTGGTATGGGTGAATTGCACCTGGAGATCATCATTGATCGTATGCGTCGTGAATTTAAAGTAGAAGTAAATCAGGGTGCACCGCAGGTGGCGTATAAAGAGGCATTCAATGCTACTGTTGAACACCGTGAGACACTGAAAAAGCAAACGGGCGGTCGTGGTAAATTCGCTGATATTCAATTCAGCCTTGGTCCGGTAGATGCAGAATGGAAAGCAGAAAACCCCGATAAGCACTACCAGTTTGTGAATGATTTATTCGGAGGTTCCATTCCCCGAGAATTTGTTCCGGCTATACAGAAAGGGTTTGAGCAATCAATGACAACTGGTGTATTGGCCAACTACCCGGTTGATAATATGAAGATCCGTGTATTTGACGGTAGTTTCCATGCTGTTGACTCTGATTCTATGTCTTTCGAACTTTGTGCTAAACAAGGTTTCCGTGAAGCAGCAAGAAAAGCAAAACCAGTTTTGCTTGAGCCAATTATGAAAGTAGAAGTTATTACTCCTGCACAATACATGGGAGATGTGACTGGTGACCTGAACCGTCGTCGGGGTATGCTGGAAGGAATGGATACCCGTGCCGGAGCAGAAGTTATCAAAGCTAAAGTACCATTAAGTGAAATGTTTGGTTATGTAACTCAGCTTCGTTCACTGTCATCAGGCCGGGCATCATCTACAATGGAGTTCTCTCACTATTCGCCTGCACCAGTAAACATTGCTGAGGAAGTAATTGCTAAGGTGAAAGGAACTGTGAAGGCGTAAGTTTAAAACAAATTTAATGATAAAAAATCCCGGCTTTTGCCGGGATTTTTTATTAATATTAGCGTTATATTAAACATGCCCGTATGGCTGATTTTTGTGCAAGTAAGTATAAGAGTTATTACAAAGCAGGTTTTCTTTCTGTATTTATCTTATTTATTTCCCTGACTACTATTTCGCAGCCAGTCATTACATCTTTTTCACCTACCTCTGGCCCTGTAGGTACTGCTGTTACAATCAGTGGTTCAAATTTTAGCTCAGCCCCGGCAAATAATATTGTTTATTTTGGAGCGGTGCGGGCAAATGTCACTGCCGCATCTGCAGGTTCACTAACAGTTACAGTCCCAGCAGGAGCTACTTATCAGCCCTTAAGCGTAACCGTAAACGGATTGACAGCATTAGCTTCAAGAGTATTTAATATCACTTTTGCAGGTGGAGGCCAAATTAACTCGAATAGTTTTTCCGCAAGGACTGATTTTGCAACGGATTTGCACCCCAATTCCATTATTGTTTCAGACCTTGACGGGGATGGAAAGCCTGATATTTCCACACCAAATAATTATAGCATAAGTGGTCAGCCTGCTTCCATTTCTGTATTGAGAAATACCAGTACAGCCGGAGGTGTAAACTTCGCTCCGGTACAAAACATCAATAACGGCGTTACTACCTATTCGCTTGCTGCAGGTGATTTAGACGGAGATGGTAAACCGGATTTAGTAGCCAGCAGTAATTTCGAATTAAATATTTCAGTTTTCAGAAATACAAGCACAGCCGGCAATATTTCATTTGCACCGAAAGTAGATTTTTCTACTGTAAGCGGAGTTCATGGGATAACTATTACCGATATTGATGGAGACGGTAAACAGGATATTGCAACTGTTTGCTACCTGAATGGAACTTTGTCTGTTTTTCGTAATACAGGTAGCCAGGGAGTTATTTCTTTTGCCCCTAAAGTTGATTTCATTGTTGCACTCGGGTTAGAAAGCATAGCTTCGTCTGATTTTGATGGTGATGGCAAAATTGATCTCGCAGTAACCAACAATCTTCTGAATACTTTTTCAATTTTCAGAAATACAAGTACACTTGGGACAATTTCATTTGCAGCAAGGGCAGATATTAATAATGGTTCAGGCAATCAGCCTTACGGAATAACCGCCGGCGACCTGGATGGAGATGGAAAACCTGACTTATCAGTTGTAATTACTAATACTACAGGTAGTGGGGCACAACTTTTTCGCAACACCAGTTCAACCGGAAATATTTCTTTCAATTTTAGTACTTCACTAAACGGTGCTTCCGGCTCTACTTCTTACCATACTGCTATCGGAGATGTTAATGGAGATGGGAAACCAGATATTGCGTTAACTAATACGGGTGCAGGTAAGGTAAATGTATATCAGAATAATAGTGTAAGTGGTACGATTGCGTTTGGTACCGGATATAGCTTTCAGGGTCGTTTCGGCCCTTATGGAATAGCACTATGTGACCTGGATGCAGACAGTAAACCAGAATTGTCAGTTTCTGAGTTTACAATGGATAACATATCTGTTTTTAATAACAAATGCGGTACACCCGAAGTAGTTTCATTTACCCCAACAACAGCAGCCTCAGGTGCTACTGTTACCATAACCGGAACAAACTTTAACGGCATAAGTGCAGTAAGCTTTGGAGGAATACCTGCATCATCATTTACCGTAGTTAATTCAACTACTATAACTGCTGTTGTTGCAACAGGTGCATCCGGTGATGTGACGGTAACAAATGCAACTGGCTCGGGTTCCAAATCTGGTTTTTCATTTGCTGGCCCGCCGGTCATTAGTTCATTTACGCCAACCAGCGGGTTCCAGGGAACCAGTGTTGTTATTTCGGGATTTAATTTTAATAACGCAACTGCTGTTAGTTTTGGAGGAACTGCTGCCGGATCATTTATAGTAAACGATCCTTTTACAATTTCAGCTATCGTGGGAACGGGCACTTCAGGAAATGTAAGTGTCACCACTTCTTTTGGTAGCGGATCAATGGCCGGGTTTACCTATGCACCCATACCGCAGGTTTTTTCTTTTAGCCCCCAATCAGCAGGTACCGGGGCAACAGTTACTATTACCGGTATAAATTTCACCGGCTCAACAGCAGTAAGTTTCGGGGGAGTAGCGGCATCATCGTTTACAGTTGTTAATTCAACTACTATTACTGCGGTAGTGGGTAATGGCGCATCAGGAAATGTTTCTGTAACAAATACTTTTGGCACACATGCAACGGCAGGGTTTACTTATTTGCCGCCACCAACTATCACATCTTTTAGCCCCGTATCAGCAGGCTCAGGCACAACTGTGATAATAACAGGCACCAACTTTACAAATGTGACGGCTGTCAGGTTTGGAGGTGTAAATGCCAATTCTTTCAATGTAGTTAATTCAACAACTATTAATGCGGTTGTCAGTTTTGGCGCATCAGGTGCAGTATCAGTAACTGCTTCGGGAGGTACAGCATCATTGGCAGGGTTTACTTTTATTCCGGCTCCCACACTTTCATCTTTTTCACCGGCTTTTACCGGCACCGGAGGTATTGTTACTATTACAGGAACAAACCTGTCCACAGCAACTACTGTAAGCTTTGGCGGAGTTGCAGCATCATCCTTTACAGTAATTAATCCTACTACTATTACTGCGGTGGTTGGCAGTGGTGCATCAGGAAATGTATCTGTTATCACCGGAGGAGGTTCAACATTATTACCCGGGTTCACTTACATAACAAATCCTGTCATCCATTCTTTTGCTCCGGCTTCAGGTCCTGTTGGTACAGTTGTAACCATCACAGGTGCAAACTTCAATCCTGTTGCAGCAAATAATATAGTTTATTTTGGGCCAGTTAAAGCAGCAATTAGTTCTGCAACAGGTAATACAATTGTAGTTGTAGTACCGGCCGGAGCCTTATCAAAGAATATATCCGTTATTACAAATAATCTATCAGCCATTTCTCCCAATGCATTTCGTGTAACATTTCCGGGGGGCGGGGTGTTTTCGGCTACCAGTTTTGCCGGCAGAACAGATTTTATATCAGGAGCAAACCCTGTTGATGCTGCAGTTGCAGATTTTGATGGTGATGGAAAATCGGATGTTGTT
>JBGAPQ010000013.1:0-154341 GCA_044221225.1 Chitinophagaceae bacterium
GTGCAATTACCCAGTACAATTTTTACAACCTCGGCCTCACCATTGGCATTTGAAGTAAAATAATGAACCTTTGATTTCTCATGTCCCTTGGTGAGATCATACTCTTTATCTCTTGTAATACCAGTTACATTAAAGCGCTTTGCATAACTGATTCCACTGGCCCCATCTACATAGATCATATTGTATGTAGTACGTTCATCGTTTTTCTGGAATACAGCTGCATGAAGAATGTCCTTCCCGATAAATGCTTTATCGGCAACTTTTACCACTTTCATAATTCCCCGCTTTGCAAAAACGATGATATCATCCAGGTCAGAGCATTCAAACAATAGCTCATCTTTCTTTAAACCGGTACCTATAAATCCTTCGGTCCTATTTACATATAATTTAGTATTTGCAATTGCCACATTCTTGGCCTCAATTACTTCAAACTGTTTTATTTCAGTTTTTCTTTCTCTGCCTTTACCATATTTTTTCAACAGGTTCTCATAATAGGTAACGGCAAAATCAACAATATTAGCAATATCATATTTTACCTGTTTTATTTCCGCTTCAAGGCCTTTTATCTGATCATTCAGCTCATCAATGTCTAGCTTATAAATACGGCGGACAGGTTTTTCCGTCAGTTTAATAATATCTTCTCTCGTTATATTTCTTCTCAATTGCTTTTTAAAAGGAACAAAAGCTTTGTCAATAGCTTCGAGAACTTTCTCCCAGGTTTCATGTTTCTTCTCCAGTTCTTTATAAATTTTTTCTTCGAAAAATATTTTTTCTAATGAAGTGTAATGCCATTTTTCCTGCAGTTCATTCAGTTTAATCCTTAGCTCCTGTTCAAGCAGGTTCCTGGTTTTATCAACAGAAAGTTTCAACAACTCCTGTACACCAAGAAACTGGGGTTTCTGATCAACAATCACACAGGCATTGGGCGAAATGGAAACCTCACAATCAGTAAATTTATATAATGCATCAATAGTAATGTCTGATGATATGCCTGGTGCAAGATCAACTTGTATCTCAACTTCCGCTGCTGTATTATCTGTTACTTTACGGATTTTAATTTTCCCCTGGTCGTTAGCTTTTACAACAGATTCCATTAACTGGGTGGTGGTTACTCCGTAAGGAACGCTTTTTATTGCCAGCGTTTTTTTATCCACCTCTTCTATATGTGCCCTGACTTTTACCTTACCTCCTCTCTTACCCTGGTTATAATCAGCTACATCTATCATACCACCGGTGATGAAATCCGGATATATGTCAAAACGCTTTCCTCTTAAATGTTTTATTGCCGCTTCAATCAGTTCACAGAAGTTATGAGGAAGGATTTTCGTTGATAACCCCACTGCTATGCCATCTGCCCCCTGGGCCAGCAGCAATGGAAATTTCATTGGTAATGTAACCGGTTCATTCTTTCTTCCGTCATAACTAAGTTGCCAGTCTGTTGTTTTAGCGTTAAAAGCAACTTCCAGTGCAAATTTGCTCAACCTTGCCTCAATATAACGGGCAGCTGCTGCATCATCCCCGGTTCTTATATCTCCCCAGTTTCCCTGTGTATCTACCAGCAAGTTCTTCTGCCCCATATTTACCAGCGCATCGCCGATACTGGCATCCCCATGCGGATGATATTGCATGGCTTGTCCGATAATATTTGCCACTTTATTAAACCGCCCATCATCCATCTCTTTCATTGCATGGAGGATTCGGCGCTGTACAGGTTTTAAACCATCTTCTATGGCTGGCACTGCTCTCTCCAGTATCACATAGGAGGCATAATCCAGGAACCATGTCTTATACTGGCCATGCAAACCGCTGTCGTTATTTTGTATGTCTGTTAATTTATTCTTTGCTGCACTCATAATCTGCTTACTATTGAACTGCTTCTTCTGTTATTTCTGTTTCTTGTTGTTTTGACCCGGCCAGTTTTACATCAAAATCCTTCCAGGATTTGTTTGTATCTCCGGTAATTTCAATTTTACCCTCACTGATGAGGTATTTCATCCTCCACATGATAAATGTATCTCCGGTTTTAATTTTCATCCGGTTCAGCGTATTACTCAATACTCTTGTTGCTTTTTGCCATTCGCTGGTTATATTTTTCAGTATCTCACCGTCATAAAAACTTTCTTCTTTGCCCGCAATCTTCTTACCACCCTCAAGGATTCTGACCACAGCATTTTCCTCAGCTATTTTTTTCCATTCATCCGGATCAATTTCAAATTCGCTCAATGTAACAGGACGGGCCAGTTTTTTGGCTTTTGTAAATTCTTTTGGCTGTATTTCATTTAACCATGATGGATAAAATATATGCCCCTTTTCATTAATGAAGGGCAGGTTATTCAGATAAAGGATCATTACTCTCCCCTGGTATTCCCTGAACTGCGGCATCAGCCAGTAATACCCCATCACATCATGCTGGTTTTGCCCCATCCATATCCACAATTCTTCTGCCGGGTTTTCATCCAGGTTTATTTTTAATTGCTTCACTGTTTCCCTGTCATCAAAGCTACCAACATGACTATCGCCAGCGGGTGAACCATGTAACAACCCCCTCCACCAATCTAACCTGTCTTGCCAGCCTTCTTCAGTATCAATACCCTTCAACGGGCCAACTGCAAAATCATCTTTTATCTGGATTACATCACCAGCCAGTGTTTCATCCAATTCAATCACCTGTTTCATCAGGTTCACTTCGCTCTCGTTAAAAACTATATGTATCATACCCAACCCCTGCCGGGGCTTACCCACAATCCCTTATTATGGGTTTTCTTTAGTTATAAAATTGCCTTTAAGGGTTCAGGCTTTTTTTCAACTCTTACCAGGTAATAAACGCAGGTTGTTAAAAAATTTCTGAAAAAAGGAATCGCTTTTATCAACCCAGCTTGTTTTCTTGGTTTCCATCCGAATTTCCATTCGTAGATGGGATTTATAAAATAGTGTTTGTTGTGTAAAAATGTATATCCCTCTTCTTTACAAATTTTTTCAAACCGCTCTATGCTGATTCCTGTCGCCCGTATCTCCATCATTTCCTCCACATTCTCTTTCCGGTTATTTAATATCCATTTGTACAATCTCTTTGGCAGCAAATGAATATAAGGTAACCTTGAAATTTTTGATTTACATATCTGCTGGTGCCCGCCAAATGGCATATACCAGGGTGGAAAGCCAAAGAAAATTATACCGGCAGGTTTCAGAAAATTTTTCATCCACCCAATCAGTTTTGGCTGGTTATGAATATGCTCAATCACATCTTTCAATACAATTATGTCAAACAGCCCGTTAAAATCTTTTTCCACATCTACATAATAAATATCTTTTACCACGAAGTGTAATCTTCCTGCAGCAATGTCATCGGGTAAAAACTCCTTTGCTTTTTCAATCCTTGAGTCATCCAGTTCCACACCGACGCCTTCGCATCCCTTATTGATAAAAGCTTTTAGTACGCCGCCTTCTCCGCACCCGATTTCCAATACCCTCATCCCCGGTCTCACAGGAAATTTTTCTTCAACAAATGGGATAACATACTTTTCCGCATTCAGAACCTGAATGTCAAAATATCGTTTTCTATCTGCATGAAATTCGAACATCTTATACCGGTTCTTCCACTTTATCCAGTTCTACCCGAAGATTATCTATAATAAATTCCTGCCTGTCGGGTGTATTCTTGCCCATGTAATATTCCAGCAAATGCTGTATATGATCTCCTTCTTCCACTCTCATCAGCATTTTGCGCATATCCGGTCCGATAAACTGGGCAAATTCGTCCGGGCTTATCTCCCCTAATCCTTTAAACCTTGTTACCTCCGGTTTTGTTCCTAATTTTTTCATTGCATCCAGCTTTTCCTGTTCAGTGAAACAATAAATAGTTTCCTGCTTGTTCCTTACACGGAAAAGCGGCGTTTCCAGCACATATACTTTTTCATGTTTTACCAGGTCGGGGAAAAATTGGAGAAAAAATGTCATCAGCAGCAGACGGATATGCATACCATCCACATCGGCATCCGTAGCAATAACTACATTATTAAACCGCAGCCCTTCGAGTCCTTCTTCAATATTCAGGGCATGTTGCAACAGGTTGAACTCCTCATTTTCGTAAACCACTTTTTTTGTAAGGCCAAAACAGTTCAATGGTTTACCCCGAAGACTAAATACTGCCTGGGTCTCCACATTTCTTGCTTTGGTAATGGAACCACTGGCACTATCCCCTTCGGTAATGAAAATGGTTGTTTCTTTTTGCTTCGCCACATACTCTTCCTTACCTTTTGCAGGGGCATCATCATCCAGGTGGTAGCGGCAGTCCCTGAGTTTGCGGTTATGCAGGTTAGCTTTCTTTGCTCTTTCATTCGCCAGTTTCTTAATACCCGCCAGTTCTTTCCGTTCCCTTTCACTTTGCTCAATACGCTTTTTCAGGGCCTCAGCAACAACCGGGTTTTTATGAAAAAAATTATCCAATTCCCTGGCAAAAAAATCACCTACAAATTGCTTCATGCTTGGCCCATCTACGTCTACATTTACTGAGCCGAGTTTTGTTTTTGTCTGCGATTCAAAGACAGGCTCCACCACTCTTACAGACACAGCCGCAACAATACCTGTTCTGATATCCGAAGCATCATAATCTTTCTTAAAGAAATCACGGATCGTTTTCACATATGCTTCACGAAATGCCTGCTGGTGTGTACCGCCCTGTGTGGTATGCTGACCATTTACAAAACTGTAAATATCTTCTCCATAATCATTATTGTGGGTAATTGCTACCTCAATATCATCGCCACTGAGATGTATGATGGGATAACGTATTTCATCTTCATTGGTTTTGCGCTGCAGCAAATCGAGCAACCCGTTTTTACTCACATAGGTTTTCCCATTAAAAATAATCCGCAAACCGGCATTAAGAAAGCAGTAGTTCCATATCTGGTTTTCCAGGAACTCAGGAAGAAATTTAAAATTTTTAAAAACAGATTCATCGGGGATAAAAGTGACCACGGTTCCGTTATGCTCACCCGTTTTAGTTTCTTTATACTCTTTTATTAAAACACCCCTTTCAAACTCAGCCGTTTTTTCCTTTCCATCGCGGATAGCAGTTACCTTAAAATAATTGCTCAACGCATTAACAGCCTTTGTACCAACGCCATTCAGACCTACAGATTTCTGAAATGCTTTGCTGTCATATTTGGCGCCAGTATTAATCTTACTTACCACATCCACCACCTTACCCAACGGGATACCCCGGCCATAATCACGAATGGTAACTGTTTTTCCTTCGATATGCAGTTCCACTGTCTTGCCGTACCCCATTGTGTACTCATCAATACAGTTATCCATTACCTCCTTTACCAGTACATAAATACCATCATCAGGCGATGAGCCATCACCCAATTTACCTATATACATTCCAGGTCTCAGCCGGATATGTTCTTTCCAGTCGAGAGATTTTATACTGTCTTCAGTATAGTCAAAAAGGTTGGTTGTTTCTTTGTCTTTTGCCATTGTCACGGTACGTTCTAAATCTGTTAGGTGTTTTTCTATCGGTTACAGGTTCCGGCTTTTATTACAGTCCGGTCATTCGGGCAAATATACCAAAACGGGCCTTGCAGTAATAATTTGGAGTTATTAACAGGTGGGGAAAAGAAAATATGATTAAACTCCTGCTGCAGTTTGATACATCTCAATTTTCACAGAGAAAGTCCATGCTATTTTTGAGTTTTCAAAGCTAACCCCATGAAAAAACTATTTTTAATTTCATTATTGGCATTCTTTATTTCCTGTCAGCCCACTAAAATTACCCGTACCTGGACTGAAAAAGATATAATGCCTAAAAAATATAAAAAGGTGCTGGTACTCGGTGTGCTTACGGAAAGCGACACCCTGCTGAAAAACAAAATTGAAAGCCACCTGGCCGATGATCTTAGGGAAATGGGTTATCTGGCCATAGCCTCGCATAAAATTTTTCCTAAGGAGGCTTTTTTAAAAGATGATACCGCCAGAGCCGTTAATATCTTTCATCAAAATGGCTTTGATGCAGTACTCACCGTAGTATTGCTTGATAAGAAAAAAGAATCTTATTATCTCCCTGGAAAAATAACCAGCAATACCAGCTACAGCAATTACAGCCGTTTTGATAACTATTATAATACAGTGTCAGAACGAATTTATTCTCCCGAATACTATGGGGAGGAAACAAAATTTATCTGGGAGAATAATTTTTATGACCTGAATAGTAAAAAAATGATTTATTCCGCCCGCAGCCGGTCATTTGATATTACCTCAATCAATACATTGGCGAAAACCTATGGAACATTGATGGCTAAAAGCCTGGTTGATAAAAAAATCCTTTTAAAACCGGAACATCCGGAGGATAATTAAGAGCAGTTCTGTTTTTATAACCTGATAATCCCATTATCCGGAATGGTAGTGAAATTAGCTTCAAAAAGTAGTATCTTTTCTGAAACATTTTTCATGAAAAAGATTTTTTTTGGAGTATTGTCCTGTACTCTTTTTGCAAACCTTTTTGCACAAAGAACAACTAATAGTGACGGCGATTGGAGTCAACAATTTCTTGTTTTAAAAAATACTGCAGAAGCAGACCTGATGATACGGGTGGGTGATATTGATAATCTTGGCTTTGGCTGGGCAGACGACTTTAATCCTTTTTCGGGCAGGTCAACGGGTTCACATGAATTTCCATGGATACCAGCCGGTACTAATACCAAAGGAACAGACCGGATTATGATACCAACCAGTTATAAATATGGCAGTGGTATGAGCCAGGATGGATATTGCGGCAGTACCAGCAGACCCGGAAATATTCCGGGTCCAATAGTAATGCCGCTTAAAGATTTAAAATCAGTGAGAATTGATTCCGCAGATCTGCAAATTTTCATTGATGATTTTCAGGCTCCTGAAATGGGATCAAGGTTTCAGATAAAGATTAATGGGTTACGGTTTACTGAAGGAGAGAAAATGATCAACCTGATAAATCAAACCGGCCCGGTTGGAAAACTGATCAGGCTACGCCTCACCACCGAACTCTTGCAAAAACTTAGTGGAGATTCATTAGTTATCTCCATTGATGATCCTACTACGAAACAAGGTGATGGGTATGCAATAGATTTTGTGAAACTGCTGATCAATCCCAAAATGATTTATAAAGGAAAAATACAGGGAAAGATAGTAGATGCAACAACCCGTGAAGTAATAGTAAATGCAACGGCTTCTGTAGATAATTTTGGATCTGTTGTATCCGATGATGAAGGGAATTTTATTATTGAAAACATCCCGGCAGGGCTCTCTATTGTTACTGGAAGTGCTGCCGGGTACTCTTCTGATCAGAAACAAGTGGATGTGATTGCTGATGATTTAAGCGAAATGGTAGAACTTGAACTAAGGCGTTCAGGCAAAATAAAATACAACGATAAAACATTGCAGGAAGGTGATAACCTGGTAATGAATAATATCCAGTTTGAAGTAAATAGCTCAAAACTACTTCCGGCTGGCAAGGCCGAACTGGATAAACTGACAGCTTTGATGAAAGAAAACCCGACGATTGAAATACTTTTGTCTGGTCATACTTCTGCCGAGGGCAGTGCAGCGTTAAACAGGGAATTATCTTTAAAAAGGGTGAGAAGTTGTAAAGATTATCTTGCTTCAAAAGAAATAGATGAAGGAAGGATCACAATTAAAGGTTTCGGACCTGATATACCTGTAGCTCCTAATGACACAGAAGCAAATCGAGCCAGGAACAGAAGAGTGGAAATGAAAATAACCAGGTTGTAAAGCCATATTATATGCCATATAACTGGAAACAGTTTACTAAGCGAATTCCCATTAATGCACCGGCAAAGGCCATTTATGAAGCCTGGGCTACAAAGAAAGGGCTGGAAAGCTGGTTCCTGCGTTTGGCTCAGTTCACTAAAATGGATGGAACAATAAGGCCCGTGAACAGCCTTATTGAAAAAGGAGACAAATACAAATGGCTATGGCATGGATACGACGACTCAGCAAAAGAGGAAAAAGAAATTTTAGCAGCAAATGGTTGGGACAAGCTGCAGTTTAGTTTTTCGGGTGATTGTATAGTAACTGTAACCATTAAACAGGAAGAAAGTGTAAATATTTGTGAACTTGTGCAGAACATGCCAATGGATGATGCACTACAGCAACAAAGTTTTTATATTGAATGTGGAAGTGGTTGGGCCTTTTATCTTGTAAACCTTAAATCAATACTGGAGGGCGGGCCTGATCTGCGGAATAAAAATGCAAATCTTAAGCTGGTAGTTAATGCCTGAATGGTTACCAACCTGACCTGAGAACCAATCTATATTTCAAATTCTGAAGTGCTTTTTTATAAAACAAATTTAGCTATTAAAAATTAAATAAGCATTATTTTTAGCTGTAAATCATATACTTAAGCTATTAATAAATAAAATAAAGAGGCAGTAAAGAAAAATAAAAGTGCCTCATTGCAAAAGCTTATTTTTGTCCCTACTTTCTACCCATTAAAATCCCACAATTTAGCTGCCGTTTTGAGACCAAAAATACCGGGTTTGCCAGCCCTTCATTGATTTGTTGAGTAAATAAAATGTGGATTTATGTATTCGTATGACCTGTTGGAAACCGGGTGCTATTACCTGGTAAAAGACAAAGAAGACTCCCCTGTTACACTTATAAAAGTGGCAGTCGAAACTGATCATTGCCTCTTCGTACTCAGGTATGATGAAATGATGAGTACTATATGGAAGGAAAAAAAGGATAGTATTTTCGATATTATTGAATGCCTGAGCGATGAAGCCGTGAAAATATGGAAGGAGTATTATAAAAGCAGTGAGGATGCTTTTTATGAAGACGATGAGGAGGAATGATTGATGCCATGCCGTAAAAATAAATGACATTAAGAACATTAAGAAGAGGGATCACAAGAGTACAATGATACATTAACTACCTGCACTAAAATCAGAAATTAAAAGGTAGTTGATAAATACAAAAGCGCCGCATAATATTAGTATGCGGCGTTTTTGTATCAGTAATTTTTTCTAAATCTATTATGGATAGGTTCCTGTAAAAGTACCTCCGGAAACAGTTTTTGTAACGCCAGACCCATCTTTTACAGTTCCGCTAAAAGTACCTGTAATTGTTTTAGTAGCGGTGTTATGCGATGTTACTGTAGCTTTGAAAGTCAGCCCTGAAATGGAAGCATTTGCTTCATATAAAGTTGTAAACCCGTCCAAAACCATAAGAGTTGCACTATTGGAAGTAGTAGTTGATGCACTATAGGTTTCTCCATTATTGATTCCTCCTGCTAAATCTGCCAGAATTAATGTAAAATCCAGCCCCGACACATTACTGCCTGAAAAAGCATATGTCGTTAAAGTAACCGGAGGAACACTGACAGTCTGCAAATTTCCGTCATCAAAAACTCCCTGGTAAGTAGTTGTTCCTTCAGTAAACTTCCAGGCAATAGTTGGCGCAGCGGTGCATGTTATAGAGAAAGAACAAGGAGTAGTGCCTGACATAGGAATATTAAATGAACCTGAATTTGTGGGTGTACCGGATCCTGTTAATTGAATATTTGTTGGGCCAGTGCCACTAAATGTACCTGACGCAGAAAAAATCATCCCATTAGTAGCAGTTGTGGAAATATTATAAGGTCCTGCTGTAGTTACGTTAACAGTGATATCAACAGTATTGCCAGCACCCAGTGCAGTTCCTGCCTGATATGTACCATTAACTACAGCGCTGGTACAATCAAAAGAAAATGCAGCTCCTGCCACAGTTATCACCTGGAAATTGCAGGTGGACGAGCCGGCAGTAACAGGAATTGTTATAGTTCCGGGAGTACCAGATGGTGTGCCTGAACCGTTAAGCACCAATGTTTGTACTCCTGTACTAATAAATGCACCAGCGGCAGTAAAAGTCATACCATTGGTTGCAGTGGTTGATATATTATACGTCCCAATGGCAGTTACATCCACGCTGAGAGAAACTGTATTACTGTTGTTGAGTGCAGTACCTATTATATAATTACCGCCGGCTACAGCACCAGAACAACTTGCCGGTGTACCTGAGCTCTGAATGGTGAACGTAGCAGGTCCGCCTGCCCCTGACGGTAAAACAGTAACCTGTATATCACAAAATGTGCTGTCAAAACTTACCACAAAATTATCTACCCTTGATGCAAAGGGAGTTCCGTTACCTCTTAGCGTTACGGTGTTAATGCCCGTAGTGGTAAATTGTCCCGTAGCGCTGAAAAAATATCCATTAGTTGTATCTGTAGTAATCTGGTAGGTACCGGTCTGTGTCACATTCACATCCACTGTTATAGTATTAGTTCCGGGAACCAAGGCAGTTCCGGCTTCATAAGTGCCATTAACTGTTTTAGGCAAACAGTCTCCGTTTACATCACTTTGGAGACTTCCATCTGCAGGTGTACCGGGCTGTTCAAAGCTCAATTCCTTTTGGCAACCTGCTAAAACCGTTAACCCAAATACGAATAAAATAATATTATGTCTTTTCATAAAAATAAAACCTCTTTTAATCGATAAAAATAAGACTATTTTTCATACCGTCCTGAGTCTCAGAGATAATTAGTCCGGCAACAAGAAATACTACTGCTCAAATATTATGCTATTTTTGGAAAAAAAAGATATTAATGAGAAACGTTTTGTTGAACTTGTTATTACTTATAGGTTTCTCCTGCCAATCACAGTCTTCTGGCCTTGTCAGGCTTGGAGCTGACGATTTTGAAAAAGAGATTGCAAAGCCGGATGCCCAGGTGCTGGATGTAAGAACAGCCAGCGAATTTAGTTCAGGCCATCTTAAGAATGCTTTGCAGGCTAATTGGGCCGATCGTCAGCAGTTTATAGACAGAACTCAATATATTGATAAGGAAAAAACCGTATATATCTATTGCCTGGTGGGCAGCCGCAGCACTTATGCCGCAGAGTGGTTGAGAAATAATGGGTTTAAAAATGTAATTGAACTGGGTGGCGGCATCAATGCCTGGAAAAGGGCCGGCAAACCCGTAGAGGGAAGCAGTAATGAAAAACAATTTACATTAGAAGAATATAAGGCCGGCATTCCTGCTGACAAAACAATGCTGGTTGATTTTGGAGCTGCATGGTGCCCCCCTTGTGTAAAAATGGAGCCGGTATTGAATGAGATTAAAGAAGATAAAAGCCTGAACTTTTCTTTTCTGAAGATTGATGCCGGTGTACATCTAAACCTGATGAAAGCTTTGAATATTGAACCCATTCCCGCTTTTATAATTTATAAAAATGGGCAGGAAGTGTGGCGCAAACATGGAATTATCAGCAAAGAAGAATTAAAAACGCAATTGAAATAATCTGTACATGAAGACATATTTCCCTTTTCTTTCATTGCTTCTATTAGCAAACTTCCTCGCAGCGCAGTCACTACAAGTGGAAATATTGACTTCAGGGACTAAGACAAGTATCCGTGGCTTAAGTGTGGTAAACGATAATGTGATCTGGGTAAGTGGCAGCAATGGTACAATTGGCCGTTCAGTGGATGGCGGTCAGCATTGGAAATGGTCGGTGGTGAATGGATTTGAAAAAAATGACTTCAGGGACATAGAAGCCTTTGATGCAAGTACTGCTATTATTATGAGTGTGGATGCACCTGCCTATATTTTAAAAACAACTAACGGTGGAGAATCATGGAAAATCGTATATGAAAATAGAACGAAGGGCATGTTTCTTGATGCTATGGAATTCTGGAATGAAAAAGCCGGCATCATTATTGGCGATCCCATCGACGGAATCTTTTTTGTAGCCCGAACCTTTGATGGCGGTATGAACTGGAAAGAAATTCCTTTGGACAAACGACCTGTGGCTGATAGTGGCGAAGCCTGCTTTGCTGCCAGTGGTACAAATATCCGGGTACTTGACAGAGACGAAGCCGTTTTTGTAAGCGGAGGATTAAAATCAAAACTTTTTTCCAGGAAATCACCCGTTACTCTTCCGATTATACAGGGAAAGGAAACAACCGGGGCCAATTCTGTTGCTGTATGGGACAATCACAAATTAAGAGGTGGCAAAAGAATGATTACTGTCGGCGGAGACTTTAATGCTGATACGTCAGTGTATAAAAATTGCTTTTACACCAATAGCAGAGGTAAAAACTGGCATGCCCCCATTACTCCGCCTCATGGATACAGAAGCTGTGTTGAATATTTAGCAAAAAAGAAAGTCATTACCTGTGGCCTAACAGGCGTTGATTATTCAAATGATGGTGGAAAGAACTGGCAATGGATCAGCAGGGAAAGTTTCCATGTATGCAGAAAAGCCAAAGAAGGGAATTCTATTTTTTTGGCAGGAAATAATGGAAAAATTGGTAAGATTGTCCGGAGTTAATTATTGAAGAAAGCAAACCTTTATCTGTGTTTAGAAAATTCTTTGAACAGTATCGTTGGAAGAAGCTGGCTGCCCAGCTTCGAAAGCCAAACGGCGCACCGGGACATAAAGTAGGACGGAAAATGAATGATGCCAACAGGTTCCTGTATGATTTTACATTAGATGAAATGATGATTCAGGATAATCATTCAATACTTGAAATTGGGTTCGGCAATGGCTGCTTTTTTAATAAGCTGTTTAACAGGGCAGAAAACCTGAAAGTGACTGGCCTTGATTTTTCTGATTCGATGGTACGGTCTGCCATAAAAAATAATGCTGAAAAAATTGCAAAGGGTGACTTAACTATTGTTAAAGGACAGAGTGATAAATTGCCATTCCCTGATAACACTTTTGATAAAGTATTCTGTATAAACGTGGCTTATTTCTGGGAAGAACCACAACAACACCTGCTGGAAATACAACGGATATTAAAACCGGAAGGAAAATTTTATTGCACAGTCAGAACAGAGAAAAGCCTTGAATCTATGCCTTTTACAAAGTATGGCTTCAGGAGTTATAATGAAGCAGACTGGAAATTACTTGCTCACCAAAACCATCTGGCCTTTATTAAGGGGGTTTTGGTAAATGAACCCTCAATTGAATTTGCAGGAAGAACAGTAGACACCCAATCACTCTGTTTTATTACTGAAAAGAAAAGAATATGATCAAAGGTTCCCAAGTATTTCTTTTACACTGGGCCTCTTCTTATAATCTATCTCAAAAAAACGGTACGTAACTGTCGATTCTTTATCGATGATGAACACAGCAGGAACGGGCAGGTACCGCCCGTTAGAACCATTATTCTTTTCTATATCAATACCCGCATTACGATAACGGGTCACAGTATTCTCTTCCATTTCAAACTCTACGTCATAAGCTTTCATGATCTTCAATCCTTCATCATGCAAAACAGGATAGGATGCCTTCGTTTTCTCCACCATCAATTTTACATTCTCAGGCTTTTCCGGTGAAACGGCCACAAGGGATGCTCCTTTGTCAATAATAAACTGTAATGAATCCTGTAATCTGGATAATGCCTTATTACAATAAGGACACCACTGACCCCGGTAAAAAACAAGTACTACCTTTCCTTTCTTCAAGAGATCCTTTAATCTGATTTCATTTCCATCCTGATCTTTCCCTTTAAAATCAGGCGCCTTGGAAGAAATAAATAGCCCCTCCGGTTTTTCCTGGGCTATACCAATAAATGCAGTAAGAACCAGGCCTGTCAGTAAAACAAGTTCTTTCATATGTAATATCAATGCCCAAAAGTACTGATAGTGCGAAAATTTTCCGAATAACCTTCCACCATTAACAGAACATTATTTTTTTCTTATTTTTAGGGCACCATTAGCCCTTATCAAAACAACATTGTATGCCAAACTCCAGTTCACATCATTCACATTCTGAAAAGTACCTGAGCCATATTCTTACAGGCTTTGCAGCATTGATCGGATTTGTTTTTGTTCTGTTCTACTCCATTTTTGAAGTAAAAAAAGAGAGCAACTGGTATTTCTGGGCTATTGCAGCAGCTTTTCTGTTATGTGCCGGTATTTACTTTTGTATGAGCGCCTTTGTACACAAAATAAAATCAGACTTCAACAGAAGGGCCAGGCAAAGAGAACAACATAAAACTTTTATGGCAGATAATTAAATTAAGTATCCTGCCGGGCTGGATTTTCTGTTTATACCGGTTGTAGGTTAAACATAAAGTAAGCCACTCCTACCAGGAAAGCGAAATTGATAAGGTATCTCTGGTGAAAGGGTTCTTTAATGATCCAAACTGCAAACCCAAAGAATACAATAAGTGTAATTACTTCCTGTATCATTTTTAGCTGGAAGCAGCAAAAGTCATAAAGACATTAGAAGCGAAGAGCAGGATAATAGTATACATAAGTTATTAATACCTATATAAAGAAAAGCCCGGCATAACCGGGCTTTCAAATATCTCAAACATTTCAAACTTAAAGACATGCTATTCCTTACTACTAATTCTGGTTCTGCTCCAAATTCCTGAAGTCTACACTCACCAGTTTACTTACACCTGGCTCCTGCATAGTTACCCCATAGATCACATCCACTGTGCTCATGGTCATTTTATTGTGGGTAACAATGATGAACTGAGAGTTATCACTGAACTGGCGGATCATATTGGTGAACTTACCTACGTTGGCATCATCCAGCGGTGCATCTACCTCATCCAAAATACAGAATGGTGCCGGCTTGATCAGGTAAATCGCAAATAACAATGCTGTCGCTGTCAAAGTTCTTTCACCGCCGCTCAACTGCGTTAATGAAGAAGGACGTTTCCCTTTAGGTTTAGCAATAACATCAATGCCGCTGTCTGCAAGGTTCTCAGGATCTTCCAGTATAAGGTCTGCCTGGTCATCCTCTGTAAAAAGGGTTTTAAATACTTTCTGGAAATTTTCTCTCACCTGGTTGAATGTTTCAAGGAATTTCTGGTTTGCGGTAGCCTCTACTTCCTCAATGGTCTTCAATAAACTGTCTTTTGCATTTACCAGGTCAGTTTTTTGCTCCACAATAAAATCATACCGTTTCTTCATCTCGGTGAAAGCTTCTATCGCTGTCGGGTTTACTTCACCCAGGTTCTCCAAACGCTTTTTCATACGATCAGCTTTCTCCTGCAATTCTTCCACGGCTACCTCCCCTGATCTTGCTTCTCCGAGAATATCTTCCAGGTTGATCCTGAATTCCACATTCAGCCTTTCTTTCATACCGGCCAATTGCAGTTTCAATTCATTGAGTTTGTCCTTAATGGCTGCCAATAAGTATTCTATCTGTTCTTTTTCCTTCACCTGGTGACGGATGGCACTTTCTTTTTCGCTCAACTGGTTGCGGAAGTTGTAATAGGCCTGATCGGCTTCATTTAAACTTTGCTCCTCTTCGTCCTTTCTTCTCATCAATTCCAATAGCGCCTCTTCAATATCTTTCAGCGATTGAGCAGACTGTTCAATATTGCTACCTGTATCAGCTAATTGGTTAGTATTATTCTCAATTTGCTGACGCAGATCATTTAATTGATTGTTTTTGAAATCAAGTTCTTGTCGTAACCCGGCGATCTTACTCTGTTGCTTTGTTACATTCAGGTTGAATTCATTGTACTGCCGGGTAGCTTCGTTATAATCTGCTTCAGTTACTTTGAAAGCTTCGTCCGCTTCGGCCAGTTTTGCAGAATTGGCCTGCAACAATTCATTATATTCTGTTAACTGATTGCGTACACCTTCCACAGAACTTAGTGTTTGCTGCATTTGCAGGTTCAGTTCTTCCAGGCGATGCTGACTATTGGTCTGCATGGAATGCAGATTCTCCAGTTTGTTATGCAGTGAGAAAGTTTCATTGGTCAGTTGCTGTATCTCCCTTTCAGTTTCCCGTATAGCGGTTTCCCTCAGGTCTTCATTAAAGGCGATCACTTCATTATGTCTTGCCTGTATCTCAGCTCTCAGAGCTTCTACAATTGCATCCTGTGCACCAATTTCATCCTGTAATTTTTCCAGGTTCTTTGCACGGCCTATTTTCTTTCCTTCGATCAGGCCCACACTGCCACCAGTCAGCGAATATTTTCCTTTTACATACTTGCCATGTTTTTCTATCACTACAAAACCATTACTGTTTTGCAGCGCATCTTCACTGTCCGCAATAAATACATTGCCCAACAAATGTTCAGCCAACTTACGGTACTTCTCATCCACTTCCACCACACTCAATGCAGGTATAGCCCCTTCTAATTGATGAGAAGATATTCCTGCAGCCCCATCATTCACTTTATCCAGCAAGAAGAAATTCGCTTTCCCTTTTTTGTTCTCGTCAAGCAGGTGAACGGCTTGCAAACCTTCATGCAGGTCATTCACCACATAGTAACTGAGGTAAGGCTCCAATACATTTTCCAGCGCAGTCCTGTATTCTTCATTCACATACAGCACATCAGAAAGAATAGGAGAACTATGATTCCAGTTGTTGTTATTATGTAAGAATTTAACAGAATCAGGATAACCTTCCATAGAATCGATCATGCTCTTCAACAGGTCATGCTCATTCTTTTTGGCATCCAGTTTCCGGTTTTCATCCGCCAGGTTATTGCGCAGCCCGTCAAGTAAAGCTTGTGTCTGCAATATTTGTTCCTTGGTGTTTTCCTGGTGCTGTTGCAATTGTTCCAGGTCTACCTTTTTAATACCCAGTTCTTTTTCTTTGAGCATCCTGTCACTGTCAAGGTGGTGACGCTGCTCTTCCCTTTGTACCCTCTCCTCTTCTATCTGGTGGATGACTCTTTGTAAATTTTGCACTGAGGTATCAGCTACTGCCACTTTTTTCTCTGCATCAAACTGGCTTCGCTGAATCTGCTGGTATTCATTGCGCAGATTATCCAGCATACGACGTTTTTCATCCAGTACTTCTCTCTTTGCATTTACTTCGTTGTTCAATTGTGCCAATTGCTCACTCAGTAGTGCCAGCGATTTTTCTTCATCCTGCACCTGCTGGTTAGTAAAGCCAATACTTTCCTCAATACCCTTCAACTGCCCTTCAGCCTTCACTAAAAATTCTTTCAGGCTGCCTTCTTTTTCCTGCAAGTGTTCCAGCCGCTGAGCAGACAGGTTCTTATCATTTTCTTTACTGCGAACAGTCTGCAACATTTCGTTGAAAGCATGTTGCATGCTTTGCAATTGTCTTTCTTTTTCTACAAAGGCCAGTTTCTCCTGTTCTAATTCAGCCTCTCTTGTACCTATTTCGGCTTCCAGTTTATGTTTCTTATCTGTCTCCACATCGTTCTGTTCGTTCAGCTCTTTGTAAGTAAGGTTAAACCCTTCCAAGGAAGCTTTTGCCAATTCGATGCTGATCTCCCGGTAATCTTTCTTTATCTCATGGTATTTTTCTGCCTTTTTTGCCTGGCTTTCCAAAGCTTTCAACTGGTTGTTGATCTCGAACAGCAGGTCCTCAATACGGGCCAGATCCTGTTCTGTAGCTTCCAGTTTTGATTTAGCTTCTTTTTTGCGGGTTTTGTAGATGGAAATACCGGCTGCCTGCTCAAGCATTTTCCGGCGGCTGTTGTCTTTATCTTTGATCAGGTCGTCCACCATATCAAGGGCAATGATGGCATAACTGTCGGTGCTGATACCGGTATCCATGAAGAGATTCTGGATATCCTTCAGGCGGCATTGCACATCATTCAGGCGATATTCACTTTCGCCGCTTTTATAAAATTTACGGGTAACTGTCACGGTACTGAACTCAGTAGGCAGCAGGTTCCGGGTATTTTCAAACGTAAGGCTTACCTCGGCAAGGCCGCTGGCACTACGGGTTTTAGACCCGTTGAAGACAAGGCTGTCCAGGTTCTCACTCCGCAGGTGGCTGATCTTTTGCTCACCTATCACCCAGCGGATGCTATCCACAATATTTGATTTACCACAGCCATTCGGGCCCACAATGCCGGTGATATTGTCATCGAAATTGACAATAGTTTTATCAGCAAAACTCTTAAAGCCCTTGATTTCTAAACTCTTTAATCTCACGGTTTTCTGTTTAAGTAATTGTTAAGTCAGCGGCGAATTTAAGCTAAAGGCCTATAAAAGATGATTTGGCTAACAGGCAGTTATTCACAATGATGGGTTAAAAATGTGGGAAGAAAGATGGGTAAAAAAAGTGGCGAGTAGCTGGCTAAAAAAAATATCGCTATTGATTCTTTACCAGTTCTACTCCTCATAGCCCTTAACAAAAACCTAAATCCCTTTCAAAAATGAAGGGTGATCTTCTCTTCTCTATACCTTCACGCCACAATGAAAATAACAGTACTTCTTTTGAGTTTTTTCCTCTGCCAGTATAGTTTATCTGCCCAGGATGACAGTTACTGGGAAACCTATCTTGCCCAATATGAAAAAGGCCCTGGTAGTACTTTGGTCAATATGGACTTGAAAAAAATTGCACCAGACAACAGCAAGACTTTTTTATTTGCTGCCGGGGTGAAATTTAAAAATTGCAGTAATGAAGGTCTTCCTGCCCCGCTGGCCTTTGCTACATTGAATAAAATATCCGATTCAATTGTGGCTTTGGTAAACCGGCTGAAAAGAAATACACTGGCCGGCACTTTTACTTACCAGTGTGAGCGCAAAGACTATTTCTATGTAACTGATACTATCGGACTAAAACAAGAGGCGACAAACCTTATTACCAAACGTTTTCCCGGTTACACTCCTGCTTTTCTTATCAAGCAAGATATGGGCTGGAATGCTTATCTCAGCTTTCTTTACCCAAATGAAGAAACAATAGAATACATAAGCAACCAGAAAGTGGTAATGCGATTGCAGAAAGCCGGTGACAGACTGGATACACCTAGACAAGTTGATCACTGGCTTTATTTTAAATCCGAAGCTGACAGGGAATGTTTTGTGTATTATGCGGCGAGTAAAAAATTCAGGATCGAAGCAAAGGAAAAAGGAGGAAATGCATCATTCCCGTTTACAGTACATATATCAAGAACCGACAGGGTTGATCTGGCATCCATCAACCAACTCACTCTTTCTTTAAAAGAGGAAGCTAAAAAATGTAAAGGTGATTATGATGGATGGGAAACAGTGGTGGTGAAATAACAGTGTTAAAAGTTGATCAATTGCTTCACCTTTCGGGTGACGAGTGCCATGCTCAGGTATTTGATATTCAAAAATTCAAAATCACGGATGAGCAGCAATACAATGCCGGCTTCTTTCAGTGCAATCGCATTATTAAAACATTCCAATGCCTTTTCCCTGGCACCTGCATGAGCATAATCTAGTCCCATCCAGAACTGCGAGATATATTCGCTTTTTTTGTGTAAGCCGGCATAATAATCATCCACGGTCTTTTGCAACGCCGAATTATCACCGTCTGCATAGAATTTTATTAAACCAAGATTTCCTGATTTTTTTGCCGCAGCAATGGCTTCTGTTTTATCATTAAAAGCCCAGTGCAGGCGGGAAAGCTCTTCATATCTTTTTCTTTTCAGGTGACTATCATGAGAAGCTTTTTCAAGCAGCTTGCTTTGCAGTTCAACTGCTGACTCTTTATTATTCATATTGGCAAGCGCCATGATCTTGTTCTTCAGTAAAAATTCCCACATTGGATTTATTTCAGCACCCATGTTATAAATTTTCAACGCTTCTTCCTGCTCTCCTTTCGCCTGTAATAAAATTGCCAGCCATAAATAAACATTGCTTTGATTCGCATTCAGACTTATTGAACGACGGTAAGTAATCTCTGCAGCATGCCAGTCAAAACTCTGAAAATACCAATATCCGAGTGATGCCTGCGTTTCGCCGGAAAATGAATCAAGTCCGGCAGCAGTATCAATATATTTTTTGGCCTGCCAGAGCATCATCACCGGGTCTTCATATCCGCGAAATGAAGAAAGCAGGTAAGTATCAGCAAGCCCGGAATAAGCGATGGCAAACGTTTTATCTCTTGCTACTGCCTGCATAAAATGTTCCCTTGCTATCAGCAGGTCAGCTTTATTCCTGTTCTCCATCAACAATTTCCCCCGCAGATAATAATCGTAAGCCTGCAAATCAGAAGTGGGTATATAATCCAGTTCACGGGCTTCTTTGTTGGAAAGAGTGGTATTCAGTACTGCAGCAATAGCCAGGGCTACTTCTCTTTGTATGGTGAAAATGTCATTCATGGGCCGGTCATATGAATCTGCCCAGATATGTTCATCGGTTATTGCATTAATCAACTGTGCAGTGATACGAACCTGTTCAGCATGACGCTGTACACTTCCTTCCAGTATTAATGATACCCCCAGGTCTTTTCCTATTTCTTTTATTGATTTGGGAGAGTTCTTATACTGCATCACAGAAGTACGGGAGATAACTTTATAAGCTCTGATTTTGGATAGTTGTGTGATGATATCTTCTGTAAGCCCATCACTAAAATAATTTTGCTGCGGATCACTGCTGAGATTGGCAAATGGTAACACAGCAATACTATTGGCGCTGTTATTAACTGATACTACAGGTTCTGTCGGAATCACCGGCTGTGCAAAAGGCTGCTCCCCTTCGGTAAGAAGCTGATAAATTCGTACCGGAATTTTTACATTTTTCAACTTTTCTTCCCGGATAAATACAGATTCCAGCTCTTTCTTATTGGCTATATTGCGATACACCGTCTCCGAAATATAAATGCCACCCACAGGTGCCAGGGATTGTATTCTTGAAGCGATATTAACAACATCTCCAAATATATTTCCGCTATGTATCAATACATCACCCATGTGAATACCGATTCGTACCGGCACCCTTGGCTCATTTTGCAAATCTTCCTGTAATAATTTGGCAAATTCTGCTGCATCTGTAGAACTTTGAAATAATAATAATGATCCATCGCCATAGTACTGAATAATCTTTCCATTCAGTTCTTCGGCAATCAGTTCCACCACTTCTCTAAAGCGGTTAATTTTTTCTACTGCCACTTCTTCGTTTTCCTGCATCATAGCAGTATAACCCACAATGTCTGCAAACAGAATAGCGGCCAGTTGATGAGAATGTTCAGCCATGGTTGAAGTCAGAGCCGAAGTTAGGAAAAGCTGTTTTGTTTTTGTGATTGGTTATTCAACAGCCTGATTATGATTGAAATCCGGGGTCTGAATGATTTTTTTGATATCTCCTCATTATAAAGCAGGAAAACGGTTATTTATACCCGGAAATCGTTATGCAGTTTTCCGCAAGGGATTATACGTAGATATACGATTTAGGGGCAAGTTCTTCGCCGGTTTATGGGTAGTTTTTCGCTTTAAGTAGTACTTTGCCTTATCCAATCCTAAAGAGAATACCAATGGAAATAACTGCAAGACCAGCCATCCAGCAAGAGCAGAAAGAACCGGCAGCCCGGCTTCGGTTGCAACTTTTTACAAGAAGGAAGCAGATTCAATCGCTTTTTGCCTTTATACAATCCATTGGCATTACCGATACATTAGAAGAATATGATCAGCGAAAACTGAAAATTTTCAATAAGCTTAACCTGTTTCAGTTAATCATTGGGTTTATTATTCCTGTAATTGGTATGATCAGCAGCCCGCAATTGTCAGCTGGCACCTGGCTTGTTGCCTGTTTGCCTGCCACAGTAAGTGTGCTGGTGCTATATCTTAACTACCAGCACAGGCATGAAGCGGCATTGCTTAGTTATTTTATCCTCTACCCTTTTTTCACCTGTGTGGTGTACTTGTCGGGTTTTAATCCCGGTATAGGTCTCAGTTTTATCCTATTCGGAGTATTATCAGTTTTTTTTCTGAAAGATAATGGCTATATCATTTTTTCTCTCAGCTTTTCAATGGTGAGTTACTTTCTGCTTTCTGTCGTAATAAAACATCAGCCATACGAATTGCAGGAATTCAATAACAGCCTTTATCTTATTAACCAGGCTCTTTCACTGGCTTTTATCTTTTATGGGTTATTCCTGATCAAAAATGAAAACAGCATTTATCATGACAGAATACTGAATAAAAATGCAATGCTGCAGGAAAAGAATGTGCATATACAAAAACAAAGCAGCAAACTGGAAGAAAGCGCTGAATTGCTTAAACAGCAGGCTACACAACTGACAGAACTCAATACCGTAAAAACAAAACTATTCAGCATTATATCTCATGACCTGAAAGCACCAATGTATGCTATGAGGAACCTTTTCAAAGAGGTTCATGACAAAAATTTATCGGTAAAAGAACTGAAAAAAAATATTCCGGAAGTGCTGAACGATATGAACTATGCTGTAGGGCTAATGGAGAATCTCTTGCAATGGGCGAAAGCACAAATGCAGGCACATACAGTAAATCCTGAAGTGGTGGACATTGAAAACTCAGTAAATGAGGTATTACAATCATTACACCTGCAGGCAAAAAATAAGGGAATCATTATTCTGAATGATGCCCCGCCAAATGTTTTTGGTTTTTGTGATAAAGACATGATGAGTTTAATTTTGCGAAATCTTTTATCAAACGCAATCAAATTCACACCCGAAAAAGGTACTATTTCTATTGGAGTTCACGAGCATCCGGCATTCCTCGAAATTTATGTACAAGACAGTGGTATGGGAATGAACCAGGAGGCACTGACAAGAATAAGAAATAATGATTTCTATACAACTAAAGGTACCGCCAGTGAATCTGGTACCGGTCTTGGATTAATGCTTTGTAAAGAATTCCTGGTGAGAAATGGCGGACAGTTGTATATTGAAAGTGAACCCGGAGCCGGAAGCACCTTTTCATTTTCTTTGCCAAAGCCTTAATAAAACTAATTTTCGGAATATTTAGTCAGTATTATTCCCCTTCAGCAAGGAATCGACCATTTCTTTATTTGCCCTCGCTTTTATTTTGCGTCCCAGTATATGGGCTACCAGCAATAATATTATCCCAAGTATAAGAAACATATGGAATCCAATCAGGTAAGCAATTTTATTTACAGTTTCATCTTTGGGTATTGCAGGTGCAGATCCCGAGAGATAAGGCAGCAGGTTCACCAGGATTAGCAGAACAGCTAAAGTGATTAAAACTGTACGGGTTACTTTCATAAAATTGATGATTTACAGCTCTTTCTCCCATTGAAGTTAAGTAATGTACAGTATCAACGATCAGCAGTAATGTGTATAAAATTCTTTCCGACAACAATATTTGTTTTCGCAATCAGGCCTAATTAGCTTTACTGAAAGTGAATAGTTAGTTATCAATCTCTCCTTTAAAAAATTTCTGTTGGGCGAGGATGCATGCCGGATCTATGTAATTCAGCAAACTGCTTTGAATGCTATTTTTTAATTCTTCCCTTGTGGCGCAAAACGACGCATTAACCTGGGAAAGTTTATAGGAATTAATCTTAAAGAAAGCGAGGCGGGAAGCCTGAATTACATAATCCTCATCCAATTGAAAAGCCTCGGCAATAAATGCCTGGTCATTGAAATTAAGGTGGTTCATACAGACGGATATTGGTTTACAAGATATTGGCACCTTAACAACGACAGGATTAAAATAAAATTGCCTGTCTGAGTAAATGGAAATGCTGAAAAAGTGGATAACATGTTACTAGTGCATATGTAAGATCCAGGTTACCTATTTCGGAATAGCGTATTAAATATGATCTTTTTGCCCCTGAAAATTCCAGATTATTGTTTGCCAATGAATTAAGTTGCTTTAATTTTTTTAACCCCAAACACCGGCAAATGGTACAAAAAACATATTACAAGACTAAAGATTACTGCAAAGTGAAATTTTCTTTTAAAGCTGAAAATGCAGAAACAATTGAAATACTTGGACTAAACAGCGACTGGGAAAACTCTGTAATAATGAATAAAAAGAAAGATGGCAGTTTTAATGCAGACATTAACCTCCCCAAAAATTCAAAACATGAATTCAAATACCTGGTTAATGAAACGCTGTGGCTGAACGATCCGGATGCAGATACACAAGAACCCAATGTATATGGCGGTACTAACAGTGTAATAATCGTTTAACAGTTTAATCCGTACATAATAATAAATATTCCCGGCAGTTATTCCTTTCTTTCAAAAGGCTGCCGGTATTTTTTATCTGATAATACAATTGCACATCAGGGATTCTTCTTCAAATATAATTGCTGCTTTACCCATTTTTCCATCTCTACTGCATGAAAAACAATTGCAGATAATCCTATGCAGATTACTAATTCAATTAATGACAATGGTTGAGTTTTAAAAATTGTATTGGCAACCGGAAAATAAATAACTGCCAGTTGCAATATAAAAGTCAACAGTATTGCCCCCAATAACGGAAGGTTACTGAATGGACTCTGCCTGTACAAAAATTCCCTGTCACTCCTTATTGCCAGTACATGCCCTAGTTGTGATAACGATAAAACAGTAAACACCATCGTCTGCCAGTGTGAATTACCTATGCCAAGAGCCCATGCCTGTGTGCCCAATGTTACACCAGCCATCAGTAGCCCAACCCATATAATATGATAAGCAATTCCTTCGGCAAACAGACTTTCATTTGCTTTTCTTGGTGGTCTTTTCATAATATCCTTTTCCGCTTTTTCACTTGCCAGAGCTAATCCCGGTAATCCATCGGTAACAAGGTTAATCCACAAAATATGGACCGGCAAAAGCGGGATGGGTAATCCTAGTAATGGCGCCATGAAAAGGGTCCATATCTCCGCCCCGTTACAGGTCATAATATATTTTACAAATTTTCTGATGTTATCATAAATACGCCTTCCTTCTTTTACAGCTTTTACGATGGTGGCAAAATTGTCGTCCAGCAGTATCATATGTGCAGCTTCTTTACTTACATCGGTGCCGTTAATTCCCATGGCTATTCCAATATTGGCCGATTTCAGTGATGGCGCATCGTTAACGCCGTCACCTGTCATAGAAACAAAGTGATTTTTTGCCTGTAATGCTTTGACGATATTCAGTTTTTGCTCAGGAGATACCCTGGCATATACTTTTATTTTTTCTACTTTACTTTCCAGTTCCCCTTCATCCATTTGCTGCATTTGCCTTCCTGTAACCACCAGGTCTTTCTCAGTTAGTATTCCAATTTTTTTTGCAATAGCAGCGGCTGTTGCCGGATGATCCCCTGTGATCATTACAGGTTGTATCCCCGCAGTTTTACACTCAGCAATAGCCGGTTTTACTTCTTCCCGTGGCGGATCTATCATGCCCACCATGCCGGCATATAACAAGTCATTTTCCACACTTTCGTAATTGAAAGGCTCCGGCAGGGAATCAATAATTTTACTTGCAAAAGCAATTACACGGATGCCTGCGGCTGCCATTTCATCTGCTTTTTTATGAATTTCTGCAATGTTCCCTTTTTTGGATAAGCTTTCTGTAATTGATTCTACAGCTCCCTTGGAAATAACTAAAAACTTATCGTTAAAACGATGTACTGTCGTCATGCACTTTCTGTCAGAGTCAAAAGGTAATTCAGCTACTCTCGGATAACGATTTTTCAATAATGAAAGCATTTTAGAAGAATGCTGTTCAACAAAAAAATCAACCAGTGCTATTTCTGTAGGATCACCAAACAGAGAGTGATCACTGCTTTGCTTTACATCATTATTTAAAGCTGCTGCGATGTATAAAAAAGGAATGCCATTAATAAGGGCTGATTCTGTTATTCCGGAATCTGATGCTGCTACTTTCATTTTGTTCTGTGTCAGTGTCCCGGTTTTATCAGAACAGATATAAGTAACGGAGCCAAGTGTTTCGACAGCATGTAGTTTTCTGACCAATGCATTTTTTTTAACCAACCGGCCTGCACCTTTTGAAAGGGCAATTGTAATCAAAGCTGGTAATGCTTCCGGAATGGCTGCCACTGCAAGTGAAATAGAAATTAGTAACATATTCAACGGAACTTCGCCTCTGAGCAAACCAATGACAAACAGCAACACGCAGATGAATAAAATTATATAAGACAGCTTTTTCCCAAAATCACTCATCCTTTTCTGAAGCGGTGTTACCGGATCTTCTTCCTGAAGCAACCGGGCAATTAAGCCAATTTCTGTAAGCATGCCGGTTGCAATCACAACTCCCCTGGCTCTTCCATTTGTAACCAAAGTACTTTTGAAGGCCATATTCAGCCTGTCTCCGATTGGTAAATCAGTTTCAATAAGCCGTTTTTCTATTTTTTCTGCAGGCACAGATTCTCCTGTTAACGCAGCTTCATCGATTTTGAGGCTGTGGGTTTCAATCAACCTGATATCAGCAGGTACTACATTCCCGGCTTCCAGTAAAACAAGGTCGCCGGGTACCAGTTCTGTTGCATGAGCAGTTATTGTTATTCCGCTACGGATAACCTGCACCTGTAAGGCTGCAACTTTTTTCAGGGCTTCTATTGCTTTTTCCGCCCTGTACTCCTGAACAAATCCTACAATTGCATTCAGGATTACAATGATGAGGATGATAATGGTATCAGTCAAATCACCGGCTATCCCCGCAATAACTGCTGCAATCAGCAACACGATGATCATAAAATCACTAAACTGCAGCAGGAATAAAACCCATGCCGGTTTTTTCTTTTTTCCGAGTAGTTCATTTCTGCCATACTCTGCAAGCTTCAGAGCAGCCTGCTCCTTAGTAAGACCTTTTAGAGAAGACCCTGTCAGTTCCAGTATTTTATCAATATCAAGACACTGCCAGTTCATAGTAAATTATTTTATTGATACAGGCGGATAAAATTTAACCTGAGATACATTTCTTAACCCCTTCGCTGTAGGAAGTGGCTTTGAATGAAAACCGTTTCTCAAACTTAGACGAGTCAAAAAAATAATCCCTGTCGTATTGATACATCATCTCGGGCATTTCTCTCAGTAAGGGTACAAAAAGCCCCATCACTTTCAATAACCACATAGGTATTACAACCACTTTATCGCCTGCATTCATTTCATTTGCAAACAGCCTGATCATCTCCCTGCAGGTAATTTTAGCACCGTCTGTAGGCAGGTGCCAAACCTGGTTGTATGCATCGGGTGTATTTCCGAGAATGGCAACGGCCTTAGCGGCATCCGGGGTATAAGTAAAGGAATGCATCTTATCTGCATTAATAAACCAGTTAGCTTTTTTCCCTTTTTTCAAATTTTTGTACACTACTTCAATCAGGAAACTTTTTTCATTAGCTGGGCCATAAAAATCTGCAGAGCGGGCAATAATACCATCCAGTTTCCCGGCACTAATTTCCTCCATCAGCATTTGTGCAATATCTCCCCTCACCTTCCCTTTCTTACTGGGTGGATTAATTACAGCATCTTCTGACATATGTGACAGGCTGTTTTTGTCATATAAATAGATGTTATCAAAGAATACCAGTTTCGTATTATGTTTAATACAGGCATCAATAGTTGCTCTCATCAGCCGAGGCCATTTTTCCTGCCAGATTTTTAATTTATAATCAAACCCGACAAGCAGGTAAACAATGTCAGAACCTTCAACAGCTTTCTCGACAAGGCTCGTATCAGACAAGTCTGCGGGAAATAATTCATCTGTTTCGTTTACTTTGCGGGGGTTACGGCTGACTAATCTTATTTTATCCGTATAAGCCGGAAGCTCCTTGGCTAAAAGCAAACCAATAGTTCCATTGGCGCCCAGTATAGTCTGCATATATTTTTCTTTCAGCCAAATTACTAAAAAATGAATGCTGCTGACATTCCGCCACAAAGAAAAAAGACGGAGAGAATTCCGTCTTTTTTTGATTAGAGAGCCTGTATCGGTTCAGGCCGTGCTATTTATCCGGAGGATATGCAGAAGCTATTTAAAAAAACGTTGAGAAAGTGAGTTGGAAACCACTTTATACTCACCGTTTTTAGCAACAATCTGATAGCTATTGTTAATGGCTCTTGTATTCGGATTGGAAAGGTGCTTCTCGTTGTAGGGATTTAATATATCAGTTTCACTAATCATTTCACCAGAACCGTTGACTGTTCTTCTAAATACCCGGTAACTAAAATGCCAGGGGTTTAGCTCACCTTCATCACCATTCGCAGTGTAATCATCATTAAATCCTTCAAAGATCAATTCACTGGTGTGATTTGAATGTTCAAAAAGGTGCTCTGTAATATTAATAAATGTATTCATTGAAGGATCATCATGTACAATACCGCTATCCCAAACGGTCTCACCATTTAAATATATAACCAGCCGGTTGTCTACATGTTTGACGTTGATCCAGTATTCATTTTTCATGTTTCAAAAATTTGACTTGAGTAATTGAGTTAAAAAAATAACGATGTCAAAAATAAAAATTAACCAGGCGTCGGAGCCATGACTAAAATTATACTTATACCTGATACTTGTTAAGCCCGGTTAATAATATTAACCGTTTAAATGAGATTTTCTAAAAAATAATACGAATAGTTGTACGTTTTTTGGCTTACTCATCCAATAATCCTTTTCACTTCGTAACCTGTTGTTCGTCATGTATCAGTATGATTTGCTCCCTTAAGTGATAACAGTCACATAGACCGGAAAAACCCAAAATTAGCTTTACATCTCCTTCCCAGATACTGAGGAAGAAATTCAAAACATACTTTTATGAAAAAAATATTTTCAACATTAATCCTGGGATTCTTACCCCTCTTTTTATTAGCACAGGCAGGTCATATTATGCAGGGAATTGGTGCCACCAATATGGCTATGGGTGGCGCCGCCACTGCTCAGCCGCTGGATATAAACGGGGCTCTTCAATGGAATCCTGCCGGAATTTCAGTATTTAACTCAAAAATCCTTTCCATAAACGCCGGCTTATTTTATTCGTCACCCCAGGTAACATCAACTGTGCCAACTCCGGGTGGTCCAATGACGGGTGTAACCAAAGATGCCAGGGGCGTTTCCATTATGCCTGCAGTGGCTATGGTGTTTGGAAAAAAGAACAGCAAACATACATTCGGTGTTTCTGCTTTTGGCGTCAGTGGGTTTGGGGTAACATTTCCGGAAAGCTCTACTAACCCGATAACAATGCCGCAAAGTACAGGAGGATTTGGAAGGATACAGTCCGACTATCAGCTTATGCAGGTTGGAGTATCCTATGCCTACAAACTTTCAGAAGAATTTTCAATTGGAATTACTCCTACGTTTAATTATTCTGCATTGAAACTGGCTCCCAATCCGCTTGCCATACCAAGCATGACAAAAGGATATCCAGTTAGTGACAAAGCCATTGCGCTGGGATTTGGCGGGCAAATTGGAATATTCTATAACTCAGGAAAAGGAATTAAACTCGGCGCTTCTTATAAATCGCAACAATATTTTAAAGAATTCGACTTCGAGAATAACTACCTCGATGGCTCCACTGCGACAAATGCACAATTTAAAATGAATTATCCTTCTATTATTTCTGCAGGGCTGGGCTATTCAAAAAATAAATTTGACGTAGCTATTGACTACCGGTTTGTAAATTACAAAAATACTGAAGGCTTTAAAGATAAAGGTTGGACTCAAACGGCATCTGTAGCTGGTTTTGGCTGGGAAAATATTTCAATCGTTTCTGCAGGTATTCAGTACAAGGGGATTAAAAAATTCCCATTGAGATTTGGTTATACTTTTAGCACTAATCCGATCAACAGCGATCTTGCAATGTTTTCGCTGCCAGCCACAGCTATTATCAGTAATGCATTTCAACTTGGATTTGGATTTGACATTAGTAACCGGTTCTCACTGAATGGGGTTTACCATCACGGCATGAGTGACGGATATACCAGTGGTAAACTGTTAAGTCCGATGATGATAAGTTCATCAAATCCTTATGGGGCCATTCCAAACACTGATGTATCATATAAAATGGCTACCGATATGGTAATGTTTGGAGTCAACCTTACTTTCTGATATAATGAATTTTAAAGCGAGATTTTGTTAATCAGGGGCTGGCAAATTTGTCAGCCCTATTTTTACCTATACACCAAAATCAGGCTTACTTTAAATCCAGTATTAATGCAGATTTTGCTGGAACAGAAATTTCTTTATCAAGTGGATACACATCACCTCTGATAATATCGGTGCCCTTCTTTTTCCCATTAACTATCTCTGCAAAACGGGCTATATGTGCAGATACAGCCGTTGTATTTTTATTCAGGATTACCATTACTGTTTCTTTTTTATCATACCTGAAATAAGTGTACACTCCTTTGACGGGAGCGAAGTGTATGGTATTCCCTTCATGAATTACAGTTTTATTTTTCCTCCAGGTTAATAATTTCTTCATGAAGGATTGTACCCTTAACTGATCTGCAGATAATCCAGCACCTGTAAAACCATTGACCGTATCACCTTTCCAACCACCGGGAAAATCTGACCTGATCAAACCATGATCTCCAGGCTTTTCAGAATTCTCAATTAATATTTCTGTGCCATAATATACCTGAGGAATACCCCGGATAGTAAAAAGGTAACTTAATGCCATCTGCATCAGGTTCACATCTTTCTTTAAAGAAGTAAACAAGCGGTCCATATCATGATTATCTCCGAAAACGAGCAAATCCTTGGGATTAGCATACACAAAATCATTGGCCAGTCCTTCATATAGTTTTACAAATCCCTTATCCCAGTTTTCTGGTTCAGTTAACGCCTGTATCAATGCAGACTGCATTGGAAAATCCATAGTACTTTTCATGCATCCATTGTAACTACTATTATTGGGCTTCCCTTTTTGCCAGTAGGCAGCAATCAGCGGGTTAGTACTCCACTCCTCACCTACTATACTGAAACCGGGATACTCATTCATGATCTGGCAGGTCCATTGCTCCAGAAATTTTTTTTGTGAATAAGGATACGTATCCTGCCTTATTCCGGCCAACCCCAATGTTTCAATCCACCAGATGCTGTTTTGTATTAAGTATGTAACCAGAAAAGTGTTTTGCTGGTTAAGGTCCGGCATTTGTGATACAAACCACCCTTTTGTCATCAATTCTTTATCAGCAATAGAAGCATAAGGGTCCTGGTTAACAGTGCGGCGGTGATTTGTTATACATATTGAATCAGCATAGTTTACCCAATCTTTAAATGGCAGGTCCTTCATCCACCAGTAATAAGAACCAGTATGATTTGCCACTCCATCGAATATAAGTTTGATTCCTTTCTGTCCTGCTTTTTCAGCCAATTCCTTATAGTCGTCTATTGTGCCAAATCTCGGATCCACTTTGTAATAATCGGTAATTGCATATCCATGATAGGAAGAGGCAGGCATATCATTTTCTAATAAGGGAGTTGGCCAGATAGCTGTAAAACCCATAGAAGAAATATAATCGAGGTTATTGATGATTCCACGAATATCTCCTCCATGTCTTCCATAATTATCGGTACGGTTCACTTTCTTTTCCCGCATACTTTCACTAGCATCATTATCAGCATCTCCATTGGCAAACCTGTCCGGCGTAATCAGATATATAACATCACCGGAAGAGAATCCCTTTACCTGCCCCGCATCCTTTTTCCTCGGAAGTAAGGTATAATTATGTGTACAGATTATCTTACCGTCTTTTTTGAAAACAACCGGGAACCGGCCCGGCTTTGTTGCCGCAGAAATATGCAAATCGATAAAGAGATAGTTTTTACTGTCGCCCTTTTTTACTTTCCTGATACTGACACCCGCATATGTCACAGAAGGTGTTGTTTCACCAATTCCATCACCATACACCAGTAACTGCAGTGACTGGTTCTTCATACCTGCCCACCAGTTCATGGGTTCTATTCGCTCAACCTGAGCAGTAAGAGGTAAAGAAAATAGCAGTAATAACCCGTGGAAAAATGTTCGTTTAATAAAGCTGCATATAACGGCATTCAAAAGATAATTTTGCATAACAAATAAATAATACTATAAAGGTATTTGAAATGGATGTAAGTTGGTTTGTATAAAAAAGCCGGGATATAGAAAATATTCTTTTACATTCACAACTGCAAATCCGTTTGATGAAAATATCCCGGAAACGGCTTTTCTGTTTAAATTAGTGTTCGTTTAGCAAAGAACATTGAAAATGACAACCAGACCTCAAAACAGCATAACTGCCCGCATTAAGACTTTTCTCCTGCTTTTAATACTATTGTTCTTTTTTTCGGGCGTCTACTCTCAAAAAGCAAATACAGACAGTCTGAGTAAATTACTAAGTGTTGAAAAAATTGATAGTAACCGGGTAAGGCTTATGTGGCAACTGGCGAGAGATATGGGGGTGTATAATCCGGATACTGCGCTGGTTCTCTCACAACAGGCGTTATATCTGGCACGAAATATTCATTATCTCGAGGGTGAGTCCAGGGCCATTGGTATAATGGCAAATACATTTACAAAAATTGGCAATTATCCAAAAGCATTAGAGTTGAATATTCAAAAACTGCAATTGGAAGAAAAGAGAGACAAGCCCCGGAACCTGGTTAGTGTTTTAATGAACATAGGGGTTGTGTATGTATTGCAGGAGGAATACCACAAAGCCCTTGACTATTATTCAAAAGCAGATTCTGTTATCCGCAGATATAATGTGGAAGACATGGAATATTTTATTGCTTTAAATATCGGCGATGTATACAACCGTCTTAACATTTCTGATTCAGCTTTTACTTATTTTAAAAAGTCGCTGGAACTTGCAAAAAAGCTTAATGATGGCGACTTGACCGGCACTTCAATGACGGGACTTGGGCACAGCTATCTTAAAATGGGTAATCATCTTCAATCATTGTATTATTATCAAACTGCCATTGGATTACTGAAAATTGCAAATGATGATGAAATTCTTTGTGAAGCGACACTGGGGATTGCCAGCCTGTATAAAAAAATGAACAGGTACGACTCTGCAAGCTATTATGCAACGATGTCAATGAATATTGCTAAAAAGGACGGCTTTCTTTCCAAAGAACTGGAAGCGGCCGAATTTTTGACAGAACATTATAAGAAAATAAACAGTATTGACAGCGCCTTCATTTATGTAAACTATGTGCGGGAACTGAATGACTCCATCAACAGTAAAAGTAAGATCAGGGAATCGCAAATCATTTCCAGTAATGAGCAGTTTCGCCAACTTGAACTGGAAGAAATCAGGCGAATTGAAAAAGAGGAAAGATTTCAGCAACTGCAATTATTATTGATAGCGATTTTTATTCCCGGACTTTTTCTTATCACTCTTATTCTTAGCAAAATAAATATGCATGTCAGGTTTATCCGGGTACTGGGGGTATTATCCTTACTTTTTCTGTTTGAATACCTGACCTTGTTGCTTCATCCCACTGTAGCCCGGCTTACTCATCATACACCGATTTATGAAATACTCATCTTTGTAGCCTTAGCTGCTCTACTAATTCCCCTGCATCACCGGTTAGAGCACTGGTTTATTCAAAAGCTGATGCACAGAAGGGAGAAACGCCGGGTAAAAAAACCAGAGGAAGTATCAGAATAAAAAAAGTTTCAGTTATCAGGACTCGCCGGAAAGGCGAAAAATAACTGAAACCTTAATGATTTGCCCGGATTATTAATCTCCTGTCTTAACCGGTTTTGTATCAGCTGTATCCATTTTTGCAGTATCAGCCTGTACTGGTGGTGCTGGTGCTGGCTCGGCTGGTTTTACAGCAGGAGTATCAGCTGCAGGTTCTTTTTTTTCTCCCTCATTATTGCAACCGGCAATAGCGAAAGTAGCTAAAAAGAGACTCCCTACTAATAACTTAAAAAGTGATTTTGGTTTTTTGCTAATCATACATTAAAGTTTTTATTATAATAATGATACAACAAGTATTTAAACCTTCCAAAAAAAAATAAGAACATCAAACCTGGAAGTCTTAATAATAACAGGTGAAAGCCCGAATTTATCCGGATGCTACTCCTGCCTGCTTACCTGGTTTTATTTATTTGAAAAGTTGATAAGCTTAAAGTAGGTGACTCTGAATCTGTTATTAATAACTTCTCCCTGAGCTTCTGCTTTTCTTACAGCATTACAGAAACCATCTTTGGCATGTGCATCTCCATGTTCATCAATGGTAGTCCCATCAACAAAATAGGACTTGCCGTTAATTCTGACAGCGAGATCACATCCTTTTTCCTTTAAACCTAACTGACATTGTCCGCAGGCAGTTTCAACAACCAGTATTCTCTTTGTGGAATCGGGGAGGACAGCCTTCGGTTCTTTTACCTGGCTGAACCCCTGCAAGAGCAAAAAGTTCAGTAATAATAAAAGCAATATATACTTCATATAAAATATCTGTTTTAAATATTCAAAATAAACTACCAACTTTAAAAGATACTTAAATATACCAAACATCATCCGGATGAGCAGAAAGTGATACCTTTTCCCCAATTGAGAAATGATCATTTTGTATTTTGGCTCTTAGCAGTTGCCCTGCAGCCTCTACATCAATTGTGTAATAACTTCCCCAAAATAATTTTTTTTGGATAATACCGCTTATTCCCTTCCCATTATTTCCCGAAGAAACAATAATATGTTCAGGACGGATAAGCAGTCGCTTTCCGCCGATTGTATTTCCCGGATTAATAAGTATCGAAGCCACCTGTTTATTCTCTGCCAGGTTATATTCTCCAAGCAAACCTGCACAATATTCATCAACCGGGTACCGATAAACTTTTTCAGGCGATCCTTCCTGTATTATTTCACCTTCCCTCATCAGTAAAATTTTATCTGCCCAGGAAAGTATATCCGGTGCATCATGAGATACTAATATGCAAGTAATATGCAGCCGGCTGGTTATATCATCTAAAACTGATTTAATTATTTTTTTATGCACCGCATCCAGGTTCGAAAATGGTTCATCCAGCAGTAAGAGTTTTGGCAAAGTTGTCAGAAGGCGGGCTAAAACGATCCTTTGCCTCTCCCCTCCCGACAACTGATCTGTTTTCCTTTTCAACAAGTGATTAATTCTGCATACTTCATAAATAGTATTCGCTTCCGCATCCGATAACTTACTTTTTGATTCCAGTTCTTCCTCCACTCTGTAATTATTGCGCAATTCAAAATGCTGGCTGAGGCAGGCAATGTGTGGATGCCCGGGAATTAATTTTTCAAACGGGTTTTCTACCCTGCGGCCTTCAAACAAAACTTTACCCGTTGTTGGCTGTAAAAGCCCGGCAATTATTTTTAGCAGGCTGGTTTTACCTGCGCCTGTCTCCCCGGCTATTGCAATTTTCTGATGAACCTCTTGAGAAAAATTAATATTCTTCACAATTAAATTATCATTCTCAAACCGGCTCACCCCGATTACCTCTAATAAAATCATTCCCCGAAAATAAGTGATAACAGATAATACTAATTTTTCTTCTTTGCAGATACAATTGACAAATTACCCGGTTAAAGATTTTTTTCCAGTATCATAAATTCCAGAAGCTGCAAATGCCTCCCCGTGAATCCATCTTCATAAAATGGTTTTCTTTCGCCAGTATCATTATAGCCATGACGCTGGTACCAGTTGATAAGTTCTGTGCGAACTGAAATAACTGACATATAAATAGAACTGCATTCCCCATAACAGGCATATTCTTCTGAAGCTTGCAAAATTTTTTTTCCAATCCCATTGCCCTGCAGCCCGGGAGATACACTAAACATGCCCAGGTATAGTTTTGGTCCTTGTTGCTGCAGGTTCACACAGCCATGTATTTCCCCGCTTTCGCCGGTATATTTCAAAAAAATACTGCCCGGCTGATGCATTACCTGTTCCAGGCTTTTTTCATCAGTCCGGGTATCTCCCGCAATAAGATCGGCCTCAGTAGTCCATCCTTGCCTGGAAGCGTCACCTCTATAAGCACTATCAAGCAATCTTTTAAGTGAGCCAATATCATCAGGGGCAGCAAAACTGATATTCGTATTTGTAAACCTGTACATATCAGCAAATGTATGTAGTAACATCTGACCTTGTATGTCAATTTGGAATATAAAGTCAAAAAAAGTAGATTTAATAGCAAAACCAACTAACCATGTCTTTAAAGCCGTTGATCAGCCTGCTATTGTTTTTTTTAGCTTGTCAATCAGCAAATTCTCAGTCAGTTTATGATATACATTACAATTTTAATGCTGTAAATGACAGCATCAGTTATCACAGTTTTTTTTTATTGTATAATAACGGAAGCGGATTTGCCAGGATAAAATATAATGACCCGGCCACCAGTAAAATAACAAATATGGAACTGGAGATTATTGAGGAGCCGGGCATTGATAATACCGGAAATGAAGACACTTCTACCCTCTTTATCAGAACTACCGGTTCAAAGATTATCGCAGGAGACAGCACAACAAAATTCTCTCCTCCAGTTTTTATTTTTAAAATTAATCCGGTGACAGGATATTTCGAACCCATGGGAGTTAGCAAAGCTGATGCAAACCCTGAAATAACACCCGGTACTTTATTTAGAGCCAAACTGGTGGAAAAACCAGCTACAAACAGGCCTTTTATCTCAGAATTTTTTGGTAAAGAAGAGGAATTCTCCGTAAATCTATTAAAACCCAAAACCCGGGGAGGGTTTACTCTTGCTCCTGATGAAAGGAAAATTAAGTTGCATTTACTGATAGTTGCCGATATTGATGATACTACGATTGGCCCCTCCTGTGATTTAGATATGAAAAAAGCGTTAACTACTTTTGATAGTATAAGAAAACATATTGGACTACAATTTAATCCTAAAGCTATTTATGGAAAAACTTACAGTAAAAAAAATGTTCAATCAGCTATTGCTAACCTGAAACCTTCACCGGATGATATTGTTGTATTCTATTATACAGGGCATGGATTCAGAAAACTGGAAGAACAGCGCCGTTTTCCCAATATTAAACTAAAGACATTTCATAAGAACAGGAAAGATGTTCTTGATAATTCAATGAATATGGAAGACATTTTCAACTCAATACGAAAGAAGGGAGCCAGACTAAACCTTGTTTTTAGTGACTGCTGTAATGACGACATCGAAACAGTAAATGCTGAAGGAAAAAAGCCGGGAGAAAAAAGAGGATCAACGATTGACTGGAATGATACTAATATCAGAGATTTATTTCTAAACAAAACCCGTCTGTCGATTCTGGCAACAGCCGCCCAAAACGGTCAAAGAGCTTCCAGTAACAGAAGTTTTGGTGGTTTCTTTACCTATTTTTTTAAAATAGCTATAGAAAATTTTTCCAGCAAGCTCAAATACAATGTTTCCTGGGAGCAGATACTAACAGATACCAGGAAACAGACAACGTTTAAAGCCAATCATACATATTGCAGCAAACCATTTATTCCTGAAAATATCTGCAAACAGATTCCAGATTTTATAATTGAAACAGAAGCAAAGAAATAATTGTCATCAATAATGCCCGGTAATAAGCCCTTATAAAAGATCAGCCAAATCAGGCTTTATTGTTTTTTTACAGGCCTAATCCTGAATAAAAGATTATATGTACTACCCTCAGCCTGGTATGTATTTTCCACATTACCCCCTCTGGCTGCTACTGTGTACGATTTATTCACCAGTTTTTCAAGAGCAGAAAAACTTCCTCCCCTTTTTGCTGTTCCTGGGCTTTTTGCAATACTTTCCATATTAATCTCCGTTTCTGAAACAAAAATTTTAAAGGTTTCCATTCCGAATGGCGGCGCCAGTTTGATCCTGTATTTATCATATAATATTTCCTGGCCCGGGTCTATCTTAAGATCACCCGGATAAATCGGCGGTCGTATACTTGTGTTTGGCAAAATAGGGTTTATGATACCATCCGGTTGTATATCCAGAATATTCAGATAAACAGGTTTCTGTCCATTGTTTTTTGCCCATATATAAATAGTATCTCCTGCAGAAAACTCATTGATACCATTAACCATGTTTTTATTGATTGAGGATTTATCCGGTTTCCCATTTACAGAGGTAATCAACTGAACATCCAAACTGCAAAGAGTGTCCTTAATCTCAATTTTCTGCAAGAATTTATACTGTGTATAACGTTTGATCGCATCTTTCAACTCCTGACTATTTTTAATAGTACTGAATAAATAGCCATTCCCGGCAAACTTTAATGAATCAGCACCATTTCCTTTTACTAGTAACAATTCGGGCTCACCTTCTGTCTTTACTACGGGAAACTCTTTAAATGTGTTTTTAATCGCTTCTCTTTCTGTTTCAGAGAAATTAATAGCTGCATCCCCCCGGGTAACTGGTGCAATTTCAATAACAAGTGGCTTAGTATTATATACAGGTTCAGTAATAAATACCCATCCGGCAGCAGCATTAATCCCCGGATCTTTATCCAGTTTTACTTTAGAAGTAAATTGTGCAGCAGAAATTATAACACCGGCTGAAAGAGCCGGCGTTTGAGACGGATCATTGGTGCCTGATTTAAATACGGCAACTTTTGCACCGGTATCCAGGCCAGCTAATAAGCCGGCTCTCAATGTTAGCAACTCTCCATTGATTTCCTCAATTTCTATATAAGGTTTTTGATCAACAAAATTTCCGCCAAATAATACACGGTCAAGACCATTGCCTTCTATTACCGGGTGTTGCTCAGGAACTATTTCAGCCATTACGGATAGTATGCCGGAAAATAATGTACGATAGGTAGTACCTGGGCTAAGTTTTTCGAATACTTTGCCTACAGCAAAAGTTAAAGATCCCATATCTGTTCCTTCATTATCAGTTTCAGAGTTCAGCTCAGTGGCTCTTGCCCCGGAAATTACTATATAAGTGGCAAGATTGATTGCCTCTCCCCTTGTCGCCCTTCCTTCAAGAAAAACATCCGCAGGGCTATTTTCTTTTGTATTTGGTTCTGCCTTATAGTAAGAAGAAACAAATGGAGGAGCCCCCCCTCTGATCTTACGGGAACCCCGTGTTCCGCTTCCGGAATGACAAGCATCAATTATAACAATCACATCGCCTTTTTGCCCCAATTTGCTTCGCAATTGCTCAATATATCCGCCAAATTGATCATCTCTGAAATACTTATCCTGGTCCTTCTTGAAATTCTCCTTTGCAATTGGGAAAGCAGCATCATAGCAAACAATAGATTCATCAAGGCCATCAGTTTCATCTCTGTTATTATCTTCTATTTGCTCGCCGTGCGATGAAATATGAATAAAGACAATATCATCCTGTTGCACCCGTGCAATTAATCCTTTGAACGCATTATCCATATTCGCCCTGGTGGCAGCCGTATCTTCCAAAACAGTGATATTTTTTTCCTGGAAATTTTGTTTCAGAAGAGTTGTTTTTACAAACGGAATATCATTTTTACTGGAGATATCCCTCCAGTATTTATAATCACCTATCCCAAAAATAAGTGCATGCTTTGTTTGTGCCCGCAGACAACTGATTTGAAAAAGAAGAACAAATAATAATGCAGTCCGGAACAAATTGACAGGTAACATAAAATGATATTTATATCTAATGTTTTATAGTGCTGCAATCACAGTTTTTACCACAGCTGCCAGTCAACAGCGATTGTTTCATTTCTAGAAGTTGGTTTTTGCATTCCGTTGGTCAACTCTACTACTCTTGCACCAATTATCTTTTTTAGCTCTCCAATTTTCATCTCGGGCTTATTCCTCATTGCTTCCAGTATGGCATAAGTAAACACGCCGTTTTTAAAATCATTTCGCTCCAGAGCAAACTGTGTTCCGCCTGCGGCCGAGATGATAGTGGCACCGGTACTCTTGCCCACATTTACAAACAAGTCTTGCATTAGTTCAAAACTGTTCTTTAGCCCAAGGTGATTTTCTTCTTCCTTATAATTAACCACTATACCGCCTTTTGTTAATTTCATTGAATCGGAAACAGTATTTATTTTCACCAGGTCATCCTTATCTACTTCCCCGCTGTGGCAAGCATCTATCAACATCAGTTTTTTACGGGCCGGTATGCTGTCCAATAAATTTTCCAGTTCATCATAGAGCAATCCGTTTTCTTCCGGCTTATTGAAATTGACGGAATACGTAGAAAGATAATAATCAAAATCCTTGCTCAACAAACCATGACCCGAATAGGAAATGATCACTTTATCATTCACAGTTGTCTGTTGCAATTTTTGCTTAAGTTTTTTTATATTGCTGACCGTAACATTTTCATTAAAAAGTGTGTCGATAATTATATTACTGCCATATTTCTCTTTCAATTTAACAGACAGGTCCCGGATGTCTTTGGCACTGTATTGAAGGTTATGGGAAGCATCTGCAAACTGATCGATGCCAATACCAATAAACCAGATTGTTCCCTTTTGCATGACCGCAGGAGTATAATTAATGATCAGGGGCTTCCTGTAACTCTCTGCGCCATTCACATTCGTAACGGATGTTTCAATCCTGTTTTCTCCCTGTGATAGTTTTACAGTAAGAATTGTATCAATACTCCCGGAGTTATTGTCCCGGATACTGATGCCCCGCTGGCCATATACCGGCACTTCATTCACCCAAACATTATAGCGATCGAGTTTATATACACTATCTGTCCCTTTAATATGCAGGGAAAGAGTTTCGCTTTTTTGCTCAGATAAAATTTCCTCTCTGTTTATAAAATCAGCCTCAGGTACTGTGTATCCGTCACGGAAAGCCGTGGTATCAATACCTAATTTTTTAATACGTTTATACCAGGCCTTATGGTATGTTTTGACCAGGATAGTATCCTGATTACCCATTGCTTCAAGTATGAGGTCAGGGCGATTATATTTTACATCTAACTGTTCAAAACTGATGACCTTTAAATCATTGGTTACATAATGAAGAAGCTTGGCAGCATTGGTTGTACTTTGATAATAGCCGGAAGGAATCTGCGCAAAATACCCAGTATTGCCTGCTGAAAAGAATGTTGCTATGCATTTTCCGGAAGAAGCATCCCAGATCTTTGAAGTAAAGTCTTTGGATGTTGTTAAGATCCGTTTACTGTCGGGACTAAACCCGATGTAATTGATCGCATCCGTGTGTCCTGTCAAACTATTCTGTAGCTCCCCTGTTTCTGCATTCCAGATACTGGCCGCACCTGCTGTAGTAAGGATCAGTACCTTTTTATTGTCCGGGCTAAAGGCCGCAAACTTCATATCAATAACCCCTTTTAAGTTATAAAGGAAATGGCCATTCGTTGCATTCCAGAGACCTGCAGTACTATCATGCCAGTTATACGTTAAGATATTCTTCCCATCCGGGCTAAAAACAGGTAACATTTCAGCCAACTCCCCATTTGGTCCTGCTGACAAATTAAAAAGCAGCGATCCGGTTTCTGTATCCCATACTTTTATATTTCCCATACCGGCAACCGCAACAATTTTCTTACCATCAGGACTGAACTGTGCATCTTCTGCTTCTATCCGGAATAATATTTTTCCTGATTGAACATCTGCAACGATACTGTTTCGTTCTTTTTCGTCATTACGATAATCATAATAACCCCAGCCTGCAATGATCTTACTACCATCCGGACTGAAATGGTTATAACGAACACCCGGGAAATTTTTATTATCCAGTTGCAGCAGTAATTTTTTACTGGTTGCATCAAATAACCTAACCGATTTTCCCTGTATCGCTGTCAGCACTTTGGAACCATCCGGGTTTATTTCCGGAGCTACAAGCCGGGTCACTTCTTCCATATCAGACTCAACGGTTGGATCGATCCGGACGTCAGCAATATTTTCAAACCTGACCTGCTTTCCCGAAACTGCATCCCAAATAATCAGGCTGCCATCCTTTGAAGCAGTGACTATTTTTTCCCCGTTCCGGCTGTACTGTACAGAGAAGATTTTCTCTGTGGGCCCTTTAAATACATCCCGCAGTTTCATGTTGCCAGATTCCCAAATTTTCAATGTTCCGTCATCGGAAGTAGTGACCATCCATTTTCCTCCAATAGACTCCTCCATCGTGGGCGGACTGAAAGCTGCGGACATGGCATTAAAGGTATGTCCCTTAAGGTCAGCCAGCAATGCTCCGGATCCCGTATCCCAAATCCTTGCTGTACCATCATCAGAAGCTGTAACCAGTTTCTTACCATCCCGGCTGAAATCAATGAAATTAATTGCAGAACTATGGCCTTTTAATGAATCAGTAATCTGTCTTCTATGTATATCCCATAATAATGCTGTTTTATCATTACCTAAAAGCAGCTGCCACCTGTTATGATATGTCTTGTTTAATACTGCTGCTAATTTATCATTGGTGGCTGCAATCAATTCAGGGATTAGTACTCCGCCTTCTTCCATTCCTTCAGGCGCCGGAGGATGATTGACATCATTCTGTAACTTTCTTCCCCTTTTTTTGAACAGGAGTTTCCTGGTTACAGCATCCCATACACTCACACCCAGGTTAGTTTCTGCTTTTACAATCTTTTTGCCGTCGGGAGTTAAAAAAAACAAATATTCCTCCTCAGGAATTTTTCCGGAATTTTTTTTAACCATTTGCCAGGAGCCTGTATCCCAGATAACTGTTTCATTGGCAGAAACTGTTACCATTTTTCCACCAGGTATAAAAACAATATCTCTTACAGGGGCGGTACAGCCGGTTAATGTTTTTTTTCTTTTACCCGTTATGGCATCAAATAAAAGAATCGAATTATCTTCTCGGAGTACCAATATCCAATTGCCATCAGGGCTGAAATTAATTTGAATATTATTCCACGTATATCCCTGTGTTTTGCCAGCAGAGTTTTTGATCCAGATCTTCTCTTTTTCTATATCTAAAGAATAGCTGAACTTCCCGGTGGCTGCATCCCATAATTTAACCGAATCGGAAGCAGTTGCAATTAGTTTACTATCAGGAGCGAACGTAGTATAAGCACCTGTTGTAAATGACGAATTTAAATCAGCAACGAATTCCCCTGTTATTCCACTCCATATTTTATACTCATGTTTCTCATAGCTTTCTGCATTCACATCATTTGCATGGGTCAGGATCAGCTGCCCGTCAGGGCTAAACTGCGCATTCAATACAGGAAAGGCATGTCCTTTCAAATCAGCCAATAAATAGCCTGATGCTGCATCCCATAATTTTGCAGTCTTGTCTTTTGAGGCGGTAATTACCCTTTTCCCGTCGGGGCTGAAATGTGCCTCAAAAATTTTTCCAGTATGCCCAATCGGCAATACCAGTTTCGGTGACTGGGCTAACACACTGTTTATTGTGAAAATTATTGCAAACGCAAAATAAAATGCACTCTTTATAGCTGGCATAGCTAAATTTAAGAAAAATAATAACTATTTACTCATTGTGCCAGCCCCCGCTACGGCTATTTTTTTTCTTTGCAGGAATTCTTCCTTATGCTAAATCTATTCCATCGTTTCATAATAATATCTTCTGAATCCTGAAATATTATATATGTCTTCCTTACTGATGAAATAACAGGCGAAGAAAATAGTTGTTCGCCCCAGCCTGCTGTTTCCTGAAGAGGTTTAAAAAATCAATTTCTCTTTCTGCTCTTTTTCTTGTTGCAGTGGCTCTATCCGTTCAAAAGGACTATTATGATTTCACTCAAGTAAATTGTTGACGTCCCTCACCTTAATTAAAAAATAAAGTGTCAATTTTACACCTGAATACATAATCCTGTTAAAGACAATACTTCTGAAAAACCCTTTTTGCCTGAATCAAAACTGTGTTTCAAAAGTAAATAATTATCAATGAGCAGAATCCTCGACACCAGGCTGATGCACCCCAGAGACCAAATTACTTTGGTGATTTCCCGGGTTTATGGAATGGGACTTACAACCACCAGCGGAGGGAATATCTCCGTCATCGATGATGATAAAAATATCTGGGTTACTCCTTCGGGCATTGACAAAGGATCATTGAGACCCGAAGATATCATGTGTGTGAAAAATGATGGAAGCATTGTTGGAAAACATAAACCATCTTCCGAATATCCCTTCCACAAAGCTATATATAAAGGAAGGCCGGATATCAGGGCCGTCATTCATGCACATTCGCCTGCACTTGTATCCTTTAGTATCATTCGGGATATTCCAAACACAAATATTATTTACCAGGCCAAAAAAGTATGTGGAGATATTGGCTATGCTCCTTATGCGCTTCCCGGCAGCGAAGCATTGGGCGAAAAAATAGCTATTGAATTTGCCAAAGGGTTTTCTGCTATTATAATGGAGAATCACGGAACAGTGGTGGGGGGTATTGATCTTTCCGATGCTTTTCAGCGTTTTGAAACACTTGAGTTTTGTGCAAGAACACAGATATATGGCAGCCAGATTGGCAAACCTCACTTTCTCAATGATAAAGATATTCTAAGCCATAATATTCAGATGCAATATGAATTTTCTGAAATGAATGAAGTTTCATACCCAAGTCTTGAAAGAGAAAAAAGACTGGAGATATGCCAGATTGTAAAAAGGGCCTGCCAGCATGGATTGATGAAGAGTTCCTATGGAACTGTTTCTGCCAGGTGGCAGGGAAATGACTTCCTCATTACACCGAACGGCATTCCCCGATGGGATCTGCAGGCAGAAGACATAGTACAAATAAAAAACGGTAAAAGAGAGCCGGGTAAACAACCGAGCCTCACAGCTATGCTGCACCAGGAAATATATTCACGGCACCCGGATGTGAACTCAATTATACTTACCCAGTCTCCTTACCTGATGGCATTTGCTGTTACTGGAGTTGATATTAATGTAAGAACTATTCCCGAAAGCTGGATTTTTCTTAAAGACATGCCCCAACTGCAATTTGGTGCACAATTTGACGGATCTGATGAATTGGTAAACAATATCTCTAAAGAGAAACCTGCGGCCCTGATCAAAAACGAATGTGTAGTAGTAGTGGGTGATAAATTGCTTCAGACATTTGATTACCTCGAAGTAGCTGAATTCAGCGCTAAATCCATTGTCATGTCATCCTCCATTGGGAAAATGGTTCCGATAAATGATGAACAAACTGAAGAACTCAGGGAAGCTTTCCTGAAATAAGTATTGTTAATAAACGGCAATAGATTTAAGGATACAAAAGATATTTTTTTCGCATTTGCTTATATTGAGATAAGCCCGGTTCCCATGAATCCTGAATTTCTCCTACTGTTTTGCCAGCGATGATCTGCGCCCTAAATGTCGCCACACCGGCAAGCTTATTAATATCTCCGATTTCTTTGCTGAAACTTTTATCAAAAAATCTTTCTTTTACAGGATATACGTTGTACATATCAATCATCCACTGAATATTAATCCGTTTGTTTCTCCGCAATTCATTAATATCATAATTCCTGAGGTCAATACCAAAGCAGAGCTGATTCATATACAACGGTGTTTCACTCATGCCTGGTATGCTTACCGGCGTATAGGAAAAGCTAAATTTATCTTTAAGCACCGGACTCCCCATAATTGTAAATGGGAAGTATGTGCCACGTCCATGATTAAGAATGGTCCCTTCAAAAAGACAGGTGGAGGGATATAACATTATACTTTGTTGTGTGTTCAGGTTGGGGGAAGGTTTTACAGGCAAAGTGTAAGGCATGTCATGGCTATAATTGGCCACCTTTACTATTTTCAGCCGGCATTGTATTTTGCCCGGTAACCAGCCTTCTCCGTTAATCATTTGTGCAAACTCAGCAATAGTCATACCATGAGCAATGGGTATCGGGAACATGCCGATGCCTGAGCGGTATGTCATATCAAGTATTGGCCCATCTACCAAATATCCGTTTGGATTAGGCCTATCGAGTATAAGCAACTCCATGCTATTCTCAGCACAGGCTTCCATAATATGGCTAAGTACATTGATATAAGTATAAAAACGGCAGCCCACATCCTGGATATCGAATATCATCACATCAACATCTGCCATATCCTCTTTTGATGGTTTTCGTTTCTGACCATACAACGAAATTACTCTCACACCTGTCGTAGGATCTTTTTCATCGCCAACTTTCACACCAGCACTCGCATTACCACGAAAACCATGTTCAGGACCAAAAACTTTTACTATATTAATTCCAAGAGACAATAAACTGTCAACCAAATGTCGTTTGCCGATAATCGTTGTAGGGTTTGCCAGTACGGCCACTCTTTTACCCTTCAGCCATGGCAGATATTTTTCAGTCTGATCTGCGCCGGTTAGAATAACAGATTCCTCAACAGGAAAAGTGGGTTTCCCAAAATTATTTTTTGGAAAAGACGTAAACAGTGCAAGAAGAAGAGTCACTGATATTAATTGATAAACCTTCATATAATTGAATACATTAATCAGTATAAAGGTATAGATTTAAAGAATGTATTTATATGAGTGCATTTCCATTTCATATTTAAATTCATAGAATTCATTTTCCGTATAAGAAGACCTAATATACTTTGTAATGAAAGTAATTGCTCAATATTTGAAGCATAACGCACCGGGCAACATTTCAATAATTAGCCGGCTGTCCTCAAAATATTCCCCATCCAGATGACAGGACATCAGCTTTTCACAATCGATAATAACCTGCTGCGTGGTTATGTGTCGTATGAAAGACAACTTAAGATGTTTTCCCTTTTCAATAACGGGCAGGTACAATAAGCGCTGAAAAGGAGTTAAGTCTTCTGCGATTACCAGGTCAAAAAAGCCGTCATCAGCTTTTGCTTCCGGTGCAATGTGAAAACCTCCGCCTGCCCTTCTTCCATTACTTATATCTACCAATAGTTTTTTGCCCTTTATTACTTTACCGCCTGTCGTAATTGTATACCTGCAGGATCTGTACGTAAATATTTTTTTAAGTATAGCTAACAGAAAAGAGGTCTTACCGGGCATTTTCTTCTTACCGGTCAGGGCTTTTGCAACCGCTCCTTCAAACCCGATTCCTACCCCATTAATAAAAAGCCGGTTGTTGATTTTGCCAATGTCAATATGCCGGGGGTTTGCATTTAATACTACATCCAGTTGTTCTTCTGGTGAAAGTTTTCCATAAAGCAACCAATGAAAATCATTTCCCGTACCACCTTTAAAAATTGCAAGTGGTAGTTGTATGCCCTGATACTTATTGATAAAATAATTCAGGGTGCCATCACCACCAACAATAAACACATCCGAAAATCCGTAGAAATGCTCCGGCCAGTCATTATAAAATATTTTACAAGCTACACCTCTTTTTCTCAGAGCCGTTTCAAGTGTCTCGGTAACCAAAACAGATCTGCCAGCTCCGGCAAGCTGGTTACTCAAAACGGCAATATTTTTATTGGAATTGATTGGTTGCATCAGGTACTTTAGAATGAAAAAGTTCATTAAAATAGCAGGCCCGCCCGGGCAGAATCATCAAAAATACCTATTCATGTTCAGAGACTGTATCTCTAAAATAATAAATTCTGTAATCAAACGGGTAAAAAACCGGGCTGATCATAACCACACACAACTATTTCCTATCTTGCCCGTATGCACCCTCGTATACAAATTTTATTAAAATGTATAGAACTTGAAGAAAGGGAACAAACGAATCGTTATAAACTTGACCAGCAGCATACACTAAAGCAACTAAAGGCTGAGGGATTAGCCCTGCACCCAATCATAATTACCCGGAAAAGTTTTGGTTATGCTGATTATCCTGAAATAAGTTTTAAACTAAGCTTTCCTCCTGAAGCAAATATGTTCAAAGACGGTGCGGCCATCGAATGCTTCATTACAGGTGAAGAGCCTGTAAAAGGAGTACTGATTAGTCTTGATGGAAAAAATGGTGAATTCCGCCTTCTTGCTCCGGACTTTCCCGACTGGATAGAAGATAATGGAGTCGGTATCAAGTTAGCACCTGATACCCGGACTACGGGCATTATGAAAAAGGTGTTGAACGAATTGGAAAACAAAAAAACCTTTTACAAGTTATTTGAACAGCTGCATGATAAGGCATTAGAAAACTTTCTGATACCTGATTTAAAAAACAACTCAATCCGTTTTTGTAATCCAAAACTGAATAAAAGCCAGCAGTTGGCTGTTTCTGCTATTACACAAAATGAGCAAATCGTTATTGTGCATGGACCTCCCGGTACCGGAAAAACAACCACTTTAATTGAAGCTGTTTTACAACTTATTAAAGCTGGCGAAAAAGTGCTGGTATCAGCCCCAAGTAATACAGCGGTTGATAATATCGCAAAAGGATTGATACTGCAGGGAATTAAGCTGCTCAGGGTCGGCAATACCTCTAAAGTGGACGCAACCATTTTCTCTCACACCCCTGAAGGTAAACTTACGAACAGTAAACAGTTGAAAGAAATCAAACAATTAAAAATCAAAGCTGAAGAATTCCGGCGTATGGCATTAAAATACAAAAGAAGTTTCGGCAAAGCTGAAAGGGAACAACGCTACCTGCTTTTTAAAGAAATGAAAACTATCCGGGCCGAGATAAAAAAAATGCAATCATATAGTGAAAATAAATTTTTTGAAGATGCCCAGGTGATTGCAGGAACACCCATCGGCCTGCATGATGCGCAGATACAGCATCTGAAATTTAATACCCTGTTGATTGATGAAGCTGGTCAATGCATAGAACCCCTGGCGTGGTGCATTTTTCCCTTGGCTGATAAGGTCGTCCTGGCAGGAGATCACTGGCAGTTGCCTCCAACCGTGTTAAGTAATGAAGCTGCTACGCTTGGTTTCAATAATTCCATACTCGAAATAGCTATTACACATGCAGGGAGCATATACCTGCTAAACACCCAATACAGGATGAGACAGGCCATAGCAGGCTTTAGCAGTAATTACTTTTACAACAGTCTCCTGCATACGGCAGAACATCTTTCTGACACTGGGGCTCATCTTACATTTATTGACACCGCCGGTTCTGGTTATCAGGAAAAACATGGCCCGGACGGAGTGAGTTTACAGAATGAAGGCGAATTGAATATTGTACGCCAGCTCTTGGAAAAAGAATTACCCGATTTGTCATCTGTTGCATTTATCTCTCCCTATTCGGGCCAGGTGGCAGCGGCCAAAGAGATTTTACCTCCACAAATACGCATCAGCACTATTGATAGTTTTCAGGGTCAGGAAAAGGAAAAGATCATTGTATCTCTGGTACGCAGTAATGATGAAGGTGACATTGGTTTTCTGAAAGACTACCGCCGGATGAATGTGGCTATAACAAGAGCCAAAGAGCAACTATTTGTAATTGGCGACAGTGCAACTATTGGCGCTGATAAGTTTTACAACAAATTTCTTGCTTATGTTGAACAGCATGGCACTTACCGTACAGTATGGGAATTTGACCTGTAACTAAACCCCATATTCACTTAACATATAATTCTCTTGGGGAAATAAATATTGTACCTATTAAGGACATACTGCTCTTTTAATCGTAAGAGTTCTTATTTGATAAGAATCAAGAAGATTAGTGATAACCATCAATAATTATTTCTCCTTTTCGAAACTACCTTTTGAAAAATGTATTACAATATGAAAACCATAATATTTTATTGTTCCGTTGTACTGTTTGTTCTTTCAGCAAGTAATGCCTGCGCCCAAATTCTTAACCCTAAAAAATTGCTTGAAAGAAAGGCAACAGAAAGAGCAAACAAAGCTATTGATAAGAAAACAGACCAGGTACTGGACAGTGTTCTTGAAAAAAAAGAGGACTCAAAAGCTCAAGATCAGAATACTAAAAAAGAAGAAAATGCAGAAGTAAAAACAAGAACAGAAACAGAAGTAAAGCAGTCCCTCAAAGAGGCGCCATCACTGGAAACTTATTCAAAGTATGATTTCATACCAGGTGAAAAAATAATATTTTTCGATGATTTCAGCCAGGATAATGTGGGTGATTTCCCAGCTCTGTGGAATACAAACGGATCTGCTGAAGTTGTCACTACAAACTTATACCCCGGAAAATGGATGAAATATTACGGAAGAAAAACAATCTGGACTGATGAATTATTAAAACTACCGGACAATTACACCATCGAATTTGATATAATTCCCATTAAAGATGAAGAAGGAGGAATGGCCGGATACGACTTCCGTCTTATACAGAGTATAAACCCCAAAGCATGGGATGGTGGCGCTGTACCCGGCAAGGCAGGGTTCCTCTTTAATATAGAATATTTTGGCAGACCAAACTACAGAACATATATCAATGGGGATGAAGGACAGGGGCTTGGTTTATCAGGTCACCTGGATAATAAGGCTTACCACCAAAAGGAAAACCAGAAATACCACATAGCTTTATGGATACAGAAATCAAGGGTAAGGCTTTATGCAGATGAAAACAAAATAATTGATTTACCAAAAGCTTTCCCTCTTGCCAGTGTAAAACTGGATCGTATCCGGTTTGAAAATGGTGCAGCAATGATTAGCAATATTCGTATTGCTGTTGGCGCACCTGATATGCGTAACAAGCTTATGGCAGAAGGAAAAATTGTGAGCTACGGAATTTATTTTGATGTGAACAAAGATGTAGTGAAACCACAATCGTATGGCTCCCTGAAAGAAATAGCAGCAATCCTTACAGAAAACCCGGAAATTAAAATCAAAATTGTGGGACATACAGATGCTGATGGCGCCGATGCAAGCAATTTGGATTTGTCCAAAAGAAGAGCTGCTTCTGTAAAAAATGAACTGGTAAAATCTTTTGGTATTGATGCCGCACGGATGGAATCCGATGGCAAAGGGGAATCCCAATCTGTTGCTGCAAATGACACCCCGGCTAACAAAGCGCTGAACCGACGGGTAGAATTTATAAAATTGTAATATTCTGTACGTCAAAAACTGGTGGTGGATTTAATCCGTTGCCTGTTTTTAATTTATTTCAAAATATCACTTCCTACTTTTTAACGGCAGGCAGATATACAAAGGTGAAATAGGAAATTTTCAAACAATGCATTGAAGACGCCGGCGTATTTTATTATATAAATATTAGCTTCGATAAGCAAATACATAATACACAATGACTGTAATCATTGTTTAACACGGTAACTGGTTATATTTTTATATCAGTGAGTTTTAATGATTCTCCAAACATATAAAATGAAAAAGTTATCGTTATTAACCGGTATTGCTGTAATACTTACAACCACATTTGCTTTTATCACACAACAGGAAGATCCCTGGAAAGTCCCGGAGAAATATGAAAAGCTGAAAAACCCAGTACCTGCAGATGAAGCATCTGTTGCCTCGGGTAGAGAATTATATGATTATTTCTGTCTTTCTTGTCATGGCACAGATGGCAGGGGCTCTGGGAAAAGAGCATATAAGTTAAACAATACACCGACTGATTTTACTACTGATGCGTTCCAATTGCAATCGGATGGAGCCTTATTGTATAAAATTTATTCCGGGCACAAAGAAATGCCGGGGTTCAAAAAAAGGATACCAGGTAACCAGGATGCGATGGAAGGCAGTTTTGGCAAAACCCGTATTCCGGGTGATATGGTAAATTATATCCGGACATTCTGGAAAAATGAACATCGCCTCTAAAGGAAATTACCGTAAATGATCGCATTTCCTATTAAGATAAAGAAAATATCCTGTCATGTGGAGAACTAATAGTTAACAACACCTTGCATTACATCAATCGCTCTATTTTATCTGAAAATAAATCCCTAAGGCCCTATAGTTTTCCTTTGCTGGCACTCCAAATAAGAAAAGCATTCGTTGCAATATATACCACAAGTAATATCCAGGCAGCCATTGTATCAAACCGGTTAGCCTGCTTAACACAGTCTCTTTTAACCAGTTTCAGCGAATAAGAATTTGCCGCTATAATCAGTAAAATAAAAAAGAGGGTGATGCCGTGCAGCATGTCCACCAGGGTAAACGACGAAGACTCAGGTAGTGAAGAATCTATAATATACTTGTTGCCAATAACTGCAAAAAGCGAACCTACACTTAGGCCAAAACGGGAATCCATACTATCGGCATGAATATAAAAACAGATATAAGAAATTAGAAATGCTATATACATACCCAGGAACATTTTCCAGAACAAACCACCTGCACTCCGGGTGATGGAAAGACGAACCCTGAAGACACTGTATTCAGATTTTTGCTCCGTTACACTATCTGCCCCAAAAGCTGTTTCGTAGATTCTCTTGCCAGAAGTGATAATACAACTATCAATAGTCCAGCCCCGTAGTGTAAATCGTTTATCAAAATGTTCGCCCAGTGTGTCTGGCACAAATACCATTGAGGATAAATCAAACTGGGAGTTTTCAATAGAAACTCGCAATTTCTGTTCATCAAAGGGGAAATTGGCTATTTTCCAGGAATCTTTCATTACACATTGAAGCTTCATCTGCATATAGATCCGGTCACCGGAACTGTCAATAGTTGAAAACGATTTTTCAACAGACTTGGCATGTGGCACTTCAAGGTTATTCCAAAAATCAAGATCCTTGTTCTTGTATTTGAGCCAGAGCCAGAATGAGATTGTAAATTCTTTTTGTTTAAAATCTATATCATGGATACTGGTGATATAAATCCCGGTATATACTGTATCTTTTTTAACTTCACCCGCAAACAGAACTTCGCTTCCTCCTGTCAAAAAAACAAAAATAATTAGCAAGGCAGTTGCTTTCATAATTTTTTTTAATACCGGAAGTTAGCACGGCCGGAATGAATAAAATTAAATCTGATTAATCATAAAACCCAATGACCTGCATCATATTTCCCGCCATACCTGTCAACGTATTTTTACAAGGAAATTCTCTCAAAGATGAAAGGAATGTTCGTTCTGGTCCTGCCTTTGGTGGCAGTGTTGCAGGCAGGAAATGTTTTAAGGAGTGAAAAGAATTTTATTAACCCAAAACCTTGCTATATGATACAGGATACAGTGATCCCTGTCAAGATTAAGTTGGAAAAAACAAACTTCAGGGATATGACTGTGCTGTATATTCATGATACAGCCGGGACAACAGAAGCTATAAAAGACGTTCTGGGTAAGGATTATGGTGAACTAATGCATTTTATAGCAGCTAATAAGTTACAACCTGTCAGGTTTATGGCATGGTATTATGCCATGCTACCCCCCTGGCCTATGGATATAGCAGTGGAAACAGACAGAAGGCCCCAGCAAACCAATGGTCGTATTCAGACAAGGATACAGCCCGGGGGTGAAGTATTGATAGCACACATGTGGGGACCTTACGACCAGGTGAGCCAGGCTTATATACAGATTGAACAATGGTTGAAGGAAAATAACCGCAAACCAAAAGGTGCTCCGTTTGAAGTGTATATTAATGACCCCTCTGCAGTGAAAAGCCCGGATGAAATACAAACAGATATTTACCAGCCACTTAACTAATAAGCAGGAAATTTATAATCATTACCAGGTATTAGTAGCAAGAGTATACAGGTTAATCCCGGAAATAAGTATTGTTCTATTTAGTTATTTTTTATCCAGTCTGTTCAAAACTATTTTCTCAAAAACAACTGCAATGGCAACTCCACAGCTATAAGCCAGAATGTCCCATCAATCGAAAACGGAGCCCAGAAAATAAACCCCAAATATTGCATTGCTTTTGCAAAGAGTCAAGCAGATACAAGCAAGAATACATTCATTTTCCGGCCTGCAAGAAACTTCCATTTATCTTCAGCAATACAAAACAGAAGATTAAAAGCAAAAGCAAGCATAAAATCCGAAAAGTAACTGTAATAATAAATCCGCCACTGACCATTCAGCCATTTACATGCAGCACCAGATGCAGCAAAGCCACAAAAAGTATAATCAGCAGGCTGGTGTTTTTTTTCATCATGAGCAAGTTAGCAATATTCATTCCTTTAAAACAAATCCTATTACCGGCCGTTACACCTTAATAAATGCCTCCCGTAAAGTAAGTTGTAGCGAATAAGTCTGGTTTTATTATTTTTACTTTTCATCTCTAAAGTAATACCCATGCAGGCAAAAGCAGTTTTATGCTTCATAGCATTTTCGTTTTTTATTTCCACTACCGGTTGTGCCGGAGATAATTCAACGACCTCTGATTACACCTGGGGCGACAGCACTAAACTTCCCCCTGTGGAAACAAAAAAGGCAAACACCAAATATAAACCTGCTTTCCCCGGACAAACAAGAATAAGCGGGGCAAAAACCACCACCCCATATAAAGTAGAAAAAATTGCAGAAAAAATGGGGCGGCCATGGGCTGTAGTCCCTATGCCTGATGGCCGGCTGCTTATAACTGAGAAAACTGGTTATATGCAAATTCATGACGCTAATGGAGCTTTAGTAAAAAAAATTATCGGGTTCCCTGCCGTGGATGATAATGGGCAGGGTGGTATGCTTGATGTAACACTTGATCCCGGCTTTGCCTCTAATAAAACAATCTATTGGTCCTATTCCGAAAAATATGCGGGTGGCAACCTGATGGCCGTTGCCAAGGGACAACTGAATGAAGCTACTGGAAAAATACTTAACCCGGTTGTTATATTCCGTGCCACGCCTGCTTTGAAGAGTAGCCTTCATTTTGGTTCAAGGCTCATCTTTGATAAAGACGGAAATCTATTTGTAAGTACTGGTGAACGTTCAATACTGGAAGGAAGAGTACAGTCCCAGTTACTGTCATCCGGTTTGGGAAAGATTTTCAAGATAACCAAAGAGGGCAAACCGGCCCCGGGAAATCCATTCGTTAACAAGCAAGGTGCAATGCCGGAAATATATGCATACGGCATCCGTAATGCACAAAGCCTCGATCTCCATCCCGTGACGGGTGAATTATGGGAAGCAGAGTTTGGCCCCCGGGGTGGCGATGAACTTAACATTATTAAAGCTGGAAGAAATTATGGCTGGCCCGTTATTACTTATGGTATTGAATACAGCGGACCTTCTATCGGCGATGCCATACAGCAAAAAGCAGGTATGGAGCAACCCGTGTATTATTGGGACCCCACTCTATCTCCCAGTGGAATGACTTTTTATAAAGGGAATACCATTCCTGAATGGAAAAATAATCTTTTTATTAGCGGACTGAGCGGTGCACATATTGCCCGGTTGATTATTGTAAATAACAAAGTAGTAGGTGAAGAACGGCTTCTCGCTGATAAATATGAACGTTTCCGGGATGTAGCTTATCATAACGGAATGCTCTATGCTGTTACAGACGGTGGAAATTTGTACAGGGTGAGTAAAAAATAATTTTCCCTATCAGACTTACAGATTTACCTTTCCCGGATGGTCTTGCTCAGGACAATAGAAAACAGAACCAAACGTTTATTATTTTTACAAAAAAAACCTTATCACCGTAAAACCCCACGACATGAGAAATTTAATTCTGATATTATTTCTTTCAACACTTGCCCTGTCCTGCAAGAAAAACAACGATGACATTGACCTGGATAAATATCCTTACTATTTTACCGCCACCATTAATGGCAGTACTGTGAAATATGAAGCCAATGATGTTGACAGCAGGTATGAATGCGGAATTTCAAGCCCGGAATTTTCGATGGGCTTCACAGATTTTGATATTTTTGAAGGCACCCTTATCCAGGATGGGGATGACCCCTCTAAAAATAATATCTATGTACACATCCTGAAATATTTTACCCATGATCCTTCAGCGGCCGAAAGGCTGGCTATGTATAGTATCAGCAGTTATGCCTACGGTTATAGCGATGTAAGCAGTGCAACCATAAACGGCGCTACAATTATGTACACTGATGCAAACGGAAAAGAATGGTATTCGGAAGAAGGTACACAAACCGGAAGTACATTTACTATTACAGAAATCAGTGATAATCCGGACGGAACTTCAGGAAAAATATTTAAAGCCACATTTAGTTGTAAACTTTACGATGGTGTGGGAGGAAGTATACAACTAAACAATGGAGTGATCCGTGGCAAGGTATTCAATCCATAATGAAAGTATTAAAAAAACATAGGTAGGCTGGCCACAGTGCCAGCCATTTTTAATTTATTTTCTATACTTCACCCCATAAGTGGCAGACATAAAAAGAAGTAGCTCCCTTAGCTACATTTCAAATTCCTGACCCTTTGTGACCCAGTTAAAATTAACAGCAGTATAAAAACCAAGGCTGTTATCAGAATAATTAAGATAAGAAAGTTTGCCGGTTTCAAATTTATTTTCTGTCGCAGTGCCAGCAGGCCAGCCGATAAGAATAAACTATGCAATATATTTAGTTTTCAGGCCTTACTAAAGTAAAAAATACCTTCTGTTATTTAGCTGATCCATATGCACAACAACTATCCTGGATGATCCATACAAAGCAACTGCTGTGTTAATCAACCACAACCATCACCGGTCTACTGTTTTACAATCCTTCAGTTTAATAAAATCAGTAGCATAAAGCTTATAAGAATATATTTCCGAAGAAAGGCTTCCTGCAGAATATTGTTCAACACATCATTCAAAACTTTATTCCATATCAGCAACCGATTCAGGATAAAAAACATACCAGGAAATATGTCATTTAGCAACTATCTAACAATTTTGATACTTAAATTGCAGTACAGAGTAACGGAGGGCCGTTTGTTTAACACTAAATCTTTTCATCATGAAAAAAAGTATCCTGGTTTTATTATTGATAAGCTCTTTTAGCAGCCGCTCACAAACATTAAAGGACCTGCTATATAAAGGAAAACTTAAATCAGATACAGGCAGTGTAGTCAAAAAAACAGACGATCTGTCTGCAAAAATCGATACCAGCGCTAAGAAACCTGCTGAACCGGAAAAGTTAAGAGTAGGTACAGCAGTTGACTCCTCGATAAAGGGAATGAAAGTCCCTGTTGATTCTCCGGCTGTACAACCGGTGGTAAAAACAGAAATAAAAGCCTCACCAAAAGACAATACTAAAATATGGAAAGAGTATATGGATTCTGTAATCAGCTCACTGAAGACAGAAGTAATGTCCTCCAAAAAAATTAAAAATGGAAACTATTTCGTCATCATTGATTATGAAATTGGCATAGACGGGCAGGTCACTATCAATAGTGTATCTCCTTATCCCGAAAATTCATTCCTTCAGCAACAAGTAAAAGAAAGGCTCACTCTGTCTGCCCCGCAGTTGAACCCTGTATTGGATGCTAACGGAAAGCCAAGAAAGATCAGTAAAAAATATAATTTCAATATTGCCAAACAATAGTATCTTATAAAGTAATGTTTTCATTTTTGGTGAACATTCTATGCCTTGCAAAAACTTTATCCGATTAATAACTTCACAGAGCATCATTTAATATTGTAAGAATATTTCGGTGGCTCCGTATCCGAACCTAGGGTCATACTGGTTCACAAAAGATTTTACTTCTTTCTTCAGGCGGAGAATATCATGTATCTCATCTCTTAGTTTTCCTTCTCCTACTCCATGTATCACAATCAATGAAGGCTGATGATGCACTACTGCCAGGTGATAAAACTTTTCAAATGTTTTTAACTGCAGGCTTACGATCTCGTAATTACTCATATGCTTCCAGTCATCAGTAAGCTTTTCAACATGAAGATCAACAACACTGCGGGCAGGCTCCAGGTGCTGCCTGGCCTTTGAAGCCTCGTAGATCTTAAATCCCTTCGCCGCCAGTTTCCCCATTTCTACCACATCCTCATGCTTTTTATCAGGATATTCTTCAAAAAGCAGCTGAGAAAAAGTGGCCAGGTTTTTTTGCTTCAATTCTTCAATTTTAGCAAAAATCTGTTTGGGCTTTAGCCTCACTGAAGCTTCAAAATGATTTTCTTTCTTTTTATCAGGAGTCACCAAAGTAAACTCAAAATCGAAAGTTGGACTGTCATTCAATTCCGAAAACTGAATATCATGGAGGTAAAAATCCTCAAATGGATGAACAATATTCTTCAACTCAAAGTCTGGTTTGCCAAAAAAGTGAAGCTTGTAAACGAAATTATAAGCAGTTTCTGTATGATTCACCAAATGCAGTTTTAGTTCCACCACCACTGTATCGCCAAATTCATCTGTATCCATTAGTGGTAAAAAAGTCAGCCATACTCCGTCAGTTATTCTTTTTGTTTCGGCATACTTCTCTTTTCGTACATCATCGATGTATTTCTTTTCTTTTTTGGCAGGAATTATCTTCTTTTCTGTAAACCGTTTGAAATACGGAAAATCAACCTGGTCTTTATAAACAGGAAATGTAACTCCTTTAACATCTACCATCAGCATTTTGTCATTGATTATATCTACTACCTTCCCTTCTTCATTGGAATGCAGTATCAGCACAATATCACCAATCTGGTACTTCATAATCTCTTTCTGTTATTGAAACCCGTCACAAATTTACAAAACACTGTTTTATAGCAGGTAAAAAAAGAGAGCTGCACAAAATAGTACAGCTCTTTAAGCATCATTTTAGAATTAAGCTGCTGGAGGAGAAGCCAGCTTACTTTTCTTATATCCGTACAGAAAATAAAAAAGTATTCCCAGCAATAACCAGCTAATAAACCATACCCAGTTGCTTTTTGTCATTCCCGTAAGCAGGTAAAGGCATGTAACCACCCCCATAAGCGGTATAAGTGAGTATTTCTTGACAATGGTAAGAATAGAAAGCAGGATGCAAATGATCCAGAAAATGATCAGCGATATTTTAGGGGTAGCCAGATCCATGAAACTGGATTCCCCTTTTATATAGTCTTCGTTAGCAGAAAAATCGAAATTGAACATATCTGACAGGTATCCTTTTCCAAGCGTTGTAAATAAAATGAAAACCCCTGCAATAATTAATGGGAATATGAACTGCCCGTTAATATAAGGAAGTGAAAAACGACCGGCTACCTTCTCTTTCCTTGGAATAAGTAAGACACCTCCGCAAACCAATACAAAGGCAAACAAAGTAGCTATACTGGTAAAATCCAGTACAAAGGTTTTGTCAGTAAATAAAATAGGGATTCCTACTACTAACCCAGTAACAATAGTAGCAAAAGAAGGTGTTTTGAATTTGGTATGAATTTTCTGAAATACCGGGGGCATTAATCCATCCCGGCTCATACTCATCCAGATGCGGGGTTGCCCCATTTGAAACACCAGGAGAACACTGGTCATAGCAACCACTGCACAAATTGAAACTAGTAATTGCATCCAGCCAATATTCAGGTTTTGCGCTTCAAAAATAAAAGCTAATGGGTCACCAACGCCATCAAAATTTTTATAATGAACAGCTCCTGTTAGTACCAGCGTTAATAGTATATAAACAATGGTACAAATAACAAGTGACAGGATCATTCCTTTTGGCAAATCTTTTTGTGGATTTTTACTCTCCTCGGCCAATACACTTACAGCGTCAAATCCTATATACGCAAAAAAAACACCGCTTACTGCCATCATTACCCCGCTAAACCCATTCGGCATAAATGATTTTATTCCTTCCTCATTAGCCGGCGTCCAGTTAAACGTAAGGCCGTTTGAAAAAACAAGGTATCCCCCTACCAACACTACTAATCCCACAATAGCCAACTTTAATACTACCATGGCATTGCTGAAATTGCGGCTTTCTTTGATTCCACGATAGACCAGGTAAGTTATCAGCAAATTGATTATTAATGCAGGCAAGTCAAATATTATTCTTAAGCTCCCTAACATGGGTGCATTATTCCAGGCACTTATCAATTCCTGGTTAGCACTACCCTCAGCAACAGCTTTTTTTGCTTCTATATAACTACAGGTTAAGTAGTCGGGTACATGAATATTGACTTTATGTAAAAAAGAAGTGAAATAATCACTCCAACTGAATGCAACATAAATATTTCCGATAGAGTACTCCATGATCAATGCCCACCCAATTATCCAGGCAAAAAGCTCTCCGAAACTTGCATAAGCATAAGTATAGGCACTGCCGGCAACTGGTATGCGGCTGGCAAATTCTGAATAACAAAAAGCAGTAAAAGCACAGGCGATACCAGTAATAACAAATAAAACAACAACGCCAGGGCCGCCATTAAATACCGCTCCGCCAAGGCTGCTAAAACTTCCAGCACCTATAATAGCCGCTATACCGAAGAAAGTAAGGTCCTTTACTGTTAACACCCTTTTTAATCCGTGGCTGTGAATATCATCAGCGGGAAGTTCAGCATCTTTTACAATCTTGTCGATTGATTTCCGGCGGAATAATGAGTTTGACATCAGTCAGTTGGTTTTAGTTATCAAAATAGGAAAAAAAATGATAGCTCAACGGATTGCGGCTACAAATTAATACTCCCGCTGTACAAGAAACTGGGCCAGTTCCTTTAATGGTTGCTTTCTCTTTGATAGAACAGCAATATCTTCCAGGTGCGCAAACGCCTCATCCAGGTACTTATTCTTCAATTGGAGGGCCCACTCATCCACTTTGCAATCCCTAAATATCTTCAATACGTTTTCTATTTTTCCAGCCTCATTTCCTGTAAGAAGTTTACCTAATTCTTTTTGTTGGTGAGTTGAAGCCGATTCCATTGCATGAATAAGCAGGAATGTTTTTTTATTGGCCAAAATATCTCCCCCTACCTGTTTGCCGAATTTCTGAGGGTCACCAAAAGCGTCCAGGTAATCATCCTGTACCTGAAAAGCTATTCCAAGCTTTCTGCCAAATTCATACAGTAGGTTTTGGTTTCTTTCTCCTGAACCGCCAAGTATGGCACCCATTTTCAGACTGGCAGCCAGTAATACAGAGGTCTTTAATTCGATCATACGTAAGTACTCATCCAGCTTCACCATTTCCCTTTTTTCAAAATCCATATCCCATTGCTGACCTTCACACACTTCCCTGGCTGTTTGATTAAATAATTGCAGAATGGAATGAAGGTAACTGCCATCGATCCTGCTGATATAGTCATAAGCTTTTACCAGCATCACATCACCGGCAAGTAATGCAGTATTTTCCCCATACTTTGTATGCACTGTTTCCATTCCCCTCCGCAAAGGGGCTTTATCCATTATATCATCATGAATGAGAGTAAAGTTGTGAAAGAGTTCGACGGCAGCAGCTACATCCCATGCATCTTCCCTGATATCGTCAAACAATTCATTACCCATCAGGCAAAGAACCGGCCGAACTCTCTTGCCTCCTAATTTCAGAAAATATTCATTGGGCTGATATAAAGAAGCCGGCTCGGCAGGAAAATGTGGCTTCTCGAAATGAAGAGCGAACTTCTGTGACAATAACTCAAAACTTTGCATAGGCCAAAATAAGTATCATTTCCGTTTTTTACCTTTTTGTTTCCCATTTTTTTCTGCTGCCAGTTCACCAGCCACTACCCATTCATAGTCCAGTTGTCGCTTGGTAAGATTGGCCGCTACTACTTTTATCCAAACCTTATCACCCATCCGGAATTTTTTACCGCTCCGCTGACCAACCAGGCAATAATCTGTTTCCACATGCCTGAACTCATCATATTCGAGCAGGCTGTTAACACTGACCAGCCCTTCGCATTTATGTTCTATTGTCTCCACCCAGAAGCCAAATGATGCAACACCACTAATCACTCCTTCAAATTCTTCACCCAGGTAATTACGCATATACTGTACCTGTTTGTACTTATTAGCAGCCCGTTCTGCCTCCATAGCTGCTCTTTCCCGTTCACTGGTGTGCTTGCACTTTTCTTCCAGCTTTTTATCAGGATTTACTTTATTATTCAATACATCAAATAATATTCTATGAACCTGCACATCAGGATAACGGCGAATTGGAGAAGTGAAATGGCAATAATGTTCAAAGCCCAACCCGTAATGACCCACATTCTCTGTTGTATACTTGGCCTTGGCCATTGTACGGATACCTAATTGTTCCAGCACATGCTGTTCCGGTTTTCCATGTACATCCTTCAGCAACTGGTTAAATGATGTTGCAATGGCATCCGGTGAGGAAGTATCAAACTTGTGTCCGAATTTTTTTGCAAAAGCGGCAAAAGGCACCAGCTTTGCTTCATCCGGATCATCGTGTGTCCGGTAAGGAAATGGCAACGGTTTATTATTGAACTTTAGTTTTGAGATATTCTCCGCCACAGTACGGTTTGCCAGCAGCATGTATTCTTCAATGAGTTGGTGAGCTTCTTTACTCTCTTTTACCATAATGCCAATGGGATCACCTTTCTCATCCAGCTTAAACCGAACTTCCTGTGAAGAAAAGTTGATTGCACCATTATTAAATCTTTTCTTCCGGAAGCGCTGAGCAATGTCATTCAATATCAAAATTTCTTCCGCATGCAAACCGGCTTTTTCCTCAATTATCGCCTGTACTTCTTCGTATGTAAACCGGTGATCTGAATGAATGATCGTTTTACCGAGCCAGTATTGCTTTATTTCTGCTTTTGCAGTTATTTGGAATATAGCAGAGAAAGTGAGTTTGTCTTCATGTGGTCGCAAAGAGCATAGTACATTAGAAATATGCTCAGGCAGCATTGGATTCACCCTGTCAGGCAGGTACACAGAAGTGGCCCGCAAATAAGCTTCCTTATCCAGGTCATTATCTGTTTCTACATAATGGCTAACATCAGCAATATGAATGCCTATCTCATAATTACCATTTTTCAGCTTCCGGAATGAAATAGCATCATCAAAGTCTTTCGCATCCACCGGATCAATTGTAATAGTAAAAACATCCCTGGTATCTTTCCTCTTCTTTACCTCATCAGCAGGAATGATGTCAGGTATCCTGGCGGCAACTTCAAGTGCTTCGTCAGAAAATTGTAATGGAAAGCCTGCATCCAGTAATATCTCTTTCATTGCTGCATCATTGCTGTTACCGACATCCAAAACCGTTACCACTTCCCCTACTGGTCTTTTATTTCCATCGTTCTCCCACTCCAGCAGTTTTACTACCACCCTGTCCCCATCTTTTGCCTTATTGATGTTTGCTAATGGGATAAAAATATCAGGCATGGGCTTATCTGCTTCAGCAATAAAAAAGGCAAAGCCTTTATTCATTTGCAGTGCACCAATAAACTCGGTTCTTTTTCTTTGCAATACATCTTTCACCACCCCTTGCATTCTCCTGCCACTACTACGTACCTCTTTGATCGCCACACGAACAGTATCACCGTGAAGAGCTGTATTAAAATCAGCCGGACGAACCATTACATCCACATCCATTCCTTCAATTGGCACAAAGCCCATCCCTGAACGGGTAATTTCCAATACACCCTTCAACAGTTTTGAAGACGGCTGACGCTGTTTTTCTTTTACTTTTCTTTTTTTTGAATTTTTTCTTCCCATATCAGGTATTAATCTTCTTTCTTAAAATTTTTAATAAAATCAGTTATTAACTGATCAAATTCGGCACCCTGGTTAAACAGGAACTGATGTTTAACGGGCACAACATAAAAAGGTACGTTTTTTATTTCATCGTAAAACTTTAATAATCTCACCGCATCTTTTTCGGTCGTCAGTATTACTTTATCTTTTGTACTTATTTTATCAAAAGACTCTTTGATATCTTTCAGGTCGTCAATAGTAAATATATGATGATCTGCATATTGCAGCATCTGGTAAGTATTGCTGTGCTCTTCCAATAATTTCTTCAAAGGCCTTGGATTGGCAATGCCGGTCACCAGCAGTATCTCCACTTTGCCATTCAGCCCCTTTTCTTCCTTTGTAATAATATGATATGGCCGGCTGTAATCAATAGCAGTAAAAAAAATATGCTGACCGGGTAAAGGGTTTATTTCTTTTACCAGTTTTTGTTTTTCAATCTCACTCAGCTCCTTTTTGCATTTAGTAACTATAATAATCTCTGCCCTCTTATAACTGCTTTTCAAGTCCCGAAGATCTCCGGTAGGCAAATAGAAATCCCTTGTAAAGAGATTATTATAATCCGTAAGCAGTATGTTCAGCCCCGCTTTGATGGCCCTATGCTGAAATGCATCATCAAGAATAATAACCTGTATCTCAGGTTTGTCATGCAACAATTGAGGAATGGCTTCAATTCTCTCTTCCCCTACAGCTATAGGCACATCCGGGAATTTCAAATGAAACTGCATAGGCTCATCACCAATTTCAAGGGCTGTTGTTTTTTCATCTGCCAAAGCATACCCTTTGGTCTTTCTTTTATATCCACGGCTAAGAGTAGCCACTTTGTAATCTGCTTTTAAATTTGAAACCAGGTATTCCACCATTGGGGACTTGCCTGTACCACCCACAGAAAGATTACCAACACAGATCAGTGGCAGGCCAAAGGATGTTGACTCAATGATATTTTTATTATATAGCCAGTTACGAATAGCTATACCCAACCAGTACAGCAACGCAAAAGGAAGTAAAAGAATGCGGAATGATTTGAGAAAAAAGTTAGAAAACATAAACAGATTGAGGCGTAATACAAAGATTTAAAGGTACATCAAATTCATGCTTATCTGCGATTTGCTCAACCGGCTCGAAATAGGAAAAACCTACTTTCAGACAATCATCACCGCAATCAGCCAGGAATTTATCATAGAATCCCTTACCATAGCCAATTCTATATCCTTCCATATCGATTGCAAGCAGGGGAACAAATGCCATATCAAATGCAGCCGGTCTTATTATCTCCGTATTTTCCGGCTCATAGGTCCCGAAATTATTCTTTCTGAAAGCCGTCTCTTCATCAATCAGGATGGCGACCATTTTATCACCCGTAGGATCAATTTTTGGGTATGCAATTTTGAGTTCAGGGTTTCGGAACTCAATGTAGTCAGTGAAAAGGTGCATATTTGGCTCATTATGATGCTCCATTGGCCAATAAGTAAACAAAGAATAAACAAATGGCAGATCAACTGTTTGAAACTGAATAAGCATCAGGTCATCAAACTTTGCCCTTTCGGCCGCGGAAAGTGAATTCCTTTTTTCTTTAAATGCCTTGCGAAGTTCTCTTTTAGTCATGTTTCAATCCCTGTTCTCCACAAAAGTAGAGAATACAGTAGTACCATAATTGCGTTCAGATTTAAAGAAGGGAAATGATTTATAATCGTTTCTTGGAGTATGTTCTAACACAAACCAACCGCCTTTTTTTAATAATTGCTTTTCAAATATCTGCTTTGGCAAATCGTCAATACTTGTCAGAGCATATGGTGGTCCTGCAAAAATAAAATCAAATTTATCAGTACAGCCCTGGATAAATTTGAATACATCCATTTTTATTACCTTAAAATTATCCAGCCTTAATGTCGCTGACGTTTTCTTGATAAATTCGTACATAGCGGTATCCTTTTCCACAATTGTCAGGTCATTTACTCCCCTTGAGGCAAGTTCATAACTGATACTACCGGTTCCCCCAAATAAATCCAGCGTTTTTAATTCCTCAAAATCCAGGTTGTGCTGCAGCACATTAAACAGGCCTTCCTTGGCAATATCGGTAGTAGGCCTTGTGTAAGGCATGTTCGAAGGCGGATTGAATTTTCTTCCACCATGTTCACCACCTATGATACGCATCGGGCCAGGTCATTAAGTGAAGTAAAAAAATGATTGGGGTACTCATCACCCTGAACATTCCAGGTAGCTTCTCTGAATTCCACATGAATGAAGTATTGATAGATTTCTTTATATAAAGCCGATTGTTTATCGATTAACCCTGACAAATGAAATTCCGCTTCCTGTTGCGATAAACCAAACTGGCTGCATATTTTCAACAGATAATAAACCACATCTTCTGGTGTTGAGTAAACATAAGTCTGAGCCAGAAGTAATTTACCATTTCTTACTGCCGTCACTGAAAAATCATCAGTCCTGAAGTCAACATATATACTTCCGCCATCTCCACCTCCCTCCATTTGCTTAAAAGCTAATGAAAACTGATGTCTGAAAATAGCAGTGGCAAAATGTTGCTGCACCCACTGCCTGAGCTCAGCCGGCGCCGCATACACATTGTATAGCTGCCATTCCGGGATAACTTCCGATATAACTACCGATTCATTATTAACTCCATAAAGGGCTTTCAGCATTGTTCCTGATTCTTCCTGCCTGAAATCTGACAAGGGCACCAAGGTACTTTCTTCAAAATCATAACAGACCTGGACACGATAAAATTGGTTCTTTAATTCAGGAAAAGAGGAAATTACTTCGTGCAGGTTTCTCGAATTCCATTCTTCTGCTTTGCAATAAGCCAGTTTATATAATTCATCACCGGTCTTATTAGTAATAACAAAACTAAAATGCCCGTTACCGAATTTCAATGACAACACCTGCTGAACACTATCATTATGGCTATTTTCTATCGTAAATAACTGCTTCAAAATTCTTTTCAGTTCGTGCAATAATAGACAAAAATTTAAATATCGTAGGTTTGCCATCTTTTTACTTATGGCAGAGGCAATACATACTAACTTACAGGTAGAAATAACCAACCGGCAGATTCTGAAAATTGCGTTGCCAATAAGCCTTGCTATTTTAATACCCCAGCTAAACTTTATTACAAACAATATTTTTCTTGGCCATTACAGTAATGATTCATATGCACTGGCTGTGGCAGGTATTACAGGTGTATATTACCTGATTTTTGCCGCCATTGGCTATGGACTCAATAATGGCTTGCAGGCACTCATAGCCCGCAGGGCTGGTGAGAACAGGCCAGAAGAAATAGGAAAATTGTTCACACAAGGTGTTTTAATCGGGTTGCTGGTGGCTGTTGCAGGTATCATTATCACCTATACTATTACTCCCTTTTTATTTGGATTGATAATACAGGATGCTGAAGTGCATAAAAAAGCTGTCGGGTTTCTTCAGATCAGGATATGGGGGTTGCCATTTCTATATGTTTACCAGCTTCGTAATGCATTATTGGTAGGTACTAACCAAAGCCGGTATCTTATTGCAGGTACTCTTGCAGAAACACTTACTAATGTAGTCCTCGATTATATTTTAATTTTCGGTACGCTTGGTTTTCCCGAGCTGGGTTTTAACGGTGCCGCTATTGCCTCTGTTATTGCAGAATTTACCGGCATGTTTGTTATATTTCTTGTGATCCGTTGGAAAGGTATCAGCAAACGATTTGGCCTGTTTAAAAATTTGAAATGGAGTAAAGAAAACAGCTCTCTTATTTTCTCAATGTCTGCGCCGTTGATGTTTCAGCATGCTATCAGCATTATCAGCTGGCAGTTTTTCTTTTTACTGACTGAACATCATGGTGATATGGCGCTGAAGGTTTCTAATGTAATGCGCAACATCTTTGGCGTTTTCGGCTGTGTAACCTGGGCTTTTGCCGCCACCACCAACGCCATGGTGAGCAATGTGATAGGTCAAAACAAGAAAGAACAGGTTTGGGACTTACTAAAAAAAATCATCTGGTTAAGTACTGGAGTAGCCATTGTTGTTTGCATACTACTAAACCTGTTCCCGGAAGCTTTCCTGTCTGTTTTCGGACAGGGAGATGATTTTATAGTAGCTGCCTTACCGGTACTGAGAGTGGTTACAGCAGCCATGTTGCTGATGTCATTTTCTATTGTCATGCTGAGTGCTGTAACCGGAAGTGGAAATACAAGGGTCACTTTCTATATAGAACTTTTTGCAATTATTATGTACTGCATCTATGTTTACCTGGTATCAGAATACTATTTCCTGCCTATTAAGTTTGGCTGGATGAGTGAATGGTTATACTGGCTTTGCTTGTTTATCCCCTCGCTACTATACATCCGCAGCGGAAAATGGAAACAGAAAGTAATTTAGATTTCTTTTGAATACCTGACTCCTACTCTCCCTGTAAACTGAGTAATTGGCGGATGAAGCTTACTGATTAAAATATCAGTTTTTTTTATTTGTGGAAATGATTCCCAGATTGCTTCAGTTATTTGTATGGCAAGAGTTTCAAGCAATGCCGTTGGTTTATTCATACCGGATCTCACAATTCCGAATAAATCTGCATAGTTGACAGTATCACTAATCTCAGATATCACTTCTGCAGAAGGTATGTAATCTACCCAAAGGTTTACTTCAAACTCGTTTCCGGTTTTCTTCTCTTCTTCGTACAGCCCGTGAAAAGCATGAAAACGAAGTCCTGTTAGTTCGATTGTTATTGTTGCCGCCATATAACAGTTAATGAAGTCCTTTAGCACTAAGATAACGTTCCGCATCCAGCGCTGCCATACAACCACTGCCTGCGGCTGTTACAGCTTGCCTGTATACTTTGTCCTGTACATCCCCTGCTGCAAAAACTCCTTCAATATTCGTTTTGCTGGTGCCGGGAATTGCTTTAATATAACCGGCTTCGTCCATATCCACCCATCCTTTAAAAATAGCTGAATTAGGCTGATGACCAATCGCCACAAAGAAAGCACTCACAGGCACTTCTTTTTTCTCTCCGGTTTTATTATTTTTAATACGAACAGCATTTACCTTTTTATCGCCCAGCACTTCATCTGTTTCGCTATTCCAGTAAACTTTAATATTGGCTGTATTCTTCACCCTTTCCTGCATCACTTTGCTGGCCCGCATTTCATCACGGCGAACGATCATATGTACCTGCGAGCAAATTTTTGATAAGTATAAAGCTTCTTCAGCAGCTGTATCCCCGGCACCAACAATGGCAACTTCTTTTCCTTTAAAAAAGAAACCATCACACACTGCACAGGCACTCACACCAAAACCATTCAATCGTTGTTCACTTTCCAGCCCCAGCCATTTTGCAGAAGCTCCTGTGCAAATGATTACTGAGTCAGCTTCAATCCATTTTTCCTCATCAATCTGCACTTTATGTATTGGCCCTGTAAAATCAACCTTTGTAGCCAATCCATAACGAATGTCTGCCCCCATTCTTGCGGCTTGTTTTTCAAAATGCACCATCATTTCAGGTCCCTGAATACCCTCCGGATAGCCGGGATAATTTTCTACCTCTGTTGTAATAGTCAATTGACCACCGGGTTGAATACCCTGGTATAAAATAGGATTTAAACCAGCCCTGCTTGCATAAATAGCTGCTGTATATCCCGCAGGTCCTGATCCGATGATCAGACAATGAATTTTTTCTTTTACTTCCATATAGATATCCCTTTGCCTTTATTAGACATACTGGCTTGCAAATTTAGCGGTAAATAAGGAATAGTAATTGTAACCGGGATCACGATAACAAGTAATACACAATGTAAAGTCTTTAAACAGTTACCGTGGAATGATGATGGTTCTGTATTGTGTAGCGTATCCACCAAAATACCCTAAACCTCCTCCCCTAATATTGCTTGTAACTTTTGTGGGAGTTCCAAACGGGTTGCCCACAGTGGCATAGGTATATTCCATAGTCCTCCAGAAATCGTAAGTAGCTTTGTCTATATTACAAAGCTTGAGAGTAACTGTATCGCCTCTGTCAAAAAAACTATACGCATCAGGCAGGTTGCCGGTTCTTAAAACACCCCTTTCCACTTGTACTTCATAAGTTGAGCCGTCAATGACCTGGTCATCATACACAGAATTAAGTCCCGGATAAAAAGGATCACTGTTTTGTTTGGTAAAATAACGAACATAATCCCCAAACCCCGGAGTATCTGTAGCCTTGACCATAAAAGCCACTTTACCATCAGGGTTTCCAGCCGGAGCAGGTTTCCAGTACACAGAATCAATGCGGCGGGTAATAGCCGGTATCCGGGTATCAGCGGCATATTCTTTCCCCTCCCATATTACCCGCAATGAATAGCCAGTACTTAACTCTCCGGTGAAAGCCGTTGAAAGGTCAGAAGAATCTATTGAAAAATAATAGACGCTGTATCCCCCCATAAGAGGTACTGAATATTCCTTCAATTTGTGGGTTATTGTACCATTCGAAACAAATACATCAGCGTTATGAACAAAGCTACCAGCCAGAATACCAGGATTAATCTGTGAAAAATAATCGAGGCTTTGGGATAAGTAAATAACAGGAGGTTGACCATTTTCGATAGTGCCTTCCACTACAAGTTTAGGAGCTGCGTTATCCAGCTTAAAAGTCACCGTTTTTTCGCAGGAACAAAGTATCAAAGAGAAGGATGATAAAAGTAGTATAGGAATTTTCATAGATAATTAACGGCTGTAAAGGTTAAATGTTATGAAAAAAAATCCGGCTGTCACTTAAAGTGAGAGCCGGAGATATTTTAATTAACACACCATCTTGAATATGTTACCCTAAATAAGCCTTTAAAGCACTGCTATAACGAGCTTTCTGTAATCGCTTGATAGCCCTTTCTTTGATCTGGCGGATACGTTCCTTTGTCAGGTCATATTTTTGGCCGATCTGCTCAATGGTAACGCCATTTTCGCCATCCAGTCCAAAATAGGCATTTACAATTTCAGCCTCCCTGGGAGATAAAGATTTCAGTACACGCCGGATTTCATTTCTGAGCGAATCCTTCATTACATCATCATCTGTATCATCGCTGCCTTCCAGCAAATCGCCCATGGCTACATCCTCTGCTTCATGAACCGGAGCATCTAGTGATGTATGCCGGGTATTGCTTTGGAAAATGTTATTAATTTCAGTTTCACTCATCTCCAGCAGTTCAGCCAATTCTTCCGTTGAAGGTTCTCTTTCATGTTCCTGTTCAAAAGCCATATAGGCTTTGTTAGCTTTGTTATAGGTGCCAATTTTGTTTTGTGGCAAGCGGACTAATCTGCCCTGCTCTGCCAAGGCTTGTAGAATAGATTGACGGATCCACCACACAGCGTAAGAAATAAATTTGAAACCTTTGGTTTCGTCAAAGCGTTGAGCTGCTTTGATCAAGCCGAGATTACCCTCGTTAATAAGGTCACTAAGTGACAAACCCTGATGTTGATATTGTTTGGCTACTGATACTACGAAACGAAGGTTGGCCTGAACAAGCTTATCCAAGGCCCTTTGAGAATCTACAGGGTTCCTGTTGAACATCTTGATTCGCTGTGCAAGAGTAGTCTCTTCTTCAGGCGTAATCATCGAAATTTTGGAAATCTCCTGTAAATATTTCTCAACTGCCTGCGAATCCCTGTTCGTAATCTGGGTAGCAATTTTGAGTTGCCTCATAACTAAAGAAATTTAAATATCAACGAATAATAGACAGTCTTTGTTTGCAGTTTGTTGCAAATGGATAGTTAATTGCAGAATATGAAACTTACCGTCCCGGACTGTCTGCAAAGATACCTATTAAAGGCGGTTTCTCATAGCGTTTAGACATGAAAAATTACTAACAAATTCAGTGCAAACGATTCCGCTTTTTCTGTCATCCGTCCAAAAGCACTACAGGTAAGGGTTTTGCAAAAAAAGGGAGAAAATAAATTTACTAAAAAATGATAAAAATTAAGCCCCCGAAATTGAATTTGTGGATTTCTCTGCCTTGGATCTTCTTGTCAGCCAAATTAATAATAGGAGTCCGGACAGGAACAAAAAGGATGAAATAACTTCCGCCTGGGTGGGCCGAAATCCAAAAATATTTAACCGGGTGTTTACCCTAATTTTTTCTATTAAAAACCTTTCCATACCATTTAGCATCAGGTAAATGGCAAACAGAATTCCGGGTACTTTTAATCTTTTTCGTAAAGCCCAGATAATTAAAAAAAGTATGAAACAAAATATTACTTCATATAAAGGGGTCGGATAAACCCCAACCGGAAGCTCGTTGCAGAATTTGGTGTCTGTACAGCCCGGAATCGGGACTCCCACTTCATTGACATTATGAGGATAGGTATATGACCACATCCAGTCGGGAAGCCAGCTAAAAGGTTTTGTGCTGGTGTTTTCTATTCCCCAGTCACCATCTCCGGATACCTGACAACCAATTCTTCCGACGCTGTACGCAATCATCATCGTTGGTGCCATCGCATCGTTCAGATGCCAAAAACCGATTTTATGTTTTTTTGCGTACCACCAAATGGCCAGTGCAGCACAAATTAGTCCTCCGTAAAAAGTGAGTCCTTTTGCAGAAAAGATATAGTCTGAAGGATGCTTTAGAAAATCACTCCAATTTTCAAATATGTCGAAAAGCTTGGCTCCCAGCAACCCAAAAACAAGGGCAATAATTGTCATTTCCCCCACCCTGTCCTGTGGCCAGATACGTATGGTTCGTTTTTCCGGTTTATCGAGTTTTTGCTTGTTTTTCTCCCACCATTTTAACCCGGCGAATAATAAACCAAGGGCAATACCAGCCGGCCAACTGCCCAAAGATGAAAAGATGAATGCCTGCGGGTCTTCTGTAGCAGAACTGTCAAGAATAAAAAGAGCCACAATTTTGTATCCCAGTAAAAAACCAAGTAAGAAATTGAGAGCAATATCTGCAAAAGTTGCCGGCTGCCCCACCATCACCTGCATTTCAGAGGGCTGAAATAGACCTTGTTTACTTTTCCGGCGCAACTCAGCAGTTAATACAATTGCCGCTATGATAAATGCAATAGCTACGAAAAAGCCAAATGAATTTACGAACCTCAAAAATTTCCATTCAACTCCAAAAAGGTCCTTAAAAGCGTAATACAGGTTGGGATACATGTCAATAATTAAGAGAGGCGAATATACTAAAGATAATTTCAGGTTATAAAGTTGTGACTTACAAGTTTCCAGAAAGGAAAAAGCCCCAGATAATCTCAGGGGCGGAAAAGCATTCAATATTTACTTATCAGCAATGCTGTTCAAATGCTCCTATCAGGCTTTGAGCAATAACGTGAGCCGGCCTTCCCTCTATCTGGTGTCTTTCTATAAAATGCACCAGCTGGCCATTTTTAAATAAGGCAATGGCTGGTGAAGACGGAGGATAAGGCATCAGATGCTGACGCAATGTTTTCACGGCTTCTACATCAAAACCGGCAAATGTGGTTGTTAAAAAGTCAGGCTTTTTGGGAGTATTAGTAACTGCCATTAATACACCAGGCCTTGCAGTACCGGCAGAACAACCACACACTGAGTTTATCATCACCAAAGTAGTGCCTTCTTTTGCCAATTGAGTTTCAACTTCAGCGGAGGTAAGTAATTCGGAAAAGCCATTATCGGTCAATTCCTCTTTCATCGGTATTACTATTTCTTCAGGATACATGTCTTTATTTATATAATGAACGCAAAAGTAAAGAATTAGTTCATCAACGATACTGTCCGAAGCTACATTTGGAAATTCTGTCAGCATATTTTCCCTATTTCGGAAATTCTGTCTTTTTTTTAACAAGGATAATGCCAGCTATGACATAAAAAAGAAAGGAAAATTGAATGGTACAGGCTTTGACGATTCCTGATTGTTCAAATTTCTTAAAACAAAAACTAAATCATTATGGCATACGTAAAATTCAACAGAAAGCCCTTCGAAGGAACATTCAGCAATTTGGTTGACGACATCTTTACTGAATTGCCGGTATTATTAAACAATGGCTTTAACAATACTGTAAGAAAGGATTCTGTTCCTGTAAACGTCAAAGAAACTGAAAAGAGCTACCAGCTTGAAGTTGTGGCTCCCGGCTTTGAAAAGACAGATTTTAAAGTAAACCTGGAGCAAAACGTGCTGACCATATCAGCAGAGAAACAAAATGAAGAGAATACAGGAAAGGATAAAGAGATTCGCCGGGAATACAGTTTCCGATCTTTTAAGAGATCTTTCACATTAGATGAAAAAATTGATGCAACTAATATAGAGGCTTCTTACATCAACGGAGTGTTGACATTAAACCTTCCGAAATTGGAAACAGTCATAGCATCAACAGAAATAGTAATAAAATAAATTCTTACATACAAGTTTTCTCATAAGCAGTTGGTTTTGGTTTACACCCTCCGTTTCCACGGAGGGTTTCTTTTTTCTCCACTTTCTACTCATTCTTGCATCCCAGTCTTCTTCTGGTATCTACCAGGTATTGTATCTTCCATCCAGTTTTAAAGCGGATGACCTGAAATGAATTTACCCCGCAATGACTGAACTGGCCATTATAATAAAAATTATAAGGGGTCCAGACTATTGCCAGCGGGCCATCTATTCTGATAGTTTCAAAACTGATCCTCTCATCCGCTGCGCCTGGCTTTTGCTTGCTTACAAAATCAATAAACCCTGCAGGATCTTCACTGCGAACCACCAGTTCACCTGTTTTATCTCTTGAAATAGTCTGCAGCACCATACTGTCTGCAAAACAGGTTTTCAACAAGGTTGCATCAGCGTTCTTCATTCCTGTAAACAGATTATTGATAACTGCTTTTACAGAGTCCTCTGAAGTTTGCGCTTTTGTATTTATTCCATATGCAATTACTGTTAATAGTATGAAAAAATATTTCATGATAACTTATTTTAAGAGTTTATGGCAAATGAATTGAATTGCAATTACGTTGAATTCTATAACTAAAATAATAGCATTAGCCATGCAAACAGCCAAAATAGTACAAGCGGTTATTTTGATGATTATTGTGGCTTTGGCTGCCAGTTGCACTCCCGGAAAGGAGTATGCATCAAAAGTATTCAGGTCCCGGCAACCTGCAAATAAAGATACCCAAGCCGTAGCGATCAGATTTCTCGAAACTGAAAACGACAGCTTGCCGGATAATAAAACCAAATGGGTAAGAAATGAAAAAACTGTCGCTACAGATACTGCGGCTATAAGTAAATCTGAACCGGTTATTACTGAAACAAAGCCAGTTCCTCCTCAAACAGAACCGGTGGTAAAGACCAGCAAGCCCGGAGAAGTAAGAACAAAAAGAACAAGAGACCAATAATAAATCAAACCAAGATGCTGTAACCTATGTTCATATTTCCTAATCTTAAAAAATCAGACGCATGAAAAGAACATTTATCTTAACTACAGCAGCGGTGCTAACTGTTGCAATTCATTTAACCAGTTGCGGTCATAGCCGTGTATGGGCCAATAAAGAAAGAAGGGAATCAGTGCCACCACCATCTCCATCCCATCCCTACAACGGGCCGGTATATAGTGCAACGCCTCTGATCATCAGCCCTACACCCGGGTTCACAATGAACCGGCATAGCAATGGCCAGTATTTTCACAGAGGCCCGCAGGGGTTTCTTTACTGGAAAGGTTATGATAACCGTTTTTACTTAGACAGAAACTATATCAATCGAATCCATTACAGTAAATGGGAATACAATGAATGGAAACGCTACAGCCGCTACAGTAATAATAACAGACACAGGTAAGCCATGAATTCCATTAAAAAACCCTTTCAAAAGAAAGGGTTTAATTTTTTATTTATAGCCGAGAATCCGCAACATACTCTGAGCTGTTTGTTGCCGGGCATATACCCAATCGGTAAGTTTCCCGTTTTTATCATACCCGACGATCACATGTTTGGGAGAAGGTATCAGGCAGTGTTTAATACCTCCGTATCCGCTTATCTGATCCTGATACGCACCGGTGTGAAAAAATCCCACATATAATGGTTCACTAGTGCCATTTGTTTTGGGAAGAAATACTTCATTAATGTGTTCTTCCGAGTCATAATAATCGTGACTATCGCAGGTAATACCTCCCAGCACAATCCTTTGGTAATCCTGATCCCATTTATTTACAGGTAACATCAGAAATTTTTCACCGATTCCCCATGTGTCAGGAAGAGTAGTAATAAATGAAGAGTCAATCATATACCATGTTTCCCTGTCATTCTGCACTTTTTCAGCAATTACACTATAAATGTGTGCCATACTCTCTCCAACAGTGTAACTGCCGAATTCTGTAAAGATGTGCGGCATCGGCACTTTCGCCTTTTTGCAGGCCACTTTAATATTCCTTACAATTTCATTGATCATGAACTGGTAGTCATACTCAAAACCCAATGAATGCTTGATGGGAAATCCGCCGCCAATATTGATAGAATCCAGTTCGGGGCAGATCTTCTTCAACTGGCAGTACAGGTTGATGACTTTGTTCAGCTCACTCCAATAATAAATATCATCTTTGATCCCTTTGTTCAGAAAGATATGCAGCATTTTAAGCTGGAACTTACTTTCATACCCTTCTATTCTGTCTACATAAAATTCCAGGATATCTTTTGCCCTTATACCCAGGCGGGATGTATAAAAAGGAAAGCTCGGTTCCTCTTCTGCTGCTACCCTGATACCCAGTTTAAAGGGCACTTTTACAGAATGAGCATAATCCTTCAGTTCATCTTTGTTGTCAAGAACCGGAATAACATTGGTAAATCCGGAGTTCAGCAAGCTCGCAATCCTTCTGGTATAGCCTTTTTGCTTAAACCCGTTACAGATGATATGTATATCCCTGGTGATTTTCTTTTTAGCATACAGCTTCTTGATAATATCTATATCATATGCATATGAAGTTTCCAGGTGAATATCACTTTTCAGCGCCTCCTCCACTACAAAGCTGAAGTGCGAACTTTTAGTACAATAGCAATAAAAATATTTGCCCTCATACTTATGCTTTTTAAAAGCAGCCGCAAACATTTGCTTGGCTTTTTTTATTTGCATACCAATTTTGGGCAGATAGGTAAGCTTCATCGGTGTGCCATGTTTTGCAATCAGCGCTTTCAGATCAAGGCCGTTGAAATAAAGATTACCATCTTCTACTTCTATGCCTTCCTGCGGAAAATTGAATGTTTGCTTTACGAGGTCGTGGTAAGAGTTTGTCATTTTTTGAAAAAAGGGTTAGCCAACATATTTAAAACCGTACAAAAGTATAAGATTGGAGAAATTGCAGGCCAAAAAAAATCACTGTGCCGGAAACCGGGGATTGGAATTTAAACAATCTTATTCAGAAAGAGAGGTAACCCGGATTTCCATTCCCCGTCGATATATAATTCAAAGGAATAACGCCCAGGGCCAGAAAACTGTAATTGCGCAAAGTTGATCACCACATTCACGGAAGCAAACTGACCGTTAACAGGGCTGCCGATATTGATATTTCCTTCCACCGCTTGTATTATTTCTTTCCCCGAATCGTCAATCAGCCTCAACCTGAAGTCATGACTGCCCGTTTCCTTGACCCCAAAGCGAAGCCTGCATGCCACAGCACAAGAGGGATGTATAGCGGGAAATTGTTTAGAATGTATGCTGTCAAAAGTGCCTACGATTGTCAGCTTTGATTGATTATCCTGGGCAAAATCACATAAAGTAAATATTTCCGTTTCCATACTGCTAATTACTGATTATTCATGCAAGGTACTGCTCATTATACAAAGTGAACAAATACCGGCATAGCAAAAAAATAAAAATTAATATCTTGCTGCAAAGTGAACGAAATGAATATACATTACAGGATACTGCTAACCGGTCTTTTATATTTTTCTTCGCCGGCAAACTCACAGGTTTCTCTTCCCCAGGCGCCTGATACGGTCGATGTGGAAGGAAAAATATTTGAACGGGTAGAAGTAGAGGCCAGTTACCCGGGTGGCACAGGTGCATGGATAAAATTTCTGACAAAAACCCTGAATGCGGATGTACCCGCAAACAGAAATGCTCCTGCCGGCCATTATACTGTCGTAGTGCAATTTATTGTCAACAAAGATGGAACCGTAACTGAAATTAAACCCCTGACCAATCATGGCTATGGAATGGAACAGGAGGTTACAAGAACAATCGGCTTGTCCGGTAAATGGACACCTGCTGTGCAAAATGGGCGGCCGGTCAAAGCGTACAGAAAGCAACCTGTTACATTTGCACTGGACAGTGATGATTTCCAGATTACAAGCAGTACCCTTTATGTTCTTTTCGCCAATAAGGATAATACCATCAGCATTGATGCAGGAAAAGTAAAGCCGGAGGATCTTATAATAACACTTTCGCAAGGGACAATAATCAGTATGGGGGACGGACGATATGTCGTAAGGGCATTAAAACCCGGCCGTGTTATTCTTAAATTATATAATGGTAAAAAAGATAAAGAAATCGGTGCAGCAAGTTTTGAGGTTAGGGAATTATAGCATATGCAATACAAGGCTGCTATTTTCGATATGGATGGTTTGCTGATCGACAGTGAACCACTCTGGCAGGAAGCCGGTAAAGAAACCCTGCAACAGTTTGACGTAACACTTACGAATGAACAATATCATTCCAGCACGGGGCTAAGAACGGAAGAGTGGATTGAACACTGGTTCCATCATTTCGGGATAAATAGGGAACTTGCGCCGGCGGCTATTGACATTATCATTCAAAAGGCGATAGCAAAAATTGATCAGTACGGACAAGCTTTCCCCGGCATTGATAGAATCGTTCAATTTTTTAAAGAGAAGGATTATCAACTGGGATTAGCGACTTCCTCTCCTCTTTCATTGGTAGATGTAGTAATAAGAAAATTACAACTGCAAAATACATTCGGGGCCATTACCTCTGCAGAATACCTGCCCTATGGCAAACCCCATCCCCAGGTTTTTATCAATTGCGCTGACGAATTAAATTGCTCTCCACTGCAATGCATTGTCTTTGAAGATTCGTTTAACGGTCTGATTGCAGCCAAAGCAGCTAAAATGAAATGTGTGGTGGTACCCGCAGCATCCGGTTACGAACACCCAGGATGGAATGCTGCTGATCTGAAACTGAAAAGCCTTGCTGAGTTTAACGAAGAAAAGCTTGCATTAATTTGACTATGTGCCTTTGACTGATTTTTTTCCTTTTTCTGTGCTGATCTCTTCTTCCCGGATAATCTTGCCCATCATCTCCAGGGTTTTCTCTGTATTATTTACAGACTGGTTGGATATTTCCATGACCTTCTTCATGTACTCATCAAATAACTGTGGTGACGCTGGTACAGGTACCCCTTTCTCATCAGTAAGACCAATGCCATAACTCGAACTTAGTGGCTGGTAAAGAGCATTGAGGTTAGTTAAGTCAACAAACCAATTCATAAAAGCCGCTTCAAGCCTTGCAAATCCAATCCTGCTGTTTTGAAGCTCCAGTGGCGGTTTCATGATGAAGAATGCCAGCAAATCCAAAGTACCTAAGCTGCCAAAGACGATGGATAAAAGGCTTTCCTTTTTGAGAAAAGCAAAAACAACAGCGGTAATGATCAGTAATACACCAGTAAGAAAAGCCAGCCAGTACATCCACATGGCCCCCCTGTAACCACTTTCGATCTGGTCAAGCGATGTTTTCACTGAGCCCTTAAATCGGTCAGCCAGTTTCATAGTTTGCTGAAAACTGTCTCTTTGCAAATGAAAGGGCTGTGTTATCTGGAACATAAATTCTGCTCTCACTGCTTCATCATCTATGCCTGCTTCTTTTAGTACCGCTAATGGATCTTTATGAAACTCTTCCCTTGTTTTCTCGTCATATAATATCCTGAAATAAAGGGATTGAATCTGGGATGTATTGCTCATACAAAAAGATTTAATGGTTGAAATGGCTGTTATATAAATATAAATCTTTCAGGCCAATGATCGGGTAAAAAATAACTAACAAAAAAGGTCCGTGTTAACCACGAACCAGTCAGTATTCAGCGAAATAAAATTATTTCTTTAATGTATCGGTTACAGGAGCAGGTCCGGATGGCATCATGTCCACCAGTTCTTTCGGATCCATATATACCCAATGCTCTACTGCTTTACCATCTTTAAATTTTGATACATCAACACTGGACATAGTAACCGCTTTACCATTCATCGTTCCGGACATTTTTCCCCATGTATAAACATATTCTTCATCGGCAAGACTCCTTGTCATTGCTACCTTCATATCCGGCATCATAGCACGGTAGCGTTTCATTTCACTGACGATATTGTCCAGGCCTTTTACATCACCTGTTTCGCCACCGTGATCTACCGCATCAGCAGCAATATAATCACCCATCTTGGTAAAGTCGCCGGCCTCATAGGCTTTCATAATGGCATCATTTACTTCCAGATTTTTTTTAGCAGTGGCTGACATACCGCCTCCGCTGTTGCAGGAAACGAAGAAAATACTCCCTGCTGCAAGACAAACTAATAAGATTTTTTTCATGTTTTGCTTTTTTGTTTTAGTAATTTGTCACATAGAATTCACCATAAAAATTAACATCGCCGGTTTGTATAAATTGCTCGTTAATTTTTATGGTTCATTTCATGTTGTTGATTTTTGAGGATGTAAAAGGTATACCATTTCCCGGTAAGTCCAAAGAAATTGTTATTGTTAGCCTTACAGACCCGCCAGGTATGGAATAAATCATAATTTCCATCACTTTAGTATTCTCAACTATCAAAACCACTATATGAAAAAAACTTATTCCTTTGTTGTAGTCCTTATTGTCGTAGCCATCTCCGCTATCACCCTAACCTCCGGCATCGATAAAAGCCGTGGCGGTTACAAAGACCTTGTCGAAGAGTTTTATGACCAGGCGGTAAAACAAAACAGCAATCTCGAAACGATTGAAGATGATATTGAAAATTTTTACAAAAAGAGAGAAGATGCTATTGAAAAGTATAACAGTTTTACATCCTACAATAACCGTTACTACACAGATGCCAGGGCAAGAGCCGCCACAATAGCTGATGCAGTCATAAAACAGCGGGCCAGCGATCATATCAATAAAAGCGAAACGGCTTATCGGGCCAGTATGACAAGCTGGCAAAATTCCATTACTACTTCAAACAACAATGAAAGAGAACTGAGAGACCTGCATGTACTACTTAAAATAATGATAGCTACTCCTGTCATTGAAAGATACCAGCAGAACAACCTGCCGGATAACAGTAAACTGAATGAAGCCAATGGCGACCTGCAGCAACTGATCGAAAAGATAAAAGCAATCATTAAATAAAATTCCTTACAAAACCCGGGTTGCCAACATTGATACTTCGCCTGATCATTTTGCTGGTTGGACCGGAGCTATTGTCCCAACCTGTGAATCACTTCCTGCAATGCCTTATTGAATTCGCCCGGCTTTTCAATCATGGGGTAATGGCCTGTATTATGCACATAGGTCACTGCAGCACCTTTGGAACAGTACTTATTCAATGAGTCTATTTTAACGGGCATCACATCACTGTTAACGAGATAAAGTTTATGATTCAATTTTTGCATCCTTACTTGTTCATCCGCTGCAAAAAAGGTAAAGGATTTAAGTACTTGTACCGCCACTAGAGAATCTGTGTTGGTAATACTTTGCCTGACTCTTTGTTTTATGGCTGTATCCGTAGAAGGATGAAAAAGGTATTGCTCCATAGTGGCGGTGACTACGCTGTCAAAGCGGGAAGCGAACACAGAAAAGAATGCTTCGGTATCAGCCCTGCCCTGTTCAGTGAGGGGAGCGGCTGGTTCATGCAGGTTATCAATTCCCACAATACCTGTTATCAGTTGAGGATACCTGTTGCTTAGATCCAGCAGTATATCACCCGACATGGAATGCCCGATCACAATTACATTCTTCAGCCCCAACTGCCCGATAACAGCCTTCACATTGTCTGTATAATCTTTAAAGCTCCAGCTATTATTAATTTTACCAGACTGGCCGAAACCCGGCAGGTCAATCGTAACGACCGTATAGTTTGGTGAAAAAAAATCAATCTGGGATTGCCAGTATTCCTTACTAATACACCAGCCATGTACAAACAAAAGAGTTGTATCGCCGGTGCCATACCTGTTGCAGGCTATTGGTGTACCATTACTCTCAACAGTTTGAACCGAAGGGTTATTGTTACAAGCCCAATAAATAGCAAGGGCAGGCAACAGGCATAAAATTTTTTTCACTTTCCTTGTATTTGCAGCAAAACTAAGTTTAATTGGTTTTGCCGGCATAACCATACTCTGTTGCCGGCCACTTCGCCAACCCATTACATCATTGGAGCCGGAGCCGCAGGGGCAGCTGGAGCAGCCTTTTTTTTGCGTTTGGCATTCCCCGATGTCTCTTCTGTAGCCGGGTCTATCAACAAGCTGGTAAGAAACTGGTTAAACGCTGTTGTACAATCATTGCTGCCGGTTAGCAACTCAATAAAAAAGGTTTGCTTACCATTGGTAAACGAATAAAAATGGACACTGACTTCCTTTTCATTCATCGTGCTGGTGGCGTAAGATGAAAAACCAATATTTCCATTTGTTTCCGTCTTCACCACCTGTTTAATACTAGCATTAAACCTGGCATTCGTTCCATTTTTGCCTGCACGGTACTGCAAATAGGTATTTGCTGAAGTAACAGCCGTATTTTCTGTCCCGTAAATGGTGATACGACAAAGGGTGCCTTTACTGTTTTTATTTTCCAGCACAATTGAAGATGTCTGTTGTGAGCTTTGCCAGCCAAAAGGCATCGTATATGTGGCAATGCCCAATTTATTTTGCGAAAACAGATTACCTGCAAATAACAGCAGCAGAACAGGAAGGAAATAATGTTTCATAAACGAATACATTTTGATGATTAAAATTTACCGGTCAAACGTATTCAGAATGAGTTGGACTCCCTATCCTGCAAAAAGGGGATTTTTTAAAATCAATCCGGAAGCTATACACTAACTATTTACCGAATAGGCTTTGTCATACCAGGGAAAAGCCATTTAGCATATTTATTTTGTCGGCACTCAAAGAACAATCCGTATTGGCTAAAACATTTTAGTCCTATTAACATTCCTGCAAAATTTCCTTAACAAAGGCAGGAATACCTTTATCCGAAACTAAAACCATGACCATGAAATTTATTTGCCCCCTCCTGCTTTCCGGAATTTGCTTTTCGGCAAATGCACAACTGAAACAAGGTGACTGGAACTTTGGAACCAGTACCAATGCCCCGTTCAATCTTCAGTTGAAGAAAAATAATGCCGGACTTCGCTCTTATGATTTTTCCTTTCATCCGCAGTTTGGCTATATGCTGAAGGACCACTGGGAAATAGGCGGTGGCCCGGTATTCGGATTCAACGGCAGCCGTTTTAAAGATGGATCGGGCAATACTATCTGGCAAAATAATAGTCAATCTGTTGGCGCCAGTCTTTTTACCCGTTATTATTTCAAATCTTCCGGCAAGCTGATTCCTTACCTGGTAGCCGGTATACAGTACACTCATGAAAAAGGCTCAACCATTGATATAAATTCTACAAAGTATAATTACAGTCAAAATCTCTGGCAGTTGAAAGCCGGCGGCGGGTTGAACTGGTTTGTCGCCCCCCGCACAGCACTTTTCACCGAACTTACTTATACGGGTGACTGGGGCACAGGAAACGGTTACCTAAATGGTCTGAACCTGCAATTGGGTATCCGTTTTTATTTCGGTAAAAAGAAGAAATGAGCCGGTGAAATTACTACCCCGCACTGTTTTTAGTTTTAGATTTACTGTCCATTAAAACAATTCATATGATAAAAGAGGCACTCATGGGTGAATTTTTGCATGAAGCAGAAAATACCCGCAAACTATTAAATGCCATTCCAGATTCAGCACTGAGCTACAAGCCTCAGCCGCACTTATGGTCGGTGGGGCAACTGGCATCCCATATTGCTGAAGTGTACAACTGGTTTGATGCTACTTTTAACCAGGATGTATTTGATATGGGAACTTATAAGTATGATAAAGGTGATATCAGTAAGGCTTCCAACATTGTAGCCAAGTTTGAAGAAAACCTGGCAAAGGCAAAATCGGTACTGGAGAATGCAGACGAAAGCAAATTCTTCAATACCTGGACCATGGAGGTGGGCGGCATGCCCGCCATGCCACCGATGCCCAAGATACAGGTGGCAAGAGGATTTTTATATAATCACCTCTATCATCATCGTGGTGAGTTGGTAGCACATTTAAGAGCAAGCGGTAATCAAGTTCCGGGTTTGTATGGGCCTACTTACGAAGAATCACAGGCCATGATGGCTCAGCAGAATTAACTTGACAAGAATAAAAAACCGACAGCAGTACTGTCGGTTTTTTTATTTATTCAGTTATTGGTAAGAAGTTTTTTTAATACCTAGCCTGAAGTGGCAGCAACAACGGCATGAATTATTTTATTTCATTTCACTTCATTTGATTTCCTTACCTCTTCCATCTTTTTGATATACCGCTTCAACAGGCTCAGCCAGGCATCGGAAGAATTAGAAGGTCCATAACTTAGCCCTGTTTGCCGGTCCTTCAGGCTATAGCTATAGTTAAAAGTGGCTGGCTGCCGGTTGGATCCCATTCCCCTTGCTTCTACAAACTCAATACCCGTCTCCAGGTAATACCTGTATTTTTTGATGTCCTTATACTGCCCGCTTTTTAACATCGCTTCAGGGATCATTTCTACTGTGCCCGAATAGTATTTCTCAAAAGCCTGCTGCATGTCTTTGTTTACTTTATTACGTGGCGTTTCAAGTAACAATATAGTTGTGGGTTCCTTACCCAGTTCAGGCGGTACGGTATCTTCATCCCGGGTTGACCGCTGATCAGAAAAGCCGGAAATAACTGCAAAGGCAAATAAAAACAAAAGGGCTTTTAAACTATGTCTCATAAATTTTTCAATTTAGAAAATAAATATAGTACTTAGCTGCACATTTTTATTTTAGGGTTCATCGTTTCTATATGATTAATCACCCCGGTAAAGAATGAGAATTACCATTCCGAAGATTTACTATATTTATTCTTTTCTTTTAAAAGAACAGTATATGAGAAGATCACAATACATTTTTATCACCTGTTTTTTATCCGTTAGCCTGGTACTCGCCGGCAATACAGTATTGTCCCAGAATACTCCTTTCTATACGGGCACAGCAGTTGTGCACAAAAAAGAGGGCAAACAGGAAAATAGTATTAAGCCGGATAAAGCTCTTTTGCAGCCGGCAACGGGTAAGGTCTTGCTGAAAAAAATTACTGGCCCTGATGGAATAATAATGAACTATACATACAACAACAAGGGAATGTTATTGAGGGCGGAGTCCCGCCGTTCATCAGGTTATAATCTTGCTACCGACAGCACCTGCGATCATTTCTATTACGATCACCGTAAAAGGGTGTATATGGTTATGCGGGAAGAGTGGCTGCTGCGTGGCGCTTCCGGTGAAGAAAACAGGAATACCTACAAAAAAATCTACTACAGGGATACCACCAGCATTATAGTAAAGATGGAGAGTTCCGATTTCAGGCATGATAATATTTCCATAAGCAAATACCGCTACAACAACAATACAATCATACTGGAAAGATCTTTTGCTACTGTTAATCCTGTTGATACATTCGTAATGACAAATGATAACAGGAATATTTTACGCACAAACCGCCCTTTTTATGATGCGGAGAATACCAGTTTCATCAATGTTCGTTCACCCGGCAGCTACCTTCCGTCTATGTATAACAGTATATACAGTAACAATGGCGCTCTTTACCGGGATGGCAGTTTCCACCTGCAAAAAGAAACCAAAATAAAGGACCAGGGCAATGTTTACACCATACATGTTGTAGGCTATACTACCAATGAAAAAGGACTTGTAACACAGGTGGTGCAGGAGAATTCAAATTATACAGGGAGACAATTCATTTACAATTTTGAGTACGAAACAAGAAACCTGCTGAAATAGTTTCCGTAAAATGCACGGCATGAAAATTTTTTTTCGCCCATCAGGCATATTATTTTTTGCAGCAGCGGTAATTACCGGCTGCAGCACAGCAAACAAAATAGCCACCGGCAATGAATGGATTACACTTTTTAATGGCAAAGACATTAACAACTGGACTGTAAAAATCCAGCATCATGATGTGGGTGTAAACTTCGGCAATACTTTCAGAGTTGCCGGCAATACCATACAGGTACGGTATGACCAATATGGTACTGACTTTAAAGAGCAATTCGGTCACTTGTATTATAAAATCCCTTTCTCTTATTATCATTTGAAACTGGAATATCGTTTTGTGGGCGAATGGTTTAAAACAGCCCCCTCATACACACTGCGTAACAGCGGTGTAATGTTTCATTCGCAAAGCCCTTATACCATGCCAAAAGAACAGGACTGGCCCATATCGGTTGAAATGCAGTTTTTAGGAGGCCTGGGGGATGGAAAACCACGACCTACCGGCAATATGTGCTCGCCGGGTACAGAAGTAATGCAGAAAGGAAGTATTGTGCCTTCACATTGCATTAACTCTACCAGCAAAACGTACGACGGAGAACAATGGGTAAACGCAGAATTAATTGTGCTGGGGGATTCGCTTATTACACATATCATTAACGGCGATACTGTGCTGCAGTATTCTAAACCACAAATTGGCGGTGGCGTGGTAAACCGTTACAACCCTGAAATAAAAAAAGACGGACAATTGCTCAACAGCGGTTTTATTGCGCTGCAAAGTGAAGGGCAGCCAATAGATTTCAGGAATATCCGCATTAAAGATCTATCGGGGCAGTATAAAAAATAATAAGCTTTCCTTATAAGTGAATTTAAAGGCTTTTACAAAGTTTGTCATGTCAGTGTCCTTACCCGGTATGCTTTATTTGGGCCGGGTCGGCTTCGTCAGACTTAGTGGGAAAGAAGATGCTGCTGTTATCATTTTCCGAAATGAGCCAAGTCATAGTTTCTAATTACAGCGGTTGATAATTTGGGTTAAGAAATTTTTTCAATTTTATTCTTCAAATGCCAAAGTTTCAACCCCAAATACAAGTTATTGATATAACAGCGGATAATGTTGCGGAAGCTGGCATTTACTGCATTAAAGACAAAAAAGCGCCGGGCTTTCATGCAAAGCTAGACTGGTTTAAATCAAAGCTCAACAAGGGACTTAAAATAAAAACTGCTACTGACAGAACAGGCAAACAATTTGGGTTCATTGAATACCTTCCTGCAGAAGCGGCATGGCGGCCTATTAAAGCGGATAATTATTTTTTTATTCACTGTATTGCTGTTTTTGGCAAAGAAGCAAGGGACAAAGGGGCCGGCAGTCTGCTTATCGGCCAATGTGAAGAAGATGCCCGGGAAAATAACAAAGCTGGTATCTGCACCATGAGCAGCGACGGACCCTGGATAGCTGACAAAACAATTTTTGAAAAGAACGGGTTTGTTGTTGCAGGCAGGCTGGGTCGTTTTGAATTAATGGTAAAATCATTTAATACAAAAGCAAAGAAGCCTGTATTTATTGACTGGACAAAACAGCTTTCAAAGTATAAAGGCTGGCATCTTGTTTACTCCGACCAATGCCCGTGGCACTGCAAATCAGTTGCAGACTTAAAACAATCCGCAGCGAAAAAAGGAATAAAGTTGAAAATAAAAAAACTGCTTACCCCGGATGAAGCAAAGCAAGCGCCTTCGGGTTTCGGCACATTCAGTTTGATAAAAGACGGCAAACTGCTGGCCGACCATTATATCAGCCGCACAAGATTTGAAAACATACTTCGTGAGGAAAACGCCGGATGATAAACCACCTGTTAGGCGACCTTCGAATTAAAGAAAACCGGATATTTTAAGAGAAGAATTTCTTATAATCCCTGCTGTTGGTCTCTGCCTGCCCTACAATATCCGTACACAAGACGCAACAGCGGCGTACTGCTTTATGGGGAACACCAACAACGGCGGAAAAGGCATGACAGCGGCGTGTTGTTTGTTTCGGAACACCAACAAGGGCTTAAATATTATTCTGAATTCATAGACTCTTCCGAAATTCTGATCATCTCTTTTTCAACCCCGGTTAGTTTTGCCAGCTTGTAGTTTTGCTGGCCCTTTATGAATTCAATGAGCCTTTTTGAATTATCGCTCAGGGCCATCGTATCTTGAATTTTTAAAACTATCACTAAGTTTTTCTTTTCTTCCGCAGCCATGTTGCTACAATAAAGAATCCAGGTTTTCATATTACTAGCAGTGGATAATTTGAAATTCGAGCCGTCAGGTTCAAGATCGTTTTCGTAGTGAAAGACATTATTCGCCTTGCTAATCAATATGTGAAGCAAATAATCTTTTTTGTACAAAGAATCGCCATAGCCCCCGAAAAATTCCGCAATACTAAATGAAGCCTTACCCCTGGAAATGAAATTACTGCTATTGACATAAATTACTTGTACAATGAATATGGATATCCTGTAAAGGAAATAGGCAGTAACTATGAAATAGATATTGAATATAGTGCGAGAAATAGCTGTTGCTCTCAATAGCTGCAATAAACAATATTATCAGTCAGACGCATTAGACAGCTCTTCCACACTTAGTTAAAATAATACTTACTTCACTTCTTCATACGGCAAAACCGGTACTCTTATTTGGAAAGGCTCTTACGGGAAGATGAGAGTAGTAAAGGCATGGGCTTATCAAGTAGCTTTTGCTGACAAACCTTTATGAAAAATAACAAAGAACTAATCGGAGATAAGTAACTGTTTTACTTCTTTACCCATTCCTTTCATAATATCGACAACTTCTTTTGATATTGTTTCTGATACTATACCACCTGCAACCATCTCACCAAACTTTCCGAAAAAATTCTGCCTCCAATTCTTTTTGCCGAGATGATAAAGATTCTTTAACTCATCAAATTCCTCAGCAAATGCTTCTACGATTATTACTTGTCCTTTTTGAATAGTCTCAGCATCAGTTTTTAAACTTTCCAATTCAGAGATAATTAAATCTAATTTTTGATTTAAATTTCTCCTTTCCTGATAATCAATATCCTGAAGGTCATCCTGAATATTTTCTGAATATTCATCCAATTCCTGGTTTAGATAGAATAATGAGTGATTATAACCTTTAGTCTCCTGACATGTTTTTGGATCACGGCAAACCTTTGAATGTTCTTCTGAAGCTTTTGTTACTCCATCAATGATATTTTTCAGAAATCTTATTTTGTCTTTAGCTTTTTTAAGCTTGTATAACTCATCATTTACACTACTAATAAAATCATCAGGGTCTCCTGTACGATTAATTTGCCATGTAATGAATTGTGTCGAAATATCATCAATTATGTCCATATCATAAATTTACTAAAAAGCCCCCACGATCTTCGCAGGGGCTTTAATAAAACTTGTTTCTGAATACTTAGATCCCTCGCTTTGCCCGGGATAACAAAACAATTATTTCACTTCCTCATACGGCACATCCGTCACATTACCCGTACTACCTGTATCAGCCGTATGTGGGCCTGCTCCGGCTTCAGCATTTGGCGTTGGGCCTCCTGCATTTTCCTGTGTGGCCTTATACATATCCTCGCTGGCAGCTGTCCATGCAGCATTCAGTGCAGCCATAGCTGTATCAATGGCCGGTATATCCTGTGCCTTGTGGGCTTCTTTTAATTTTTCAGCGGCCTGCTCAATAGCGCCTTTCTTATCAGCCGGTATCTTGTCGCCATATTCCTTCAGTTGTTTTTCTGTCTGGAATACGAGGCTATCAGCCTGGTTCAGCTTTTCTACTTTTTCTTTTTCAGCCTTATCACTGGCTTCATTGGCTTTTGCTTCAGCTTTCATTTTCTCCACTTCTTCTTTGCTTAAGCCGCTGCCTGCTTCAATATGTATCTTTTGTTCCTTACCTGTTCCTTTATCTTTTGCCGTAACATGTAAGATACCGTTGGCATCAATATCAAATATCACTTCTATCTGCGGTACACCTCTTGGTGCCGGTGGTATGCCATCGAGATTGAAGATGCCAAGGCTCTTGTTGTCCTTACTCATACTTCTCTCTCCCTGCAGCACATGTATCTGCACACCGGGCTGGTTATCGCTGGCAGTAGAGAACACTTCTGATTTCTTGGTAGGTATAGTTGTATTGGAAGGGATCAGCGGGGTCATCACACCACCCATTGTTTCAATACCGAGAGAAAGCGGTGTTACGTCGAGCAGCAATACATCTTTTACTTCACCAGTCAGTACTGCGCCTTGTATAGCAGCGCCTACAGCAACCACTTCATCAGGGTTCACCCCTTTGTTTGGTTTTTTGCCAAAGAACTTCTCTACTATCTCCTGCACTTTGGGTATCCTGGTAGATCCGCCTACCAGTATCACTTCATCAATTTGTGAAGTAGATAAACCGGCATCTTTCAATGCCGCTTCGCAAGGCTTCAGGCAGCGGGCAAATAAATTATCGGCCAGTGATTCAAATTTTGCACGGCTCAGTTTTTTAACGAGGTGCTTGGGTACTCCGTCAACCGCTGTGATGTAAGGAAGATTAATTTCTGTTTCAGAAGAAGAAGACAATTCTACTTTTGCTTTTTCTGCTGCTTCTTTCAAACGCTGCAGGGCCATCGGGTCTTTGCGCAGGTCGATGGCTTCATCATTTTTAAATTCCTGTGCCAGCCAGTCCATGATCACTTTATCAAAGTCATCACCACCAAGGTGGGTATCACCATTGGTTGATTTTACTTCAAATACCCCGTCACCCAGTTCGAGTACGGAAATATCGAATGTACCACCACCGAGGTCAAACACAGCGATCTTCTGGTCATGCTTTGCTTTATCCAAACCATAAGCCAGCGCAGCGGCTGTCGGCTCATTTACAATACGGCGAACAGTAAGACCGGCAATTTCACCGGCTTCTTTGGTAGCCTGGCGCTGGGCATCGTTGAAGTAAGCCGGTACGGTGATCACCGCTTCGGTCACTTCATGACCCAGGTAATCCTCGGCCGTTTTTTTCATTTTTTGCAGCACCATAGCGCTGATTTCCTGTGGCGTATACAGTCTGCCATCTATGTCAATACGAACGGTATTATTGTCACCTTTTGCCACTTTATAGCTCCAGTGGCTGATCTCTTCAGTCACTTCATCAAACTGGCGGCCCATAAAACGCTTCACCGAAGCGATAGTGTTATGCGGGTTGGTGATGGCCTGGCGTTTGGCCGGGTCACCCACTTTGCGTTCGCCATTCTTTAAAAAAGCCACTATTGACGGGGTCGTACGGCGCCCCTCGTCGTTAGCAATCACCACCGGCTCGTTACCTTCCATTACGGAAACGCAACTGTTGGTGGTTCCTAAGTCGATTCCTATGATCTTTGCCATGGTTTAAATTTTGTAGTTCGCTATAGCTTGTCAATCATTGTGCCGTGAGGGTTTGGGGTGAAAAATTGTCAGGTTTTTGGGGAATAGGAATTGGTTGACTAGTTAACTGGTTAACCAGGTATTGGGGAAAAGCTTGAGTTCCGGCCACCTTTACTTCAGGTTTTGGATGATGCTTTGCTGAGTGTCATGTATCTTCTTGAGGAGATTAGATATTGTGCTATTTGTTTTACTCATCCGGTCCATGGCAGATTGCAGGCGCAGGGATTCCATTTCTCCCATTTCACTCATGGAATCGAGGTCGCCTTTCATCTTCACTTTGATAGCATCCAGTTCCTTTTTGCTTACTGTCCTCTTTGCAGAAGCAGACGACCTGGCCAGTTTTACTGTGTCAGGATTGTACCCTTTTTGCAGGGCTTTCGACTGGTTTATTACCAGGTTGAAAGAATCCAGTTGCACATTACTAATAGTTCCGCTGCTGTTTATTTTATTCATGGTATTCCGCAGTTTCGCTTTTTGCTCATTGATGGACTTCACTTTTGCCATTATCGCTTTCAGGTCTTCCTGTGCACTTTTGGAAGCCTGCATCAGTACCAGGAAAGCAATTGCTTCAATATCCTGAGTGTTCAAATTACTCAAAGCGCCGTAAGATTTTGACTGGGTCATTACATCTGCCTCTGACAGTTTTTTTTCGTTCACTTCTGCTGCTGTAGTTTTTATCCATCTTACATGCTTTGCATTTATCTCTGCCATCGCTTTTTTATAGAATGCCTCAGCTTCCGGTGAGGGTTCATTTTGGGCTGTTGCGTTAAAGGGTGTAAAAAAAAGTGAGCAAAACAGGAAGGCTAGTAATGTTTTCATAACCTAAAGTTTAGATGCTGAAGTTCCTTTTTTCCCGGGTATTTATGAAAAAGAAGTTTAAAGAATCCTGTATTACCTTAATCTTACATTTGCTGATAAACATTCAGCATGACGACCTTAATAGCTGACAAGCTCAGGATCAAAGCCCACTTCACCTTGCTGACGCTGAATGCACCTGCTGATTTTAAAAAAGGATTGCAGGGTTTACCTGCCGGTGTGAAGATAACAGACAGCGCCAAAGAGTATGACCAGGTACACTGGTTTGTGATGAGCAAAGCTCAACTGGAAAAAGAGATGAGTAAAGTGATGAAACTGGTGAAACCGAAAATAACCGTTTGGGTGTATTATCCCAAAGGAACATCTGGTATACAAACCGACCTGACCCGTGACAACGGATGGGAATGCCTGATGAAAGAAAAAGAGAAATTAAGCTGGATCAATCTTCTTTCATTTGATAAAACCTGGTCCATCTTTGGCTTCAGGGCGAAGACAGAAGCCGATAAAAAGAAAGAAGAGAAAGGAAAACCTGAAAGAGAAATTTTCAATTGGGTAAATCCAAAAACAAAAGAAGTAAAACTGCCGGATGATGTGGCAGCAGCATTAAAAAAGAATAAAAAGGAAGCCGCTTATTTCGACACACTTTCTTTTACCAATAAGAAAGAATATCTCGAATGGATCGTAACAGCGAAAAGAGAAGAAACAAGAACAGAAAGGATAAAAGGAACAGTAGAAAGGCTTGGCAAACAATGGAAAAATCCGAGAAATATGTGAGTATATCTTCACATTTCTTTTTCCTTTCTTTAGCTATTTTTGACCGTCAATGTCAAGCATGAAAGGAAAAGGAATTCTTATTTTAATTTGCCTGTTTACAATAATTTCTTCTTACTCACAGAAAATTAATCCGGCTAATCCTGATCTGTCGCCCGGCAATTTCAAACTGGATTCATTACCCGATTCTGAAATTAACATCCCGATACAAATAGACCTGAAGCCTGTCTATGCTATGGCGGAGAAAAGTGTAGATACTTTGTTTACTTCTCCGGGCTATCCGGATGGCTGGGTACAGGAAAGTTGTGATACACGTTACAAATACAGCTTTCGCAGAAGTAAGCTGCAAATGAAAGCGTCTGGCATGTCGTTGAATCTTGGGTTTACCGGTTATTACAAAATCATCGGCTCTACAAGGGTATGTGCAAATGGTGTTATTCTTTCCCCCTGGACCCCACCCTGCCGATGTGGTTTTGATGAACCGGAACGGAAAGTAAATGTATCCTTCAGCAATACACTCACCCTGATGACCAATTACAAAGTAAAGCTGGACATTAAAAGAAATGAACCGCAACCATTGGATAAATGTGAAGTGTGCTTCTGGGGACAAAACATCACCAGCCAGGTGATGAAGGGATTGAATGCAGAACTCGATGCTGCCAAGAAAGACCTTGACAAAAGTTATAGCTCCGTTGACCTGAAGCCACAATTTCAGAAAGTATGGGATCAATTGAATAAGGTGTACGGCATTTATGGTCTTGGCTGGCTGAAGATGAACCCCAAAGGAATTCATATCAATAAAATATATGCACAAAATGATTCGCTGAATGTATTAATGGGGTTATCAGCCAGACCGGTTATCAGTTTTGAAAAACCGGTGGAAGAAAGTTCATGGGTACCGCATATCAGCAACTCGGCTGCCAGGCAGGGTTTCAGCATTTTTATGGATGCAGTGCTGAGTTATGATTCACTGAGCCAGATTATGAACGAACAGGTAGCCGGGATGAGCTTCGATTTTAAAAAAGCATTTGTAAAAAAGAAATTCATTATTGACAGTTGCAAAATTTACGGCGGCGGATTTGAAAAGCTGATCATCAGGATCAACTTTTCCGGCACCAATAATGGTATTGTTTACCTGGTGGGTAAACCGGTGTACGATACTGCTAAAAAAACAATAGAAGTAACGAATATTGATTTTGATATCAAGTCAAAAAATGTGCTGCTTGGTTCGGCAGACTGGTTGTTTGATAAAAAGATCACCAAAGAGATCAGCAAACATGCCCGGTTTGAACTTGGCCCTTATATTGATACGGCTAAAGTCAGTATCAATCAGCAGTTAAACCAGGAATGGATGAAAGGTATCCGAAGTAACGGAACTATAAACGATATCAGGCTTGCCGGCATTTATCCTATGCAGCAGCACCTTGTAATAAGAAGTAACTGCAATGGAGCCCTGTCGGTAAAAGTGGATGCAGCCAGCTTTAGTCTTTAGCATCTTCTTCCGTTCCTGCTGATTTAAAAGAAAAATTCCGCTGGGCCAGGTAGCTAAATACTACTACGATCACCACCGTCATTACCTGGGCAAGTATGGGCTGCACATTCAGCTTTTCTACAAATATTTTAAGCAAGAGGTAGTTCAGAACCAGGTTGAACATGCAAATCATAAAATAACGGAACAACTGTATTCTTCCCTTCATGTTGGAATCTGTAAATACCACATACTTTGACATAAAGAAGCCAATAGGGAATGTGATACAAAAAGAAAGGAATAGGGCGGCAATATGCCCTTTAAAAGCATAGAAGCCGAAATCGAAATCTTTTTCAAAAAAAAGAAACTTATAACTAAGTGAATAGACAAGGAAGCCCAGCAGCACATTACCGCCTCCAGATGCTGCATAGCGAAAGGTCTGCAGGTTCATCAGCCTGCGGAATGGCGGATAGAAAAAATCAATAACGGGCAGTATAAAATCCCGGGCACTATGTAAATGTTTTCGCATGGACGGGCAAAGGTAATATGGGAATTGGTAATTAAGGAATTAGAGGTAAGGTTTCGTAAATTTGCCGGCTAAAGCAAGAAATGATGAGTATTGTAAGCAGGATCAAACCATTGGTAGTAAGGGCTCTTGATGATCTATATAAACAGGCATTCACTGAAGCTGACCTCACCATAAACTCCACCAAACCTGAATTTGAAGGCGATTATACGCTGGTGTTGTTCTCCTTTGTAAAACAACTGAAAAAATCGCCGGAACAATTAGGAAATGAAATTGGCGAAGCACTGGTTAAAAATAACCCGGACCTTTTCAGCAGGTATAATATTATTAAAGGTTTCCTGAACCTGACAATTACTGATGCATACTGGACAGAAGTATTGCAATCGAATTATGATAATGCAAGATTCGGTTTCAAATCACCCAACGGAGAAAAAGTAATGGTAGAGTATTCCTCTCCCAATACCAATAAACCATTGCATTTGGGTCACCTCAGGAATAATTTTTTAGGATGGAGTGTGGCACAGATATTAAAGGAAAGCGGTTATGAAGTCATCAAAAGCTGTATTGTTAATGACAGGGGTATACATATCTGCAAGAGCATGATCGCCTGGCAGCTTTTTGCGAACGGGGCTACGCCACAATCAACCAATACCAAAGGCGATCACTTTGTGGGAGAATACTATGTAAAGTTCAATGATGAATACAAAAAACAAGTAGAAGAATTGGTAGCAAGGGGAATGAAAAAAGAGGAAGCAGAAAAAGAAGCCCCTATCATGAAAGGCACACAGCAGATGCTGCTTGACTGGGAAGCCGGTAAACCGGATGTAATTGACCTATGGAAAAAAATGAATGGCTGGGTGTATGAAGGATTTGATGTGACCTACAAGAGGATCGGCAGCGATTTCCAAAAGATGTATTACGAAAGTGAAACCTACCTGTCTGGTAAAAAATTTGTGGAAGAAGGATTGAAACAGGGTGTTTTCTTTAAAAAAGAAGACGGTAGTGTGTGGATCGATCTGACAGCCGAAGGCCTTGACGAAAAACTCGTATTAAGAAAGGATGGCACCTCTGTATATATCACACAAGACCTGGGCCTGGCACAACAGAAATATGAAGAGTTCAGGTACGACCAGAGCATTTATGTGATAGCTGACGAACAGAACTACCATATGAAAGTGCTGAAACTTATCCTGCAGAAATTAGGCAGACCTTACGCCAATGGTATATATCACCTGAGTTATGGCATGGTGGAATTGCCTACCGGCAGAATGAAAAGCCGGGAAGGAACCGTGGTGGATGCAGATGATATGGTGGAAGAAATGGTGAATGTGGCAAAGAATAAAACAGAAGAACTCGGGAAGGTCAAAGATTTTACAGAAGAAGAGCTGAAGGAGTTATATGATACCATTGCTCTTGGCGCTTTGAAGTTTTTCCTGCTTCGGGTTGACCCTAAAAAGAAAATGATCTTCAACCCGGAAGAATCCATCGACTTTCACGGTTTTACAGGCCCCTTTGTACAATATACCCATGCGAGGATAAAATCAATTTTAAGAAAAGAGAAGGCTGCCGGCAGTCACCAATCAGCAACCGCCGGTTTGCTGAAACTTGAAAAAGAACTGATCGTTTCACTGGAACAATACCCTATCATCATTGAGCAGGCCGTCGCAGAACATAATCCGTCTGTGCTGGCGATTTATGCCTTTAACCTTGCCAAATCTTTTAATACTTTTTATACAGAACATTCCGTGATGAATGCCGAATCAGAGGAAAAGAAACAGTTAAGGCTGCAGATTTCAGAGATGACAGCGAATATTATAGCATCGGCCATGAGTTTGCTGGGTATCAAAGTACCTGAGCGGATGTAAAAAAAGGTATCGTTTTTAATGCTGAGTCAGAAAGTAAAAAGCAATCATGAAATTCATGATTGCTTTCATTATAATAAGAATAAATCCAGTTAAAAACTCAAAATTTACTACATACCTGCCATCATCTTCTTGTGTTTCAATGAAGCGAGGCTGGGGTCAAGTTCGATGGCTTTATCACATAGCGCAATACCTTTTTCCGTATTTGCTTTCCCCCCTTTCTTCTGATAACTCATGCCGATCATGTACAGGGCAGAAGCATTTTCTTTATCATACTCTAAGACTTTGTCCCAATATTCAATCGCCTGATCGTACTTCGTTTTGTAATAATAAGCTTCGGCTACCATATTCAGGATATTCAGATCGCTGGGCTTCTTTTTCAGAATCTCATTCAGCATAGTTACCCCGGAATCCAGCTGTCCCACATTGAGGTATGCAATAGCCAGGTTTTCTAAATAACTATTGTCTTTTTTGTAGCCCTTTTCTGCTGCTTCCAGTATATATTTCAGGGCATTCTTATCATCGTTCATCGCATAGCAAATAAGGCCCAGTTCATATACCCGGTAGCTTTGTTTTGGATCCAGTTCAATGGCTTTTTTTAAAAACGGCACTGCCTGTTTGTAATTCATCATATCTGCATAGCTGCGTCCAATCATATAAGGCACTTCTGCATTGGCAGGATCTTCTTTTGCAGCTTCATTCAGTGTCCTTATAGCTTCCCCGTAGTTATCTGTTTCGTAATAGATTTTTCCAATATAAAAATTCACTTTTTCAGAAGGATCGGCTTTCTTTAGTTTAGCGGCATATTCAATCACATCTTCATTCTGCTTCATCTGGTAAGAAAGCAGCATGATCTGTTTGTAAGTGGCAGAAGATTCATCCCCCAGCGCAACCAGCTTTTTATACATTTCCCTGGCATTACCATATTTACGCAGATCCTGGTATGCTGATGCCAGTTCTGTAATAATTATTTTACTGTTTGTATCATATTTTGCAGCTTTTTCAAAATTTTTAAGCGATTCCAGACGGCTGCCATTTAACTTTTCATGCAAACCTTTTTGAAAAAAATAATCCGCACTATCAGAAGTAGTAGTAACTGATTTATGGGATGACTGCGAATAACTAAATGAAACAGACAGAAGCAGACCCAACAAAAGGATATTTTTCAACATAGGATGATTTTTTTTCGCTGAAGTTTGGATGTAGCAGCAAGGTAAACCGGGCCGTTCACTAAGTTTTATCTTAACCGCTTCTTTATCAGTGATCTTATTCCAAAATAGTAGTTATTTCAGAATAATCCCAGCAAGTGGCGGTAAATTTACGGTAACAAGGTATTTTTTTTGACTTTTGTCAACCAGTTCACATCGCAGTTCAGGATTATAAACGTCGCCTGTTCCCCAGTATATTGTCTTATCACTATTAAATATTTCTTCACTATAAGGTTTTCCAGTTACTTCAATTTGCCAGTCATTTCTTACCACTGGTGTCATGTTCAGAATAATCAGGAGATCATCCCCTTTCTTTTTACCTTTTCGTTTATACACAATTACAGATTCTGCCCTATGATTAAGATCTACCCATTCAAACCCATCTATGTTGAATTGTTTGTAATGTAAAGCGGTTTCATTTCTTAACAGCCCGTTCAGATCAGTCAGGCAATTCTTAAGTAACCGGTGACAATCAAACTGTAATAATTCCCATTGCAATTCTGATTTATAATTCCACTCATTTGTTTGTCCGAATTCATTTCCCATAAATAACAGTTTGGCGCCGGGGTGTGTCCACATATAAGTGTATAACAACCGGAGATTGGCAAACTTCTGCCATTCATCTCCCGGCACTTTATAGATCATCGGGCTTTTGCCATGTACTACCTCATCATGGCTCAGCGGAAGCATAAAATTTTCATCGTAGTAGTACATCATACTAAAGGAAAACTTATTCTGATGATGCTGCCTGTTAATAGTATCTATTTTAAAATAGTCTAACGTATCATGCATCCAGCCCATCATCCACTTCATACCAAAACCAAGCCCGCCTTCAAAAGTGGGCTTGCTTACTCCGGGCCAGTCAGTAGCCTCTTCCGCTATTGTTTGTACATCAGGAAAATCCCTGAAGATCGTTTCGTTCAAGTCTTTAATAAAAGCAATAGCTTCCAGGTTACCATCACCGCCAAATTCATTTGGTTCCCATTGTCCATGCTCTCTTGAATAATTCAATTTAAGCATGGATGAAACCGCATCTACCCGAATGCCATCGATATGAAACATATCAAACCAATACCTGGCACTGCTGATCAAAAATGACTTTACTTCTCCCCTTTTGTAATTAAAGATGTAGCTGTTCCAGTCCGGGTGAAACCCTTTTCTCATATCTGCATACTCATAGGTGTGAGTACCATCAAACATAAATAATCCATGTGCATCATACGGAAAATGAGAAGGCACCCAATCCAATATCACGCCTATACCTTCCTGGTGAAAAGCATCAATTAGCCGCATCAGCCCCTGTGGATCACCAAACCTTGATGTAGCCGCAAAGAAACCCGTACACTGATAACCCCAGCTTCCATCGTATGGATGCTCCATCACCGGCATAAGTTCCACATGGGTAAAACCCGTTTCTTTTACATATGGCACTAATCTTTCTCTTATTTCATCATAATTATTATAGGTTTCTTCATCATATTTATTTGGCCGCTGCCAACTGGCCAGGTGTACCTCATAAACACTCCAGGGAGCATCCAGGGAGTTATGCTTTTTTCTTTTTTTCATCCATTCTCCATCCTTCCACTCATAATACATATCCCAGGTAATACTCGCCGTTTGTGGTCTTTTTTCCCAGAAGTTGGCAAAAGGATCGCCTTTATCTATTTTTATTTTTTCATACCCAATAATATGATACTTGTAGGCTTCGCCTAATTTAAATCCTGGTATGAAGCCCTCCCATATTCCACTATTATCCCATCGGGGATTTAACTCATACTCCCCATTTTTCCAATCATTGAAATTTCCTTTTACAGAAACAGATGTGGCATTGGGCGCCCATACACAAAAATACATTCCCCACACATCATTTACCTGGATGGAATGGGCCCCGAATTTTTTATACAGCTGGTAGTTCGTACCATTCTGGTAATTAGTTACATCTTCATCTGTAAGTATAGAATAATTCCACACCGGTTTGGACGTATCGACAAAATTCGTTTCCTCGTATTTCTGTTTTTTTCCTGCCACAGGCAATTTCGGTTTTGTTTTCCCGTTATCAGCTGACCCTTTTTTTCCAGTATCTTTTTTTGTGGAAGCCATCGTATAATATTTATTGGATATGTATCATACTCAACTTACAGCTTTTTACTGAAACTTTAACACTTGTACAACTATAAGGACAGTTTTACATTACCGGAAATCATCAATTTTACAGCGTTCAGATAAATATCCCCTCTGGCTGGTAGCAATATTGATATTTTCAGAACAAATTCTAAAACCAACATGCGAAAACCCGCTGTCCTGTTCGGCCTGCTGTTTATTTTTTTCACTTCAGCTACCGCCCAACGAATAACTATTGCCGGCACTATCACAGATTCTTCCGAAAAGAAAAATCTGCCGCTTGCAGTTATTTCACTTTTAAAAAAATCAGACACTACACTTGTCAGTTTTACCCGGAGCAACAAGCAGGGCAAATTTAATTTTCCGAAAACAGATACGGGCCGGTATATGATCATGGTTACTTATCCCGGGTTTGCAGATTATATGGATACCCTTGAAATAAAAACAAGTAAGGATATCGGAATTATTTTCATGACAATGAAAAGTAAATTACTGGCAGAAGTGGTGATAAGAACAGGCTCTGCCATCCGGATAAAAGGTGATACCACAGAATTTGTGGCTGATAGTTTTAAAGTAAAAGAAGGTGCCACAGTAGAAGATCTTCTCAAAAAACTTCCAGGTTTTACTGTAAACTCCAAAGGAGAAATTGTGGCACAGGGAAAGCGGGTAGATAAAGTTTTGGTAGATGGAGAAGAGTTTTTTGGCGATGATCCCACTATGGCCACACAGAATATTTCTGCTAAAGCTGTTGACCGGGTACAGGTATTTGAAACAAAAACAGAGCAACAGCAACTGACAGGCATGAGTACGGGCAGTGAAGGAAAGACTGTGAACATTAAATTAAAAGAAGATGCCAAGAAAGGCGCCTTTGGTAAAATCCATGCAGGATCTGATTTCAATAAATTCATTGATGCCAAAACTCTTTATAACAGGTTTGTGGGCAAAAAGAAAATATCAGCTTATCTCACCCGGACAAATGTGAATGCCGGCAGTCTTAATTGGGAAGACCGCCAAAAACTGGGTATAGAAAATGATTATGAATATGACGAACTAAGCGGTTACTATTTTAGTTTTGGAGGTGGTGATGAATTTAACGACTGGAGTTTAAGAGGTCTTCCCGATGCTTATACAGCCGGTGGCCTGTTCAGCAATAAATGGAATGCCGACAAGCATAATGTCAATATCTCCTACCGGTTCAATAGCCTTGGAACCACTAATAACGGAATCACATTAACACAAAATATTTTGCCAACGGGTCTTACCTATAGCAATAAATACAGTAATAAAAACGGCCTGAATCAGCAACATGCCGTAAATGCCAAATATGAATGGAAAATTGATTCATTAGCATCGATTAAAATCGTGTCTGCCAACACAAATAAGAAAAGCCACACTACGGGCAATAATGATGGTGAGTTTATCGGATCAGCTCTTGATACAATAAACCAGAGTTTTAACAACTACGATAACCATACCCGGCGTAACCAGATGGATAATCAGCTTACTTATAAACAGCTGTTCAAAAAGAAAAATCGCCAGTGGCAAACAGTGCTGCGTTATGGCATTACTGATGACGAAAACAGCGGAATGAACTTTACAAGAATACGGCGCTTCAGTAATGGTATTTATGATTATACAGATACTATAGACCAGCAAAAATTTTTTGACGGTCGTTCGACTACTTTCGGGATTAAAACCACTTTTACCGAACCAATCACTGATTTCTGGATGCTCGTTTTTGATTATGCATACAATAACAACCAATCAAGTTCCCTGCGAAATACTTTTGAAAAAGATTTTAACGGGAAATATGAAGTACTGGTAACCGACTTCAGCAATAATTTTGAACTGGATGCTTTTTCGCATAGCGGCAATGCCATGATGAGGTATATGGGTAAAAAAGTAAAACTGGGTTTTGGATCGGGGCTATCAAATGTAAAACTTGATCTAAAAAACCTGGATGATAACAGTCTTAAAAAATATAATTTCCTGAATGTAACCCCGCAGGTCCAGATTAATTTCACTCCTAAAACACAAATGAATATCGGTATTAATTATCGCGGTACTACCAGGCAGCCGACCATAAATCAATTGCAACCATTAAGAGATAATACTGATGCACTGAACGAATATATAGGGAATCCCGACCTGAAGGTGGGTTTTAATCACGGGTTCAGTGTGTTTTTTAATCAATACAAAGTATTAAAACAAAAAGGCATCTGGGGTAATTTCTCTTATAACATCCTGCAACATGCAATCACCCAGTTTAATACCATTGACCTGTTAACCGGAGTGCGGACCTATCACCCGGTGAATGTGAACGGAAACCACAACTGGTATTTGTATTTTGATTATAACAAAGGAAATGGTGAAAAAAAACCAAACTATGGCTTTGGAATGAATGCCAACGGCGGCAGATATATCAATTTTGTAAACGATGAAAAAGCCACTACTACCTCGGCAATGTTTTCATTTAATATTGACTTTGGAATTGATGTTGAAGACAAATATAGCTTAAGTATTAGCCCGTATATTGGATATAACTCATCAAAGTCATCAATATCATCCGGTATTGATAACAACTATCTTACTTATGGCTCCCGTGCAGAAATCGAAATAACTTTTCCCTGGAAAATGGAACTCCAAACTGACTTAAATGCGGACCTGCGGCAAAGAATAGATGCCTTTTCATCAAATACCAACCTTGTGGTATGGAATGCCGGTTTATCCAAAAAAGTGTTTAAAAAAGATACAGGAAAGATCAGTCTGCTTGCTAATGATATCCTGGATGATAATAAAGGATTTACCCGATCCATTAACAGCACATTTATTTCCGACGACCGTTTTCAGCGTATCAGCCGTTATTTTCTTTTACGATTTGAATGGTCTTTTAATAAAATGCCTGAAGGAGAAAAAAAATGATAAAGAAATTATTACTCATCATTAACCTGGCACTGCTGGTTCAAGGCATGTATGCACAGGTGCGATTTAGTGCTGCCATCAAAGTAGAATTCGAAAAAACAATCAGTGTGCGGCAACTGATGAAGGACCTGCAGGAAAATGACAGTTGGTACGAACGCAATAAAGACCGGTATCCGGTTTCCATGCTGAGTTACTATGAATTTACAGGAGATACTTCCAGGTCTTTATATAAGCCGGGAAAAGATGTCCCTGCTGATCCGAGGGTTTGGTACAGACCGGTCGGAGACAAAAATGTTGTATATAACGATTATTTTAAAGGAACAACCATTTCTCAAAAACCTGTTTTTGAAGAAACATTTCTTTTAGAAGACAGCTTATTAAATATAAAATGGAAAATCACCAGCGATGTAAGGACCATTGCGGGTTATGATTGCAGGAAAGCAATTGGTATTCTAAGTGATTCCATTGCGGTCTTCGCCTTTTATACAGATGAACTGCTGGTTACAGGCGGACCCGAAGGAATACATGGCCTGCCGGGTATGATTCTCGGGATGGGAATACCGAGGCTTCACTCCACCTGGTTTGCCACAAAAGTGGAAGTAATTGATATTAATATGAACAAAGTAGTTCCTGCAACAAAAGGGAAAAAAACCAACCGTTCAGGTATGATGAATCAGTTAAGTACTCTTGCCAAAGACTGGGGCAGCTACGGAAAAAAGATGATTATTAATTTTGTTATCTGATTACCTTATCAATTCAAAAACAAAACTTTCTTTTGGTTTGATTTCAAAGCCGGAAAAGTTCAGTATTTCACCCGTTATCACATTTTTCATTTTACTAAACCCGGCCATTCTTTCTGCAAAGTAATTCCAATCGGGCTTATTACTGTTACTGCCCGTATTAGAGATAATCATCACTGTTTGTTTATTATCGAAACGGAAGTAAGTGTACACAGCATCCCTGGGTAAAAACTGCATTAATCTTCCGCTTCCGATAGCAGAAGATGTTTTCCTGAATTGTGCAAGCTTCTTAATGTAATTAAAGGCTTCGTTTTCCATTGCTGTTCTTCCCGCTTCGGTAAATTTATTTGCAGTATCATTATACCATCCACCGGGAAAATCCTTTCTCACTTCTGCATCGGAGGGATTTTTAAAATTCTTCATCAGTATTTCGCTGCCGTAATATAACTGGGGTATCCCTCTTTGCGTAAGGAGAAGGTTAATTCCCATTTTAAATTTCAAAAAATCTTCTCCTACTACGGAATAAAACCTGTCAAGGTCATGATTGTCTAAGAAAAGACAATTACGCATCGGGTTCTTGTATAAAATATCCTGTGCCAGTACCTGGTAAAATTTATTGGCCCCTTCATTCCATCCATAAGGCTGATTTAGCAAATCAAGAGTGGCAAAATAAAGCGGGAAATCAGTAACCCCCTGGCAATTGTGTTTAAAGGGAACCGTCATATTATTTTCACAGAAGTAAGCGCTGTTAGTCACACTCTGCACCCATGCTTCACCAAATACAGTAACTGCTGGAAACTCCCTGAGTAATGCTTCATTAACCTTATTTAAAAAAGCAGGATCGCTGTAAAAATAAGTATCCACCCTCCATCCGTCTATTCCAAATTCTTCTGTAGCCCATATAGCATGCTGAATAAGAAAAGTGGAAACAAAAGTGTTCTTTTGATTCAGGTCCGCTAAAAATGGGGTAAACCATCCGTTTACAGCTGTCTTTTTCTCAATTTCTGCTGCATAAGGATCTACAAGCGGTTGATCCTTATAAGAAGTATTTGTAAAAGACGGCCATTGGTTCAGCCAGTCCTTCATGGGCAGGTCTTTTACAGACCAGTGATCATTGCCTACATGATTGTATACAGCATCCTGAATTATCTTAATTCCTTTTTTATGCGCAGCGTCAATAAGTTTTTTATAAGCGATATTACCGCCCAGCCTCTTATCAACCTTATACTGATCAGTAAAAGCGTAACCATGATAAGTACTGCGTGAAGTTCCACCTTCCAATGTACGGCTCATATCGTTTTCCACAACAGGAGTCATCCAGAGAGTTGTAATACCTAACTCATCAAAATAATCCAGTTGTTTCTGCACACCGGCCAGATCTCCACCATGCCTGTCAAAAGGATTATTCCGGTCGTGACCATTATCCCTCATCTCCTCAAAAAAATCATTGGACGGATCAGCATTACCAAACCTGTCAGGCATCAGCAGGTAAATAAAATCCCTGGCTGTAACACCCTGTACCCTTGTTTTACCATTTTCTTTATTTCGTGTTTTTAATTCAAATTCAAAAATTCTGTAAGAAACAGCTTCCGGGGATTGCAGGTTATCAATTCTGAATTTTATTTTGCCAGGTTTTGCGGCAGGTGTTATCTGCAAATCAATAAAAAGGTAATTATGATTTTCTACTTCCTGTTGCTGCAGCATTTTTACACCCGGGTAAGGCAACATAGAAATTTTTTCCTGCGCCACCCTGTCCCTGTGAATCAATAACTGAAGAGTTTGATTTTTCATTCCTGCCCACCAGTGTGTGGGGTAAATATCCTGGGCATATAAAACACTTTGAAACAGTGTCAGTAAACAAAAAAAAATTTTTTTCATAAAATTATTTGTCTTTAATTCTTAATGTAAGAATTGCGGCCAGTATCATGGAACAACCGCCAAATACTATTGTGTAAATGGCGTTTCCATTAAAAAAGTGCTTGGTGAAAATGCCCAACAATGTTGCTGCCAGAATCTGCGGAATAACAATAAAAAAATTAAATATCCCCATGTAAACACCCATTTTATTTGCGGGTAGGGCTTTAGTAAGCATAGAGTAAGGCATCGCTAAGATACTGCACCATGCCAGGCCTACACCAACCATACTTATGATAAGAAGATTTTCATTCTTAAACAGATAAAAAGAAATAAGCCCCAGGCCTCCTGCAATAAGAGCTATCATATGTGTACCCGGTCTGGAGAATTTTTTTGCCATCACGGGAAGTAAAAAGGCAAACAATGCGGCAAATCCATTATAAAAAGCAAACAAAACACCTACCCAGTTTCCCATATCATTATATGCTTTTGAAGTGGTATCTGATGTTCCTGCAATATGCTGAGCCAGTGCCGCAGTGGTATAAATCCACATAGCAAATAATGCAAACCAGGAAAAAAACTGCACAACAGCTAATTTTTTCATGGTATTAGGTAAATGATTAAGATCATCCATTACTTCAACAAAGCCGTTGTTTATTTTCCTGGTTTGCATCAACCAGGCTATAAGTTGAAATAAGCCATATGCTGTAATACCACCTGCTAAAACATAAAGCTCCTTTTCCAGAGGTTTTTCTGCCCTGTTATTGTAGAAAAACAATGCTGCAATCAAAACTAATCCAAGCAAAGACCATATTAGTCCTTTACTTATAAACGAAGACAACGGCGTTTTGATATTAATTTTACTGTCATCCTCATGAATTTCACCAAACGATTTCATTTCATCTGGCGAATATTCCCTCGTAGTAACTACTGTATAACTAATCGCCAGCATGTACACAACAGCCCCAATAATAAATGAAAGACGAACCGAATCAGGAATTACCCCAGCGTGAGCCTCATTAGCCACTCCAAACGAAGTCAGAATATAGGGCAATAATGAAGAAATGACAGCACCAAAACCAATGAAAAAACTTTGCATGGCAAACCCTGTTGTACGCTGTGAGTCAGGAAGCATATCGCCCACAAATGCCCTGAAGGGCTCCATTGAAATATTAATCGAAGCATCAAGCACCCATAACATGATGGCAGCCATCCAAAGTATTTTAACACCGGGAAAAACAAAAAGAGCCAATGATGCGAAAAGGGCACCTACCATAAAATATGGTCTTCTCCTTCCAAATTTGCCAAGCCAGGTTTTATCGCTCATATGACCAATAATAGGTTGAATAATTAAACCTGTTAATGGTGCTGCTATCCACAATATCGGGATCTGCTCTATTTCTGCACCGAGAGTTTGAAATATTCGGCTGACATTGGCATTCTGTAATCCAAAAGCAAACTGGATCCCAAAAAAACCAACACTCATATTAATAATCTGTGCAAGGCTGAGTTGGGGTTTTACACCCGTATACGCTGAAGACATAAGCAATCATTATTTATTTAACCAATTCATGGCAGGAAGAATACATATTGCGTACACAACATGTGTACTTGTTGATTTGTTCGTGGTCTGCAGATGATGCCTAAATCACATACCCATTCGGGATGACAGCTCCTTTTTTGATTACAACAATACCATCTTTTACTGTGTATAGAGCATGATCAGTATTTTCAAGATGTAGGCCGCCGTTAATACGTACATCATTTCCAATTCTGACATTTTTATCCAAAATCGCATTTTTGATATAACACCTGTCTCCAACGCCAAGCAGTGGTATTCCGTTTGCAGTGTCCTGCGCAATATCTGTCAGGGTCTCATAAAAATCACTGCCCATTATGTAGGTGCTTACAATCGTACTGCCATGCCCCACACGGCTGCGTATACCAATAACAGAATGTTCTACACGGGATGCATTAATAATTGAGCCCTCGGCTATCAACGTTTTCTCCAATGTGGTACCACTGATTTTTGCAGGCGGCAGCATCCTCGGCCTTGTATAAATTGTACGGTCGCTGTCAAACATATTAAAATCCGGAATATCTTTTGTCAGATCAAGGTTTGCTTCAAAGAAGGAATAAATATTTCCGATATCTGTCCAGTAGCCGGTATACTGGTAACTCGCTACTTTATACTTATTGATTGACTGAGGAATAATTTCTTTACCAAAATCCGTTGCATCTTTAAACTCGGTACGCAAAAGGTCAAACAGCAGGTTGCGGTTGAAAATATAAATACCCATCGAAGCCAGGTATATCCTGCCTGTATTTTTCATTTCATCACCGGTATCACTTACCCAGTCTTCAAGCACCTCTTTCCTGGGTTTTTCGATAAATGAAGCAATCAGCCCTTTATCACTCTTCAAAATACCAAATTCAGGAGCTTCTCTTTGTGCAACCGGGATAGTGGCTACAGAAATATCTGCTCCAAGTGCTTTGTGATTATCCAGCATCTCAGCAAAATCCATCTGGTATAACTGATCACCGGACAGGATGAGTATATATTCACTTTCAAATGGTTCAATATGCCGAAGCCCCTGCCTCACCGCATCAGCGGTACCCTGGTACCAGGTGGGATTATCCGGTGTTTGCTCAGCAGCGAGTATATCCACAAATGCTTTACTAAAAGCGCTGAAGTGATAGGTATTTTTGATATGCCTGTTCAGGGATGCTGAATTAAATTGTGTTAACACAAACATTCTTCCTATCCCGTTGTTCAGGCAGTTTGAAATCGGAATATCCACCAACCTGTATTTACCGGCAATAGGTACTGCTGGTTTTGAGCGACTGGACGTTAACGGGTATAATCTTGAGCCGGCCCCGCCGCCAAGAATAACTGATAAAATTTCCTTTGAATGAGTAATAGTCCTGATTGCCATAACTGATTTTTTTATTTCAGTGATTTGTATAGGTCGATATACTGTTGTGCAGATGAATCCCACGAATGATCGATGGTCATCATATGGCTGCGCATCCAGTCATAAAGGTCATGTTTATTATTATAAAGGTCAATAGCCCTGCCAACAGAATAAGTAATATCTCCGACAGAGGCCTGATCAAACCGGATACCCACACCCTGCCAGTCGCCCATGTCTGATACAGTATCTCTTAAACCTCCTACGTTCCTTACCATAGGTACAGTTCCATAACGTAATGCATACATTTGATTTAAACCACAAGGCTCTACCCTGCTGGGCATGAGAAGAAAATCAGAACCAGCATATATAAGATGACTCAGCGGCTCACTGTACCCAATGTAGGAATTGTAATAGCCGCCAAACTGATGCTTCATCTGATCCAGCCTGTCCTCAAGATTCGGGTCTCCGGAACCAAGTACCAGGAAATTAGCATGACCATGATGCTGATAAATAGACTGACTGATGGCTTCCGGGAGTAAATCAGCCGCTTTCTCTCCCACCAATCTCCCGATAAATGAAATCAGAGGTTTATCCGGATCAAGACCAAATTGCCCGGCCAGTTCTTTTTTATTTTTCTTTTTCCCTTTTGCCACCAGTTCTTTGTCATAATTCTTGGCAATCATTGTATCTGTAACAGGATCCCAAACATCGTTATCAATTCCGTTCAAAACACCCGAACTTTTGCCTGCTTCATATTGAAACAGGTTTTCCAGGCCATTAGCTGTTTGCCGCAGTTCATCCAGATAACTATGACTTACGGTAGTTACCTTCCAGGCACATTTTACGGCAGAAGCCAGTGGGTTGATAGAATTATTCCAGTCGAGCATACCCCACTTCCAGGAGTCGAATGACGGTATTAAATAATATTTATCCCAACCTATCCATCCCTGGTATTGAGCATTATGAACAGTAAGAACAGTAGGGATTTCTGAAAGTTTTTGCCTGAATTCAAAACAATACTTCACCATAAATGGTATTAACCCAGTATGGTGATCATGGCAATGAATTATATCCGGTGTGTGCTGCCACTTGTTCATCCAGTCACACACAGCCACCTGAAAAGCAAGAAACCTTTCCGTATCATCATCGTATCCATAAATTTTTTCCCTGTCAAGCAGGCCATTAATATCCACCAGGTATAAATCAAAACCCAGCTTATTGGTTTTCTCTTTAATAACGCTATACTGAAAATAGTGCGGACCAATATGCTGGCTACCTTCATGCACCAGTTCCCAGTCATTATTGTACAAAAATTTTGTTCTGTACATAGGCATTACCACTTTGGTGATATGGCCCAAATCGGCCTGGTACTTTGGTAAAGCTCCCACCACATCACCCAGGCCGCCTGCTTTGGCAACCGGATAACATTCCGCTGCAACATGAATTATCTCCATAAATATGGTTACAGTATTTAAATGGAAATTTAGGGGATTATTTTCATTGACAGCATGATATTATATAAAAAAAGAGATGATACCAGGTACTTTTAAAATACCCCTACTCCTTTTTATTATTTTTTTATACAACCTGTCAACACTCCGGCAGATGTTATTTTACCGGAAATGAAAATTGTTATACTTTCAGCACTATTTATAACAATAACAGATTGCTATGAGTCAATCCAAACAAACAACCAATTACGGAGCATTAAGTACATTAGTTACTGTCTTTTTCTTCTGGGGCTTTATCGCTGCAGGAAACAGTGTGTTTATTCCCTTTTGTAAAAACTATTTTCATCTGGACCAGTTTCAAAGCCAGTTGATAGACTTTGCTTTTTACACAGCTTATTATATCGGAGCATTACTATTATTTGCATACGGTGCTTATGGTGGTAAAGACCTGGTGGGTAAATGGGGATATAAAAACAGTATCGTCTATGGTCTCTTATTTTCGGCTTTAGGCGCAGCCGCCATGATACTGGCCGTAAATGGTAACAGTTTTGCCGGCATGCTTATCGGACTTTTCATTGTGGCATTGGGATTCTCCCTGCAGCAAACGGCTGCCCAGCCTTTTGCCATTTCGTTGGGCGACCCTGCCACCGGCACCAGCCGGGTCAACCTGGGAGGTGGTGTTAATTCGTTTGGAACATCCATCGGCCCATTGGTGGTGGCACTGGCCTTATTTGGCTCTACTGCAGCCATTACAGATGAAAAAATAGCTTCATTAAGTCTTTCAAAAGTAATCCTGCTCTACACTTTTGTAGGTATTCTGTTTGTTGGCGCAGCAGCTCTTTTCTTTTTCTCCAAAAAAGTGCCTTCTGGTAAAATGATTGAAACCACGGAAAAAGCAAGTAAGGCTCTTTATACTTTATTAATAATGACGGGTTTGCTGATAATTATGTTTGTACCTGTATTCAGCAGCTATAAAAGCAAGGACGCTTTAAAAATCGTTTCTATAACTGAAGAAATAAAATCGCAAAGCAAGAAGGCGGATTCTCTGCTGAAAGCAAAATTGATGTTATCTTCCGGGGATAGTGACTTTGCAGTCAATTTTCTCAGTAGTAAAGAAGATGCCGCAATCAATAAATCGTTGGACTCGCTGGCCGTTGTTTATAATAACAATGAATCTTCACTTTCGGCTGTCAATGCAATAAAAACGATTAAAGCAGAAAATGACAAGCGAAAAACAGAAATCAATAACCTCAAACACCCTTTAGAATCCTACAGGCTAAAATGGCTGCTGGGAGCATTGGCAGTAGTAGTTCTGGGTTTGGTATTTGCCAATGTCCGTTCCAGGAAAAAAGCGGAAGGCTGGGGCCCCATGCAATATCCTCAGCTTATCTTAGGCATGCTGGCCATATTTGTATATGTGGGTGTTGAAGTAGCTATCGGAAGTAACCTGGGCGAATTGCTAAAACAAAAAAGCTTTGGCTCTCATGCTGCATCTGAAGCCACTCCCTATATTATAATGTTCTGGGGAAGTTTGATGATTGGCCGATGGACAGGCGCTGTAAATGCATTTGATTTATCAAACAAAACGAAAAGAATTCTGCAGTTTGTTGTGCCGCTTATTGCTTTTGGTATTTTGCTGGGTATTAATTCATTGGCACAATACAATATGCAGCCTCTTTACTATTACGTTATATGTGTTTTAGTACAGATAGTGGCATTTTATGTCAGCGATAACAAACCTGCAAGAACACTACTTATATTTAGTTTATTAGGTGTTATTGCCATGGTAATAGGTCTGATGACGACCGGCACAGTGGCTATTTATGCATTCCTGAGTGGTGGCCTTGTTTGTTCAATCATGTGGCCAAGTATTTTCAGCCTTTCCATAGCCGGGCTCGGAAAATATACTTCCGAAGGTTCTGCTTTTCTGATTATGATGATCCTGGGTGGTGGCATCATTCCTCCTATCCAGGGTAAACTTGCTGATATAATCGGGATACATCAATCCTATGTTATCGCAGCTTTATGCTTTGCCTATCTCGCTTTCTTTGCATTTGCGGTAAAAGGTATTTTGAGAAAGCAGGGTATCGATTACGACGCAGAAGTAAGTGCAGGCGGGCATTAATTTGAAGAACTCAATAAACATGTTATGAAAGAGTATGCAATAGGTATTGATGTAGGTGGTACCAATACCAAATTCGGAGTAGTTGACCGCCATGGAAATATTATTGATCAGAACAGGGTACTTACCAATGGTCACGATACTGTGCAGGAATTTATTGATGATTTATATGCCGGCCTGTCTCCTATAATTAAAAAAGTGGGCGGCATCGACAAAATTGCTGGTATAGGCATGGGTGCCCCCAATGGAAATTATTACACCGGCAATATTGAATATGCGCCTAACCTTCGATGGAAAGGAGTTGTGCCACTGGCAAAAATGGTTTCTGAAAAGTTTGGCCTGCGCACAAAACTTACCAACGATGCCAACGCTGCAGCTGTTGGTGAAATGATGTATGGCTGTGCAAAAGGGATGAAGCATTTCATTACTATCACTCTTGGTACAGGTGTGGGAAGCGGTATTGTAATTGATGGGAAAATTGTACTTGGTCATGATGGCTTCGCCGGCGAACTGGGCCATACAATCATCCGCCCGGGCGGAAGGCTGCACAAGGGCACAGGAATAAGAGGTGTGCTCGAATCTTACGCCTCCGCAACAGGTGTCCGGGAAACTGCTCTTGAACTGCTTGCAGCCAACCCAAATGAGAAAAGCCTGCTGAGAAATTATTCTGAAGAAGAATTGACCAGTCAGACAGTGTATGAATGCGCTATCAAAGGTGATACGATTGCCAGCCAGATTTTTGAGTTTACCGGTCAGATTTTGGGAGAAGCACTGGCAAACTTTATTATGTTTTCTTCTCCGGAAGCCATTGTTTTATTTGGCGGCCTCACCAAAGCCGGTGACCTGATCATGACTCCTACCAGGAAAGCAATGGAAGAAAACCTGATACAAATTTTCAGAAACAAAGTAAAACTGGTGTTTAGCCAGTTGAAAGAAGCCGATGCAGCAATTTTAGGGGCCAGCGCATTAGTTTGGGAATAATTAATGTGGTTCGCTTAATAGAAAAGCCCGGCAGGTTATTACCGGGCTTAATGTTATCATAGGAAATTTTTTAGTTGTTTTTCTGCTTTATAAGTATTAAAATCATGCCAAAAACAATCTTATAACACTGTTACAACGTTTAATTTTCCACAAAAAAATCAACAACTTATTTCCTTTTAATAATGAATACAGCCGGTACAGGCCGTTGACCAGCAGGATCTGATACTTTAATTGTTTCTTTTCCATTCACCAGCATACAGCTGCTGCCGCCACCATCAAGATTGAGAGCTTCGTGGCAACCAAGATTTTTAAATATCTGAGCTTCCTGTGTAAGTGTTGCCCCTTCCGCTTTTCCGGGGTTACGGCCCTCAATAACCAGGATTATAAGTTTGTTATCTTTTGTGTAGCCCATTGCAGTACGGGGGTGTTTATCATCAATAGCTTTACCGGTAAATTTCAGTTCTTCATTGTTAGTAATTTTTATTTCCCCATTTTGTAAAAGAACCGGTCCGCCGCCAACAGCGGTTTTCACTTTCCATTTTAGAATGATTTCAGGAGTTTCTTCGGAATGTGAGATATGTAACCTTGTTTTATTAATTAAGTCATCAATATTTGTATAGCTAAGTGAGTCTTTATAGCTATCAGGCCAGATTACGTTATAAGGATATCTTTTTGAAGAATCGGTAAATAACCACGCAATATCAGCCTTCCTTTTTTTTGATATCCCAATTGCACTGCCAAACGGATGCCTGTAAGTAAATGTATCTTTTCCCCTGCCATTTATAGTGTGAATATTATAACTTACCAGTTTCCCATTCTTTATTACCACATTCAGGTTCTGGTTAGTGGCAAAAGAAAAGAAAGTTGTATTCACCACTAAGAGTGGCTGATCATTCTTTTCGTAAAACTGAGAAGGTTTAAATCTTCTTTTGTAAGTGGTATCAACGGTGAAATCAAGTTTTTTGTCCTTTAAATCTGCCTCCACATAGTAAGCAATATTGGGTTTACCATCCAGCAAGTCAGTCGTTTTATAAACATGCACTGATGCCGGCAGTGGTTGAAATAAAGAATCTACCCTGGTCCATTTTAATTGCGCAATTACATCAATTGTAAATAGAAATGAAAGTAAAAATATGAAGCAGGTTCTTTGCATGACTCATTGCTATTGAATCATAACACCTGATTTTCTCTCTTCCCATTGCTGACGGCCCAGGCCGGATATCACATGCTTTTCACTATGATAAGAAGAACGAACCAGCGGGCCGCTTTCTACATAATCCAACCCCAGGCCATATCCTATCTCCCGGTATTCGGCAAATTCATCAGGATGCACAAAGCGATCAACGGGTAAATGTTTTTTAGTCGGCTGCAGGTATTGACCAATAGTTACCACATCACAACCATAAGCCTGCAGATCTTTCAATGTTTGTATCACTTCCTCTTTTTTCTCACCTAATCCCAGCATGATACCACTCTTGGTCCGCACACCTCCTTCCTTCAATGTCCGTATTACTTCCATGCTCCTCCAGTATTTGGCCTGAATACGAACCTGCTTTGTCAATTTCTCCACTGTTTCAATATTATGGCTCACCACTTCCGGTGCCGCATCTATCACTCTTTGTATATCTTCTTTGTTTCCTTTAAAATCGGGGATCAGTGTTTCCAGTGTTGTCGCCGGGTTAAGCAATTTGACAGCTTTAATTGTATTATGCCAGATCGTAGAACCGCCATCGGGCAGTTCATCTCTGTCGACTGAAGTAATAACAGCATGTTTTACTTTCATCAGATGAATGGCTTCAGCCACCCGCTGTGGCTCATCCCAATCTGCCGGCTCTGGTTTCCCGGTAGCTACGGCACAAAAACCGCAACTGCGGGTACAGGTATTACCCAGTATCATAAAGGTGGCAGTACCTTCTCCCCAGCATTCGCCCATGTTGGGACAGTTTCCGCTTTCACAAATAGTATGCAGCTTATGATTATCTACCAAACCACGGACATGCTTGTAATTTTCACCTATAGGCAGCTTCACACGGAGCCAGTCCGGCTTCCTGATCCGTGGTTCTTTATCAGCATTATTCGGTACTACGGGGAGCTCAATCATCGGGCAAAAATACACCCATTACTTGCGACGGCCAAACAGAAGGGCTATATAGGCCTGAAAGAAAAACTGCTGATTTTTCTGACGGGCCATGATGGGTATTTTTTCTGTGTAAAATTCGCCGCTAAGGCCAATTTCGAGACCAGACACGGCTTCATTAAACCGGCCATAGTCAAATCGCAGGGCTGTTTTTGCGTAAACCCCAGGTTTCACTTTTATTTCGCCCCATCCTTTTCCAAGGCCGCCACTGCCAACAATAGCATTACTAAGGAATAAGGCACTGTCAGCCGGTGTATATTTAATAGTTTTAATGTCATCGTTCTGATCCACCACTTCCAGGTAATAAGGCCGCAATAATCCCAGCGACAAACCTCCATTATAAACAGCCGAAACAGCCACGCCGTTCTTGTTCCCTTTTTGTCCAAGTATATGCTGTTGGCCAAACCCTAATGTAACCTGGTAAAAGTTATTGATCTTGCCATAAATGAAGGGATTACCGAAAAAAATAAACCCATTAGCAGCATTTTGCACTTTATTTTCCTTCAGGTGTTTTATTTCAGTAATGTCAATCCGGTAAATATTTGTTTTCCGGTTTGTTTTCATCCGGCCATGTTCATAAAACAATCCATAACCATTTGTTCTTGCCTGTACCCCAAACACAGTTTGCTTACTGTAAATAAGCACCCCTTCTTCCGCCTGCCGGATCATGGCATTAATTTTTTTGCGGCGGGCTTCTTTCTTTTCCGATTTACTGCTACGGCGGGAAGTACTGTCCTGTGCAGAAACAGACACAACAATCATTACAAAAACGAGGAACAAACTTAGTTTTTTCACGGAGCTACTTTTTTAGTATTACTTAAACGTAAATTTAGGGCAAATTATTGACTAATGACTTCTACCGTAGTTTATAACGGCGAACTCCGTACCACCTGTACCCACCTGCGCAGCCATTCCTCTTTTGAGACCGATGCACCCATTGATAACAACGGAAAAGGAGAACGGTTCTCCCCCACCGACATGATGGCCACAAGCCTTGCTACCTGTATGATTACTGTAATGGGTATTAAAGCCAGAACAATGGGATTTGACCTGAACGATGTAAAGATTGACGTACTAAAAATAATGAAGGCCGATCCGCGGAGAGTAGGCGGCATAGAATTAACATTTCATATACCCGACTCGCTGAAAGATATTGATGAAAAAACAAAAACGATCATGAAAAACACCGGTGAAACCTGTCCGGTAATGAAAAGCATACACCCCGATATTGAAGTGAAAGTGGATTGGGGAGGGTGGAGTTAATTCTTTAATATCGCATTCCCAACTCCGCAATCCAAACATCTTCGCTTACTGCAATACTCATTCTTTAGTTCAATCAAAGCCTGGCTGTCAAAAGCATTTTTATTATCCACACCTATTCGCTGGAAGCCTTTTGTAATATTGTTAGCTTCTGCTGCGGTACTCTCCAGTAATTGCAGGGCTTTGTCTTTATACTGTTGTTCTTTATGATAACTGCCATAAGCAAATAGTACAGGTGCAATGGTATTGATGATGATATTATCAATCATCGTTTCGCCCAGTTTCTTCTTTTTAAAAGCCGATGCTTCATCAAACCGGTAGTGATAATGCCAGTAATCATTGGCATTAACATCGAACCACTGCCTGATATCTTTTACTGAGCCAACTTCTTTCACTTTAGAAAATAAATGCACCGACTGATGCACCAGCATCGTTAACTGTGCCAGCCTTATTGTAGGAAAGTTTCCTGGCCTCATCCTTAGAAAATGAAGGGGTAATGAAACTGGTTTTAGCCTGTATTTGCTTTGCAGAAAACGATACTCTTTCTGTAGCATCAATGGGTAATCCTCAGTAAATTTTTCTTCCAGCAAACCTGCCTGTCCTAGTAACAGTGCTTCCAACTGGTGCACCTGGTTTTTATGTTTGGCCAGTATATTGACCGGAACAGACCGGGCTATCGCTTCAAACGTTTCAGCATTGACCTTCATCCCAAAATTTCTTGCCAGCAACCACCAGAAAGTTTCTTCCCAATGATAATTGTTTTGCTGTAAGTAATTATCAACTGTCGCTGCCTTCCGCAATAATCGTTCTGCCAGTAGTCTTTCTTTCCAGCTTTTCCATACTATTTCCCGGACGGAATGAATGCTCTTTTCACAAGGAATAAATGAATCTTCATTCATCAATTCTTCATAGCGTTGCAATAGTATTTTTGAAACCCTGCCTTTTAATTCCAACACAGGAACAGCATTACCAGTTCTGTCATCCTCCCACACCACATGCAGAATAACATTGTTGTAGTTTTTATCTTTCTGATGATTGTGTTTAGACCAGTCTGAAGTTTTGATATGCAGTTCCACTGTTCCGGCCCATGTAGTTTTGCCAACCTTGATTTTCGCATCAGCGAAATCAGGTCCCTGGTTGGTGTTGTATTGGCCCGGGAAAATAATTTGAATAAGTTCCCCGGCAGTGGTAGTCAGTTCTGTAGTATTAAAATATTGGAATTGCCAGATGTATTGAAGCAGCCGTTCCGTCATTGGTGATAAGGTTTACAGAATTTAAGTTAAAGAAAAATCCCGAATACTTTATCACTCACCCACTTACTACTCATTACCTGCCAGCAGGCAGGTTCAGCATTCACTTCTTTCCATCTTCTTCAACTCCCTCACTACCCTGCTTACGGGCAAGCCCATCACATTATAAAAATCACCATTGATGGATTTAATACCCACCACCCCTATCCATTCCTGTATAGCATAAGCACCGGCCTTATCATAGGGTTTGTATTTATCAACGTAATATTCAATCTGACTGATCGTGAGATGATGAAATTCTACAACAGTAGTATCAGCAAAGGCAACCTCTTCATTGCCATTCCGGATAACCACTCCCGTAATCACCCGGTGTTTTTCTCCTGATAGAGCCAGTAGTATACTCACTGCATCTTCCCGTTGAACAGGTTTACCGATGACATTATTCCCCAGCACAACAATGGTATCAGCAGCCAGTATCGTTTCATTACAGGTAAATGATTGCTGAACGGCAATCGCTTTATTCCTGGCAATGTACACTGCTGCCTCCTCAACTGTTAGCCCGGGAGGAAAATGTTCATCCGTTTCCTTTACCATTACATCAAAAGGCACTTCTGCCCATTCCAGCAATTGTTTACGTCTTGGCGACTGAGAGGCAAGAATTATTTTGTTCATAGATAGAAATAGAAAAAAACCATGGAAAGAATACCTGTAAGCATCACTACTTTAATCCCCCGGCTGAGTTTGTGAAAATCAACAGGCAATCTTGCGCCAAAAAGTTTCGACAGGATATATACCAATGGGGAGATAATCAATACAATACTGTAGGTAACAGGCAACCACCATCTGAACTGCAATACATAAAACTGCACAATCACGAGGATGGCGGCCAATACAACCAGCCATACGGCCACATATACTTTCGATACATTCAGACCCCATACTATCGGCATGGTGCGGCAACCATAGCGGGCATCCCCTTCCATGTCCTCCATATCTTTAATAGCTTCCCTTATCAGTGAACTGATAAATGCAAAACCGGCATACAAAAAACCAATCCGTTCAATTTTAATATGACCGGCCAGTAATACCGGGTCAACCCGTGTATAAAACAAATAACCTGATTCGGAAAAACATAAAATAAGAATAACCCAGGCGGTCAGTAAGGAGATCAGGATATTGCCGGACAATAATTTTCTTTTAAACGAAGCCGAATACCCAAATAAAAAACCAATGCAAAAAAAATTTATGATTACGATATACCAGAGCCCTGTTTTCCAGGAGATATAAAAGCTTAACAATAAACCCGTGCCACTAAGCAAAAAATGAAGCAGCATCGCCCATCGGCGGGATATTACCTGGTCCACTACATTTTTCTTAGGCTTGTTTACCTCGTCTATATTGATATCAAAATAATCATTGATGATATATCCGGCTGCCGCTATTAATACCGACGCAATTACCAGCAGCAGGAATAAGTGACCGGAAACTACAGGAACATCTCCTGTTTTGTGTAAAATGGGAATAAGAATACAATAATAAAACAGGCCTTGTGTAAGAGCAATAAAAAAAAGGTTAGGCAGTCGGATCAGTTTGAAAAGTGCGGCTGTCAACCTCATAATTAAATTTTAACGAAAGATACAAAGAAGTCTGAAGTGTGAAGCAGGAGGTATAAATACAGAAAACAGTCCAATTATGTATACTTGCACAGACAATAATGAAGAAAAAGACATCCAGCATCCACACAGGCCATCCGGCATCTCTCTCCTTCCTTCACCCTCACCTTGATGTTACATCCACCCTGTAATGCCAGTGATCGTTTAATTTCAATACTTTTTCAATCACATCCCGTACACAGGCAAAGCCGCCATTCAACGGGGAAATATATTGCACCACTTCCTTTACTTCATTAACAGCATCTGCCGGACAACAGGCTAACCCTGCGATTTGCAAGGCAGGGATATCCGGTAAATCATCGCCCATGTACAACACTTCTTCTTTCTTCAGGTTATTTGCCTTTATATAGTCAGCAAGTAAATATTTTTTATCCATTACCGACATGGTTACATCCTGTATCCCCAGTTTTTCCAGCCTGTCCATCACCTGCGGCGAGTTACCGCCTGAAATAATCTTTACCCGGTAATTATTTTTAAAGGCCATTTGCAGGGCAAACCCGTCTTTGATATTCATACGTCTTGCCTGTAATCCATTTTCCAATACCAGCACTGTACTGTCCGTCAGTACTCCATCCACATCAAAAACGAATGTGGTAATTGACTTGAATAATTGGAGAACATTCATAATTGTAAACTTGTTGACAGGTTGAAGTGTTGACAAGTTAACCTGTCAACTTATCAACCAATAAACTATTTCTGATTATCCCTCCACTCATAAACCCATGCACTTTGTATCATTTCCAGGTGACCTTCATTACTTTCTTCTCTTTTACCCTCGAAACCCGGAATCTGCAAAATCCATTCCAGCAGATCAGTAAACCGGATGCGATAGATCTTTCCTTCATTAAAATCATCACCAAAACGTTCATACAGTTTCAATGCAATGTCTTCATGATCGTTCCAGTTTATCGGTGGTTCAAAATGACTCATAAAAAAATAATGTAAGAAGTCTGATACATTTACGAGAGATCAGATTCAGACTTCTTACTTCTGATCTCTTTCTTCTTTACTATTCTCCTAAAAATTGTGTCTGGTCTGGCAACGTTACTTCTATTTCGCCACTTCCCTCCTGCAACAGGCATTGGCAGCCCAGCCTTGAATTAAGTTTTGGGTTTATAGCCCTGTCAATAAAATCCTCCTCCCTGTCACTCAGTTCCTCTAAAAAATCTCCGCCTTTTTCTACATACAAATGACAGGTACTGCAGGCACATACGCCACCACAGTTATGATGAAGCTCTATATCATTTTTCAGGGCCACTTCCAGCAAACTATACCCTGCCTCAATATTGGTCAATGTTACCGGTTCCAGCCCCGGTTGTTCAAAATTAAATCTGATAGTGTACATCTCGCCTGTTTTCGTTTCAGTTTCAGCCGTAATTAGTCTTACGAAGTGCAAAAGTAATGGTAAAACAAAGAATACATTTACTTGTTCAGGAAAACTATCAGGCGAATTGCTGTATGCTTTCTGTCAGCAATACATACAGGTTCTTTAGCTGAGGGTACTGTTTTAATAACTCAAGGTGTTTATGTATTGTTTCGCTGTCATGCCGGATGGCCGGGCCTGTCTGTGCCTGCCGGGGCGAAATATCTTTTATTCTTGAAGCTGTTTCTTCAATAAGTGGCAGCAATTGCCTGAAATCAAGCCCTTCTTTGCGGCAGTATTCTTCTGCCATTACATACATATGATTAGTAAAATTGCTGACAACCACTGCGGCCACATGCAGTTTCAACCTGGCATCATCACCAGCCTCTGTTACCTTTTCTTCTGCAATAGAATGTGCCAGTAATTCTAGTTTCTTTTTAGTGAATTCATCACTGCCATCAAAGAAAACAGGCACATCCGGAGAATAACTCATTTCTTTCCTGAGACTTTGTAAAGGGTAGAAAACACCATAATGAGCCGTAACAGTTTTCAATATTTCTTTGGGAACTGATGCAGCTGTATGTGCCACTATCTTCCCCCGCAGCAAAAGTTCTTTTGACACTGTTGCAATAGCATCATCGTTCACCGCAACCAGGTACACTTCAGCATTTTTATTGATCAGGCTGATATAATTGGTAGATTCCGAATCCCATTCATAAGCCAGCATAGAAGCTGCCGAAGCATTGCGGCTGTATATCTGTAAAATTGTGTGCCCGGCTGCTTTGAATTTTCTGCCAAGTACTGCTGCCACATTCCCGGAACCGATGATTACTATGTCCATATCTTAAACCCCGCAGGGAAGCTTAGTGAATGATTAAATAGATTTGCAAATTACAGCAAAGAAAATTAACAATATGGCGGGCTTGAAACTGGCACAACGAATAGCTTTAAAATACTACAAAACAAAGTTTACACTCTGGGCCGCTGTTTCTAAAAAGAAAGCAGCTGAAAAGGCCTTTGAACTTTTTTGCACCCCGCAACGGCGAAACAGGAAACAACCACCTAAAATATTTGAACAGGCTGAAAAGCTGCAATGCAAAGTAGATGGAATTACAGTAAAAGGATGGCGGTGGAATCATCCTGCCAGCAGAAAGGCGCTTATTATTCATGGTTTCGAATCTTCTGCTGTCAACTTCGACCGGTATGTAAGACCATTGATAAAAAAGGGATATGAAGTATTGGCTTTTGACGGGCCTGCACATGGACGAAGCGGCGGCAAACAAATTACAGCGCCTCTATATAAAAAAACAATACTGGAAATAAATAAACAGTATGGCCCGGTACAATCATTCATGGCGCATTCATTTGGTGGCCTTGCTGTTAGCCTTGCCCTGGAAGAGATCAGCCATACTAATGATCACCGGCTTGTTTTAATTGCCCCGGCTACAGAAACCACCACCGCTATTGAAACTTTTTTCCGTTTCCTGCAATTAGATCCTGCCATACGAACTGAATTTGATAAAGTGATCATTAAAAAAGGAGGTGTCACCCCTTCCTGGTATTCAATAAAGAGAGCTATGAAACATATCAAAGCAAAAGTGCTGTGGATACATGATGAAGATGATGATACAACTCCGCTCAGCGATGCACTGAAAGTGAAAGCTGAAAACCATCCCAATATTGAATTCGTAATTACAAAAGGTTTGGGACACAGCCGGATCTACCGGGAAAACAAAGTGACCAAAGCTATTACGGAATTCTTATGAAGGCATATATATACTCTCTTCTGCTTATTTTCACCTTTGTAAACCCGGGCAATGATCTGGCACGACTGACAAACTTGAACAACATGACTTACACTTATCTTGCTTTAGGCGATTCATACACTATCGGCGAACAGGTACCTGCTGCTGATAATTATCCCAGCCAGGCAGTACAGATGCTGAGAAAAAAAGGAGTTTCATTTTACGCTCCGGAAATAATTGCTAAAACAGGATGGACGACCGATGAACTGCAATCTGCCATCAACGAACACCAGTTTTTAGAAAAATATGATTTTGTAAGTCTGCTGATCGGTGTCAATAACCAATACCGCGGACGACCGGTAAATGAATTTGAAGAACAATTTGAAGTATTATTGAAAAAAGCCATACAATTTGCCGGCAATGACCGCAGCCGGGTGGCTATCATTTCTATTCCTGATTGGGGAGTAACCCCTTTCGCTGAAGGCAGGGACAGGAAACAAATTACGGCTGAAATTGACGCCTATAATAATGTATGTAAAAATATAGCGGATAAATACAGTATACATTATATATATATTACCGACTGGACAAGGGAAGCAGCCTCCGATCATTCTTTACTCACTGCTGACGGCTTACACCCTTCAGGAAAAGAATACAAACGCTGGGCAGAACTGATTTCAACCCATTTCCATTCAAAATTGTAATTGAATTACAGGCAGATAAACAGTGTTTGTAAACCGTTTCAAACACCTCCTCTTTCAACCGAAAATAATGTTTCGGGAAAAATTTATTATCCTTGTCCTAACTTGCGGCCGCTGAAAAGCGGTTTTGTGATATAATACAGTATCCCTTATGGCGAAAAATTTATTGATAGTAGAGAGCCCTGCGAAAGCTAAAACGATTGAAAAGATCCTGGGAAAAGACTTCCAGGTAAAGAGTTGCTTTGGCCACATCCGTGACTTGGAAAAGGCGGGAATGGGTATCAACCTGGAAAAGAATTTTGAACCTACTTATATAGTACCGGCCGAAAAGGAAAAAGTGGTGAATGAACTCAAATCACTGGCAAAAAAATCTGAAGAAGTATGGCTGGCAACGGATGAGGACCGTGAAGGAGAAGCCATCAGCTGGCATTTATGTGAAGTATTAGGTCTTAACCCCAAGACTACCAAAAGAATTGTTTTCCACGAAATCACAAAACCTGCTATTCAGGAAGCCGTTCAGAATCCAAGAAAACTGGATATGAACCTGGTGATGGCACAACAAGCCAGAAGAATATTAGACCGCATAGTTGGATTTGAACTCAGCCCAGTCCTATGGCGCAAAATGAGTATGCGGAATAACCTTAGCGCCGGCCGTGTACAAAGTGTGGCGGTACGGTTGATAGCAGAAAGAGAAAGAGAGATCAACGCTTTTGTTCCGGTAAGCACTTTTAAAATTGAAGCAGCTTTTACCGCAAAAGATGTGACAGACAAGAATGTAACTTTTGCTGCAGAAGGTAAAAAGCAAAATACGGCTGAAGATGCAGAAGCCTTTTTGAAAGGTTGTGTAGGTGCCAGTTACAAGGTCACAGATATACAGGTAAAACCAGGCAAACGTTCACCTGCTCCTCCTTTTACTACATCAACCTTGCAACAGGAAGCCTCCAGGAAATTAGGTTATGGCGTATCCAGAACAATGTTGATCGCACAAAAGCTATATGAGAACGGGTACATTACTTATATGCGTACGGACAGTGTGAATCTTAGTAATACAGCACTTGGTGATATTACCAACACTGTGAAAAGCATGTATGGTGAAGAGTATCACCAGTTCCGCAAATACAAAAACAAAAATGAAAGTGCACAGGAAGCCCACGAAGCCATCAGGCCTACTTATATGAGTAACCCATCTGTACCTGAACCTGAATGGCAACGATTATACGAGCTGATCTGGAAAAGAACCATGGCTTGCCAGATGGCGGATGCAGAACTGGAAAAAACAACTGCAAAGATTGAGATTTCTACCAATAAAGAAGAGCTAACAGCAAGCGGTGAGGTATTGAAATTTGATGGGTTCCTGAAAGTATACCGGGAAGACAAGGATGATGATGAACTGGGAGAAGAAGCAAACGAAGGCATGTTGCCTCCTTTAACTGTTGGCCAGCAATTGCCGTTGAAAGAAATGAAAGCTACGGAACGTTTCAGCCGCCCGCTGCCAAGATATACAGAAGCTTCATTGGTAAAAAAACTGGAGGAACTAGGTATTGGTCGTCCTTCCACTTATGCTCCAACTATCTCTACTATTCTTAAAAGAGGTTATGTGGAGAAAAGAGATAAAGAAGGAGTTCGTCGTGATTTCAGGGTTTTCAAATTGCAAAAAGATTCTGTGAGCAAACTGGAGGAACAGGAAAACACCGGCGCTGAAAAGTCTAAATTATTTCCTTCTGACCTTGGACTGGTGGTGACTGACTTTCTGAAGCAGTACTTTGACGATATCATGGATTACAGTTTTACAGCAAGGATCGAAGAAGAGTTTGATGAAGTGGCAGAAGGTAAAATGAAATGGAATAAAATGATCCATGATTTCTATGACCCATTTAAGAAAGATGTAGATAAAACTATTGAAACAGCAGAACGTATTAAAGGTGAAAGAGAATTAGGCGTTGATCCTGAAACCGGCAAGCCTGTGGTGGCAAGGATGGGACGTTATGGTGCGATGATACAGATAGGCGTGGCAGACGATACTGAAAAACCCCGTTTTGCCAAAATACCCACCGGGCAGAGTATCGAGACCATTACGTTTGAAGAAGCAATGAACCTGTTTGGTGCACAGGGAACAATGGGCCAGTATGAGAATAAAGATGTTTCAGTAAATGTTGGCCGTTTTGGTCCTTATGTGAAATGGGGTGATGATTTTATTTCTCTGCCGAAAGGCACTGATCTCTCCACTGTTGACTTAGAAACTGCGATCAAACATATCAAACAAAAGCAGATCGCTGATGCGCCGGTTGGTACGTATGATGGCAAACCTGTTACAAAAGGCACCGGTCGGTTTGGCCCTTATATCAAATGGGATGGTATGTTCATCAACGTACCGAGGCGTTACAATTTTGCCAATCTCTCACAGGCTGAAATGGATGAACTCATCGATGCCAAAGTAAAGAAAGAAGCCAACAGGTATATACAGCGATGGCCTGATGATAAGATTTCGGTGGAAAATGCAAGATGGGGCCCTATTATCAAATTTGGAAAAAAGATCATCCGCATGCCTAAAAAAGCAGATGATACAAAATATACTGCCGAAGATGCTGCTGCTTTTAGATTGGACGATGTGAAGAAATTCATTGAAGCAGAAATTCCGGGTGCATTTACAAAGAAGGGGAAAAAACCTGCAGCAAAGAAAGCCCCGGCAAAAAAGGCTGCTCCGAAGAAAGCACCAACAAAGAAGAAGGTGGCGAAGAAGAAATGATCATGGTGTAAGTATTGTGTTCCACTATAAATGAAAAAAGTTTACTTGGTAAAAGGCCCTCATAGGGAAGAAAAATATTTTGTAACTTACCAGCATGAAACCAGTCCTAAAACAAGAACCCCAATATATTACTGATAAAAAAGGGAAAAAAATTTCTGTTGTTATTTCTATTGCCGAGTATAAAAAGATGATAGAAGAATTGGAAGAGTTAGAAGATATCAGGTTGTACGATACGGTAAAGGCAAAAAAAGAAAAAACAATCCCTTTCAGCCAATACCTTCAACGCCGTCGTAAGAAACATGCCTGAATACCAGATACGCATTACTAAAACGGCACAAAAGCAATTAGACAAGTTACCTGATGCTGTTGCAGGCATCCTTATCGAGTCAATCCATGATCTTTCGGTAAATCCCCGTCCATACGGTTGTAAAAAACTTAAAGGAAGGCCTGGTTATCGCATTCGTAAAGGCGACTTTCGCATCATTTATGACATATTTGATAAAATACTGGTTATTGAGGTGATTGCTATTGGCAACAGAAAAGATATTTACGAATAACCATTGCTTATGAAACGTTCCTACTGGGAAAAGATAGCCCCCACTTATGGAGAAGAAATATTCGATGTGCTGCACAACGATAAGAAAGCTCTTATCCGTGCTGTCATCAATAAATATGCTTCAAAGAATAAAACGGTGATTGATATTGGTTGTGCTATTGGTAAATGGCTACCGGTGCTCTCCCCTGCTTTTAAGAAAGTAATAGCAGTGGATATATCGAAAAAAAACCTTGAAATAGCACAGCAGCTTTACCCACACTATAAAAATGTGGAATACCTGAGAGCCGATATGAGCGGAAAGAAAACAAAAGTACCGGCTTGTGATTTTGGCATTTGTATTAATGCCATTCTAACCCCTTCACAAAAAGACCGGGATATTTTCTTCCAGTCACTTACTGCCTGCATCAAAAAAGGTGGAAGAATTATTATCACTATCCCCTCACTGGAATCTCATTTATTGACCAGTATCATACAACAACAATACAAAATTGATAAAAACCTTTTCCCTGCTGAAAAAAACGGGAAAGAAGCCATTCGCAAATGGAATAATGTCCGGCAGGGCAATGCAGATATTGATGAAGTGCCTCATAAACATTACCTGAAAGAGGAATTGCAATTCCTGCTGGCCAATGAAGGATTTAATGCTGAAGATTTTCAAAAAATTGAATACGACTGGACCACTGAATTTCATAAGCCCCCCAAATGGCTGAAAGAACCCAAACCATGGGACTGGATGGTGGTGGCAAGAAAGTTATAGGTTGTAAGTTATACTTCTGTATTCTTTGCATATACTAACCATTCCGAATACCATTGTAAACTATAAACTTTCCCTGCTATCCCCACTTGTGGAAAAGTTTAACTATTTGCTTTCAGCAGCAATAAAGATATTGTGCCAGAATCGCTACCATGGAAACCACCAAAGAAATATCAGCACTGTTTACTTTAATTGATGATCCGGACGAAGAAGTATTCGGACTTGTATCAAGCAAGATCGTTGATTATGGTAAAGAAATAATTCCGAACCTGGAACATCTTTGGGAAACTACACCCAACGAAGAGATACAAGGAAGGATCGAATTACTGATCCATCGTCTGCATTTCACAGATCTTACGGAGGATTTTCGTCAATGGAATTTATCGGGACATCATGATCTTATGCTTGGGGCTATGCTTACCTGCAAATTCCAGTATCCTGATATCTCTACCACACCGGTGATGCAGGAAATAGAAAAGGTAAGACGTAATATCTGGCTGGAATTGAACAACTATCTTACTCCGCTGGAACAGATCAATATTGTAACCAGTATCCTGTATAGTTATTATGGTTTAAAAGGCGGGGAAACGAATTACAAAGAGCCGAACGAATTCCTGTTGCATAAGACCCTGGAAGCCAAAAGAGGGAACCAGATCAGCAATGGTATTTTGTATTTAGTGCTCTGCGAATTACTTGACATACCCGTGAGGGCTATCAATATTCCCAAGCAGTTTATTATCGCTTATTTCAAGCCGGGGTATTCCGAAGAAAACCTCCCAGACCCCTTGCACAAGGTTGAATTCTTTATTGATCCAACATCAGGACAGGTTTTCACTCACCAGGATGTAGACAATTATTTTAAACGCATCTCTGTTCCGCCGGTTGCTTCTTACTTTAAACCAAGAATGAATAAGCAGGTTGTGCAGCAATTGCTAGAAGAATTCAGCAAATGTTTTGACAGTGATAAAGAAAAATACAAGCGGTCTGAGTTGATAGATTTAGCAAAACTGCTCGACTAAGGATCAGTGACTATTGTCATGGTTCCAATTTCCATCCATCCCCGTACTCTCTTTTTACAAATTGATTGGCTTCATCAATCCTTCGCAAAGCTCGGGGTGACAACATCACGATTATAAAGTAAGACTATACCCTGCTCTATATTCCCGTTTTACAAATTGGTTCGCCTCATCAAAGTTGGTGACCTTCATATTTTTGGCATCCCACAAAAGTTTCTTACGGCCAAGATATTTATCATCCCATCCTTTCAATTTTGGATTTTTCATCATCCAGCTACGTATTGCCAGGTTGCCCATCAATATACTTTCTGTAAATGGTCCGGCATATTCAAACGGAGAGCTCGTTTTGGCATTGCCATAACCAGCCCTGCAGGCATTTACCCATTGCAGATAATGCCCTTCCGGAACTCTTTTGATCGTCTCCTTCGGCATTGCTTTTTCCTTCATCAGTTTTGTTGGTAACAACCTGGGATTAGCGCCATAACAATCCATCAGCATCTTTCCTTTTGTTCCAATGAGTAAAACACCACCGTCCCAGTTACCAAATGATTCTTCCGGCAATAATTCTTCAGGACGTTCAGGCAATAAACCACCATCATGCCATGATACTTTTATTGTTCCCTTTCCATCTGTTCTCGGATAATTCAAGTGAATAATAGATGCAGGCGGACATGCATCAAGATTCTGTGTATCATTCCACATGGCTTTCCAGACAGTAGCAACACTGCATTCTGCAGAATCAGGATACAGTATTGGAAGAATTCTGTAAATCGGATCCATCACATGGCAGGCCATATCTCCCAATGCCCCGGTTCCAAATGCCCACCATCCCCGCCAGTTGAATGGCACATAGGCAGGATTAAAATCCATTGCGCTGGCTGTCCCCAGCCATAGATCCCAATCCAGTTCCTTTGGTATATCATGCTTGCCTGAAGGTGTGGGTATACCCTGTGGCCATACAGGCCTGTTTGTCCAGGCATGTGCTTCGGTTACTTTGCCGATCATTCCTGCATCATACATTTCTTTTGCTTTGCGAACTCCGTCACCTGAACCGCCCTGGTTGCCCATTTGAGTTACTACTTTGTATTTCTTAGCCGCTTCAGTCAAAATTCTTGCTTCATAAATATCATGTGTCAATGGTTTTTGAGTGTACACATGTTTGCCCAGTTGCATGGCAGCTAATGTAGCTACTGCATGGGTATGGTCCGGTGTGGAAATGGAACAGGCGTCAATATTATTCTTTTCTTTTTCCAGCATCTCCCTGAAATCTTTATAATAGGGTGCTTTTTCAAATTTCTTTCTTGAATTGGCAGCTTCCCTGTCATCCACATCACAAAGCGCCACGATATTTACATAAGGACTTTTGGCAAATTCTGCAAGGTCACTGGTACCCTTACCTCCCACTCCTATTCCAGCTATATTCAATTTATCACTTGGAGCAATAAAACCCCGGCCCAGCACATGCCGCGGTACAATGAAAAAGCCGGCACCGGCAATTGCTGTATTACGAATAAACTTTCTCCGGGAGATACTCATATTTTTTTTAACAGGTGTCATTTTGAAAATTTGCTTTAAGATAAAGGGAACTGGTATAATCATCAAAAAATATTCCCGGTTTTTACTTTAGCGGTAAATGGTTAGCTTAGAGAAAAAAGAATGACGATCAACTGGGATGATTTTGAAAAAGTGGATATGCGGGCCGGCACCATCATTGAAGTAAATGATTTCCCCAAGGCCAGAAAGCCTGCTTACCAGTTGTTAGTTGATTTTGGTACAGAGATAGGTATAAAGAGGTCTTCAGCACAAATTACGACCCATTATAGTAAGGAAGAATTATTGAATCGCCAGGTGATTGCTGTTGTTAATTTCCCGCCGAAACAAATTGCCAACTTCACCAGTGAATGTCTTGTGCTGGGCGTATATGATGAAAATAACGATGTAATTTTATTAAAACCGGAGCGGCCTGTTCGCAACGGGCAAAAGATTGGATAATTCATGTCAGAAGTATTTCACACATATTATCATTCACCAGTCGGTTTGCTGAAGATAAGCGGCACAGAAGATTACATCAGCGAAGTGACATTTCATGATACTTCTCAAAAGGCTGAAGGCAGAAAAAAGCATTTACCTCATCTGCTGATCAACTGTGTGGAGCAACTTATTCAATTCTTCAACGGGCAGCGCAGACAGTTTGAATTGCCTTTAAATCAAAGCGGAACAAACTTTCAGCAGGAAGTATGGAACGAACTGGTGCAGATTCCTTTTGGCAAAACTATCAGTTATCTTGAACTGGCAAGAAGGATCGGAGATACAAAAGCTACCAGGGCTGTTGCCAATGCAAACGGGAAAAACAATATTGCCATTATAGTCCCTTGTCACCGGGTGATAGGTTCCAACAGAGAGCTGATTGGTTATGCAGGTGGATTATGGAGAAAGAAATGGTTATTGGAGCATGAGGCCAAAATTGCGTATGGTGTACAAACCTTATTCTGATATAATAACTCGGTAACCCATTAAATCAGTTCTTCACCTGTAAATGCAAATGGTAATAACAACCGGGATGATTGCACAATATGTATTTTCCCTTCCATTCCTCCCATAATCAGCCGGATCGTTTTTTTGAATCTTGTTTCATATTCCAGCAACGACTGCCTGCACATTCCACAGGGAGAAATAGGATGATTACTTTTTTCTTTGGAAGTATTGAAACTGACTGCCATTGCAACTATTGCAACATCGGGGTACAAAGTAGCTGCACTGCCCAGTAATACTCTCTCCGCACAAATACCAACCGGGTATGATGCATTTTCCTGGTTAGTTCCCATGATTGTTTCACCGTTTTCAAGCAAGGCTGCAGCACCCACGTAGAACCGTGAGTAAGGAGCATATGCCTTCGAGGTAATGGCCCTCGCCTTATTAAGTAAATCTGCATCAGCCTTCTTTAGTTGGCTGATATCATCATACACTTCATACTCAAATTCAAATTTGCTTTGTTTCATACTGGTATTGGTTTAAAGACAACAATGCCCCTGACTGTGTCAAGGGCATTTAAAGTTAGTTTATTTTACTGTACGGAACAATCGCTTCCACCTTGGGCCGCCGTCCCAGCTAAACCAAATAAGCCATGCTTTGCCCACGATTCTGTCTTCCGGTACAAAACCCCAGTATCTTGAATCCTGCGATCCATGTCTGTTATCTCCCATCATCCAGTAATAATTCATTTTAAATGTATAGGAAGTTACCTCCTTCCCGTTCAGGTAGAATTTTTCATCCTTCCTGTAAAAATCATTCTTCTCATATATTCTGATTGCCCTTTCATATACTGCATAGTCTTTTACCGAAAGATTTAGAGTAGCTCCTTTTTTAGGAATCCAGATAGGCCCAAAATCATCTATTGTCCATTTGTGCAAAGAATCGTACGGAAATACCTGGAATCTCCAGCTGGCAAAGTCGATTTTACCCGGGTCTGTAAGTTCCGGTTCTATCTTCTTTGCTAATCCGGAAGATTTCATTTGCGCTGCTGCTTTTGCCGTCAGGTTTCTTATATAATAGGCATTCATTCCCACACTGCTCACATCTTCATCGAAATTTACGTCATATTCAGATTTCAGTAAATCCGGATCTAATACCTGGCCATTCGTCTCTACATAATAACTCAAAACAGAATGAGGGGGAAATCCCTGCTTGTTCCCATTTATCCATACTTCTCCTTTTTTAATTTCCAAAACATCTCCGGACACAGCCACACATCGCTTAATGTAATTATCAGTTTTATCAACCGGATGAACAGCCAATGGTAATGTATCCGAGTTAAAAATAAATTTTCTTCCTTCATCCATATTCCCATTTCCATATTCCCTGCATAAACTGTAATACTCTTTGAAAGATTGATAACCAGGTCTGTTGACCACTGTATCTCCGGCCGGAAAATTAAAAACAACCGCATCACCTCTTTTTACAGGCGCAGCAAACCATCTTGTATAAGGGATTTTGATGGCTTCTGAATATGATTTCCGGCTTGAACCGAAAGGCAAATAATTATGTACAAACGGAACAGATAATGGTGTATTGGGAATACGGGGTCCATAGCTCAGTTTACTGACAAACAGAAAATCATTGATCAGTAAGGATTTTTCCATTGACCCAGATGGAATAGTATAAGCCTCAAAAATAAAAGTCCTTATCAAAGTGGCAGCTACTACCGCAAAAATGGCCGCATCCACCCACTCTCTCCAGCTCTTTTTCTTGTAATTATTTACTGCTTCGGCACCAATGAAGGCAGGATCCTCTTTGTATGCCAGATAAGGAAAATAAACGGGTGCTGTCAGGGCAGCAGCAGTGTGTGCACTTAAAGAGAACCGGCCAAATACCTTTGCAAATTCTATAAAAATTCCGGGACTGATAAACCAGCCAACTACAGGTATAAACTGCCAGAAAATCCAATGTTTTGGACGTTTCGCCAGGTCTTGCATCACCCATGTGTTATAAAAGGGAATATATGCCTTCCATGCGGGTGCTCCTGCTTTGGTAAACAATCTGGCAAAACCAAAAGAGGGCAGAAAAACGATCAGGGTTCCTATCAGGTAAACAATAAATATGTGCTGTAGTGGCATGGCCTTATTTTATAGCTGACAAAAATATCATAAATATTTGCCTGTCAAAATTCTATTATTCAAAGTTTTGCTAATTCTAAAGCTGTTTTCAGGGAAAGAAATGATAATTTAGATTTGCCGGTATGCATCAGTTCTCTATCAAAGACATAGAAAATCTCTGCGGTATTAAGGCCCATACACTAAGAGCATGGGAACAACGTCATCAGCTTTGCGTCGCAAAAAGAAAAGGCAGTCAGCACCGCATTTATGATGACGAAGATCTGAAAGAGCTGCTCAGGGTATCTTTTCTATATCACAACGGGTACAAGGTTTCTGAAATTGCGGGACTTAGCAATGCAGAAATAGATAAATTGGTAGAGGAATCAGTTGTAACTCATAACAACGAAGAAAATTATATACACCAACTGATTGAAGCAAGCCTGGATTTCGACAAAGAAAGATTCGAAAAAATTATTAACTGTCTTGTATTGCGCATTGGAATTGAGAAATGTATCAAAAATATTTTTTATCCTTTCCTTCATCGTATTGGTCTGTTATGGATGACTAACCATGCCATTCCCGCACAAGAACATTTTGCCAGTCATATCATCCGCAAAAAAATCCTTGTGGCCACTGACGGTATTGAAACCTCTGATAAAGACAAGCCTGTCATTCTTGTATTTGCACCAACAGGAGAATTTCACGAAATACCATTACTGACAGTTAATTATTTTCTGAAAAAATATGGTAGCCGAACAGTATATATGGGGGTTGACGTAGCATTGGAGACGCTGAACTATTATCTTCAAAATAAACCTGTTCAATTTGTTTACACTCATGTGATAACCTGCCTGAATGCCCGGGAACTGGAGGATTACCTGCTTTCTCTGCGCCAATTATTTCCCAGTAAAATGATTTTGTCGGGTCCCGCATGCAAACATATGGAGAGCAGGCTAACTGATATAAAAATGATTCATTCGCCGGATGAAATGATTGCCTTCGCAAAAATGATAGCAGAATAATGGCCTCTTCTTATTTGGGCATTACATAGCTGCTTACATCATCTGCAGTGATTGATTTTCCCGAAAGTATTACCAGCCTTTCCACCACATTTCTCAGTTCCCGGATATTACCTGTCCAGTTATATTGCTGTAACAGCGTTATCGCATCAGCGTCAATTACTTTTTTTGCAATACCGTAATCAGAACAGATATCCGTAAGGAACTGATCAACGAGCATAGGAATATCATCCCTCCTTTCATTCAGGGATGGAACATGTATAAGAATAACGCTAAGGCGATGGTAAAGATCAAGCCTGAAATTTTTTGCTTCCACTTCTTTCAGCAGGTCTTTATTTGTGGCAGCTATAACCCTTACATCCACACTGATGTCTTTATCAGCGCCTACTCTTGTAATTTTCCCTTCCTGTAATGCTCTCAGTACTTTTGCCTGAGCATTTGCACTCATATCACCTATTTCATCTAGAAAAAGAGTGCCTCCATTGGCCGATTCAAATTTTCCAATTCTTTGTTTTATTGCAGAAGTAAAAGAGCCTTTTTCATGCCCGAATAATTCACTTTCGATCAGTTCTGTGGGTATTGCAGCACAATTCACCTCCACTATTGGCCCTGAGGATCTGTTGCTTTTTTCATGTATCCATCGGGCTACCAGCTCTTTTCCAACACCGTTTTCTCCGGTAATCAGAATGCGGGCATCCGTTGGCGCCACCTTCTCTATCGTCTCTTTGATTTTTTTTATCGGAGCCGATTCTCCGATCATCTCCTGCACCCGGCTTACCTTCCTTTTCAGTACCTTGGTTTCAGTAACCAGGCTGCTTTTATCCATTGCATTGCGGATAGTAATCAGCAGCCGGTTGAGATCGGGCGGTTTGGAAATGTAATCATATGCCCCTTTTTTAACGGCTTCTACTGCTGTTTCGATATTACCGTGACCAGATATCATGATAACAGGAATATCCGGGTACACCTCCCCTGCTTTCTGAAGGAACTCGATTCCATCAAGCCTGGGCATTTTAATATCACATAAAACCAGGTCGTATGTCTTTTCCCTGAACTTCTTTAGCCCTTCTTCACCATCTGCCGCTTCTTCAATTTTGTAGCCTTCGAATGTCAAAATTTCTGTTAGGGTTTTACGAATTGCCTTTTCATCATCAATAATCAATATATCGGCCATGAAATTTTCTTTTTAAACCGTAAAAATAAATGTTTTGGAACTACGCGGAATAGAAAGAAATGAAAGAATCATCCTCTTTCATTTCTAAAATAAATAGAGGCCGGGTAGAAACCCAGCCTCGTTTTAAAATCCAATATCCTATGAAAAACCATTACAAAGATGCAGTTAATTAGTTGAAACGTTGCACCTTACCCAAACTTTTTTTTCTAAATGGGTAAAACAGCTATAAATAGAAAACCCCGGCATAAATAAGGGTGAAAAAAGGTTAATCAGGTCTTATTTTACCTGGTACATAACTTCTTTAACCAGTCTTACTGTTCTGATTACATCCGGAAGAGCGGCAGCCACCAGATTGGGAGCATAGTGCAGTGGTGCGTCAGCAGCAGTAATACGACGGATAGGCGCATCCAGATAATCAAATCCTTCTTTTTGTATACGATAAGTTATTTCTGAAGAAACTGATGCAAAGGGCCATTGCTCTTCCACAATTACCAGGCGATTCGTTTTCTTTACGCTTTCCAGAATAGTCATCCAATCCAGCGGCCTGATAGTACGAAGATCTATAACCTCCGCACTTATTCCTTCTTTTTCCAATTCTGCAGCGGCACCTAAAGCCACCTTCATCATTTTATTAAAAGAAACGATTGTCACATCACGACCCGCTTTCTTTATATCAGCCTTCCCAAGTTCAATATAGTATTCCTCATCTGGTATATCACTTTTGTCGCCGTACATCAGTTCACTTTCCATAAACATGACAGGATCCTCCTCAAACCTAATGGCCTGCTTCAGCAACCCCTTCGCATCATAGCCGTTACTTGGGGATACAACTTTAATTCCAGGAATATTGGCATATAAAGATTCAAATGCCGTAGAGTGCTGAGCACCCAACTGACCGGCAGAGCCATTTCCTCCTCTAAAAACAATAGGGCATGATATTTGACCTCCACTCATTGCCAGCATTTTAGAAGCTGTATTGAGAATTTGATCTAAGGCCAGAACTGCAAAATTCCATGTCATGAATTCAACGATCGGCCTCAAACCATTCTGTGCAGAACCCACCCCTATAGCAGTAAAACCCAGCTCTGAAATCGGTGTATCAATTACCCTCTTTGGACCAAACTCAGCCAGCATACCCTGGCTTACTTTATATGCTCCGTTATACTCGGCCACTTCTTCTCCCATCAGGTAAACCCGGTCATCTCTTCTCATTTCCTCGCTCATCGCTTCCCGAAGGGCATCACGAAACGCAATTGATCTTGCCATTATTTTTAAACTTTTTTGAGTGGGCAAATTTAAGTCCCCCTGCCCATAAAACCTAAAAACAAAATGGAGACCGATACTGTCATTTCACAATAGAAATGATCGAAAAACACACTTGCCCGACAATGATTATCCGGCAATCAGAAACTTTTCTCCTGAGGCCTTGAGGCGGTAAAACTTGTTATTCTCTATGTACAAAGCTTCTGAAAAACCTTTATAGTGCGGCACATCCGTATTGAATAATTTTTTGTCATACCATGTGCTTATGGTGTCTGCGGCAATGGTATGCCCTGTAGCTATATAATTGGCCTTATACAAATTTAAGGTGCTGTCAATTTGTTGTTGAGAAGCCCTGACCTGGCCCGAATAATAGCCACGATACCAAAACGGCCCCAATTCACTATACAATATTTCTATAGCCATGTTTGGATAGTTATAAGTCGTGTCTCCATAATAGGGTTTAACGAGGTCGTTTATCCCGGAAGCCGGAATTTCCATACCGTTTACTATAGAAGATATTCCCCCGTGTATATACAAAACATTTCCAATTTTTTGAATTACATTTTTGGTCCGCAGCCATCTCCCTAGTTCAGATTGATCGTTGTACAAACTGAGATAATCCTGATTCAAAGTTTCTGCATTCTGAAAATATTTGGGATGAACGTATCGTAAATCACCATTCAGGTTCATTATTTCATGATTACCCAATATAAAATGAACGTAACCACCGGCAGCCCTTGCTTTCTCCTCCAATGAATAGATTAGCCAGAGAACCTCCGTTACATGATCACCCCGGTCAAAAAAATCACCTGTCAGTACAAGGTGCCCCTCTCCAAAAGTCCAGTTGAAGTTATCGTCAATAACCGTAGCAGCCTTCAGGAGTTTCCTGAAAGCGCCGAACGATCCTTCAATATCCGAAATAACAAGTTGTTTCCTTACTCTTTTAAAATCACTTTTCTCATTCTGAAACCTGTTCTTAAGTTTTACTGAAAATGTTTTTCCGGGGGTATTAGTGGCAACGTTTAAGATCAGTCTGTTTTTATCGAATAGTTCTGCCGAATCAGTTTTTACAGTTTTAGTTCCGTTATCCTCAAAAATGTAATTCGCATATATTTTCCCATTTTTGTACATCACATAAGGGCCATCATTTTGTACCGGATGATCCGCCGCATCAATCATATTAAACAGAAATAAACCGGCCATTAAAAACGGAAGTATATTTAAGGAAATTTTAAGCCTGCTCATAATTTCGGTTTTTGTTATATCCGGTGAAAGACGTTGTTAGCATTTATAAAGTTGTCCTTTACCAACTATAGCTGTTTCAAATCTCTTATTTTTCCTCTGAAGGTGTTTTTATTTTTTGTCATCCATCCACTCCAGGTCATTTCAAATTTGATTTCAGTCTTGCCATATAGCCCGGTTTCATTCCATCCGGCATTCCGGTAAAATAATTCTGCCCTGGTACCGGGACTGGTACTAAGCCATAAAGTTTCTTTTGATTGCCTGAAATACCAGTTCAGCATAATATCATGCAACTGCCTTCCAATCCCGGCCCTTTCAAATCCGGGTTCTATAAATAAAGCCCATACATTTTTATCAATGATACTGATAATGGAGAACCCAACCAGTTTATTGCCGAAACCGCAAACCCAGCCATTTCCCCGCCGGAAAATATAGTCCATAACATCTGAATCAGGAACCAATGCAGGATCAGACAACCGATTTTCAAGAACCGAATTTCTCACTCTTTGTATCTCAGGAACATCTCCGGTTACCGCTTCCCGGAAATAAATATTACTTACATCAACAGGCATTGATCGTTATTTGAAAATTCACTTATCTGCAGATTAACGGACATCTACCTGTAAATTTACTGATCTTCCGAATCAAATAAAGATCCGCAAATTTTTATACACCGTAAATTCTTACATTTATTTCCAAAGCAAACCTAACAGCTATGTACCGGGTTATTATTCCAGTTGATTTTTCTGAAACATCACTCAATGCCGCCCGGTACGCTGCCCAAATGCTTGCCGGTAAAGCAAATACTATTGCCACCCTTTACCACAATTATGACAATGAAGATGACTATGATATTTGCCAGAATTACCAGGAAAGTTTAAAAAGAGAATTCCTGAAAGCAGGTGTAACTAATGTTGAATGCGAGAACGAAATGGGTGGCGACCTGATTGATAATATTTCAAGGCTGGCACATACTATCCGTGCTTCATTGATTTTAATGGGAATTACAGGCAAGTCTGCTATAAGACAGATCATGTTTGGAAGCAGCACCCTGAAACTTGTTGACAGGAACCTGTACCCGGTAATGATCATCCCACCTGATGCTGTTTACAGAAAAATACAAAATGTTGCTTTTGCCACAGATTTTATCAATGTTGAACTAAGCACCCCATCGCAACTGATTAGTAGTGTATTACACCCGCTTAATCCTAAACTTCATATTGTAAACGTAAATAAGGAAACAGTCAGCCAGGCAGATACAGAGATACAGCAGGCAAAAGAAAATTTGGAAATCATGTTCGACAGTTTTGAAAAGGAATTTCATTTTCTTACAAAGAGTGATTTTTATACGGCCCTGGATAATTTTATTAAAGAAAAAAATATTGACATCCTGGTAACAGTTCCCAGGCACCAGAGCAATTCCTCCTCCTTGTTTAAATCCACACATACAAAAAAACTCGCTTACCATAGTCATATTCCAATCCTGGCGGTACATCAGTAATATTTTTCCGAAACTGTTTTCTTTCCCGGGTATTATTTGTATCTTAAAAGCATTGATTTAAAACCAACGATATGAAAAACGTTATTGTACCAGTTGATTTTTCTGAAACCTCTCTGAATGCAGCCCGGTATGCCATGAAACTATTGACAGGCCATTACGGGGTAACCATGATATTATATCATCACTGCGGCAAACCCGAACAAATAGCAGAAGCAGAACAACATCTTGAATTACTTAAAAAAGACCTGAATAATCTTGGTATTGTAAAAACATCTTCGCTTGCCAGTAATGGTTCCGATTTTATTACTTCACTTGAGCAAATGGCCCGTATAAACCAGGCTGATCTTGTAATAATGGGAATAACCGGTCGTTCGGCTATCGGGCAAACACTTATTGGCAGCAATACCCTGAAAATGATACGACAGAAAATCTGCCCGGTAATGATTATACCCCCTGAATGCAGTTTTACAGATATTAAAAGTGTTTTACTCACTTCTGATTTCAAAAAAGTAACAGAAAAAACACCTTCCGTTCCGGTAAAAAAAGTCTTAAAACCATTTCACCCCGAACTACATATAATGAATGTGGACACAGAACATTATGTTGCCCTAACTGAAGAATACAAACTGGAACAGGATAAGCTTAAAAAAATGTTTGATGAATATAACCCAGAATTTCATTTTCTCGGGCTTCCGGATGTAAGTGAGGCTATTAACCAGTTTGCTATAGACCTGAAAACAGACCTGATCATTATTGTACACAAGGAACAAAACCTCCTTTCAAAGCTTTTTGTAAAAAGTCATACAAAAAAACTGGTTTATGAAAGCCGGATACCTGTTCTGGCCGTGCATGAACTATCACCAACCGCCTAGAAAACTGGCCTTGACGGCCTGCAAACTAATAACTACCTTTGTTTACGTACAGGTATGATGTTACAGTTTAAAATACCGAGTTGTATTTTCACATTTGCAGAACAATCACTGCCCGCTAATTTTTACATACCGGATTAAGCCACAGACACACTCCCTTACTAAGCTTCATTAACAGATTAAGAAGCTTATTCCTTAACACATATTCAATTGCTCTCAGCATGAAAAATATTAAACTAATTGAAGTTCCTTCTGAAATCGGCGCCGGCACCCGTGGTGCAAGCCTGGGTATCGAAGCAATAAAAATTGCAGCTTTAGATTTTATGAGTAACTTTTTTATTCACTTCCCCTCTGAAAAAATTCAGACAGAAAATAAGTTACTCTACGAACCTATTGAATCACCTTACGCCAAAAGAATAAAGGGCATTGCCGCCATTTATGAAAGGGTAAGTAAAGCAGTTTCTGATTCAATGAAGAATAATTTCTTTCCGGTAATCCTCAGTGGCGATCACAGTACGGCTGGTGCCACCATCGCTGGTATAAAAATGGCCAGGCCCAAAAGCAAACTCGGTGTCATCTGGATAGATGCCCATGCCGACCTGCATACTCCCTATACCACCCCCTCCGGGAATGTGCATGGCATGCCTATGTCTGCATCTATCAATAAAGACAATGACGACTGCGCCGTTCATGATATTGATGAGGAAACAGCAAAACACTGGAACTACCTGAAAAATATCGGTAAGATTGCACCAAAAGTTTTACCTGAAGACGTTGTCTTCATTTCGCTCAGAGACTATGAAAAGGAAGAAAGATACCTGATAGAAAAATATGACATGAAGGTGATTACTACCAAAGAGGTTCGGAACAAAGGAGCAGAAAACGTAGTAAGAGCGGTACAGCGTTATCTATCGAACTGTACCGATATATATATATCGTTTGATGTTGACAGCCTCGACTCATCTATTTCAAAAGGAACAGGCACTCCGGTAAGCAACGGATTAAAAGAAAGGGAAGCTGAAGACCTGATCAGTAAATTCATGCAAAACAGGAAGATCTGTTGTTTTGAGATTACGGAAGTAAACCCAACGCTGGATAAAGAAAACCTGATGTCTGAAATCGCTTTCAATATTTTGCAGCGCAGTGTAAATGTATTGATGATGAATTAAGCCGTTTTGTTAAGCAATCAGCAATATGAAATCATTTGTACCGGGAATCAGAACATTTTTAATTCAACCAGTATTCCTTTTCTTTTTCCTTAGCCGCATTATACCACTGGCTGCCCAGCCTGAAAATTACAAGCTGCATATTCAAAAACACCGGGAACAGTATGTAGCAACTCATGAAGTGGTAAAAGGAGATGACAAAAAGAAAATGTGTTTCTATGATGCTGATGAGGATTACAAAGTGACTGCTACAATTGAAAAGATATTCGAAGCCCCGTGGTTCAAAATGGAGACATCCGGGAAAGACAAAAAAGTTTTCAGGCTCTATGCATTAGTTCATTTTGAACTTCATAGTAAAGTTCTCAAACTCCATATTTACCAGTCACAGCATCTGATGACGGTTAAAGAGTATGAGAACTATTTATTTATCCCTTTTACCGACCTGACTAATGGCGAAGGAAGTTATGAAAATGGCAGGTACATAGATCTTTCCGCGGACGATCTGTCAGGAGATAAATTCATAATTGATTTCAACAAAGCTTATAATCCTTATTGCGCTTATGTAAGTAATATTTATAATTGCCCTGTTCCACCTGCAGAAAATAATTTGCCGGTTGCAATAAAAGCCGGAGAGATGAAATATGGTGTGCAGCACTAAATTGTTCATCAATCAGCTACAACTCAAATGTTTTCTTAAGCCCTTCTTCAAAAGACACAGGCTTATAGCCTAGCATTTTTCTTGCTTTCTCAATAATAAACCCTGTCCTTGGAGGTCTTTTGGCAGGCTGTGAAAAACTGTCTGCCGTTACCCTATGCAGCAGTGATTTATTCAGTCCAAGACAGTCAGCCGTTTTACATGCCATTTCATAAGGAGTCAGAATATCGGTACCGCTGAGATGAAAAACTCCGGCAGTCTTTTGTTTTACAATTGCTGCGATTCCAGATGCCAGGTCTTCCACATATGTCGGAGTACGGACCTGATCATCCACAACCTTGTACTCCTCCCCCTTTTCTAATTTTTCTTTTACTATTGTCAATATATTACTTCTCCCGGCCATCGGTTTTCCATAAACCAGCACCGTTCTTACAATCGCCCAGTTATCCTGATACGTATACACTTCCTCTTCAGCCATTTGTTTTGTTTGTCCATAATAATTGACCGGGGACATCGAATGATTTTCCTCATACATTCCCTTCTCTCCGTCAAAGACAAAATCAGTAGAAATAAAAACAAAAAAACTATTGTACGTAGCTGCGTTCAGCAACATGATTTTCGTTCCTTCTGTATTTACCCGGTATGCATCATCTTGATGTAGTTCACAATCATCAGGTTTACTCATTGCACCTGCATGTATCACAATTTCGGGCATGAATCTGTTGAACACATGGCTTGCAGAAGCAGGTTTAGTAAAATCCATCTCTTCATATATAAAAGTCTTTGATTCACTAAAAGGAAGCCGGCTGCCACCTCTTCCTGTTGCAATAACAGTGTACCCGTTCTCCAATAACCGGCTGACAAGATAATAACCTAAAAAACCATTTGCTCCGGTAACAAGTACTTTCATTTTTCAAATGTATAACTATCATAAAAAATGGTCATACAATATTTGTATGACCAGTAACAAAATAATAATTCCTTAAAATGCTTTTTTCTCTTCCTTTTTTATATCCTTAAAATCCGGTGTCAATCCCATATTATAAAAAATAAATGAATAGATATCGGCAGTAGTCTCAAGAGATTTTTTAAGATTACTGGCGCCATGCCCTGAATTAACGTCAATCCGGATAAGTGCAGGGTTTGTTCCCTTATAAAATTCCTGAAGAGTGGCAGCATATTTAAAAGAATGAGCCGGTACAACCCTGTCATCATGATCAGCTGTAGTAATAAGTGTTGCCGGATAATTTATCCCGGGTTTTATATTATGAATGGGAGAATAAGAATATAGATTTTTAAAATCTTCAGGATTGTCACTACTGCCATATTCTGCAATCCAGTTCCATCCAATTGTAAATTTATGGAAGCGGAGCATATCCATTACCCCCACCTGTGGTATCGCTACTTTAAAAAGATCAGGCCGCTGATTCATTACAGCGCCAACCAACAGCCCTCCGTTTGAACCTCCCTGTATAGCAAGATAGTCGCTTGATGTATACTCTTTTTTAACCAGGTACTCAGCAGCGGCAATAAAATCATCAAATACATTTTGCTTTTTGAACCGCATCCCTGCTTCATGCCATTTTTCTCCATACTCGCTGCCTCCACGCAGGTTAGCCATGCAATAAATCCCCCCTTGCTCCAGCCAGGCAATTCTTGTTGGCGAAAAATTTGGAGTGGTACTGATATTAAAGCCCCCGTATCCATATAATATGGCGGGATTCTTCCCTTTCAAGTCCATCCCTTTCTTATAAACAATAAACATCGGAATCATTGTTCCGTCTTTACCCGGATAGAAAACTTGTTCTGTTATATACTCATCAGGATTGAATTTTACTTCTGGCTTCCTGAATACGGAGCTTTCACCTGTTGCCAAATCAAACCGGTAAATTGTCGGAGGAAAAGTAATTGAAGTGAATGTGTAGAAAACAAATTTATCATCCTTCTTACCCCCGAAGCCGCCAACAGTTCCCAGCCCCGGCAACTTAACTTCTCCTTCGGGTTTTCCTTCTTTATCATATACATATACCCTGCTCGTTACATCTTTCATATATGTAACGAACAATTTATTTCCGGCTGAAGTAACAGATGAGATATTCTCTTCCTTTTCCGGAATAACAGTTTTCCAGTTTTCCGGAGCCGGCGCCACCGGGTCAATTAATATTATTCTCCTGTTTTTTGCACCATCATTGGTTTGCAACAAGAATTTTCCATTTACTTCATTAATAAACCCATATTGATAATTTCCCACTTCTTTAATAATGGGTTTGAATTTCTTATCAGCACTCTTGTTATCAAAATACCATAAACTATTTCCATCTTTCCCTTTACCCCTGTCACTGATATTAAGAAGAACATACCGCTCACTTTCATCTGTAAATACGCCATGAAAACGTTGCGGATTTTCTTTGTCCTCATAAATCAGCACATCTTTATCCTGTATTGTCCCCACTTTGTGATAATACACCTGGTGGTTTTCATTTTTAGTTGAAAGTTCTTTTCCTTTTTCAGGTGCGGGATACCGGCTGTAATAAAAACCATCCCCCTGCCATGATGCGCCGGAAATTTTGATCCATGCCAGGGAGTCTTTCAGGTATTTTTTAGTAGTGAGGTCCATTACAAAAAAAGTTCGCCAGTCACTTCCTCCAGTTGATTTACCAACCACAGCATATTTTCCATTTTTGGATATGGAAAACGTTGCCAGGCTGGTGGTGCCATCTGCGGTAAATTTATTGGGATCAATAACCAATTCAAGTTTACCTGTCAATCCTTTTTGCCTGTACAAAACACTCTGATTTTGTAATCCATCATTTTTATAATAATAGAAGTATTCATGATTTTTTGAAGGGGAAGAGTATTTCGGGTAATTATTTATCTCTTCCAGCCTGTCCTGCCATTCTTTCCTGTATGCTATCTGGTCAAAGTAATCGAATGTTACTTTATTCTGTTGTGTAACCCACTCTTTAGTTTCCTTACTCCAGTCATCCTCAAGCCACCGATAGGGATCAGCTACTTTAATACCGTGATAATTATCCTCTGTATTTCCCTTTATACTTTCAGGATAATTTAACTGGGCCGGTGATATAAACGGGATAAACAGGAATAAAAAGAGAATCTTTTTCATGATAGTTCTTTTATGATACTAAAGGTAAAAAGAAATTTCTTCAAAGACTCCGCGGGCATTCCATAACAAGCAGAAGTATAAATTATCTATACAGATAATACACTTACAGAACTGCGGATGATCAATAATTGATCTCAACTGTAATTTATTTTGAAACCTGTAGTATTAGTTAAGGTATGTGCATAGGTCGCTTAAGCAACCACGTAACAAAAATTTAATACACAAGTTATATGGAATAATTATTGACGCTATTTAAATACTGGTTTTATACTGTCAAATAAAGATTGGTAAACTAATATTTGTATGATCATAGAAAACTAACGCTTGTGTGTTTTATATGCATTCGCAACAAAAGCTTACTTTTGCCTGCTTCTAATCTCAGCTATGGAAAAGAAAGTTTCGAAAATCGGTGTATTAACATCAGGGGGTGATTCTCCGGGAATGAATGCAGCAATAAGGGCTGTCGTTAGAACTGGTATTTATTATGGGCTGGAAGTTTATGGAATTATGAGAGGTTATCAGGGTATGATTGATGATGATATTTTCAGAATGGAAGGCCGGTCCGTTGCTAACATTATTCAGCGTGGAGGTACCATATTAAAAACTGCCCGTTGTAAAGAATTTTATGAGCCGGAAGGAAGAAAGATTGCATACGATAACCTGAAAAAAAGAGGAATAGACGGATTGGTGATTATTGGCGGTGATGGTTCGTTCCGGGGAGCTGTCAAGTTTAGCCAGGAATTCGATATTCCTTGTGTAGGTCTTGCAGGCACGATAGATAAAGATATTTCCGGAACAGATTTTACAATCGGCTTTGATACGGCAGTAAATACAGCGGTAGAAGCCATTGATAAAGTTAGGGATACAATGGATGCACATGATCGTATCTTTATTATAGAAGTTATGGGAAGGGATGCTGGCTATATCGCCCTTCACAGTGGTATTGCCACAGGCGCAGAAAACATTCTGATTCCAGAGCGAAAAACCGATATGAATACCATTATCTCCTCCCTGCAGGAAAAAGAGAGAAGAAAGAAACTTGTAAACCTTATTGTAGTAGCCGAAGGAGATGATTTTGGTGGAGCAAATGAAGTACAAAGAGTTTTGCAGGAAAAACTGCCCAAAGCAGAAATAAGAGTATGCATCCTGGGACATATACAGCGGGGAGGTGCACCAAGTTGTATGGACAGACTTATTGCCAGCAGAATGGGATACCATGCTGTAGAATGCCTGCTGGAAGGAAAACATAATGTTTTTGTTGGAATTCAAAACAACAAGATGAATTATATCCCTCTTGAAACAGCAGTAAAGAATAAAGGCAAAATCAGCGAAGAGTGGATTAAAATTGTAAAAATCCTGGCAAGCTGATTCTTTTGTTTATCACCTCATTGAAAATTTATTGCCTCTTATGACTAAGAACATTGACAAATACCTGCACAAAAGTTTTGATAAAGAAGCTGGCCGGCAACATGCATATAAGCGAACAAAAATTGTTGCTACTGTAGGTCCGGCCTGTGATTCATACGAACAGTTACTGGAACTGGTGAAAGCAGGTGTTAATGTATTCCGCCTGAATTTCTCACATGGCAGTCATGAAGACAAAGCAAAAATTATTGAGTTCGTTCAAAAACTCAATAAATCTGAACCTTATAATATTTCCATCCTTGCTGACCTGCAGGGGCCAAAGCTAAGAGTAGGCGACCTGGAAGGAGGTTCACTGGAAATTAATGAAGGAGATATTCTCACCTTTTCTAATGATAAAGTAATTGGTACAAGAGAAAAGATATATGTGTCCTACCCCGACCTTCATTCAGACGTGAAAGTGGGTGAAAAAATTCTTATTGATGATGGAAAGCTGGAGGTAATAGTAAAAGAAATTACGGCCAGTAAAGAAGTAAAAGTACAGGTGGCTTTGGGTGGTACCCTGCTTCCTAAAAAAGGCGTAAACCTGCCAGATACAAATATTTCGCTTCCGTCTTTGACAGAAAAAGACCTTGCTGATCTTAAGTTTATCATGCAGCAGAAAGTGGATTGGGTGGCATTATCCTTTGTAAGAAGCCCGGCTGATATCGCTAATCTTAAAAAAAGAATTAAGGAATATGGTCACGAGGCTAAAGTAATAGCCAAAATAGAAATGCCCCAGGCTATTACCAACCTGAGAGATATAATTGTAGAAAGCGATGGAATTATGATTGCACGGGGTGATCTTGGAGTTGAACTGCCGGTCGAAGCTGTACCGCTTATTCAGAAGGACATTATCAAAAAATGCCTGCATCGTGCCAAGCCGGTTATTGTGGCCACACAGATGATGGAAAGCATGATTGACAGAACAAAACCAAACAGAAGTGAAATCACTGATGTAGCCAATGCAGTACTTGAAGGCGCCGATGCAGTAATGCTGAGCGGTGAAACAGCTACTGGAAAATATCCCAGGCTGGTGGTGGAAACAATGACCAAGATAATTCTTGAAGTGGAGGCAAAAGCATATGACTATAACCGGGAAGAAATGCTGAAACCACAGGCACACTCTCCTTCTTTTTTAAGTGATGCCATCTGCTATAATGCATGTAAGCTGGCCGAAGATGTAAATGCAGATGCGCTGATCGGAATGACACAAAGTGGCTATACCGGTTTTATGTTAAGCAGCTACCGTCCCAAAGCCCATCTTTATATTTTCACCAAAATTCGTTCCCTTGTAAATCAGTTGAGCCTTAGCTGGGGTGTAAGAGCATTTTATTATGATGAAGAAGAGAGCCTGGATGATATCTTTTCTGACCAGATTGATATTCTCAAAGAAAGAAGTTTTGTAGGTAATGGTGATATCGTTGTAAGCACAGGAAGCACCCCTGTTCATTTACACTTACCCACAAACATTATCAAAATTGCAAAAGTTGAATAATTATCTTAAAAACCAGAACAAATAAAAAAGACAGGTAATTTACCTGCCTTTTTTATTTGCGGCTACTTATTCATTGCTATAATTTTTTGATCATAACATTACGATACCACACGGTATTTCCGTGATCCTGCAGTGCAATTTTCCCATTCTTATAGATTCCGAAATCCTGCATTTTACCAAACTTGCTTGAAGCTACCATTTTTTTCCAATTATCGTCCCACATCATAGTTGAAACAATATTCTCTCCATTAAGCCAGAAATCCAATTTACCATCGAGGCATTTTATTTCTACATGGTTCCATTCACCGGCAGGCTTAACTGTTTCTTTGCCGGAAGAAATCAAATCATACAAATCACCGGCACGATGTTTTATAATTTTAGAATCCGGATGGCCGCTATTATCCAGCACCTGCATTTCAGGGGCTGTTTCCCAGGGCCATTTGTATTTTAGCGTATCCTCATGTACATAAAACATAATTCCACTGTTTCCGTCTTTAGCAATTTTCCACTCCAGTTTCAGATGGAAATTTCCGAATGATGAATCACTTACTATATCACCACCATCCTTTATCTGCCAGTCCTGTTTTACAGTTGTATCAAGATATAAAGTACCGTCAACTGTTTTCCAGGCGGCGCCAACAGGTTTACCACCATATTTATGCCAACCCTTTGTACTTACCCCATCAAATAATAATTGCCAGCCTTCAGTCATCTGCTGATCAGTCAGTTGATTCATCATCTCAGTTTTAGGAACTGTCGTATCAGCATCAGCCTTATTTCCGGAAGTGCTGTTATTGTTACAGGCAATAATAGTTGCTGATATAATACCAGCTGCAAGTAATTTGTTCATCAGGTTTATTTTTTAAAATAAAAGAATAAATTTTCTTAATGCCATCCGGATTTTAGTTCAACCCAAGCAATGTCCGATTAGCTTTTTCATCGGTTCCGCTTGAAGCGAAATCATCAAAAGCCTTTTCTGTCACCCGGATAATATGCCGCTGAATGAATTCTGCTCCTTCTCTTGCTCCGTCTTCCGGATGTTTGATACAACATTCCCATTCCATCACCGCCCAACCCGGATAATCATACTGTGTCAACTTACTAAAGATGGTTTTAAAATCTACCTGCCCGTCACCGGGTGAACGATAACGGCCGGCTCTGTTAGCCCAGCTTTGATAACCGCCAAAAGTTCCTTGCCTGCCTGTAGGGTTAAATTCAGCATCTTTTACATGGAAGGCTTTTATTCTTTCATGATAAAAATCGATGTACTGTATATAATCCAGTTGTTGCAGTACAAAATGCGATGGGTCATACAACAAGCAGGCTCTCGGATGATTGTTTACTTCTTTAAGAAACATCTCATACGTTATCCCATCAAAAAGATCTTCTCCGGGGTGGATTTCATAACAAACATCCACGCCACATTCACCAAAGTAGTTCAGAATTGGCGTCCATCTTTTACCCAACTCTTTAAATCCTTCTTCCACCAACCCCGCAGGACGTTGCGGCCAGGGATGAAAAGTGTGCCATAGCAAAGAACCGCTAAAGGTTGGATGTGCTGTCAACCCCAGGTTCTGCGAAGCTTTTGCTCCATATTTTACCTGTTGAATAGCCCATTCAGTTCTGGCTTTTGGATTGCCCCGCAAATTCTCCGGGGCAAATCCATCAAATAATGTATCATAAGCAGGGTGTACGGCTACTAGTTGTCCTTGTAAATGTGTCGAAAGTTCAGAAATTTCCAGGCCACAATCATTAACTATACCTTTAATCTCGTCCGCATAGGTTTTACTTTCAGCTGCTTTTTGCAGATCGATACACCTTGTATCCCAGGTTGGAATCTGAACAGCCCTGAAACCTAATGATTCAGCCCACAGACAAATAGACTTCAGGTTATTGAAAGGTGCTTCATTTCCTAAAAACTGGGCCAGGAAGATGGCTGGTCCTTTAATAGTAGTCATCTGTTATATTATTGAGGTTAGGTTGAAATTAGTTTACACTGTAAAATCAGTCCACTTGTTTTCAGACTTCCCTGATGCTATAATATTTTCAATAAAGGCCATCCCTCTTACGCCTTCCTCAGCCCCCGGAAAATCAAGCCATTCCTCTCTTGCAGTTTCTCCATTTATTTTTGCACGGACAGTTAGCACAAAGTTTCTGTACAGGTTAGCAAAGGCCTCCAAAAAACCTTCCGGGTGACCTGCAGGTGTGCGGCAATTATGACTGGCAAATGTATCAAGATAGCCAGAACCGGCACGATATATTTCAGTTGGTTTGTCCAGCCACTTTAGTAATAATGTATTAGCGTCTTCATGTTTCCATTCAAGGCCGCCTTTTTCTCCATACACTCGTATCTTTACATTATTCTCTTCGCCTGCTGCAATTTGTGTAGCCATCAAAACTCCGCTGCAGCCATTATCAAATCGCAAAAATGCGGCTCCGTCATCATCAAGCATTCTTCCTTCCACAACTGTATTAACATCCGAACATATTTTGGTTACTTTCAAACCAGTTACGTATTCTGCAAGATTAAAAGCATGTGTTCCTATATCCCCCATAGAACCAGCTTTACCACTCCGCTTAGGATCGGTGCGCCAGGCAGCCTGTGTTTGCCCTGTCTTTTCAAGAAATGTACTCAACCATCCCTGTGGATATTCCACATACACTTTTCTGATCTTTCCAAATATTCCCGCCTTGAGTAAACGCCTCGCTTGTTTTACCATCGGATAACCGTTGTAAGTGTGGCATAGCAATAAGGACAAGCCCGTTTCCTCTACTTTTTCTTTTAGTTTCTTTGCCTCTCCCAGCGAAAAAGTGATAGGTTTTTCTATCACCACATTAAATCCTTTTTCCAGCGCCATCATAGCCGGATCGAAATGCACAAAGTTGGGAGTAACAATGCTGACAAAATCAATACGCTTATCAGCCGGCATGGACGCTTCTTTTTCCAGCATCGTTTTATAATCAGTATAAATCCTGTCTTCATCGAGAAAAAGTTGCCTTCCCGATTCAATTGCAGTTTCCGGATTTACGCTTAAAGCTCCCGCTACCAACTGTACCTGCCCATCCATATTAAAGGCAATGCGGTGCACTGCGCCAATAAAAGCATCGGTACCACCGCCTATCATTGCCATCCTTAATTTTCTGTTTCCCATCGCAAACGTTTGAGGTTAATATTGTGTATATAAAAAAGCTAATATAAGAAAGTAAAATACTGATATGATAAATATAATATGTGCTTAAAAATAGTACATTTAGTTTTTCAAAATCATTTTTACAAAACTAACGATTCAACAAACAGATTTGTACATGAAACTTACTACCCGTATTCAGCTTTCGCTAATGATGTTCCTTGAATTTTTTATCTGGGGAGGATGGTTTGTAACAATGGGAACATATCTCGGAAAAACACTTAAAGCATCAGACTTGCAAATTGGCGCCGCTTACGGCACACAGGCATTAGGAGCCATCATCGCCCCATTTATCATCGGACTTATTGCTGATAAGTTTTTTGCTGCGCAAAGAATTCTGGGAGTACTGCACCTGGTTGGCGCCGGGCTCATGTATTATATGTCAACATTGGAAAATTTTGGAGCTTTTTATCCTGTATTGCTGATTTATATGATTCTGTATATGCCCACACTGGCATTGGTGAATTCAGTTTCGTTTAAACAAATAACTAATGCGGAAAAGGAATTTTCATTTATCCGTGTATGGGGTACAGTAGGCTGGATTGTGGCCGGCTTAATCATTGGCTGGCTGGCATGGGAAAAAAATGAAACTCTCGTAAACACATTCCGGTTAACGGCAATTGTTTCTGCCATTCTTGGAGTATATAGTTTTACCTTGCCTAATACACCGCCACCCAAAAAAGGTACGAAAACAACTTTCGGAGAAATAATTGGGCTGGACGCCATCGGGTTATTGAAGAATACCAATTTTTTAATTTTCTTCCTGTCCTCTCTTTTGATATGTGTTCCGCTTGCTTTTTATTATCAGCATGCAAACGTATTTCTGAATGAACTAAATGTTAGTGGCGCTGCCGCAAAAATGTCGCTTGGTCAAATTTCCGAAACGGTATTTATGTTCCTGATGCCTTTGTTCTTCAGAAAGTTTGGAGTAAAGCAAATGCTGTTATTTGGGATGCTTGCATGGGTAATCAGGTATTTGTTATTTGGATTTGGCGATGCAAACGGCGGAATGTGGATGCTTTATCTCGGTATAATCCTGCATGGTATCTGCTATGATTTCTTTTTCGTTACCGGCCAGATATTTACGGATAAAATGGCCGGCGAAAAAATCCGTTCATCAGCGCAGGGCATGATTACACTCGCTACTTACGGCGTTGGAATGCTGATTGGTTTTTGGTTTGCCGGTTATATTGCTGACCAATACAAAACAGCTGATGGCCATATCTGGAAAAATATATGGCTAATTCCGGCAGGAATTGCTATAGGAGTAATGATTTTATTTACACTCTTTTTTAAGGACAATAAAAAAGTGGTTAATGAATAAAAAACATTCCAGAAGAAAAGTTTTAAAACAATTAGCTGCAGGTTCGTTGGGCATAACAGCTCTTCCAACCGTGAGTTCATTTTCAAATTTTGCCGGGGAGGGGTATACTCTCAAAGGCAATATCCGCCACTCTGTTTGTTCCTGGACTTATAATTTTCTGCCGTTGGAAGAAATGTGCAGCATGGTCAAAAAACTTGGCTTCCACGCAATTGATCTTTTAGCACCTAAAGACTGGCCCACTGTACAAAAACATGGTATCACCTGTTCTATGTGTTACACAGCAGGCAAAGTCAGCCTGACGGAGGGATGGAATGATAAAAAGAATCATGAATGGCTGATCAAAGATTTTACAGAAGCTATTCCCATGGTGGCTAAAGCCGGTTATAAAAACCTTATTTGTTTTAGCGGCAATCGCAAAGGCATGGATGATGACACAGGCATGAAGAATTGTGCAGAAGGGTTAAAACAGATCATGTCAATGGCTGAACAGAATAATGTGATCATTCAGATGGAACTGTTCAACAGTAAAGTGGATCATAAAGATTATATGGCTGATAAGAGTGCATGGGGTGTTGAATTGTGTAAGAAAATTGGCTCGCCCAATTTCAAACTGCTTTATGATATCTACCATATGCAGATCAATGAAGGTGATGTTATCCGTACTATCAGGGACAATCACCAGTACTTTGGCCATTATCATACTGCCGGTGTGCCAGGAAGACATGAGATAGATGAATCACAGGAGCTTTTTTATCCTGCAATAATGAAAGCCATACTTGCAACCGGTTATAAAGGCTATGTGGCACAGGAATTCATCCCGACGGGAAAAGAAACAAAAGATAAAATAGCTGCATTAAAAAAAGCAGTTAAAATCTGTGATATATAAACAAAACCAACAAAAACATTAACTAACGATGGCAGAAAATCAGTATGACGCAATTGTAGTCGGCTCGGGTATCAGTGGTGGATGGGCTGCAAAAGAATTAACGGAAAAAGGATTGAAAGTCCTTTTACTGGAACGGGGCCGGAACATTGAGCATGTAAAAGACTATGTAACCACTTCCAAAGATGCGTGGGAGTTTCCACACAGGGGATTAAGGCCAACCCAGCAGATGCTAAAAGATTATCCCGTTTTAAAAAGGGATTACCCGCTGAACGAAACAGTACTTGATTTCTGGGTGAAGGATAAAGAATGTCCTTATACAGAAACAAAACCTTTCTCATGGTTTCGGGGATATCATGTAGGTGGCCGCTCACTAATGTGGGGGCGCCAGAGCTATCGTTTGAATAAATGGGATTTCGAGGCTAATCTGAAAGATAGCATCGCTACTGATTGGCCAATCCGGTATGATGATATTGCCAAATGGTACAGCTATGCTGAACAATTTGCTGGCATACAGGGAAGCAAGGAAGGATTAGAAGTATTACCCGACGGAGATTTTATGCCGGCTATGGAAATGAACTGCGTGGAAAAAGATGTGGCAGCAAAAATAAAAGCGCATTATAAAGGAAGCAGACATATGTTTATCGGACGAAGTGCCAACATCACGCAACCACATAATAACAGAACCAATTGTCAGTACCGTGACCGTTGCTGGAGAGGCTGTCCTTTTGGTGGCTATTTTAGTACACAGTCGGCTACTCTGCCTGCTGCTATGAAAACCGGTAATCTTACTCTACGTCCTTTTTCAATTGTTTCAAAAGTGTTGTATGATAAAGACAAGAAAAAAGCAACAGGAGTAGAGATAGTTGATGCAACAGATAAAAAAACGTATGAATTCAAAGCCAAAATAATTTTTCTCTGTGCTTCTGCTTTCAACTCTGCCTGGGTGCTGATGAATTCAGCCACTGAAATATGGCCCGAGGGTTTGGGCAGCAGCAGTGGTGAGTTGGGACACAACGTAATGGATCATCATTTCCGTTGTGGCGCCAGTGGCACTGTTGAAGGTTTCAGTGACAAGTACGAATATGGGCGCAGGCCTACCGGAATTTATGTACCCCGGTTCAGAAATATTTATGATGATAAAAGAGATTATATCCGGGGATTTGGCTATCAGGGTGGAGCCGGTCGTGGCCGTGGTGCGGAAGTGGCCGAATTAACAATTGGCTCTGAATTAAAAAATGCATTGAGCGTTGCCAGCGAAAACTGGAATATGGGAATTACAGGATTTGGTGAAATGCTCCCTTACCATGAAAATAAAATCTCATTGAACAAAAATGTAAAAGATGCCTGGGGGTTGCCGGTACTTGATATGGATGTTGAAATAAAAGACAATGAGAAAAAAATGCGTATTGACATGATGAACGATGCCAAAGAAATGCTGGAAGCTGCTGGTGTTAAAAATGTGAAGACGTATGACATGGGTTATGAAGTGGGGATGGGTATCCATGAAATGGGAACAGCCCGTATGGGCAGAGAATCAAAGTCATCCGTACTAAATGGGAATAACCAGGTATGGGATGCGCCCAATGTATTTGTAACTGATGGTGCCTGTATGACATCAGCCTCTTGTGTAAACCCATCGTTAACCTACATGGCACTTACAGCAAGAGCTGCAGATTTTGCAGTTAACGAATTGAAAAAAGGAAACCTGTAACTCTAAACTTTTAACCCTAAACTCTTACAATATGGATCGCAGAGAACTTTTAAAAATGGTTGCCTTGCTTACAGGCGGTGCGGTAGTCGGCGGTGAAGTATTTCTTACAGGTTGTAAAACAGCCGGTAAAGCTGATGTCGGGTTTACCGCAGCAAACATCGCCTTATTGGATGAGATAGGTGAAACTATCATTCCGGCAACGGCAACACCCGGCGCCAAAGCAGCCAAGATCGGTGAATTCATGAAAGTAATGGTAACGGATTGTTACACTGAAAAACAACAAACAGCCTTTACAAATGGTATTGCCGCATTAGAAGAAGCCTGTAAAAAAGTGAATAGCAAATCATTTATGGATTGCACACCACAGCAACGTCATGATCTTCTTGTAAGCCTGGAAAAAGAAGCGAAAGATTTTAATACCAAAAGAGATGAAGCCGATAAGCCAAAGAAGGAAGCCCTTGAAAAAG
>JBGAPQ010000014.1:0-126290 GCA_044221225.1 Chitinophagaceae bacterium
GCCTGCTTTCCAGTAACAGGTAAAGCAGCAAGGCCACCAGGCCAGCCAGCAGTAGGTAACCCCAGTAATTTTTTAATTTCAATTTCATGATTGACATGGATGTTCTGTTTGCAAGGATGAAAATAGCCCGGCAGACCAGGTCTTACTATTTTTTGGCGGGACAGTAAGTGACAGAGGGTGTGACAAAACGGGACATGGAGGAGAAATGTTTGATGTTTAAGGTTTGAGGTTTAATGTTTTTCTTATAAGCAAAAGGCTTCTTTATGGGAATAATCGCCAAACCCCACAATTTTAAATTTTAAACCTGTCTGCTGGCAGGCAGGTATGGAAGATTAAACTCCCCGGATATTTTTGATGAATTCCTCCAGTGCATTTTCATCTGCAGCGATATTCAGCCGCTGGCGGAGGCGCTGCCTGGTTTTACGTACGGCATCGGCGCCAATGCCCAGCATAGAGGCAATATGTTTGCTGCCGAGGTTGAGGTAGATAAGCGTTGCATAACGTATTTCGGCAGTAGTAATATCAGGAGCGGCTTTTTGTAATTGTTGTATAAAACCGGGATTGGCTTTTTCAAACATATCTTTAAAGCGAAGCCAGTCGTTTTCGGTAAGTATGCTCTGGTTCAGCAGTTCTTCATTTACCTGCATATTCTGCTGCTGCAGTTGCGCCTGCAGCTTTTCTATCATTTCATTTTTATCAATGATGTTATGGGTAAACTCATCCAACTGCTGCCTTGCATTTTTTATTTCTGCCTCAGCTTTTTCTTTTTCAAATACCAAAGCCTGCTGTTTTGTTTTAAAACGCTGCCGCTGCCATCGGAAATAAAACCAGCCCGAGATAATGACCAGCAGCAAACCGGCCTGCAATAAATTACGACGGGTCTTCTCGGCCTGCTTTTCATTCAGCAGGTTATTGATGCGGTTGGATGATTTTTCAAATTCAAATTTTGTCTGTACCACATCAGCCCGGCTCCTGGCCATCGCCAGTTCCAGCGAGTCTTTCAGATGGTCATATGCCGTTCCATAATATCCGGCGCTGTCCAGATTGCCAGTGGATTTAAAAATTTCGCTCAGCGCAAAATGGGCATTGCGGATATAGCTTACATTAAAGCCGTCATCTCTTTTGCCAGCTGTAAGCTGGATGGATTTTCTTGCCAGCAGCAAAGCGCTGTCTTTTTTGTTTTGGTGCAAATAAATTAAAGCAATCCTGTGTAATGTATTACCGGCACTGTTAGCTTCACCGTACTTCAATGTTGTGTAATAATCATCCCACAAAAGCGGCAATGCTTTATCATATTGTTTCTGTTCAAAATAAACTGTGCCTATATTTCCTTTCGCAATTCCCTTCCAGACGATATCGCCGTTTTTTTGGGCAAACTCCAGTGTTCTTTCAAACCAGTGCAGGGCAGAATCATAATTACCGGTACGCTGAAAACAAAGAGCCAGCGTATTATAAGCATTTACTCTAAGGCGTCCGCTTTGTACAGGCATTGGCATTACCAGCACCTGCCGGAGGGCATTTTCGGCTTCTTTATATTCCTGCATGGCAAATAACAATTCTGCCAGTTGCGAATAAAAATTATAAGAGGGGCTTATGGCTATTTCGCCTTTCCCTTTCCGCATTTCACCAGCTTTCAGGTAATAAAACAAAGCCTGCTCCCTCCGTCCATTGCGGCGGTACCTGTCGGCGCATTGTTCAAATATTTCCATCATCAGGTATTCATCACTGCTTTCCACCGCTTTATTGATGGCCTGCTTCAGCAGTCCGGTATCATTATCAAAAATTTTCAGGCCCAGATCATTGATGGGTGGAATGGTGCGCAGGTAGCTTACCCATAAAAGGCTGCGTGATGATGTGTAAGGGTCTTTGTCTTTGCTGTAGCCGGTATAAAAATCCAGGAGTTTATTCCGCCCGGATGTATCTGTATTATCAGAAGTTTTAACCAATGTTAGATAATAGCCGGCTGCTTTTTGTTCATCTCTGTTGCTGATAGCTTTCAGCATAAATTTTTCATCCGGCTTCTGTGAAGAAGCAGCCAGGCTGCACAACAGTGATACCAGCAAAAATTGACTAATTTTCATTCCGGCCCTAAGATAAAAAAAAAGCAAAGCTTTGAATGCTTTGCTTTTTTAATTGTAGTTACCTGTTTCAGAACAGGAGGGTACCTTCCCTGTATCCGTTTGTTTTTTGAATTACTTTTAATTGCACTTTCCTTCTTGCTGCAAAAGCCTGTTCCAGCTTTTCTTTAATCCCTTCATAAGTGGAAACGGGATAATAAATACTTGTAACCCCGGCCTGCTGAACAACTGCATAAGGAATACCCTCCGATGCAGAATAAAAAACAAGCTCAAAATTTCCCTGCTTGTTATCTGACATTTGTAACCCAACTGTGATGCGTAAAGCATGTTTATAGCTGTTGGAAGAGCCATCAGCCGTATTGGAAACAGAAAAAGAAGTTCCGCTCAGGCCCTTCACTTCCAATACATCGCTTTTATCCACCGGCGGGTTTTGGGATTTAAATATTCTCTTAGAAAAACCGGCATCACCGGAAATTACATTGGGGTCTGTCTCACTTTTTTGAGACATAGCAGTAAATGTAAATACTGCAAGCAATACTGTTGTCGATAGGTTTTTTAACATAACTGAAATTTATTCTTTTTTTCAGCGATAAAGATAACCAAAATCAAACTTAGCAGCCTAAGTAAATGATATAAATAAAAGACAGAGAATTATAAAGTCCGGCCGGAGTTTTCTACAAGCCGGCCTTCTATAACCACCTTTTCAGGAATAATCTCATCAGGGTTTTTTGAATTAATGAGTCTCAGCAAAATCTCTGTAGCTTTTTCGGCCTGCTGATAAGGGAATTGTTCAACCGATACAACCGGCGGGTCGTCCATATAACTGGTAACAGGCAGGTTGGCATAGCTTACAAATGAAATATCCTTATTTACTTTCACTCCCCTGCCCCGGGAATACTTAATAGCATCCAGCGCCACATAATCATTAAAAGCAATAATGGCCGTAGGCCTGCTTTTTAATGCCAGTAACTTATGCATGGCATCATTTGTCTTTTCGGCGCTAAGATCGGTAGTAACAACATAAGCCGGATTAGGCCGGATATTATATTTTTTTAAGCCTTCATAATAACCGTTCAGCCGTTGCACAGATTGAACAATTGTATCAGGTCCCTTGATAAACCCAATTTTTTTATGCCCTTTCCCTACCAGCCAATCCACTAATTCCACTGAACTGTGGTGAACATTACACGAAACTGTATACACACCGGGAATATCAGGAACCCGGTCAAAAAAAACTACAGGGATATTATATTTTTCTAACTGGGTAAAATGACCAAAAGTTTTCGTGGTTTTAGACAAGGATACAATCAGCCCATCAACCCGGTGCCTCCGCATGGTATCCACAATTTGTTCTTCTCTCTCTGCCTTATCATGCGACTGCCCGATCAGGACAGTATAATTATTTTGTGTGGCTGCATCTTCAATCCCGTTTATCGCTATTGAAAAAAAATCTTCTTGCAGATTGGGGAGTATAACGCCGATTGTCATTGTTTTCCCCTGCTTAAAGGAAATGGCAGCCTGGTTAGGTTCGTAATGCAGTTCTTCGGCCAGCTTCCTGACCTGCATTTTAGTACGAAGGCCGATACTCGGATGATTGTGGAGAGCCCTTGATACGGTTGAAACGGAAACATTAAGCCGTTTGGCAATCTCCTTTATCGTAGCAGGTTTCTGATCCATGAACAATTGTTAGTTTCTTTAATCCTCCACTGAATAAAGATATGATAATTATAAAGGGCCGGGGTATGCAATAATCAGAATACAGTAGCAATAAATCCGGGGTTGAACAGCCAAAAATAGTTTTTGAGCAGGTTATTTCTTTTCCGTAACTTTTGCATCAGAAAAGCATATGCCATATGAATACCGTCGCCTCTGTTCTAAACCGTAAAAATTTCATGCCGGTTACAGTTTCACCCGACACCCAGGTTATTGAGGCCTTACGAATAATGGCTGAGAAAAATATTGGCTCTTTGGTGGTAATGGAAGGTGACAATTACCTTGGGATAGTAACCGAAAGGGATTATTCCCGGAAGGTAATTCTGAAAGGGAAGTACTCTTCAGAAACAAATGTTTCAGAAATTATGTCAACAGATCTTCCCCGTATTAATCCATCTGATAAAATTGAGCATTGTATGGAACTGATGTCCGGGCTTAATATCCGTTACATGCCGGTTTTTGAAAACAACAAGATGGTTGGGATCATTTCCATGAGCGATGTGGTAAAAGAAACTATCCTGGCACAAAAAGAAACTATTAACCAGTTACATTCTTACATTCACAGCTGACTTATATACTCATTAAATACACCGCGAAGCCCCGTAAGGCTTCGCTTTTCTATTTTTCCCCTGCAATTTTCTCCTCTACCACAACAAGGTCTTTGATTTCCACCTGCATTGACAAGAAACCGATTTTTACCAGAGCCCTTTTCCCTCTCAGTTCCATTACTTCTCCCACCTGGTGGTTTTTTTTCATCTTCACTTTATTTCCCACTTTAATTTCACCACCTATCTCATTGAATCTTGAATCTAATTTTTTCTGCAACCTGCTCACGGCCTTTTTCTCATCTTTTGTAAACAATAACGCTTCTATCTGTTTAATTACTTTATTCTTGTTTTCCTCCTGGCGCCAGCCCGAGAGTATTTGCTTTAGTTTTCTTTCCATATCCCTGAGGTATGTAAACTTTTGCTCAGAGACACGGTTTTGCTCTTTTAAAAGCTCAAGCTGCTGACGATGCTTTTCCTTATCAATCACCTGCTGCATTTCTTTTCCAAGTTTTTCATTTTCCTTCAATGCCTGGTTAAGGTTTTTTTCTTTCTTCTGTATTGCCTGCAGATCCTGCTCTGTACGGTTCAAAAGTTTATCCAGCCGGTATTGGTCTTCGTCCACCAATTGCCTTGCCCGGTTGATAAGGTTTTTATCAAGTCCGATACGTTCAGCAATAGAAAAGGTATAAGAACTGCCCGGTTTACCTGTCACCAGTTTATACAACGGCTGCAGATGTTTTTCGTCGAAAGCCATGGCTCCGTTTATTATACCCGGCGTTTTGCCGGCCATTACTTTCAGATTAAGATAATGCGTCGTTACTACTCCCATTGCATGTTTCTTTACCAATTCCTGCAAAATAACTTCAGCAAAAGCCCCTCCGAGATTCGGGTCACTGCCGCTGCCTAATTCATCAATAAAGAACAGGGTTCTGCCATTGGCATTTTCAATAAAATATTTCATATGCAACAGATGGCTGCTATATGTGCTAAGTTCAAACTCTATACTCTGTGTATCCCCGATATGGATCATCAGCTGTTTGAATATGCCAAACTGTGATGACGGATGTACAGGCACCAGTAAACCACTCTGTACCATCATCTGCAGAAGCCCGATTGTTTTTAATGTCACCGTTTTACCACCTGCATTCGGGCCGCTGATAACAAGTATTCTTTTTGTTTCATCAAGTGTAATAGAGACCGGAACCGTTGGTTTATTGAGTCGCTGATTATACAGGAATAACAAGGGATGATAAGCCTCCGTCAAATGTATGGCGGCCTTATCTGTAACGGTAGGATATTCCCCTTTTACATCCCCGGCAAGTTTTGCTTTAGCCCGGATGAAATCATATTCCCCCACCACTTGGTGATACCCAGTAAGCAATGGAGCATAGACTGAAAGTCTGCCGGTAAGCTCTCTTAAAATACGGTACACCTCCTTTCTCTCATCGTTTTCCAGTTCATGTACCTGGTTATTCATGTCAATGGTTTCTTCTGGTTCTACAAAAGCTGTTTTCCGGCTATCACTTTCTCCGTGCAGTATACCTTTCACCGTCCTTTTTTGCTCCGCAAAGACAGCCACTACCCTTCTTCCATTCATAAAGCTTTCCTCTATATCCGCCAGATAACCCTGCTTGTTCAGTCTGACAATTATTTTTTCAAAAGCCTTTCTCAATTCATTTCTTTTCCTGTACAAGTTCAATCGTATATCTTTGAGTTCGCCGGATGCATTATCTTTTACCTGCCCGTACTCATCCAGCACTTCATCAATCATCTCTATTATCACTTTCTCATAATAGGTGCCGTCAATCACCTTAACCAGTCCGCTGTAAGCAATCCTTCTTTCATTATCGAACCAACGGAAGATCTTTTCAATACTTTCAGCCAGTTTCCGGATAAACATCAACTGTTCGCCGGGAAGAACGGCGCCGGGAATTGACAAAAGTTTTAACTCCTTTGCAAGATTCAGAACATAATCGTTCGGAAAATAGATACTGTTAGCAATCAACTGCCGGTATTCATGGCTCTGTTTTAGTCCTATATCAATAAACTCTTTGCGGGTATGTATCCTGAGTTGCTGCGCCTTCGTCCTGGCATGCTCTGTCTGGCAATAATTTGCCAGTAAATCTTTTATTTTGTTAAACTCAAACTGTATGTATGCCGATTCGGGGAAAAGCTTCATCAAAACCTATTTAAATATTCTGTGGTTGCGAATTTCGGATATTAATACATACTTCAGCTATCCGCACTGCATTACCTTCTCCTATCAGGAACAAGCCCTGTTTTTATCCCGGCATCCCGGCTCTTATCCTTTCTTTTATCCCATTCATACAATTCCTTACCTTTCTAAAATATTAGAACCTTTAACTTGTACGATAATTAATCTTATTCAAAAACAAACCCGATATGAAGTCAAAATCTCTGCTTGCCCTGCTATCATCAATAATTATGCTGACAGCTGCAGCACAAAACAAACCCACAGTTCCGGCTACTCCGGCAACTACCCCCATGGATACTTCAAAGGCAAAAAAACCTGCCGGAATAACCGACAAAATAAAAAGCTCAAAAAAGATTGACGGGCTATTTACTTTGTACCAGGATACTGTTACCGGCGGTGTGCAACTGTATATAAAGAAAAGCCAGTTAGGCAAGGATTATATTTACCAGAGTTTTTCCATCAGCGGGCCTACTCAATTTTTCCTGAATCAGAGTATGCACCGGGCCACTTTTGCTTTCAAAGTGCAGAAGGCATACGACAAACTGGAATTTTCACGGATAAATACCTCTTTTTATTACGACGAGAAAAACCCCGTGAGTAAAACAAAAGATGTTGACAAACCTGAAGCCGTATTTCTGTCTGAAAAATATGTTGGTGAAGATTCTGCCGGCTACCTGATTGCCGCTGACGGTTTTTTTATCAGTGAAAAGATGGATCCCGTAAAACCTGCCAGTACTCCGGGAATATCAATGGGTATGTCCTTTACACTTGGCGGGCTAAATCCTGCAAAATCCAAATACAGCACTATCCGTTCCTTTCCTGACAATACAGATGTGGTGGTAGATTTAGCATATGACAATCCCGGTGCAGCAGTTTCAGGAGGGCCGGATATTACCGACCCCAGGTATGTAAGGGTAAAAATGCAGCATAGCCTGATTGAAATGCCATCCAATAACTTCAGACCCCGAAGGGATGATCCAAGAGTAGGTTATTTTATGCAGCAGGTAACTGACCAGACAAGTATCAGCGCTGTACCTTACAAAGACAAGATAAACCGATGGAACCTGGAAAAAAAAGATCCGAATGCCCCCATAAGTGAACCGGTACAGCCTATCGTTTACTGGGTAGAAAATACTACTCCGCTGGAATATCGTGACATTATTGTTGAAGCAGGACTTAAATGGAATACTGCATTTGAAAAAGCTGGTTTTAAAAATGCTGTACAAATGAAAATAATGCCGGATAATGCTGATTGGGACCCGGCAGATATTCGTTATAATGTTATTCGCTGGGTATCTTCTGCACAACCTAACTATGGAGCCATTGGCCCAAGTTTCGTTAATCCAAAAACAGGGCAGATATTGGGAGCAGACATCACTATCGAATGGTTTAGCGGAAGTTCAACCCCGATCATTGATGAATTATTCAGCGGGCCATCAAATGCTAATGCTACTCCTGTATTCGGCATTCCGGGGATGGACCATAACCATTATGCAACCTGCATTATGGCACAGGAATTAAAAGCGCAGTTAACAACGGGAATGACAGTGGCGGATGCTATGAATGCCGGTCCTGCTGAAATCAAAGAAATGCACAAACAATTCCTGCTATATCTCGTTATGCATGAAATGGGGCATACACTGGGCCTGAATCATAATATGAAATCAAGCCAGATGCTTTCTCCGGCTGAAGTTCACAACAAAGATATCACCAGGAAAACCGGCCTTATCGGTTCCGTAATGGATTACCCGGCTATCAATATTGCCTCCGATAAAAATAAACAAGGCGATTATTATACAACGGTTGTTGGCCCTTATGACATCTGGGCGATTGAATACGGCTACAGCCCTTTCGGCGAGAATGAAGAAGAAGCAGGCCTGAAAAAAATTATAAGCCGCAGTACTGATCCCAAGCTTGCTTTTGGCAATGATGGTGATGATATGAGGGCTCCTGGTAAAGCAATGGATCCAAGAGTGAATGTAAATGACCTGAGCAATGATGCCATAGCCTATGCAGAAGACAGGTTCAGACTGGTGAACACAGTAATGGGAAAGTTAGTGCAGAAATACAGTAAACCTAACCAGAGTTATGCCGAACTGCGTTCAAGATACGGATCACTGCAAGGACAAAGGAACAGTATGATTGCAGCAGTAAGCCGCTATATCGGCGGCATCTATATTGATCGCAGCACACCCGATCAAAACTCAGGCAACAAACCTTATACACCCGTTCCTTTAGCGATACAAAAAAAGGCAATGGAAGTATTGAATAAATATGTGCTGGCGCCCAATGCATTTGATGCTGACGCACAGGTGTTCCCTTACCTTCAGCCACAGCGCCGCGGGTTTAATCAGAACGGAACTGGTGATGATTACAGAATCACTGGGGTAATACTTAATAACCAGGGGGCGGCTGTTGCTCATATACTTCACCCTGCTACTTTACAGCGAATTACCAACAGCCGTCTATATGGCAATCAATACAGCGTTGCTGATGTTATGAATGACTTGCTGAAAGCCAGTTTTGATGCCGACATGAAAAGCAATGTAAATGTGTACCGCCAATACCTGCAAACCGCTTTTGTAAAACAGGCGGCATATATCCTGGATCCAAAAACAATGGGATATGATGAAGTAGCAAGATCCGGCGCATTGAATACATTAAAAAAATTAAAAGCACAATTGGCTGCGGCCGTTTCTACAAACGAAGAAACAAAGGCACACCGGGGAAACCTGGTCTTCCTAATTAATAATGCCCTTGAGGCTAAATAAAATATGTTCCTGATAAAAAAAGGCTGTCCGAAAGACCGGGACAGCCTTTTTTTTATTACCTTTTTTTCTTTGCCTGTAATCCCATCTTAAAGTAATTCCATTTTTCTCTTTCAAAATAAACCTGTTTGCAGGTTAAAAAAAGCATAATACCTCCCCGAATAAAACCTCTTTATAAAACACTTCGTAAGTTGATTTGTTAATAATCATAACATTCAGGTTAAGCTCTTTACAAAAACTATTTATCCGAAATTTATAGAATGATTCCAAATAAAGAAAGAATGAAAACATTGTTCATTGCCACAACAATGGGGCTCATCACCCTTTTGTCTTGTGCCCAGAAATCACCTTCCAATATTATTGTTAAAAAAGAAAGTACTAAAATGACTACAACAATTACTTCTCTGCCAAAAACGGCTGTTGCCACTTTTGCCAATGGATGCTTCTGGTGTACTGAAGCCATTTTTGAAGAACTGAATGGTGTTATCAGCGCTGTGTCGGGTTTTACAGGCGGACAAACCGAAAATCCCACCTATAAGGAAGTTTGTACGGGTGAAACGGGCCATGCAGAATGCTTACAGATTACCTACGATACAACCAAGATAACTTTTGATGAACTACTGGAAGTCTTCTGGCAGACGCATGACCCCACTACGCTGAACAGGCAGGGAGCGGATATTGGCACGCAATATCGCAGTGCAATTTTTTATCATACTGAAGAACAGAAAACAAAAGCTGAAAAGTATATGGCTGAACTGGACAAAAGCGGGGCATTTAATAAGCCTATTGTAACAGAGATCACCGCCTTTAGTAAATTTTATCCTGCAGAAGATTATCATCAGCAGTATAATGAACTGAATGGTAATACTAATCCATATTGCAAAATTGTTATACAGCCAAAGCTGGAGAAATTCAGAAAAGTATTTAAAGATAAACTAATCAGCAATAATGCTCAATAGCAGAATAGTATACAAAAAAGAAGGGCGGAAAGTTTCCGCCCCCTGGGGGAAGATGGCCTGAAAATTTATTGAATAATCATTTTTGTTGAGTATAAAGCTGAATTGGTTCTTACTGCTACAATATAATTTCCGCTTGAATACTTTTCAAATCCGTCAATGGTAATACTATTTCTTCCTGATTGCAGTGTTATCGGTTGTTGTCTTACCGGTCTTCCTGAATAATCAGTAATCAGTAAAAGGCCATTTGTCTTTTCTGCCATATCGATATTGATAGTTGCTGAAGACTGAATAACAGTCGGGAATATCTTTAATTCATTCTTTGTTATACTATTTAATTTGAATGACAGAATACTACTATACTCAACCTTACCCGTTTCATCTGTAGCTTTTAACCGGTAGAAAACTATGTTTCCTGAAAGATCGGCATCCGTATATTTGTATTTATCAGATTTACCTTCCCCAGTTTCTGTTATAAACTCTGTAACTTTTGTAAAGTTTGCCGCCGTATTACTTTTCTCCAGGGCTACTTTACTGTACTTTTCAGCGGCGAGTTCCCAATTAAGGGTTACTTTATTATTATCCATTGAACCATCAAAGGATAACAACCCTGAAATAGCCAGCGGGAAGTGCTGATAAGTAAATTTCTTAAAATACAAACTTGCATACCGTGTACTCGTACTGTTCGTCTGGTTATCTGATCCTACCCTGAAAGTCATTGATGAAACACTTGTTGAAGTAACCGAAAACATCACTTCCTTTGCACTGGTATCTACAAGAGCGCCAAATAATATTCCCGTTGTATTTGTACCGGTGAATGCTGTACCTGCTTGTGAAATTATTATCTGGCTGTTATACGAATTATATTCAGATGTACCGCCACCCATATCAATCCTGTTATACTCATACAGGTTACCTCCGTCCTTCGCACTGCCATCAATATCCAATCCGGTGGCAGCCACAATTGGCTGGCTGACTAATGTATTTGTGCCAGCATTGACAAAGTTGATTGTAAAGTCAATATAAGCATTGGTGTTTCCTGAAATTCTGTATTCCGGCTGAAATGCCTCCAGATACCCGTCTGCGATTCTGTCGATATTCTTTAAAGTAATCCCGCTTGACATTCCGGAAATTGTTACAAGTGCATCAACACCGGTATACGCCCCTGTAAACCTGTAAACAGCACCGGTAGTATTTGCAGTACCTGATTCTAAGGCCGAATTGTCAAACTTGTAAATAGGAGGGTCTTGTGAAATTGCTTTTTTAGGAGATGCTACGATAACAAAAAAGAATGCACACAGACATGAGACGACACGATTCGTTTTCATAAAGACGGTTTTTAGTTTTATCAAGGGTTGAAATCAAGTCGGTCTCTCAGAGAAAATTGGATAAGGTCGAAAATGGTTTCCGGTAACTTTCCCGGATTGTTTTGTGATATTTACTAAACTACTACTGAAATATTACTGGTAGTTTTCTGATGAGTCAAAAGTAAAATGTGTTTCGGAATTATGCAATAGGTGACGTATAATTCCTATGCTTATTTGCATAGTATTTATACGAGTATTTCCCCTGATCATCTGACAATCACCAGCTTAATTCTTAAAAGTTTTTTTGAGTTCTAATAAATTAAGTGCATTTGCATTGAATCCTTTTATATTGGGTTGCACTAATCTTACAGCTTTGTCGTACCAGAGCGGCACAACTGGGGCGTCATTTATCATCAATTGATCGGCTTGCCGGTATAATTGGTAGCGCAATGAATCATTTGTTTCGGCTATTGCCTTTTCAAATAATACATCAAATAAAGGATTATAATAGCGGGTATAGTTTGGAGGTGCCGGGTTTTTTGAGTAAAAAACAGAAAGATAGTTTTCTGCATCAGGATAATCGGCTATCCAGCTACCACGAAAGAATACAGCCCTGGAATTTGAGGTCATATCCAGTAACAAGGATTTCTGCACTACTTCCACCTGCACGGGAATTCCTGACTCTTCCAATTGTTTGGCAATAAAATTGGCCATATCTGCATAAATAGCAATGGTCATTAATTTAATTACCGGTAATGTCTTACCACCAGGAAAACCGGCTTCCGATAACAATTGCTTTGTCTTAGCGGGGTCATAGTTGTAACCCTTTACTATTGATGAATCGAAAGAAGGAAGACCCATAGGTACAAATCCTGATTCAGCCGGCGTACCTAATGAATTACGCAGGTATAGTATCATTTTCCTCCTATCGAACCCATAATTAATTGCCTGCCTGATCTTTCTCAACCTTATAGGAGAATTCTTAACCAGGTCATTTAATGAATCCATCAATATCCCCAGGTATTCAATATTGAGATAAGGGCTTACCTGTAATTCAATCTTTGCATTCCATTCTTTTCTGAGTGTTCCATTTTTGGTCAGTACTTCATCTTTAAAAGAAGCTTCTATATCATTAATAAAGTCAAGTTCCTTTTGACGGAATAGCAAAAATTCTGTTGCCTTACTGTCATAAAAAGAAACCTTGATGCCATCCAGGTATGGCAGCCTTTTGCCAAGACTGTCTTTCTCAAAATAATGTTCGTTTTTCTTTAACACCAAAGCCTGCCCTTCTTCCCATGCCACAAAACGGAACGGACCAGTTCCTACCGGATGACGCCGAAAATCTGTTCCATATTTTTCGACAGCCTCTTTTGCCAGTACAGAACAGTATTGCATGGATAAAATTCCAAGGATCGGATTGTAAGGACGAAGAAGCTTTAGTTGAAAAGTTGAATCATCGATAGCCTTGAAAGGCAGAATTGAATCTATCTTTCTGTTGAATATCCAGGAGCCGGGACTTGCCACTTTCTTATCAAGAATCCTGAAAAGGCTGTACGCTATATCAGATGCCTTCATTCTTCTCCCCTTTCCATTCTCAAATGCAGCATCATCATGAAAAAAGACATCTGTCCGGATATGAAAAGTATAGACGCGGCGGTCTGCTGATATGTCCCAACTTTTGGCCAAAGATGGAACAATATGCAAGCTGTCATCAATTTCGACCAGTGTATTGAAAAGTTGGTGGGCCGGCCACATGGTAGCCTGGCTTTTGGCAAAAGCCGGGTCTAAGGTGGGAATGCCGGAAAACTCATTATAACGGAATATATTACCCTCATGCTCCTGCTTATTATAACAAGAAGCTAGCAGAAAAAATGAAATGGCAAAAAAGGGGAAATATTTTGTTAAACGGTTCATGATTTTACTACAAGCGGTCTAAATTAGCAAAGTATCTCTAACAACCACTCAAACAAATTAGGATGAACAGTTTATTTATCCGGCTTATACTTATCTCCGCATTATTCCCTGCCCTGTATAGTTGTGCACAGCCATTAAACAATAAAAAAAAATTTACCCGTCAGGACACTTTAAGAGGAAGTATTGGCCCGGGCAGAGATTGGTGGGATGTTATGTATTATAATCTCTCTTTCAGTGTTGACTACGCAAATAAAGAAATTACAGGTACCAATCAAATAACCTTCAATGTAGTAAAGGCCGGAAAAAATAAAACGTTGCAACTGGATCTGCAAAGCCCTATGGAAATAGATAAAATTCTATACGGCCCGGCATTAAAAAATGAAGCAAAATTTATTCGAGAAGGCAATGTGTATTGGGTAACCTTCGGTGAAAATGAGTTCCCAGTTAACAAAACAGGCAAAAAAAATTACGAATCAATACTTGTTTATTTTCATGGCAAACCCCGTGAAGCGGTAAGGCCCCCATGGGATGGTGGCTGGCTATGGGGAAAAGATGCAAAAGGCCGCCCATGGATGACCGTTGCCTGCCAAGGTCTTGGAGCCAGTGTGTGGTATCCCTGCAAAGATCACCAAAGTGATGAACCTGACGAAGGTGCTGTTATTTCGGTAGAAGTACCCGATACCCTGATAGCAATAGCAAATGGTGTATTAATACCTCCAGCAGTTGAAAAATCAGGTCAAAAAAAAGTATACAGTTGGATGGTTAAGAACCCTATCAACAGCTATAATCTTGTTCCATACATCGGCAAATATGTGAACTGGCAGCAGGTATACAAAGGAGAAAAAGATTCACTTTATCTTGACTACTGGGTACTGGACTATAATCTTGAAAAATCCAGGAAACAATTTGGCCGGGATGTAAAAAGAATGCTCGGAGCCTTTGAATTCTGGTTTGGCCCATACCCGTTTTATGAAGATGGTTATAAACTTGTTGAATCATCACACCTGGGAATGGAGCATCAGAGCGCCATTGCTTATGGTAATTATTATCTCGATGGCTATTTGGGCATGGATCTTTCCGGCAGTGGCTGGGGCAAAAAATGGGATTACATTATAATACATGAAAGCGGACATGAATGGTTTGCCAATAATATCACCACTAATGATATTGCTGATATGTGGGTACATGAAGGCTTTACGATGTATTCAGAAGTGCTGTTTACCGAATATCACTATGGCAAACAGGCGGCTGATGAATACCTGCAGGGCATAAGGCAAAAAATAAATAATGACAAGCCACTCATTGGGCCATATGGTGTAAATAAGGAAGGCAGCGGTGATATGTACAATAAAGGCGCAAGCCTGTTGCATACCCTACGCCAGGTAATTAATGATGATACTGTTTTTCGAAAAATAATGAGAGGGCTGAACAAGGATTTCTACCACAAAACAATTGATTCTAAACAGGTGGAAGAATATTTTTCCAGACATTCGGGAAAAGACCTTTCTAAGATATTTGACCAGTACCTCAGAACAACAAAAATACCTGAACTGGAATACAAACTGGATGGTCGCAGATTAAGCTGCCGCTGGGCAAACTGTGTGGAAGGATTTGATATGCCTCTGTCTATCGGAACCGGAAAATTTTTCTGGATTTTTCCAACTACAGAATGGACAGAAGCTGAACTACCATTGAATTATGAAATAAACAGCCTGAACAAAAATTTTTATATTACTACAAAAACTGCTCAGTAATTTTTTCTGCCTGTGTTCACTTTTGACCATTCGCTATTGACCATTACCTTTACCAAATGAGTAATATCCGCCGGCAAAGCATTATTTCATCCCTTGTTATATATGTTGGCTTTGCTATCGGGCTAATCAATGTGTATTTTTTTACCAAGCAGAACCTTTTTACGGAAGCTCAATATGGATTGACGACGGTATTTATTGCAATCGCAACAATGATGAGCAGTTTTTCCAATCTGGCAATGCCTTCCTACATATACAAGTTCTATCCTTATTATAAAGACCACCTGCCTGACCGAAAAAATGATATGCTGTCATGGGCATTACTTACCGGAGTTGTTGGCTTTGCAGTGGTGATGATTGCAGGATGGCTGCTGAAAGATCTCGTACTGCAAAAATATGGTACCAATTCACCGTTGCTGGTGGTTTACTATTATTGGATATTCCCATTAGGGCTTGGGCTTACCATCTATTCAATACTTGAAGCCTACACCTGGAGCATTGGCAAACCGGTAGTCACCAACTACTTCCGGGAAGTACAATGGAGATTATTTACCACAGTACTGATCGTTCTTTTCCTGCTGCGCATTATCAGCGATTTTGATTTGTTCATCAAACTTTTCGCTTTCACTTATCCCGGCATTGCAGCCGGGCTTCTCATTTATCTTTTCATCACAAAAAAAATACACCTGAGTTTTACTGTCAGCAAAGTGAGCAGGCGGTTTCTAAAAAAGATTATTCTGTTTTGTTCCTTCTTTTACGGTGCCATGCTGATCCAAACGCTTTCAAAAGTTTTTGATTCTTTTGTCATTGCATCAGTACTGGATGACGGACTTGATAAAGCGGGGGTATTTGCATTGGCTACAATAGTAACCAGTATCATCCAGGCGCCACAGCGGGGTATTGTTTCTGCCGCCATGCCCTATTTATCAAGAGCCTGGAAAGAAAAAAATATGGAATTGCTGCAAAAAGTATATCAACGATCCTCTATCAACCAATTGCTTTTTGCCTGCGGCATTTTCCTTCTCATCTGGCTGAATTTCAGAGATGGAGTTACAACTTTCGGATTAAAACCAGTCTACCTCGATGCAGCCTGGGTTTTCTTTGTGTTAGGAATAACTGTGATTATCGATATGGGAACAGGTGTAAATGCCCAGATCATCGTTACATCCACTTATTGGAAATTTGAACTGATCAGCGGAGTTGTGCTTTTGATTATCATGTTACCACTTACGTACCTGCTCACAAAACAGTACGGAATCATAGGACCCGCATTTGCCACATTAGTATCAATGAGTATTTATAACCTGATCAGGATAATTTTTCTATGGAAAAAATTCAGGTTATTTCCTTTCTCTGTACAATCAGTATATACATTATTGCTTGCCGCCATGTGTTATTGCGCCTGTTATTTCCTTTTTCAAAATATGACTGGCATCCCGGGAATGTTTGTAAGAAGTATTGTCTTTATCGCTTTATACAGTACGGGAACTTTCTACCTGCAACTGTCTCCCGATATGCATCCGGTATTGCAGAATTTTCAGAAAAGATTAGGGATAAAAAAATAGATGGTCAATTACTGGCTATTGCCTGTTTATCGTCAATACGGCCAGCTCCAACAAAGCGTCTCAAATAATAGGACTCAAAAAGATCATTTACCATAACTCCTCTTGACACAGAAGCATGAATAAATTTGTTGTTACCGAGATAAACACCAACATGAGAAACTCCTCTGCCATTGGTATTAAAGAAAACCAGGTCTCCTTCCTTTAATTCAGTAGTGGAAATTTTCCGGCTGATGCGGTATTGATCACGGGAAATTCTCGGAAGCATCATTCCATACACAGCCGCATATACCGCCACCGTAAAACCAGAACAATCCACCCCTTTCTTGGTATTACCCCCGGTGCGGTATCTCACTCCATACCATTCATCCACACTTTCAAGTAATGATTTGCTTGGCAGAGATTCAACTTCTGTATCCAGTAACAAGGAATATTTTAGCTGAACAGAATTAGCACTTTCAATTGCCGGGATGCGATTAGCAAATAAATTAACCGGCGTTTTTGATTGTTCTTTTACAACTTCCTGTTGAATATTTACCCCCTGCCTGGTGTTAGTTTCCCAAATGTCCCGTGCCGGAGGTGCCTGTGGCTCCCATATATCCGGCATATCTTGCTGTTTGGTCTCAATTTGGGGAGTAACAGAAATAGTTTCTATAAATTTTGCTTTTACAGGTACAGACGGTGCCGGTTCTGCAACAGAAGAAACCTGCTTATTGCTGGTGAAGTTCAACTGCTTTAAAGCAGTACAACTGCTGAGTAAAAAAATGAATGATATTACTGGTAATAAATGCTTAACCATTAGGTTTTCTGATAATATTGGCTTCATAGGTGGTTAAAACTTTAATACAATTCGAACAACCTACCCGAAGGAAGGCTTGCAAAAATATAAGTTATTACCCTAAAATAAAGGCATTCCTTAAACGAATTTGGCTGATAAAAATTGTCAGCAACTTAAACCTCTGTAAATAAATAACTTAAACATATGCGACCTTTTGCTTTTTGAGCAAAATCATGCCGATTGCCGGATTCAAATATTTGAGTATTATTGAAGTAACTATTACACCATGCAAGCACTATTCTCCTTTTTCAGTTTTCTGCTTCTGGCCTGCGGCTGCGAAAATGCGCCAGCCAGTACAAAAGCACCCCGGTTATCTGTACCTGTAATAATTAAACAGGATACAATTCTCCCTGCTATACCAGCTTCTCCCAAACCTTATTCGAAACTTGAATATGAAAAAAAAGAAATGATGAAAGCAGCATCGGGGACCAAATCTGTTCTATTTAATTCATCCGGATCAAAATTATATGCCATGAACCTTGAAGGAATGAGTGTATACGAATTTGATCAATCTACCCGAAAAATTACCCGGGAATTTAAATTCAAACCCACCCGAGGGACTGGCTGGGATTATAATAAAAGCCGCCCCATTGCTTCTTTCCAGGAAAAGCCAGTGGAAGCATGTTTTAGTCATGATGATAAGATCTTATGGGTATCCCTGCATAATGCAGATGGCATAGTACCAATCTGGGTAGATGATTTTTCAAAAAATAATGCGAAAGCAACCCAATCACAGAAAATAAAACCAGTTACTGTGATCTATCCGGGCAGCAATAAGAAAGACTCCTTCAGTGTGCCGCTGATTGAAACAGGTAAAACACCCAAAGTGATCTCGAGAACAGCTGACAGTAAATATTTGCTGGTCAGCAACTGGCACTCCCGTAATGTAAGTGTACTTGAAATGGATGAAACAACCTCTCCATATGGAAAAGTGATCAGCGAAGTGCCCGTATCGGCTATTCCCAGGGGCATTGCAGTGGATGATAAAAACAAAAAATCCTTTGTAGCCATCATGGGAGGTTCCAGCCTGGCCGTAATCAATAACGAAACATGGAAAAGTGATACCATATTGAATGTCTGGAGCAGCCCCCGGCATATCGTAATGGATACCAGCGGGCATTTATTTGTTTCTTACAATAGTTTGGGCACCATTGCCTGTCTGAATGCGGCTACAGGCAAACAATTATTTACTGCAAAGACGCATGCACAACCCAGGACCATCGTATTATCAAAAAATCACAAGTTCATTTTTGTAACCTGTTATACCAGTGATTATGTGGATGTGTACAAAATCAATGCTGATAACTTTGAGAAAGTGTCATCTTTGCCCTGTGCCGGCCACCCGGTAGGTGTTGATATTTTTGAGAATGATAATACACTCGAAGCATGGGTGTGCAGCTATAGTAACGGCCTGATAAATATTTATAGTTTTAAAAAGAAATAATAAAGTCCGGAAGACGAAAAGACAGAAAGTCGGAAAGATATACCCTATGGTTGAAATATCTTCACAACTTACTGACTTGCCGACTTACTGACTTGCCGACTTTAATATGAAATTCTCTCATCTCCACGTACATACACAATTCTCATTATTAGATGGCGCCGCTTCTATCCAGAATCTTTATAAAAAGGCTATAAAAGATGGCATGCCAGCATTAGCCATCAGCGATCACGGCAATATGTTTGGTGTGTTTGAATTTGTAGCCGAAGCATACAAGCATAAGGATGAAAATGGAAAAATAAAAGTGAAACCCGTAGTGGGTTGTGAATTTTACATAACAGAAACAAGACATCAGAAAACTTTTACCAAAGACCAAAAAGACAAAAGAAATCACCAGATACTACTGGCAAAAAATGAACAGGGGTACAGGAATCTTGTAAAACTTACTTCACTTGGTTTTATAGAGGGTATGTATAGCAAATACCCCCGTATTGATAAAGAACTCATCCTGAAACACCATGAAGGATTGATCGCCACTACCTGCTGCCTTGGCGCATCTGTGCCGCAGGCTATCTTACGAAAAGGGGAAGAAGAAGGAGAAAATGAATTCAAATGGTGGCTGAATGTTTTCCAGGAAGATTATTATGTGGAGTTGCAGCGTCATGGCATGGCTGAACAGGATAAGGTAAACCAGGTATTGATAAAATTTGCAAAGAAATATAATGTGAAGATCATCGCCAGCAATGACTCACATTATGTAGAGCAGGATGATTTTAATGCCCACGATATTTTACTGTGTATCAATACTGGTGAAAAACAGGCTACTCCTGCCCTCAGAGATTTTGCTGATGATGATGTCCATGTGAAGGATAAGCGATTTGCTTTCCCGAATGATCAGTTCTATTTCAAGACAACTGAAGAAATGAGTAAGGTCTTTCATGACCTTCCGGAAGCAATAGACAACACAAATGAAATAGTTGATAAAGTTGAGCTGCTGAGTTTAACCCGTGACATATTGCTGCCGAACTTCCCGATAGAAAAAAGATTCCAGGTTCACACAAAAGAAGAAACGATAGGGAAATACAAAGTATCAGCAGAATCGCAGAACCAATGGGAATACCTGAAGCATCTTACGTATGAAGGAGCTGAAAAACGCTATCATGAGCTTACTGATGAAATAAAAGAAAGGATTGAGTTTGAACTGTTCACCATTAAAATGATGGGATTTGCCGGGTACTTCCTGATCGTTAGTGATTTTATCAGGGCCGGAAGGGATAAAGGAGTATTTATCGGGCCGGGACGTGGTTCTGCTGCCGGATCCGTAGTAGCTTATTGTATTGGCATCACCAACATTGATCCGATAAAATATAATTTACTATTCGAAAGGTTTCTTAATCCTGACCGTAAATCAATGCCCGATATCGATACGGATTTTGATGATGAAGGCAGGCAAAAAGTTATCGATTATGTGGTGGAAAAATATGGCAAGAACCAGGTAGCGCAGATCATCACTTATGGTACCATGGCCGCCAAGATGAGTATCAAAGATGTGGCAAGGGTTATGGACTTACCATTGCCGGAATCAAATGCACTGGCCAAACTGGTTCCTGAACGTCCGGGAATTGAACTCAAACGGGTGTTACATGCACCCATGAAAGCAAAGGATGGAGAAAAATCACTGGAAGAAAAAGATGGGCTAGGAAATGATGACCTGGAAAATGTAAAAAAACTCAGGGAGATATATAACCAGGTCAATTCACCTGCCGGAAAAGTATTGCATGAGGCAGAACGACTGGAAGGATCGGTACGTAATACCGGTATTCATGCGGCAGGAATAATCATTGCCCCGCAGGATTTAATGGAACTTATTCCTGTTGCTACTGCCAAAGATTCTCCTTTATGGGTAACACAGATAGAAGGGAATGATATCGAAAGCGCCGGTATTATCAAAATGGACTTCTTAGGATTGAAAACACTGACCATTATTAAAAATGCCCTGCAGCTTATCAAACAGAATCATGGTGTTGAGATTGATATTGACAAGATACCATTAGACGATAAAAAAACATTTGAGTTATACCAGCATGGCTCCACCATTGGTACTTTCCAGTTTGAGAGTCCGGGTATGCAGAAATACCTGAGAGAATTAAAACCTGATAAATTCGGCGACCTCATTGCGATGAATGCCTTGTATCGTCCGGGGCCAATTGCATATATTCCTAACTATATTGATCGTAAACATGGCCGTGAGGCTATTCAATACGATTTGCCTGAAATGGCCGAATACCTGGAAGAAACTTATGGCATTACCGTATACCAGGAGCAGGTGATGTTGCTGGCGCAAAAGTTAGCTGGTTTCAGTAAAGGCGATGCTGACGTATTGCGTAAAGCAATGGGTAAAAAACAGAAAGCGGTACTGGATAAAATGAAAGCACAGTTCATTTCAGGTGCTACTGAAAAATTATTACCTCCTGAAAAGCTGGAAAAGATATGGACCGACTGGGAAGCCTTTGCCCAATATGCATTTAATAAATCACACTCCACCTGCTATGCCTATGTCGCTTATCAAACAGCTTATTTAAAAGCTCATTACCCTGCGGAGTATATGTCAGCAGTGCTGAATAACGCAGGCAGTATCGAAAAGATCACCTTCTTCATGGAAGAATGTAAGCGAATGGGCTTAAAGGTGCTGGGCCCCGACATCAATGAATCACTAAAAGGTTTTGCAGTGAATGATAAAGGCGAAGTACGGTTTGGACTGGGAGGATTAAAAGGTGTAGGGGAAGCCGCCGTAGAAAGCATTATTGAAGAAAGAAAGAAAGGCGGATCATTTACTACTATTTTTGATTTTATCAAACGTATCAATCAACGAACGGTAAATAAAAAAACACTTGAAAGCCTTGCTTATGCAGGCGGTTTTGATTGTTTCCCTGAACATCACCGGGCTCAATATTTCAATGTACCGGAGGGTGAGATCATCAATGGATTAGAAAAAGTTATCAAATATGGACAAGTGATGGCAACGCAGAATGCCACTACCACTAATACCTTGTTTGGCGATCTACCCATTAGTATGGAGATCCCTCCTCCAAGAATACCTGATTGTGCACCGTGGCCTTTGATCGTACAACTGGATAAAGAAAAAGAAGTAGCAGGCATCTTTTTAAGTGGCCATCCGCTTGACAATTATAAATTCGAAATGAAGCATTATGGCGTAACCCCATTAGCTGACTTCAATGAATTTAAAGAAGCAATAAAAATGCAGCCCAACCCCGGCAGACCTTTTCGCATTGTAGGGTTGGTATCCGATGCACAACACCGCATTGCCAGAAGCGGAAACAAGTATGGCAATTTTGTGATCGAAGATTATTCCGGGAAAACAGAATTCCCTTTATTCAGCGAAGACTATATGCGTCTTACACCAATCCTGCAGCAAGGCAGCACGGTGCTGATACATGGCTATTTTAAACAACGGTACAATAAGGATGAATTTGAATTTAAAGTAATGAGTGTTTCACTAGCCGAAACCATGAAACGTAACATGACAAAACAGCTTACCATTGAAGCTCACCCGCAGGATATCAGTGCTGAAATGGTGAGTTTTATTGAAAAAAATGTGAAAAGTAACCCCGGCAAGTCAACCCTGAAATTCACTTTATCTGAGCCGAAGAATAAGATGAAAATCAGCCTGGTGACAATGAACAGTGGCTTTGAAATGAACGAGGAAATGATCCAGTTCCTGGAGAAAAAACCAGAGCTGGAAGTGCAGGTGTTAACAGTTTAATAAGATGAGACGTTTTAGCAGGTTTGTAGTGATGTTACTACACAAAGTGACAAGTTTTACACAACTTTGTGCCAGTATCGCATGTTATAGATGGAGGACTTAAATTTGCAATCCCTTTAAAAACAAAAAATAAAATTCATACAATGGCAAAAGAATTCACAGACTCAAATTTTCAGTCGGATGTACTGGCTTCTGATAAACTGACCGTAATTGACTTCTGGGCAGAATGGTGTGGTCCCTGCCGTGCTATCGGCCCGGTAATTGAAGAATTATCAAAAGAATATAATGGTAAAGCAAACATTGGCAAGCTGAACGTAGACAATAACCCTGAGGTGTCCATGAACTATGGCATTACTTCTATTCCTGCTATCCTGTTCATCAAAAATGGGCAGGTGGTTGATAAATTAGTAGGTGCTCAGCCTAAAGCAAATTTTGTAAGAAAGATCGAAGCACATATATAAGCTATATCTTTTAATTAAGAAACCCCGTTCAATTGAACGGGGTTTCTTAATATATGGACTTGCTACAATTAGTGTTGTACATTTTCCATAGTCTTTGGATCATGCCGATGTTTAAATAATACCGCAAACAACACAGCCACAACCAACGCATAGATCGCAAAAGTGATCCAGATATCCTGCCAGTTTTTGTCTCCCCCGTTCACAGTGAAATACTTGTCTATCACATAACCGCTTATCTTACTGCCAAGGAAAGCTCCTACTCCATTTGTCATCATCATAAACAAACCCTGGGCACTGGAACGGATAGATGCATCCGTAGTAGTTTCTACAAATAAAGAACCGGAGATATTAAAAAAATCGAATGCCATACCATACACGATACAGGAAAGAATGATCATCCATAGTCCATCGGCAGGGTTACCATAAGCAAACAATCCGAAACGCAATACCCAAGCCAGCATGGAAAACAACATCACTTTCTTAATACCAAAACGTTTCAGGAAAAAAGGAATGGTAAGAATAAAGACTGTCTCCGATATCTGGGAGATAGACATAATAATGGTTGAGTACTTCACTACAAAAGATTCAGGCCCATACTCAGGTACTTTTTTAAAATCATCCAGGAAAGTATCGCCATACATATTTGTAAGCTGTAGTGCAGCCCCTAAGAACATAGAAAAAATGAAGAACAGGGCCATTTTGTATTTGGAAAAAAGTTTAAAAGCATTCAACCCCAACTGCTCAATAATGGATGCACCCTTTGCAATAGATCTCTGTGGCGGACATTTGGGCAGTGTAAAAGAATAAATACCTAATAAAATAGCAACCACACCTCCAATGATAAACTGGTTTGTATTTGCCTTGCTTCCTGTAAGGTTGGTTGTCCACATGGCTACGATAAAACCGATGGTCCCCCAAACCCTTATTGGCGGAAAAACCTTTACCACATCATAATTATTTCTTTTCAGGATGGTATAAGAAATGGAGTTCGAGAGGGAAATAGTTGGCATGTAGCATAGCATAGCAGCTAAAACGACATAATACATCGTATCAGGGTCTTTCACTTGTGTCAGGTAAAGTAATGCTACCCCATATAAGATATGAAGGGTTCCATAAAGCCTTTCCGCATTTACCCATTTGTCTGCTATTATGCCTGTAATTGCGGGCATTAAGAGTGATGATATTGCCAAAGTGGAAAAGATGTCGGTAAACTGCCTGCCAGTACCTAAATTATTGGAGAAAAAATAGGTAGCAATAGTAATAAGCCAGGCTCCCCATACAAAAAATTGTAAAAAGCTGAGAACCGTTAACCTGAGTTTTAAATTCATATAGCCCTATTAAGTGAAATGAAGATAAGGATTTTTTAAAGTTGTCAACTTTGTACTCTGTAACTTTGCCTTCGTAATTAATACTACTATGATCACCACAACGGGCATTTCTGCCGATTTGCAACAAATAGCCGATAAAGCAAAAGCCGGGCAGCGCATCACCGACGAAGATTGTTTATTGCTTTTTGAAAAAGCCAGCCTGGGATTCGTGGGCCGGCTTGCCAATGAAATAAAAGAAAGGCTGCATGGTAATAAAGTTTTCTTTAACCGAAATTTTCATATCGAGCCCACCAATGTTTGTGTATTCAGCTGCAATTTCTGTTCTTACAGCCGCCTGTATGCCCACCGGGAAGAAGGCTGGGAACTCAGCATTGACCAGATGTTGCACATGGTGAAAAAATATGACGGGAAACCCATTACTGAAGTACATATTGTAGGAGGTGTACACCCAAAGATGGATCTGCAGTTCTTTGCTGATTTGCTAAAAGCCATTAAAACACATCGACCTGAATTGCATATTAAAGCCTTTACTGCTGTGGAATACGATTATATGTTCCGCAAAGCAAAAGTAAGTGCAGAAGAAGGACTGAAGTTTCTGATTGCAGCGGGTCTTGATTCTATACCCGGTGGTGGTGCAGAAATATTTCACCCCGAGATCAGGGAGAAAATATGTGCAGACAAAGTAGATGCTGATGGCTGGCTGAATATTCATGAAACAGCACATAAACTTGGATTACATTCCAATGCCACCATGCTGTACGGGCATATTGAAAAATATGAACACCGGATCGATCACATGAGACGGCTGAGAGAATTACAGGACAAGACAAAAGGTTTCAACACTTTTATTCCTTTAAAATTCAGGAATAAGGATAACGATATGAGCAATGTACCAGAAAGTACTCATATTGAAGACATGAAAATGTATGCCATTGCCCGCATCTACCTTGATAATTTCCCTCATTTGAAAGCCTACTGGCCAATGCTGGGCAGGCAGAATGCACAACTCACTCTTTCCTTTGGTGTGGATGATATTGACGGAACAATTGATGATACTACAAAAATTTACAGCATGGCGGGCTCAGAAGAACTGAATCCTTCTATGACCACCGCTGAACTGGTTACCTTAATTAAACAAGCTAAAAGAGAACCGGTAGAAAGGGATACTTTATATAATGAGATAAAGAATTATAGTACTGAGAAGGTAGAAGTAAATGCAGAATTGAATTAAATCATTCTTTTCATAAAAATAGCCGCTCAAAGGCGGCTATTACTTTTACTTACTAAAATTATTCTATACAGCCTCATCTTCGTCATTATCATTTTCCCCGTTTGCCTCTCCTTCATCTCCGAAGCCATTTGCATCACTACCGCTGCTTTTATCCTCAAAGGTCATCACCGTTTCCGTTATCTCAAGTTCGCCATCGGGAGTAATAAATATTTCTTTTACTTCTTCCACTATCACAGGTGCTTCAACAACCGGCGGAGGAGGCGGAATAACTTTTAAAGCGGCAGGTTTTACTTTTTTAACCGGGCTTTTCTTTTTAGCAACTACTTGTTTTTTTACTACCGGTTTTTTCTTCACTATTTTCTTCGCCGCTTTTTTTCTGGCCGTTTTTTTAGCAACCTTCTTTACAATTTTTTTTGTTGCTTTTTTCTTTGCCGCTTTTTTGGGGGCGGATTTTTTCCTGGAAACAGGTTTGCTTTTTGATTTTGATTTCACTGCTTTTTTCTTCGGTGCGGTTTTCTTCTTCACTATTTTCTTTTTGCCAATTGCTTTCCTTTTAGCAGCAGGTTTGGCAACTCTCTTTTTTGCTTTCTTTTTAGTAGCCATGACAAATAGTTTTTAATGTTGAGGCAAATCAGATTTTGTAAGGGAATTAAATTTACAACATCCTTTGATTTATGGCAGCAATAACAGAGTAAAAAATTCTGACTATTTTTTACCGGGTAACTTTATATTTTCCCTAACCCGGCTGTTAGCACTCCGGTAAACTCAGTGGCACATTTACGGCCAACCCGCCATCAGCTGTCTCCTTGTACTTATGGTTCATATCGAGAGCAGTATCCCACATGGTTTTAATTACTGCATCCAATGATACTTTGGCAAAATCAGGAGTGCTTTGTAAAGCCAGTTGCGAAGCTGTAATTGCCTTAATGGCACCCATTGTATTTCGCTCAATGCAAGGTACCTGCACCAGCCCTGCGATGGGATCGCAGGTAAGCCCAAGATGATGCTCCATCGCAATCTCCGAAGCCATCATTACCTGTTTCTGAGTACCCCCCATACATTCTGTCAGCCCGGCAGCCGCCATTGCAGAAGACACACCTATCTCTGCCTGGCAGCCGCCCATGGCTGCAGAAAGTGTAGCTCCCTTTTTAAAAATGCTCCCTATTTCGGCAGCAGTAAGTAAAAACTGTATGATTTTTTCTTCCCTGTTTCCCTCACAAAAAGCTATATAATATTGTAATACTGCCGGAATCACACCAGCCGCTCCGTTGGTTGGCGCCGTTACCACACGGCCAAAAGAAGCATTTTCTTCATTAACTGCTAAAGCAAAGCAACTTACCCAGTCAAGGGTATACTTAAAATCATTTCCACCCGATTTAATAGCCAATAACCAGGAATCATATTCTGTATAGGTTTTCCCAGATATCAGTTTCTTATTTAACTCAGCACCCCGGCGTTTTACATTTAATCCACCCGGCAGTACACCCGGGCTATGGCAACCCCGGTAGATACACTCCTTCATCACCCGCCAGATATTCAGTGCATTCTTTTTAGTTTCCTGCTCATTTCTCCAGGTATTTTCATTCTCCATCACAATTTCTGAAATACCCAGACCCGTTTTGATACACCAATGCAGGAGATCGTCAGCTCTATTTATTGGAAAAGGGAGTTGAACTGATTTCACAGAACCTGCCTCTTCTCCTTCTTTTACCACAAATCCACCGCCCACTGAATAATATGTTTCAGCCACTGATTTCCCATTTCTGAAGGTGGCCAGGAATGTAACTGCGTTGGGGTGATAAGGTAATGTCTCAGACATAAGGAATTCTATGTCTTCCTGCGGGTCAAAATCTACTTCATGCAGGCCCATCAGAACGATTTTCTTCATGCTGGCAATATCATTGATTTTAGGGCCTATCTGGTCAACGGCAAAGGTTACAGGGTCATCACCACATAACCCCAGTTGAACTGCGACGTTTGTGCCATGTCCTTTCCCCGTTTTGGCCAAAGAACCATATAATAATACCCTTGCTGATATTATGTCCTTCAGCGTATCATTTTGCTGCAAAGTCTGAACGAACCGTTGTGCAGCTTTCCATGGGCCCAATGTGTGTGAACTGGATGGCCCCACTGCAATCTTAAAAATATCAAAAACGGATATTGCTTCGTATGACAAAATGAATGATTTAGAATCAAAAATACAGTAAAAAAAAACCCCGTCGCTGCAAGCAGGACGGGGAAGCAGAGCATAAGCAGTAAAGGCTCAGCAATTATTGAACATCGACAAGTTGAATTTCAAAAAATAATATAGAATTTCCCGGTATAGTACCTACACCAGTACATCCATAAGCCAGCGCCGAAGGGATTATCAGTTTGATAATTCCACCTTCCTGTACCAAAGGCAATCCCAATTGCCATCCCGGAATTACCTGGCCAAGAGGAAAAGTAACAGGGGTTCCTGTCTGCGAATCAAATACAGTTCCGTTCAGCAGTTTCCCTGTGTACCTTACAGATACAGTTGATGACAATGTGGGTGCGGGGCCGGTCCCGGCACTTATTACCTCATAATACAGCCCGCTGCTATGTTCTGTTGCTACAATACCATTAGCTATCGCATAACTGATTATCTCCCCCTTTTCACTATCAACAGATCTGGCATTACAACTATTGTCTTTCAGGCAACCGCTATTCAAAAATAATACAGAGAGTACGGATAATATCAATAAGCTATTCTTCATATTCATTAATTGGTACAAAATCAGCATTAAGACCCCATAAAACTATTATTCGCTGCAACAAGCCTAAATATTTTTTGCCTTTTTGTCTGTCAGTTCAAGATAACGTTGTTCATTCATTTCCCACCTGTGACGAGCTGAAAAAATGACAATAAACACCACTATCAGCAGCGAGGCTACCAACAAAATGATTACCAGTGAAGAATTTTCCCTGAACATCACCATTTGCGCCCGGCTATACCACCCGGAAAACAAGTTGGCAAAAATAGCCACCACCAGGATCACTGCTAGCGGAAGTCCAACATAAAGCTGGTGAAGTATCTTTTTTTTAACCAGCCGGTTTTGTTCCCAGTATCGTACAAAATCCGATTCGTCTTTAGTAAGCATAATTCACACAAAGTTAAAAGAACCCGCCTCAAAGCACTTGCATTGATGCTATAAAATATTTATATTGTATCCTTTAAAACCAAAACTTTGAAATTAGCACTTTTACTTGCCCAATATCTTTATGCCAATAAAAGACTGGATTTGCCGGGTATTGGCACCTTTCTCCTTGATCCGTCTGTAAACATTGATCCCGAAAATGACAAAAACGCCAAAAAAGATTTTGGAGAAGGAATCACTTTTGAAAACAATTCTGCAATAAAAGATAATACATCATTAGTTGATTTCATTTCGTCAACCACAGGAAAAATTAAAGCACTTGCTGCTGCAGACCTGGATTCGCATCTATGGTTGGGTCAGCAATTTTTAAATATTGGAAAACCGTTTATGCTGGACGGCATCGGAAGCCTGGTGAAAAACCAAGCTGGCCAATTTGTCTTTAATCCCGGATCCCTGACGCCTGAAGCATTAAAAGAGTACTCATCACCAAAACACGGAGTCGTTTCTGATAAAACGGAAGATGATTATACCGATTACTCTGACATTCTACGCCCCCGTAAAGAAAGAATGCAATGGAAAAAACCACTTATTGTGCTGCTTGTACTTGCCGGAATATTTGTAGCAATCTGGGGAGGATACACCATTTATAAAAACAACTCCCGTGCTGAAACTACTGACTCCATTACTACGGCATCTGAAAAGAAAGAACCTCTCACTACTTCGGTCACTGATACTACCGGTATCCGGAAAGAAAACAGCATTTCTGCTACAACTAATACCGTTTCTGTTCCTGTCGGTAATTATAAATTTATTGTCGAAACGGCCGGAAAAGTGAGGGCTTTAAAGCGTTACCAAAAATTAAAAAACCTACCCACCGATGTGCGGATGGAAACCACAGACTCTGTAACATTTAAACTTTACTTTTTTGTACCTGCTACTGCGGCTGATACGGCCAGAATAAGGGATTCCCTCAGAATGTATTACACTCCGAAATGGAGTACAGCTTATGTTGAATATTAAAAAAGGTTGTCAGATTGACAACCTTTTTTGAGGTCCCGAGCGGATTCGAACCGCTGTAGGAGCTTTTGCAGAGCTCTGCCTAGCCACTCGGCCACAGGACCTTTTTTAAACCCGCTGCGAAAATAAAGCATATTTTTGAAATAGGTTTATTTACATCATATTAAACTAGTTATATGAGCCGGATTGCAGAATCAGAACTCATTATTAATAACCGGGGAGCTGTATATCATATTGACCTCCGGCCCGATGAACTGGGCGATACTGTCGTAACTGTCGGTGATCCGGACCGGGTAAAAGAGGTGAGTAAATACTTTGACAAAATAGAAATAAAGCGTCAGCATCGGGAATTCATCAGCCAAACCGGGTATATAGGTAAAAAAAGGATTACAGTTCTCTCCTCAGGTATTGGCCCGGACAATATCGACATTGTCTTAAACGAACTGGATGCACTTGTCAATATTGATTTTGATACCAGAGAAATAAAAAAACAACTAAAATCTCTGAACATTATCCGCATCGGCACTTCTGGTTCTCTGCAGGAAGATATTTCTGTAGATAGTTTTGTAGCCTCCACTCATGGGTTGGGTGTAGATAATCTGCTGAATTTCTATCGTCATGAGCACAATGATGAGGAAAAGCAATTACTCCATTCCTTTGTTACGCATACACAAATACATGGACAAATAGGCAACCCCTATATATCAGGTTGTGCCGCCTCATTGATCAAACATTTTGTAAAGGATTTTCATCACGGCATCACAGTTACCTGTCCCGGATTTTATGGACCGCAGGGAAGGATACTGAGGTTAGGCATCCGAAATCCGGAACTGATCAACCGTCTCACTGATTTCAGCTTTGGACAACACCGCATTACTAATTTCGAGATGGAGACCTCAGCTATTTATGGCCTGGGTAAATTACTGGGGCATAATTGTCTCGCTGTAAATGCTATCGTAGCTAACAGGATAAAAAAAGAATTTTCTAAAGATGGAAAAGCTGCGGTTGAAAATTTAATCAAAAAATTTATTCAACTATTTGCGGACAATATTTAATGCAATTACACTTTTATAAATACCAGGGAACTGGCAATGATTTTATTATTGCGGACAACAGGAACAATGAATATTCCTGGCTAACGACGAACCAGATCAACCGCCTGTGTGACCGCCGTTTTGGTATCGGTGCTGATGGCCTGATGTTACTGAATAAAAAAGAGGCCTATGATTTCGAGATGAAATATTTCAATGCCGATGGAAAAGAAGGCAGTATGTGCGGCAATGGAGGCAGATGCATTACAAAATTCGCCTATCACCTCGGTATTCACAGGGAAGTATATCATTTTCTTGCTTCTGACGGACCGCATGAGGCAGAAATCGATATTGACGGGATTGTATCACTGAAAATGAAGGATGTTGATCATGTAAGTAAATTTCATAATGACCATATATTAAACACCGGTTCACCACATTACATAAAACTGGTAAGCGATGTAATGAACCTTGATGTTTATCAAAAAGGACACGACATCCGTTATAGCAGGGAATTTGCCGATGAAGGCATTAATGTAAATTTTGTGCAGCAAACTGAAAACTCCAATAAAATAACCGTCCGCACCTATGAGCGGGGCGTTGAAGATGAAACCTATTCCTGCGGCACTGGTGTTACAGCCGCAGCACTGGTAAGCTACCACAACGAAAACGGCTTTAATGACATTGAAGTAAAAACACTGGGAGGTGCTTTATCTGTTGAATTTGACCGCATGGAGAATGGCAAGTATAAAAATATCTGGCTGTGCGGCCCCGCTGAAAAAGTCTTTGAGGGAACCATTGAAATAGTATAACCCGCTTCCGGCTATACAAGTAATAATTTAATCTGCTGCTGATTAAATGAAAGATAAAATCTGAATGCCCCGGCTTACCTTTGCGGCGCACATGATTCAGTATTTCAAAAATATCAACCATCAGACAGTAGAAATTGATAAGGCCGAAAATGGCACCTGGGTCAATGTATTACCGCCACTGAAGCAGGAGGAATTTCATGAACTTGCTTCCGGATTGGATATTCCTATTGACTTCCTTACCGACTCACTGGATATTGATGAACGAAGCCGTTTTGAGGAAGAAGATAATGTAAGGCTCATTGTAATAAAAACACCCACCGAGAATAATTCTTTTAACGACAGCGATGCCTTTTATATAACAATCCCTATCTGTATTATTTTAACACATAACCAGATTGTTACGGTCAATTCTTTTGAAAACCCTGCTATTAAAAAATTCCTGAACACATTTCCCAACCGTAACCCGGAGAAGAAGAATATGATGGTGCTGAAGATTTTTGAAAAAATTGTTCAGAATTTTATTGAGCACCTGAAGGAAATTAACCAACGAAGAAATATACTGGAGCAAAAATTATATGCCGCAAGTGAAAACGAACACCTGCTTCAATTGATGCGGATTCAAAAAAGCCTGGTATATTTTGTAACCGCCCTTCGTTCGAATGAAATGCTGATGATGAAACTGGAACGCACAAATTTCCTTAGTCTTAATGAAGATGAAAAAGAATTTTTGAATGACCTTATTGTAGATAACTCACAGGCCCTGGAAATGGCAAATATTTATGCCAATATCCTGAGCAGTACGCTGGATGCATTTGCCAGCATCATTGCAAATAACCAAAACCAGGTATTGAAAAGGCTGGCTGTCATCACCATCGTTCTTACCTTCCCGGTCTTGATTGCCAGTATTTTCGGAATGAATGTACGCAGCGGTTTTGAGCATTCTCCGTATGCATTTTATATTGTTGTTTTCCTTTCTCTTGTAATAGCTCTTGCCATTGGCTGGCTTTTTCTTCGTAAAAAAATATTCTGACATATATGCACCGGTTCAATATCAGGGTTTATGGCATACTGCTGAATGAACAAAAGCAGGTATTGGTAAGTGATGAATTGATCCGTGGTAGTTATATCACCAAATTTCCGGGCGGAGGACTTGAATTTGGAGAAGGCACCCGGGATTGCCTGCAAAGAGAATTTCTGGAAGAGATGAACCTGAAAGTGGAAGTGGGTCATCATATTTACACTACCGATTATTTTCAAATGTCGGCTTTCAACCCCGAGCACCAAATCATTTCAATCTATTATTTCACAACAGCACTTGAAGAAATACAAGTCCCTCTCCGGGAAAAACCATTTGATTTCGATGAGGCCCAAATGAAGATATACGAAGAGAAAAAAGAAACAGAAACGTTTCGTTTTATTAATTGGGATAATTTTTCTCCTGAACAGGTCACATTACCCATTGATAAAATAGTATCCTCAATTATCAAAGAAAAATATTAGTTATCCTGCATGGCCGCAGCTTTCATTTCAGCTGCCTGTTCCTTACCCAGGTATTTTTCAATCATGTAATGAACAAAATATATGACCGGTGTCATCAGTATGGCTACAATGAACTTGTATATATAGTTAACCAGCCCCACCGCAATAAAGAGGCTGAAAGGCCATACAAAATCATTCCCGGTCTGGTTTACCCTGGTTCCAACATAAAATGCAATGAAAAGAACAACGAAACTATCGATGAACTGTGAAACCAGCGTAGATCCGGTTGCCCGCAACCATATTCGTTTTTCACCTGTTACCCTTTTTATTTTATGAAAAACAAAAACATCGATCAACTGACCGAGTATAAAAGCTGTTATGGAACCAACGATAATAAAACCTCCTTGCCCCAGTACGCTGTTGTAAGCTTTTTCCATATCGGGCACTCCACTTCCCTGCTTGCTGGTAATGAAAAAATCAGCAGGGGTTAACTGCATTGCTCCCATGAAAACAAGAAAGGCAAATGCAATAAGCCCGGCCGTAAGCCAGGAGAGAAACCTGACACCCTTCATTCCATAGTACTCATTAATGATATCTGTCATGATAAAGACAACAGGCCACAATAACACCCCGGCAGTAAGATTTACCGACAACTCATTACCCAGCAGTTTTATATTAAGGGGAGAGAATCCCAGTGTTTTTTCCAGTGAAAATATTTTTACCCCGATTATTTCTGCTATCAATGCGTTAGCAATAAAAAAACCTCCCAATATCAGGAACAGTTTAGTTGGTTTATTTTTGATAATTGCCTGAATCATATTTCAGTTTGACCATATAAATAATTGACATAAACAATATAACTCAGCAGAATACAAAAAACAATAATGTTAGCTACGATTAGCCAGGCAGGGACAACCGAACCCGGCTTTTTTCCCGCTATCCACACAAACAGGTAACATAGCAATGTAACCGGCACAATGATCATTCCCATAAAAAAACCTATGGTAATAATAGTAGAAACCATATTATCATCAGTCAGCCAGTTCTTAAACAAAAGCGATAAAGACAAAAGGAAAAAAAGGCCGCAGATAAAAGCCAGTCTTGACAAAAATAAAAGCCAGCGCATCGGGAATTTTAGCTCAAAATAGCATTATTTTGTCACCTTAATAACTCATTAGGACATGAACAATCCCCTGCTGAAGAAAATTCTTCCTCACGCCATTGCAATTATACTTTTCCTGATTGTTTCTGCCCTGTTTTGCAAGCCCGCACTGGAAGGCAATGTATTGAACCAGCATGACAATATCGGGTGGAAAGGCATGGCGCAAAACGCATTCGAATACAAAGAGAAGTATGGTCATTTCCCTTTGTGGAACCCTAATCTTTTCAGCGGGATGCCCAACTACCAGGTAGCAATGGAAGGCAAAACTATTTTACCCGATACGGTAAAAATATTTTCGCTTGGGTTACCAAAACCAATTAATTTCTTTTTCATTGCATGTCTTTGTTTTTATATCCTTTGTCTTGTTCTCGGGTTAAATCCCGTTGCAGGCATGCTAAGTGCATTGGCTTATTCATTCGCCACATATAATCCTGTTATTATTGCAGCTGGACATGACACACAAATGCTGGCTACCGGTTTTATGCCTTTATTACTGGCAGGCATTATCAGTATTTATGAAAAAAAATACTGGCTGGGTTTTGCACTTGCTACATTCGGTACTTATCAGCAAATAAGTGTAAATCACCTGCAGGTAAGCTATTATTTTTTCCTGATTGCCCTGTTTATTACAATAGGCTACCTGGTAAAATGGATTAAAGAAAAAGACTGGAAACATATTGGTATTGCCGGCGCACTTACAATCATTGCCGGAAGTATCGGCCTTGCCGGAAATGCTTTGGTGCTTAAGACAACTTCTGAATACAGCAAGTTAACCATGCGGGGAGGAAAAGACATTTCCATTGAAGGTGATACTGTGAAAGCTGCAAAAACTTCGGGACTTGACACAAGCTATGCATTCGAGTACAGTCTTGGTAAAGCTGAAGTGGCAACCCTTATTATGCCAGATGCCTTTGGCGGTGGTAGCGGAAAACCTGTTGGTGAAAAATCTGCTGTTGTTGATAAACTGATGGGCAGGGGTATCGATGAAGCAAATGCACAACAAATAGCAGGCAGTCTTCCCGGTTATTGGGGAGGATTACCGTACACATCAGGCCCGCAATACCTGGGCGTTGTGATATGCCTGCTTGCCCTTATCGGTTTTGTTATTAGTAAAACTCCGCTTAAATGGGGGCTTCTCGCCGCCACTATATTTGGAATCATGATGGCCATGGGAAAAAATTTGGCAGGCTTTAATGTATTCCTTTTTGAAAATCTTCCTTTTTACAACAAATTCAGAGCCCCTTCTTTTTCGCAGGTGATCCCTCAACTGGCATTGGGTGTTATTGCTGCAATTACATTACACCGTTTATTATTTGCTGAAAAAAGCAGGGAATTTATCAATAAGAATCTGAAACCGGTACTTTATACTATTGGAGGGCTGTTCGTGCTGCTGGTACTGTTATATATCGCACTTGATTATAGTTCACCAATAGACGGTCAGATCATTGCCGGCTATACAGACAAAAATGGTTCTGACGAAATGGGAAGGCTGATTGTTTCCGGCTTGAAAGAAGACAGAAAGGCAATGTTTGGCGGACAATTACTGAGAGCCTTGGGCCTTGCCATCGTTGTTATTGGCATCATCTGGCTGTATGGAAAGGAAAAACTCAGTGCAGGAGTTGCCGGCTTTTTGCTGTTAGCAGTGAGCACCCTTGAAATTACTGTTGCTGGTAAACAATATCTGAATGATGAAAGTTATGTTTCACCAGACGAATATGCCAGTTCCAATTTTGCCCCGTCAGCAATCGATCAGCAAATATTACAGGATAAAGATCCCAACTTCAGGGTATTTAATATGGTTGGTACTTCATCCGGTACCCCTTTTAGTGAATCCCGTACATCCTACTTCCATAAGTCCGTGGGCGGTTATCATCCGGCAAAGCTGAGAACGTACCAGGATATTATCGAAATGTACTTATCCGGAAGACCCTCTCCCGGAGTACTGAATATGTTGAATACAAAGTACATTATTGTGCAGGATCCCCAGAATGGCCAACCGGGATTAATTACCAACCCTGACATTTACGGAAACTGCTGGCTGGTGAAGAATGTGAAACTGGTGAATAACCGGATAGAAGCTATAAAGGCATTAGGCAATAGCAATCTGAAAGATACGGCAGTTGTTGAAAAATCTGCTGCGCCTGACATGGCACAACCTCAATGGGACTCCCTTTCCTCCATACGGATGACAAAATTTGACCCTGATGCTATTGAATACGAGGCTAATTGTAACGGTCCGCAGTTTGCCGTATTCAGTGAGATCTATTATCCCAAAGGCTGGAATGCGTATATAGACGGGAAGAAAACAGAATATGTCAATGCCAATTATCTGTTGAGAGGATTATCTGTTCCTTCAGGAAAACATACCATAAAATTTGTCTTTGAACCTGAATCGGTAAAACAGGGAAGGTCTATTATGTTCATTGCCTCCATTCTTATCACTTTAATACTGGTTGGCGGATTATTCATGGCATGGAAGCAAAGCAAAAAAACAAGCTGACCGTTTAATGAAAAAAGTACTGGTGATAGCTCCCTATCCCTACCTGCCCTATTTTTCAGGTGGGCAGAAATTCATCGCTCAATTCCTGCAGCATCTTGCGGCAGAAGTTGAACTTACTGTGATCAGTGTGGCTGAAAATGATTTTCGGCTGGCAAAGAATTACAAAACTATTCCGCTATTAAAAAAATCTTTTATCCGATACCTTGACCGGAGTCTTATAAAAAAGATAAGCAATGAAGTAAAACAAAATAAGTACGATGCCGTCATCTGGGAGCATCCTTACTTTGCCTGGCTGGCATTCCGGATAAAGAAAAGGACAGGTGTAAAAACAATTATTCATACTCATAATATCGAGTACCAGCGGTTCCAATCCACCGGCCGCTGGTGGTGGCCTGTATTAAGAACTTACGAAAAGTGGAGCTTCAAAAAGGCAGATAAACTTTTTTTCATCACGCAGGAGGATAAACAATTTGCTGTTGATACATGGAAAATAGAGGCTAATAAATGTATTGACCTTCCCTTTGGCATTACCATAAAAGAATATCCGGCCGATAAAGCAGCCTGCAAAGAAGCGATCAGCAGGGATCATGCTATTTCGCCGGATGAAAAAATCATTTTATTTAATGGCCTGCTGAATTACAAACCGAACCTTGATGCGGTAAAAGTAATCCTTGATACTATTAACCCTCTGCTGCAGAAAGAAAAATCCTTCCGCTATAAAATTATAATCTGCGGCAAGGGGCTGCCTGACGAATTGAATTCATTGAAAGAATATGCGGAAAGAAATATTATCTATGCGGGGTTTGTAAACCATATAGAAGCCTATTTTAAAGCAGCGGATATTTTTCTCAACCCGGTACAAAGCGGCGGTGGTATCAAAACAAAAATGGTGGAAGCGATTGCCTTTGGCAATACAGTCATCGCCACTGAAACAGGAGCAACAGGTATTAATAAAGAAATCTGTGGCAATAAACTGGTTACAGTAGCTGATAATGACTGGACAAGTTTTACAAAAGCAATTCTAGACAACAAGAATAATATTGCTATCACTCCTACCGCCTATTACGAGTATTATTATTGGGAAAATATTGCAAAGAAAATAGCCTCCGCTATCTAACGACCCTGCTCCCACTTCATTTTAAATCCATCTTTCAGGCCTTGCACCAGTTTCTGTTTTCTTGCTTTATCAAATCCAAGCCAGAAAGCTATCCTTGATATCAATGTGTATAATAAAGCAAAATATCTTTGCAGTCCTTTAAAGTTCTTTCTGATGAAATATATCTTATTCCTGTTTGAATAGTACACATAAAACGGGGAATTGGTTCCCACTGAAGAAGAAACCTTATGCAGCAACTCCAATGAAGGTTCATACCAGATCTTATACCCCAGCCGGGTAGCTCTTAACACAAAATCAGTATCATCATAATAAGCAAAATATTTTTCATCCATGATGCCTGTTGCGCCAAAGACTTCTCTCTTAATCAGCATAAAACAGGTGGGTGAATAGGTTACATGTTTGGCTACGTTATATTTTGGTTCGTCCTTTTTATTGTATCCATAATGTACCCCTAATGCCCTCCATCTATCCATGTATCCCCCGGCCATCCAGATCTTTTTCTCATCATAATAGTAAATTTTGGGAACAATCATGCTCTCGCCTGCATCAGCCAGTGAGAGCATCTTGCTGAACATAAAATCCTGCTCTATCTCAATATCATTATTCAGTATCAATACATGAGAACAGTTATCAGCTATGGATAATTTTATTCCTGTATTATTACCTGCAGCCACTCCAATGTTTCCGCCGGTTTTAATATGCCTGTATGCTGTAACAGGATACTCTTCCAGGCATTGACTGATGATGGCATCTGTAGCGGCGCTTTCAGAATTATCAACGAGGTAGAGAATATAATCCTTATGTGTCTGGCGGGAAATGCTTTTAAAAAAATCAGGGAGTACCTCATCACTCCTGAACAAAACAGTTACCAGTCCGATCTTAGCCATATTGATTTATTTCATCAACCCTTTTGATTTCATTTCTGCAATAGACTCCTCGTACTTGCTGTCCTGTACCTGCTGATCCAGTACCCAACGGGTAAATTTTTTCAGACCTTCTTTAAAAGGGATCCCCGGTGTAAAAGAAAGTAGCCGGCCGATCTTTGACATATCAGCATAATTATGACGGATATCACCCAGCCGGTAATTACCTGTTATATTTATCGGCACCTGCACATTATAATATTCCGTCAGTAAGGTAGCTACTTCCAGCACCGGGGTAGCCACACCGGTTCCCACATTAAATACCTGGCCGTTTGCCTCTTCTTTTTCAATACCAGAAAACGTTGCCCTTACCACATCATCAATAAATACAAAATCACGGCTCTCTTTACCATCTTCAAAAATGTTGATGGGCTTTTTATTCCTGATAAGAGTAGAAAATATAGAAAGTATCCCTGTGTAAGGATTGGTTAGCGACTGGCCCGGCCCATACACATTCTGGTAACGGAAAGCCACCGGGGCAATACCGATCGTGGGGCAAACAGTCATCACCATCTGCTCCTGGTTTTGTTTGGTGATACCGTATACAGAGGAAGGATGAACCTTAGATTCCTCATCGGTTGCCACTAATTGTAATGGTTGTGTCGCACCGGGGTATGTTACTTCAAAATTTCCTGCATTCATCTCTTTAGCTGAGCGGTGTGCAGGATATACCACTCCCAGTTCTTCTGAAATATATTTTCCTTCTCCATAAATAGCCCTTGAAGAAGCAATGATCACTTTTTTGATACCGCTTTTATTATTAGCCAGGATATCCAGCATAATAGCAGTACCGCCAATATTTACTTCCGTATAGTGGCTGATCTGGTACATCGATTGCCCTGTACCCGTTTCAGCAGCCAAATGAACGATCACTTCGTTACCGGCAATAGCATTCTCCCAATCTTTTCTTGAAGTAACGGTTCCTTTTATAAAATTTACTTTATCCTTAATAGAGATGTACAATGGTGAAGTGAATGCCGGGTTGGCTCCATGGATCTGTTCCGATAAATTATCTAATACCGTTACACTACAGCCCTGCTGAATAAGAAACAGGGCCAGGTTTGACCCGATAAAACCAGCACCACCAGTGATTAAAATGTTCTTATATCCCATTGTGTCCATTTTCAGATAAAGTTTCCTTCTTTATCAGTTTTGCACCATTCTTTTTTATCAAAATTGTACCGCCTGATGATAATAGCCGGGGAACCTGCGGCTACACAATGATCAGGTATATCTTTTGTTACGACACTGTTGGCGCCCACCACACTATTCTTCCCTACAGATGCACCCACCACACATACATTTTCTCCCAACCAGGCACCATCTTTTATGATCACCGGGTTCAGCTGCTCTACCGGCTGATCAATAACAGGTAAATTAATATCCCTGTACCCATGCATGTTATCACTGAGATACACTTTATCAGCGATCAGTACTTTTTTACCTATCTCAATTTTTGACGTTGCATAAAAATGACAAAAACGGCCGATATAGGTTCCGTCCCCGATGGTCAGATGGCAGTTATTATCCCCGGTTAGCGGAATAGAAGCCAGCCAGCCATTACTGTTGATATATACTTTTGTTCCGATAAAGATCCGTTTATGCCCTTCCAGTTTTGCATTTAATATCCTGGAACGGGAGCCGATCTTCCCCAACATGATTTTATAAACAGGAAACCTGAAGAGGTAGTAAAAAAGTAGGTTTATTTTTTTCAACATATCAGCCGGTAATTTCCAATGCTGGTTTTAAAATTATGAGGAAGGCAAGGTAATACATTTCCATTAATCTGTATAAAAGCCGCAGGCGGATGGAAACAGGTACAAAACTTAAAATAGCTACTTTTGAGCCCGGCAAAAGCATCAGCAACAAATATGAATATTTTTCAGCGGCTTACTATTGCACTGTTTAAAGAAAAGGCAAAAAGGAAGATCTTCACTAAAGAGCTTTCAAAACTGGACCCGCCAAACCTCTACCCGGTAACGGATGCAGATGCTGTACACTTCAAACATTTTGGCCTTATCGGAGATATCATTTATGCTATCCCGGCTATGAAGGCGTTGGCCGGTGGGAAAAAGATCCACCTTCACCTGCAGATCAATCAAAAATCGCTGTATAAAAAAAGTATGCAGCATGCTAATAAAGGAAAGATACTGACGGAGAGAAGTGTGGAGATGCTGGCGCCGCTGCTTCTTTCACAACCGGAGTTTGCCGTTTGTGATATTCTGACAGATCAAAAAATAGATTACGACCTGGATGAATTCAGAAAATATCCGTTTGACTATAATACCAATCATATCTGCCGCTGGTATTTCCATATGTACGGCATCACGGCTGACCTGGGAAAGCCCTGGCTGACGGTAACTCCCGATATATCTTTTAAAAATGAAATTGTAATAGCCCGAAGTTTCCGGTACCGGGCCCCGGGTATCAGTTATGATTTTCTGCAGGCTTACCCGGATATTACTTTTGTAGGACTGAAGGAAGAATACGAGGATATGAAAAAGGCGATCCCTGCATTGAAACACAGGCCTATTGCTAATTTTTTGGAGTTTGCACAGATAATTGCCGGATGCAGGTTCTTTATCGGCAATCAGTCATTTCCCTTTGCCGTAGCGGAAGGATTGAAAGTAAAAAGGGCATTGGAGCTTTGCTTTGAATGTCCCAATGTAATTCCCGAAGGTAAAGATGCTTATGATTTCTGTTACCAGCCACAGTTTGAAAAAATTGTAAAGGAGTTGTATGGACAATCCTGATTTATATAAATTGTTTTTCCGTGATTAAAAACTGCTCAGCGATATCATCATCTTCTTCATGAAATATGCAGATGTCGTAATAACCAATAAGATTTTTTTTAGATGAAGCATATTCATGCATATAAGTAACCACTTCCTTATTTTTCACTGAAGTAGCAAGAATCAATGTTCCCTTATGATCAAAAAAAGCAATCATGTTATAACCAAAATCTCCGAAAGATAATACTGTTGAAAGTCCTTCTTCTTTGATTGCAATCATATTCTGCCTGTTGTATTCAAAAAACAAAACCGGCTTATGCTTACTCACAATAGTTCCTGCCCCTCTCAGCACAATTGTATCAAACCCCTCTACATCTACTTTAAGAAGTTTTATTTGCCTGCTGTCAAATCCACCTGAGCTGATGACTTCATCAAGAGTTTTAAATTTGACCTGAGTCCCTCCCCTTTCATCGGGGATAATGGTAGCGTTCCATCCGCTTTTTTCAAAGCTCACATTTACATCCTGGGATTTTTCTCCAAGAAAAGTTTTTATAATAGATACATTGCGGAATTGCTGGCTATTCTTCTCAAGATAACTATAGGTTACTTCGTCGCCTTCCACGCCAATAACAGGGATATCCACCACTGACTTTATTACGGCTATCGTGTCTCCTACATTAGCACCGACATCAACCACTGTCATTCCTGGGTATTTATCAGCAATCGACCTGGCTAATCTTCCAAATTGTGCATTGAGATCAGGATAAATCCTATAATTAACAGCCTGTACATTATAACCGGGCATTAACACCTGAAATTTCCCAACATTTACCAAAACATCTTTATTGGACTTTGGTATATAAGGAATACCCGTTTTGACAATATCATATCCAAACCTTTTTAAAAAATTCCTGATTAACTCCTTCATAGTAAATTCCTGATTAGCATTATTAATTGCAATTCAAAAAAGCATTTTCAACTATATCTTTTTACATACCACTGCTTATGTATCTTCGCAAACTAAATATCGTTTTAATAATGGGTTTCCCCTTGATAGGTTCAATTAAAAGAAAACTGACAAGTACATTCTTCCCTCATGTAAGAAGAAGTTACTCTCAAAGTGGCGAAGATATAATTATTAGTGATTTGTTCAACCGCCTTACCATCAAGCATCCGACTTACCTGGATATTGGAGCTAATGATCCTGTAGCGCTGAATAACACATACCGGTTGTACTTAAGAGGATCCAAAGGAGTTTGTGTTGAACCCAACCCAATCCTTCATCAAAAAATACAAATGAAGCGAAAAAGAGATATCTGTCTCAATGCCGGTGTGGCCTTTGATGAGAAAAGGGAGGCTGATTTTTATATTTTCCCTGAAAAATTCAGCGGCCTTAATACCTTTTCAAAGGAGGAAGCAGATTTCTGGGAACAAACAGGTAATGAGGAAATCGGCAGGCATAAAGTTGAGAAAGTTGTAAAAATGAAGCTGATCGACATAAATGAATTGATCGGGAAATATTTTTCACCACACCCAAATTTAATATCGGTTGATGTGGAGGGTTTCGATTTTCAAATTATCAAAAAAATAAATTTTGATATCTACAAGCCTGAGGTTTTTTGTATTGAAACACTGGGATTCATAGACAATAATAAAGAAATTAAAAAGACTGAGATAATTGATTTCTTTAAAACACAAGGATATTTTGTATATGCAGACACCTATATAAATACCATTTTCTGCAAAAAAGAAAGCTATAAAATATTAGTTCAATAGCATTTCTAAAAATCATAGATCCCTTATCACTTCCAGAAACTTTTCCATTCCTTTTCTCTTGCGATTATCCATGTGATAACTGAGGTGTAATGTATAATACTTCTTAAGATCATAAAGAGAATAAGGATTAGCAAGGGCTATCTCGTCAATCCGGTCAAGCCCCATTGCATTAGCTACATTAAACATACGGATGAATTCTTCCGGCAATTTCTTAATGCTCACCCATGCAGCAAATACAAAAGGCAGCCCTGTAATTTTTCTCCATTCAGAACCAAGATCATAAATGAAAGTAGACAGTTTTCGTTGCCGCAATGCCCTGTCGCCAATAACTAATCCCGCTGTTGTTCCGGTTAATTCCTGCAGGTAGTCCTCATTATCCGCATGAACAATAACCGGGCTGATGCCCCAGTACTCTTTCATCAGAAATTTCAGCAAGGCCACAGATGTCCGGCTCTGGTAATCGAGATATACTTTTTTAATCTCGTTCATCGGTACTTCACTGAACAAAGCAACAGAAGCAATCTCCCCTTCCGTACCGATACAATAATCTCCGACGATATGGTAAGAAGGCAGTTGGGGTATTACCGCAACCGGTATCAGACCCACATCAATCTCTCCTTTCTGCAGCATTTCAGCCACTTTTGCCGGGTAATCTCCTGTCAGTTCAATTACTTCTGAGACAGGTGGTCTTTGCAACCCATAGATCAATGGTTTGGTATTAAGGTAGTTGACAATGCCTACACGAATCTTCTTGCCCCCAATCCCAAAAAGGGAGTTTTTATCTTCCATTTCTGCGGTTTGTGTTCTTTATCTTTGCAGCAAAAATAAGCTGTTATACGCTTTAACAGTTAATCAAATAATCATGGAACTTACTACTCTCACTGCTATTTCAGCTATTGATGGCCGCTATCGCAAACAGGTGCAGCATTTAGATGAATATTTCTCAGAATATGGATTAATGAAATACAGGGTGCTGGTAGAAATTGAATACCTGCTTTTCCTGGAGAAAAAAAAATTCTTCAAGCTTACTAACAAAGCCGCCAAACATCTGTCCAATCTGGCGGAAGATTTTGGACCTGAAGATGCCCAGGAGATAAAACAAATTGAATTTACTACGAACCATGATGTAAAAGCTGTTGAATATTTTCTAAAAAATGAACTGGAGAAGTGTGGCGCCACCGAAGCAAAGGAATGGGTGCATTTCGGTCTTACCTCGCAGGACATAAATAATACTGCTATTCCCCTTTCATGGAAGCATGCGGTAGAATATGAATACCTGCCTGCCCTGCTCAACCTGAATACAGAACTGAAACTGCTGGTGGATGAATGGAAAGATATTCCGATGCTGGCACATACACATGGGCAACCTGCCAGCCCTACAAAGCTGGGTAAAGAAATAATGGTGTTTGCTGAAAGAGTACAGAACCAGATCGAACAATTTATCGGCATTCCCTTTAGCGGAAAATTCGGCGGGGCCACCGGAAATTTCAATGCCCATCATGTAGCCTTCCCTAAAGCGGACTGGATAAAATTTGGCAATGAATTTTTGCAAAAACTGGGATTGACAAGGCAACAATTCACCACCCAGATAGAACACTATGATAACCTTGCCGCCCATTTCGATTGTATGAAGCGGATCAATAATATCCTTATTGATCTTTGTCGTGATGTATGGACTTACGTTTCCATGGAATATTTCACACAAAAAACAAAGAAAGGAGAAGTGGGCTCTTCTGTCATGCCGCATAAGGTGAACCCGATCGATTTTGAAAATGCAGAAGGTAACCTGGGCCTGGCCAATGCAATACTGGAACACCTTTCTGCTAAACTCCCGGTTTCAAGATTGCAAAGAGATCTGACCGACTCTACCGTATTAAGAAATATCGGTGTTCCTTTTGCCCATACGCTGATCGCTTTTCGCTCCATAGAAAAAGGATTGAGCAAACTGGTGATCAATGATGCCAGAATATATGAAGACCTCGATAATAACTGGGCGGTAGTGGCAGAAGCAATACAAACTATTCTTCGCCGTGAGAACTATCCTAACCCCTACGAAGCGTTAAAGGATCTTACAAGAGGAAATAATAAAATAGATAAAAAAGCTATTCACCAGTTTGTCGATGGACTAAAAATAAAAGATGAAATAAAAAAGGAGCTAAAGAGAATAACTCCTCATAACTATACTGGTATGATGAAAAATTAGAAACTATCTTCTTACAATAAACACAGTCAGCTCCTTTTCTCCTTCATTTTTTTTTCCGAAGTACTCAAACCCTGCTTTCTGCAATACTTTTTGGGAAGCAATATGAGGTGATTCTGTAACGGCATATATTTCTGTCAGCGTAGTTTCATTTCTGAAATAATCCAGTCCTTTTTTTGTTACCTCGGTTGCAAAGCCCTTGCCCCAGCTCCCAGGAATAAACGCATATCCCAGCTGCATTTTCTCCTCATCGCCGGGTATGGGCATAATAACAAATGTACCTACAAACTTACCAGTAGCTTTATCATCAACCATCCAGCGGCCGCCTACAGCAGGTAAGGGAGATGATAATAATTCCGTCATCGCCGCATCGCTTTCTTCCCTTGTTTTCACCGGGCGGATATACCGCATCACATCCGGGTCACCCTGTAATGAATAGAAATTGGCATAATCATTTTCTGTTGGCAACCGTACAATTAATCTTTCTGTTTCGAAAATCACCATGATTTCTCAGATTTATCCCTTGTTCAAGTTATTAACATAATTCAAACATAATACATTGCGCTAAATCGGATTGTTTATTTTTAAACAACCATAAAACCTTTCTTATTCCCATGAAAGAAAATAAAAAATCATCTTTCAATGCCGGAAGAAGGAAACTGCTGAAATTTCTGGGACTTGGCAGCGCTGCAGTCATCGGCCATTCTGCTTCTTCGCAAATAAGAGTGAACAACCAGGTAACCCGGGCCATACTGACCACACAACAGGAAAATTTTATCCGCATCAAATTATTACGTCCTGAAGACCTTCTTTCATTGGAGTTGCATTATTTCAATTTCAATCTCACCGGCAACACACTTACCAAAAAAGGAAACCCAGCTTATGTTGTTGTATTATTTCAGCCGCAATCAATAAGTGAACAGGCATGGAATGAAACTGAATCCGGTTTGGAAACGCCAGCTGTACCCGGCCGCATCATGATCGGTGGCGATAGCCGGCTTGTTTTTGAAATCCCTGCATCCATATCCTCCATTCCGCTTGATGTAAACGAATTGCTGGCATGGGAAAAATATAACCTGGTGGTGAACGAAAGAGCCAAAACAGTTCCGGGACCGGTAAGAGTTACAGCCCCCTTCACTAATCCCAAAATAATGGCGGTAAGGGGAAAAATAAGTGCCACAGATATCAACCAAAATCTTCCTGCGGCGAGAGGCCTTTCAAAAGACGAAAGAAAGATCATTAACACAATGATTATTCCCGAAGCTAACACCAATGACCGACGTGAAGTGATTGCGAATATAGTGCCCGGTGTTGCAGGCCTTACAAGAGATCCCGTAGGGCCGCCGGGGGAATTAGAAACTTCTCTGGAAGTACCGATGCGGCTATATCTTTCCCCTACCAAACTGGCAGGCTGGAAGCATCTGAAAAAAATAACTGCTGATAAGGGTATCATCAAACAAACCAACAAGCTGTTTGAACTATGGCATACCCGCATGGGTACCAAAACAGCAAAGGGAATAGATGAAAGTGAACTGACCAATGAACAGAGAATTCTGCGGGCTTTGTGGGCCGATGATGCCAACAAAGATTATAAAGCAGTAGTAAATGCCAAGAATGATCCGATACTTCTGCTTACTTCCATGACGAATAAAGACAGGCATCGTATCGTACATGAATCATCCAACTTCCAGATACCAAGGTTTGTACCACAGCCGATAAAAGCTTATAAACTTTTTCTTACTGCCCTTGGTGCCTGGCTCGACAGTGAATTTGTAGTGGAAAGAAAAAAACTGGAAGAAGCCGGTGTATTGTACGGCGACAACAATGCGTTGAATCTCCTGAAATGGCGTCATATTGAAACACTGGGCAGGGAACATTATGTGGAAATTGTAGAAGCAGGCAATATCATGCCTTTCGGTCATGAAGCGGTACTAATAAAAATTACCGAAAGAAAACCGCATGTCAGTACAGGTACTGCTGCCAACTTTCAGAGAAAGATAGTAGTAATAACAGAGCCTGCAAAAGAATATAATTACCGTGACAGCAAAGGGGAATTCATGAATTTCTGCTTCAGCCGGGTAGAAATGATCACTACCGTCTCCCCGATTCTTGACCCTGCAAAGAAAAAACTGGTGGATCCTTCTGCTATGAATGCTGATGATCAGTTTGTAATCCGGAGTAATAACCAGGATGTACTTTTCAAAATAAAAGCAGAAGACCTTGACGGTAATTTCGCCGATTTCTCCCTGCCACTTGTTTTTGCAAGTACTAATGTGCTGGGCAGCGCATCCAACCGGGATGCACTGATCAATGCATACAATTCAGGAATGAAAGTGAGTACGGGTACTGATTTCAAAGGACAGAAATTTACCCTTGCTCCTCAAGCTACCAATGCCACGGATACCGCTTATGTAGCACAGCTGGTTTCTTTTAACACAAGAACTTATTCCAGTGCAGATGAACCCCAGGGATTTTTACCCACAATTGGTGAAGCCCATATCATTGAACCTTCTTATCAACGCCTGACAGGTATAGCTCAAACCGTTCCTGTTTCGCTGGTGGATGATAATAACCAGGGACATGTATTTGCGAAATTTAATTTTGCAAAAGGAGTCAACTTCGGCGGGCAAACTGATAAAACCGGAGGTCTGGCAACTCCCAACTTTAATCTCAGTGGTCTATCAAAAGCAGCCGGCGCTTTCGGCGGAGATATAGAAAAATTCAAATCAGCCATTGCCAGCGCCGATGATTTTTTCAAAGTAAGCAGCCTGCCTGATCCAACATTATTTGGTGTTTTTAAGCTAAGTGATATTCTTGATTTTGTTGTTGGCGATAAAAACGCATACGACTTGTCAAAGCCATTATTAAACCGTGTACCAAAGATTCCAAACCTCATAACCCAGGAAACAGAAACGGAATACATCACTTCTTATGTTATTAAACCAGCGCTGAAAAATATTGATTTGGGTTTTGCAGGCTTCGCCAAAAAAACAGGCGCCGAGTTCGCTATCACAACACAGGTAAAAGCAAAAAAGAAAGACCCGGCCTCGCCTGAATTTTCAACAGTAGCCTGGATAAAAAAATTCACTATCGGTATTGTAAAAGTGGATGATGCCGCACATCCTTACCTGATCGGGATCGATTTCAATGAAATAAAATTCTTGGTGGAAGCTGGCAAGAAAGCCGATGTGAATGTGGATATGGCTGATCCTTCCATTGTATTTGGCGGGCCGTTGAGTTTTATCAATGTAATCAACAAACTGATACCAGCCAAAGGTTTTTCTGACCCGCCATACCTGGATGTTTCACTTACGGGTATTAAATGTGGTTACACACTGGCGTTGCCCAATCTGCAGATGGGTGCCTTTACACTCAGCAATCTTTCACTCGCTGCCGATGTCAATCTTCCGTTTTCAGGCGGACCACTCACTCTTGGTTTCCGTTTCTGCGAAAGACAGCAACCATTCACTTTAACAGTTTCCTGTTTGGGTGGCGGCGGTTTTTTTGGGCTGGAGCTTGACCTCAATGGTATACGACAGATTGAAGCCGCACTTGAATTTGGCGCAGCCGCATCAATCAATTTAGGTGTTGCCAGCGGCGCTGTCAGCATCATGGCGGGTATTTACTTCAAAATGACGATGGAGGGAGACCATAACTCCACACAACTAACAGGATATGTCCGCATCAATGGCGCAGTAAGTGTTTTAGGTCTCATTACCGCAAGTATCGAACTGTACATGGCCCTTTCTTATCTGATGGACAAACACAAAGCTTTTGGAGAAGCATCGCTGAAAATAAAAGTAGAGGTACTGTTCTTCAGTAAAACTGTCACTATTCATGCACAGCGTACGTTTGCCGGCAGTGGCAGCGATCCGAATTTCCAGATGTCGCTGACGCAAGGTGACTGGGAGGAATACTGCGGCGCCTTTGCTGCATAAACAATTACTTTATTACACCATATCATGAAACAGAAGATCATAGTAACTGCAATGCCAAACGGTATAAAAACCGGGAGCAGCTTGTGGAAAGCATCTGCCGCTATCAGCCTGCAGGTGGAAGACGCAGACACTACTTTACAGAATGTACAGGATATGCTGAACTGGGCCAACCTGGTAAAAAATGCAAAATTCATCGTTCAGATTAACGGAACCACTGTTGACGCCAAAGTAGTAAGTAAACCCGTGGACACTGAACTATGGAAAAACCTGTTCTATCCATCGGTGAAAGTAAAATCATTTGTGCAGGAAGATCTTTCCGGTACTCCTATTGCATCTTATCCTGTAAAACATGTTTTAGGTTTCATCAAAGATGTGGCAGAACAAACGGGAAAGAACTTCAGCAACGATCTGCCCAACAGTAATTATTATACCAGTCACCAGTCCCTCACCGAAATTTCCGATTACTCGGTTTTGCGTTTCCCCAAAAAAGGAAGAGAAAAAATTACACTCAGCAGCCTGCTGATAAACAAACAGGCCGGTAAACGATTTAAAGGGATACTCAATCAGAATAAATATATCCCTTTCAGCACAAAGCCGGATCCCATGATGGACTTTGTTCAGCTAAAAAACTTTCATGGCCTGTATGATTCAAAGGAAGTGAAGAAATTTATCCAGGTGGAAAAACCTGACTTTGAGTTTCATAATATCCTTTCTGTTCTTTCCGGGTATCCGCAATTGCAAAGAAAACTGGGCCTTGTTGTTGATCTTGAATTTGCATTCCCTTCTGCCATTACATTAATGCCGGCACAACCTAATATCCGCATTATTCCATCCGGAATTAATTTCAGCACAGCTACCACATTTGTTTGCCCCGCCACAGCCTATGCCAAAACCGGCAACGGGTTTTATGCAAAACCTGCTGCTGGTAGTGTGATTGATAAAGGCCACCTGAAAATAAACAGTGATGCATTCACCGTTTTCGAGGTGGACACCGATGGAGGCGCATTAAAGATTTGTCAGCAAATGGATGCCCTGCAGTTAAAAAGAGCTAAACATTTTTTTTATGCAGCCAATGCCGGTATGCCGAATGAAGAAGCAATCCCTTTTTACAATAATGAATTACCCAGAAAGGAAGGATTGCCCAGCCATCGTTCAGCAGGTATTGCCGTTGCACGCAATGGAATGGCTGAAAATCTGGCAAAGAAATTTCAGCGGATGAATAACCTTAAATCATTACTTGTAACAGGAACAGCAACCTCTGCGGGTGCAACTGGCAGCAATGCAAATTGGGTGCTGGCCAATGAAATTTTATTAGCCGATGATATCAATTTGGGTTACCGCATGGATGTACAACCGGAAGATAAACCCGGCAAATGGTTCAGTCTGCATAAAAGAAACAATAAATATTCATACCTGAACAATTCGGGAACAAGCATTACTATTTCCGGAACAGAACCTGATGAAGGATTTATTCAGACCTCCGCTTCGGAAGAAAAGACCGACAGCGGTACACAATTAAAAGTAGGCGAAGTTATTGCCCGCTGGGAAGGCTGGAGCCTGAGTGTACCAAGACCCGGCAGCGCATTGAATGATCCGATGCTTGAAAAAGAAGAAGTTTATGATAAAACAAAACCGGGTAATACAGCAAAAGAAAATGCCAAATACCAAACACCCGGCACTGCCGATTTCAGGTTGAATGTGAAGCCTTCAATTGAAAAAGGCACATTACCTATGCTGCGCTTCGGCAAAAAATATTCTATACGCATCAGAACCGTTGACCTGGCAGGAAACAGTGTGGATGTATCGGTGCAGCCGGAAAACCCCGGCGAAGCAGTAATGGGCAATATCCGATATATGCGTTATGAACCTGCAGATGCACCATTCCTTGTATTGGGCACTGATGTGAAAGACGGTGAATCAGCCGAAATGATGGTGATAAGAAGCAATGAAGGCTCCTCCGTAAGCGAATATGAAAATGCGAACATTGACAGCAAATACAATAAAGCTTACAAAGCAGAATCTGTGAGACATGTAAAACCTCCGAGAACAACGGTGGAAATGGCGACTACTCATAATATGCTGGATAAAGGCTTTGGCCCCGCAAATACTGCCGATGCCGCCGCTATTTACAGCAAAATAAAAAATGATAAAGACCCGCTGGTAAAAGAAGAAGATGCTACTTCAGAAATGAAGGTGGTGGATGGTTCGCTTTTAAATATTCCTGTTGAATACCTGGCCGACCCGATGGCAGCTGGTGTTACATTCTTTATTTCTGCTAATGACCCGAACCCAAAAATCCCCGACCCGGAAATCCTGACCCGCAGAGTAAGTTTTTACTTCGATACAGAAGTAAGTGACACTACAGCTAATAACGCTGCTGATTATAATGCCTGGATGAACCCCAAAACCTTTCGCATCATGCTGAAAGAAGGTTCACCAAATATAAAATGGGAATCATCATCAAGAACGCTGCTGGTAACACTGCAGAAAGGAGTAATGTTTAAAATGAATTATGCCTGCTTCTGGCGCCCAAATGATATACTCAGGTTATCAGGTGCATTGGATATGATGGGAATGAACAGCCTGGCTGATGCAGTGGGTCAGCGTATTGCAAAAGGCCAGCACTGGATGTTTTCACCGTGGAGAGAAATCACTTTTGTACATGCAGTGCAACAACCCATCAGCAAAATCGGCACACAATCTTACCCCCACATTGCTGCATTAGATCCGGACAGAGATTACGGGGCCAATACAGCAAAACTGAATACAAAACTATTGGTACATGGCGCTTCAACAGGGCAGTTGGATATGGAAGCAGATTGGACAGAGTGGGTGGACGATGTAAGCAAACCTGAACTGGAAAAAATTCCAACAAGAGGAAAAGTTGTCCACTTCACTACCCTGTATGCTATTTATGAATATGTATTTGGCGAAATTATAAAAGGTAATCCGTTCCTGGCTATTCAGCATATGTTTAATGATACCAAACACAGGATGGTGAACTACAAAACCATCGCAACAACAAGGTACCGGGAATATTTTTATCAGTTAATTGCAGATAAAGGCGCTGCCTTTCCACTTACCCGTGAAAGCAGTGTTATGAATAATGTCAATATACTCAGCAGCGCCAGGCCATCTGCTCCACAGGTTGCATACATCATCCCTACATTTGAATGGGACAGGGCAGAAAAAGGAAATCTGACATTAACAGGCAGGGCCTCAGGATTGAGGATTTATTTAAAACGCCCCTGGTACAGCAGTGGTGAAGCTGAACAACTGGCAGTAGTACTGTCAGTACCATCTAACCCGGCATTAAGTGGTATTCCCACTTCCGGCGGTGTGCCATTCAGCACATGGGGAACGGATCCGACAAAATTATCGGCCCCCTTAGTTGGTGGTATTGCACTTAATACAGAAACGAGTTTTATAAATATCAAAGCAGAAAACAAAGACCTTAATCTTTCAGCAGCAGAAAATTCTACTGCAAGAGTGAATATTGTGGCCTTTGATGTGAAGTATGATAAAAGCAGGCAACTGTACTATGTTGATATCATGCTGAACATTCTTACCTCTTATTTTCCTTTTGTCCGCCTTGCGCTGGCAGCATACCAGCGGCATTCTTTAAGAAAAAACAATACAGACTGCTGTCTTTCGCCCATCGTACAGGCAGATTATATACAGATACCGCCGCCGAGAGCAAGTTCACTGCAGTTTGGCGCTGCTAAAAACAATATTACGGTGGCTATATCCGGAAGCCAGGCGGGTGTGGATACTTATAACCCATTCTTCCGCTCCAAAGTAGAATTCATTATCGAACCAATAGAAGTTCCATCATCTGAAAACACACATATTACCATCAGCTCAAAACAGACAGACAGTTATAGCTATGTACTCACAGCTGCCGATGTTAAAAACTTTGGTTTTTACCATAGCCATGCTTTTAACCTGCCTGCTGAATATGCCACCAAACCTTACCGGGTGAAAGTGCTGGAATATGAACTTATTATTTATGACCCATTGAAACCAAACCCTAACCCTGCCGGAGCAGTTTTGGGTACCATGCCCATGAAGGAAAGGCTGGTATTTGCTGATGTGTATGAAGTGAATAAATAAACCTCCCCAAACCCTGCCTACCGGCAGGCAGGCAGGCCCTCGCAAGGAGGGGCTTTTAGGTCGTTTATAATTTATTAAGTGTATTCATTACCATTTAAGTGTATTCATTTCCACAGGCAATTACAACTCGTATTTAATCTGTGTTCATCAGTGGCCAAACTGTATTTACGCTATTACAAATCTGAAAAGAATCTTATACTCTCAAACACCAAAGTCCCCCTTGAGGGGATTTAGGGGGCTGCTCATTTATGTATCTCACTCGTAAAATGAAACTCAATATCCGGGTTATTCGTCCGCTCCGTATTCAAAAACCATTCACTCTGTGCCAGGTACACCATATGCCCGTCTTTGTCTTCACCGATATTCGCCTGTTTGAACCGGGAGAACTCCAGTAGTTTTTTCTCGTCCTTACTCGTCAGCCAGCAGGCTTTATAAAAAGGTAAGGTATTAAACACCACGGAGGCACCATACTCATGCAGCAGGCGGTATTGTATCACTTCAAACTGCAGCTCACCCACACAACCAATGATCTTTTTGTTACCACCAAACTGGGTAAACAACTGTGCCACTCCCTCATCGGTCAGCTGCAGCAACCCTTTTTCCAGTTGCTTGGTCTTCATCGGGTCTTTGTTCACCACTTCTTTAAATATCTCCGGGGAGAAAGAAGGAATACCGGTAAAGAAAAAATTCTCTCCTTCCGTCAGTGTATCACCGATCTTGAAATTACCGGTGTCAAACAAACCCACCACATCGCCGGCATAGGCATCTTCTATCACAGATTTGTCTCTCGCCATAAATGAATAAGGATTGCTGAAACGAACATCCTTATCCAGCCGCACATGATGAAAATATTTGTTGCGCTCAAACTTACCGGAACATACCCGGAAGAAAGCGATCCTGTCTCTATGCTTCGGGTCAAGATTGGCATGTATCTTAAAAACAAAGCCGCTCATTTTTTCTTCTTCCACATTCACGGGGCGAATGGTTGTTTCCCGGCTGCGGGGTGTGGGGGCAATGCGGATAAACGTATCCAGCATTTCCTTTACTCCAAAATTATTGATGGCTGAGCCGAAGAATACCGGCGCCACTTGCCCTGCCAGGTAATCTTCCACTTTTAATTTTCCATGCACCCCGTCCACCAGTTCCACATCTTCCCGCAACTGGGCCGCATCCTTATCGCCCAGTTTTTCATCCAGCACGGCATCATGAATATCTGAAATGGAAATGCTGTCTTCATCTGCCTTGGTGTTGGCGGTAAACAGTAACAAACTTTTCTGATCCAGGTTATATACTCCCTTAAATTCCTTGCCGCTGTTGATGGGCCATGTCATCGGGTGCAGGTGGATGGAAAGTTCCTTTTCTATTTCTTCCAAAAGGTCGAAGCGGTTCTTACCGTCACGGTCCATCTTATTGATAAAAACGATCACCGGTGTATCCCGCATACGGCACACTTCCATCAATCGCCTTGTCTGGTCCTCCACCCCGTTCACACTATCCACCACCAGTATCACACTATCCACGGCCGTGAGGGTACGGTAGGTATCTTCAGCAAAGTCTTTGTGACCGGGAGTATCCAGCAGGTTGATGAGAACCTTGTTGTATTCAAAACTCATCACCGAGGTAGCCACCGATATACCTCTCTGTCTTTCTATCTCCATAAAGTCGCTGGTAGCATGTTTTTTTATCTTATTGCTCTTTACCGCACCGGCCACCTGTATGGCACCGCCAAACAGCAGAAACTTTTCTGTCAGCGTTGTTTTACCCGCATCCGGGTGAGAGATGATGGCAAATGTTTTCCGCCTTGCTATTTCGTTGTGATACTTCATAAATGGCGGCAAAGGTAAGGTAGGAAGGGCAATTTTTGGGTTACCATCGTTCTGTCCATTGGACATCGTCCCTTGCGTCGCACTTTTCAACAGCAGTAACACGGATGAGCGAATACAAGACTTCTACTCCTTTCATAAATTTGTATGCTAATGTGAATTCAAAGCAAACATTTAAAATATGAAATACACTCTCTTAAGTCCAACTAAGATACCACCACCTAAAAAAGAAGACCCATTTCAAGGAGCTTTCGAAATAGATATTCCATATCAACATACTTTATTTGAACATGGCATAGAAATCAAGAAGCCGATTAATACTTTCTACAAGTCAACTCCGCAAGGAAGCCATCAAGCTATAATAAAAACTTTGCCATTGACAAACGATGTGGCAGAGACATATATTAAATTCCAATCTATTATCGGACACTGCATTCTTAATGGAGAAGACATAAACAACCAACTTAGAAATCTTTTACTTTCGATTCATGTCCCGCATTCCAATGAAGAAATTTTAAAAAAGGACTTCATGGGTTTAAGGGACATATTCAGCTTCTTTTTGGATAGATACACTGAAATACACAACGAGCCAAATTTCAATTCCAAGAATCAAAGGAAAGACTTGACAAAACTAATGTTCACATTCATTACAGACAGAAACATATACACACATGGAGCTTTGCGTATCCAAAGACCCGAAGACATCTTCGTCATAGATTATATAGAAAATAAAGAAGCAAAAGTTCGAGTTGAGGTTACACTTCAGGTTTTGGAATCTTTTCTTAAAATATCAGACTTACTAAAAAGCCTTCTGAATGAGATTGGTGCTTTCTATCGCAAAGCAAATAAACCTTAAGCCGCCTCTCCTCTCCGGCAGGTATTCCGCAAAAAATAAAAATGATTACGAAATTCCGCCCCGGCAGGTGTTCGAATAAAACAACTCGCCGTGGTTGGTGTTTTTATTCCACCAACCACATAAATTAAAGACTCCTCATTTCTGATGCCCCGTTGCGTGTCTCCACGCAACGGAACTTAGATAAATAAATACAGGTTCGTGAAGACACGAACATTGCCTATTAGTTTTGCTGTAAACTGCACAGACGATGATCCTTCGATAAACTCAGCTCAGCACTACAACTGGTAACATCCTTCGTCTTAGCTCAGGACTGTATTTTTCGTTCCCCGCCCATAAATAATGAGCTTTTCTTCAGAAGAAAGGGTGTTAGCTTATGAAGAATGCACCACGCCGTGGTTGGTGTTTTTCTCCACCAACCACATGAATTAAAGACTTCTCTTTTCTATCCGAAGTTCATTTCCGCCTTGGCAGGTGTTCCCCAAAACCAACACGCCGTGGTTGGTGTTTTCTTCCACCAACAACACAAACTAGAGACCATCTAATAAAATTTGAGAATGCCCAAATTCATCACTAATTATTTGAAAATCATTATAACCAAGAGCATATAATAATTTGTAAATTGCATTACTTCAAAGTTGTTTGAACATGGACAATTCCTCTAAAACAGACCGGGAAGTCTTGATATGTGGTGTAATGATGCCAATTTCTTCAATTGACGGATGCCCCGAAAGTCATTGGGGAAAAGTACGAAAAATCATTTTTGATTCAATTGGAAAAGCAAGATTCCATCCTCAGTTAGTAAGCGATGGCGATAGAACTGAAGTAATACAAACTCGAATTCTCCGAAATTTATATTATTACCCAATTGCAGTTTGCGATGTAAGCGCTAACAATCCAAATGTGTTATTGGAATTAGGAATACGCTTAGCCTTTAATAAGCCAGTAATCATTATAAAAGATGAAATGACTCCATATAGTTTCGACATATCTAACATTGAACAAATTCAATACCCCAGAGATTTAAATAAAGCATTAATAAATAAATTTAAAAGCAAGTTAATTGAGAAGATAATTAATACATACAAGGCTTCTATATTTGATCCCGAGTACAGTAGTTTTATGAACGAGTTTGGAAAATCAGCATCAACAAATTTTAAGTCAGAAGAAATTCCAGTTAAAGAAGCAATATTGAGTGAATCAAAATTTATAAGCTCCACTATTACAAATTTTCATTTAAAAAATGCAAAAGACAACTTATTAATGTTTGTAGTGCCACTCCCTAAAATGGATGAGCTAACCAATATTATTAGAACTATTAGGGCTAAAAATGGCGTTTTAGAATTACTTGAAGGCGAAAGCACTAATAGAGTTATTTTAAATGTAATTATTTCCAACAATGCTGATCGAAATGAAATAACAACTTTCATTAGCAATTTGCTAAATAGTTAAAACATGTCCTCACCTGAAGGCCTTCTCCTTTTCACGCCGTGGTTGGTGTTTTCTTCCACCAACCACATGAATTAAAGGCTCCTCTTTTCTGATGCCCCGTTGCGTGTCTCCACGCAACGGAAATTCTTTCTTCCCTGCCGAGTGTCTTCACCGCTTCGTAGCCGATGTCTTACAGCACTGCCTTATGTGTGGAGTGCCTGCCTGCCGGTAGGCAGGGACCCGGCGTTATTCTCTAATACAACTCCGTAGTTACTGCGAGTGCCACAATGCCAATACTTCTCGCTTAAGGCGAGTCTATTTGACATATCGCCTGAGAAACGGTATTAAACCATCATTGCCTTTTAGCCAGAAAAGAGTAAATTTGTTGAAACGCTGAATACTATGACAACAACAGCTATCCGTAAAAAACTAATTACCTATATAGCCGATGCTGATGATAAAAAGGTGAAGGGCTTGTATATGCTGGTGGAAGACGAGATTGCAAAAAAATCAAAATTCAGCTTATCTGCTTCACAAATAAAAATGCTTGATGCTGAAAAGGAAAAGCATATAACTGGCAAAAGCAAATCTTACGGCTGGCCTGAAGCTAAAGACATTATAAGAGGTAAAAGAAAGCTGTAATGTACTCCCACTAATAAAGCCCCGTGCCATCCTGATGACAAAGGATGTCTATGACTGGTATGAAGCACAAAAGCCGGGATTAGGTGAAGAATTCCTGGATGAATTGGATGGCATTTATCTTAAGCTGGAAACGCATCCCGAATATTTCGGCAAAGTCAAAAAGAGCTTCCGTCAAGCTGCATTGAAAAGATTTCCTTTCGTAATAGTTTATGAAATAATTAAAACAGAAGTGGTTGTGTTTGCAGTATTTCATACCAGCAGAAACCCAAAAAATAAATTTATTAAATAGGTTTCCGGCCTGGCAGGTGTTCTACAAAAAATAACACGCAGTGGTTGGTGTACTGAGCTTGTCGAAGTATCTCCACCAACCACATAAATTATAAAACTCCCCTTTTGTATTCGAAATTCACAACAAATCAATGGCTGGTGAAAATACAAACACCAACCATGTCGTAAAATTTCTTACGACAGAATCAAATCTCTCTTAGGTTCCCGGTGTTCTTGCCCTGCAACAAGGCAGCACACAGCATCAGCAACGGAGTGAAGGTTATGAGTAATGTGTAACAGTGATCAAAGTCATTGGAGTCAACAGAATACTTGTATTACTTTGATCAAAAATCGAAATACGAAAACGTTAACCTGCATCATCTGCGGAGTGTCGGGTATTCTGGTGATGATACTGAATCAAAAACCTCTTCAGGCACAAAAGGCGATTGGTATTGAGGATCTGCAAAACATGACAGCTGCCTGGATGGTTCAGCTTTAACTATTAAAAAAAATAGAGGTTAATACAATGAAAACCTTATTTCAAATAGTACTGATATTGGTTTTGGCTTTGGCGACTCAGTTTGCTCAGTCTCAAACAGGTTCTTCCATCGTTATCCACGATAACACCAGCAAGGCTAATGGCGGAGAAAATGCCACATCGAATCTCAGAAGCGAGATAGCATCCGCATTAAACAGGGAAAAACCATGTGTTGACATAATGGACGATCAGGATATTCGTAATGTAATTGAGAGTGAACGGGAAAAGAATTTACTCGAAGGCGGCGATCCGGAGCAAGTTTTAAAAGATATCGGAAACCTGATGGGAGCAAGTTATGTAATGAGTGTTTCGGCAATGCCCGGAGCCGGCGGTACTACGTCTTACACGACTTTTGTGATGAATCCGCAAACGGGAACAACTTTTGCCCGTCAAACAGGCACAGATGCGAAAGAAATTGCCAAAAGTATCGTCGGGCAGCTTGGATCAAGCCTCGCAGATAACTGCAAACCGCATTGGGTTGGGGAAGTAAAATATGAATACATATGGAATGAAACAAAAGTAACAACCGATAAAGGTGCGGCGCATGCCTCTACGAGGAATACCAGCCGAACCAAAACCGAAACTTACTCGGCACAAAACTCCATTGTTGCTACACTATTACCACCTAAGCCGGGTAGTGATGTGTCCGCAAATAAAACAATGGCAAGAGTATGGATGAGATCGAAAATTCAATCCGAAAAGAAACACATAACCACTGGCGAAGTTTATTGCCGTCCGAAAGGCGGAAGCTCTTACTGGACAGGTTACAGTTTAAATTATTCAGAAATCTTCACTCAATTAGGCGGAGGATCAGACAATCTTCCCGTTTCTATTTCGCTTGATAATGATGGTAATTACAAAATCGTTGTACCAACCCCCAGCGGAACGCTGTTGTCCAAAATTGAAACAAACAGGTCGGAATCAAGTTGCAACAAGGATAATCCTCCTGCGAATGATGCTCAAAGTATGCCCGAACAAAAAATTGATGCATCGGGTTTTGATGTTACAGGAAAAACGGATGCAAAAAACCGGGATTCTTTATCAGGCTCAAAAACTACGCCTGACGGAAAGACAAAAATTACCTGGAATCTGCGGCTGGTGAAACCCAAAAAGAAAAATTAACCCGGTATAAAACTATTTTTCGCCGCTGTTGGTGTTCTTTCCAACATACAAATTGAACAATCTTTTCTTCCCTGCCGGGTCTTCCACTTTATAGTTTCTCAGCCGATGTCTCACAGCCCGGCTTTGTGTGTGGAGTGCCTGCCTGCCATGCCTTCGGGAGGTAAACCGGCAGGCAGGGACTCGGCATTATTCTCGAGTAGAACTTCGTAGTACGCTGAGTGGCACAGCCCCAACAGCAAAACAATCAGGCTCTCGCCTGGAAACCAATATTTTTTTATTTTAGTGACATGAAAAATATCCTGCTCCCCCTCGTATTATTTTTTTCATTGTCCGCTTCTGCGCAAAAAAAGCCGATACCGGCCAATTGCCCCGACCTGAAACAAAAACTGCTATTGATCAAACAGTCTTTTACAAACCTGCAAAAATTCAAAAAAGAACTGCTGCCCGGCAGTACGTATAAATATGCCACCAGCCTTACTATTTGCGGCGTAATGGGCGAAATGGAAGTAGTTGGCGGATATACAGAAGTAATATTTAAATTCAAAGATGACAAGTTTACAGATGAAGATGGAAAACTGACGGCCGCCTTTGTAGCCAACTTCCGCAAAACAGTGAAAGCTGTCTTTGGCAGCGCTTACGAAGAAACTTATGATAAAGACGATGATGAGATGTGGGGCGAAAGTGAATATTACGAGTACAGACAATACACCGCATCATACCCTCATATAAGGATTGATTACCCTTTTGCAGATGACTTTATCTGGATAACATTTGAGTACGACAAATAAGTTTTATCCCTTCTGCAGGACTATCTGACCCCGCTTTGGAAAAAGAATTTATCCGCCGTATGCCTTTGCGTGCCTGAAATGCTGCTTTTTGCCATAACCTGCAATTGGCGTAGATTTGATAAGATACATCGCTGATTACGTAATATTTCATCACCTCAAATATTATTGTATGAAGATTCTGCCACTTCTTTCCGCCTTTATATTTTCGCTTTTAACCTACTTCAGTTCAGTTGCCCAGGAGAACGGCTCTTTTACTTTTCAAATACTGGATTACAAAGGCTCGCCAATTCAAAATGCAAGGCTTGTTGTGCTTTCAGGTGAAAATCATATGGCAAGTACTGAAGGCCTCATTACCTACCTTGGCGAAATTAATTATGTGAAAAAAAACGGGAAGATGGTGCAAGTAAGAGAGATGCCCCGCTATATCAGTGCAAAAGCACCGGGCTATAAAGACAGGAAGATCGATCTTACCCAGTATGCACTCGGAGCCTATATTGTTGTAAAACTGGAGAAGCTGGATAAAATGAGTACCGATTATAAATCCATCAGTGTATATGTAAAGGACAGGAACGGTAAACCAATAAGCGGTGCTTCGGTAATGGTAAACCCGGGTAAGGCTACCAGCACCGACGCAAGCGGATACGCAGAGGCCTTGCATACTATTTTGCTCTCCGGCGAGTATGTGATGATAGAAGTATATAAAGAAGGATATAAGATACAGCGGCAGTATATACCCAGTGGTGATGCACCAAGAATGGAGAACGGAAAGCAGGTACCACCCGCCACAGCTTATTTCACAATGGAAAAAGGTGATAATGATGCCACCATATTTCACATCAATGTGGAAGTGCTGGATTTCGAAACGGATGAACCGGTCCCCGGCGCTTCTGTTCAACTGGAAGTATCTGATGGAGCAATAATGAAAGGAACCACTAATGCGCAGGGAGAATACCGCTTCTCCGATGTGGAATACAGCTTTAAAGGAACTACATCAAAAGTTATCATAAAGAAAACAGGGTATGAAGAAAAATGGAGTGATATCACTTCTGACCTGATGACAGGTAAGGATAATCCCGAGAGACAATTTCTCGTATATATTAAAAAACAAAGCGGCGCAGCTAACTGGGCGGGCACCTATGAAGGTAACACTTCATGGGGCGTTTTACGGATAGTAATTAGCGGTTTGGGTAACGGTATTTCAGCCACCACGGCACATATCAAGACAAGCGGATACACAGATAAGGGGCAATGGTTTGATTGTAAAGTGGAAGGAAACAAATTAAAATGCAAGTGGACAGAAAAATTTGAAGATGGCGATAAGTCAGCCAGCCGCAACGGCACAGTTGAAGTAACCCTGCAGGGTAATGTACTTAGCGGCACTTCGTTTGAGAACGAACCTTCATTCTCCTGGAAACCCAATATAAGTCCTTATCAGAGCGGAATGAGGGCGGGAGCCACATGGTCACTTAATGTTACAAAAAAATAACCTGTTTAAGTTTATCTGAAAATTGTGAAGGTTTCTTCTTTCCCGAGTCTTCCCCTTTATAGTTTCTTAGCTGATGTCTCACAGCCCGGCCCCGACAGTTATCGGGATGCGGAGTGGACCTGCCAGCAACAGGCATCTTTAAGGGGAAGGATTAAGCGATGTAGTAAAAAAGTATTTTTGCCATATGAAAAGAAAACCTGGCCGTACCACCATCACATTATTTTCCCTTTTATCTATTACCTGTCTTTCAGCACAAAATTTATCTCATTACGGCTCTCCTGTTCATAAGACCGTATATGTAACTTCTTTAGCAACCAAAGTACAACTCGAAATAAGAGTGCCCAGAGAAATGGAACTTTCTTCCGGTATCAACTACCCCATTTTCTTCCTGTTTGACAGGCAAAATGATATCAATTACAATTATAATTTGCACACTATTGATTACCTGTACAGTTTTGGCAATATCCCTGCTCCCCTGTTAGTGGGAGTTTCTTTTCCTGCTAGTGTAAGAAATAAATGGACAACACCAATCCAGGAAAAAGGCCAGTCAGATTCATTACTTCAGTTTCTATTAGTCACATTTAGAAAAGAGCTGGCCAGAAAATATCCTTTATCTGATTTCACTTTACTGATTGGTCATTCAAGAACAGCTATGTTAAGCTGTTATGCTATTACAAAATTCCCCGAAAAAGTAAATGCGGTTGTTGCTTCCAGTACTTCTTTTTTTGACTTTAACAGCTCCTACCAACAGGAAGTATTTGAGCAATTCATTGGAGCAAAAGGGAAAGACAGCCTGCAACAGCATTTCTATTATTTTTCTTCGGGCAGGCAAAACAATGGCGACCTGCATGACAGCTCTGTAAACAACTTGAATAACTATATGCTGGGTCGGCATTTCCCTCCCGGCTTTCACTGGAAATATTATGCAGAGAACACTAACCACATGAGTACACCCGGTCTTACTACCGGCAGGGCGCTGAACGATATTTTCAGCCCCTGTACAATGGCCATTAACAAGTGCTTTGATATTGTAAATAACCAATCATTCAATGATAGTGTTCCGTTTCGACAATATTATACCGCTTATAAAGAGGCATCAGCACAATGCGGTTTTACATTACACCCCGGTCTTAATTTTTACAATAGCATTGCATCTGCATACCTAAATGATTATAACAACATTTTTAAAGACAATAAAAATAAATTGGCCGAGGCTGTTTTAAAAGAGGGCATTCTAAAGTATCCAGGCTATGTCGGCTTTTATAGTTTACTGGCCGAAATCGCAATAGAAAATAATAAGCCTGCCGACGCAAAAGCTTTATTGATGAAAGCAAAGCAAAAAATAAACTCTCTGGGCTACTATTCAGGCATTAGTAAAAAAGAGGAACTGGCTTATATCAATGAACTGGAGAGTAAACTTCTGGACAAAAATTAGTTTTCCTCTTTGTCGGGTCTTCCATTTTTCCCGCCGTGATTGGTGTACAAAGCTTGTCGGTATCTTCCACCAATCTCCTTAATGAGAATTGCTCCTTTTCTTGAAAAAAGAATAACAATCCCTTTACATCTATCGGCATAGATTTTTCCGTTTTTTGTGGGTAATCTCCCCGCACATGAACAATACTTATATCCTGCTGCGCAATAACAGCGAGAGCACTCCCCTGAACCTTGAAGACCTGAAACGCATTGGCCTCCTTTCCACCGACCTGCTGTGGGTGGAATGCCAGAGTGTATGCTGGCAGCGGCCGCAGGAAATACCGGAACTAAGGCAATTGCTGAACCAGCCAGTACAGCCAATACTTACCCCTGTCATGGATGAAGCGATGGGAAAATATACTCCACCGGTAAAGGAGGAAACACCCGTAACCAACGGGAAAAAAGGAGTGTATGTTGAACTGCCATCAAACTACAACTCCACTACTAAAAAGGAAAAAGACAGTACTACCGGAAAACAAGAAACAACAACTGCCCACATTGTTAATATGGCCCATCCCAAAAGCAGCAGTTCATTCAATGAGTTACAGCAGGATCCCGGCAGCAAAGAACCACCGGTACGACAACAGCCTCCCAAAGACAAGACCGAAATGCTGGAATCCCTGCTTAAACTACCCGGGAAAAAAATTGCGCTTTATGCAGGACTGGTAGTAAGCGGCGCCCTGATGATGCTGGTAATAAGAGGCACCGGCGGTAAGGAGATGATGAGACAGCAACCTGTGAGTCAGCAACCGAAAACCGAAATAGCTGTACCTGTGGAAGAAGTGGCGGAAGAACCCGCAGCAGACAGCTCTATAATTCCGGAAAGTTATGTGGCACAAACCACTCCTATAACTGAAACACCTGAAGAACGGGATGCAGCACTCAGCATATCCACACCCGTTAAAAAAACAACGGCGTCAAAAAATGCAGCAGCTAATAAAGAAATAGCACCTGTCACGAACGAACAACCTGCTAAAAACCTGCCGGCTGCCACCGAAAACAAGGAAGTAAAAAAAGTATCGGCAGAAAATATCGCTTCCAAATTGCAGTTAAAGGCAAATGAATACACCGTGGCGGCATTTGGTGGTATCCGCAATCTTAAGATGACCTTGCAAAATGATTCCCGCTACCTGCTGGATAAAGTATCGGCAGAACTCCGCTACCTGAATCCTGAAGGGAAAGTGGTAAAAACAGAAACGATCGATTTTAATTTGGTACAACCAGGAGCAGAAGCCACTGTAGCAGTGAAAAAAACAATCCGTGGTATAAAACTGGATTATAAGATCACCCATATCGAATCAAAAGAACTGGCAGGAAACAATTCAGCAGTGGGAGAAAACAATAATTATTCTAAGAATTAATCAGTACGTCGGCACATAACTCCTGTTACCTTTTATTCTTCAGCGTAAATCCCCTGAAGGAGTTTATTTTTTTATTGCGGTCAAACTTTATTTCAATTCTCTCATACTGAAAGACCGTACCATCAAGGTATTCTTTACCAAAAATGGTGGCGGTTGTGATACCTGCAAGCACCGAAATTTGTACCGGCGCTGTTATTTCAAATTTATTTTTCGGGTGGGCCTTCCAAAAGCTTCTGTCGCTCTCCGTGATCTTTTTCTTTGATACGTTCCGTAAGTACTTCATATATACCAGCACCGTATCAGCAAAATATTGCTCCGCCGAATCAGCTTTGTGTTCATTCCGCAGCCTGAATAATTTATGCACTATTTTTATTTCTTCATTCTGCAGCGTATTAACCTGTTCATTTTTCCCGGCAGTCGTACAGGTAAGCAAAAGGTAAAGTAAGATCGTCATGAGAAAATGTTGTTACAAACAAGTATTCTATTCTATTCTATTCTATTCTATTCTATTCCAGTTCACTTTCTTTTTGCTGTTGAAACTCAAAATCGATCACTCTGCCCAGCGCATCCTTTTCCTCGATCTTATGGTGTTTGAAGCTAAAGAAGGCCGCAATAACAAAAGCCGCGACAGAAAGATAATACCACGCCGTGAACTTCATTTTAATGAACAGGCTGCCTATAGCACTGTAATCAGGTTCTCCTTTTTGGAGTGGCGTTGAATCCTTTAGTTCATGATTCATCTGAATCATCATAGCAATAAGTAATACCGCCGCCAGTAACCCTGCAGACATTGTAATAACAGCCCTGAGTTTTGTATTTGTTAAGCTTATTGCCAAACCAGAGATAGCAGCCAGCAGGGAAATAAGTGTGAGTATATTAGGCCAGTCCTTAATAGTAGTGATTTCACCTTTTTTAATCCCTGCCTCTTTGCTCTTAAAAACATCCCCGTAGTCAGGTAATCCATACGTCTTCCATTCCCGGCCGGTGGCAAGCCCGATACCTGTATTAGATGCCAGCACTGAATCATTACACCTGAGTTCTGCAAAAGGAAGAAAAAACAGGAGAATCCCTATCACAAAAGCAGAAGTGCTGGTGTATCTTTTCCTGAACAGTTTTTCCAAACTGATGCTTTTCCCTGCGCCTGAAGCAGTATCCATGAAATAGTTTTACGCTGGAAAGATAGTCCTTATCTGCTGCCCCTGAGAACCCCTCCCCGGTAAAAATTACCTCCCAAATAAATTCTTTCTTCACTCAACCTGCTTATGGTAAATTTGCTGTATGATCCGCCGTTCAATAGAAATTGTAGTCAGCAGTTTTAAAATGGCACTCCAGGAATTGTGGAAGAATAAACTCCGCACTTTTCTTTCCTTATTTGGTATTACCATTGGTATCTTTTGCATCATCGGCGTTCTGGCCACTGTTAATAGCCTTGAACAAAATATACAGAACGAAGTAAAAACGCTGGGTACCAATACCATTTATGTGGACAAGTGGGATTATAGCGCCGGCGGCGGGCCTGATTATCCATGGTGGAAATATGTAAACAGGCCTGTTCCGAAATATGACGAATTAAAACAGGTTAAAGAAAGAACTCCCGGGGCTAAATACGCAGCTTTCAAGATCAGTATTTCCGATAAAGTAGATTATGAAAACAGCCAGCTATCCGGAATTAATATATATGGCATTAGTGAAGAGTTTGATGATATACAACCTGTAGAAATCGCTTTTGGGAGATATCTCTCAGATGCTGAATTCAGCCAGGGCAGCCCGGTGGGAGTGATGGGTAATGAAGTGGCAGAAAAACTGTTTGGAGATGCAGAAAGAGCTGTTGGAAAAATGGTAGCTGTACGTGGCAAAAAAATTACTATTACCGGGATAATAAAAAAACAGGGCAAAACCATGATAGGGGGCTGGCAATTTGACCAGAGTTTCGTTCTTTCTTATCGTTATGCCCGGAATATTATGGATCAGAAAAGATCGGATCCATTAATATTGGTTCAGGGTCTGGATAAGCTATCCAGCAAAGCATTGAAAGATGATCTGACAGGCACCATGAGGGCAATCCGAAAACTGACACCCACCAAAGAAGATAATTTTACACTAAACGATATTAATGACTTTAGCGATGCTATCAGCGAAGCATTTGTAAGCCTGAATATCGGTGGATGGGCTATCGCTGCTTTGTCGCTGATCGTTGGTATGTTTGGTGTTGCTAATATTATGTTCGTCTCAGTTCGGGAAAGAACCGGCCAGATAGGCCTGAAAAAAGCCATTGGCGCCAAAAAGAGAATTATCCTTACTGAGTTCCTTCTTGAATCAGCGTTTCTTTGTATCATCGGCGGATTGATTGGGTTAACACTTGTTTTTTTATTAACCAAGGTGCTTACAAGTGCCCTTAATTTCCCTGTTTACATTTCTACAAGCAATATGGCGCTGGCAGTAGGTATTTGTATTCTTGTTGGCATTATTGCCGGTTACATCCCCGCCCGGCAGGCAGCCCGGATGGATCCTGTAGAAGCTATACGCAGTAAATAAGTATGTTTCAGTATGCCGGTTTGACGATTTGATACTGCGTTACCGATAGAAGTATTATTCATTACTTTGATATAATTAATAAGGATCATGAGCACAATCATTGTAACATCTGAAACCTGACCGGCACATTGACTCATCGTCCAATTATCAAATCATGATCACCATACTTGCAATTGAATCTTCCTGTGACGAAACATCTGCCGCTATTTGTGCGGATGGTAAAATCTTATCCAACTTTATTGCCAATCAAACAGTGCATGAAAAATACGGAGGCGTAGTGCCCGAACTGGCATCAAGAGCACACATGCAGCATATTGTTCCGGTTATTGACACGGCCATCAAAGTAGCTGGTTGTTCCCTGAATGAAATAGATGCAATTGCTTTTACCCAATCACCCGGCTTGATCGGCTCATTACTTGTAGGCGGGCAATTTGCAAAATCATTGGCACTTGCTTTAAACAAACCATTAATTGCCGTACATCATATGCAGGCACATGTACTGGCCAACCTGATTGATGAACCAAAACCACCTTTTCCTTTTTTATGCCTCACAGTCAGCGGCGGCCATACACAGATTGTCTTATGCAAATCACCTGTCAGCATGAAAGTAATTGGCGAAACGATTGATGATGCAGCAGGTGAGGCATTTGACAAATCCGCTAAGTTATTAGGACTACCCTATCCTGGTGGCCCATTGATTGATAAATATGCCAAGGAAGGAAACCCGGAGCGGTTTAAATTTCCGGAGCCACAAATTTCCGGGCTTAATTTCAGTTTCAGCGGCCTGAAAACTTCGATTCTTTATTTTTTGCAAAACGGCGGAAAGAGTAATTTGTATAAAGAAGAATTTGCGGCAACGGAAAAAGAGAAAGAAAAATTCATCAATGAAAACCTGGCGGATATCTGTGCTTCGATTCAGCAAAGAATTATTTCCATCCTGCTGAATAAAGTAAAAAAGGCTTCCCTCGAAACTGGTATTAAAGATATTTGCCTCGCCGGCGGAGTATCTGCCAACAGTGGTCTTCGAAAAGCATTTGAAGATATGGGCAAAAAAAATCACTGGAATACTTTTACACCTTCATTTCAATATTGTACAGATAATGCAGGCATGATTGCCATTACCGGTTATTATAAATTTTTAGCCGGTCAATTTGCAGATTTGTCTGTTAACTCTACCGCAAGGGCCGAATGGTAATCAATAGCTGCACAGGTATGGCAAACTCATATTTCAGATTCAGGCAATTCACTATCCGGCAGGATAAATGTGCCATGAAAGTAACAACTGATGGTTGCCTGTTTGGTGCATGGATAGCCGATGAAATACAAATGAGGCAGAAAGAGGCAGGAAATGTACTGGATATAGGAACAGGTACCGGTTTATTAAGCCTGATGCTTTTACAGAAAAAAACGGGAATCACTATTGATGCCATTGAAATAGATAAAGATGCCTTTGAACAGGCATCACAAAATGTGATTAATTCACCATGGGCCGGCTACGTGAATGTTATTCATAGAGATGCAAAAGAATTTAAGGCTGCAGTCAAATATGATGTCATCATCAGCAATCCTCCCTTTTATGCAAACGAATTAAAAGGGAGTAATAAAAAGAAAAATATTGCACATCATAACGAAGGATTATTACTGCCTGAACTATTGCAGATAATCCGGAAAAATCTCAAAAATAATGGAGTGTTCTTTCTGTTGCTGCCCTACAAAAGAAATAAGGAGATAAAAGAGCTTTTAACTGAACATGAATTTGAAATAACAAAACTGACTTTTGTCAGACAATCAGTTAACCATGATTATTTCCGTATCATCGTTTCCGGGAAATTTAAAAAAACAGTTACCACGGAAACAGCGATTAGTGAGATTTCAATAAAAGGAATTACTGATGAATATTCTCCGGCTTTTACCCGCTTGCTGAAAGATTATTACCTGAACCTGTAACCATTATTCTGCTACTTTCCTTCAGCATATTCCCGCAGGTATTCATAATGGCTGGTCAGGTTCCCATCTTTAACTATTGTAGCCCGGTCAAGAATAGCAGAACCATTGCCAACAATATCTTCAAGCAAATACTTAATCAGCTGTTCACCAAAATAACGGCTGGCATCTCTTGGCAATTCATTTGGCAGGTTTCCTACTGCCATAATATCTATCGAATCAGCAAGATAAGGATCCGTTTTTTCAAGGGTTATTTTATTAACCCCATAAACAGGGTTCTCTATCGTCTGATCTCCGGCATTAATGGGAACAGAACCATTCACATCATCTGTTATATCAGCAATTGTCTGAATAATAAATTTCTCCGATTTTACATGCTCTTTCTCAAAAAGGCGGGGAGCATGTTTATCCCAATATACCCCGTTCATCAGGATATCAGTCTGTTCGGTGTAAGGCAAAAATTTGCAATTGTATTCTTCAGGATGTTCATGAAAATGTTCCCGGTTGTACTTTCCTGTCTCCTTATGCTGGTATAAATCCGGACCCTTCAGTTGTGTATAAACCGGGTATGAAAAACGGCGTAACAGGTAATCTTCAGGCTCCACTTCATGAATTTCCATCAGGTTCATTATTTCCAGGATGCCGTGTGCCACCCTGCCTGAGCCAGTAATAGCAATTTTAACATTAGGCAGACGCAGGCCAAAATAAATATGAATCAATTCACGAAAACTTCGTTGTTTATATACCCTGTCTAATTTATATAGTCCGGTCCTATTGCCATAAGCCATCATTCCATTATGGGCGCCTACTACACCTGCAAAAAAACCAAATCCGATTATTCGCTGTCTATCTTCATGCTCCAGGCATTCATAGTCAATCAGGGTGATTTTTTTATCCATAATGGCCCTGAGCAGTTGTTGGTTGTGAGGTTGTTTTTTCTTGGTATGAGAGAAAAATAAATACGTTTTACCAGGAATCAATTGCGTCACAGGAACTTCCTTAATGCCAAAAAGGATATTGCAGTCGCTGACATCATCTTTCAATTCAACACCTGCTGACTGATACTCCCTGTCGGTAAAGCACCTGTCCGGTGAGCTTTGCACAACAATCTGAATCTCAGAAGAATTTTTTAAAATCCATTTGCATTGAGCCGGGGTTAGCGCCACCCTGTTATCTGCCGGTATTTTTCCCTCCCTAATAAGTCCTATTCTTATCATAATGCTATTTTTGCAATCGTCCGCAAATGTAATTGTAAATTTTACAGCCTCCTGATGAATTATTTTGAATTATTCGATATCCCGGTACAATTAAAAGTATATACTGGTTCCCTGTCAAAAAAATTCTTTGAACTCAGCAAAAAATACCATCCTGATTATTTTGCCAATGAAGACAATAAAGCTCAAATTGAGGCATTAGAAAAATCAGCACTGCTGAACAAAGCCTGGAAAACTTTTCAAAACCCGGATGAAACCGTTAAATATGTACTTCAACTTAAAGGCCTTCTGCAAGAAGATGAAAAATATGAATTACCCCCCGATTTCCTGATGGAAGTAATGGAAATAAACGAACAATTAATGGATGGCGGCAACAGGGCTGCTCTGGCTACCAAAATAAAAGATCTTCAATCCGGAATATATGAGCCTGTTAAAAACTATATTGAAAATTATACGGAAGGTATTACTACCGAAAAAGAATTGTTGCAGGTAAAAGAATATTACTATAAAAAGAAGTATACAGACCGGATCAAGAAAGAGCTTTCTCTCTAAGCATGCTATTCATTTAAATTTTACAATTAAGAATTTCCACTATACATTTGCACTCCCGTTTGGCCGGGAAAGGCAGCCCGGGTGGCGGAACTGGTAGACGCAGCAGACTCAAAATCTGCCGTCCGCAAGGATGTATCGGTTCGATTCCGATCTCGGGCACACAGTTAAATTAAAGAAGCGATTCACCAAAGAATCGCTTCTTTAATCTTTGAGAGTAATTATTCTCTAGTTATCTTAATGTCCGAACAGGGGCCGGGTCCATATCGGTGTAGACTAAATTCTCTCCTGCCATTCCCCAAATAAATCCATAATTAGTGGTTCCACATCCGAAATGGGTACTCCAAGGAGGAGATATAACCGCTTCATTATTGGCCATCACCATATGCCGGGTTTCTACAGGGTTACCCATGAAATGCATGATCCGTTGCTCTGCAGGCAAATCAAAATAGAAATAAACTTCCATTCTGCGGGTATGTGTATGCGGCGGAACAGAGTTCCATACGCTGCCGGGGGCCATCACTGTTAACCCCATTACCAACTGGCAACTTTTAATACCATCCAGGTGAATGTACTTATACACGGTACGTTTATTAGCTGTTTCTGCTGCACCAAGATCAACAGGAGAAGCCTGCTCTTTTGAATACATGGTATTGGGATACACGGCATGCGCCGGTGCAGATAAAATATAAAACATAGCCGGCGATTTTGCTGCAATAGAAACAAAACTCACCTTTTTTGTTCCTTTACCAAGATATAAGCAGGATAATTTATCTAATTGGTATTTTTTTCCATCAGCTGTAATGATACCTTTTCCTCCCACATTAATAATGCCCATTTCTCTTCTTTCAAGGAAATACTCCGCCCTTAGTTCAGGATGGTTGGGAAGTACAAGTGTTTTCTTAACAGGAACGACACCTCCTATCATCATCCGGTCGTAATGTGTATATACAAGTTTCAACTGGCCGGAAACCATCAGGTTTTGTACTAAAAAATTATCTGCTAATTTTTTAGTATCAAATTGCTTTGTTTCTTCCGGTCCTACTGCAAATCGTATCTCCATTCCATTATCAGAAAAAGTGTTGGAATGATAATCCTTTAATTGTATAGCCGGAACTTTTGTTTTTTTGTTTGCCATAATTTATTACTATTAACTAAATGCCTGCAAGTTTTATCTTGCCATCCAACCTCCGTCTACAAACAGCACCGCGCCATTTACATAATCTGATGCAGCTGAAGCAAGGAATACAACTGGTCCTTTAAAGTCGGCAGGCACACCCCAACGGCCAACAGGAATACGATCGAGAATGGATTTACTTCTTTCCGGGTCCTCCCGCAATGCCTGTGTATTATTGGTCGCTATATATCCAGGTGCAATTCCATTTACACAAACACCTTTGCTTCCCCACTCATTACCGAATGCCCTTACAAGTCCTGCTACGGCAGACTTGCTTGCCGTGTAGCCAGGCACATTGATACCGCCCTGGAAACTCAGCAATGAACAGGTAAAAATTATTTTTCCGCCACCATTTTCAATCATATGCCTGCCAAACTCCCGGCCAAGGATAAACTGTGCATCCAGGTTGATGGCAATCACTTTATCCCAATATTCATCGGGATGTTCTGCAGCAGGTTTACGCATAATAATTCCCGCATTATTCACCAGGATGTCTATCCTTTTATTATCGGTTTTTACTTTATTAATAAATGCATATAAAGCATCCCTGTTTGAAATATCCACTTTATGATAAGTAAATTTTTGGCCAGTCGCTTCTACCGCCTCTTTAGTTGCAGAATAATCATCCACAACAGATGCTCCAACAATATCGGCACCCGCTTCAGCAAGTGCAATGGCCATCCCTTGCCCAAGACCTGTATCACACCCGGTTACTACTGCCGTCTTTCCTGCAAGATTGAATAAATCTAAGGTTTGCATAATCTTTCGTATGAGTTATAATTAATACTGGTTCTAAGCACTAAATAAAGTGTCATAATAACATTTATTGTATAAAATTAGCTGATAGTTTGCTATCATAGGGATTTATCTTAATCATTTTCTTTTCACCCCCGATTTTGAGTTGTACCCGGAACCAGCCACGATATCCCCTTCCTGCCTGATTATTCCCCCATTGAGGTATCTAGTCATGTTGATTTTTGCCGCAGTTTCAGAAACTTTGGGCTACTTGTCCTCATAATAAACTTCAGGTGCCGTTAGTTTCTACTCTTGTAGCGGTACATTTCGCAGGCAGCAAGCAGAAAAGCCCCCACACCAAAATTTGCAGTGGAATTTTTATCCACAACCTGGCCTGGTATTGCCCTTTCACCAATAGGTTGTACATAACCTACTTTACCATCAGGCTGTAGTGCAATAACTCTTAGATAATTCCAACCCTTAACTGCAACAGGCAGAAAATCCTTTTTACTGAGATAGCCATTGTTAATCCCCCATAAATATGCATACGTAAAAAATGCAGTGCCACTTGTTTCATAGCCAGGCGACTGAGCTGTGTCCATTATACTCCTGGTCCAGTACCCTTCCGGCTGCTGATATTTTTTAAGCGTATACGCCATGCCTTTGAATTTCTCAATAAACTCATTTCGATGAATCTCACCTGCCGGCAAATCATTAAGCACTTTCGCCAGACCTGCAAACACCCAACCATTCCCTCTTGCCCAAAAATCTTTTTTTCCAGAGGCAGTCATATGTTTCGGGTAAATATATTTTACGTCACGATAGTAAATTTTTTCCGTGCTGTCGTACATAATACTGTCAGCGAAGCTGCAGTATTCATATAATTTATCTAAATACTTTTTATTACCTGTAAGTTTATACATCTTAGTCATTACAGGCATTACCATATACAAGCCATCGGCCCACCACCAATAATCATTCCTGTCTGTACCAATCTGGTATTGCATAACTTCTTTTACTCTGGCTATTTTTTTCTCGTCGGGCTGCAAATGGTATAAATCAATATAGGTTTGAAAACATATCTGCCAGTCGCCAAAAAGTACATAGTCATCTGTTTCACCATATTTGTATTTCCATGCTGCTTTGTTATCAGATTTTGCCCCTTTCCATTGGTTTCTTTCGGCCCATTCCGTTGAATAATTCCTGTATTTTTCATCCCCTGTTAATGCAACCACTTCCATGTTGCCGGTATGATAAGCAGCATTATCCCAAAATGACCTGCCATGTATGGGGTTTTGTGTTTGCCAATATGTGTTCACTTTATGAATTACAGCAAGCACATCTTGTTTTTGCTCACTACGAAAAGACAGATTTTTGTTTACTGAACTGCATGATACGGCTACAGTTATAGTTACTGCCAGCCAGCTTGTCAAAGAAATATGTTTGTTATTATGTCTCATTGAATCAGAATTTGTATTCCAGAACCCTTACCATTTCGGGTTGAGATTTTACTATACCCTCTGCATCAGGCTGTACAACCTTCTGCAGAAATAAACTAAGTATATCGCTTCGCCTCCATCTTTCGGTATCATACGTTGGTTCCCATGCCCCTGTATCACTCCTGTACAGATCTTTCAGCTTCCATTTTTTTCTTGTTATGCTCCTGGTACAGGCAATCGAGACATTGTTGCCCCTTTCCTTATCCCGGAAAATCAAAACCAGTTTTGCTTTTCCGGCAGCATTACTGTACACAAGTTGCGGGCGGGATATTGGAATTTGTTTGGTACCCCTTCCGCTAAGGATGAAATCGGTTCTCCTGAAACCCAGATCTTTTACACTCCACCCGTTGCTTGTTTTATAAATAACCTGATATTGCGGCACACCCTTTTCTCCTTTCCAGTAAGTGGCTATATATGGGTTCCCGGCATCATCGGTGCATATAGATGTTTGATTAATCAGTTCACTGCTTTGAGCAATATTGCAAATTCTTTCTGCTGACGCAAGTGTAACAGGTATTTGATATTTTTCTCCTGTAGATTTTTGCCAGTTTATACCTCCGTCCTTTGAAACGGCATAGCACATATCATGATTACTGGCCACATCGGGGCTTTCTCTCCATACCCACGAAATGTGTATAAATCCCTTTGCATCCACACAAGCTTGCCAGTAGGCATTACGTTTCCCTTCGCCATCAATTAAATTCGTCTGAAGGCGTACCCATTTTTTTTCTTTTACATTGTACCTATTGATAATCAAATTGCCATTACCCGAGCCTCCATCACGGTAAAAAAACAACAGATCTCCACCGGGTATTTTATAAAACTCAGGATAAGAAACGTTTCTTTCGTTTTCATCAATAACCGGCATCATTTCGGTTAACTCAAGCGACAGAGGGTCTTTGCTTCTGCAATAACGGAGAGGAGTATTATGATGATCCCATGCCATATGTAAAAATCCATCCCCATCCAAAATAATACTAATACCATTATGTGCATCTGTTATATTGCCCTTGTACTGTGTCCTCTTAAGTTGCCATACCGTATCAGTTAGTTTTCGTTTAGCAACCACAACATAACCATCCGCATCATAATAGCTGATAAACTGAAGCGTGTCGTTACTTATTAAAGAATTTTTACGAAAAATAACTGTGTTGACAGAATTACCAGCCCAGCCTTTGCCCGCATTTATAATGGCTACTTTCTTGCCTGCATTATTTTGCGCCCTGCTATCAGTAATCAACAGAATGATGGTCATAAATATGAGTGTATTTCTCAGCATTGTACTGAAGTTTCAATTATTTCAGGAGGCAGCGCCTGAGAACTTGTTTGTAAACCAGTTACATTATTTTCCTCCTGCCTGTTCAATCCATACTGCATGCAAAACCAGGCAAATCTTTTTTTCCTGGTAAGTTCATCTCCGGAATTATTGGAAGGCCATTTGCAATACCCACACGGATAACCGGTGGTATACCTGCAGCAAAAGCCCCTGGGAAAACCTGATCAGTGACAACATACATATATCCTATATAAGGATACGTTATGCCTGCTTTTTTCAAATTCCATTTTTTAAAAATTATATACAATCGGGCAAATACATTTAGTACCTCCAGCATTCCTTTCAAACACAAAAAGACCGGCAAGTATGAATTAAATACTCAGTATTTTTTAATCAATGCATCATACAACACTTCCACCGGGTGAAGTGCTTTTTTTCCCGTACCATCTTTTACCTGATGGCGGCAGGAAGTGCCCGCTGCAACGATAATATCATTTTCACCGGCAGCCCTAACGGCCGGGAATAATACCAGCTCTCCCACTTGCTGCGCAATAGCATAGTGTTCTCTCTCATATCCAAAGCCACCTGCCATGCCGCAACAGCCGGAGGGAATAATATTGGTTTTATAATTCACCGGAATCTCTAAACAGGTTTTGCTGTATTGCTGAGATGACAAGGCCTTTTGGTAGCAATGTCCATGAATATGAATTGTCCTTGCTTCCTTTGTAAAAAGATTGCGGTCAATAGTGCCAGCTTCAAATTTTTTTGCCAAAAATTCCTCCATGGTAAAGGCTGCCTTTGCCATCTCTTTTGCTTTCGCTCTGTTTTCGGGTGCGGCAAGATCAATATATTCATCCCTGAAAGTCAAAATAGCTGAAGGTTCGATACCAATAATGGGAGTATCCGGAGTAACTAGTCCGGAAAGTAATTCGACGTTCCTGTTGGCTATTGCTTTTGCTTTTTTTGCCAACCCCTTTGATAAATAGGTACGGCCGCTTTCAATATGTTTGGGAATAATAATGTTATATCCTAACTTCCCCAACAGGAGAATTGCTTTCTTACCAATTTCTGCATCATTGTAGTTAGTGAATTCATCGCAGAATAATAAAACTGTACCTCTGTTTTGTTCCGGACTTCCAATATCCGCCCTTCGACTACTGGCTCTTGATTTTTTATACCAAGAAGCCAACGTCTGATTAGCCAGCCTGGGCATTGTCCTTTCGGGATGGAAACCGACCATACGGTGTGCCAGCTTTCGGAAAAAAGGAACACCATAAAACAAGTTGAATGCCCATGGAAATTTTGAAATCAGCCTCATTTGCTTACTGAAATTCGCAATCAGGTTAGCCCGGAAAGGCACAGTATTTTTATCATAGTACTGCTGTAGAAATTCGGCTTTCATTTTTGCCACATCCACCCCGGAAGGACATTCGGTTTTACAACCTTTGCAACTGAGGCAAATATCCATTATCTCTTTTATCTCTTCATGATTGAAAGGCTGCCCGTCCAATTCGTTGCTTAAAAACTGGCGGAGCAGATTGGCCCTTGCTCTTGTAGTATCTTTTTCCAGGCGGGTAGCCATATAACTGGGGCACATCACTCCGCCTGAAACCGGCATCTTACGACAATCACCTGAGCCTGAACATTTCTCTGACAAACGCAGTATACCATCGTTGGAAGAAAAATCAAAAGTGGTTTCTATTTTTCTGCGAACCGGTTTTTGCTGCACCCGAAGGTGTGTATCCATTGCAGGAGCATCTGTAATTTTTCCAGCATTAAAAATACGGTTAGGATCAAAAATATTTTTTACCTGCTGAAAAAGTTTATATGTTTCTTCTCCCACCACAGAAGGAATAAATTCACCACGTAATCTTCCATCACCATGTTCACCTGATAAAGATCCTTTGTATTTTTTTACCAGTTCAACCGTATCGGCCAGAATATTTTTGAAAGTACGTAAACCTTCTTCTGACCTGAGGTTAACGATGGGCTCCACATGCACTTCTCCTGCACCTGCATGTGCATAGTACGAGGCATTTACTTTATGTTTGGCAAGCACCTGTTGCAGATCGGCAATATAGTCAGGCAAATGGTCAGTTGTAACAGCACAATCTTCAATCAGGTTTACCGGCTGTGCATCTCCGGCAATATTGCGAAGTAAACCAAGACCGGCTTTTCGCATATCCCATGCATATTTTGTTTGTTCGTTATACAACACCGGATATGCAAAACCCAATTTTTCCTTTTTTAGTGAAGCTATCAGGGCGGCAGATTTTTCTTTTACCACAGCCGCATCATTGTCCATAAACTCCACCATAAGAATAGCTGCCGGGTCGCCTTCAATAAAGAAACGGTTTTTGCTGTATTCAGGATGACCGATAGTAAAGTCCATAATGTATTTATCTACCAACTCTGAGGCCATTGGATTGTGCTTCATGACCGTCACATTAGCTTTCATGGCTTCGATAATGGAACTGCAGTGAATGCAAACCACCGAAATCTCCCTGGGAGGCAAATCAATCAAATTAACTTTTATTTCTGTTACAAAAGCCAATGTACCTTCTGAGCCTGCCAGTAGCTTACAAAGATTAAAAGGTTCGCCGCTTTCAGCATAGGGTTGCATGGCCAGCATATAGTCTAGTGCATAGCCTGTATTACGACGGTGTACTTTCGGGTCAGGAAATTTTGTACGGATTAATTGCCGGTTATATTCATTTGAAAGCAATGCATCAAGTTCCGCATAGATCTTCTCTTTGAATGATGCTCCTGATTTTGCATTGCAGATATTCTCATTTGCAAAAATCACTTCCGAACCATCACTCAGCAGGGCTTTTACTTCCAGAACATGATCCCGAACGGCTCCCCAAACAATACTGTGTAATCCGCAGGAATTGTTGCCCAGCATTCCGCCAATCATAGCCCTGTTAGCCGTAGAAGTTTCGGGGCCGAACATTAACCCATACGATTTTAAATAATGGTTTAGATCGTCCCTGATCACACCGGGCTGCACTCTTACCCATTTCTCTTCTTTATTTACTTCCAGGATTTTTATAAAGTATTTGGATATGTCAACTACTATTCCATTGCCCACCACTTGTCCAGCAAGCGATGTGCCGGCAGCCCGGGGAATTAATGTTGCGTCATTTTCAGTAGCAAACTGAATAAGCTTTTTTATATCAGAAGTAGTTGCAGGAATTGCTACTGCTAGTGGTTTCTCCTGGTATACTGATGCATCGGTGGAATAAGCCATTAACTGGGCCTGGTGAATAGCAGATTGATCAAAAAAAAGTAATCCCTCTAAAGTCTTGTCTAACCGGGCTAATTGTTCGTACATATAACTAAACTTAATCGTATTCAAATTTAGTTGCTTTATTTTATGAACAATGATAAATCAGTGATCAGGAATAAACAGGAAGACCGGCATATAACCGGTCTTCCTGCTTTCAGCTCATAGCTTTTTTAAGTTTCTTCAGATTCTTTTTGTAAAGCCTGAAAGGCTCCTCATGAAAATAACTTTCAGCTTTTGCCAGGGCTTGTTTTCCTGTCATCATACCGGTTGTTTCGATTTCAGCTACCTTACCCCTGATGCTGCCATCTTTTTCAATCGCATTGTTGAGGCCTTCTTTTGCTTTTCCCGGACCAAACAAATAAAAATAATCCTCGTCATGAATATGGCTGATGATCTGTTTGAAAAACTTTTCCCGCTGGTTTCGCTGACGGTGTTGCTTTTTCTCCTGGTCGTCGATGAAAGACTGACCAAACCGGGCGGAAACTTTTCCTTCGCCGGGGTATCGAATCCTGGACTCCACTCCTGATTTTAAGCTTTCAATTATTGGTTCTTCTTCACCAATAATATGAACGATATATGCTGTTTCCTGATCAAGCCATATCCCGGCTTTTTTTTCAGGCGGCTTAATTTTTTTCATTGCTGATATTTTAAATAATTTGTAGATGGGAACTCTATCAAATTTCCATCCTCTATCAGGCCTTAAAAAAGAATCAGCCTCATATAACCAACTGATATTACTCACCACAATCCCTTATTTCATTAGCCTGTAAACATCTTTGTAATAAATCATTTTCCCTTTGGAATCAGGAAAGGCTGGCATATAAACCACGAAAACAGGAACTGCCGTTTCCAGGGGTTTGAATATAGGTTTCTGTTCCTTAAAACAGGATTGGAGAAAAGCAGTATCCAGTTTATCGGAAAGAAGCCTGTTGCCTAAATGAATAGGGTCTTCCAGCCGGATGCAGCCATGACTAAAGTAACGGAAGCCTGACAGGAATGCGGTTTTATTATTAGTATCATGCAAGTAAACCCCGTACGGCGTGTTAATATTGAATTTGATAACTCCTAATGCATTATCACAACCCGTAGATTGCCGTATAGAGTAAGGAAAATAACCAGGATGAAAAGAAGACCAGTTTAGCCTGTGATGATTAAGCACTTTCCCCGAACCATCAATTACCTGCATATTTTTTGCGTCGAGCCAGGAGGGGTTATTTTTTATTATGGGCAGGTACTCATTGAAAATTATGCTTGGGGGTACATACCAGTACGGATACAGTATAGCCTGGTTGCACCAGGCCGCAAACCTTGGTGTAGGTGTGGATGGTTTCCCCACAACAGTTTTCATGTTCAGTATCATTGTCCCCTTTTCATAATAGTATAAACGGGCTGCCGGTAAATTAACGACAATCATTTTTTCAAAATTGAAATGCCGGATCCAACGGTAATAGCTCATAGACAATAACAAGCCGGCAACCGAATCTTTCTTTTCCCCCTCCTTATATCTTTTCAGCTCCGTTTTCATTGCTTTGTAGTAAAAATCTGCCGGTTCCAATGAATCGGCGGCCTGCAACAGGTTTCCGCCATTTGCAGATAACAAACTTTTTAATATATAATCATCATCTGCAACTGAATATTTTTCTGAAACCTCGTCAAAACCCACCCAGGGTTTTCTTTTATATCCCTGGTACAGATCTTTAAAAAGAGCTATGGCTGCATCAGTAAATATCCGGTCTGCCAGAAATAATAAGCTGCTGTCTGAAAAAATTGCCCCTGCCTTTTCTTTCAACTCCCTGACATGATATGCTTTTGCAGCAATGCCATTATAAGCTGATGAATCAATAAGATCAATTAGTTGCTTTTGAAGTAATCCGGCACGAGGGGTATTGGTAAACCAGAATAACTGTGCGCCATTTAACTCGTAAAACCTGCTAACCAGAACAGGATAAAGAAGATTCTCTTCTCTCCCTCTTATTATATAAGATGTCTGAATCTTTTTTGGGACTACCGGTTCATTTCCAAACAGGATGGCCTGGGAAAGCAAGCAAAAAACTAATAATAAAACCCGTTTCATCACTACGAATTTGCTTAATTACAGGGTAGATTCAGATGAAGCGCATCAGCCTTGCAGATGATACATATCACCTGATGATTAACGAATGAAGCCTGGTAGCTCTTCAAAGTATCCGGATTGCGCCTTATTCAACAAAAAATCTTTTACTCCAAATACCAAGGACTTAAAAGCAGTATAAATTTCACGGTTAAAATTCAGCAAGGTGGTAATCTCTGTTTCACTCAAATGACCTGCTGTACTTTCTTTATAAAAATCCTTAAGCGTACTAGTATAGCTGCCAGTAACAGAATAATACAAGGCGGTAAGGTCTTCAAAATGCAGGGCCGGGTTCTCCTTCAGCAGGTGATAAATTTTTTCACAAAACCCGTTAATATGAGTTCTGGTCTGGCGATAAAAATTATACTTAACATCATTAGATGAATTTTCAAGTTGTTCCATATCAGGAATAGCATCTTTAATACTCTTTGCAGCGTACATGGTATTGCGTACTGAAGAGATAAGCCTGTTCATTTTTTCATTCTCCTCCCTTTCAGTTACATTCTTCTGTAAAAGAATATAAAATCCGTGTATTTCACCATACAAAAATTTTATGTACTCATATTTTTCCGGGATATTGAAACCCGGCACACCGGCATGCAGGTTCATTTCATGGAGATGCTGATTTTTTTGTTTATAACAACTCCAGGTAAAATCAAGTACCGTGTACAGAAAGTGAAGATTTTCTTTCTCCAAAGCCACTAAAGCAGCAGAAGGGATACTGACATCTGCTTTATGAATAAACATTGTTTCATCTTCATCCGCTTTAAACCGGCTCTCAAGGAAACGACCAAAAATACCCAGGAAAGGATAGAATAAAATGATGCCGATAATGTTTACAAGACTTTGAAAAAAAACCAAAGCAATAAGGTTATTTTTTATACCCACCCAATTCGTTACTAATCTGCTCAAAGGGAAAAGAAAAATCAGTACAAGTATTACCGTAATAACATTGAACAGAAAATTACCCAATGCCACCCGCCGCTTGGAAGCCTCTCCCTTTATACTTGCAAAAAATAGTTTAATAGTAGTACCTATTTCAGAACCAAGTATGACCGCCATTCCATCATTCAATGAGATAGCGCCTGCGTAAAGTGCACTTAAAGTGATAGCCATTGTAGCCGAACTGGCCTGTATCAATGAAGTAATGACAAAACCAATACTAAAAAAAATAATGAGCGGGGCTTCAGCATACTCTTTCATATCTACATTCATTACCAACCCCTCAATACCTGTTTTCATATAACCAAGCCCGATAAATAATAAGCTGAATCCGAAAAAGAAGCGGCTCCAGTTGTACCATTTTCCCTGCCTGCTAAAAATAGCAAGACCCAAACCGGCTATTCCTGTTACAGGTAAGGCAAAATTTTCAATATTGAAGCTAAACCCTGCCAGCGCTACAATCCAGCCAGTGAGAGTAGTACCAAGATTAGCTCCTATTATCACAGCCAGTGCATTTTGCATAGTGATAATGCCGGCGCCGACAAAAGCAAGTACCATGAGGCTAACGACAGTACTGCTTTGTAAAACAGCAGTTACAACCGCTCCCCCGCCAATTGCTTTTATTTTAGCAGAAGTTTGTTTTTTCAGAAACAGCTTAAACTGCCTGCCTGCCAGTTGGTGAAGAGACTCCTCTAAAAACCGAACACCTAAAAGGAATATAGCCACCCCCGCCAGCACTTCCCAGATATCAAATGCAGAATTCATCTGTAGTAAGTTAATAAAAAACCGGAGCACTAGCCCGCCGCTGTCAATCCATGAAAACTTTACTTAAAGCCCTGCGGCATTGTACCGAATAATAAAATGATACAATTTCATTAAAATAATGGCTACCACCTTTCTGCCTTTTCGAAATAGTAAAAACAATGGAGAACGTCAAAGCCTACGCCGCCATTGCCGGGTGGATTAGTTGATCCGGAAGAACAATGGCATTCATCATTATGTTTAGTCCTTAATTGGGCTAAAGTTAATCCGTATATTCTCCGGGCTAAATGAGTTGCATCAAAGTGGCGATTGATTAACCTCATAGCTGTAATTTACAGAGCAGAATAGATTTGAGCAACCCGTATAATCCTGATGAGCCATTTGAAAAAATTAATACGAATGGGTTATTCTGCCCGTAACCGGGTAAGGCTGGTGAAGGGGGGAAAGGAATATTTTCTCCTGCTGAAGGAGTTGATTGCCCGTGCCAACCGCTCTATCCATCTTCAGTACTATATTTTTCTTGATGACGATACCGGAAAGCAAATAATACAGGCACTAAAAGCAGCCGCAAAAAGAGGTGTTGCTGTGTATCTGCAACTGGATGCGTATGCATCGCAGGGGCTCCATCATAAAGCCGTACAGGAATTAAAGGATGCCGGTGTTTTCATAAAATGGTTTGAACCATTTTTCAAAAGCAAACATTTTTACTTTGGCCGCAGGTTGCATCATAAAGTAACGGTGGTTGATGGATTATTCTCATTAGTGGGAGGGATAAATGTGTGTAACCGGTATAATGATCTGCCCGGCAAGCCCGCCTGGCTGGATATGGCCGTGTATTGTGAAGGAGAAGCCTCCTATATCGTTTATCATATTTGCCGGAAAATGTGGGGAGAGAAAAATTTAATACCAGCTATTTCATGGAAAACAGTAGATATTTTTTGTAATACCATTCCTTCCGGTGAACTAACCGGTGTAAGAGTAAGAAAAAATGACTGGGTAAACAGCAGAGTAGATATCTGGAGAAGTTACCTGGAAATGTTTAATAAGGCCCGAAAGGAAATCACCATCATGTGCAGCTATTTTTTGCCGGGTTTGCTTTACCGTAGAAAGCTAACGCAGGCAATAAAGCGGGGTGTAAAAGTAAAAGTAATTCTTGCAGGTATTTCAGACATTTCAATGGCAAAGCATGCGGAAAGGTATCTCTACGACTGGATACTAAAAAATAATATTGAACTGTACGAATACCAGGAAACAGTATTACATGCAAAACTCTCAACGTACGACAGCACCTGGACAACCGTCGGTTCATACAATATAAATAACATCAGCGCTTATGCCAGTCTTGAATTGAATATGGATATCAGGGACAAGTCATTTGCACAGCATACAGAAGAAATATTGAATGATATCATTATCAACCATTGCAAACGGATAACCCGTGAAAATTACAGTTCATCCACCCATCTTCTCAAAAGAATATGGCAGCGTTTCTGTTATTGGTTCATAAACAGTGTGCTCAAACTATTTACCTTTTACTTTAAGCAGGAGTAATTTTATAATACTTAATTCCCTTTAATCCTTCGTAACAAAGCGTTGAAGGCATCCCTATCCCAGCCGGCAAAGCGACCCCTTTGAACCACCAGTTCATTTTCTGCCGGATGTTGCAAAAAATAATGAAAGACAAACCTTGCACGGGGATCTCTCCAGCCAATCATTTGACCGAAGCGAAGGTCATTAAAAACAAGTGTGTCACTCCACCGCTGAATGGCGTAATATCCTTTGGAAAACCGGATAAGTTTTTGCAGATCTTCATTACCGGAAACTGGTTTCAGCAACGACTCATTTTTGGGAACAAAAACAAAATCTATTTTTCTTTCTTTATCAAATAAGGATCGGTAACCAATATTATAGCCGGAATCGTTTGCGGCCACCACATACCATAACCAGTTATTTAATGGTGTTGGCGTAGTGAAATACTCAGTATAAGGAATATGTTGCTTTCTGAATACATCCTTCACATCATGATCAATCTTTATCTTATTAAGTCCGCAATAAAAAAGATAGATTGTACTCATTCCTACTCCAAACCTTACCCACCAGTTTCGCATCGGATGATTTCTTCGTAAGATTAAGAGTACAACAAAAGCAATTCCAGGCCAGACAGAATAAAGCGGATCAGCAACAAAAATCCAATTGTAGGAAACACGATGGTGACTAAAAGGTTCGAACCACCCTACTCCGTACACATTCATTCCATCAATAAGCAGGTGAATCAAAACCTGTGCACCAAAAAACATCATCCATCTCTTAAGTGAAATATCATGAGGCCGGTGCCATCGTTCTACAACTAATGCGAGTAAGGGAGTAATAATAATGGCAAATAAGACAGAGTGAGTGAATCCACGATGAGCCAGCAGGTTTTCAGCAGTACCTGACCAGGCGGATGCAATAAAATCAATATCAGGAATACTCTGTGATAAGGCGCCCCAGAACATGGCTTTCTTTCCTAACTGCTTACCGGCAAAAGCCTCACCAATGCAGGCGCCCAGGGCTATATGAGTGATGGAGTCCATAAAACCACCAGCAATGTATCAAAATCCAAGACAGGATTGAATGATTTTCCTCCGCTCTGGAGAATTGAATTTTTCATCCGTCCGTTCCACCAAATCAACTGCTTTAGGGAACCTTGTTTCCACTTTATGCAACATGCACAATATCCTTTTTCAACCCTATTTTTCTGCTACGTTATGCAAGCTAATAATTGTTCTGATTTGCCACTTGTTGTTCTCCTTTTTCCATGTATGAATGAATTTTCCCGGTTTTGAAGGGCTCCCCGGGGCATCAAGTTTGTTATAAAACCGGTGTAACCCGATTTGCACAGCACCATACCCTTGTATCGGGTACACTTCCACACTGCCTTTTATTAACTCCCTGGTTACTTTATCACAAATATTATTCTTCAATGCTTCCAGTATGTCTTTTTTGGATGTTGATAGCCCCCCATTGTCGTGATAGAACTCGATATCATCAGCTATATACGCAGCCATTATGTCAAGCCGGCAATTATTATAAGCATCAAAAAAAATACTATCCATTCTCACTATTGAATCATACAACTCACGGGATACGGGTTGATAGGTACTGATGGTAGAAATTTTGTTCTTTTGAGCAGGGCTGCAGGCAATTACCAACCCAATAACAAAGCCGGATAATAATAAAAATCTTATTTCCATTCAATTAAGGTAAGGGAAATAACTGAATACAATTTGAAATACCCGCTACGAACGATTACCATCTTCTCAACTGATTCTTATAAAATTTCCATTCCGGAGTGATGATTTCATCAGCATCTGCAATCAGGTACCATGGGCTAAGTTTCTCATCCATGGGATTAACCACCACATGTATATCCTGTGCCGGCTGATATCCCTGCAATAGCAGATATACCTTTTGGCCTTTACTATTTACGGCAACATCTGCTACCAGCATAGCATGACCGGGAAATCCGCCTTTTATAAATACATCTCCTGCCTGCAGGTCGTTTATCACCGTAACCGGTTTCAACTGTTTTTCTAATGAAGCTGAACCACAAAAGCCAAATACCCTGCCGAGGTAAGTTTCAAATTCCATCCTGTTATTGCTATTTCTCCATTTATACTCCCTGCCTTCATAATCTGTAAAACCGATTTCTGCATATCTCCCGCAGGTAAATAAGTACTCAGCCCTCATCCTCATAACTACATCTGCACATTGCTGCAGGTCTGTTTTGCTCCGCGGCATATCCACCACTGCAAACTGTGCAGATTGATTTTTCTTAACTATCCCGTTATAGAGATACACCGTTTTATTCATCTTTAAGGGAACAGTTCTGAGCCATTCAGTAAATGAGCCTGCAGCAGCCGGTAATCGGGTATAACCTTCAGGAGGAGTTATTCCTCCAATTTTTCGAAACAGTTTTTCACCAACAACAGGATTTTCATACCGGGGTTTTACTTCTTTTACTGAACCGGTACAGGCTAATATGAAGATTAGTGGAATGGAAATAACAAAATATCTCATATAAGAATATGAGTAGCCAAATGAAAAAATCCATAAATCAACACTGAAAATAAAAAGCCCTGTCCCGAAAAGGAACAGGGCTGAAAAACCATTAAAGAAAATTACTCTTTCACAAATTTTGCCTGACTTATCACAGTTCCGTCTGTGCCACTCACTTTTACAAGGTAAAGACCTGCAGTGAGTTTACTCACATCAAGAGTTGTATTATTTTCAGATTCTTTCAGCAATAATACCCGCTGACCGCTGATATTATATATCTCAAATACTTTCTGTTTATCATAACCTGCCACGTAAATACTCAACCGCTGTTTAGCAGGATTGGGGAAAAGGGCCAGTACGGCTTTTCCACTTTGAGAGTTGACTAACCCATTGTCGTTTACACTGGCTGTACCAAGGCTTACCCTGAGGGTGTAACATTGCGAAGCGTTATTTGCGTTATTATAACCATATACTCTGGCATAGTAAGTATTAGCTGTAGCAGTATAATTAATGGTCTCACTGGCTGTGCCATCATTCTGCGAAATACCTACTTGTGAGTTGTTCCTGTAAAGACGCAGATCATAATCCGCGGGCAGGTTAGTTAAGGTAACAGTAATGGTTCCCCCGGTGCTGATAACAAATTTGTAGTAATCATTATCCCCTGAAGGGCTTATTAAACCATATACATCTGTATTAAAAGGAATGGTGGCAGCTCCGCTGCGGGTACCATTTGTTGAAACATCTAAAGCGCCAGGACAAGTTACTACAGCGGTTGTTGTAAACTGAGCTTGTGTATATGCACCTGTTGCTCCTGTACAATTAGCTCTTACTCTCCAGTCGTACAATGATCCTGCAGTCAGGCCGCTCAGGTTAACAGAAATAGCCGTCGTGGCAGTAGCTGCGTTGACCCATGTTCCGGAAGAAGCCAGCTTATAATCTACATCATAATTATTAGCACCACCCAGCGCAGTCCAGTTTACAGTTGCAGCACTGGTTGTAATAGCAGATGATGTGAGGCCAGTAACAGTTCCGCAAGTTGGAGTAGAAGATTGAGTCGTAAACTGTGCCTGAGCATAGGCTCCTGTCGCACCTGTACAATTTGCCCTTACCCTCCAGTCATACAGGCTATTTTCTGTTAAACTACTCAGGTTGACAGAAGTAGCGGTAGTGGCCGTTGCTGCATTAATCCATGTTCCGGATGAGGCCAGTTTATAATCTACATCATAATTATTTGCACCACTCAGCGAAGTCCAGCTAACTGTTGCAGCACTGGTTGTAATAGCAGATGATGCAAGGCCCGTAACAGTTCCGCAGGTTGGAGTAGCAGTAATTGTTGTAGTAAACAATCCTCTGCCATGTGTAGCTGCTGCCAATGTTTGATCACTGCTGCGATACTGTAACATATCAGTTCTTACATTGGGGAAGCCAGTTTCAGGATCCCATACTGTTGAAGCACCATTGACCAGTTCAGTTTGCCAGACACCCGTTTCAGTAGCGATAATAGCTCTTGTATTGCTTCCGGGATAAAACATTGCCCAACGAACCGGCATATCAGGCAGGTTGCCATCAATAGCTGTCCAACTGGAGCCTCCGTTACTGGTCACCCAAAGATTACTTATACCATAGTTGGAAAAAGCTACGATTATATTATTCTCATCCGTACCCAGCTCAATAGAAGAGATATTGGCGCTGGTAACCTGCATAGCCGCACTGATTATATTTGTAAATGTTGGTGTACCATTTGCATTAGTCGCTTTAATTAAAGTAGGCAATACAGTGCTGCGACCACCTCCAAAAAATACAGTGTGATTGGCATATGGTGAAACTTTTACAGCAGAAACTGTCCCCGTATTCAATCCTGTCATACTTACTGATGTAAAAGTGCTTCCGCTTTGCGGGTTGCTCCATCTTACAAAAGCATTCTGCGCACCGCTGCAATACATGATATTGTTTACATCATCATAATCTGTGGGGTTAATAAATCTTCCGGCGCTGCTGGAGTAGTTTACAGATGTCCAGGTGGAACCGCTATTTGTACTTCTGCGGTACTGATTGTACACATAAGAGCCCCATTGATACTGAGGCTGGTCCTGATCAATATGCACAAAAGCGCCATCGCCTCCGGTCACTTCAACTGAACTTCCCAAACCTGCACTATTTAATTGATGAACACCATTGTCCTGTGCCCCGGCAAGGAAATAGTTAGTGGAGGTAGGATGAACAGCCACTGCATAAAATTGTTTTAGCCGGAGACCGGTGTTCTTATCCTGGAATGTGGAACCTCCATTGGAAGAATAGTGTACCCCTCCATCGCAACCCACCAATACCTGGTTATTACCGTTCCAGGTTATTATTTGCTGATCGGCATGAACATATTGGCCGCTGGTTCCTACCCACTCCGATATTTTTGTCCATGATGTGCCCCCGTTAGTTGTTTTATAACAATCGAGGCTTCCCACAATTACATTATTCGCATTAGTAGGATCAACTGCTACAGCCATACAATACCAGGCCTGCCCGCTGGTAAAAGATGGAGTTGCACCCGTTGTTGACCAGTTAGCACCACCATTGGTAGATTTGTAAATAGAAGTAACACCCCATGATGAATTTGATGGAAGTGCATACAACGTGTTTCCATTACTTGCCAGGTCCACATTATATTGAACAGGACTGAATGAAACAGCCGGCGATGTCCATGAAGAAGAAGTTATTGTAGCGGGATTATCTGTGTAGCGATAACCAGCACTGCCTGATGCTGTATTATAATAACCACAAACAACATGCAATCTTCCGGTACTGCTTAGTTCAATATCAGGAACCCTGGGATCAAGGCCTGATGGAGTAATATTTGTCCATGTACCCGTTGATTTTGTGTATCGCTGTAATCCTTGAGTATTGGAGATAGAATTACAACCAACATACAGGTTACCACTGGCATCACAAACCAGTTTACTCACATTCCAGAAATTCTCAGTGCCGGGCATTAAAGCCCATGTCACTCCGTGATCGGTACTTCTCCAAAGGCCTGCACCCCTTACTGCATCAGCATTGATCGCTTTCTCCCCAGTTCCGAAGTACATGATATTAATATCAGAAGGATCCTGACAAATACTCCCAATAGCAAGGTTACCAAAAAAATCATTGATAGGTGTCCATGCAGGCGTAGCTACGGTAATATCAGTTGTTTTCCACAGACCACCATCAATACCGCCCACCCATACAGTCTTACCGGTTGCATCACCCAGGTCTTCCCAGATTGCTCTTACTCTTCCTGAGGTTTTTCCATTACCCGGTCTTGTGTTACCGTTGCTTGCACCAACAGCATCACTATTGGGTCCCCTTTCAACCCATGTGAAAAGCGTTGCACGGGCAGCAGCGTTTTGCAACCGTTGTCTCCTTATCTCATAAGCCTGCACCAGCCTGTCTTTGGGAACATAACCTAGAGCAGGATCCTTGGTCATATTGATTTCATGTTGCAGGCGGGCAGAAATTCCAGGACTCATTTCCTGAACCTGCTCCACCTGGGCGGAAGTTCCGCTTACGATTGCAATAAAAGCAATCAATGAATACATAAGTCTTCTGAGCATAAATTGGTTTTTGATGTGTGTAAATAATGATTGTGTAATATATTATTTTTTTATAATTCTGAATTGATCAGTGAAAAAAATAATGTGGAAAAATAATTCTGCAATGCTGAGATATTTTTTATAATAAAGTTCAGGCCCCTTTATTATTATATATATAATCACAGGAGGTTTTCTGTGAACCTGATTTCCGGCAAAGAGGCTATCTGTAATGCTGAATAGTTAGTTGATCAGATTGAGTTGTTGCTGATTGAAAATATGAACTGAGATATTATTCGTCAGCTCATATTGCGTAAATACTTTTATTGGCAGAAGTATTTTCAATCTCGGTTTTTTATTCTGTCTTGTTTTGTTTTTTGTATCATTTTTTCAAATATTTCTATTTCTTTTGGAGTAAACGTTCTTTGCTTAATATCATTTTTAAATCCCCTCCCAATAGGTCTAATTGCAGGATTGTTATCATTTATGATCACAGGTAGAAGAATATAATAGTTTCCTGGGATAGATAGTAGTCTCCTAAAACTATCTTCAATAGAAGAAAGCTGATATCCAAGAATTTTTGATACATCTCTATAAATATTATTACTTAAGCTAACTGTATCGCTGTTACTATTACAGCCAAGTAAAGTATTAAAATAAAAAATCTGTAAATATTTTTTGCTTCTTTTTCTTAATGGCATTTTACTTGCGCTTCTTTTAATTACACTGATAAACAAAGTTCTTAATGGCTCTAATGAGTCTGAAGTTGATAGTAAATCAAATTGTAATTCTTTCTTCCGTACTCTAAATGCGATTGAATAAACACCAGGGGGAGTTCTTGTACAAGGAATTTGTCTAAGTGTGTCATAGTCAAAATATTTAATAATAGTGTCAGCAAAAGAAGCCGTTTCGTTGCTGTGAGTCTGTGAATTTCCTATATAAGTGAGGCAAATACAAAGGATTAAGATTAAACATTTTCTCATATTAATTTCTTTAATTACAACCTGTCCGTATTCCGGCTGTACCAGTTTCAGTAAACTCCTCACCTCTAATAATTAGTTGCTGAGCATAAATTGGTTTTTGATGTGTGTAAATAATGATTGTGTAATATATTATTTTTTTATAATTCTGAATTAATCAGTGCAAAAAATTAATGTGGAAAAATAATTCTGCAATGCCGAGATATTTTTAATAATAAAGTTCAGGCCTCTTTATTATTATATATAATCACAGGAGGTTTTCTGTGAACCTGATTTCCGGTAAAGAGGCTATCTGTAATGCTGAATAGTTAGTTGGTCAGATTGAGTTGTTGCTGATTGAAAATATGAGCTGAGATATTATTCGTCAGCTCATATTGCGTAAATACTTTTATTGTTACTAATGTCAAAAGTCAAGCATACTATTTTATGGTCTCTTAATTTTAAAGTATCCTATGTGAAACAATAGAAAAATTAAAAGTCCCTGCTGGGGCTTGATGGGCAACAATAAAGTTGAATAAAAAGCGGTTTTATGAAATAGGCTAATTGATTTTCTTGAAACCCTCCATTTAAGACACTACTCCAATTAACAAATATCTTATTGAAGTCCTTGCGATAAGAAGTAATAAAAATTGGCAATATAGCGCTTACTTTTTTTAGTTTTTTATAATTCCATTTTGATTTATGAGTCATAAAAAAATCAAGAAGTGACTTCTTAAATAATGAGTCTTTTTCAAAGAAATCAAAGGTAATTATTTCACCGGAGTTTCTTACTCTATTTGCGGCCGAAATCTTAACAAAAAGAATATGTGCAGTATCATCTAACTGAGTGTTTACTTTCTCTGCCAAATAAATTGACAATTCATTAGTAAGATTTTGAGTTCCCCCAAAGTATATTTCTTCAATTTTATTTTGTCCAATACTGTGTATAGGAAAAAGAAAAAGAGTTATTATATAGAATATCTTCATTAGTTGCATTTTATTATATGATATGAAGTCATCTGTGCCAATGTGCCATATTTTGCAATAGAAGCCTTTTGCCTAATAACCAAAGTATCATTTCCCAAATTTACCCAGGCTGGAGTTGATTGTAGCCCCACCCATGATATAGCCCTTGCCATTGAAGTATCGGCGATGTTGTTAAAATCTAACACAGTTTGCAACACACTTCAATTGCGCATAACGATGCCGGAACATTTGAAAAAATTCAGGCAGTTAAAGGGATTTTCTTTGTTTTATTCTCAGGCATTTTTCTGTATCTGCTCAATCAAAAGCTTTACACGAATATAAAAATATCTCATCTGCAGAAAGAAAGTATTCTGAAAAATACATGGCACTTACCGAAGCTGCAAGGGAAGGGTTACAGGTGTACGGTGGAAATATGAAAATTATTTCAGCCCCGGGTAAAAGATGTACCCTCCGGGCATCCTTTCCCATCGCAAACAACTGAGCACCTGCAAAGATCGATCATTTACCGGCTTACCGTAAAGAAAAAATTTATCAGGTCTTTCCAAATTCAAAAAAAAATTACTGCCCACTTTGTTTTTTTTAACACCCGGGTTTTCAGCTTATTTTTATCCTATGAACAGGGTAGATCGCCTGCTAGGCATACTTACATTACTGCAATCAAAAAAATTTGTTCCCGCTGAAAAAATCGCTGATAAATATGACATCAGCGTACGAACGGTTTACAGGGACATAAAAGCACTTGGCGAATTAGGCATCCCTGTTAGCTTTGAAGCACCGAAGGGTTATTTTATTGTGCAGGGATATTTTCTTCCTCCTGTTTCTTTCAGCACCGAAGAAGCCAACGCTTTATTACTTATTGAAGTGCTCGTAAACGGTTTTACGGATAAATCTGTCAGGAAACATTATGCAACGGCACTTGATAAAATAAAGTCTGTTTTAAGAAGCCAGCAAAAAGAAAAACTGGAATCGCTTACTGAAAAAATAAGACTGCAAAAACCTGAATGTTTCAACTTAAATTTTGAGTATTTGCCAATTTTGCAGAATACTATTGCAGGAAAAACGATAGCAGATATAGAATATATTAACCAGAAAGAAGAGATAAGCCGGAGAAAAATAGAGCCTATCGGTCTTATCTTCTACGCCTTTAACTGGCATGTAATCGGCTGGTGTCACCAGCGTAAAGAGTACAGGGATTTCCGGGTATCCCGTATCCAAAAAATTGTTGATACGGGGCAGCCCTTCCGGAAATCCACACATATTGAACTGAACGAATACATGAAACAATTACCCGTAGACTATTAATTTTTTTCAGGCTGCCATAGGGTTGTCAGTGAAGCATGTTTTTTTTGTATTCTAAAACCAAATAACATGACTTTTACTGAATCATTTCTGAAAGAACTGGAAAGAGAATCTATCACCACAAGAAAAATGCTGGAAAGGGTTCCGGCAGACAAGTACGACTGGAAACCTCATGAGAAAAGTATGACCCTCCGCCAGCTTGCCACTCATGTAGCGGAAATACCCGGATGGATCGGTATGGTACTACATACAACTGAACTTGACTTTGCTGTTAACGAGTACAAACCGGCTGTAATCAACAACTCAGCAGAACTAATGAAACATTTTGAAACATCGCTGGCCGAAGGAAAAGCTCAAATCGCAAAAGCCAACGATAAACAACTGGAAGATACTTGGACCTTGCGTAGTGGCGATCAGGTATTCAGCAAGGAATCAAAGCTGGAGGCGATAAGAGGCTGCTATTGCCAGATTGTGCATCACAGGGCACAATTAGGAGTCTGCCTCCGCCTCCTTAATATCCCTATTCCCGGAAGCTATGGTCCAAGTGCAGATGATCAAAGTTTTTAAAATGATAAAGTCGTTCAGGTAATTGCCGAACCTGAACGACTTTATGTAGTCCGCAAACGCAATAACTTATGCAGCCAGTATTTTAAAACCAATAGTGGTGAGAGCCCCTTTCCCGGCGCCTTCGCTGACAATCTCTATGGTTCCCTCATGACTTTCCGCAATAGCTCTGCAGTTATATAAGCTTAATCCCGAACCATTATCCTTAGTTGTAAATCCCCTGTTGAAAAGCCGGGTAGCCGTTTCTTTATCAAAACCACATCCATTATCCTTTACCTGTAATACCAGCTTGTTAGCATCCTTAAATGCTTTAATGCTTACTTTTTTTTGCTCCTCATTCTTTTCAGTTGCTTCAATACTATTTTTAATTATGTTGAGTAAAAGCTGCATCAGTTTAGTACGGTCTCCCTTAATTGGCGGTAAATCATCTGCAATATTCAGCGAAATATCCACCGCCCTTTCATCAATAGAGGCAGTCAGCATAGACAGACTGTCCTGAATGATATTTTTCAGGTTAGCAGGCTTCCTTTCTTTAGATTCATGGCCTATTATATACTGACGTTGAATGTTCAGAATTTCTTCAATATTGGTAATAATCTTTAGTTGTTCTGAAACAGACTTGGAAGTTTCTGCCTGATTTTGTTTTCGTGCCTCTGCAATACCGTTTAGCATTTTTACAATGGCATCCGCCTTTTCCTCTCCTATCGCACCAGCTATTGAATTTCTCTGCTCCTGCAAAAACAAAATAAGGTTTCCCAGGTTCTCACAATAATTATGCTCCTGTAACCGCCTGATCTTTGTCAGATAAGCACCAAAGCCCACCACGGCATTACCGATGTCATGCATCACTTCCGAAGCTATTTCAAATTTCCCCTGTGCAACTGCTCTGTCCAGAGCAGCTTCATGTTGCTGTTTTTCCAACAGTTTTACCTTTGTAATATCCCTGGATATGCCAAATGTACCCACTACTTCCAACCTGGAGTTTATCAATGGCAACTTTGTGGAGGAAACCCAATGCTCAGTTCCATCTTTCTTAATACTTCTTTCTATATAGTCAATCTTAGGAATTTGGGCTACCTGGATTTCCTGCTCGTCACGGAAGGCTTCTTCCGCATGGGCTTTATCGTGAAAATCAAAGTCAGATTTACCGATAAGTTCATCGACAGTAGTGCCAAACTTTTCAGCCATATATTTACTCACCCTTAAAAACTTGCTGTCTTTATCCTTGAAATAAATTGCATCAGGCATATTGTCCATCAATAAATCCAGGTAATACTTTTCTTTTTCAAGCCGTTCATTCAGACCCTTTAATAATACTTCACTTTGTTTAACCTCTGTAATATCCTGCAAAGCTCCGATAGTCCGGCAAACCACACCATTGTTATCACGGAGCATAATCGCTTTTTCCCTTACAAACGCATATTCGCCGTTTGCTTTCAAAAACCTGTATTCACAGGACCAACTGTTTACTGCAGGATTTTCTTTTGCATCGAGTGTTATTCTTGTAACCCTTGCCAAATCATCCGGGTGAACTTTTGATGCCCAAAAACTAACTGAAGTGGTTTCCGGAATATTATTATAGTACCCGAATAATTTCCGGTAGCCATCTCCCCAAAAAACAGACTCTTCTGAATAATTCCTGTCCCAAATTGCGTCTGAGGTAGCCATTGCCGCATAACTGAATCTTTTGTTACTCTCGATGGCCGCCTGCTCTTTGGCCGCAAGTAAAGCATCTACTTGCAATTTTTTCATTTCTATAGTTTGCACTACCTGAATTTCGCTGTACCGGTTAAGCAGATAGCCCCACAACCCCGAAATGAAGAAAACCAGCGCCATAATCAGAACATGAAGAATATACCTTTCCAGTTCATAAGTACTTAATTGAGTGAAATAAGGCTTATCTAAACCTGAGCCCTGATGATAGCCAAATAGTGAAAGGTTGGCTATTACAATTATGAATAATGGAATTTGTAGTTTCCAGTTTTGATACATAACCAGAATAGTGCTGCCAACAAAAGCAAAAAAGTACATCTCAAACATACCATGCATCTGGTAGATGTACTGTGCGGCAAAAAGACCTAATATACCACTTAAAAGATATTGGTAACTATTCGATTCCGGTATGCCGATCTTAACAGCATAATAAATGAGCAGGTAAATAACACCTCCCCCCGTTGCCACCAGCCATGTATCATAAAAAGCAGCACATATAAATCCACCTGCAAAATAGACGGCAAGAAAATAATTCATCAGTCTGTCCGACCTTCTCCTTATCTTTTGCCGGAAAGGAAGTTCACGGGTCTGTTGTCCTTTTTCCGTATATGTATTTTCTGAGCCTGTCATTGTTGCTACATTTTAGCAGCTACCAACTGCTGAATCTTTTTTAAAGATTTATGCATTGGTATCCATACTATGTTTACTTAACCTTTAACCGGAATAATAATAGTAAATACAGCACCGCTATCATTCTCCACTTTTATCTCTCCACCATGCGCAGTAATGTATTGTTTTACAATCGCAAGACCAAGACCGGTACCATTACTCTTTTGCTTTGTAACAAAAGGCTCAAAAAGAGTTTTAATAATTTCCGGATGTATACCTAGCCCGTTGTCACGGATTGATATTGACACTTTTTCCGGATTAGTCATCCGGCTGGCTGTAATATCGATACGTGGCTGTACAATTTTATTATCCATGAGAGCATCAATAGCGTTATTAAGCAGGTTCATTATCACTCTTCTGAGTTTGCTCTCATCGCCTTCTGCCGTCAGGTTTGCAGGAATAGTAGTATGAATAGCCACTTTCCCATCAGCATTACGTGGTTCAGTAAGTTTTAATGCATCGGCTATTACGTTACTCAGATTCACCGGGTTTTTCCTTACAGGTGTCTCCTTAATGAAATCAAGGAAGTCCTCAAATATTTCTGATGCCTGTGTGCCACAGTCATCAATCATGTCGAGATATTCATTCCCGGGATAATCCTGTCGCATCAGATCTGTAAGTACTTTAATATTCTTTATTGGTGATCTCAGGTCATGCATCATCATACTGACAGCTTTGCCCACAGCAGATAGTTTTTCTTTCTGGAGCAGTTTTTCATGCAACTCTGCATTATTAATGGCTTTAGCAGCATTTAAAACAAAAAGTTTCAGTAAATACAGGTTTTCTGTCTTCAGTTTTTCATGGTTCTTAAGTACAGCAAAAATGGAATAGTTGTTCAACCTTGCCAGTACCACATCTTCTATCTGCACAACTGTACCATCAGCTATTTGGGCTGCTTTTACTTTTGCCACTAATGCTTTCAGATCAATTTTTTCCTCAATCGGCCCGATAGAGAACAGCTTTTCGTATTCAGAATTGTCGTGCAATTTTCCCAACAATGCCATGTCGGTTTCCACATAAGAAACTAACTGATCCAGAATATTGCGCAATAAAGAAGTAAGATGCTGTTCATTAACGGTAATGGAAGAGATAGTTTCAATAAGCCTCTCCAGGTTGCGGAGTTTATTATAATCGGTCACTGCTTTGGTAGCCAGTTGCGTTATTTCTTCAGATGCATATGGCTTGCAATGATAGCCAACATTTTGGCCGGCTCTTGCAACGATGTCTTCAATAGAATTATCGCTAAATGCAGTTACGAAAATGATCTCTGCTTTCGTATCAATCTTCCGTATCTGTTCTGCCGTTTCCATACCATCCCAGCCGGGCATTCGCATATCCAGAAAAATCACTGCATAAGGTACCCCCTGTGCTATTGATTTTTTCACCAATTCCAGGCCTTCCATTCCATTGGAAGCCTTGTGTACCATAAAACTGGGAATGTTGCTGTTTTTTTTGGCACCACCCGGGTTTACCGGTGTATTAAAAAGGATACTGGCAGCCTGACCAACACTGTCATTTTCAATACTGCTTTTTCTTGGCATTAAAATTTCTTCTATATCATTTCGCACCATTTCCTCATCATCAATTACTAATACGGCGGCGTTAGTGGTTTCTTTCATAAATCTGGATTTTGTTTGTTATCAAAAAGGCTTGGATTTTAAATAATAAATTTTATAGTTGCTAATGCTCCCTTGCCGGGCCCATCACTGGTAATATCTATTGAACCTCCCTGGTTTTCAAGTATTGCACGACAATGATCCAGCCCAAGGCCGGTACCTGTATTCTTCGTTGTGAATCCCCTTTTAAAAAGCTGTCTTCCGGTAAACTCGTCAAACCCTTTTCCACTGTCGCGGATATGTAACAGCAAATAGCCCGAATGCTGACTAACACTTAATGAAATGGTTTTATTAATTGAATAAAAATCTATTGCCTCAATACTGTTTTTAAGAATATTAAGAATTACCTGCATAAGCTTTGTACGTTCTCCTTTCACATTGGGCAGGTTTTCCGGAATATCAATTGTTGCGCTTATATTCCGCTTATTCAGTGATGCATACAGCATAGACATACAATCATTGATAATACTTTCAAGATGTGACGGTCTTGCTTCTTTAAACACAGAACCATTTACATATTGCCGCTGGATATTCAGAATGTCCTGGATATGCTTGATAATATTTTGCTGTTCAGCTAATGATTTGGCAATATCATTCTGGTTACTTTTCTCCGTCTGGGCAATGCTGCTTATCAACTTTACCAATGCATCAGCCTTTGCTTCGCCAAGGGCGCCTGCAATGGCTGAGTGCTGTGTTTCAAAAAATGCGACCAGGTTTAAAAGATTGGCTGAATTATCCAGTTCCATGGCCTTCTTAATACGTGTCAGGTAAGATGAAATACCCACAACGGCATTTCCGATATCATGTAAAATATTAGAGGCTATTTCAAATTTTCCCTGGATCATCGCATTTTCCGTCAATACCTCCTGAATAGTTTTATCATTCACATGGTTCTCTGCCACATCTTCAAAACACACTACAATAGAACCAGGGTATATTTTATTAAACCCGATATTAAAATACCTTTCCTGTTTACCTGTTTTAAACGCAAGTGGAAAGGTTCTGAACTTATCTTCGGGTGTATTATCACCCTCTTCAATAAAGGCTCTTATTTTTTTGAGAAGATCAGCAGCCAGGGGTTCAAGAATATTCAGCAGGTTATCACCCTTGATATTATAAGCAGCTTTTACCGGTTTCAGAATAGTTTCTGCCAGTGGATTCAAATAAACAATATTACCGTCGTTGTCTATTTCAGCCATGCCTGCAGGGGCATGTTGCATAAACAGGAAGAATTTATCCTCTGTCTGAGTCAGGTGGTTTCCCATGGATGGAATATTTAATGAACATTTTCAAAAAGAAGAGAATACCGTATTCTCATTTTTGAAATCGTCCGAAAATTGGATTTTATCAAAAATTCAACGTCAATATTCCCTGATTATTCTGAATAATAAGAAATTCTTATTTGATATAATTAAAAAATATAAGTAAGCCTTTATCCCCTGTATTGGTTTACACCTATAGTTAAAAAAAACCATTAGGTTTTTCAATAATTAGCATTCCCTGCGTTTAAAGATTAATATTAACCAGGGACAATACGATTATCGCCGTCTCTGATTGTATTACAGATTCCACCACTATGAGAAAGTCACTGTCCAAGAAGATCAATATCTTTCTGTCTCTTGATCCTGATATCCTGAAGGGCTATTTCAACGAACAGGATCCTGCTCCTCTTTATAAAAGACAGCTCAGTCATGAGTTTGAGCAATATCTTATGACATGTGTCCGCTCTGCCAGAAGAAACTCTAAAATCTATTTCCAGGTCAGTTACAGAAGTGAATCAGACAAACAATACGCAGAGCCATTACTATATGCCATACGGAGACATTTTTCTGAATTGAGAGAAATAAAAACAACTGATTTCGAAAATTTTAAACGCAGAACTTATGTGCTGCTTTTTGTAAGCTTGTCAGTTGTTATGATATCACATGGCCTTGTGCCATTGCTGCTCAAAGGCGAAGAAAGCACTATACATTCCGGGCTCAGTAACAGTCTTGATGTTTTCAGCTGGGTAATATTATGGAAGCCCATTGACAGGCTTATATTTTACTGGAATCCTTTTCTGAAAGACATTTCAATAGTAGACAAACTTGAAAAAGGTGAAGTAACATTGAACGAAATTGAAGATTAGCCATGATCAAAAAGCCAAAACGGTCAATTAAGCAACTATGAAGAAGTTCTATATATATTTTTTCACAGGTTTTGTGATTCTCTCTGTACTACTGTATTTGTCTGTCTGGTGGTTCCTGGGTGGGGCAGCTGTTATTGCAGCACTCACTATATATCATTTCTATAATGCAAGGCTCAGGGCTTTTGACTCTACTATTGAAGAACTGGAAATACAGGTGGAGGAACTCCAGGTACAACTTGACAAATCACTGATAAAAGAAGAAAAAGCGACAAAAGAAGCAAGACAGATAAGGCAAGCCCGCCAGGAACTGCTTTCACTTATCAGCCATGAAATACGTACACCAATGAATGGCATTATGGGTATGTCTTTGCTGCTGGCAGATTCCTCATTAAACCGGGATCAGAAAGAATATAACAATACAATACAAAAATGCGGGCAAAACCTGCTGACTACAGTCAATGAAATATTAGTGAATGATATGCTGAACTATTCCAAGCATGACCGAAAGGGAAAAAAATTGGAACAAACAGACTATGATTTACGAGACCTCGTGGAAGAAGTATTGGGCATGTTTGCCTCAAAAGCAGGAAAAGCCGGTCTTGATTTATTGTATGATATTGATGAGGAAGTACCACTTCTATTGTTTGGTGATAGTAAACGACTTCGTGAGGTGTTAATGAATTTGGTGGAAAATGCAGTTAAGTTTACTCAGCAGGGAGAAATTCTGGTATGTATCCACACAAACAAGACAAATGATAATCAATTTACACTGACCTTTGAAGTAAAAGACAGTGGCATTGGTATTGCCGAAGACCAGTTAAGTAAACTGTTCTATGGCATTCCGGGTAAAGAATTTCACAGTGAAGATGAACAATCGGGACTTGGTCTTGTGATATGCAGGAAGCAGGTAGAACTGTTGGGTGGAAAAATTGAAGTAAAAAGCAAAAGGGGAACCGGAAGTGTTTTCATTTTTACAATACCTTACACCGGCAGCCAGAAATCATTACACAGTAACCAGCCTGACAGCATTGCCAACCTTGAAGGAAAAAATATATTGGTAGCTGACGATAACGCCACAAGCCGTAATATCCTGGCAAAGCTATTAAAAGCCTGGAAAATGCTGCCGGTTGTTGCAGAATCAGGTATTCATGCACTGGATATTCTTGGTCATTACAGCAATTTTGACCTGGTGATTACCGATTTACATATGCAACAGCTGGATGGTTTTCAATTGGCCCGGTCCATCAAGGCAAAATATCCCGGTATACCCGTACTACTTTTAAATCCTTCTGAAGATAATAACTATAAACAAGAAACAGGCCTCTTCTCCTCTGTAATAGCAAAGCCTGTCAGGTATCATGAATTGAAAGATAATATCCAAATGGTACTAAGTAAAACTGCAGAAAAGAAACCCACAGCATCTGACAAAATGGAAAGTAATTTTTCAAAGAAACACCCGCTGAATATCCTTCTCGCAGAAGATAATCTGCTTAACCAAAAAATAGCAACAAAGATCTTGGAGAAACTTGGCTATAGCCCCGATGTAGCCAATAACGGAAGGGAAGCCTTGGAAATGTGCAGCAGTAAAAAATATGATATTGTACTGATGGATGTGCAAATGCCTGAAATGGATGGGCTGGAAGCCACAAGAATGATGCGCAGTACGTTAAAAAAGCAGCCCGTTATTATGGCAATGACGGCAAATGCACTGCAGGGAGACAGGGATGTATGCATACAGGCAGGCATGGATGACTATCTCAGTAAACCAATTAATCTTGAAGAACTGCTCAATCACCTGGAAAAATGGTCATTAGCAATAAAGAGCAAAGAAAACAATCAGGGTTAATTCATAATATTCTGGCAGCTTATAACAAATAATCCGAATAAAAAATTTTCCCGTTTCGAATTAACCGGGGTGATTTCAATCAGCATAATTGAGGCAGAAACTGCTTTACCTTGCAAGAAGCAGGTTCATGGCTGCAAAAAAAATGAAATCAGTCCGGCATACTACTTCTGTTCATAAAACCGCCAATCATAATAAAGAACTTGCTTTACTATTCAGCAGAATGGCAGACTGCTACAAATACCTTGGACCCGAACAGCGTTTTCGGGCCACAGCGTATGAAACAGCATCTCAAACTTTGAGTAATATGCAAGAACCTGTGGATACACTGGCTCCCGATATTAAAAAATTAGACGAACTGAAAGGTGTTGGCGAAAGTATTGCTGAAAAAATTGTTGAATACCTGGAAACAGGCAAAATAAAAACCTTTGAAAAATTAAAAAAACAGGTACCATTTGCACTACTTGAACTAATGGATATTCAAAGCATAGGCCCTGCAACCCTTCGTACACTGCACGACAAACTTTCTATTACCAGCAAAGAAGAATTAATACAAGCCCTAGAAGCAGGCAAACTTGAACATATCAAAGGCTTTGCCGGCAAAAAAATTGAAATCCTGAAAAAGGCTTTAAAACTGGATGCTGGTAAACAACGGATGCCTTTAACAACTGCTGAAAAACCCGGAACTGAAATACTTAACGAAATAAAGAAAATTCCCGGTGTTCAGCATGCTATGCTGGCCGGAAGCCTGCGCCGGAAAAAAGAAACAGTTGGCGACATTGACATCATCATTACAGCCGCTGCAGGATACTGGAAGAGCATCCTCCGGAAAATAACTCAACTATCACAGGTTGATAAAATACTGGTTGCAGGAAAAACAAAAGCAAGCCTTATTTTGAAAAAGAATAATATCCAGGTAGATGTCAGAATTGTACATGAAGATGAATTAGGAGCTGCCCTGCTCTACTTCACCGGAAGTAAGGAGCATAATATCCGGCTTCGTACTATTGGCAAACAAAAAGGATGGAAGATTAATGAATATGGGCTGTTTGACGAAAAAACAGGCAAGCGGCTGGCAGCAGAAACTGAAGAGGGAATTTATAACTTGCTCGGATTTCGCTACATCCCACCTGAAAAAAGAATTGGTAAGGATGAGCTTGACAATGCAAAAATCAAATAAACCCCTGACGGCCATGTTATGCCTCATTCAGGATTAAATAATACACCTCAAAACCAGCAGCTACTTTTTTGTGTTTATAAGTTATCGAACCTGTTGCCGGGTGTTTGTTTAATTTGCAAGGTTCATAAAAAATATAATCATGCATATAGAATCTGATATTAAACTGGGTTTTAAAGATGTAATGCTCCGGCCAAAACGTTCAACCCTCAGTTCCCGATCCGAAGTATCTCTGGTCCGCAAGTTCAAATTTTTACATAGTGGCACCCCATGGGAAGGAATTCCTGTAATGGCAGCTAATATGGATACAGTTGGCACTATGGAAATGGCCAAAGTTCTTGCTTCATTCCAATTGTTTACTGCAGTTCATAAACACTACTCTCCATCTGAATGGAACGCATTTATGAAGGATGAAGGGAAAGATATTACCCGCTATATTGCCATCAGTACGGGTACCAGTAAGACAGATGCTGAAAGACTGGATATTATCCTGAAAGAAAATCCATCCCTGCGGTTTATATGTATTGATGTTGCCAATGGCTATTCTGAAAAATTTGTCTCTTTTGTAAAGTCTACCAGGAGTAAATACCCGGGCAAAGTAATTATGGCGGGTAATGTAGTTACCGGTGAAATGGTGGAAGAATTATTGCTTGCAGGTGCGGATATTATTAAAGTAGGCATAGGCCCAGGTTCCGTTTGTACTACCAGGGTAAAAACAGGTGTAGGTTACCCGCAGTTGTCTGCTATTATTGAATGTGCTGATGCCGCCCACGGACTGGGAGGGCAGATAATTTCCGATGGTGGCTGCAAAGTTCCCGGTGATGTGGTAAAAGCTTTTGGCGGTGGTGCTGATTTCGTGATGCTGGGTGGCATGCTTGCCGGGCATGAAGAAAGCGGCGGCGAATTAATAACAAAAGGAGATGGAAGCAAATACAAACTTTTTTATGGCATGAGTTCTGAAACTGCTATGAATAAATATGCTGGTGGCGTGGCAGAATACAGGGCATCCGAAGGAAAGACAACAGAAATACCTTACCGCGGTAATGTTACCGATACTGTCCAGGATATCCTGGGAGGCTTACGTTCTGCCTGCACCTATGTTGGAGCAAAAGTTTTAAAAGAGTTAAGCAAACGGACAACCTTTATCCGGGTACAGGAACAGCATAACGAATGGTTCACAGATTAAGTGATTAAAGGAGCCGGCAATAATTATTTCTTTGTCATTCACATTAATCTGCGGTGCCTGAACAATAATGTGGACTGAGGCAACTTGTGCAAAAAAAACTGTGATGTTACCCGAATAAACAGCAAAAAATTGTTTTACAAATTCTATAACACATAAGCAAAGAATTCGCAGCAAATCACTTCTGGAAAAAATAGCAGTCATGTCATTGTTAAGGATCATGCCTGCTATTGAGTAATAGTCAGTATAATACCAGATCACCTGCGTACAAAACTATTGTGTACCCCTAAAAAATGCATCTGTAATTTACATATTCGTCATTCCCGGAAAACAGGTTTTCAGTATCTTGTAGCCGATTATGAGACTGCTCAAACTGTTACCAATACTCTTTTTTTTCATTTCTGATATAGCGAAGGCACAGGATGCCAATGTTTTCCGGCCTGATTCAGTCCGTAAGGAATTAAAAGCTACACCTGTCAGCAGCAGCATAAAAATTGATGGCAGGCTGGATGAAAAAGAGTGGAGCTTGTCATCTCTGTCGCCCCGGTTCATACAAATAGAACCATTACAGGGTAAAGCGGCCAATTATGAAACAGATGTCAAAGTACTGTACAACAGGCAATTCCTGTATTTTGGTATTTTTTGCAAAGACTCACTGGGCAAAAAAGCTATCCGTGCCACTGATTATAAAAGAGATTTTAGCTATCGCCAGCATGATCATGTTGGTTTATCATTTGATGGCTTTAACGACCGGAGGAACTCCATGGCTTTATTTACCAATGCATATGGCGTTCAGCGAGACTTGCTCAATTTTGATGATGTATACACTGACCTCGACTGGGATGGCCTCTGGAAAGTACGCACCACCCGTACAGACTCAGGTTGGTATGCTGAAATTGCCGTTCCATGGCAAACACTCAGGTATCCCCGCACAAAAGACAGTTTGCAGCATTGGGGATTTAATGTTTACCGCAACAGACGATTGACCAATGAGATCAGCGCATTTTCACCATATCCCCGGTCTTTTACTTTTATGCGAATGGCATATTCAGCACTGCTAACTAACCTACAACCGCCACCACCTGGACGCAACCTGCGAATACAACCTTATATACTCACTTCATACGATAAGTATAAAAATTCTACTGTAGCAGATCCGGAAAAATCCAGTTTCAGGTACGGTGGTGATATTAAATGGGCCATCAATCCGCACAGTATTCTTGATCTTACTTTCAATACCGATTTTGCGCAGGCAGATGCTGACAGGCAGGTGAATAATGTAACCCGTTTTTCTGTTTTCTTTCCGGAGCGCCGCCAATTTTTTTTAGAAAATGCATCACTATTTGGAACAGGTGTAGCTCCATCGGAAGACCTTTCCGGCGGAAGTATGAGAATCCAACCTTTCTTCAGCCGCAGAATTGGTTTGGATGACAACGGCAACCCAATTCCCATTGATGCCGGTGGCAGATTTGTAAATCGTTCTGCCCGTAAAAACTTTGGCGCTATGGTAATGCACCAGCGGAAATCAGATGATTCGCCGGGTACAGATTTTTTTATTGGCCGGTACTCACAAAACCTCGGAAAACTAAACCGCATCGGCACATTGGTTACTGTAAAAAATAACAGCGCAGGGCATAATATTGTAAGTACTGTAGATGGTTTTTTCAGGCTCAGCGAATCTCATCAGCTTAATACTATGCTTACTTATTCCACCACCAGTGCCACCGGCAAACAGGGCTTTTCAGGATTTGCGCAGTATTATTATGTTTCTAATCAATGGAAATTCTGGTGGACACAATCTTTTGTAACAAAAGATTTCAATCCGGAACTAGGTTTTGTTTCAAGAAATGATGTTATTGCCACCACTCCGGGAGTATACTGGTTTTACCGGGGCAAAAAATTACCTTTCCCTAAACTGTTAAGGGCATTTGAACCGGGTGCATGGTTTGAGATGTATCATCAGGCATCAACGGGTACACTTATTGAACGTACCGTTTCTGCCAATCCCATCTGGTTCAATTTCCAGACAGGTGGTTTTTTTGGTTATATCATTAACCACAGTTTTCAGCAACTTACAGAAACTTTCTCACCCCTAGGAGTAGATATTACATCCGGTGATTACAATTATATCAATCACCAAATATATTATGCCACTGATCCTTCCAAAAAAATAAACGCAGGCATTGATTATACATTTGGTAACTATTTTAACGGGCGGTTAACTTCCGGTAACTTCCGGTTGCAGTTGTCCCCTTCCCCTCACTTCAGCCTGACTACAAATTACAATCAGAACCGTTTTAAAAATGTAGGTACCCCATCTGTTAATAAAACAGTAAGTCTTTACAGTATTTCGGGAAGGTTGGCTTTAAATCCCCGGATGCAGTTAACCGGGTTCTATCAAAAAAACTCAGAAAATAACCTGGGTAATTATAATTTCCGTTTCTCATGGGAGTATGAACCCCTCTCTTACATTTATGTTGTATTCAATCACCGCGGTTTTGACAATACAGAGGCCAAAAGACAAACAGAGGATCATTCTATTATCAAAATCAGTTACCTGAAACAGCTATAGTAAACAAGAATTTATTTTACTCCGTTTTTACCGGCCAGCTTATTACCGGATGTTTTCCTGGTGCATTCACAGCACTCATTACCTCAAATAAAAGTTCAAAATCTTTAAGCCGTTCCTTTGTTTTTACCTGTAATGTATTTTCTCCAGGTTGCAGAGTCACCATATCATAGCTATTGTGAAAAGTAAAGAAGGATTTATTTTTCAATATTACAGGACTATTTGTTTTATTTTGAAATACTACAGATACAACATCTGTTTTAGCGCCATACCTGGCACTTTTCACAACAACAGATTGCCGGAGCAACGGAATAAGAAACTCATCTCTGCCAATGAGCACCTCTTTATAGTAAACTACAGTTCTCCTGTTTAACAACGCATCTTTTACACTTTCTTCGTTCCTTTCTGCGGCAAATACCAGAGTAACCGGCCGGTGACCTCCCTCATTCACTTTATAGTCCCAGTCAATCAATTTATGAATATCGCTGGTACCCATAATAGTAAGATTATTATCCAGCGCAATCTGCAGGGCTTCATCAGAATAAGTATTATCGTTCACCACTTCAATACCATCGAGCAATTTTTCACGAATCAGCATTTTATGCATATCCGTTAGTGTGGCAATACCATCCTTCCGCTGCGAAGTCCAGTTGGGATGATTCCAGAAAACAAAAGCTCCCTGCTGTTTGGCTTCACGAAAAACTTCGACAGAATCACTAATCAATAATTTATTGGCATCTTTTATAAAAATTGCATTGTTATGCCCCGGCGGCATTTTACGGGTAATTTCTGACCCCCGAACAATCAGCAGTTCATGATTTTTTGCTTCTTTCAGCGCAAGTTCGTAAGATCGGTTTCTGTCAGGATGCGGAATATCATCCTTATGCGGCTGGTACTCGAGATGCTCAGTCAGCGAAATTACATCCAGTCCATCAGCCAATGCTTCCATCACCCGTATATCCGGCCATACACTGCCATCGGAAAATACAGTATGCTGGTGCAGATCGCACTTCAATGTTTTATACCCAGGAATATCCGGGAAACTGATCTTACGGCCAATAGTATGAGCATGTCCCTGTTGTGCAGAAACCTGTTCTAAAAAAAAGACGCTTAAAATAAAAAACAATTTTCGCATAACTGATTTTTCAGGAAAGATAAGAGAAATACAATCGGCGAATATTAATCTTGTATAAATTCCCACGATGATTATCCGTATTTAAAAAAATGACGACATCGTCGTTAAAGAGTATATAGTATACAAGTTCCCTATTACCAAAAAACAAATATTGCTGTTTATTATTTATTCAAAAATCACTTTTTTCAGATAATAGACATCAGGGTCAGCCTGTACAGGTATTTTACTGGTAATAAGTATCCCCTTTTTATCAATCATCATTCTTTTTTTGCCCGCATCTGTCAGAATGTCTATGGGAACTGCCATATCCAGGTTCAATAAGCGAACAAAATATTTATCATCATCTCTTTGTTTAATGTGTACTTCCAGCTTATTAGTAGTATAAAGAAAAAGATGAAATAAAGGCTGCAGGCTTTTGCCAAATGCGCCGCTGAAAAGTTTCTCTACATCGGAAGTAACAACTGTATTATCATAAGTGTATTGCGGGTAAGTGGCCAACTTTTTCAACGTGGGAAAGAAAATTTCATCGCCCATCACATAACGTAGTGTATGCATAAAGAAAGCTCCTTTGCCATAAATATCTCCCTGATAAGCACTGTCTGTATCCACTTCATCCCCCCGTACCACCGGGTACCTGTTCTGCAAACTTCTCGATGTTTGCTGCATTCTCTTTAAATAAGCTCCGTCACCCGCAAGTTCCAGGTAGGCCATAGCATCACCAAAAGTGCAGATACCTTCCTGTATCCACATGTGGCCCCAGTCACGATTGGTTACTTTATTGGCCCACCACTCATGGCCAAACTCATGATGCAATAACCAGTCAAAATCTTTACCCCCCAATTTATCATAGCGGTATTTATTACCGTAAGCAATATTAGTCTGGTGCTCCATGCCAAGGTGCGGCGTTTCAGAAGCAGCTATCCTTTCCTTCACCCAGGGATACTCTCCGAAATATTTTTCCTGAATACGGCAGGATTGTTCAAATAAATCAAGCAATTTTTCTGCTTTATCAAAATTTTCTTCCAGCACATAATACTCCATGGGTACTTTGTTGCCATCAATAGTAGTGTACATTCGTTTAGCCACCTTGTATTTTCCAATATTAAAGAGAATACAATAATTGCTTATGGTATAACTGGTTTTCCAGTGGTAAGTGGATTTGTCTTTTTTGGTTGTTACTTTATGTAATAATCCCGGAGCAGCTACCACTAATCCCTTCGGCACGGTGATAATCATTTCCGCGCCTTCATTGGGTTCATCACTGGGATGATCCTTACAGGGAAAATAAATCTTTGCTCCTTCTCCCTGGCAGGTAATAGCTATCCATGGATTGCCGTTGGAATCTTTATCCCATTGAAAACCGCCGGTCCATGGTGGACGGACAGATAATCCCGGTGTTCCGCCATACGCAATCTTCACTTTTACTTTTCCTGCCGGTAATGCCTGAGTAGGAGATATTTTTACAAGATCATCATTTGAATGTGTAAAATTCTGTTCCTTACTGTTCACCCAGACTTTACTCACAGTAAGCCCATGCCAGAGGTCGAATAATAAACTATTGCTGGCCTGTGAAAGAATCAACTCTGTTTCTGTATACCCTTTTATCGTTTTTTGTACAGGGTCCACATCAAGTGCCACTGTATAATGCCGGATATCCATAATGGCTTGTTCAGGTTTTAGTTTACCCCCTGACTTCAGGTTTTGGGCTGCCAGACAAAACGAAAAAAGAATTCCTGATAATAAAAACAGGTTACGCATAACAAACAATTTGAAGTAAGTTAATAATAATCCCTGACCTGCTTGCGCAATTAAAAATATTCTGCTTTATCAATATGTTATACTGCCTGTCTGAAATCAATATCCAATACATTATTTAAATATACATTTGTTGATAATTGAACCCAATCAGTTTATGAAAAAGATACTATTAATATCCCTCGCTGCTGTTGCTTATTGCAGTGCAAAAGGGCAATTCGTTGCAAAAATGGAAATAAAGGACAACGACACCATTACCGGACTTTGCAACCGCAAGGAAGTGTACTCTCTTTTTCCGATGTTTAAAGGACAGCAGGAAGCTGTTTGTTCCGTATTAAAAGATGATATCGAGGAGCAGTTGAATAATGAAGTTCCCTTTTTAAAAAATAATCCCAAACACAGCGACAAAGGCATGATAAGTATCATTATCAATTGCAAAGGCGAGGTGGTACGCTGCGAAACAGATAACAAAACCAAAAGTGAGGAGTTGGATAAACAAATACTGACCATATTTCTAACGCTGAAAAACTGGAAACCCGGTAAACTTGATGGCAAAGAGGTTGACAGTGTAAGCCTCTGGAGTTTTGAGATAAAAAAAGGGAAACTCATCCTCTGAAAACAATCTTCATTAAAATATAAAAACTACATACAAGGAATATTTATTCGGTGAAAAATACTTTTGTCTTTGCCTCAGCCGAACTGATTACAGGAAATACTTCAAAATCCACCAGATCATTCCACTGGTCCATCCATTGTTGTAATAATTCAGCTGATTCACTTTCCATCACCTGGTAACAAACTGTTACAGATTCATTGATCCAACTGTTGATGTACTGCACCCCTTCCGGCAGCATTCTGCCTTTTTCGGAAAACCGATGGTACATGTCTCTTACTTTACCAGGCCGAAATTTCTCAATAACCATGTATTGCATAAATAAAATTTTATACCAGATAAATTGATTCTTCGGGAGTCAGCAATCCATTGGAATCACATGTTTGCTATATAAACCGCAGCAGAATTGTTAATATAGCCTTTGAGTACCAGTTTACCAGATCCCTCTGAATAAAGCTAAAGAATAAAGTTAGCCTGTTTTATGAATTAAAAATAGGCCGGTTACTTCAAAATACGATAGCTGCTTATACAGGGGGAGCAATCAGGATGCAAGAAGAAGGATGGAATTAATTGCCTTATTAATCTGCCGGATGCCTGTAACACAGCCCGGCGTTTACTCATAGTGTCGCCAGGAAGGGTAAAGTTGTAAGAATTCCCTGTAGCAAATCCTTTTCTATCACGGATATTTTTTCAATGTATCAGCATAAGTATTAAAATTTTGAAACAAAGCATTCCAGTTATTAATGGAAAATTCATGATCCCATGGTTCAATATATCTTGCTTTGATTCTTTTTGCCTGTTCAAACACTTTTGTATAATCGCCATTAAGAAAACTGGCACTACTGTCTGACCTGTCTATTACCTGGCAGTAAATATCACCCGGAAAATTTTCTAAAAATGAGATCAGGTTTGGCTGATAAGTCTCTTTGCCAGAAATCCACCATATGGCAGCGCCAACCCGGTGTTTTAGCGAATTATCGTTCCAGAGATTTGTAATAATTGATGATGCCGGATTTGTAGAGTTAAACAAATCATGTACCTCAAATGCCAGCGCCTTTTTTGAGAAAGCATCAGCATATTTTTTTGCATTCTGCAATGAAGCATCAATCCATTTTGTTTCTGTATAACCGGCTGTAGCAAATAAACTCAGGTTAAACCCATTCAGGTGCCCTTCTACACCATTTGCAGTCATTTGCGGAATATATACCAGTTGAAGTGATGTATCATTGTTATACTTTTCGGCCAATTTTTCCGCTAGTTTTCCCAGATAAGTTAAAACAGTATTATCCCATATCAACGGCAGTTTATAAGGCAGTCCCCGGAACTGGTAATCGAAATATGGGACTCCCCGCTGTGTGATGAGCCAATCAGGACTGCCAACACCACCGGCGAGGATGCCGAGTGAATATTTTTTTCCGGCGGCCTTAATACTGTTCACCTGGTTGTCTATAGAAATAAAGTTGAAATTTCCCTCCGTTGGTTCTATTTCTTTCCAGAATACCCTTACCAGCACCCCTCTTGTTTCCGGATGGTTCAGTACAGCCGCTGATGTACTGCCTGCACTGGAAAACACACCCGACGGTTTGTTTATAGCTGATGCAGCCGGAGGATTATTGCTATCAGAACCGTTCTTTTTACATGAAAAAAAAGCAGGTAAGAACAATAGAAGCAGCAGCGGTACACTTCTCATACTTGTAGTTTAGTCTCTTTGACCGTAAGAAAAGCTTAAGTTTAAGCGATTTCAAGAAAAATTTATACCATCCAACCACACGAAGACAGTTATTCAGCTTTCACGGGATACTGCAATCATCCGCCCGATCGCAAAAAAATAATACTTTTAAACAAATAACCAATATGAAATCTCTTTTCTTTGCTCTCTCACTATTTGTTTTTGCAAATATGTATTCACAAGACAACAAAACCGTTGAGTTTGTCGAATTAAATTATGGAATGGTTAAGGTAAGCAGAGAGAAAAAAGTAATACAGGCCAACACTCCCACAGGCAACCGGGGCATTCTTGAAAGTTTTGAATTTATAAACATCACCGATTCTGTACCTGCAGTGCTCAAAAATAATTTCGGTATTGAATATATGCTAAAGACAGCAGATTCTACAGCTATTGATGTAACCATTGAATGGATATACCCTGAAAAAATTATTAATACTGAAGGAAAGAAATTCAGGAGTATTAAATACACAACACAGCGCTATACCAATGAACCTACCTTTTCCTCTTACAGTCTTGACGAACCTTATGAACTTGTCAAAGGAAAATGGACGATGAATATTTATGCATACAACAAATTACTTCACAGCAGAACATTTACTCTTTTCTGATACAGGCCTGAGGATAAGCATTATACTTTAGTTTTAGCCGTTGTTCCGCATCTACGAACTTTTTATTTATTGCGCTTGTATAACCCAATTAACTCTCCAAACCCGGTTATATGCCCGTTCATTGCTTTTTCCAGTTGCTTTTTCTTTGTGCCAGCAGGTAAATCTAAAACAGTGTCCAGCGCATATACCTTAAAAAAGTATCGATGGATTCCCGCAGGAGGGCAAGGCCCCCCATAATGATGTTGTGTAAAATCGTTAATTCCTTCGATACCGGGAACATGATTTTCTTTTATATGTTGTGTTAAGGGTATATTCCAGACCACCCAGTGCACCCAGTTACCAACAGGAGCATCAGGGTCATCTACTATTATAACGAGGCTCTTTGCCTCATCCGGGACCCCCTTTATATCTAATGATGGGTTGATGTTGGCTCCATCACAAGTATATTTTGCAGGAATCATTTCCCCTTCTTTAAATGAATTACTGGAAATGCTCACTTTTTTATAATCTACGGCTTTATCAACATGTTTCATACGGCTTATAGATTTTTACTTATGGTCCTTCTCCCGGTGACGGGATCTCCTCCGGTGCTGTTTCAAAAGGGTCGTCGTCAGGGATTATATCCGGGTCTTCTTCAGGATTAACGGGGTTCTCAGGAATCTTATCCGGGTCTGTTTCGGGACGCTTACCCGGGTATGGGAATTCCGGTGGAGGACTCACAGGTTTCTTTTTCGTTGCAATAACCATCTGTTAAGAATTTCTTTCAGGTTTCTCTTACGCACTATACCCCGGAACAATTCAAGATTGCTAAAAGTAAATGTAAACCTAACGCTGCCCCTATGAGGGCTCTCACCAAAAACAATGACATTGGTCACAACAATCGGCCTGCCGGGTAACTTAAATTGTAAACAGTAAAATTTACAGCATATGAAAGAACCAATAAGACCCTCTATCGCCACCCTGCATGAACTGCTGGATTTTGAAGCCCGCAAGTTTACCAATGCTGAAATCCAGTTAAAAAAAATCTTACCTGACTGGATCAACAGATCTGCTTCCTTAAAGCTGAAAGAGGTATTGCTGAAATACAAGGATTATATTGATGAGCATATTGAAAAACTGGATGATTTTTTTATAGCAGAAGAAATCAGTTCTTTAAGCAGGATGAACGGGATTATGCATGCCTTTATTGAAGAGATCAGCGAAAAGCTAAAGTATTGCTCTGATAATGAGGTAAAAGACGCTTGCCTGCTCGCAGGTATTCAGAGTATCAATCATTTTAAAATAAGTACTTATGGCACGGCGGCTGCATTTGCAAAAACCCTTGACATGGGAAAAGCAGCTGAAATATTCCATGAGGCTGAAGTAAATGAGAAACAGATTGATGACCGGCTGTCTCAACTGGCGAAATTTGAAATAAACAACAAAGCAAGAGCACCGATTACCTTACAATAGTAAACAAGCTGACTACATGAGCAGAAGTTGGTAGTCAAAAAAAGGTTTGACCAATCGGGATATTCTTTCAACGAAAGAAAGGGTGAAAATTACGCCAATGTATATGTTTTTGCCTATGAAGCGGGGTAGCAGCAAACAGAACTAACAACGGCAGAAAACAGTACAGCAAGCAGTCTCAACCCAAAAGTTGAATAAGGCAGTTCCACCAATGAAATCAGCAGTAAGTACTACTCAGTTCTCTGCTCTGTCTACTTCTTCTTTGGAGAAAAGTTTCCGGAAATAAAAATGATATACCTGCGCTGTAGTGCCTACGGTAATAGGGAAAGCATTTACCAGCTTCCACCCCTGGGCGCCCATATAATTCAATGCATCCACCAGCGAATTAAATTTTTTTACTTTCCCAGTCACTTCGTCCCTAAGCCTTTTATCACCCGAGAAGAACTTTCTTTCCTCACCAAAATTGACATCAATCGTTACTTTGTTGGACAGTGCCCTTGGCTGAGAAACCAGTTCGCAGTATTGCTCCACAAGGGTGCTGTCTTGTGCATAAGCCGATGCTGTTACCAACAGCAGTAGCAGGAAAATTGTTTTTTTCATTTTAGCAGGCTTTATGGTTTTGAATTAATACCTGTATGAAGTTACGGTTTTGATGACAGCCTGCAGCCTGCGCTAATCTCAATAATTTTTTTGTTTTTTCTCTCTTCCCGCCGGATTGAGAAAGTACCAGCCTGAATATTTGATGAGAACATGACTAAGAGTTGGATCACGGTTAACCGGAGTAGCAGGTGTGCTGCAACCAAGTTCCTTCTTATCTTTAACACACAACAATACAATATGGACCTGGAGTTTAATAAAAACGAAGACCAACTGAAACAATCTCTGAGTGATTTGCGCCAGCGACTGGAAAAAATTTATGAAGGCGGCGGTAAAAAAGCCATGGAGAAACAACGGGAGAAAAATAAACTCACCCCCCGTGAAAGGATCGATTACTTAATTGACAAGGATTCATCCTTCATCGAGATCGGCGCTTTTGCCGGTTATGAGATGTATGCAGAACAGGGAGGTTGCCCAGCGGGAGGGACAGTGGCGGGCATTGGTTATGTAAGCGGCAGGCAATGTGTGATACTGGCCAACGACCAAACGGTGAAGGCTGGTGCCTGGTTCCCCATTACAGGTAAAAAGAATTTGCGGTTGCAGGAGATAGCGATGGAAAATAATTTACCGGTTATTTATTTGGTTGACAGTGCCGGTGTATTTCTTCCCATGCAGGATGAGATATTTCCCGATAAAGAACATTTTGGCCGCATTTTTCGCAACAATGCCCGTATGAGCGGTATGGGCATCACACAGATTGCTGCGGTGATGGGACCTTGTGTAGCAGGTGGCGCCTACTTACCCATCATGAGTGATGAAACACTGATGGTGGAAGGCAATGGCTCTATTTATTTAGCCGGACCTTACCTTGTGAAAGCTGCTATTGGTGAAGATATAGATAATGAAACGTTGGGCGGCGCCGTGACACATACAGAAATAAGCGGCATTGCCGATTATAAATTCAAAACTGAGCAGGAATGCATGGATCATATCAAAAAGATGTTTTCTATGCTGGGAGAAAAACCAAAAGCCGGTTTTGACAGGATAAAAGAAAAAAAACCGAAGAAAAATGCAGAAGAACTGTATGGTATCTTTCCTTCAGACGGCAAACCATATGATGTGCTGGACATCATAGAACGGATTGTGGATGGACCAGACCTTTTACCTCGCGATGAATCGCAGGGAAAGTCAGCCTCCGGCTTTGAACAGTTCAAAGAGGACTATGGTAAAACGATTGTATGCGGTTACGGACGAATAGATGGCTGGGCCGTGGGTATTGTAGCAAACCAGCGATTGATCGTAAAGAATAAGAAAGGTGAGATGCAGATGGGCGGTGTGATATATAATGACAGTGCAGATAAGGCAGCGAGGTTTATTCTTAACTGTAATCAGAAAAAAATACCATTGGTGTTTCTGCAGGATGTGACAGGTTTTATGGTAGGCAGCAGAAGCGAACATGCGGGCATCATCAAAGACGGAGCCAAGATGGTGAATGCCGTAGCAAATTCAGTAGTACCGAAGATCACTATTATTATTGGTAACAGTTATGGCGCTGGTAATTATGCTATGTGCGGCAAAGCGTATGACCCACGTTTCATTTATGCATGGCCAACGGCAAAAATAGCAGTGATGGGTGGTGACGCCGCGGCAAAAACATTGTTGCAAATAGAAGTGGCTTCCCGTAAAGCTAAAGGCGAAACACTACATGCAGAAGATGAGCAAAAAATGTTCAACGAAATAAAAAACCGGTACGATAAGCAAACCTCTCCTTACTATGCAGCAGCCCGATTGTGGGTGGATGCTATCATTGACCCGGCAGATACCAGAAGAGTTGTTTCGGAAGGGATTGCTGCAGCTAATCATAATCCACTGACCGGTGAGTTGAAGACTGGAGTATTCCAGGTGTAACAGACAATAAACTTAATCAATACACCTTCAATGATGAAGCGAAGAAATTTTATTCAACTATCTTCTTTACTTGGCTTTTTTGGTATCATTCCGGCAGCAAAACTTTCTGCTGCTGATGCAGCAACAGAGCAAGATGATAAAAATAGTAGTGACAGGGAATATTGGGTACAATTACTTGCCAAAATTGCGGCCCCTGTTCTTGCTAATATGAGTAAAGGTGAACTAAGGAAAAATATGCCGATGGAATTCAGCCCTACCTGGGACAACCGGAATAAGGATGTGGCTTATATGGAGGCTTTAGGAAGACTAATAGTTGGATTAGCCCCCTTCCTTGCTTTGCCGGCTGATGATACCGAAGAAGGAAAAATCAGGCAGCAATTACTGTTGCAAACACAACAAAGCCTTGCCCATGCTGTCAATCCTGCAAGCCCGGATTATTTATACTGGGGTTCTCCCGCTTCCCGTCAGCCATTGGTGGATGCCGCATTTATAGCGCAGGCATTACTGACTGCCCCTGACGTATTGTGGACGCCATTAGATACTGTTACCCGGCAACGATTCATTACTGAATTCAAAAAATTACGACAGATACAGCCATATAATAGTAACTGGCTATTGTTTGCTGCTATCCTTGAAACATTTTTACTGAGTATTGGTGAAGAAACAGATATTGCAAGAATTGATACAGCAATTGATGCCATCAACAAATGGTATGTAGGTGATGGCTGGTATAGTGACGGATCAATATTTCATTTCGATCATTATAATGGCTTCGTTATTCAACCCATGCTTACAGAGGTACTTCGGGTCAACGTAGCGAAAGGCAGGAAGGATAAAGCGTTATATGATATAGCCTACAAACGAATGCAGCGTTATGCGTCTTTCCAGGAAAGATTTATCTCCCCAGAAGGTACATTCCCGGTTTTTGGCAGATCATCTACTTATCGTATAGGCGCATTTCAGCCACTGGCAAAACTGGCCCTGGATAATGCACTGCCTAAAGAAGTTTCGCCGGCACAGGTACGTTGTGCGCTGACAGCAGTGATGAAAAGAATGTTCATCTCCTCCACCTTTACAAAAAATGGGTGCCTCACATTAGGATTGGTGGGTGACAAACAAAATGCAATTGCTGATTCGTATTCCAATACCGGCAGTATGTACCTCACTTCATTTGCCTTCTTACCGTTAGGGCTCCCCGCCACCCATGAATTCTGGACTGCTCCTTTTACTGAATGGACACAACGAAAAGCATGGTACGGAAAACCATTTTCAAAAGATTATGCTGTGGACTACTGAAAAAAATATGAGTACTGCCGTTACAATATATACAGATGGCTCATCAAGAGGAAACCCGGGACCCGGTGGCTACGGCGTTATTTTAATGAGCGGCCAGCATAGAAAGGAATTGTCGCAAGGCTACAAGCTCACAACCAATAACCGCATGGAACTGATGGCCGTAATTGCCGGGTTGAAAGCACTAAAAAAAGAAGGCATGCATGTCATTATTTATTCCGACAGCCAATATGTGGTAAAACCATGGGAAGAAGGATGGCTTCTGAACTGGATCAAGACCAATTTCAAAGGAGGTAAGAAAAACCCTGACCTGTGGCGGGAATTTTATGAACTCTCCCATAGGCATCATATTAAATTCAAATGGGTGAAGGGACATGCAGATAATCCTTATAATAACCGCTGTGATGAATTAGCCACTGAAGCAGCAGACGGGCATCATCATAAGTTACTCCATGATGAAGGGTATGAGGAAACTGCAAAATAAAACCCACCAGTTGAACCGGCGGGTTTAAAATTATTTTACTAGATAGCTATCTAAGCTAACGTAAGTACCGCTTTCTTTCTTGTAAGATAATTATAACTAAAGAGTACTACCGGCAGAAACAATAATGTTGCGATCAACGAGTTTCTGTAAAAGGGAAGACCGGCTTCGTAGCAGGTCATTAATCCGCTGAAATTTTTTGTATATACGGCCTCAGCAGTTCCCTGCCATACTAAGAAATTAGATACCAGGAAATAAACAGTTGGTGCTGCAATTCCACCTGTCAATAAACTGCTATTACTACGACCTTTCAGTAACCAGCCCAGCAAGGTTGCCAACAATAATATCAGGTAATTCTTCCACTGACCTGCATAAAAACCGGTATAAGGGAACAAATCCTGACTGTACAGGAATTGTATCACCAAATCGCTGATAAACAAAGCAAGCAAAGGCAGTATAAAAGACATATCCTTTTGCTTCATAATAAAACCCGCAAACAAAGCAATTGCAATTACCGGGGAAAAACCGGACCAGTCAAGATCCGAACCAAAGAAATATTTACAGGCGGTGGTCAGTGCCATCAGCACTAAAGTGAATACAATTAACTGTCCGTTACTCTTCATAATAGTGAAATTGAAATGTGGAACAAAAATAACTGAATTGGCTCAATTGGCCGGTCTAATTATTAACGATTGTGGATTGCCTGCAAAGCTGCTATGGCTGAGGGCTGGCGGGCTTCCGGTAATTTTTTTACCTTAACAGGAAAACCCGCAATATGGCTTCGCATAATGAACTGGGAAAAGAAGGGGAAGAAATGGCGGCAAAATGGCTGATCACAAAAGGCTATACAATCTTACACCGTAACTGGCGGCATTCTTATCATGAACTGGATATTGTAGCCAGCAAAGGAAAATTTCTGCACTTCGTGGAAGTAAAAGCAAGAAAAGCATCTCCCTTCGGCAACCCAGAAGATAGTGTGACGAAAAAGAAATTCAAGAATCTGCAGAAAGCTGCCGATGAATACTTATTCCGGAACCCCGGCCACAAATGGATACAGTATGATATTCTTTCCATCACTTTACATAACAATGGTGAAACAGAATATTTTTTGATCGAGGATGTATTCCTGTAATGTTAATGATGAATAGTGAGGGGTGAGGGGGATCATACTCCCAAATTACTTATCATTTTACTTAGCATACGAAAAACCGATTCCAGATAACCCTCCAAATCTGTCATTTCATTTTCTCGCAAATATTTTAGAATTAATGCCGCTTCAAATTGCATATCTATTTCCACCACAGAACTTCTGGCTATTTCGTAGAAACGTTTCCTTTCTGCTTTTGAGCTTCTGGCAGACCCTTCAGCGATATTACTGCAAACTGAAATCGCCGCCCGCCTTAATTGAGTAACTAAGACATACTGCTCTTCTTTAGGAAAAGTTTTAGTAAGGTTATAAACTTCCTTTATGAGCAGCAAGGCAATCTTATAAACTTCTAACTTTTTATGTGTAAGAGTTAGCATCGTTTAATATACTTTAACAACAGATATCTGGTAGTCCAAATCATAATCTTCTTCTAATTTTCACTTCTCCCTATTCCCCATTCACTACTCACCCTATTCTTTCCATCATCTTTTCCACCAACTTGTAAGTAGCCGGGCAATACTCCACATTCTGTTTATGGATATGTACAAAGTCTTTGAATTTTTTGGACAAATGCGGGAACCCGGCGCAATCAGCCGGACGAACTTCATAAATACTACACTTATTATCCTTGAGGTTTAAGAACTGGCAGGGTTCAGTTTTATTCAGCCAGTCACGGTCACCGCCCCTTTCTCTTCTTAACCACTTTGTTTGAAATTCAACTAATGTCATATTCAGGTGGGCCGATATTCTTTTCATATCACGATCCGTAAAGGTTGGTGTCATAGTCTTGCAACAGTTGGCGCAGGAAAGGCAGTCTGTTTCTGCCCACACTTCTCTTTCCAGCACAGTTATTTGCTTGTCCAGTCCATTTGGTGCTTCTTTTTCAAGTTTGGTAAGGAAACGGCGCATTCCGATTTTGCGGTGACGGGCTTTTTGCTTAAACGAACGGAGATTAACGAGTTTGATAGTAGTCATAAGCCCGAAGATAACAATTGAGTCTATACGATTGAACCGGGAAAAGAATTTTTATGTAGCGGGCTGCAATGGTTATTTTTGTAACAATCAAATTTTAAGGTATGAAACTTCTTTTTTCTTCTATAGCAATTACGTTTATCATGGTATCTGTTTATTCCTGTAAATCTTCTTCTGGACCGGCAGCCCCCAAAACATTTTGTGATACGGCCTGTCTTACTGATACCGTAAAATTTACTGGTGATCACAAAACAGCACCCACTGTATATATAACCGCCAAAAATTGTTTGCCTGACAGTATCATCTGGAGCTATAAAGGAATGGCTGCTGACCGTAAGACAGGATTTACCTATCTGCTCGGTACTACAGTCAATATCAATAAAGATTATATCCGTTGCTTTTTTAAGGACAATGAATATGCCTGGCTCCTATTTAATGATTGCTCCACTGGCCGTGGTTTCCAGATAAAATTACCGTATGACAAGAACGCCAACTTCAGCCTGAAGAGCAGTGGCATCAACAGCCTTGATCCTAAATTCTCCATTGCTGCAAACCTGGTGGCGAATACCGACCGCGGTAATATTTACGTAGAAGATATGAGTACCGGTAAAAAAGCCATGATGACCTTTGGTCAGAAACTGGATATTGATTACGATGCCTTACACGAATATATTGATTCTGTAAATGTGACCAACGACAGAATATGGGTTAAGATTCTGGTAGATAAAAAATGGGTTGAAAAGGAAAAGAAAATTGTTCTTGAATAAGGCAATTAATTTCCATCATGGGTAATTGATGATCAGCTAAAAAATTGCTTATTTATTGTATCCAATTTACCCGTTAACCAATGAACCACCATGTGGGAGCCCTACAAAAAAGGTTTCAAAGCCTACCTGCAACTTGAAAAGTCATTGTCGGATAATTCTGTGCAGGCCTACCTGAGGGACATTGAACATTTTACTCAATTTCTGCAGGGGAAAAACAGCCTTCTTACTCCCTCAGCCATAAAGTTGAAAGAACTGCAACAATTCCTGAAATGGATTGGTGAACTGGGCCTGTCTGCCTCCTCACAGGCAAGGATCATTTCGGGCATTAAGGCATTTTACAAATACTGCTTGACAGAATCCATTGTAAAAACAGACCCTACTATTCTGCTGGAGGCTCCAAAATTGAAAAGAGCATTACCGGATGTACTTAGTTTTGAGGAAATTGAAAATATGATTGCACAGGCTGACCTGAGCAAACCGGAAGGTGGGCGAAACAAAGCCATATTGGAAACTATGTACAGTTGCGGCCTGCGTGTAAGTGAAGTGGTGAACCTGAAAATATCTCAGCTATACCTTGATCTTGGTTTTATAAGAGTAACCGGGAAAGGCGATAAAGAAAGACTGATACCTATCGGAAGTAGTGCTGTTAAGTATATTACTATCTACAAAAACCAGATACGCATACATACTGTACCCCAGAAGGGAAATGAGGATATTTTGTTCCTTAATAAACGGGGCAGTAAATTATCAAGAGTAATGATCTTCTATATCATCAAAGAACTTGCATTGAAAGCTGGTATTAAAAAAACAGTATCCCCGCATACTTTTCGTCACTCATTTGCTACGCACCTGGTGGAAGGTGGCGCCGACCTGAGAGCAGTACAGGAAATGCTGGGGCATGCCAGTATTACCACTACTGAGATCTATACACATCTTGACAGAGAGTTCTTACGAAAAACACTGGAACAATTTCATCCGGGATTTAAAGGCTGATCAGTCATTATAAGGATCCATAATACCCTGGGGTTTATGTCCTTGTTTGATTGTGAGTTGTTGCTTATTGAAGTATGTAGTTATTTCGTTTGAATAAATTATTCCTTCTTTACCCCTGCTTAATTTGTATCGCAATTTCGTTTTCCTGTTGCCATGGTATTTCGGTATATCAAATTCCCAATACTCATTATTTCCGAGAAATACATGATGATAGCTGTTGCCGCACCAACTGGAAGGCAGGTACTCTATCAGCTGCCATGTTCCGCCCCAATATACTTCAGCAGTTATATACAGCCGGCTGTCTGAGGCTTGTAAGGAAATGGTATTGCCTGATTTATTAACGAGGAAAAGTTTATAGCCTTTGTACCCATCAGCAAAACTCGTATGCATAGTAGTGTCAACAAAAAGGGAAATATCTTCCAGGTCGCCCAGTTGCGCTGTTTCATTTACCATCACCTTTGGCTTATTGTTACTCCCTCCAAAACCGCCCGGCGCCGTGGTGTCCTCAATATTTGAACCGGCATAAAAGTATCCACGCAACATAAAATTAATGTTCAGTCCTTTCAACCCTATAGAGGCACTCGCAGTAGCTGATTGCTGGGAGTATCCTTTCCCTGAAAGAAAAATGCACAAAACAATACTAAAGATGGTTACACTATACTGTTTCATCAGGTTTTTATTTACTGAACGATAATTTTCTCTGAATATTTTTTCCCGGTTTTCTTATTCACCATTACCAGGAAGTAACTCCCCGCCGCAACAACAGGGATATCAATATTCAGCAGCCTTGCTTCTGCATCGATCCATATCTCCTGCTTGTGAACAGGCTGGCCGGCTTGATTGAATAACTGAAGGGTGTAATATCCTTCTTCAGTTTGTTTCCATTCTATGGAAATGTTTGAGCCGGCCGGAACAGGATTTGGATACACTTTGAAGAATTTAAATGCTGTGTCTTTGAATAGTTGTGTTATCAATGGAATTGGTTTTTTTTCTTTCTTGGGTCGTTTAACAGATACATACCCGGCAACAACTACTACTTCGGGATTTCCCATCGTAAGCCTGTTTAGACAGATTGATAATTCTTTTTCGCTGCCAACAGTCGTTTCCCTGGTTTCAAATCCCACTCCTGAAACAATAAGTACATCTCCTTTCTTTGCCCGTAACCTGAATTTACCATTTGCATCTGTTGCCGCTCCTGCACGGGTTCCTTTAATGTAAACTGATGCTCCCGGTACAGGCGAACCGGTTTCATCCATCACCGATCCATTTATTGTGCTGCTATTGTCAATAGGCTTGTTAACAACCTCCCCTTTCACGGTAGTAATAATGGTATAGCCGATAACCGGTTTGATGCAGGTTGGCAATACCATACCCAATGTTCTCATTTCATCCGTCACTCTCACTTTAGATGTATCCCGGGCAGGTATTGGCGCAATTTTGCCCATCGTTTTTTGCGCTGATATTTTAGTTACGAAAAAAGCAGGTAAGGCGATCTGGAAAAAATACTTCAGCCATGGTATCCGCTTCTTTGGTATTTCAATTTCCCTGTCCAGCTGGTCATTCATAAATCGGCCACATACCGAACCTGTCGATGGCTTTTTAAAGAACTGTGCTATCTCCCGGTCGCTCATGGTGGTGAAATCCATTACCTGCTTCTGGCAGGAGCCACAGAATTTTCCTTTTTCAACCGGGGTCATTTTATCCCAGTTTTCGTGGCAGGGTGTCGGGACGGTAAGCTGTATCTTCTTGCTCATAAAAAAGTTTTACTGAATAATTATTTTATCTGATGCAAGAATTTTCCCGTTTGCATAAGCCAGTTGAATAATATAAACTCCGGCCGGCCAGCGGGAATCGGTACCTACTCTGAACTGTTTATTATTTTTTACTCCGCTGATTGATTCTGAAAATACCATCCTGCCATCCATGGTCAGAAATTTCACTATCAGCCTGTCTTCTGTACTGTTATTAATCCCAATGCTCACAACCCCTCCTTTCAGAACTGGGTTAGGGAACAATTTAATTACCGGTACCGTGCCGCTTTTAGCTACTATTGAATCAGGCCATACAATCCTGGTATAACAAATACAATTAAGCCGACATCTATACCATGAAACAGATGAAGTAAGCACAACCTCCCTGCATGATTGTATATTTCTGCTCAATAAAAATTGCTGTTCCTTGTCTTTATTGACTATTTCAACACAAAAAGGCATATAACCAATAGCCGAAATATTTACCCGGTAGCTTACAAAGGGTTTCAGATTATCAGTTAATACCATTCCACTGTCATTAGCCACATACATTAAAGTGTCATTCCTATCTCTCGAAATAAAAGAAACGGTTGCTCCGGGTACAGACTCCCCACTTAGAAAGTCTTTAATAACAAATTTCCTGAATCGTGATTTTTTTGTTGTTATAATAATTACGCCATGGTTTGCACGACAACCATAAATCGCCTGTGCAGCAGCATCTTTTAGCACCTCTATACTTTCAATATCACCAGGTTTTAAGTGAGTGAGGGCTTCATTTTCAACAGTTATTCCATCCATGATAAATAATGGCAGGTTGCCATAATCAATCGATCCCCCGCAACGAAGCCTTATTCTTTGATTTACTGTATCCTTTTTTGCAGCCTGAACATTCAAACCGGTAATCTTTCCTTTTACTCCTTCATCCAAAGGAACAGGTTTTCTGTCGGTCTTATTGGCGCCCCAACAATTCCCGGTTATAACAACTTTAGCAGTATCGTTAGTTTGTGCCAGGCAAAAAGATGAAATGCACAATAAAAAGAGTGTATATATTTTTCTCATAAGCTTTATTTTTTCTCACACTCGTCAAACTATGTGTGACAGGTTTATTAAAAAGGGGCTGGTAGAAACCAGCCCCGTATCACTAACCGGCTGTT
>JBGAPQ010000014.1:126300-144568 GCA_044221225.1 Chitinophagaceae bacterium
TTAAATGATTAGTCATTTTATTTTCGCTTGCTGACCGGCATTGGTTCTCCTTCATCAGTATCAGCATCGTCTTTTGGTTCTGTTTTCCCTTTTGCAAGCATTTGTGCACTTTCTACCAGCCTGATAAATTCAGAACGGTATCCTTCCTCATCATTTCCTTTTGCTTTACGGGCCAGGCTGATCACATCAGCATATGATGCATATGATTTGAATTCAGAATTGCGCAGCAGCATACCAAACTGGGCTACAGATGCTGCAAACCGGAAATTATCTGATGTTCTTGCTATTGGTATCTGCTTATCTTTTACAGGGTGCTCGATCAGCTTGCTAACTTCTCCGTCAGGAGCTTTGTAGCGAAACTTCACGGTTAATATCTCATCGGTATGTGAAGATTTGCTGAAAGGCGCCACATTTTTCTGGTATTTCAATGAATCAACATTCTTAAGGAAGTTACTGTTTACTCCCACAGGTATCACTTCATATAACGCTGTTACCGTATGACCACTGCCCAGTTCACCGGCATCTTTCTTATCATCATTAAAATCTTCTTTGGCCAGCATCCTGTTCTCATAACCGATCAGGCGGTAGCCCTGCACTTTGGCGGGATTGAATTCGATCTGCAGTTTTACATCTTTAGCGATGGTAAATAGTGTGCCTCCAAATTCATTCACCAATACTTTCTTTGCTTCAGTGATTCCATCTATATATGCATGGTTACCATTTCCTTTATCAGCCAGCTTTTGCATTTTAGCATCCTGGTAATTACCCATACCATATCCCAGCACGGTTAAGAATACACCACTTTTTCTTTCTTCTTCGATCATTCTTTCCATCGCATCATCACTGCTCTCCCCCACATTAAAGTCACCATCGGTACAAAGTATCACCCGGTTATTACCTCCTTTTACAAAGTATTCTTTAGCCGTTTTATACGCCAGCTTTATACCTGCTCCACCGGCTGTAGAACCACCTGATTCTAACCGGTCAATCGCATCTTTGATTGTTGTTTTCTCTTCCCCGCTGGTAGGAGGCAATACCAGGCCGGCTGCCCCCGCATACACCACCATGGCTACTTTATCTTCTTCCCGTAATTGATCCACCAGCAATTTCATAGATGCCTTAACTAATGGAAGTTTATTAGCAGAACTCATAGAACCAGATACATCGATCAAAAAAACCAGGTTAGAAGCTGGTAAATTCTCTACAGGTATTTTCCTGCCCTGCAAGCCGATCAATACCAGTTTGTGTTCCTTATTCCACGGCGCATCAGATATCTCTGTGTTAATGGAAAAAGGGTCTTTGTTTTCCGGTTGCGGGTATTCATATTTAAAATAGTTGACCATTTCTTCAATACGTACTGCACCTGCCGGAGGCAACTGTCCATTGTTCAGAAAACGGCGGACATTGCTGTAAGAAGCTGCATCCACATCTATAGAAAACGTAGAGAGTGGGTTATCTGTTACTTTTTGAAATTTATTTTCCGTGATATGGTCATAACCTTCCCTTTCAAATTCAGTTGCTTTAAAATCATAATAACCGCTGATATCATTAGCAGAACCCGGAACGCCACTGTTTGTGGTAACATATAATCCGGAAGCCCTACCCTGAATAGTTGAAACACTCCCTGTCATATCTTTTTTCCTGGCCTGTCCATATCCGACTACCACCACTTCATTCATAGTAGTTGTAGTAACCGCAGCAAGAGATACATCAATTTTTGACCTGCCTTTTACTTTTACTTCTTTTGTTTCCATTCCAACTGCGGAAAAGACCAGTACATCATTAGAATTCACCACCACAATTTTATATGTACCGTCTGATTTGGAACTGGTGCCCGACCGGGTTCCTTTTACCATCACTGAAGCGCCTATAACAGGACTGCCTTTATCATCAGTTATAGTCCCTGAAACAGTTATGGCTTTAATGGGCCGAAAGGCAAGCACCACCAGGATAACCGGCATTACAAGAAGAAGTATTCGTTTCATAAAAGTATTTTCATACCCTGATGCCGGTATTTTAGCAATTGCATAAAAGGGTATAAAAATTTTATTCGCTAATTTTAAGGCGTTGGCTTTCATAAAGAACATATCCCACACCTCACTAACCGATAAAGAGCTGGTGGCTCTGTATAAAGAATCGGGCGACATGGCCGTACTGGGCGAACTATACCAGCGGTACATGGAGTTGATCTATGGTGTCTGTCTCAAGTATTTTAAAGAAACGGAGAGATCGAAAGACAGTGTGATGCTGATCTTTGAAGAACTGATTACAAAGCTGAAAAAGCATGAAGTGGACAATTTCAGGGGCTGGCTGCACCAATTGACCAAAAATCACTGCCTGATGCAACTGCGGACACCTAAAAACATGAAAACCGTGGAATTCAAGACCGAACTTGTGCAATCGGAAGAAGATTTGCATCTGAATGGTGTCCTGGAAAAAGAGGAAAATTTCAAAAAACTTGAATACTGCCTTGACACACTGACAGATGAACAACGGGAATGTATCCGTCTCTTTTACCTGGAGGGGAAATCGTATAACGAGATCGTAGCCTTGAACGGGATGGAATGGAACCAGGTACGCAGTTTGATACAGAATGGCCGTCGGAATTTAAAGATCTGCATGGACAAGGCAGGAACAGAGGTTGGAAGCCGGGAACAGGAACAATGAACGAAAAAAATATGAACTTTGTAACGCCACATGGCAAATGATAACAACATAAAAGAATTTACCGCTCTTAATATTGAAAAATATCATAAGGGGCTGCTTTCTCCCAAAGAAATGCATGACATGGAAAAAGCGGCGCTTGACGATCCCTTTCTGGCAGATGCACTGGAAGGTTATGCAACAGAAGGTGTACAGATTACCACTGATATTGCTGAGTTAAAAGAAAGGCTGACACAAAAAACCGAACGGTCAAAGACCACACCCCTTTATGGCGGAAACAGTAACCCTTTTCCCTGGCTTAGGGCAGCTGCCATGGTTGTGCTACTTATCGGTGCAGCTATAATGACTTATTTTTTTGTTTTCGATAATAAAAATGAAGAAATAGCAAAAATAGAAAAGCCAAAAACCGAACAAATTAAAACAAGTGACTCCGACGCATTCCCTAATATTAATCCGGATTCGGCAAGTAATACAGTTACAAACGCAGCCGGCAAACAGGAAGATGACACTAAGAATCTTACAGGGAATATCAGCAGTACGCCGGGAAGCAGCAGTACAAATATTCCTCAGAAAGATATAGCCGCCACTTCTGATAAAATTTCCGGTGAAGTAACCAGCGTCTCTGCTGTGAAAGAGGAGGCTGATGATAAGAAAATAGCCAATGCTGAAGAAGGAAGGCAGAAGCAGGAAGAAGCAGCCGGCAAAGAACTCAAAGTCATTTCAGCAAATGCCCCGCCCAAAACAACCTATTATAAAGATGGGGCGGTAAATCAGGGTTTCCAATATGATGCAGAGTATAAAAACAAAACTTATGCAGCAAACAGGAAAGCAAAAGCACAGGATCAGTACAGAAACTACAACATCTTTCGCGGCCGTGTTACAGATGCTTCCAACTTTGGAGTACCTTTTGCGAATGTAACCAACGTGGAAGATAATGTGGGCACTTATTCCGATGCAAGGGGTTATTTTAATTTAACTTCTCCCGATTCAGTATTGAATGTGCAGGTACGATCGATCGGTTTTGAAAACAATATCATACAACTCAGAAATAATGTGCCCAACAATCAGGTTGTATTAAATGATGATAAAAGCCTGTCTGCCTTAGTAATCTCTAATTCAAGACTGAATGCCGGGGTTCGTTCGCAGAATATGAATGTAAAACTTGAAGAACCGGAACCTGCAGATGGCTGGGAAAATTATGATACATATCTTGTCAATAACCTGAACATACCTGAAGAGGTCAAGTCTAAACAAAACAGTGATGCTACAGTGCAAGTTTCATTTGAAGTAGACAAGAACGGAGAACCTGTTAATATCAGGGTTGAAAAATCACTTTGCGATAAATGTGATAAAGAGGCAATTCGCCTGGTGAAAGAAGGGCCTAAGTGGAAACGCAATGCCCGGAAAGGCCGCACTACTGTAACAATACCATTCAACCAGTTATTCCGCTGACAGGAATAACATCTGCGCTGAATTCGTTTCAACCTCCTACCTTCGCTTTTCAAAATTTGCTTTTTATGAAAAAAATCATTTTCACCTCCCTGGTTGCTTTATGCTTTGTTGCAACTGAAGCCCAGTTAAAAACACCAGCTCCAAGTACTACACAAACCATTAAACAGGACTTTGGTCTCGGAACAGTAGAATTATCTTATTCCCGCCCCGGAATGAAAGGAAGAAAAATATTTGGCGACCTGGTTCCCTTTGGTAATGTATGGCGTACCGGAGCCAACAGTGCCACCACAATAACATTTAGCGATGCTGTTACAATCGGCGACAAAAAAGTGGCGGCCGGTAAATATGGTTTGCTGACCATCCCTGATAAAGCCAGTTGGACTGTAATCATCACAAAACAATTAGACGTTACCAGCCCTGCTGCCTACAAACAGGAAAATGATGTGGCAAGAGTAGAAGTAAAACCAATGAAGATGGATGCTAAAATGGAAACCTTCACGATGCAATTTGCAGATGTAAAATCTACAAGTTGTGAGTTGCACATCATGTGGGAAAATACAGCAGTATCTCTGCCTATCACAACAGAAGTTGATGGAAAAGTGATAGCACAGATCGATCAGCTGATGAATAAGGATAACCGCCCTTATTTTAATGCTGCCATGTATTATATGGATAATGGTAAAGATCTTAACCAGGCACTGGCATGGTTTGATAAAGCAACTGAATTAAATCCCACAGCGTTCTGGATACATCATCAGAGAGCTAATTGTTTAGCAAAACTTGGTAAAAAAACAGAAGCTAAGGCTGCTGCCGAAAAATCAAAAGAACTGGCTGCTGCTGCAAAAAATGGCGATTATGTAACGCTGAATGAAAAATTACTGGCTGAATTGAATAAATAAATCCGGTAAAAAAGCCTGATGAGAAAACCCCGCTAAATAGCGGGGCTTTCTTTTTTCCTCAGTATTTTGTTTAGCACCAGGCTGAAAAATATCACAGCAAAAGCGCCAATCGGGTTGAGCCAAAGAAAGCCCATATTAAAAATACCTGTTTTGGTCAGGATAAATACAGTAAGAACAAGCAGTTCAGCAAATAATGCCGCCCAAAAAACCACATTTCCATCCTGAATCTTTTTATAAAAGAAGGCAACCAGAAAGACTCCAAGTATTACACCATAAAAAAGGGAACCTAGTACGTTTACAGCTTCTATCAGACTGTTGCCAAGATTATAAGTGAACATCGCCACAATAATACAGAATACACCCCAGGCCAATGTGTACCATTTTGACAAACGATATTCTTCGTCGCCCGTGCTTTTTCCTTTTGAGAACTTCCTGTGAAAATCAACCATTGTAGAAGATGACAGTGAATTGATAGCTGCAGCAATGCTTCCCCACGAGGCCAGAAAGATGATAGCAATAAGCAATCCAACCAGGCCCACAGGCAAGTGATCTACAACGAAACGAAGAAAAATATAATTGGTATCATTGCTATCACCCCCCACTTCTTTGCGGCTTAACCAGTTTTTTACTTTTCCCCTTAAACTATCCGAGTTTTTCTGCAGGTTTCGTAAGGTCATCAAAGATTTTTCTGCTAACGGCGCATCCTTACTCTCAGATGCGTTCATATAAGCAGTCACCATCTCCTGCTTTTTTAAAGCAATTGATTCATACTGTCTGTTCAGTAATTGAAAAGAGTCCTTGTAAGCTGATCGTTCCAGTTTCTTAACCTGCACTTCATTAAAAAATACCGGTGCTCTATTAAACTGGTAGAAAGTAAATACAAGAGTTCCTATAAGCAGAATAGCAAATTGCATTGGCACTTTCACCAGTCCATTTATTAATAAGCCCATGCGGCTTTCACGCAGCGATTTTGCAGTGAGATAACGCCCAACCTGGCTTTGATCGGTTCCGAAATAGGAAAGGGCGAGGAAAAAACCTCCTATCAAACCACTTAATAAATTATACTGATCACTCCAATTGAATTTTCCACCCTCAAAACCGGTGGTAATTACATTTAACCTTCCAAGTTTACCACTTACTTGTAATGCATCTGTAAAGCTTACATTGGCAGGTAACATTTTAACAACCATATACCCGGCAAGGAACATACCTGTAAATATAATTATGAGCTGTAATTGCTGTGTATAAGCCACCGCTTTGGCGCCGCCACTCATTGTGTAAATAATAAGCAAGCCGCCCATTAGTACGTTCGTGTAATAAATATTCCAACCAAACAAAGAGGAAAGAATAATAGACGGCGCAAAAACACTGATACCGGTTGATAGTCCTCTCTGCAACAGAAACAGGAATGAAGTAAGCGTCCTGGTTTTCCCATCAAACCTGTTCTCCAGGTATTCATAAGCAGTATAAATTTTCAACCTGCTATAAACCGGAACGAAGAAGGCAGAGATAACGATCATTGCCAGTGGCAGGCCGAAATAGTATTGCACAAACCGCATTCCGTCTGTATAGGCCTGCCCCGGGGCCGATAAAAATGTAATAGCACTGGCTTGCGTACCCATAATACTTAGCAGCACCAGCCCCCAGGGCATGCTGCGATTACTGAGAAAATAACCATCCAGGTTACGGGATGTACGGCTTTTATACAAGCCATAAGAGATAATGGCCAGAAGAGTAGCAATCAATACTATCCAGTCCGGCCGGCTCATGAAAATCGTTTAGTAAAAAAATAAAAAAGCAGGATCAGCATAATAAGAAAGAGCAGGACAAAAATGTACCAGTTTTTCCAGTTTCTGAATAATGGCGCCTTATCGTTATCCGGTGATTGCATTTAATTATTTTCGGGTGCTGCGAAGCCAGCCTGTAAAAACAATTACAAATCCCAGTACCAGTCCTATTAATATACCAATCCTCACTCTCTTTATCAGTATGCCAATTACCAACCCTAAAATGATAGCGAATATAAAAGCCATCTCTCCTCTTCTTACATTTGGTTTTGATTGATCTGCCATCAGAATCCTTTTTTCTTATTTAGGGCAATAATGTTTGCCAGTAAGCGGTATGCACCGGGTATCCCGGCCGGCAATTCCCTGAAAAATACAATTCCGGTGTAAGTAAACCAACCTTTTCCATACTTAGCTACCAGCAGGCTGCCATCATCCGATTTTTCGCCGGGATCGGCCATGCCAATCAATTTTTCAAACTTGCCGGATGTATCGCTTGCATGGTAAATACTGCGTTCCTGTATCCAGCCTTTAAAATCATCGTCAGTTATTTTATTGGGGAAGTTAAAAGCAGGATGCTCCGGTTTCAGTAAGGTCACTTTTGCATTTTCATCGGTTACCCTGTTGCGGGTTATATTGAAATTATACGGACCTATCTTAGCCCTTACAGGGCCAATCTGGTTGCTGGTATTGTACTGAACTATCAGGTTGCCGCCATCCTGCACATACTTCATCAGCTTTTCGTAATGGTTGTTCATCCAGTCATGAGTGTTGTATGCCCGCACACCTGTGATGATGGCATCAAACCGGCTCAGGTTATTTTTCGATAATTCTTTATCACCGAGAACGGTTACTTCATAACCCATTTGCTCCAGGGCTTCGGGTACTTTATCTCCTGCGCCGGCAATGTAGGCAATTTTCTTGCCATAAGTTTCAAGATTTACCTGAACTAAATTAGCGGAAGCGGGTTTAAGGTAGGCAATAGTGGGAACATGATCATATTTAATAATTCTTCTTTCCCCGGCATAAATCATTTTACCATCTTTAGTAACTGTAACAACAACTGGTTGTTTCAGGTTCTGATTTTTATTTAACGGACGAAAATTCGCTGATGTATAATTTGATTTATTTCCTCCCCATGTTCCGTAAACAAATTCTTTCCGCTCGGCACTCCAGTCAGGTGATGAGTTAAACGCAACCTCGTATTCAACAGAGTCTTTCCTGTTAGATTTAAAAAAAACCTGTGTTTTGGCGATAGAATTATTTATTGAAATATTATTATCCTCAACAAATCTGAATTCAGCCATTGGCAATATTATCAGAGGCTGATACAGTTCTCCCTTCACGGGGTCGGTAAATTTATACTTTACCGGTTTTGAAAAAGTAAACTCTTCCCCTTCAATTTTCAAAACAGCATTCATCCAGTATGTCGGGTCTACATCAGGCTTACCAATATCCTGCTGGTTTATTACGTTAAAATATCCTTCTTCCATTTTATTTGCCAGCCAATATGGTTGTGTCAATTCCGAGCCCGGATGTACATAAACTGTTTTAGAGAAATTAAAATTTTTATTCTTTGCAAGGGTTTGATTGAAAAGAGAATCAAAACTCGTTGCCGCGAATGCTGAAATTTTTGTAAGCACCGCATTAACACCAAGACGGTTATTTAAAGCAAAGGTTATCCTCACAGAATCTGTCTGCACAGCAAACTGACCGGTGGTCGTTGCATCAATAAACAAACCACTGCATTGCTCAATTAATTGCTTTGTTTCCGCCAGTTTTTTATTCTTCCAATATCCGTCGGGCATTGCATTCAGTTTCTGGTATAAATTCACCAATCCTTTTACCGATTTCTCCGGGTGAATAAAATCAAAAGATGCGGCAATACTATCGACCATTTTCTGAATCACATCCCCTCCTGTAACTCTGGACCATGTAAGATTGACTCCGTCCATCAAATCATTAACCGGCTGATCACCTTTGGTGGTTTTAAAATATTCCAGCGCTTCACCTCTTGTGGCGGGCACACCAAAGCCCTGGCTTTTGTGCTGGCTGCGACTCTCAGCTGCTATCTCTCCATAACTTTTTCCCAGCAATGGGTTATAACCACCCACATCAATCTTTAACTGATCTTCCCTTGTAGTATTAGTTCCGCCAAAATTGAATGTATTCCATAATACTCTCTTCGCCTGCCATACAGAAACATATTTCAACTGCTCAGGAAAACGGTTTGGATCAGCAGCGGCAGCAAAAGCTTCGTTGGCTAATATCCCGGAAGCTGTATGGTGACCATGCCCGCCTTCGCCGGTGATTGGGAAACGGTTAATAATCACATCGGGCTGAAATTTCCGGATCACCCACACTACATCACTCAATATTTTTTCTTTATCCCATTTAGTAAACGTTTCGTCAGGGTTTTTTGAAAAACCAAAATCATACGCCCTGGTAAAAAACTGTTCCCCCCCGTCTATTCTTCTTGCAGATAATAATTCCTGTGTTCTGATCAATCCCAGTTCAATGCCTTGTTCATCTCCAATTAAGTTCTGTCCTCCATCACCTCTTGTAACGGATAAATAACCGGTACGTAATAACCTGTCTTTTGACAAATAAGTAATCAGCCTTGTATTTTCATCATCTGGATGTGCGGCTATGTACAATGCTGAACCAAGTACATTTAATTTGCGAAGTGCCAGGTACATATCAGCAGATGTCCAGTTTTGAGGCGGCTGTGCCTGAACAAGCTGTAATTGGCAAAAGGTAATACATGCAAACAGCAGGAGTTTTTTCATTCCAAAAATTATTCAGCGAATATAACAGCAATTTACTTAGGGTCTCCAACCGCTGGTACAAAAAAATGGTCCCGCCTGCAGCGGGACCATAACCTTTAATTACTCTTAACAATTACTCTCAGTTCTTATTTTTCGCATCAGTATTCTCGGTTACTTTTTTTCCTAATTTTTCCAACAACTGCAACCCAAGCAAGCCACTGATACCGCCAGTGGTACTGTCTCCATTTCCACCAATCAGCACATCCGGCATAATCTTCACTTTTTCGGCAGCGATAGACTCGATTACTTTTAGTTGGGTAAAGTTATCACCACCCATTGCCTCAACAGACAACTTATATGATTCGGCATTTGATTTACCAATCGCCAGAATCTTTTCCGCTTCTGCATTACCAGTCAGGGATATCTTCTCGGCTTCCGCTTTTGCCAGCAACTCAATCTTTTCAGAATCAGCTTTTGCCAGCAATCTTGTTTTTTCAGCTTCGCCACTGGCCAGTAATTTCAAACGGTCAGCTTCCGCATTCGCCTGCAAGCGAACACTGTTGGCATCACCCGTCGCTTTCTTCACAGATGCATCTGCTATACGTTCAGCGATCAATACACCCTGGTCTGCTTTTACGATTTCTTTCTGCATATCAGCAATAGCTGTTTCTTTTTCCAGTGTCTGTCTTGTTTCTTGCGCTTTCTTTTCTGTATCGTAAGTGATCTTTTGTTCTTCGGCGAGCTTACGGTCCGTCAATGTTTTCATCAGGCTTTCAGGAGGAACAATATCACCGATCAGTGTGTCCACACCATAAACGTTGTACTGCTCCAGTACTTTACCAATATGATCTTTGGCAGACTGTTGTCTTTCTTTGCGGGTTCCCAGGAATGCAATCACATCACTGTCCTGCGCACTGTTACGGAAATAGTTACCAATTGTAGGTTCCAGCACCTGGCTTACCAGATTATTCATATTACCGAAGCGGGCAATTACTTTTGGCGCTTCGGTTGTTGGAATATGAATGATCTGTGATACGTCGAGGTTAAAAGGGAAACCATCCTTACTACGAACAGTAATGGTAGAAAGGTTTTTATCCAACTGATGTGATTCACTTCTTGCACTGGCCCAGTTCAAAACCAGGTTAGTGGTAGGCACCATCTCCACTTTCATAATGTAAGGATTGATCGGGTATTTACCCGGACCCAATGGTTCAGCCCAAACACCCTTTGATCCTTTGGATACTATATTACCATGCTTGAATTCAACGCCACTCAAGTCCACACCTTCTGCACCCACATACGAGATAACAACACCTACATGCCCGATTGGAATTTCTGTCATTTTTACCATTTCTAATTTGGCAAACCAGGGGTTTAAGAAATACGAACCCGCCAATATTACCTGCTCCTGCAAACCTTTCAATCCATCACTTTGCAAAAACATATCTACGTCCTGGAATTTATTATGCCCCTCAATAATCTTACCTGCGATCTGTCCTTCTTCTAATGGTTTACCTTCCGCTGTGGTTACAATACCTACGGCATTATCAGGAATCATAGTCATATCCGTCAGTTCTATTTCGAACAACAAAGTGTTGATACGATAAGAACCTGGTGCAATGATTGCTGTCTGGCGACCTTTACGACCGCCATTGATCAGAAATGCCTCCGCATCCTGGTAAGAATCGCAATCTACCTTACGGCCAAGGATACGGCCTGTTTCCAGTTCGGCACCGTCCTTTGCCAGCACCAAACCAATCTTACCGGTTGGAATAACAATGAATGGCTGAAAAGTGATTGAATATTGCCATATCCATTTCCAGAAATACACACCAGGTGCTAATGTCTGTGCCTGGAATCCCGCTTCACCCTTGGTAGCGATAATCCGTCCTTCCGGCAATTCCTGTTGCCCGAAGAGTACAAATTTTTTAGTTACCAAACCGATCTTGTCTTCTGGAACTATTACTAATCCGAAAAAGACCCTGAGAATAAATTTGTAGAAAAGTAAAATAAAGAGAGGAACACCTATTATAAGGCTCCATTTGATGATTTCCTGTTTTTCCATTTTGTTTAATGATTATTGATTATGAAATTATTTTTTTGATGCATAGCATACCCGTGCAGGCATCAATTGATGCACACAACTTTTCAACATGATATAAATCACCTGCTCAAGACTTGAACTGTCTTATACAGAATAATTATCTACCCTGCAGATTTATTCCTATAAAACGGGAGGAGAAGTATTGTAGATCGTAAATCCTAGCTCGGACTCAATAGAAGAAAAGACCGTATGGTCAGACTCCTTTTTCATTTTTTCGCATTTGAACACATAAAGCTACGCCAAAGTTTGATATCCTAATAAAGAAACAAAAAAGGAAACCGGTTTTGACCCCAAACAATATCGGAGATACAAAACCGGTTTTTGATAAAAAAACTCTTATCTACCTTATAATTTATTGCCCCACCAGGAACACCGCATTACAAAACATCAGTTTACCATTTTCCCAAAACTGGCGGAACATCACATTATCAGTAATATAACTGATACTGCCCCCGCCCATCTCATATACACCAAACAACAGACCGTCTTTCAATTTGGGTTGCAAGCCGGCTCCCACAAAGCCGGATACCTGGTTTTCTTTTTTGATAACTCCCACATTCCATCCTCCTTCTTTAATGAACTCGAAAATAATATCATCCATTTTTAATGTATAATAAAAATCAGGATAGCCAAAGGCCAGCGGATGCGAGTTATCCATTTTCACTTTCCAGATAGAGCCGGGAGTATAACCGGATATAGCATCTCTCTCCCTGCGTTGATACTCCTTCAGTGCATCATAGCTTTCAGTTTTTTCTTTATCTTTTTTATCAGCTTCTTCTGCTTTCTTCTGTTTAATTCCCAATTCTGCTTTTGCCAGTTGTCCTACGGCACTTTCCAATGCCACCACTCTTCCTCCTTTATTGATCCATGCTTTGAACATTTCCAGTTCATCCTTATTACTGAGGAAACGATAATTACCATCCGGCATGATCAGCACATCAATATCATTCCAGTTAGCCCTGCCTGCATCATTACTATTGATCAGCGTAACAGGATAATCCAGCTGATCATCAAAGAAATTCCATATCTCACCTGCAGCATTACTGCCAACACCCTCTCCTGTAAGCATCGCTACTCTTGGGGCCCTCATCGGATGTACCATATCACTGCCGAAGTCAAATCCTTTATCAACAAACCCGCTGCTTACCGGGTATAATTGCACTCCGTCAGCATCTGCTGTTTCCCTAACGATCTCCCACAGGTTGTTTCCAAATTTCTGATTGGCAGTTCGCAACACGATAATGGCACCCCTGTCAAATTTATTTCCGTTCAGTTCAAATGGCTGCTCTGCATAACGAAGCAATATCCCTTTTTGCAGCAAGTGTCCAACCAATTTTGCAGCCTTTACACCACTCCATGGGATCACATACCCGTAACTTGTTTCTGGATTAGCTGCTTTTGATTTATTACTGTAAGCCCCTGCGCCGGCCATTTTCTCTTTTGATGCATATGCATTTAATCCATACGCATATGGCAATGACCATGCAGTGATATCATAAGTAATGGAGTCTGATAATTTTGATTTGGGCTCAAACAATACTTTCACCATAGCAGAACGGGGCTGAACAGCAGATATTACAATGTCATTAGCACCGGCAGTAAAAGCTTCTTCCTTCCCGGTAAAATAATTCAACCCCTTTCCTGCAGCACCACTGCCTGCAGTGTATTGTATGCCATTTTTGTCAAGCAGCTCAGTAAGTTTCTCTATTCGCTCCTGGTTTTTAGCATCATACTTCACTACATAGGTTTTATGCTCGCCGAAGCCTGTACTAACCGCATCATTAAAAAATTTACGGAATTCTTTCACCAGCTTTGCAGCATTCAGGGAAGATATTTCTACGGTACTTAACGAAGTGGTGAAATGATGTTGTGCCCTGTCCACCAGTGTTAAGGTGTCATCATCTTCATTGATTACGCCAAGACCTGCTCCTATCCCACCCTGCTCATAGGTCATACCAATACTGCCGTTGTAAGTAGGGTAAGTATCCCCATAAGAAGGATAGAGTAAATCAAATCTTTCTTTGGTGAAATATAACCAGCCATTCTGGTCAAAGTATTTTGCATTGTTCTTTCCAATCGTAGTCTGGAATTCTCTTTGCCAGGGTGTGATCACTTCGTGTAATGGCTCAGCAGCAGGAGCAAAGTAATAAGGCTCATTGATGCCCTGCTCATGATAATCCACATGCACATGGGGCATCCACTGGTTATACATTTTTATTCGTTGCTGGCTTTCTACCTGTGTTTGCCAGGCCCAGTCACGGTTCAGGTCAAAATTGTAATGATTGGTTCTTCCGCCCGGCCATGGTTCCCGGTGCTCCCTTGCTATTCGTTGCGGGTTAAAATTTTTACCCACGACAGAATTGAACCAGTTTACATAGCGGTCTCTGCCATCGGGGTTCAGACAGGGATCAATAATAACAACTGTATTCTTCAGCCATTCTTTAGTTCTGGCTACAGCCGGGTTCACAAGCTCATATACGGTAAGCATGGCCGCTTCTGAAGAAGATGTTTCATTGCCATGCACATTATAACTTAACCATACGATCGCAGGAGCATTTTCTTCTATAGCTGCGGCACGGTCCCTGGCCAGGTTAGCCAGCCGGATATTATTCATACGTACCTGCTCCAGGTTCTTCATATTATCCGCCGAAGAAACAAATGCCAGCAGTAAGGGTCTGCCTTCATTGGTTTCGCCATATTGCTGCAACTTCATCATAGAAGGTGCATTGGCCGCCACATGATTGAAATAGTTTACAATTTTATAATGCGGTGTATAGCGGGTGCCCACTTTATATCCCAGGAACTCTTCCGGAGATTTTAGTTGCGCAGTACTTACAAGAACAAATAAAACAGCTACAAACGATACGATACCTTTCCGGAGCATATTGATTTTTTTAATGCAGCAAGTTAGCAAAGGAAGCCTTAATTACCACAAATTTTGATTATCATTAAGTGCACCGGTTTCTGTAGCTTTATTTTGTTTAAATTCCGCCACATGCAAAAAAAGTTTACTGCATTTTTATTCCTGCTGCTGCTTGCTGCCTGCAAATCTTCACAGAAGAATGCGTCCACTACACCGGTCATTAATGCCTACAATTATTCCGGTGTAAAAAAAGTTATCGCTGAGAACGGGGCGGTAGTGTCTGCTCACCCGCTGGCAAGCAAGGTGGGTGTTGAAATTTTGAAAATGGGTGGCAATGCGGTGGATGCAGCCATTGCCACGCAACTGGCCCTTGCAGTAGTGTATCCCAATGCAGGCAATCTAGGTGGTGGTGGTTTTATGGTAGCCAGGTTAAGCAATGGGGAAACCGTAGCATTGGATTACCGGGAAATGGCGCCAGGCTCTGCACATCGTGATATGTATATTGATGCAAATGGAAATGCGGATACCGATAAAAGTCAGCTCGGACATTTATCATCTGGTGTGCCGGGAACAGTAGCCGGTCTTTTTGCATCGCACAAGTATGCTAAACTGCCTTTTGAAAAATTGATACAGCCGGCTATTGAACTCGCCGAAAAAGGATTTGTCATTTCTGCATCAGAAGCAAGAGGTTTGAACAATATTAAAAATGACTTAGTAAAATACAATACTGTAACACCGGTGTTTGTTAAAAATACTGCCTGGCAAAAAGGAGATACACTGGTACAAAAAGATCTGGCTGGTACTTTTAAAAGAATACAGCAATTTGGCGCTGCCGGTTTTTATGAAGGGGAGACAGCAAGATTAATCACTGAAGAAATGAAAAGAGGCACCGGTATTATTAGCACAGAAGATCTGAAAAACTATAAAGCAAAATTCAGGACAGCACATTCATTTGATTATAAAGGCTACAAAATAGTAGGAATGCCTATGCCGAGCAGCGGCGGACTGTTACTTCATCAAATGATGAAGATGATAGAAGACAAGAATATCAGCGCTATGGGTTTTCATTCACAGCAGGCGGTGCAACTGATGACGGAAGTGGAACGCAGGGCTTTTGCAGACAGGGCTGAATACATGGGTGATGCAGACTATTACAAAGTACCAGTGAGTATGCTCACCAACGAAGTGTACCTGCAGGAACGGATGAAAAGTTATGATCCGGCAAAAGCAACTCCCAGTACGATGATAAAGCCGGGTGGCCCGTTACAAACAGAAAGTGAAGAGACCACCCACCTGAGTGTGATCGACAAAGAGGGAAATGCCGTGGCAGTAACCACTACTTTAAACAACTCATACGGCAGCAGAACGGTAGTAGGCGGTGCCGGTTTCTTTTTAAATGATGAGATGGATGATTTCAGTATCAAACCCGGCGTACCCAATATGTATGGCGCTGTAGGTGGAGAAGCCAATGCCATCAAACCAGGAAAAAGAATGCTGAGTTCGATGACGCCGACAATTGTTCTAAAAGATAACAAACCTTATATCGTAGTAGGTACTCCCGGTGGCACAACTATTCCCACGCAGATCTTTCAGACATTGGTCAACATTATTGAGTTCAACATGAGTGCTGAAGATGCAGTTTATAAGCCCAAGTTTCATCACCAGTGGTTACCGGATGAGATCATGACAGAAAAAGGTTTCCCGGCTGCTGTGAAAGAAGCTTTACAGAAAATGGGATATAGTTTCAGTAAAGAAAGAGGCGGTATCGGAAGAACGGAGATCATTAAAGTGCTTAGCAATGGAAAATTTGAAGCTGTGGCTGATAACCGGGGTGATGATGCAGCGGAGGGATGGTGAGTTTTAAGTTTTAAGTTTGAGGTTTGAGGTTTGAGGTTTGAGGTTTGAGGTTTGAGGTTTGAAGTTTGTAGTTTAATTAAATAAGTTATGAGTACAGGAAAAGAATTTTTACAAACAGCTGTCCGTCGCCTGAAGTATTATAAAGATCTTGGCGATAAAACATTTGAGCAATTGAATGAATGGGATTTTCATTACCAGCCCAATGATGAATCGAACAGTATTGCTGTCATCATTCAGCATATGGCGGGCAATATGCTCAGCCGATGGACCAACTTCTTAACGGAGGATGGTGAAAAGGAATGGCGCAAACGGGATGAAGAATTTGAGATACATACCTACACCAAACAACAATTGCTGGAGCTTTGGGAAAAAGGCTGGCAATGTTTTTTTGATGCACTGGAATCATTAAAAAAGAAAGACCTGAAAAAAACAGTACATATCCGTAAGGAACCATTAACTGTGATAGATGCCATCAACAGGCAACTGGCGCATTACCCTTATCATGTAGGTCAGATCATTTTCCTGGCCAAGATCATTAAAAATAAAAGCTGGAAGAACCTGTCGATACCAAGGGGTGATTCACAGCAATACAATAACGCTACAGATATAAAAGACCCGGCAAAGAAGTTTTAAGAACTTCCCGCTGATTATCGCTGATGTTCCCGCTAATCTCGCAGAATTTAAAATTAGCGTTTATCTGCGGAACTATCTGCGTCATCTGCGGGAAAGCTCTCTTCACTTGCAATCCCCGGAATTAATGGCTATTTTTACCTCACTTATCCAGCCGCCCCGTTGCGGTCAGCGGTGAAATCCTTACCGAAAAGCTTAATTCAATCTGATTTTGAAATATAAAATTCAAAAATGCGACGTATTGTATCCGCCCTTGTACTGATAATCAGTCTTAGTGCCGCCGGCCAAAACCAGGTAGCTATTTTTGCGGGGCCTCAGGCCAGCACGGCCAACTATTTTGTTAATAACCAACGACAAGAAACAAAAATGAAATATGGCTTTCATGCCGGTGTGGGCATGAAGGTTCCTTTCGATGGTTTTCTTTATTTCGCCCCTGCGGCTTACTACAGTTACAAGGGCTATGATGTAAAACTCGCAATACCAAATTCTCTGCCCGATATCAATGCTATAGACAACGACACCCGGTTTCACAGCTTTGAACTGGCCGCATTACTGCAATTTGACCTGAGCAGTAACCCCAGCCATTTATTTATCAAAGCTGGCCCTGCTCTTGATTTTATGTTGTTTGCCAAAGAAAAATTCAACCAGGCATCAGGCAGCAGTGTAAGCCGCACTATGAAATTCGGCCCCGGTGAATATGGACGTTACTCCGCCAACTTAATCACACAGCTTGGATTTGAAAAAGATGGCGGCTTCCTGATATATTTCCAGTTTACACACAGCCCCGCCAACCTTAGCAACCGTGATGGTGGCCCTTCTATCAAGCACAAAGTATTCGGTCTTACCATTGGCAAATACTTTAGCCGCAAGAAGATTGTGATTGACACAAGAAATAAAGAATAATACAATTGCCTTTTTTGAACTCAGAAAATAATAAATTTCAAAAAGTGCAAAAGAAAATTGCATGTTTACCGGTATTCATACTTTTTTTAACAGGATGTGTTAAAAATGAACCTCCTGATGACACTTCCTCCACCTATTATTTTAAAGCCACTATCGACGGTCAATATATAGAATGGGTATCGGATCCTGCAATTAATTCTGATTATGAAACTGCCTGTCCGACACTAAGCGGGAGTATGCCTTTGACGGGTTGCTCTGGCAGCGAGTTACTCTACCAGGGAAGTGAAGGAACCTCTATTTACAGAAAGCAGGAAGGCATTATTGATACCAGCACTATTCAGGTT
>JBGAPQ010000015.1:0-140800 GCA_044221225.1 Chitinophagaceae bacterium
GGGACTCCTGGAGTCCACTTATGAGACCTGCCTCTGTTATGAAATAGGTAAAACAGGCCTGACAGTTCAAAATCAGGTAGCTATGCCACTTGTATATAAAGAAATACATCTTGAACATGGTTATCGTTTAGATCTGATAGTGGAAAATGCTGTTGTCGTTGAAGTGAAAATGACAGAAGCCATTGCCGCTGTTCATGTAGCTCAAACGCTGACTTATTTAAAATTATCAGGGGCAAAAATCGGATTGATCATAAATTTTAATGTATTAAAACTAACAGATGGGATAAAGAGATTAATTCCCAGGAGCTGATTCTGCGGTTCTCTTTTTCTCTGTGGCCCTCTGTGGCCTTAAAACATGAACTATCATTTCATTACCATAGAAGGAAATATTGGCGCCGGCAAAACCACACTGGCTCATTTGCTCAGCAAGCATTATAATGCCCGGCTGATACTGGAAGAGTTTGCCGACAATCCTTTCCTGCAAAAGTTTTATGAAAACCCTAAACAATATGCTTTCCCGGTAGAGCTGTTTTTTATGGCAGAACGATATAAACAGCTGAAAGAACTGATACAGCAAAAAGACCTGTTCCAGAGTGTGACCATCTCCGATTATCTTTTTACCAAATGCCTGCTGTTCTCAAAAGTTACGCTGCCGGACGATGAGTTCAGGCTTTATCAGCGGCTGTTTGAGATCATCCATCAGCAACTGGTACAACCAGATATCCTGATTTATCTCCATGCACCTGTTTCCAAGCTACAGTCAAACATTAAGAAACGCAACCGTTCATACGAACAGAATATACCCGATGATTATTTATTTAATCTCCAGGAAACTTATACTCACTATATCAAACAACACAATGTAAAAACATTGTTTGTTGATACCAGCAATGCTGACTTTCTCGGCAACGAAAAACACCTGCAGGCAATCTATGATGCACTGGAAAAAGATTACGAAGACGGACAGCACTATATTACCCTGCCCTGAAATTTCGCTGTATCTTTGAATGGATGTCACCTCTGCTACAGGCCAAAAGTCTGCAACCCTTACAACACCAGGAATTCCGCTACTTTATTGTTGCCCGGTTCTTTTTGATCATGGCGCTGCGGATGCTCGGCACGGTAGCTGCCTATAAATTATTTAAGCTCACCCAAAGTTCTTTCTCCATTGGTCTCGCCGGCTTATCAGAATTTGTCCCGGTATTTCTGCTGGCCCTTTATGCCGGTCATGTCATTGATAAATCAGATAAACGAACGCTGTTGCTGAAAGGGATCCTTACGTATTCTCTTTGTGTCATCGCACTCATTGTTATTACTTCTCCCTGGTTTGAGAGCAATGTAAAAACGAAATCGCCACAGCTATTTTTTTACGGGGTGATTTTTTGTACCGGTGCTATCCGTGCATTTGCCGGACCAACGACCAATGCCATACTTGCACAACTGGTACCAAGAAATATCCTGCACTTTGCCGCCAATATCAGTTCATCCACCTGGCTGGCTGCTTCTATTACCGGGCATGCATCTGCAGGTTTCTTTATTGCCTGGTTTGGGGTGCATACTACTTTTTACATCATACTCGGTTATGTGTTTATTGCTGCAACACTGGTATCATTAATAAAAAGGAAACCGGTTGCCATTACCCAAAAAGACATTAAAGCATGGGATAGTGTGAAAGAGGGATTGCAATTCGTTTTCAATAATAAGATCATGCTGGGAGCTATCTCACTCGATCTTTTTGCCGTATTGTTTGGTGGCGCCGTGGCGCTGGTACCTGAATTTGCTGATAAAATTTTGCAAGTAGGCCCGATAGGTTTTGGCTGGCTGAATGCTGCCATGGATATTGGTTCCGTAATTATGATCGTGGCGCTGACCATAAAACCCATGAAGAAAAAACAGGGCTACCGGCTGATGTATGCTGTTGCCGGTTTTGGAATCTGCATTATTGTATTTGGATTATCTACCTGGTACTGGCTCTCTTTTCTGGCTCTTGTAATAGCTGGTATGCTCGATGGTATCAGTGTGATTGTAAGAGGAACCATTCTGCAACTTACTACTCCCGATGATAAACGGGGAAGAGTATCAAGTGTAAACTCCATGTTCATTAACAGCAGCAATGAGCTCGGCCAGTTTGAAAGTGGCTTTATGGCAAGAGCAATGGGCACAGTACCTTCCGTAGTATTTGGTGGCTGCATGACCCTGCTCGTCGTTATCATCACCTGGTTCAAAGCACCGGGATTAAGGAAGTTTGAATATTAACCCCTGACCCCTAAAGGGGAACTTAGACCGGTGATTCCCTTTTATTATTTAAATTCACTACAGGAATTTGATTGCCTGTGAAACTTTTCAGCTTTAAGTAACTTTAAATTGTCTTTATGCATCGCCGTTCATTTATCCAAAATACAGCCCTTACATTGGGTGCACTAAGTTTCACACAGCAAAATCTTTTGGCTGCTCTTTTTGAAGATCCATGGAATATAACCATGCTGCGCAATGATGTCGGCATCTTTGAAGAAAGAGGCGGAACGATTGCCTTCCTGCTTTCCAAAAAAGGAATAGTGGTGGTTGACTCACAGTTTCCTGACCAGAGTAAACACCTGATTGATGAATTAAAGAAAAGAACTGATAAACCATTTACATTACTGATCAATACACATCATCATGGCGACCATAGCGGCGGCAATATCTCTTTTAAGGGAATAGTGGAACATGTGCTGGCACATGAAAACTCAAAGATCAACCAGGAAAGATCGGCCAAACAGAATAAAAGCGAAGACAAGCAACTATATCCCGACCAGACCTATACCAACACCTGGTGCCAGAAGGTGGGAAAGGAAAAAATATGCCTGTATCATTTTGGTGCCGGCCATACCAATGGTGACAGCTTTATTCATTTTGAACATGCCAATATTGTGCATTGCGGCGATCTGTTATTTAACCGCCGCCACCCTTATGTGGACCGTGGCGCCGGCGCCAACATAAAAAGCTGGATAGAAGTATTAAACAAAGCACTGAATAAGTTTGATAAGCAAACCATGTATGTGTTTGGCCATGCAGCGACGGGTTATAAAGTAACAGGAACGGCCGACGACCTGAATAAGTTCCGTGACTACCTCGGCAATGTGCTGACATTTACCGAAGCAGAAATAAAAGCCGGTAAGACCAAAGAAGAATTTTTAAAAGCTACGGCCATACCCGGCAGTGATGAATGGAAAGGCGATGGTATACAACGGCCGCTGGGTGCAGCTTGGGACGAGTTGACTGCGAAATAGTTTTCTGCACGGCGGATCTTGAAAACCAACCGGAATCTGAACAAAGTTTTATGTAAAGGCAAATGTTATAAGTTATGGCTCTATTTAAAATCACAGACAAAGGACGACTTGATCACATCAAGGAAAAGGACTTCAAGTTGGAGAAGGAAATTCAGCAACTTACAGAACAAAACCTGAAAGCTGTTTTCGGACTTGAGTTTGTTAAGTCAGAATTTTCCATCAACAATTTTCGTATAGACACTTTAGCTTTTGACCAAAATGAAAATTGTTTTGTAATTGTTGAGTATAAACGGGACAAAAACTTCAGCGTTATTGACCAAGGATATGCTTATCTTTCTTTGATGCTTAACAATAAGGCGGACTTTGTTCTTGAATATAATGAGAGTAGGTCAGATACTTTGAAGCGTGACAAAATTGAATGGAGCCAATCAAGAGTAATTTTTGTTTCGCCTTCGTTTACTACTTATCAACGAGAAGCAATAAACTTTAAGGACTTGCCAATTGAACTTTGGGAAGTCAAGCGTTATGATAACGAAACAGTAAACTACACACAAATTCAAACAGCTGGTGCGAAAGTAAGTGTAAAGACAATTTCTCGTAAAGACGATACGATTGAGAAAGTAACCAAGGAAATAAAAGTTTACACCGAGCAAGAACATTTAGAAAATGTTTCTGACGAAACCAAAGAACTTTATGAGAGAGTGAAAGCTGCAATCATTAATCTTGACAACATTGATGTAAAACCTAAAAAACAATACATCGCATTTGTTGCGGCTTCTAATTTCGTTGACATTTACATCAAACGCAACGGAATTAAAATGTGGCTCAATGTTCCAAAAGGGAAATTAAGCGACCCCAAAAAAATCGCAAGAGATGTAAGTAATATTGGCCACTGGGGTAACGGAGATTACGAATTACAGTTTGACACAGATGAAGACCTTGAATACATTTTGAGTTTAATCAAGCAGTCCTTGAAATTAAATAAGAAGTAAAAAGATACGACAAGCCTTCAGGTCGGGCAGACTTGTCGAAAAAAGCATCACCTCGCTTTTTCCGCTTCAATCAATTTCTCAATCACATAATAAGTTATCGGGCAGAAAGTAGAATTCTTCAGAGCCAGCGGCTGCCGCTTCAGCATAAAATCGTCATCCATATAAGGAAACCGGGCACAGTCTGTTGGCCGCACTTCGTAGATGCTGCAATAATTATCGGCGCCTAAAAAGGGGCAGGGCAATGCCTTCAGCACATTATCGCCCTCTTTATCTGTCAGCAGGTACCTGTCTTTAAAATCACCTTCCTTCATTCCCATATACTTGCTGATTCGTTTGATATCCGGCGGGGTAAAACGGGGAGAATAATTCTTACAGCAATTGGCGCATTGCAGGCAATCTATTTTGTCAAACGCCTCTTCGTTCAGCGCCGGCAATTGCTTCAATACTTTGTTCTTATTGGCCCTGTGCAGAAATTTTTTATACTCTTTCTGCCGCTCGGCGGATTTCTTTTCCCAGTTCTGTAACAGCTTTTCCTGCATGGGGCAAAGAAAGACATTTCAGGTCATTTCACGGCTTTTCCCCAGCTTGCACAAAGCACCTTTTTTATGGTGGCCGTCCCGTAACTTTGCGCATCTTTTACAACTATAAGTATCCTTTTATGAGTCTTCCAGAACAACAGTCTAACGAATTCATTCCCCGCCACATCGGACCCAATGAAGCAGACACCAAAGCCATGCTGAAAACGATCGGTGAAAACAGTTTATCAGACCTGATCGATAAAACAGTTCCTGCCGGCATAAGGATGAGCAAGCCATTGAATATTCCGGCGGCTATGAGTGAGCATGAATACCTGAAACATATCAAAGAAGTATCGCTGCGGAATAAAGTATTTGCCAATTATATCGGGCAGGGTTATTATGACACCATCACTCCTTCGGTCATCCTGCGGAATATTTTTGAAAACCCGGGATGGTATACTCAATACACACCTTACCAGGCTGAGATATCACAAGGCCGTTTGGAAAGCCTGTTGAATTTTCAAACCATGGTCAGCGACCTGACAGGATTGCCAATTGCCAATGCTTCTTTGCTGGATGAAGGCACGGCTGCTGCAGAAGCCATGACCATGTTCTTCAATACACTGAACAAGCAGGATCATATAGAAAAACCCAGGTTTTTTGTAGACAGGGAAATCTTTCCTCAGACAAAAGATCTGTTGATAACTAGGGCTGTACCGGTTGGTATTGAAATAGTGGAAGGAGATTATAAAACAGCTGGCATTGACGGAACTTATTTTGGTGCTATCGTTCAATACCCAAATGACAAAGGTTCAATAGAAGATTACCGTGATTTCATCAATAAGGTTCAGGCAACTGGAGCTTTTGTGGTAATGGCCACCGACCTGCTTGCACTCACTTTATTAACTCCTCCCGGCGAACTAGGAGCAGATGTAGCTGTCGGTTCGGCACAACGTTTTGGTGTACCACTGGGTTATGGCGGCCCTCATGCTGCTTTCTTTGCAGCCAAAGATGAATTCAAACGCAGCATACCAGGTCGTATCATCGGTATCAGTATCGATGCGCAGGGCAACAGGGCTTTGCGGATGGCGCTGCAAACAAGGGAACAACATATCAAAAGAGAAAAAGCCACTTCCAACATATGTACAGCACAGGCATTGCTGGCCAATATGGCTGCTATGTATGCCGTGTATCATGGTCCTGATGGATTAAAAAATATTGCAAAGCGGATAGCCCTGTATACCCAAACAGTGGCAGAAGCTATTGAAGAGAGAGGATTTGCATTGACTGCAGACCATTACTTTGACACTATTGTAGTAAAAACTGATAAACTTGCTGTCATCAGGGAAAAGGCAGAAAGACAGCAGATCAATCTCCGTTATATCGATAACAACCATATTGGTATTTCATTGGATGAAACTACCGATGTGGCTGACTTGTTCGACCTGATCAACTGTTTTGAGAATGATAAGGACCCCGTAGCTTTTGATATTGACCAGGATGCTGAACCGGAGCATATTCCTTCTGCATTAACCAGAACCTCTCCTTTCCTTACGCACCCGGTATTCAACACCTGCAGAAGCGAAAGCCAGATGATGCGGTACATAAAACAACTGGAGAACAAAGATCTTTCGCTGAATACTTCCATGATCTCATTGGGAAGCTGCACCATGAAACTGAATGCGGCTTCAGAAATGATGCCGCTGAGCTGGGCACACTGGGGCAAGATCCATCCTTTTGCACCGGCTAACCAGGCAGAAGGATATAAATATATTATTGACGAATTAAGTAACTATCTCTGCGAAATAACTGCCTTTGATGCCTGCAGCCTGCAACCAAACAGTGGTGCACAGGGTGAGTATGCAGGGTTGCTTACTATCAAATCATATCATGAAGCCAACGGCAACCATCACCGAAAAGTAATGCTGATACCGATCTCGGCACACGGCACTAATCCTGCCAGTGCAGTAATGGCCGGAATGAAAGTGGTAGTGGTAAAAGCATTGGAGAACGGATATATTGATGTAGAAGACCTGAAAGCAAAAGCTGCTCAATACAGCAATGAATTGGCTGGCATTATGATCACTTACCCGAGTACGTATGGTGTATATGAAGAGACAGTAAAAGAAATTACCGATATCATTCACCAGCACGGTGGGCAAGTATACATGGATGGAGCTAATATGAATGCACAGGTAGGATTAACAGCACCGGGATTGATCGGCGCTGATGTTTGTCACCTGAATCTTCATAAAACTTTTGCCATCCCGCATGGTGGTGGCGGCCCCGGCATGGGACCTATCTGTGTGAAAGCACATTTGGCAAAACATCTTCCCGGGCATACGCATAATGCTGAAAGCAAAATACAAAATGCTACCGGTGCTGTAAGTGCCGCTCCATACGGCAGTGCAAGTATTCTTCTTATCAGTTATGGTTATATCAGGATGCTGGGTAATGAAGGTGTGAAAGCTGCTACAGAATACGCCATTTTGAATGCTAACTATATGCGGGCAAGGCTGGATGGTCAATATGACATCCTTTACACCAATAACAATGGCCAATGTGCCCATGAATTTATTGTTGACCTGCGGCCGTTTAAAAAATCAGTGGAAGTAGAAGCAGAAGATGTGGCAAAAAGACTGATCGATTATGGATTTCATGCACCAACTATGAGTTTTCCGGTACCGGGTACTATTATGATAGAACCGACAGAAAGTGAAGACAAGGCGGAACTCGATCGTTTCTGTGACGCTTTATTGTCCATCCGTGAAGAAATAAGAGCTATCGAAGAAAGCAAGGCTGATAAAAAAGATAATGCGTTAAAGAATGCACCGCATACACAGTTTGTTGTTACAGCCAATGAATGGAAACACAGCTATACAAGACAGGAAGCTGCCTTCCCTCTTTATTATGTTACATTAAATAAATTCTGGCCATCCGTAGCAAGGGTAAATAATACACATGGCGACAGAAATCTCATTTGTACTTGTGAACCTGTGGAGAGTTACATGGAGGTTATGAGCTAAGCAATCCTTGTCACCCTGAGCAAAGCGAAGGGTGTACTTGTGAGCCTGTGGAGAGTTAAATGGTAGCAGAAGCTTATTACCTGGTCATATTAAACCAAAAAGAGGTTGTCAGTGTGACAACCTCTTTTTTATTCATGGCTTTCTTATATTAAAACCTGTTACGGCTTCTTCCATTACTTCTGTCTCCTTCATTTCTTTGCGGACGATTACCTCCGTCATTTCTTCTTTCAAACTGACGGGGTTGTTCCTGTTGTCTTCTTTGTTCTACCTGCGGAGCCTGTCTTTGCGGCCCGCTGCTTCTCACTTCCCGCTGACGACCAGGATTGTTTCCACCGTTTTCGCTGCGTCTTTCAAATTGCCGGCGGTCATTGTTTCCATTGTTGTTGCCAGCGTTTGGATTCCTGTCAGGTCTTTCAGTGGGTCGTATCACCCTTGTATTACCTTCCCTGTTCGGCTGACGATCAGGAGTATTGTCATTGCGGTCAAAACGGCGGCGGTCAGGATTGTTGTTACTGTTACCATTATTTTGAGGCTGTCTTACTGTATTATCATTTCTTCTGAAAGGAGAATTATCCGCCCTGTCACGGTTATCAGGCCTGTTGCCCCGGTTATCGGCTATTCTTCCATCGTTCCGGTTATCGTTTTCATTTCTCCTGAAGCCATTGTCGCTTCTACCGTTGCGGAAGTTGCCATTGTTCCTGTCATATCTTTCAACCTGGCGGGGAGAAAAACTTCTATTATTATCACGACGAATATTCGGACGGTAAACGCTTACTTCATTATTCCGGAATTGTGTTCGGCCCGGCCTGTATGAATCACGGAAACGAACCGGTGTTATCCTGCCGCAATATCTTTCTGCTTCGAACCTGCTCGGACCCGAACGGTAACCATATCGTCCACCATAGTTGAAGTTTATTACAGTAGTAATATTTATAATGGAATAATTGCGCCGGCGGTCAATGCAATAATCATAGATACGGGGATAAGTAATATATCTTCTTGGAGCAAAACACCAGAAGTCATTTGGCGGAGAATAACTGCCGATATTAAAATTGACACTGATGTTGATCCCCGGTCTTATAGGCGCCCATCCGTAATAATCACCTCCATCTCTCCAGGCCACCCATGCAGGAGACCATTCATAACCCGGTACCCAATACCATCCGTAATAGGGATCCTGGTCCCATCGTCCATAGTGGAAAGGAGCCCATCCCCAATCATAATCTGATACCCACATCCATTCAGCATCTTCTGTCCACACCCAATGGCCATTGGTGCTGTAAGGTCTGAAATCGGGGCCGGCATCAGGCACCCATACATAACCATGCCCGGGATAATCTATCCAGCGGCCATGCGGACTCAGCTCATCATAAAATGTCTGATAGGACACCTCCCTGCCATCATCATAATCATTATCATCATATTGAGCCGAAACTGTGTTTCGTAAAGAACTGCCCAGCACCAATACCAATGCCAGTGCAGTGATTTTCATGATACTTTTCATCGTCATACTTTTTTTGTAGTAAATGGATTCATGCAAAAATTGTTAAGTGGTTTTCTTCTTGTTACACTTATATGACGCTATTTCTATGCCATGCGGCTACCTGTAAAGTGAGGCTGTGCTATTTTAGCAAAACATTGTATCAATTGTTAAAATAAAAAAAGGCTGCTATCAAGTCCGATTAAATTCACACATAAAAAAATTATTGTTGCATTTACCCAAAACACCAAACAAACTGTTTTAATTTTCTACTTTTAACTCCATATTTAATATTTATGGACCAGCAAATAATCAACCTCTACGACGAATACACCCACAAGCCTCTAAGCCGTCATGAATTTTTACGCAGGCTTACCCTGCTGGCCGGCGGCACAGCTGCTGCTATGGCATTATTACCACTGCTGGAGGTAAACTATGCGAATGCCGCTGTTACTCTGCAGGAAGACCTTTTTACTGAAAGAATAAATTACCCGGGGATCAATGGAGATATGCAGGCCTATGTGGCAAGACCTAAGGAAGAAAAAAAATATTCAGCCGTTGTTGTCATCCACGAAAACCGTGGACTGAATGCACATATAGAGGATGTGGCCCGCCGGGCTGCCAAAGCCGGATTTTTAGCCATTGCGCCAAATGCATTATCATCATTGGGCGGCACACCTGAGAATGCAGACGAAGCAAGGGCAAAATTTCAACAATTAAAACCAGAAGATAACCTGCAAAATTTTATCAAGGTATTCGATTACCTGTCTGCGAGAAATGATAGTAATGGTAAGTTTGGCTGTGTTGGTTTCTGCTGGGGCGGAGCCATGAGTAATAATCTTGCTGTAAATGTTCCTTCGTTAAAAGCTGCTGTGGCTTTCTACGGCCGTCAGCCTGCGGCTGATGATGTAAGTAAAATAAAAGCAGCTGTTCAATTACATTATGGTTCATTGGATGAAGGAGTGAATAAAGGTATCCCTGCTTATGAAGAAGCCCTGAAGAAAAATAGTGTCAATTATGAGTTGTACATGTACGAGGGAGCCCAGCATGCTTTTCATAACGATACAGCTCCTACAAGATATGATGAAACCGCCGCCAAACTGGCCTGGCAGCGGACGATTGATTTTTTTAATAAATATCTGAAATAGTTTTATGCTGCATCGAATCGTTGCTGCACTACTTTCCAGTCTACTACATTCCACCATGCATTGATATAATCAGGCCGGCGGTTCTGGTATTTAAGATAATAAGCATGTTCCCACACATCTAATCCCAATAAAGGGATTCCTTTCAGATCACTTACACCTGCCTGTCCGGCAGGCAGGTCCATCAATGGATTATCCTGGTTTGGAGTGGATCCAATTACCAGTTTACCGTCTGCTGTTTTTACCAGCCATGCCCAGCCACTTCCAAAACGATTTTTTCCTGCATCACTGAACTGTGTTTTAAAGGCTTCGAAAGAACCAAAGTCTTTAATGATGCTTTTTACGATAGCTGATTGGGGTGAGTTTGACTCAACAGGGCTTTTCATGCTCTTCCAGAAAAATTCATGATTGTAATGACCTCCACCGTTATTACGCATCTTAGCGGAGTATTTAGATATCTTACCAAGCAGTGAAGTCAGTTTCTCGTTCCCTGTATTTACATTTTCTGCCTTTACAGCTTCTGCAAGATTTTTGGCATAAGCAGCCGCATGCTTTGAATAATGCAGTTCCATTGTCATGGCATCAATAACAGATTCAAGTGCGGTATATGTATATGGCAGTGGTTGTTGTTCATATGGTATCTCTTCCGCTCCAAAAAAATTGCCGGCTGCGCTATAATTGCCTGCAAAAGATGACAAAGCTGTTACAGAAAGACCGGCTGCTATTCCGGCTTTGCCGGTTTGTATTAAAAATTCACGGCGGCTGTTGTTTAAACTGTTCTCCATAGTATTTGTATTAAAAAATTGAATTCATTTGAGCAGGTTAAAAGTAACCCTATTTGCAGATACATGACTGTTTGGATTGTTAAGTGGTTGTAAAACGTTCAAAAAAAGCCTTTCAAAAACCCCTGTCCTATCTTCGCAGCAAGCCATGCACCTCAAAGACTATTATAAAATACTTGAATTAGAGCCTTCGGCCAGTCTGCCTGAGATAAAAAAGGCTTTCAGGAAACTGGCCCAGCAATACCACCCGGATAAAAACAATAACGATCCTTATGCAGCAGCACAATTCGCTGACATAAAAGAAGCTTATGAAGTACTGACAGATCCGGCCAAAAAAGAATATTACCTGCAACTGCGCTGGTATAATCAAAGCGTTGGAAAAAGAAAGACACAGGAAGTAATTACTCCCGTTACCCTGCTTAAACAAGCACTTGAACTGGAAAGGTATGTTTCGAAACTGGATACTTTCAGAATGGATAAACAAGGGTTGCAGCAATACATTCTTGACTTGTTGTCTGACAGCAGCATTGAACAAATCGGCAAATTCAATGAACCCGAAACAAACAGGCAGATTATTAATGTTTTGATGCAGGCCATCAAGCCATTGCCCCCGTTATATACAACAGATATTATCATCAGGTTAAGAAAATTGGCAGGCAAAGATCCCGTTGCTGCAGATCAATTGGAAATATTTGTTCAGCAACGCCAAAAAAAATACCAGAAAGAAAAGTATTCTCTTCTTGGTATAATTATACTAACACTCAGTATCAGTGTTCTTATTTTTCTTCTTGGCCGTTGAGCTATCTTTGCCGCTATGCACTACGTATCAGTTGAAGGGTTGACCAAGAGCTATGGCATACAACCACTCTTTTCAAATATCTCATTTCATATAGAAGAAGGTGATAAAATTGCGCTGGTGGCCCGGAACGGTACCGGCAAATCCACCCTTTTAAAGATACTGGCTGGAAAAGAAACAGCTGATAATGGCAAGGTCTGGGTCAATAAAGATGTGGATGTCGTCCTTTTTGAACAGGAACCTTCCTTTGTTGAAGAAAGATCTGTACTTGATAATATCTTCTTTCATGCCCATCCTGTCATTGCTGCAATAAAAGAGTATGAAGCAGTGAGTGAAGAGGAAGATGCAGATAAGCTAAGTGCTGCCATCATTAAAATGGATGAACTGGGAGCCTGGGACTTTGACACCAAAGTAAAGCAGGTGCTGGGAAAACTGAATATTCATCACCTGAACCAGCCGGTGAATACACTAAGCGGTGGACAACGAAAAAGAGTGGCGCTTGCAAAAACACTGATCGATATTGGCTTTGAACACAAACATGTACTGCTGATAATGGATGAACCCACCAACCATCTTGATGTGGAAATGGTGGAGTGGCTGGAACATTACCTGGATAAAGAAAGAGTGACTCTTCTGTTAGTAACCCATGACCGTTACTTCCTGGATACGGTGTGTGAAGAAATATGGGAACTCGACGGCAGTAACATGTACACCTATAAGGGTGATTACGAAAACTACCTGGAAAAGAAAGCAGCAAGGATAGAAAATGATCTTTCCTCAATCGATAAAGCAAAAAATCTTTACCGGAAGGAACTGGAATGGATGCGAAAGCAACCCAAGGCCCGTACTACAAAAAGTAAAAGCCGGCAGGATAATTTTTACGAAGTAGAGAAAAAAGCAAAACAGCAGATCGTTGACGAGCAACTGCAATTGAATATGAAAATGAGCCGGCTCGGTGGAAAAGTCATTGAGCTGAAGAAAATCTATAAAAGTTACGGCGACAAAGTATTGCTAAAAGGTTTTGATTACACTTTTAAAAAAGGAGAAAGGATAGGCGTAGTTGGGAAAAACGGTGTTGGTAAATCCACTTTCATTAACATATTGCAGGGATTAGAAAAAGCTGATAGTGGAAAGATCAATATCGGTGATACGGTCATTTTTGGCAATTATTCCCAGCAGGGATTAGAAGTAAAGGAAGATATGAGGGTCATTGAATTTGTAAAAAATATTGCTGAAAATTTTCCGCTGGCAAGTGGCGGTTCATTAAGTGCTGCCCAGTTCCTGCAGCTATTCCTGTTTGACCCCGACAAACAATATACCTATATCAGCAAACTAAGTGGCGGAGAAAAAAGAAGGCTGCACCTGTTGTCAATTCTTTTCCGCAATCCCAACTTTCTTATTTTAGATGAACCTACTAATGATCTTGACTTACCAACATTAGGTGTATTAGAGAATTTCTTAAGTGAATTTCCGGGCTGCCTGCTGATCGTATCACATGACCGTTATTTTATGGACAGGCTGGTCGATCATCTATTTGTATTCGAGGGGAATGGCGTAATAAGAGATTTCCCTGGCAACTATACACAATACAGACAGTCTGCTGATAAAAGCCCTTCCTATTACACAGGCAATAATGAAAAACAAGTTCCTGCTGCTGCCCGTGAACAGGTTGTCGGTGATAAAAAAAGACAACTATCCTATAAAGAGAAAAGGGAATTTGAATTGCTGGAAAAAGAAATAAGCGACCTCACAAAAGAAAAGGCAGCTATTACAGAGAAATTAAATAACGGAAATACTCCATTTGAAGAACTCCAACAACTATCTGTCCGCATAGGTGAAGTGACACAACTATTAGATGAAAAAGAATTTCGCTGGCTGGAGTTGAGTGAATTACAATAAACCAGAAATTTAGACATAACCACAAACATCCCATGCTAAAAATATCTTTATACCTCTTACCCGCATACCTGATGATCAGTATTGCCACCTCTTCACAAATCATCAATGTCGAAAATTCCAGGATGCATTCAGATACTACTGGCTGGATGGGTGGTGCGGGAGCCGCATTTAACCTGACCAAAAATGTTAAACAGGTTACCGGCATTGACCTTACATCTCATCTGCAATATAAAACGAAAGATGATAAAGGGTTATGGTTACTGCTTGGCAATTATAACTTCCTGAAAGCCGGGATCGAAAAATTAGCCTCCCAGGGGTTTGGCCATATCCGTTATAACCGCAAACTGAATGCATGGCTCAGATGGGAAATATTTGGGCAGTTTCAAAACAATATAGTCACACAAATTGATTCGAGGTTTTTAGTAGGAACAGGTCTGAGGATTAAAATAGTAAAAAACAAAAAACTGCGCCTGTATTCGGCCAGCCTGTTGATGTTTGAAAATGAAAAAGAAAAAACAACGCCGGTATTAAAACATAACGACCTCCGCAACAGTAGTTATATTACATTCACTTATCTTCCTCTGGAAAATATTGAACTGGTATGTACATCTTTCTTCCAGCCATTACTTAAAAAATTTGCGGATTACCGGATTTTAAATCAATCAGCATTAAAGGTAAAGGCCACCAGCAGATTTTCGCTTTCCTTAAAATGGAATTATCTCTTTGATACATTTCCCGCAGGGGATGCACCTAAAACGACTTATACATTTGCCACGGGGATTGATTATGATTTCTGAGCTTACTCTATAAATTCAGAATAAGCTCTTGGCCCATAGTAATTATAATTCAGGCCATCAGCCTTTGTACCGCATAAAACTGAATGAATAAATCCGTTCAGCTCAACCTGCTGAGTATGGTATATACCCTGGTTATAATTGGGCTTAAAGAAGAACTGTATTTTCTTTTCCCGGCTTTTATAAATAATAATGCTGTCTGTTTCAAATGCATGAAATACAAAATCCTGCTGCAAATGTTTTAGCATAAGTCTGCTCCGGTACCAGGTACCACCCATAGCAGACACTACAGGTTTGCCATTGTATAAAGCCACGCTATCATTATAAGCAAATACATTCAGGGCACTACCCTTTACAGTTTGCAGCCAGTTCTTTAGTTTAGGATAATAGCTGCTGTCATAGCCGTAGTCACTGTCAAGAAAACTTATTCTTTTTATGTTATGCGGAATCTGTTTTACAGCAGCAAGGTATCCAAAAATAAAACCACCTCCCCCGCTATGACCATTCAGATAAATACTTTTCTTTTTTCCCGGAAAAATATCCGCCAGTGAATCAACCAGGCGAGGAATCAAAGTTTTAAAATCAGGATGCTTTTGCTTCCATGCAGGCCAGCTTTTATAATTATTCTCCAGGTAAATCACAATGAAATTTTTATCGACGAGTTCAGCACGGATAAACATTGTTTGTGCCCTGATATGCTGAATATCAAAATGCCAATCATCACCCGGTTTCGGCTTTTTACCCATGGTTTGCTCTGTTGTATTACCATTGGGCAGGGCAAAAAAAGTTATGATTGTTGGTTTATTCCTCCTTAAAGTGGAAGGTTTATCAATCGTAATTTTTACATCATCATATACCCTGAAAGAATCAACCTGCCCCAAAGCCTGGTAACAACTTGTTATTAACCAAAAAGAAATTAAAAATAATTGCGTTTGAATAATCCGAAAGCTGGCCATTACATAAAGTTACAGGCGAAAATTAACCAAGTCCTGTTTTAATCGTAGTTTTCCTATACAAAAAAAAACCATGCAACCTTGCATATAAGGATTCTGTATTCTATTTTTGCAATATCTACTAATAGTCCCCCTATCCTTTCTGATTGCCTTACCCATTTCCTGGAAAACCTGGTTAACATTCGTTTTGAAAACTAAAAAAATCAGGTTATGAAGAAAATTAAACTCATGTTGAGCAATGAAGATGTGCAAACCCGTTTAATTATTGGCGGATTTCTTGTTGCATTTGCATTACTGGCCCTGTTCTTTATGAATAGATAACAATTGCACGACGACTCTTGTATATTTTTAAGAGCCAGGCAAAGTCCATCTCCAACTGAGCGGGTTTAAATCTTTTGCCTGACTCTTTCCAAGAGTTCTTCCACAGCAATATTTTCCATGCATTTGAAATGTCTCAGCGGACATTTGTTGTACCCTATCTTAGAGCAGGGACGACACCAGATTTTTGTTTGCATCTGTAAAGATGCCATGGAGAAATCACCATAATAAGGTGTCATCCCAAAAGAAGGAACCGTATTGCCCCAAAGGGAGATAATTATTTTTTTGTACGCTGCGGCTATATGCATCAGGCCGGTATCATTCGTAATGATCAATTTTGCCTTTCTAATAAGATCAGCGCTTTCATTTAGCCTAAATTTCCCGCATGCATTATACACTTTCACTGTATCCACTGCTGCAATCTCATTACCATTTGCCATATCCTCTTTACCTCCCAACAGAATGACCGGGTGATTCATTTGCAGACAAAATTCTTTCCATTTATGTACCGGCCATCTTTTGGTTCCATGTGCTGCTCCGATCACACAAGCAATGTATCCGGCGGAATGAGAGGCCGGAATATCTTCTCTCTTTGTCTCTTCTTCTTTTGAAATGAAATAATCCAGCCCCTTGCCGTCATTCTTAACGCCAAATGATTCAACCGTTTTCATATACCGGTCTACAATATGAACCCCAGGCAGAATATTTATTTTGACACTCGTAAGAATGTATTTCTCAATATTGAGCTTATAAAAAGAAAACGATTTTTTCCGCAATGCATTCTTAACCCGGAGCGTTTTTGTATTATGATGCAGATCGATGATATAATCATACTCTTCTGTTTTCAGCTCTTCGATCATTAGTTCCCAGCTATGTGCCAAAACGTGGATCTTATCAATATACGGGTTATGTGCAACAACAGAACGAAAGGAATCTTTTACAAGAAAGTGTACTTCTGCATCGGGTACCTGTAACTTAAGGCACCGGATAACAGGTGTAGTAAGAACAATATCTCCAATAGAAGAAAAACGTATAATGAGAAATTTGGGCATAGTATCTAAGGCAGCATTTCCTCCGCTTCTATATAGTTTAGATCCTTATGAAATGTCTCCTCTGTAAAATAAGCGGCGATCAAAGTTATAACCATAACAATAATACCGGTTATAATGGCGCTTTTCACAAATGAATAACCGACAGATTGCTGAAATACATTTACAAAAAGCATATTTATTAAAGGCAGGGATCCCCTCACCATATTCGGGATAGTAGTGGCAGCAGTTGCACGAAGATTCGTTCCGAATTGTTCAGCTCCCATAGTGACAAAAATGGCCCAGAAACCCGTACTGAATCCCAATGCAGCACAGGCAATATACATTGATACGTCATCTTTTATTGTCCCACTGAAAAACCAGATACCGGAAATGACAGCAAAAAAATAAAACAGGTACAAAGCCTTTTTCCTGCTTTTGAAATACTGGCTTACGAAACCAATCAATATATCGCCGACGGCTATAGCTGCATATGCATACATGATTGATCTGCCGGATTCGATTTTATTATCTCCATAAAACTCGGTCGCAAAACGGTTGCTGAGATTAACCAGGACCCCAATCACAAACCAGGTAGGTAACCCTATCAGGATGGCAAGGATATACTTCCTCAAACGCTTTGCATTTTGGAAAAACATCAGGAAGTTTCCCCTTGAAATATTTTGCTGTTTCACGACATGACGAAACATACCACTTTCAGCAACAGATATCCGCAAAAATAAAAGCATGACGCCAAGGCCAGCACCAATTTTATAACACAAACGCCAATCATCAGTAAACTTAAATGTAAAGAATGCCGCAACAGCGCCAAATAACCCGATACCGGCAACCAGTGAAGTACCTATCCCTCTTTTGTGCTTAGGTAACAACTCACTTACAAGGGTGATTCCGGCGCCTAATTCGCCGGCCAGGCCAACGCCAGCAGCAAACCTGGCATATGCATATTGCTCCACCGTTTGTACAAAGCCTGTAAAAAAATTTGCAATGGAATACAGTATAATCGAACCAAACAAAACACTCAACCTCCCTTTCTTATCGCCCATAACACCCCAGATAATACCGCCTATCAGCAATCCCCACATTTGCCAGTTAATAACTTTTGTGCTGGCAGCTATAACATCACTTTTTATTGTCAAATTAACTCCAAGTCCCGAAAGACTTGGCTCCCTGACAATCGTAAACAACAATAAATCGTAGATATCCACAAAATAACCAAGGGCAGCAACGATAACAGCGATGTTAAAAATGGAAGCAGGTTTGGCCTGGTTCATAAATTATAATTGGTTTGTTTCTTTTGTCTTTGCTTCTCCCGGTCTTTTCTTTGGTTTCGAAAACATCTTAATAATCACCGGGGCTGTTGTAACAAGTACAATAATGAGTACAATTATTTCCAGGTGCTCTTTAAGATCAAAGCCAAACTGGTTGAAAATCCACTTTTGTAAAAAATATCCCGCAAAGATCATTGCGAATACCCAGGCAATACAGCCCACCACATTAAAGAAATGAAATTTCTTTCTGTCCATTTCCACGATTCCTGCTACTATTGGTGCAAAGGTTCTGATGATTGGCAGGAAACGGGCGCCAATTACTGCAAGGCCGCCATGCTTTTCATAAAAGTCATGCGCCTGGTGCAGGTATTTTTTCTTGAACAAGAACCGGTCTCTCCAGTGATACATAGTGGGGCCCACCTTCCTTCCTGTCCAGTAACCAACCATGTTACCCAAAATTCCCATCAGCGAAATAAGTCCTACCAGTACAAATAAATCAACCCATTCATTTCTTATGCCCCCTAATCCAAACAATTCAAGAAACTGGTAAGCTAAACCCGGCGCTACTTCACCGGTATTCCTGGTTATTTCATGAGCATATATTCCTGACACAAACAATAAAGAATCTCCGGGTAAAAAGAACCCGACAAACAGACCCGTCTCTGCAAAAACTACAAGCAATAACAGCCACAATCCTCCATTTTCCACATACCATTGCGGTTGCAGCAACTGACTCCAGTGAAAAGCATCCAATAAAAACATAAATTTTTTTCCTTTTAAATTTAACTACTACTATTATGAGTCATGCTCATGATGAGGGACATGTTCCAGTTCTCCTTCCCATTTACTGACCACACTGGTAGCAAGTGCATTTCCTACAACATTTGTCGCTGACCGGAACATATCACAGAAATGGTCAATGGGCAATATCAGTGCCACTCCTTCGGGTGGAATATTAAACATTGAACAAGTAGCCAGTACAATAACCAAAGAAGCCCTGGGTACTCCTGCTATTCCTTTACTTGTCAGCATTAGCACCAGCAGCATGGTAATTTGTGTCGGAAGATCAATGGGAATGTTATAAGCCTGTGCAATTGCCAGGCTGGCAAAAGTCATATACATCATACTTCCATCCAGGTTGAAAGAATAACCCAATGGCAAAACAAAAGATACAATCTTGTCTTTACAGCCAAACCGCTCCAGTTCTTCTGTAAGTTTGGGAAAAACAGCCTCACTGCTTGTTGTACTGAACGCAATCAATAAAGGACCCCCTATGCGCCGCAACAAAACATTCATTCTTTTTCCTAATATCAGGTAACCAACACCAATGAGAAGTAACCACAATACGGCAATGCCTGAAAGGAAATAGGCGAAGTAAATAATATAGAACTGAAAAATACCCAATCCCTTTGAAGCTACTACTGCACAAAGGGCTCCAAAAACACCAACAGGTGCAAAATTCATCACATACCCCACCATTTTCAAAATGATATGGGCCACCGCATCCAACGCTTTAATAACAGGCTTTGCATAATCTCCTATCGCGGCAGTAGCCACGCCAAAAAAGATGGAAAACACTACCAGTTGCAAAATTTCATTCGTAGCCATTGCTTCAATGAAACTCTTTGGAATAATATGTTCTACAAATTTTTCAATAGAAAATTCCTGCTTTTTAGCCATCAGGTCTTTTACCCCTTCAGTATCTGCCTGGGAAAGGTCAATATATTTCCCCGGTTCAAGCAGGTTAACGAGAATCAATCCAATCGTTAATGAAATAAGAGAAGCAGAAATAAACCACAGCATTGACTTACCACCTACCCGTCCTACAGCTTTCAAATCACCCAGCTTGGCAATACCCACCACCAGGGTGGAAAAAACCAACGGGGCTATTATCATTTGTACCAGACGGATAAAAATTTTACCTAGCAGGTTAATATTTTTTGAAAACCCTTTGATGAAATCCGGCGATGAATTGATATGAACGAGGTACCCTACTGCTATGCCAAGCAGCATTGCCAGCAGGATAAAATAGGTAAGCCTGTTCGACTTCTTCATAATTACAGCATTGACTGATAAAAGATTGTCGAAAATCGGGAAAATTAAGCACCTGAAAAATTTAAACTGGCCGTTTATAATTCTTTTTTAACCTATTAGCCGGAAATCAGTATTTTACCTTCTTTTAGTAAGGAAACCAAACTGATAGTATGTCTGAACATGCAACCTCATTTAAACCAACATTGGGATTACTGGATGGGACTATGATAGTTGCCGGATCAATGATTGGATCCGGTATTTTTATTGTCAGTGCCGATATAACCCGTTACGTAGGAAGTGCCGGCTGGCTTATAGCCGTATGGCTGATCACTGGTTTTATGACACTGACAGCCGCTTTAAGTTATGGCGAACTGAGCGGTATGTTCCCCAAAGCCGGCGGACAATATGTTTATTTAAAAGAAGCATATAACCCGCTAATGGGCTTCTTATACGGATGGAGTTTTTTTGCTGTTATACAAACAGCCACTATTGCGGCGGTAGGTGTAGCTTTTTCCAAGTTTCTTGCTTACCTGGTTCCTGAATTAGGTAATAATTATTTTCTTTTTGATGCAGGTATTATAAAAGTATATTCAGGGCAACTGGTAGCCATTGTTATTATTTGTTTACTTACTTATATTAATTCCAAAGGAGTAAAAGAAGGAAAATTTATACAGACCCTGTTTACCTCTGCCAAATTGTTTGCCTTATTCGGATTGATCGCTTTTGGTTTTCTACTGGCCAAAGAAAGTTTCTGGGCAGAGAATTGGAAAACGGGGTTCACTGCCATGCAAGTGGAAAAAGATGCAGCAGGCAGTTTTATAACTAACGGCAATTGGATCGGCATAGGAGGTTCAGCGTTGATGGGTGCTATTGCTGCAGCTATGGTAGGTTCTATTTTCAGCAGTGATGCCTGGAATAATGTGACTTTTATAGCCGGTGAAATGAAAAACCCGAAAAGAAATATAGGATTGAGTTTATTCTTAGGCACATTGATCGTTACCATTATTTATGTTTCGGCCAACCTGATGTACCTGAATGTACTGCCATTAAATGAGCTGGCATTTCCTACTGATGACAGGGTGGCTGTAGCGGCTGCGAATAAGATATTTCCTTCCTTTGGCACCATACTGATCGCTGTATTAATTATGGTATCCACTTTTGGCTGCAACAACGGGTTGATTCTTGCCGGCGCCAGGGTTTATCACACAATGGCAAAGGATGGCTTATTTTTTAAAAGCGTAGGTACACTGAATAAAAATGCTGTGCCACAGGTGGCGCTATGGATACAATGTATTGCTGCCTGTATCTGGAGCCTGAGTGGCAAATACGGTGACCTGTTGGATATGATCTCCTTTGTAGTAGTACTTTTTTATATGCTTACTATCATCGGCATTTTTATCCTGCGGAAAAAAAGACCTGATGCGGAACGTCCGTATAAAGCCTTTGGTTATCCGTTACTACCGGCACTATATATCCTGATGGGAGCGGCCTTCTGTGTATTGCTGATATTCTATAAACCAGAGTTTACATGGCCGGGATTGGTTATTGTACTGTTGGGAGTGCCATTATATTACCTGGCTATTTCCACACAGAAAAAGCAATAATACTATCCAAAAAATGAAACTGTAAAATTTAGTATCAATACTTATCTTAGTCACTCATTAAAAACCAACTCATGAGTTTATTTGTAAAGAAACCCATCAATGTTCTTCTTGGTGAAGCCCAGGCAGAAGGTGCAGGTACGCTAAAAAGAACACTCGGACCTATGACCTTGATCGCTTTGGGTATCGGGGCCATTATCGGGGCTGGATTATTTGTTCGAACTGCTGCTGCTGCTGCACAACATGCGGGTCCTTCAGTTACCATTGGATTTATTGTGGCAGCGATCGGTTGTGCCTTTGCCGGTTTATGTTATGCTGAATTTGCTTCTATGATCCCTGTTGCAGGTAGTGCTTATACCTATAGTTATGCTACCATGGGCGAATTTCTTGCATGGATCATTGGATGGGATCTTATTCTTGAATACGGTGTAGGTGCCGCAACGGTTGGTATTGCATGGAGTGAATACTTTAATCGTTTACTGGAAATGATCAATCCCGGTTGGCGAATACCTTATGAATGGATACACTCACCTTTTGAAACAGATCCAGCAACCGGCGTCCATGGTATTATTAATATTCCTGCCCTCTTCATCATTTTGCTATTAACCCTTGTGTTGATCCGTGGTACCAAGGGTTCTGCCGCCCTCAATACTTTTATTGTCATCGTGAAAGTTGCCATCGTTCTTATTTTTATTGCAATTGGCTGGAGTTATATCCGACCCGAGAATCACACACCCCTTATTCCTGAGCCTACTAAGTATACCAACTCCCAGGGCATTACCACTAATTTCGGAGGTATAATGGGAATATTGGGGGCTGCGGGGGTTGTATTCTTTGCATTCATAGGGTTTGATGCTGTTTCAACTGCCGCACAGGAAGCCAAGAACCCGAAAAAGCATATGCCGATCGGTATTTTAGGATCCCTGGTTATTTGTACAATACTATATATACTATTCTCATGGGTATTGACAGGGGTGGCAACCACAGAAGATTTTAGAACCCATGGAAGAGAAGCTTCTGTTGCTTTTGCGACCGACCATATGGCGGGTTCTATGGTTGATGGGGTATGGAAACCAAAATTCGGATGGCTGTCTGATGCCATTACTATTGCTATTCTTGCGGGTTTCTCATCAGTGATATTAGTGATGTTATTGGGCCAATCGAGGGTATTCTATTCTATGAGCCGTGATGGTTTATTGCCAAAAATGTACTCTGAAATTCATCCAAAACATCATACTCCTTATAAATCAAATTGGGTCATTTTTGTGATCTGCGGTGCATTTGCTGCTTTTGTTCCCGGTGATATTGTTGGTGAAATGACAAGTATCGGAACATTATTCGCCTTTATGCTTGTTTGTGCTGGTGTATGGATCATGAGGGTAAAACACCCGGAGATTCCGAGAGGATTTAAAGTTCCTGCCGTTGGACTTGTAGCTATTCTGGGAATTCTTGTATGTGGAGCGATGATCTTTGGATTAGGATGGACTAACTGGTTAAGGTTAGCAGGATGGTTGGTTATCGGATTGTTTATTTATTTCCTTTACAGCCGTCATCACAGTAAGCTTCGCAATCCGGGTAAATAACCTATCGAAATTGTTTAAAAGAAAAACCGTCTTGCCTAAGGCAGACGGTTTTTCTTTTACCTCCATTGCCTTATTTTTGCCTCCCTTTTCACCTGTTAATTAATTAACCATAACAATGGGAAGAATTTTTGAAGTACGTAAAGCCTCGATGTTTGCCCGCTGGGATAAAATGGCAAAAAACTTTACCCGCATTGGTAAAGAGATAATCATTGCTGTAAAAGCCGGTGGCCCCGACCCTAATTCCAATGCTGCCCTACGCCGTTGTTTTCAGAATGCCCGTAGTGTGGGCATGCCCAAGGACCGTGTGGAAGCCGCAATCAAAAGGGCGCAGGGAAAAGAGCTGGTAAATTATGATGAAATTCTGTATGAAGGTTATGCGCCTCATGGCGTAGCTATATTAGTTGAAACAGCTACTGATAATCATGTGAGAACTGTAGCTAATGTAAAATCCTGCTTCACCAAGGGGCATGGTGCGTTAGGTAACAGCGGTAGTGTAGCATTTCAGTTTAAAAAAATGGGAGTATTCAAATTAAAACCCGAAGGCCTGAATGCAGAAGATATGGAACTGGAGCTGATTGATTATGGCCTGGAGGAACTCGGTGAAGGTACCGGGGAAAATGGTGAAGATATATTAGTCGTTCGTTGTGGATTCACCGATTTTGGCAATATGCAAAAAGCGCTGGAAGATAAAGGTATCACCCCTATCAGTGCAGAATTGGAATGGATACCTACTGTTACTGTGCCGGTAAATGATGAACAGGCTGCCGATGTCAGTAAGCTGATTGAAAAATTAGAGCAGGACGATGATGTACAAAAAGTGTTTCATAATATGGGATAATAATCCCACTTAATCAATCACGGATTCCTTGCAATTCTTTTTGTTTCCGGATATTAATTATTCTACTCTGATCACATGCATTTGCCTTCGCTCATCGCCTGAAAACCGGAAAATATATTCACTGCCTTCCGGGGGAAATGATTGTGTAATATTTATACCCCCAAAACCAGTTGTAACCCTGAACCATTCAAGGTTCCAATCATCACTGAATATATCGCTTCCAAAACTTGTGGTGAGACGGAAATAGCGAATATCAGCTCTTCTTACCGGCCTGTTCAGTTCCAGGTGAATGGTTTGCCAACTGTTATCCACCCATCTTGCCCCATTATTTACATTAAGAAATGATTGTGAAGTGCCATCAGCATAATGTACAGCAATACTTACATTGTCATTGCCTCCTCTCAGGTCATCTTTGCCTGTGGCAAATTCCACATATAAATGCCGGATACTTCCATCAGGCTCTCTCTCTGGGAAATTTGGAATACCACCTGGAGGAGTATGTTCATTATCGTAACGGGTATTTACAAAGTATGCCCTCCATGCTTTGCCGTTTTCTACTTCAAAAAAACATTGCCCTGCCATATCAGGAACCAGCGTAACCATTCTGTTTCGCATATTGGGATCATATGCCAATATCTTAAATTCTCCTGCACGACTACCAAAATCACCTCTGTAACGACCTAAAGAATATCCAACCGCAAGCACAACATGGTTACCACCGCTGCCTCCATTGATACTGGGCACTCCTCCTCCGAACAATCCTATAGGCACTGACCTTCCAGCATCAATTGCATTCTTCAACTCTTCCAGTCTGCCTCCTCCTGTACCTTGTATGCCCCAACGGAATATTTCTCCTGCTCTGAAATTGTAGGCCACTTCCAATTCCGACCATTTCTCGTTTACATTCCACATAGAATGTTGCTGGCGTTGATAAATATATGATTGAAGAGTAGTGGCATTTGCAGGAGTATACGTTTGTGTTGGTATTGGCATCCTGTTTCTGAAGTAATCCAATGACGAGTACACCATACCCCCGCATAATCCGCCCCAGCGGATTATATCTTCTCCGTTGAAGGTGTTTACAAACCGGAATCCATGTGTCTCTGGTATAAATGAAGTTGTTCTCCTGGCATCGTTGGTTAGTTTTATCAAATGCCATTTTTGGCTTGCATCATTTTCAGCATTAGTCGCAAAGCTTACTGTGCCGCCATCCCTGTTTCGCCTGTCAATTAATTTAAGATACTTATTGGTTTTTGACCTGATAGTATAATACCCATCTGGTGTTTCTATCAACTGCCATAGCTGACTGTCCTCATTCATTTCAGGATCCATTGTAGGCGCCAGTAATCTTTTTTGCGTAAGAAAAAGTCCTGACTGCGATTTTATTTTATAAAACCCGTCATTTTTCAATACAAATTGCCATACCTGCTGTTGCGGGCTTTCTACAAACTCCCACATAAAGACCAAAGATGCAGGAGCTGGTGCAACATCCTTAATAGTCAGGTAACGATAATCTTTACTGGTGCGGATCAGAAAAGTTCCCTGGCTCATATACAATTCATCAGCAGTAGCGATACGGGTATTAGGAGTAACTGTGACCGGAACCGCAGTATATGTTACCGAGTCTTTTTTAACTAATGGCTTAATTGGCTTAATGGGTTTTGCCTGGTTAACATTTACATCCTTAGGCAGCTGAGGTTGTTGCGCCACTGTAATGTTACACAGCAGTAAAAAAATTACTCCTGATAAAGCATGTCTTTTAATCATATTTTTATTTTTAATATGCAAAAATTGATAGTGCCGAATTCAGCACCCGATATTTTCACAATCAATTCCTTTTACAGGAATCAACTCAATTCTTCGCTTATCCGGATTAAAACGCCAGGCTTTTTTAATTATTTTCATAAAAGCATCCTGTGTTTGCTTGCCTAAAATAGTTACGTAGGCATCTTCTGTACCATTTCTTCTACAAAAACTGCTCCTTATTTCCCAGCCCCTGGCAACACCTTTAATTTCCAGCACATCAGCAATACGATATTCATCAGACAAGGTATCTTCTTTAATACTATACAAAACAATAACTGTCGATCCTTTTTGAAATACATCTACTGTAATCATTTCAGGATCAGTTAATGGGTTTACTACACTGCCTTCACGAAATTCCCATCCCTGTAACCCTGTGATGTTGCGGCTATCGGTAAATATTTTTCCGATCAGGGATTTTTTTGTTCCTGCATATTTGCCTGGCTGAGCAAACAAACCTGTAAGGGCTAATTGAAATGCAAGAATGAAGTAGATTGGTTTCATAAGTATATTTTAGTTTTATAAGTTTGGCTCATTTCATGTTTATTTTTTTAAAATCATCTTTCGGGTACCGTAATATTGATGACGGCTGATGTATTATTGGTTTCGTTAGATTCAGTAACTGCATTCCTTGCATCAGCCTTAATCCAGAAATCAAAGGTACCCGGCCTGAAAAGAGCCTCTGCTTCCCTGAACGTATACACTTTTACAAAAGAAGCACCGGGATTAATAGCGGGAGTGGGAAAAACAGTTACCAATGTTCTTTGTGTTCCTGTGCCTGCCGGACTTTTGATATATGCCAATGCCGTGCTGGCAGCAGAACCAATTTCACCATAATTTTTTATACGTATCAATACCTGGATATTTATTTTCTTCAGATTACCATCTCTGATAACTGAAACCAGGCTTAATTCTTCTACCCGCAAATCAGGAAGTGTAAGCAGCCGCGGATTCTGCGGTACCGGTAAACTACCAGGTCTGGTGCCAGGTGGCAGTTGTGGATTTTGCCCAACAACTGAGGCGGCACAAAAAAATAATACAGATACAAATAATATTTTTTTCATTTCTTATTAAATTAATTTAAAGAATAATGCACATTAATACCCCAGACAAATAAAGTACCATTCCTTGGCCATAAAGAACTTGTGGGAGTGGTAGCAAACCCGTTGAAGGATTACTGGTGGCTTCTATCACCGTAACGTTTGTTATTGCCAGGTCAGCTCTTTTTGCAGACTGGCTGGTAATATCTTTTTGGGCAAAGCCGGAAGAATAAATAAACAGCCACAGCAGCGTAATGAGTGATCTCATCAGGTATCGCATAAGAATTATTTAGACTGTAAAGCTTTGAAAAAAACAAAACCCGGTCAATTACACATTCGGGTAAGAAAAGATCTAATCCAGCTTTATAATCTTGTGTTGCAGCGCTTTGGCTACAGCTTCTGTGCCGCAGTTTACATGAAGTTTATGGTAAATATTCTGCAAATGCTTTTTAACTGTGTCAATAGTAACTCCGCTCTTATCTGCAATCATTTTATAGGAATTGCCTTTTACCAATAATTCCAGGATCTCCTTTTCCCTGGGAGTAAGATCAAATTTTTCATTTACTGTATTATTGTTCCTGAAATGCTGAAAAACCTTTTGTGCTACAAAAGGACTCATTGGAGCCCCACCCAACATGACTTCCTGCAGTGCATTTACTAATTGCAGGGGAGATGTATTCTTCAGCATATATCCATCAGCTCCTGCACAAATAGAGTCAAATATTCTACTGTCATCATCAAACATTGTATGCATTACTACTTTTACTTCTGGGTTTGCATTCTTTATCTGTTTCACACCTTCCAGACCTCCAATGCCAGGCATATCAATATCCATTATCACAAGGTCGGCATCATACTTTTCCACCCATTTTGCCGCATCGTCGCAATGAGGATAAGATCCTGCCACCTGAAAATTAGTTTCATCATTCAGCAACAACTCCAGCGACTGACGTAAGCGGGAATTATCTTCAAATATCAACAGCTGGTATGCCATATAAGCTCAAAGTAATAATTAAAAAAATGATGAAGAATTACACTTTTGGGTAATCAGGCAACCTTCATAATCAGTTCAATGGTGGTACCCTTACCGGTAACGGAGAAGATGTTCAGTTCAGCTCCTGATACTTTGGCTCTTTGTTCCATATTAGAAAGGCCATTACCTTGTTTGATAAGCTGCCGGTCAAACCCCTTTCCGTTATCCTCGACCCTTAGTGTAATATTGTTCTTATCTGCGTTTAATCTTACAGTTGCCTCTCTGGCCCCGGAGTATTTTACCAGGTTATTAATAGCTTCTTTAAATATAAGGTAAAGGTCCCTGCGCTGTGTCATGGTCAGGTGAAAAGATGCTTCGTCCGCAGGGAACTCAAAATGACCGTTGATATTTTTTCCATCCATCATATCTGCAGCATACCTTTTCATCCTTATAAAAAGGTTTTGCACATCATCATACTTAGGGTTGATATTCCATACTATATCAGATAGTGATTCACTTATTTGCTGAATGTCCTCTGATGCTTTCGATAAATACTCTTTTGATTTTGCAGGCTGGTCGATATTTCTTTTGGCCAGTTCATTCAGGATATTAATATTACTCAGAGAAGCACCAATATCATCATGCAGATCACGGCTGATATTATTTCTCATAGCCAACAGGCTTTTTTGTTGCTCCAGTTTTTTCTTTAACTGATAACGATTAAAATACGTATACCCGAGCAGGAATACAAGACCAAGTCCGGCAAGCAAGAGATTACGCTGTGTTTGCTGATTTTTTATTTTCCGCTCCTGTAATTGTTTTTCTTTGGCCGCCAGTTCTAACTGCTGTTGATTGGCAGTAGCGATCAACTCCTTTTTCTCCAGCTCACCTTCCTGTTGCCTGATCCTGGTATCCTGTAATTCTCTTGATTTAGATAATAAATCAATCTCATTTTGCTTCTGAAGAGCTACCGCCATATTCCCCGCAATAATCGCTTTTTGTTTTTCTATCTCAAGCTGATTGATTCGTTGGTCCTTCTGAAGACGCTCTATTTCATTATCCTTCTTACTTATTTCATACTGCTTTTCCAGTTCCGCAATTCGTTCTTCCTTTTCTGCAGAAACAAGACTATCCCGAAGAAGGATATGTTTTTTATAGGCAATAAGAGCTTCGCTGTGGTTTTTTTTCCTGCTATAGTAGTCAGACAGATAGAGGTACAGATCTTTTAAAGTACTTCGATCCTTTAATTCATTAGCCAGCAATATCGATTTATCATAATACTCCAACGTAGAAACAGAATCATACTTCAGCATATCTGTGTAAAATGCAGCTGCTATATATCGGCGGGCCAGCATCCGTTGATTTGCTTTTGATCTTTCGAGCATATCAATCACCTTGAGTTCATAATCAAAAGCCTCCTTATTATCTTTTTTTGCATTGGCCACCAGCGAAGAGGTAATATAAGAATGCATGATTCTTGCCTCATCTCCCGATTCTTTAGCATACTGAACACACAGTTTCTGATACTTTGCAGCCTCTTCCTTATTGATTCTCACATAGTATTGGCTCAGATTGCAGCAGGTGATGGAAAGTCTTGCCTTATCGCCTGTCTTTTGCCGGTATTTCAGGCACAGTTTTCCATATTCAATCGCTTTTTCTGTTTGCCCCATCTGGAAATACACTGTAGACAGATTACCCAGAGCCATAGCTATTCCTTCGTCATTATTCAGTTGTTCATATATGCTGAGAGACTTATGAGTAAATTCTGCCTGCTTCTGATACTCGTTTTTCAAGCCCCAGGTATACCCCAGATCATTAAATGCAAGCGCCAGGTATAAATTGGGTTTAAACCCGAGGCCGCTCCTGATGCTTTTATCGATTAGTAAAATTGCCTGATCGTACTCATCACTATACATCTTAATCTGCCCTCTTTGTAAAATGGAAACACTGTTCAGCAATGTATCTCCCTCCCTGTTGGCTATTTTATTGATCTGCAAAGCCAATTCATCTGCCTTAAGCAGTACCCGTTTTTCAATCAAGATTTCTACAGATTTTACCATCGCCCATCCCTGGCCCCTAAAATACTTTCTTGACTCTGCCAGTTTTGCCGCATTATTTGCCATCATCAGAGCAGAATCATATTGCTGTCGTTCAAAATAATACTCAGCCATTGCAAGGGTTTTGAACACAGCCACTGAATCATTATTGGTAACAGGCAATTGTGCAAATAAGCTGCCTGCAGGTAAAAGCAATAACAAAAAGAAACAGGAAAAAAGTTTCATTAAGTATGAATTCAGAATAAAAATTACAACTAATCCCTGAAAATACCACCAAGCAGTACCTTTGCTGCCGTGGCAACAAATAATCCCGTTCTGCTTTTTGATGGTGTGTGTAACTTTTGTAACAACATGGTAAATTTTGCTATCCGTAATGATAGAAAGGGAAAATTAAAATTTACTCCTCTTCAATCTGAAACCGCCAGAAAACTAATTCAGCAACACAAAGTATCCACATCAGCGGATACAATTGTTTTCATAACTAATAATAAAGCTTATACTTATGCCAATGCAGCTATACGGGTTTGCAAATACCTGGACTGGCCGGCCCGGTTACTATACATTTTCATTATAGTTCCCTCTTTTATAAGCCAGCCACTGTATAAATGGTTTGCCCGGCACAGGTACAAATGGTTTGGGAGAAAAGAAACCTGTATGGTTCCGACAGCATCACTTAAAGAAAGATTCCTTGATTAAGGCAGTGTAATGACACCCTTCATATAAAAAACACATTGCCCCCCCATAATCACTCTTTCCACATTAACTTGTTCACAATATATATCACCCCCCCGTTGGGATAATTGTTTTGCCCGCATTTTACTTTTTCCCAATTTCTCACTCCAGAAAGGTATTAGTTGTGAATGAGCTGAACCGGTTACAGGATCTTCATCAATACCGGCACCTGGTGCAAAAAACCTTGAAACAAAATCAACATCCTTCCCCTGGGCAGTAATGATCATCTTATCAAAATGCTTTTTCATAGTGGAAAAATCAGGGTCACATTTTTTTACTGCATCCTCATTGACCAGTTCTACCAGCAGGTCACGATGTTTATATACACCAACAATTTCAGCACCGTTTAATATGGATGATAAAGCAGGTGAATACTCATTAAAACGCTCCGGTTTCCAGGATGGGAAATCCATTAATAGCCTGCTTTTCTCTTTTTTCACTACCAGCGACCCGCTTTGAGAACTAAATACAATCTTCTTTTTCTTCTCCTTCAGAATGCTAAAAATTATATAAGCCGAAGCCAGCGTTGCATGACCACATAGGTTAATCTCAATAAGTGGCGTAAACCACCGGATATCATAATCCACTCCCTTCTTTTCAGATGGCGTAAAATACACCGTCTCGCTGAGGTTATTTTCTAAAGCAATCTGCTGAAGCAATGCAGTATCCGGCCATTTTTTTAAAGGAATAACAGCAGCAGGATTACCGGCAAATAGTTTATCAGTAAACGCATCAACCTGGAAAAGCGTCAGTTTCATTTTAGTATTTGATTTAACAAATTGGGAAAGTAAAAATAAAAAATCCTGCCTTTGCGCAAGACAGGAATTTGAATAAAATCATTTTAGTATCATTTCTCATCAACATCATCAATACGGAAGGACACTTTACAGATAACTCCGTATGATTTGATCTTGCCGTCTTTAACATGCACTTTCATGTCTTTTACCCATACTGAGTCAATATTCCTGATTGTTTTTGAAGCTTCTTTTACAGCTTGCTTAACAGCGTCATCAAATCCCTTATCAGATGATGCGATTAATTCGATAACTTTTACAACAGCCATAACAAATCGTTTAATGGTGAATACAATATTTACCCTTTTAAGGTACAACTAATTTTTACTCAGCCATCATTTGTTTAATTACAGCTTCTATTTCCTCTGCATTGGGTTTGCTGAAATAATCTCCATCACTTCCATAAGCGGGACGATGGGCTTTGCCGGTAATAGTACGAGGTGCCACATCCAGGTATTTATAACCTCCCTGCTCCTCCATTACCTGGTTAAACATATAGGCAGCAGCCCCACCGGGCACATCTTCATCTATAAATACAATACGGTTAGTTTTTTTGAGCGACTCAAGTATGGAATGGTGTATATCAAAAGGAAGAAGGGTTTGCACATCTATTACTTCGCAACTAATACCATGTGCTTCCAGCATGTGCACTGCATCATTAATGATACGCAGCGTAGATCCGTATGAAACAATGGTAATATCTTCTCCCTCTTTTATTATTTCAGGCACCCCTAAGGGAACTGTAAATTCCAATAGGTTTGATGGAAGTTTTTCCTTTAAACGGTATCCATTCAGGCATTCAATAACAAGTCCGGGATCATTGCTCCGCAGCAACGTATTGTACATCCCTGCGGCCTGTGTCATATTTCTCGGTACACATACATACATACCCCTGAGAGAATTAATGATCATCCCCATGGGCGAACCGCTATGCCAGATACCTTCAAGCCGGTGGCCCCTCGTTCTTACTATCAACGGGCAACTTTGCTGGCCGGCAGTTCGGTAATGAAGCGTAGCCAGATCATCACTCAGTGTTTGTAATCCATACAGTAGATAATCCAGATATTGAATTTCCGCAACAGGCCTTAACCCACGGAAAGCAAGCCCAATACCCTGCCCCATAATGGTCAACTCTCTGATACCGGTATCAAATATTCTTTCACTGCCATGCTTTTGCTGCAGACCGCTGAAGCCCTGGTTTACATCCCCAATAAAACCAAGGTCTTCTCCAAAGGCTATCACTTTGGGGTTTGCAGTAAACAGTTCATCGAAAAACCTGTTCAATACCTCAAAGCCATTAAGCGTGGGTGCATCAGCTTCAATAACAGCTTTTACTTCATGCACATTCAGAGCACTCCTGGGACCTTCGTTATACAGATGGGTATTATAAAGTTTTTTATTTTCCTGGAGCAGATCATTGTAATAATCTTTCGTCCAAAAAGCGGCATCCGCATTGCCTGCAATATTCAAGGCATGATTCAGAGCTTTTAACACATCCCGCCTCAATGGTTCCCGGTTAGCAGATATTTCAACTGCAATCTTATGTAATTCTGTGGTATGCTCAGGCAGTGCATTAGCCATTGTATGAATGAGGTCTGTAACCCTCGCCACCTGCTTTTTAACAGGTGTGATGAATTTTGCCCAGGCTGCCGACTTACTTTCCCTGACATGTTCTTTTGCTTTTTCAGCTATCTCATCCAGTTCTTTTTCCTCTGCCAACGCATTAGCAATTATCCATTCTCTCATTTTCTTTATTCCATCCCACTCCCTTTCCCATTCCAGCCGTTCGGAAGTCTTGTATCTTTCATGACTCCCGGATGTTGAATGTCCCTGGGGTTGTGTAATCTCTTCCACATGAAAAAGTACCGGAGTATGCGTTTCTCTCGCCAGGCGGATTCCTTCTTCAAATGCCTCGCACATACCGGCATAATCCCAACCTTTTACTTTGTAAATATTAATGCCGTTTGTCCCGTCTTTTTTCTGCATCCCGCTCAATGCATCAGAAATAGAGGCTTTTACTGTCTGGTATTTTTTTGGTACGGAAATACCATAACCATCATCCCATACAAACACAGCAAGCGGAACCTGTAAAACACCGGCTGCATTTATTGTTTCCCAAAAATGCCCTTCGCTGGTAGATGCATCACCAATGGTAGTAAAACAAACTTCATTACCATCATTTGACAATCCTTTCAATACTTTCAATTGTTCAACATTTCTAAAGGCTCTTGAAGCATAAGCAAGGCCGAGTGATCTTGGCATCTGGGCTGCTGTTGGCGCCATATCGCTGGCTACATTTTTCAGATTTGCAAGATCGAGCCAGTCACCCTGATCATTCACATTCTTAGTGGAAAAATGGCAATTCATCTGACGACCTGCACTAAAGGGTTCACGGCTTATCTCCGGGTCGGCATATAGTTGTGCAAAAACCTGTTCAGCCGTGGTAAGCCCGATCGCAAACATAAAGGTCTGGTCACGATAATAGCCGCTGCGGATATCTCCATTCTGAAAGAATTTGGCCATAGCCACCTGCGCCACCTCTTTACCATCACCAAAAATGCCAAACTTAGCCTTCCCTCCCAGCACTTCTTTCCGTCCTAATAGGCTGGTTTCCCTGCTTATACAAGCTATGCGGAAGTCATTAAATACTTCCTCCCTGAACCTGTCAAACGACAGTTTATCAGTATCTGTAAATGTGCCGGGGTTAGTATTTTCCATACGACAAAAATAGGGAGAATGCCCCCGTCGAAACCCCCTGTTTAAAAATACCTGTTAACCCTTGCAACCCGGCTATGCCGTCTGCCATCTTTCCCTTAAATTTGGTGTTGCAATAATCTCATTATGAAGAAAATTACCCTATCGTTCCTTGCAATTGCAATAGTGGCAGGATTAGCTGCACAGCAAACGGGGCATTCCGCAAATGACGGGCATAACCATAACATTCCTGCCAAAGTAAGTACGACAACTCCGGCAGAAGATGTTCTAAAACTAAAAGAAACAGAATTCGATTTTGGAAAAATACCGCAAGGCAGACCTGTTTATCACAGTTTTGAAATCGTTAACACTGGTAAAACCGCATTAAAACTTGACAATGTGCAAGCCAGTTGCGGATGCACTACTCCAGAATGGAACCGGGAGCCCATTGCGCCGGATGCCGCTGCAAAAATTAAAGTTGGTTTCAATGCAGCCGGAGAAGGTCCATTCGATAAGTTCATCACTATTACATATAATACAACGCAAACAAAACAAATCAGAATAAAAGGTACTGTGTGGAAAGCTCCGGAAGGACCTGCTCCGGCTAACGCCTCAATTGAATTATTAAAAAAACAAATTTTCTAAAATTTACAAACCATGAAAAAAATCGTTTTACTCGCTGCCGCTTTTTTACTTGTTACCGGGGTATTTGCTCAACCCAAACCGGATGATGTAATAAAAATAAATACCGAAAATCACGACTTTGGAAAAGTAAAACAAGGAGTGCCTGTTTCTTATTTCTTTGAAATAAAGAATATAAGTGACAAGCCCGTAGTAGTTGAAAATACGTGGGCAAGTTGTGGATGTACCACTCCTGAAAAAATTGTAGAGCCAATATTGCCCGGAGGCGTTGCCAAACTGAAAGTTGATTACAACTCTGCTTCAGTTGGGCCAATCAATAAAGATGTAAATATTAAACTGGCAGGTATTGATCAGATAAAAACCATCAAAATTACCGGCGAAGTGCTGACAGCCGATGCATATGAAGCTTATGTAAAAGAGGCTAAAGCTCCTGCTCCTAAAAAAGGTTAATCATTTTTCATAATTATTTTTTGATCCCCTCCGCTTTTTTGGGAGGGGATTTTTATTTTATGAACATGTATGACGCCCTGGTAAACAGATGAAAGAAATAAGGAAAATTATAGTGCATCCACTTTAGGCTGCAGCGTACTCACATGTTTTGAGTTCAGGGTTTTCAACTGATCTATCATTTGCTGCGCTTTCACTTTGTTTTTCTGGTTAATGTAGATTAACGCCAGGTAGTATCTTGAGTTTTCATTATTTGCATTCAAAGAAATGGCCTTGTTTAAATTATCAATAGCTTCTGTGATCCTGTTGACCTTAAAATAACTGTAGCCCAATTCCACAAAAGCAGCGGTATAAGTTGGTTCCTTTTCAATAGCGGTCTTGAGATAAGATATTGCCTCATTGTATTTTCCCTGGCTGTTCAGACAAAAGCCCATTCCAAAACAAGCCTTTCTTTCCGTTGGGTTAATCGCCAATGTCTTTTGATACCAGGTTATCGCCTGCACCCTGTCTTTTTTATTATCCCGGTATACTTCAGCTATACCATTATAAGGTATATGGCTTCGGGCATCAATACCAATTGCTTTTTGATAATAACCAATTGCTTCATCATCCTCTTTTAATCTGGTACTGGCAAATCCCAGTTCCAGGTAAGTACTGTTGAAATCCGTTTTATAAGTAAGCGATTGCAGTAAAGCCTTTTTAGCGTTGGTATATTCTTTTATAGCATTGTATGAAAAGCCTTTTCTGTACCAGAATAAATAATCTTTTATTTCTGTTTTTGATGCATTCTCATATTTTGTAAACTGTTCGAGGGCATTGGTATAATCTTCCTTTGCATAAGCAATATATCCCAGTTGTTTAAACGCTAAACTATAATCTGTCTTCAACTGAAGGCAACGGTTATAACAGCTAATTGCTGAATCTGTCTTATTTGATTTTTCAAATGCATAACCCAGTTCAAAATGAACTTTGGGGATACTCCCCCATGTATTCCTTACATTCTTCAGGTTTACAATGGCCCCCGCATAATCGCTGAGTTCATTCTGACACCAGCCATATTCATAAAGGGCTTCTGTGTAATTGGTTTTAAGCGAAGCAGCCTGTTTAAATTTTTCAAGTGCTCCTTTGATATTTTTTTCGGTTTTAAGCTTCAATCCTTCTTCATATAGTGATTTGGCATCCTGCGCAGCAAGAATAGTACTGAAAAATGAAAATATAATAGCCGAAAAAAAATGACTGGTAGTTTTCATACAGCTAAAATAACTTTTTGCCTGACGATTTACTATACCTTGAAGCGGGTATTTAAGCTAAGGCCTACCTGATCAGGTTCACTGTTCCTTTTAGATCTGGTTTACCGTCCTTAAAATGAATGAAATAAACATAGGTACCGGGAGGTTGCAGTATTCCTTTAAAAATACCATTCCAGTTAACAGTACTTCCTGTAACATGATATACCAACTGGCCATACCTGTTAAATACATTTACAGAAGCACCCCAGGAAGGGTCTAGATAAGGAATTGTCCAGTTATCATTTTTCCCGTCGTTATTAGGCGTAAATGCTGTAGGTACAAAAACACCAGCTACCACTTTTACCATTACCTGATCCTCGTTACTACAACCATATTGGGATACTGCTGAAAGCGTATAGATCATATCCCTGTCTGCTGTTACAAGGGGATTAAGAATTGTATCATTACTCAGATAATCAGGCGGCAGCCAGTTGAAAGTTACATTATCCCCGGATATAACTCCTGCCAGTGTGGTATTGTTATAACCTGTAACAAGGGTTCTGTCCGGCCCCGCATTTACCGATGGTTTTGCATGAGCATTTACCACCAGGATATTTGAAGCAATGCGGCAGGAAGAAATCCCGGCATTGCCGCTTTCTGCCACCGTTTGTCTGTACCAGTAATTCCCCGCCGGGGTGGGCTGCCTTAAATAAATTGAGTTCGTTGCGCCGGAAATATCAATCCATGTTCTTCCGGAATCATGGCTTTCCTGCCATTGAAAAACCGGAGATACAAATCCTGCTGAAACATCAGATGAAAAAGAATAATTCACCTGATCATAAACACAAACATCAATCTTATCCCCATTGCCCAGTACTACAGAATTCAGCACCGGACCACAAGGCCGGAAAGTAATATCATCCAGGGCAAGATCATTTCCGCCTCCGCCGGGAGCATTGTTGGTCATCCGCAAAACGATAGTTGGATTGCCCGGAGTAGTAGTAAAATAGAACCCGTACTGATCCCACCTCGGTTGAGCAGTAACGAATATCCCACCTGTGTTATACTGATTTAGTATGGTGCCGGAAGGTGTTTCGATCCGAAATGTAATATCTGGTTTTATACCGGAAGCCGATAGCAGAACATTCATAATCCATGCTGAGAACTCATACGTTGTATTTGGGCAAAGATTACTCACACTGGCTACAAAAAAATCACCCGGCTGATACGAAGCATTTACCAGCATGTAATTGCCATTACCTGTGTGATCAGTTGCGACTGTATGCCATGCATTATTAAAACAGCCTGTCGAGAAATTAGTAATTGTATAATATCCGTCATTGGGACAGGAAGAAGCTGTATAGGTGTAACCCGGTGCAGTAAAATTAATGTTAGGGCTGGAACCAGAACCAAAAGTGATATTCACTACCGGATCACCAAGACTACCCGTGCACAACTGGGCTGAAGAAAACGAGTAACTGCCCATAATGGCTATAAAAAATAATACAACCCCGAAAAAAAAGGTACTAAACTGTCTGCTCACTACCCACTCATTTTAATTGGGTAAAGTTAATCTATTTATCCTGCAGCGATAGCCTGATTGTATGAATTTCTCTGAGCCACTCATTATTTCTGCATTCAGGGTTTTATAGAGACAATAAATATATTTTGAAACCCGGAAATTTATTTCATAAGAAACATATGAACAGGGCTGATATTCATTCCCCGGAATTGAAATTGCAAACCTATATACTTAATATAATTTTATGCAATATTCCTTTCTCTGAACCGTTGGTAAAAAAACCATCCGGGAATGATAAATACCACACTCCTTCTGCTCTTTGCAACCTGCACCGTTCAGGCGAGCCAAACGATTGCGGACATTGATTCATTTCCAGGAATAGCCAAAGTTAATGTTACTGTAACAGATATGAAAGCCAAACCCCGAAAAGGAGAAGAAGTTATTTTCCACGGGGAAAAAACCGGAAAAAAAATTTCTGGTTTTTCTGATGCTTCCGGTAAGATAAAATTATTGCTGCCCCCTGGCGATAATTATCATGTAAGTGTGAAAAGCATTACTGATACCACGCAATACACAATCATCAATGTACCGGCTCTTGCCGGAGATGAATACTTCACTGACCCCTTTTGGGTGAATATCAAATTTGACCCCCCCAGGCACTATCGGCTCGATAATGTTCATTTCGATTTTGACAAAGCTACTTTGCGGCGAGAATCTTATCCGCAGCTAACAGAAGTACTTGAATACCTGCAGCGGCATGATGAATTAAAAGCGGAGATCGCCGGTCATACAGATAACGTGGGGACAGATACCCATAACCTGAAACTATCGCAGGAAAGGGCGGCTGCTATTCGAAATTATTTAATTAATAAAGGCATAAAAGCGACACGATTAACTGCCAAGGGCTACGGTGCCAGTCAACCGGTGGCTGATAACAGTACCGAAGCGGGAAGACAATTGAACAGGAGAACAGAGATAAGAATCCTGTAGTTATAACAGAGCTATTAGAAACCGGGATTTTCTATTATTTTAGCTGTAAATCCAAATCTGTGAAAAAAGTTGTACTTATCTTATGCTTAACAGCATTTAACTATTCCCTGTTTGCACAGCCCTCGCCGGATACTGCCGGTACATTAGTTCCTCAAAAGGATAATATTATTACAGCAAACACTATTCTTAAAATTGAAAACGTCGGTATAAAAGTTAATTCCAACCTTCCGGAATTGCGTCCTACTATTTCCGCAGATGGTAATATTCTATTTTTCATATGCCAAAATCACCCCGCAAATACCAAATTCAGTGAGATACGCAACTCGCAGGATATTTGGTATTCCTTTAAAGACAGCTTGGGTAAATGGGGAGAAGCCATGCATATGGAATATCCGCTGAATACTTACTACTATAATGCTGTGTTCTGGATTTCGCCGGATAATAACAGGATACTTATCCGTAATGCATTCATCAACGGGGATTATGTTGGAAATGGTGTTAGTATGAGTATGTTGAGAGAAGATGGCAGTTGGGGCAAGCCACAGATGCTACGGATAAAAAATTATGAAAAATACGACCGGGGTCATCAGTATGGCGCCAGTATGTCGCATGATGGTAAAACCCTCCTGTTATATTTTGGAGAAGCAAAAGGAAGTTTTGTCAATGATATTTTTGTCTCTTTTCTCCAAGCCGATGGAAGCTGGTCCGAACCCAAAAGTCTGGGCAAAAAAATCAACCTGCCAAAATATGATGAGTTGACGCCCTACATTGCGGCTGATGGAATAACCCTTTATTTCAGCAGTAACAGGCCGGGCGGTTTGGGCGATAATGATATATGGATGTCCAGACGCCTTGATGACAGCTGGCAGAAATGGAGTGACCCGGTAAATCCCGGTGCCCCAATCAATAGTGCCGACTGGGATGCTTTTTTTACACTTGACGCAGGCGGGGAATATGCTTATTTAACCAGCGCATCAGGAGGATTTGGCGAAAGTGATATTGTAAGAGTGAAGCTGCTTGAAAAAGAAAAACCTAATCCTGTAGTTTTGGTGAACGGCAATGTGTATAATAAAAAAACAAATGAACCCATCAGTGCCTCCTTATTGTATGAAACATTACCGGATGGTATCGAAGCAGGTAATGCCGTATCTAATGCCACTGACGGATCCTTTAAAATTGTATTACCCTACGACAAGAACTACCTTATAAGAGCCACCGCTGATCATTTTTTTGCACAATCAGAAAATCTGAATCTTGATTCTCTGGTAAAAGCAGGATATAAAGTAATACACAGAGACCTTTATCTTGTTCCAATCGAAATAGGCCAGGTAGTCAGGCTGAACAATGTCTTTTTTGATTTCGATAAATGGGACTTGCGGCCAGAATCTTTTATCGAACTGAACCGGGTGGTTAAATTATTAAACGAAAATCCATCTGTTGAGATTGAAATGAGTGCCCATACTGACAGCAGGGGTTCTGATGCCTACAATATCAAGTTAAGTGATAACCGGGCTAGATCTGTAATGGAATTTATTTTAGCACAAGGTATAACTCCATCACGCATCACATCAAAAGGATATGGTGAAACACAACCTGTCTCCACCAATGAAACCGATGAAGGGCGCCAGTTAAACAGGAGAGTGGAATTTAAAATAGTAAAGAATTAGCACGGCTTCTGAAAAGAAAAAAGCTTCGCAAAATTGCGAAGCTTTCTCTTAAAACCTTTTGAACAAAGTTTTAATAATTCATTGACTGCCTGCCCGATATCCTTATACCTTATCAGCGTTCCGGGTAATCATCCTTACAGAGGCGGCTAAAAATGCAAAAAACATTACCCAGGCGATAATAGTTACGGTAATCATATATTTAGATTTTAGTAACACAAAAATAACAACAACAATGCCAGATTTGAAAGCACTATTGACCAATATCAATAAGAATTTTTCCCTTCTATTAGTAATAATTATTGAAAAATAAGTATTTACACTTATATAAATATCTCGTTATTGACGAAAGTCATCCCCCAAAAAATTGAATTGAACACCAATTATCTCCCTTTTTGCATTGAACAGAGGGAACAACCTTAAATTATATTTATCCCAAAAAAGTAATTTCCTGATCAGCTTTTCAATATAAAGGCAGTCTTTTCAAATAACTACCTGCATGTCAGTTAAAGGCGAAAAAGTATTTTGAAAAGTAGTACAGCAAAGATCTGGTTGATATCGCAGGCAGTGGCCACTTTGTACAAGTACTTGATGACGGCAGCTATACTTACTTTTATAACGCTGATAATTATATCAACATAGTAAAAAAACAAAGAAGACAAATATTGATGAGGTTTATGCTGGCCTGGTGTATCAATTTGAAACTTTCAGTTCAAAGTCAGGCAACTGTACATTTTGCTCCCTGTTATGAAAAGGGATAATTATTCAGTTCTGTCAGTCTACCAATTAATCAACCTTCCTACCTTTGCCTCATGCTTACAATCTCCCAACGGGGCAATCAGATGCCTCCTTCGCCAATTCGCAAACTTGTTCCTTTTGCGGAGACCGCCAAAAAGAAAGGAATTAAAGTTTATCACCTGAATATTGGGCAGCCCGATATTGAAACCCCACCCTATATTCTGGACGCTGTTCGACATGCCGAAATAAAAACATTGGAGTACAGTCATAGCGCCGGTAATGAAAGCTATCGCCGCAAACTGGTAAAGTATTACAAAAAAGCAGGTATAGATATAAGTCACGATCAGATACTCATTACAACCGGTGGCAGTGAAGCGATTATGTTTGGTTTCTTTACCTGCCTCAATCCTGGTGATGAAGTGATTATCCCTGAACCATTTTATGCCAACTATAATGGTTTTGCCTGCGCTGCCGGTGTAAACGTAGTACCAATCACATCCCATATTGAAACAGGGTTTGCTTTGCCCCCCATTCCTGATTTTGAAAAAGTAATTACCTATAAAACAAAGGCCATCATCATTTGCAGCCCCAATAACCCTACAGGTTATCTCTACAGCCGTTCCGAAATGGAGGCATTGAAAGAGATTTGCATTAAACACAATTTATACCTCTTCAGTGATGAAGCTTACCGGGAGTTTTGTTATGATGGCGAATATGTCAGTGCTATGCACCTGCAGGGGTTAGATCAGCATGTAGTGTTGATGGATACAATCTCTAAACGATACAGTGCTTGTGGCGCAAGGCTTGGCGCTTTTGTCACAAAGAATAAAGCAGTGTATGATGCGGCTATGAAATTTGCGCAGGCAAGGCTTAGTCCCCCGGGACTGGCACAGATCATGGGTGAAGCAGCAATAGATTTACCTGAAAGCTATTTTGATGCCCCCAAGAAAGAGTATTTGCGCAGGAGAAATTTATTAGTAAGCCGCCTGAATGCAATGCCCGGAGTATATTGCCCAAATCCCGGCGGCGCATTTTATGCGATCGCAAAGCTGCCAATTGATGACTGTGATAAATTCTGCCAATGGCTGCTTGAAGAATTCTCTTATAATAATCAAACTGTAATGCTGGCCCCCGCAACCGGTTTTTATGGTACTGAGGGCCTGGGAAAGAATGAAGTGAGGCTGGCATATGTACTAAATCCCGATGCCATTAATGCCGCCATGGATTGTTTGGAAAAAGCCCTTGAAGTGTACCCGGGAAGAGAAGCGATAATGGAGTTGGCTACAGAAACAGCTAAGTGAAATGGGAGCAAGAATTAGTTGACAGGATGTATAACTGGATTTAAAAGCTGCTCATGCAGCTTTTTTGCTTAGATACAAACTGCATGTACGTTTCTGAATAGGGTTACCCTAACCGGCGTCTGTTTCAAAGCCATTTTATATAAAAAAAAATTCCATTATATTTAAGTCATCTTTTAATCTACCTGTCACCAGGCAGGCCAAAACCAACTAATATGAGAAAGGCTCTCTTTCTGTTAATTATTTTTATGCTTACCGGGGCTGTTCTAATGGCGCAGCAGGCAATAACCGGGAAAGTAACCGACGCAAACGGGTTACCTGTAGCCGGAGTATCAGTAAAATCAAAGAAAACAGGTAAAATGGCGCTGACTGGTGCCGATGGTTCATTCAGTATCTCTGTAAATGCAGATGATGAACTGGAAATTTCGTCCATAGGCTATGTAAAACAAACCATCAGAGGGAATGTGTCCGGTCCGGTAAACATTACGCTTGTACAATCTATTGAAGAATTGGGACAGGTGGTATTGGTCGGTTCCCGCAGGGCCGGAAGAGTGAAGACAGAAACCACCGCACCAGTAGACATCATTAACGTAGCCCAAGCTTCTGCCCCTACTGCCCGGATGGACCTTACTTCTATTTTAAATTATTCAGCCCCTTCTTTTAATTATAATAAACAATCAGGCAGTGATGGTGCTGACCACATAGACCTTGCTACATTGCGTGGTCTTGGTCCCGATCAAACACTGGTCCTTATTAATGGTAAAAGGAGGCACCAGACTGCTTTTGTAGCCATGTTCGGGACAAGAGGCCGTGGTAATACCGGCACAGATCTGAATGCAATACCTGCAAGCGCCATTGAAAGAGTGGAAATTTTAAGAGACGGTGCTTCTGCACAATATGGTTCGGATGCTATTGCCGGGGTTATCAATATCATAACTAAGAAGACAGTGAATGATATAACCGGTTCTGTGGGTGTGGCTGCTTATTATGACCCCAAATTCAACACAGCTTTTGAATCAGGTTTACATAAAGATTATGAACATGCCGGCAAATTTGACGGGAAGTCTTTAGCAGGCAATGTAAACTTTGGCTTACCATTAGGTAAGAAAGGAGGTTTTATCAATCTCACATTTGATGGAATAAAAACCACGAAAACATTCCGCCAGGCATTAAAGACCGACAACTACCAGCAGGATGAAGATGCGATGTACCTTAATATTTACCGTCGTGGTCATGGTGATGCGGACCTAGAAGCATTCGGTACATTTTATAACCTTGAACTACCCGCAACTGCCAAAACCTCTTTCTATTCTTTTGGCGGATCCAGCAGCAAATCAACAGATGCCTATGCCTTTACCCGTAACTGGTCTGCAAGACCTGACCGCTTCCCTACAGATGTAAACGGCAATTTAATTTTAGTTCCTGAAATAATGAGAACCGGCAGTGACGGAGAAATCTGGTACAGCCCGCATATTCAGACAAAAATTAAAGACTATGCTGTAACTGGTGGATTGAAAGGAATAGTATTTAACAACTGGAACTGGGATCTTAGCAACACTACCGGGAAAAATGATTTTCATTTCTATGGCGACAAAACTTTTAATGCCTCAACAGGTTCTTCACAGCGTCATTTTGATGACGGAGGTTTCTCTTTCTTGCAAAACACCAGCAACCTGAGTTTCAGCCGGGAGTTTGCTAAAAATTTCAACCTTGGTTTGGGTGCTGAATTTCGCTATGAGAATTATAAAATTTATGCAGGCGAAGAAGCTTCATACAAAAATTATGATCTGTCAGGCGACAAAGCCAGCGGTGCACAGGGCTTTCCCGGTTATCAGCCTGCTGATGTAGTAAATGCCCAACGTAATGTATTCGGCGCTTATGCTGATGCAGAATTTGATATTGTACCTGCATGGTTAGTAAACCTGGCAGTTCGTCTGGAAAATTACAGTGATTTTGGTTTTACTCACAATTACAAATTTGCTACCAGGATAAAGGCCTCCAAAACGGTGAACCTGAGAGGTTCGTTCAGTACTGGCCTCAGGGCTCCCTCATTACAGCAAATAAACTTCAGTTCTACATTCACTACTGTACAAGCTGGCAATATAGCAGAAGTAAAAATTGCACCTAATTACAGTAACCTTGCAAAGGCTGCCGGGATTCCTGACCTCACACAAGAAAAAAGTATCAGTGCCAGCATGGGCTTTACCTGGAAAGCAACTGCTAATCTTAATGTGACACTGGACGGCTATTTTACCAGGATAAAAGACAGGGTGGTTATCAGCGGGCAATTTGATGGAAGTGACCCCAACCTGGATGCAAGCCTGAGATCCTTAATGGCAGGCTCAAATGTAAGTTATGCCCAGTTTTTTGCCAATGCCGTAAATACCACTAATGCAGGAGTGGATGTAGTGATTGATTATAATAAGAAAGTGGGAGAAAACCGTTTCCGTGTATTATTCGCCGGAAATATTCAGGACATGAAAATTAATGACATTAATGTGCCGGAGAAGCTGAGTGGTTCAACATTTTTGCAACAAACTTTCCTGAGTGACAGGGAACAAAAGTTTATCCTGGCATCAGCCCCAAAAATGAAAGGCTCATTGAATTTTGAATACGGCAGAAAGAAACTGACACTTGGTACAAGACTGACTTATTTTGGAAAAGTAACCTTGCTTGGTTACGGCCAGGATGGCTTGGGAATTTCACCCACTGTTCCTCTGGATAATGCAAGTGGTGATGTACCTGATCAGTTTGATTATTCCGGTAAACTGGTTACAGACATTTATGCGAGCCACCCCATACATAAAAAATTGACACTGCATGTTGGTGTTGACAACCTGCTGAATGTACATCCCGATTTTGGAGTTGTTAAAGGCGCCAAAGACTGGGCTTACAACACAGAAACAGGTGGTGCATGGGATGCAGTGCAAATGGGATCAAATGGTCGCCGTTTGTTTGTTCGCCTCGCTTTTAGTTTTTAGACGATTGCCAGCTATAACTCAGCCGCTTCATTGTTGGAGCGGCTTTTTTATTTCATTACTTTTTTGGCTGCTAAAATAACCAGGTCAGGCAAGAACTCTTTATTTAAATCTCTAAACGCTACAGGCGCCGCCGGTTCATCTCCAAATTCATTAATTACCAATCTCCACCATCCCACATTTTTCCATTTACCTGATTTATATCCTACCTGTTCATACGTGGCAAAGTAACGAAAGCCAAGTTTTTCATGTAAAGCCACGCTTTTTTCATTGGGCAAATTGATAACGGCATACACATTTCTGAAACCCTGCCTTTTTAGAATTTCAAACAAAGCTGAATATAATGCACAAGCCACACCATACTGTTGAAAATTATCATGCACATATACGGAACATTCCACGGACCATTGATAGGCCATTCTTTCCCTGTAACGGGAGGCATAAGCATACCCTGCTATCTTTCCTTTGATTTCGCAAACAAGCCAGGGCCAGGTAGCAAGGTAACTACCAATTCTTTCTGCAAAAGCTTCCAGAGTGGGGATTTCCGTTTCAAAAGTGATAGAAGTATTTTCAATATATGGTGCATATATTTTCAATATGCTTTCTGCATCACCGGAGTTTGCTAATCTTATTTCTGCCATAAAAATAAAAGCCCATTAAAGCGGGCCGGTTAATACCTCTCATTTTATTCGTAACCAGTGCAGCACATTCTTTATCTCCCAAAATCATCCTGCAGCCTTACGATATCATCCTCATTGCTTGGGTTGGCTTCATCAGTATGCTGCCATATTTCCGCAACCACACCCCATCCATTTAATCCTATAAGGCGGTGACGTTCCCCCTGCTTCAGCCTGATAATATCACCCATGTGCAAAGTGTGTTTTGTTGTTTCTTCATCAGTATCGCTGGTAACTACTCCCACTGTTCCCTTAATGCATTTCCATATTTCTGCACGTCGATGATGATATTGCCAGCTAAGCCTTTTTTGAGGAGCCACTATCAGAATTTTGGGGCTGAGTTTATTAGTAATTTTCAGTGCATCAGCATTTTCATCCGGAAAATAATACTGAGCAAATTTTGCAGCCTGGTTTTCATCAATTACATAAAATCCACCCCATGGCCGGGCATCATCTTTATTTATCACTGTAAAATTCAGTGCGGCAAGCATTGCCGCCACTTTATCAAAAACCGGCTTCTTATCTTTCATCTTTGTTTTTTTTGATCACTGTAAATTATTGAATTCAGCAGCCAAGATAATTAATAAATATATTTCTATTTTCTGCTGTATAAGAAACATTATGTTTTTAGGCAGCGCTTATCATTCTGAAATACTGCTTTAATAAAAAAAGACCCTGGTTAATACAGAGTCCTTATTGTACCGGAGAGCAGACTTGAACTGCCGACCTTCGGGTTATGAATCCGATGCTCTAACCAGCTGAGCTACCCCGGCAACGGGCGGCAAAAATAGCCATTTTGGCTAAATGAGGGAAATGAATTTTGTTATAATTCACTACCTCTAAAGTTACAGCTGTCAGTGTCAGACACTAAAAGAGTGCTAACCAAGACCAATCTCGAAATGCGGCTCCGGGATTTCCACATCCAGATATCCTTTTTGAACCAGACGTCGCTTAAAGTCCTGCTGAACTTCATATTCTCCATGTACCAGGAATAATTTTTTAACCTGCTTAGGATTCTGACAGGCCAGCCATTGGCTCATATCTTCATAATCACCATGAGCACTCATACTGCGAATTGAACCAATCTCTGCATGCACTTCATGCATTACTCCGAATATGCTGACTTCTTTATCGCCTGACAATAATCTTCCTCCTAATGATCTTGGTTCACAATAACCTGTCAGCAAAATGGTATTATGACTGTTTTCAATATTATTACTGATATGATGCTTTACTCTTCCTGCATCGGCCATACCACTGGCGGATATAATCACCATCGGACCGTTTTGAAAGTTGAGCAACTTTGACTGTTCAACATTTTTTACATAACGCAATCCTGCAAATGAAAAAGGATCTTTGTCCTCTTTCATAATACGCTGAATTGTTTTATTAAAATAACCTGGATATTTCTTTATGATTTCTGTGGCTTCCACACTCAGGGGGCTGTCTACATAGTAATCCAGATCGGGCAAACGGTTTTCCAACTCCAGTTGATTGAGTGAATATAATATTTCCTGAGTACGGCCTACACTGAAGGCCGCCATGATCAGCTTTCCTTTTTTTTGCAAGCAGGCTTTTTCTATCCATCGCAGCAACATATCCGGGGTGGTGGCATGGTTATCATGCAGGCTGTTTCCATAGGTAGATTCCATAATAATAAAATCTGCCTGTGGAAATGTTTCAGGAGATTTCAGAATAGCATCCCGATAACGGCCAATATCACCACTGAAAGTGATATAGGTTTCTTTACCGTTCTCATTTATCTTCAGATTTACACAGGCACTGCCAATGATATGACCCGCATCTGAGAACATTGCCTGAACACCATCGGTTACATCAAACCATTTTCCGTAATCGGCCTCTTCAAAAAAATCAACAGCTTTTTTTGCATCATCAACCATGTACAGAGGCTTAAGGTAAGGCTGACCGGAAGCTGCTCTTCTCTTATTAATATATTTCACATCATCTTCCTGTATTTCTGCTGAATCCTCCAACAACACTGATGCCAGCTCCATGGTGCCATGTGTACAGAATATTCTTCCCCTAAAACCATCTTTGATGAGTTTTGGAATAAGCCCGCTGTGATCAATATGTGCATGAGAAAGAATCATTACATCAATTGCTGCCGGGTCAAACCCAAACTGCCTGTTCAGCAAATCTGTTTCCTTGCCCAACCCCTGGAACATACCACAATCAAGCAGAATTTTTTTCCCGTTTTTTAATGTAAGTATGTGCTTTGAACCCGTTACAGTTCTGGCAGCGCCATGAAATGCAATTTTCATTTTCCTGATTTTACTTTTAATGACCATGTAATATAAAACTCTGCTACCCGCTCACCTGCCTTATTGTAACCAACTGATTTTGCTCTAACCATCCTTGCTTCACCGGTAGCAATCGTTTCCTCTATTTCTTTCCTGAATAATGATCCATCTTCACAAATGAAAGATGATTTGTCTGTTGCTTTTTTAAAATACTCAGACTCCACTTTTATCACCAGCATAGAGACAGGCGGGTATATCTTATAAAGATGCACCATTGCCAATGCTCCTGTACTCATTTCCGCAGCCATACTGAGACAGGCGAAATAGGTAGACCGAAAAGGATTTTGCGATAACCACTTATAGGGAACAGTCGTCACACATCTTTTCTCATCAATTTCCCTGACCCTGACGCCTGCAAAATAAGCAGCAGGTAATTTAAAAAACAGAAACATCCTGAACTTAACAGGATGTTTCATACGTTTAATGAATTCTTCTGAGTGGTGATTCATTTCCTGCCGGATTATTGCTTATCAAATGCTACAATAGTGGCCACCGCTTTGTTATCATTCGCATCCACTTTAAAATAAATTCTTCCGTCATTGGTGTTATTAAACCGGGCTGAACGAATTAATATGCCCTGCAACGCTTCATTTACTTTACCGGCATAAGTAGATTGACGACTTTGGCTGATCGCCTGGTTGATACGATTATAATCCAGTTCATCTTTACTTACCACAATCGCTATATAATCTTTGGTACCAATGCTGTCAGCCTCAAGAGATTGGGCCCTGGGAAACAAACGATAACCGGTAATACCACAATAAGGTGAATGTTTAGAAACGGTTTCACCCGGTTTCAGGTAAGGAAACAAAACAAAGCTGCTGCCATCCACTTCCTGCCCAAAAACATAGATATAACATTCTGTGGCATTTTCGACAGACATTTTAAACCGGGTGCCAACTTTGATTGATGTTACAGTTTGAAATAAATTGCCACCAGCCACCCGCAATGCAATGTTTTGTTTGTCGTCATTTTTTACAAGGCCTATATTACACTCCAGGGGAATATTTGCTACGTTACTTCTTTTCGGTAACGGGTCGATGCCGTAAGCTTCTCTTACATAATTTTTAAAATCACCATATCTTACCCATGCCACACCATTCTTGCCCCATTCCGGGCCCCAACTGTTCATAATCTGGAAGGCCCCACCAAATTTTCTGTCATCGTATCCAATCACACACATTGCATGGCCACCCATTCCCATCTGCGATGCATCCATACCGCTTGGTTCCCATAATTCCTGGCCCATCATGCTTTGCATAAAACTTTGCCCCACCATCATACCAATTGCTACAGGTGCATTTTTAGCCAGATGCTCTTTTATACCTCTTACACTTATTTCATTGATATTATCGCCATTGGTAATTCTTGTAAATCCATGAATCACATTTTGCCTTCCGGTCTGCACATCAACAGAAGTAGGCTCTCTCTCACAATCCTGGTCGGTATAGGGGTACTGGCTAAGGGGCACACCACCATTTTTCTGCATAGCTTCCATGGCCCGTTGCAGATAAGATCCCTGACAACCTTCGAGTCTTATCTGGTTATATAAATATGCGGGGCTAAACCGGATTGTATTCGGATCAGCTCCTGTGGCTGCTGCAGTCAATATAGTTTGTGCCCCGTATGCACTACTCCAGGCTACGCAGCTGCCTTGCTGACCCTGGTTTTCCCTGTCGGGCGCAAAGCGCAGCAGGGATACTGCCTCAGGCAATGGATTTTTTCCGGCATTATCTTCCAGACCCTCATATACGGAAGCTTTATTAAATTCAGCCGGATCGAAATTGTAACCGCTTGCTGAAAACAAGGAAGCTACCTGTGCCACATTACACCCTCCACCACTTTTGCCTAAAATAAAATAGGCTCCAACAGCCAGAACTAATAATATAATAATCCCTTTCCCTTTAAATAAACCCAGCAACAAAGGCAGCAGAGATGTAAGTCCTCCACCTCCACCTGGAAAATTAGGCCGGTCTCCACCACCACCTCCACTGTCATCCTGTTGGTTAGGATCTACGGGGTCATCAGTCATTCTTATTGGCATAGAAAAAAGTTTAAAGTTAAAATGCTATTTTAAAAGTAGTAAGATAGGATGAAATAAGCTGCAGAAAAGCAGGCTTTACTAAGAATTATTTTTCCACCGGACTGCAACGTTTATGATGCAGAATCGTCAACTTTGCATATTGCTAATTTCTGAAAACCTCCCCCCTCTCAAATGCTAAAAGAAATATTCGCATCGCTAACATTACTGATGACAGTTGATACCCTGCAAGCTCAACAGGCAGACGGCCGCTTAAAATTTCAACAGGCACAGACTTTTGAAATAGTTTTGCAGACAAAGACCACCATTGCCCAACAGGCAATGGGCCAGGCCATTGATTTTAATGTGGATGCCAGCGGCACTCATGCTTACAAAGTGACTAACACCACAGATAATAACCATACCCTAAATCATACCGTAAAACGCATTACTTTTTCATTTAACGGAATGGGACAAAAGCAGTCTTTTGATTCTGATATACCCAAAGACCTGAATGGGCAACTCGGAAAACCCGTCAAAGAATTGCTGGACAAAAAGTATGATATGATCATTGACCCCTATGGCAAAGTATTGCTGGCAATGCCTGACAGTTTCAATACTGCCACTAGTGATAACCGGATGGCCATCATCAGCAGTATGATGAAAGATGTGGTGGACCTTGTGCAACCTCCCAGAGAAGGGAAAGCCAGTTTTTTCAAGGTGATACCGGAAAAAGAAGGCGGGGTGAATATGGGCGACTCCTGGACAGAATCTGGAGAAACTATTACTGAAAAATATAATACCGCCTACACGATTGCGGCAATTACTGATACTACAATTGTGGTGGATTTTACCACTAATTCAATATCTGTCACCAAAGCAGAAATGATGGGTAGCGAAACCACCACAACTATGAATAATAAATCAACCGGGAAAATTATTATCGATAAACTGAATGGGGTAATCAAAGAAAAAACAAGTACGACTGATTCAAACGGCAATACCGAAACACCTTTCGGCACAGTTCCGGTAACTTCCAAAACAACAACAACCGTTACTGTAAAATTATTTCAATAAATTTTACAAATCTGTTTCTATCTGACCTTTCAGCAAATCGCCGAGTTCATCTCTTTTTCTTATGAGAAGATCCCTGCCATCCTTTACCAGCACTTCTGCCGGTTTAAACCTTGCGTTGTAATGTGAAGACATTTCGAAACAATAGGCGCCGGCATTACGGAATACAAGATAATCCCCTTCCCGTATCTCAGGCAATAAACGGTTTTCGGCAAATGTATCTGTCTCACAGATATTACCTACTACATTATACCTCCTCTTTTCTCCTTCAGGGTTTGAAATGTTTTCAATTTCATGATAGGCCCCATAAAACATCGGACGTATCAGGTGGTTTAGCCCTGTATCTACTCCGGCAAATAATACATCACCGGCAGGTTTTAATACATTTACCCTGGCAATAAAATAACCCGCTTCGCTTACGATATATTTTCCCGGCTCAAACCACACTTGCAGATGACGGCCATATTTCTTCTCATACCATTCAAATTCTTCTTTCACTTTTTTTCCTAATAATTCAATATCGGTACCTTCTTCCCCCGGCTTGTAAGGTACTTTAAACCCGCCGCCCAGATCAATTACTTCAAGTTCCGGGAAATGCGCCGCTGCTTCAAATAAAACCTCAATACCTTTTGCAAACACTTCCACATCTTTTATTTCACTGCCGGTGTGAATATGCAGGGTGCGGATAAACAAACCTGTTTCTTTTATTACCTGCAATACTTCCTCAATATCTTCCAATGGCACACCAAACTTACTGTCTGAATGGCCGGTGGATATTTTCAGATTCCCTCCTGCCATAATGTTAGGCCTTAACCTGATGCCAACCGGATAACTATGCCTGAATTTTTTTCCAAATTTTCTGAGATTTGAAATACTGTCAATATTAATATGAATGCCCATCCGCTGCGCCTCTTCAATTTCTTCAAAAGCAATATTGTTTGAGGTATAAAGGATATTCTCCGATTCAAATCCCGCTAATACTGCAAGTTTTGCTTCATTAATAGAGCTGCAATCAATGTTGCACCCAAGACTGCCTATATAGCGGATGATGTTGATATTAGTAAGCGCTTTGCATGCATAAAAGAACCGGGCATCCGTACCGGCAAAGGATGTAAGCAGTTTATCATACTGCTCTTTTATCCTTTCTGCATGATAGACATACAATGGGGTGCCGTACTTATTGGCTAATGCTGCAAGATGTTCGTTGGAAAGTTGTTGGGACATAGATCAGCGAAGATAAAAAAGAAGTGGCTCAGAAGATTACTGAGCCACTATTAATAAAACAGTTTAAAAAGTATAATTAACTCTCCTCTCCTTCTCCCTGCTCATTATTAACAATCAGTTCCCCCCCTTCAGTAACAGCCAGCGCCTCTGTTTCCTCATTACCTTCAGCATCCTCATTTTTCAGAGATATATCTTCTTCCGTGTTTATTTCCCTCATCACTGTGGGTTCAATTAGTTGTTCAGCCAGTACTTCCCTGATCTTTGGAAGATCGTCGGCTGAATTGATTCCAAAGTAATCCATGAAATTTTTGGAAGTGCAATACACCAGTGGGTGGCCTGGTAATTTTTCATTGCGGCCTGTAATGATAATAAGTTCTTTCTCCAGTAACTTCTGAACAGCGTAATCTGAACTTACCCCACGGATAGCTTCTATCTCTCCTTTAGTTACGGGTTGCTTATAAGCGATGATAGCCAGTGTTTCCAGAGAAGCGGCAGAAAGCCGTTTCAGAAATTTATCGCCATTTAACTGGGCTATAGTTTTATGAAAATCTTTTTTGGTCAGAAATTGCCATCCACCTCCACTTTGCTTCATCTCAAAAGGGTAAAATTCCGAGGCATATTTTTCCGTAATACCTTCAATTGCAGCTTCTACCTGATCCAATGAAATTTTATCTTCCATGAAACCAAAGGCATTATTTACCAACTCAGTTATTTCCAGGGTAGTTAATGGTTTATCGCTGGCAAAGATCAGTGCTTCAATGTGTGGTATAAGTGTTGTAATATCAGTCATAGTTATCACATTAGTCAAATAGGGTCTAAAAATTGTAACAGAAGGGCAAAATAGTGATAATGAGTAATGAGGTCAAAACAGGTTATTCACATTCCAAGCAATTTTATTATCCTTTATTCACCTAATGATTATGTATGCCCATTGCCTTCCATTAAGTATATATTCATCTTATAATGAAGACGAAATCAATAACCAGACCAAATACCAATATGGAGCATAATTATCCTTGCAATGCCGCCGCACCACTAACAATTTCTGTTAATTCTGTGGTAATCGCAGCCTGTCTTGCTCTGTTATAAGAGATTTTCAGTGATCGGAGCATTTCGTTTGCATTCTCACTGGCTTTATCCATTGCCGTCATCCTGGCGCCATGTTCAGAAGCGTTAGAGTCCAGTATGGCTTTATATAATTGGGTGTTGAGGATTTTTGGCATAAGTTCAGCAATCAATTGGTCTTTTGACGGATCATAAATAAAATCTGCTTTCATAGCCGGCTTTCCCTGCTTGCCGCCAGGCAGGTTCTCCACTTTAGGAACAGGCAAGAATCTCTCCACCACAAAACGTTGCGTTGCAGCATTTTTAAACTGACTGTAAATTACTTCCACCACATCATACTCTTTGTTTTCAAATGCCGTCATAGCAGCCTGTGCAGCTTTTTGTACATTCCCAAAACTGAGATGGTGAAAAATATCTTTATAGGTATCAGAAGCTTTATAATTATTTTTTATAAAGTTCTCATATCCCTTCTTTCCAATATTCCAGATGGTAACATTCCCTTTCTTATGCTGGCTGGCATATTTTTCCGCAATAGTTGTTTTAGCCAGCTTTATAATATTTGCATTGAAAGCACCGGCAAGGCCACGGTCACTGGTTAGTACAATCAGCAACACTTTTTCTACCGGACGTTCTGCTGCCAAAGACATACCTGCTCCGCTTTCACTATTACTCACAATATTACTTAGCATTTCCTGCAATTTCTGTGCATAAGGACGCATCTGTATAATAGCATCTTGTGCCCGGCGTAGTTTGGCAGCACTCACCATTTTCATTGCTTTGGTGATTTGCTGTGTGCTTTGTACTGATTTGATGCGGTTACGAACCTCTTTTAACTGACCTGCCATAGCCTTTCTTGAATTGGCCGCAAAGGTATGGTCTGGGGACTAAAAATCCATAGCCCATTTAAAATAAAAGCCTCCGTTTTGTCATTGTGTTACTTACTTGTGCAAATCATTCTATCTCAGCTTAATCTTTGAGAATAAACTCCCGTCTTATCCTGTAAGTAATAGCCATTTTCCCGCCCGCATCTGTGCCCTTTTCCACCGGGATTTCATACTCTCTTATCAGTTCCAGTTGTACAGGGCCGTTGACCAATTTACCTAAATCATCCGCCGATATTTTCAACTGGCCATTTTTGACGGTATCCAGCCTGTTGATACCCTCGCTGGTAAATAAAGTATCCGTAGCCATGATCCTGACATAATCCTTGGATTCGAGACCTGTAAGTTCGAGTTGCAAATCATTTCGTTGAACAGTATCAGGTATATAAGTGCTTAGCGTTAGCGGCTGAAATGTGAATTCCTGTTTGTACTCGTTGTTTTCATCATCAACAAACAGCAGCATATGTTTCCCTGCAAAAATGCCGATAGGTTTATGCAGTTCATAAAAAGTGCCTGTTCCTTTGGCACTGTCCGGTGTAAGCATTTCTCCGTCCAGGAAAATGGAAGTATTGGCAGGAAGAGTAAGCGCATCTCCATCCGCACCATCCCTGAAACGGATCAGCACGGTAAGATTATCATCACCCTCCTCTGCGGACAACTGGTAATCAAAAAATAAATTTTCGACACGAATATCGACGGCCTTTTTATCTTTTTGAGTACAAGAGAATAAAGGGAAAGTTGACAGTATTACAAATGCAGCCCAAAGCTTCTTCATGGCAATTTCCGTAATGATTGATTAGCCCGGCAAGATACGTTAAGCACAGAATAACAAAACCTGTTTCAGTTCTTTTAAGCGTTGTTTTACCGCCTGTTCCTCCTCAAAAAGGCAGAAAACAAACTCCGAACTAAGACTTATCTTTGCCGCCCTATGTCAAAATGGCTCAGAACAGTTTTGTAGCACCCTTTTTGACAAGCCAATAGGTTCTTAATCAGTAATATTAATCATATCAACCATGCTTGGTTTTATTTCAAAAATTTTTGGCGGCAGTAAGTCGGAAAAAGACGTTAAGAAGATTGAACCCTATGTTGCCAAAATCAACCATTTTTTTACTTCTTATCAATCGCTGAATAATGATCAGCTTCGCAATAAAACACAAGAGTTTCGCCAGCGCATCAAAGACCATCTGAATGAAATAGATACAGAAATTGCCGAAAAAAATGCGGCGGCGGAAGCCTTACCTTTTAACGATTTACTTGGGAAAGACAGCATTTACCAGGAAGTAGATAAACTAAAGAAAGACAGGGACAAAAAAATTGAAGAAGCCCTGGAAGCCATTCTGCCGGAAGCCTTTGCAGTTGTAAAAGAAACAGCACGCCGTTTTAAAGAAAATGCAGAAATCGTTGCTACCGCCACACAGCTTGACAGAGACCTGAGTGTTAAAAAAGAGTATGTAACCATTGATGGTGACAAATCCATATTTAAGAATATTTGGACTGCTGCCGGCGGGCAGGTTACCTGGAACATGGTACATTATGATGTACAGCTGATCGGTGGTATTGTATTGCACCAGGGAAAGATTTCAGAGATGGCTACCGGTGAGGGTAAAACGTTAGTATCTACTTTACCTGCCTACCTGAATGCATTACCCGGAGAAGGTGTACATATTGTAACAGTGAATGACTACCTGGCCCGCCGTGACCAGGAATGGAACGGAACTATTTTTGAATGGCTGGGCATTACGGTTGATTGTATTGACAAACACCAGCCCAACAGCGAAGAAAGAAGAAATGCGTATCTCGCCGACATAACTTACGGGACCAACAATGAATTTGGCTTTGATTACCTGCGGGATAATATGGTTCATACTCCTGAAGAAATGGTACAGCGTAAACACCATTACGCTATGGTAGATGAAGTAGATTCTGTATTGATTGATGATGCAAGAACCCCTTTAATCATTTCCGGACCTGTCCCCAAAGGCGAAGATCAGCAGTTTCACATTCATAAGCCGAGGATTCAGCAACTGGTGCAAGAGCAGGAAAGAATTATACGTAACTGCCTGAATGAAGCTAAAAAACGTTTTGCAGAAGGTGATGATGATCCTAAAACCGGTGGTCTTTATTTATTCAGGGCATTCCGCGGTTTACCCAAATATGGCCCTGTTATTAAATACCTGAGTGAACCGGGTGTAAAAGTAAAAATGCAAAAGGCAGAAAATTTTTATCTGCAGGATCAGCAGCGCAATATGCATATTGTAGATGAAGAACTGCTCTTCCATATTGATGAGAAAAATAACTCAGTAGAACTTACTGATAAAGGCCTGACCCTGATCACCAAAACAGGAGAAGACCCAGATTTTTTCGTATTGCCCGATATTGGAGTAAAGCTGGCTGAAGTGGAAAAAAGCGCAGCTACCGCTGATGAAAAATTGCAGCAAAAAGAAACTGTGCTGAACGATTATGCACAAAAGGCAGATCGTATTCACACCGTACAACAATTACTGAAAGCATATACCCTTTTTGCCAAAGATGTGGAATATGTAATCATAGATGGCGCCATTAAAATTGTAGACGAACAGACAGGCCGTATCATGGAAGGCAGGCGTTACAGTGATGGGTTGCACCAGGCCCTGGAGGCAAAAGAGAATGTAAAGATCGAAGCGGCTACACAAACCTATGCCACCATTACTTTACAAAACTACTTCCGTATGTACCATAAGCTGGCTGGTATGACGGGTACTGCGGAAACAGAAGCCGCTGAGTTATGGAGCATTTATAAACTGGATGTGGTAAATGTACCCACCAACCTGAAAATGGTCAGGGACGATAAACAAGATCTCGTTTATAAAACAAAAAGGGAAAAATATAAAGCTGTTATTGACGAAATAGAAAACCTCCGCAATGCCGGCCGTCCCTGTCTTGTAGGTACTACTTCCGTTGAAGTAAGTGAGCTACTTGGCAGGATGTTGCAACAAAAAAAGATCCCGCATAATGTATTGAATGCAAAACAACATGCAAAAGAAGCACAGGTGGTAGCCGAAGCCGGATTGGCAGGCGCCGTTACTATTGCCACCAATATGGCTGGTCGTGGTACAGATATTAAACTAGGTCCCGGTGTAAAAGAAGCAGGTGGCCTGGCTATCATTGGTACCGAAAGACATGAAAGCCGTCGTGTAGACAGGCAATTGCGTGGCCGTGCCGGTCGCCAGGGTGATCCCGGTTCATCGCAATTCTATGTATCTCTGGAAGATGACCTGATGCGGATGTTCGGTAGTGAACGTATTGCTTCGCTGATGGATAAACTCGGATACAAAGAAGGTGATGTGATACAGCACAGCATGATCAGCAACAGTATCCAGCGGGCACAAAAAAAGGTGGAAGAAAACAACTTTGGTATACGTAAACGTTTGCTGGAGTATGATGATGTGATGAATATGCAGCGTAATGCAGTTTACAAAAGACGTAATCATGCTTTATTCGGAGAACGTCTTGCATTGGATATTGACACTTCCTTCTCTGCGCTGGCAGAAGGTCTCGTAAGCTCATTCCGTGAGCAGGAAGATTTTGAAGGATTTAAAATGGCTTGTATCGTCAACTTTGGGTTAGATACGACCATTGCTGAAGAGGAATTTAAGAAAGCTGATTTAAACAAGCTGACCGATCATCTTTATACTGAAACAACCGAAAGATATAACCAACATAAAACAGATATTCAGAAGCAGGCCATTCCTGTTTTCAAAAATATAAGGTTGACACAGGGCAGCCATATAGAAAATGTAGTAGTGCCATTTACCGACGGACGCAAGGGCCTGAATGTTTTAACTAATCTTGCCAAAACACTCAGTACAAATGGAACTGAATTGACAAATTCACTTGAAAAAACTATTACACTGGCGGTGATTGATGACTCATGGAAAGAGCACCTGCGGGCAATGGATGATCTGAAACAGAGTGTACAGACAGCTTACCTGGAACAAAAAGACCCACTGGTTATTTACAAGATGGAAGCTTACAATCAGTTCCGCAATATGAATGCCGATGTAAACAAAGATATTGTTTCATTCCTTAGCCATTCTTCCATCCCCATCCAGCAAGAGAACGCACCATTGAAAGAGGGCCGCCAGCAAAAAACAGATATGAGCAAGATGAAAGCCAACAAGGAGGAAGTGGATGCCGCCGGGGAAGACTATGCTGCCAATGAAAAAGATAAATTGGTACCTGTAACTGTCGGTCCTAAAATAGGACGCAATGATCCTTGCCCCTGCGGAAGTGGTAAAAAATATAAACATTGTCACGGTAAGGACGCATAACATTCTCAATTAACATATTAGCCTTTGGCTAATAATGAATCCCTTTGCGTTAATGCAAAGGGATTTATTTTATCTTTAGAATGACCAAAACCCGAAGGTAATATGTACAAGGGCACCAAAAAGAAAGTGCATGGGCTGCTGCACCCTGAAATAGTAGGTGATAAACGCTGGGACAAGATCATCAATATTTTTATCATTGCCCTTATTATACTGAATGTAATAGCAGTAATGCTTGAAACCGTACCAACTTATCATGATGAATACCATGAGCAGCAATTCTTCTACTATTTCGACCTTATTTCTGTCATCATTTTTACAATAGAATATGTTATGCGGGTCTGGAGCAGCAACCACGAAGAAAAATATAAGCATAGCTTCTGGGGCAGGTTCAGATATATGCTGTCACCTGCTGCGCTGATCGACCTTTTGGCCATACTTCCCTTCTATCTCCATGCAATCATTGGTTTTGATCTCCGTGTATTACGAATGCTCCGCTTACTTCGTTTCTTCCGCCTGTTCAGGCTTACTGCCTATATGAAATCGGCACACATGATCACTAATGTTTTCAAAAAGCGTTTCAATGAATTATTATTAAGCCTTGTTTTGGTTATTTTCCTGATCATCATTGCTTCCTGTGCCCTATATTTTGCAGAACATCTTCACCCTGTAAATAAATACAAATTCACCAGCATTCCCGCCACAATCTGGTGGGCTGTGGTTACATTAACCACAACCGGTTATGGAGATATGTACCCTATGACCTATCTGGGAAAAGCGATGGCGATGGTTGTTATGCTGACCGGCGTTGCTTTTTTTGCATTACCTGCGGGTATAATCACCGCAGGTTTCCTGGAAGAAATCAGGCTTACAAGAATGAAAAAAACACATCGTTGCCCCAATTGTGGCGAACATATTGATTTAAATGATCACAACGATTCTCATAATCACAATCCTAATTAAGAAAATAACGGATGAATGATTAATCATTCATCCGTCACTCCTGTTAATACATATTTATCAAAACCCTTTCTTGGGCTTCAGTTCGTACTTCTGCTCGTATCTTTCATTCAGCAGTTTGTGTTTATCCGTAAGATCAATTTTTCTTCCTTGGATAAAAGCATCGGTTACATTGCTGGTACGCATATCCAGTAAATCACCTTCACTTACTACTATGTTGGCATCCTTACCAGCTTCAATACTTCCGGCCTTGTCTGCTACCCCCATGATCTTTGCTGCATTTAGGGAGATAGCCGCCAGGGCTTCTTCTTTTGTTAAACCATATGCTGCAGCAGTACCTGCATTGAACGGAAGGTTACGACCCCTTGTTTGTGCATCATCATCAGAAATAGCAAATAGTACACCGGCCTTTTGCAGGGCAGCTGCTGTTTTATATGGCTGGTCAACATCATCATCCGAAGCAGTAGGCAGGCTATGTGGCTGCTGCAAAATCACTGAAACATTATTTTGCTTCAGCAGGTCAGCCACCTGGTAACTTTCACTGCCACCAACGATCACTACATCAAACCCAAACTCTTTTACAAAATCCAGCGCCACCAGTATTTGTTTTACTGTATTTCCGTGGACATACAGTTTTTGACTTTTGTTGAACAATCCCTTCACTGCTTCAAACTTCAGGTTTGTTTCTTCATGTGCAGGTGCAGCATGGTAGGCTTTGGCTTCTTTGAAAAAAGATTTTAATCCTTCAATCTTCTCCAGTCCTTCTTTTACAGGATCAGATGCAGGCGCCTGTGGCCCGGCTCCTCCACCGCCGCCACCAAATCTTCCACCACCCGGACGAGCCAGCAATGATGGCATATAGACATGCATTCCTGCATCTGTTTTATACGCTGCATCTTCCCAATTCCAGGCATCCAATTGAACGATAGAAGAAGAACCAGCTACAAAATTTCCTTGTGGTACCACATTGGCCAGCAGCACACCATTTGACCGAAGCGTATTAATAACCTTCGAATCCGAATTATACGCTACAATAGCCCGGACACTCGTATTCATATCCCCGATCTCTCTTGCATCCTGGGTAGCTCTGACAGAGTTAATTTCTGACAAACCAAGATTACTTGTTGACAAGATCAACCCGGGATATACATGTTTACCTTTTACATCAAACACTTTAACATCATCTGCAGGAATAGGTAAGTTTGTCCCTACTTCTTCAATTTTCCCATCCTTTATCTTAATTGTTCCATTCTCGATCACTTTGCCATTACCTACATGTATGGTGGCATTCTTTATGAACATTAGTCCTTTCTGCTCCTTCGCTGGAAGCACAGTTTCTTGTGCATTTACTGCGACGGTGAAGAAGGCTGTTATGGCTAAAATTATTTTTCGCATTGTGTTGGTTTTATTCGTTAGTAATATCATCTGCATCAATCACCAGTAATCCATGACTATGCCCATGGTCGTGACAGGTATGCATGATCTGGTAGGTGGGTTGTGCCGGAATAGTTGGTGCACCACTTCTTTTTTCACCATTCAATTTTCTCACCAGGCGAAGTCTTTCTGCATCTATATCCTTTTGCAGCTGCTCATCCTTCTGCCTGTCAAAGTATATGGTACCATCAACAATTGTATACAACGATTTGGCATAAATGCTAAGCGGATGATCGCTCCACAATACCACATCTCCATCCTTACCTGCTTTCAGGCTTCCCACTTTATCATCCACATGCAGCATTTTAGCCGGATTCAACGTTACCATCTTCAATGCTTCTTCCTCTGTCACCCCACCATATTTTACAATCTTGGCCGCTTCCTGGTTCAGCCTTCTTGCCATTTCTGCGTCATCACTGTTAATCGCAACTGTTAATCCGACTTTCTGCATAATCGCTGCATTATAAGGAATAGCATCTTCCACTTCCATCTTATAAGCCCACCAGTCAGAGAAGGTAGAGGCAAATGAACCATGTTTTTTCATTTTATCTGCCACTTTATAGCCTTCAAGAATATGGGTAAACGTATTAACCGTGTATCCCATTTGTTCTGCCACTTTCATTGCGCCATTAATCTCACTTTGCACATAAGAATGGCAGGTAATGAAACGTTTTTTCTCTAAAATTTCAACCAGTGCATCCAATTCAAGATCACGGCGTGGCACTACTAATGATGCGGTTGATTTTTTTTCTTTGATCAGTTTTTCTTTAGCTGTATTATACTCTTTCCATGCTTTCTGGTAATCCTTAGCCCTGGTAAATGCATCGATCAGCACCTGCTCCACTCCCATCCTTGTATCAGGATAACGATTATTACCTCCGGGAATATTAAAATTGGAACGCTTTACATTTTCTCCCAATGCAAATTTTATCTGGCCCGGCCAGCCTTTGAATTTCAAATCATCATCATTAGCGCCCCAGCGAAGTTTAATCAATTGTGTTTGCCCACCGATAACATTGGCAGAACCATGCAGAATATGAGAACTGGTAACCCCGCCACTTAACTGGCGATAGATATTTACATCATCAGGATTTAAATTATCTGAGATTCTTACTTCAGAAGTAACTGACTGGGCTCCTTCGTTAATAGACGCAGCGGCTATATGTGAATGCTCATCAATAATACCTGCAGTAACATGCTTACCGGTACCATCAATCACTCTTGCTGCCGCATCAGTTATGTTTTTGCCTACTGCTGCAATTTTTCCATTCTTAATTAATACATCTGCGTTTTCCAATACTCCCTCACTTTCATTCGTCCATACGGTTGCATTTTTAATAAGGATGTTTTCCTGCTTTGGCTGCTGATCTTCATCCCATCCAAACGGCTCCAACGGATATGTTATTTTACCAACAACTGGAACATCCTTTTTCTTCACACTATCCGGTTTTACTTCAGCTGCCTTTACGAGGCTGGCTGTCCATGTTAAAGGGTTGCCCAAAGAATCAGTACCCGTACCACTCCATTCTGTGCCACTGCTGATTCCACTTAATCTTGTAGCAGTTACAGGCAGTGTTTGATCAACTGCTGCACCGCCTCTTCCGGGAAAACCACCACCGGGTCTGCGTGTCGTATCGGGCATTTGACCGGGATTCATTGCAGGTCTTTGACGACGTACTATAGGCGCATAACTGATCTTTACTTGCTTACCATCAAAACTGAATTTGGAATTCAATGTATCTTTTGCATACATAGTTACACTGCTCGCATTTTTTACATCGAGTGTATAAGTTTCTTTTCCTGCAGGAGTGGTAACAGCCAAAGTATAAGTACCGGCTACACTGGCAGCATCTTCTTTTACTGTGTACTTTATGCCCTGCACCCAGTTTTGCAGAATAATTGTTTTCTCGCTAAAGAGGGGGCCGTTGGTAATTAAGAAATTCCCAAGCTTGCCTGCATCAAGACTACCCACTTTATCATAGATACCCATCACCGTAGCAGGAGTTTTTGTCAATGCTTCCATCACTTTATTTTCACTTAACCCATACTCCATTGCTTTGCGAAGGTTTGTCCAGAACTGGCTTACAGTACGCAGATCCGAAGTAGTTAAGCAAAAGGCAATTCCTGCCTTTTCAAAAGCAGATGCATTAGCTGGCGCCAGTTCCCAGTGCTTCATATCGCCAAGTGAAACAAACCTTGCATCATTGGGATCTTCCACATCCTGCGCCTGCGGATAATTAAGTGGTAAAATAAAAGTAGCATTGGTTGCCTTCATTTCCTTTATCCGCTGGTATTCGTTTTGCCCGGCCTTGATGATGTATTGCACTCCAAATTCATCACCTATCCTGTCAGCTCTTAAATTGTTCCATTTATCATTTGCCTCAAAAACCTGGGGCAGTCCCTGGTTTTCATTCCATGCCTTCAAACTCAGATTAAGGCCTTCGGCAGGTGGCTGTGTCTTGTACCATTGTGCATCCAGGTAAGTCTGGCGCAATAGTGCAATCATACCCATCATAGAACCCGGATAGCTTTGAGTAGAAGTTCCTTTATTAAAAGAATAGTGAGCAGAAGCTTTTTCTTTAACAATAACAAAATTCTCTTTCTCATTAGCTAATGTTACCACCGCACCGGTTCCCCTGGCAATGCCGTCCCTGATATGAGAGAGTACCGTTCCAAAACCTGCTTCACGAAGAGGCTTTGCTTTCGTATCATCCACTGCAAACATCCTGTATGCATCCGCATCACTTTTAATGGCCTGGTTCCAGCCATAAGCCCCTTTCACCGCTGTTTCTAACTGTGGTTGCTGGTTGAAATTAAACTGTCCGGCACCTTGTCTTTGTGGCTGGACAATACCATAATCAGCATACAGGTCGATAAAGGATGGATAAATGTATTTGCCCTTGCAATCCACTTCTACCGCACCCGCCGGGGTTTTTAATCCTGTTCCGACAGCAATGATTTTACCATCCTTAATAACCAGGGTGGCATTGGTAAGTGTGGTGGCGGCATCCTTTACAATGGTGGCATTGGTAAAGGCATAGTGTCCATGTCTTGGATCGGCCACACCATTTTCCGGAAATGTAGGTTGGGAAAATGATGCACAGGCGAGCAGCAAAAAAACTCCTGCCCCGGCCAGCCTCTTCAGATTTCTCATACAGTTGTTTGATTTTAATGAAAGTTATCGAAAAACGATTTTACACAAAAAACTTGTTCGGGCGGCATCATTGGGATGAGCGGCCGAAACCGTCCCTTTGACGAGGAAATTGCAATTACCTTTCAGTGAGTTACACTTATTATTTACACACTATTAATCCACGTAAATAGTTTTACTTTTGAAACCAAGAAAACAGAATTATGCCTGTAACGAAGGATAAAATTGTATTGTCAGACCTGCCTACCGGACAGGCAGGCTTTAGCCTTTCCCCCGGGATAGACCAGGTGGGTGTGGAAGAAAGAGCTTCCCGTTTTACCAAACGCAGTATTAAGAATGAAGCCAAGATGAACGGGTTGAAACTGGTACTGAATATGATTGACCTTACCACCCTGGAAGGAAAAGATACTGATGGTAAAGTGAAACAGCTTTGTTATAAGGCCATGCATCCTCATGATGCGGTAGCTGGTATCCCTACAGTAGCTGCGATATGTGTTTATCCTTCCATGGTAAAAGTGGCAAAGAAAGCCCTGGGTGATTCCGGAATAAAAGTAGCATCTGTAGCCACCGCCTTTCCCAGCGGGCAGGCTCCGAGAGATATTAAAATAAGAGATACAAAATATGCGGTGAATGAAGGGGCTGATGAGGTAGACATGGTTATCAGCCGCGGAAAATTCCATGCAGGAGAATACAATTTTGTGTTTGATGAAATAGCAGCTATCAAAGAAGCCTGCGGTGAAGCCAGGTTAAAAGTCATATTAGAAACAGGTGAACTCGGCACATTTGATAAAGTGAGACGGGCCAGTGATATTGCGATGCTTGCGGGGGCAGATTTTATTAAAACATCTACAGGGAAAATACAACCAGCCGCCACTATGCCTGTTACGTTGGTAATGCTGGAGGCAATAAGAGATTTTTATTACAAAACGGGCAAGATGATTGGGATGAAACCTGCGGGTGGTATTTCCAAATCGAAACTGGCTTTGCATTATTTAGTGATGGTAAAAGAGGTACTGGGTGAAGACTGGTTGAATAATGAATGGTTCCGGTTTGGCGCCAGCAGCCTGGCGAATGATGTGCTGATGCAGATTGTGAAACTGGAGACAGGATTGTATCAGAGTGCAAATTATTTTTCGGTTGATTAAAGTTTAAATCCGCATTTAACTGAAATATGCTGAAAAAGTTCTGGAAAACATATGGGTTATGGATTCAAATAGTAGTGCTAACTGCATACTTAACCATAATGATTTATTATAAATTTTGGGAGGAAGTACCGGAGAAACGATGGATGAGGTGGGTTCAGTTCATAATATTCTCAATTTATCTTATCGATAGAATTATTAAACTGAGAAATCGCCAAAGCGTTACGAAGGCATGAAGTGATCAACTTGTTTTCAGCAAGTAAATAGCAGCACTACAGTCGGCTAAATAAATAAACAATGGCAGTTACAAAAAAGAAAAAAGCTACAAAAAACAACACTATCAAACTAAAATTTGATACCAGCTGGAGCTATGCGCCGGCGCCGGAGAGCAAAAGCGCTGCAACGATCAATAAGCAATATGATCTGTTTATTAATGGTGAATGGAAGCAACCATTGAGTAAAAAATATTTTGATACCATCAACCCGGCAAATGAAGAAAAGCTGAGTGAAGTGGCTGATGCTAATGAAGCGGATGTAAACAAAGCTGTGATTGCTGCAAGAAATGCCTATGAGAAAGTGTGGAAGAAGATACCTGCTAAAGAAAGAGCTAAATATATTTTCCGAATTGCCCGCATGGTGCAGGAAAAAGCAAGGGAACTGGCCATTATTGAATCATTGGATGGTGGTAAACCCATCCGGGAGAGCCGCGACTTTGATGTACCTACGGCTGCCAATCATTTCTTTTATTATGCAGGCTGGGCTGATAAACTGGAATATGCATTCCCTAACAGAAGAACAGAACCTTTAGGAGTAGCAGGCCAGATCATTCCCTGGAATTTTCCATTGCTGATGGCTGCATGGAAGATTGCCCCGGCCTTAGCAACCGGCAATACAGTTGTATTAAAACCCGCTGAAACAACTCCGCTTACTGCATTAAAGCTGGCTGAAATAATTCAGGAAGCTGATTTACCTCCGGGTGTGGTAAACATCATTACAGGTGCAGGTGCCACGGGTGCTGCTATCGTTAATCATCCTGACGTAAATAAAATTGCTTTTACCGGTTCCACTGATGTTGGTAAAATAATTCAGCGGGCCATTGCCGGCACCAATAAAAAAGCAACATTAGAACTGGGCGGCAAAGCTGCCAATATCATTTTTGAAGATGCCCCGCTTGACCAGGCTGTGGAAGGTGTTATCAATGGCATTTTTTTTAACCAGGGTCATGTTTGCTGTGCCGGGTCAAGGTTATATGTGCAGGAATCAGTAGCCAAACAAGTCATACGCAAACTAAAAGACCGTTTGGAATCGTTGATCGTAGGTGATCCTTTAGATAAGAATACAGACATTGGCGCCATCAATTCAAGATCACAATTAGAAACAATTCACAAATACATAAGTATTGGCAAAAAAGAAGGTGCTGACATGTATGAAAGCAGTTGCCGCCTGCCTGGTAAAGGTTTTTTCTGCCGCCCTACCCTGTTTACGAATGTGGCCCAAAGTAATCGTATTGCACAGGAAGAGATATTCGGACCTGTTTTAGCTATTCTCACATTCAGAACGGATGATGAAGTGATTGAGAAAGCCAATAATAGTCCATACGGATTAAGTGCAGGTGTATGGACAGATAAAGGTTCTAAGATTTTCAATATGACGAAGCGTATGCGGGCCGGTGTGGTTTGGGCCAACACCTTTAACAAGTTTGATCCCACATCACCTTTCGGTGGCTATAAGGAAAGTGGTTTTGGAAGAGAGGGAGGATTGCATGGATTATCAGCTTATGTTAATATTATTTAACTGAAAGTAAAAAATCAAAAGTCAAAATTTAAAAACACATTAGCTACCCTTTTTACTTTTGGCTTTTAACTTTTGAATTTTTAAGCATGGAAAAAGCAATTAAAAAATCTTCGCTCAGTATCAGTGAGAATGGATTAGAAAAAAAATCATCTGCCAAAAGACTGGAAGTGTTGAAGACCTATAAAATCTATATTGGCGGACAATTCCCCAGAACGGAATCAGGCCGCTATTATTTTCCTACCAACGCAGCCGGAAAAAAACTGGCAAACGTATGTCTCAGCTCCAGAAAAGATTTTAGAGACGCTGTTGTAGCGGCGAGAGGTGCCGTAAGTGGCTGGAGTGGCAGGGCTGCATTTAACCGTTCACAGATACTATACCGCATGGCCGAAATGCTGGAAGGAAGAAAAGCACAATTCATTGATGAGCTGATACAGCAGGATTCAACCAAAGCAAAAGCCGAAAAAGAAGTGAACCTAGCTATTGATCGCCTCATCTACTATGCCGGATGGTGCGATAAGTTTCAGCAACTCTTCAGCGCTGTAAACCCGGTAGCCTCTTCTCATTTTAATTTCTCTGTGCCAGAACCAACCGGTGTTGTTTCTGTAATTGCACCGCAGGGTGATTCTTTGCTTGGATTTGTCTCTGTTATTGCGCCTGTAATTGCCGGGGGCAATACCTGTGTGGTTTTAGCTTCGGAAACAAAACCACTTTGTGCCGTTACGTTTGCAGAAGTGCTGAACTCATCTGATTTACCCGGTGGCGTTGTCAATATTTTAACAGGCAAGCCATCAGAACTGGCTTCCTGGTTCGTTGATCATATGGATGTGAATGCAACCATTTATTGTGAAAACAATTCTGATACACAGAAAATGATGCGGGAAAAGTCAGCTACTAATCTGAAACGTATTTTTTTCTATGATAAAATAAACTGGTATACCGATGAAGGACAATCACCCTATTTCATTATGGATACCCAGGAAATAAAAACCACCTGGCACCCGGTAGAAAATATCGCTGGGGCCGGAGGAGGTTACTAATTTTGGTAAGATATTTGCACCTTATGCCACATATGAAATTCATTTTTGCATTGACCACAGTCTTGTTTACAATAAACAGCTTTGCGCAAGACACCACCGGGAAAAATAGTATTGATACAAACTATGTAGTTGTTCACAAAGATCCCCGGGTGGACTTGCTGGTAAAAAAGCAGGCCCAGATCAATGAAGAGACCAGTCGGGCGGGCCGAAGAACAGATAAAGGTTTCCGCCTGATGATCATCAGTACAAATAACCGGGAAGAAGCTATTGCTGCTAAAACAAAAGTGTATACTTATTTCCCTGAACTGAAAGCCTACCTATGGCACCAGTCACCTTATTATAAAGTAAAAGCAGGCAACTTTAAAGACCGCAAAGATGCGGAAGCCTACCAGAAAAGATTGAATGTATATTTTCCGAAAGGGGTTTTTATTATGAAAGATGTTATCGAAGTAAAACCAACAAAACCGGGAGAAGAAGATTTTTCCCTCTGACCGGGTACTAAAACTTAGTGTAACAAACCATTCTTCTTAACAGAATGGTTTGTTTATTTTTGCACCATGCATTCAACAATCAAGGCTTTAGCCAAAAAATATGCGCCTGAATTTATTGAAATAAGGCATCATCTTCATGCACATCCCGAATTAAGCTACCAGGAATATGAGACCTCAAAGTTTGTTCAAAACAAATTAAAAGAATTTGGGATTCCGTTCGAAGTAAAAGCAACAACTGGTGTGGTAGGTTTGATAAAAGGTAAAAACCCTGACAAGAGGATTATTGCATTAAGAGCAGACATGGATGCTCTCCCTATCAAAGAAGAAAATGATGTACCCTATAAATCGAAAAACGAAGGTGTGATGCATGCCTGCGGACACGATGTGCATACCACCTGTCTTTTAGGTGCTGCAAAAATATTACAGGAATTAAAAGATGAATGGGAAGGAACAGTAAAGCTCATCTTCCAGCCCGGGGAAGAAAAAAATCCCGGTGGCGCTTCCTTAATGATCAAAGATGGAGTATTGGAAAACCCGAAACCGCAAGGAATACTGGCGCTGCATGTACATACCATGATGGACACAGGCAAACTAAGTTTCCGCGGAGGACAGGTAATGGCCAGTGCTGATGAGATCTATATCACTGTAAAAGGCAAAGGAGGTCATGCTGCCTCTCCGCATTTAACTGTTGATCCTATCCTTATCAGTTCGCATTTGATCATTGCGCTGCAACAACTCATCAGCAGAAATAATAATCCCTTTAACCCATCTGTTCTTTCTATTACATCATTTAATGGAGGAAATACAACTAACGTTATTCCTAATGAAGTAAAATTAATGGGCACTTTCCGGGCAATGGATGAGGTATGGCGTTTTAAAGCTCATGATCTGATAAAAAAACTCTGTACTGAACTGGTCAGCTCAATGGGTGGTACAGTTGATCTTCATATTGACGTTGGTTATCCCTCTGTTTTAAATAATGAGCGGCTTACGGCTACTGCAATGGAAAAAGCCGGCGAATATCTTGGTGCAGATAAAGTAAGTGAAACTGAGTTACGGATGGGCGCAGAAGATTTTGGTTATTATGCCCAACAAATACCGGCTTGTTTTTATCGTCTTGGTACCATGAATGCTGCCAAAGGAATTACTGCCGGTGTACACACTCCTGTTTTTAATATTGATGAGAATGCCATTGAAATTGGAATGGGAATGATGGCATTAATGGGGAGTTCAGTTCATGCATAATCGTTTCAAAAGATTTTCCTCAGATTCTCCCGAAATATTATTCCGTACATTGCAAACCCGTTTTGAGGATATGTGTAGTTGATGAACATTAAAATTGAACCATGCAAAACGACCTCCGTAAGCAACAGGCCCTCGAGTACCATGCTAAAGGCAGGCCTGGAAAAATAGAAGTAATTCCAACAAAAGAAGCTAAAACTCAACGTGACCTATCACTAGCCTATTCCCCCGGTGTGGCTGTGCCCTGTCTTGAGATTGCCGCCAACCCGGAAGATGTGTATAAATATACTGCTAAAGGCAACCTGGTGGCTGTTATCAGTAATGGTACCGCTGTGCTTGGATTGGGCGATATAGGACCTGAAGCCGGCAAGCCGGTAATGGAAGGAAAAGGAGTATTGTTTAAAATATTTGCAGACATTGATGTATTTGATATTGAAATCAACGAAAAAGACCCGCAGAAATTTGTTGACATCGTCAAATCACTCGAGCCTACATTTGGCGGCATTAACCTGGAAGACATAAAAGCCCCTGAATGTTTTTACATTGAAAAAAGGCTAAAGGCTGAGATGAATATCCCCGTGATGCATGATGACCAGCATGGTACAGCTATTATCAGCGCTGCTGCTTTATTGAATGCCTGCGAAGTACAGAAGAAAAAAATTGACAAAGCAAAGTTTGTGGTAAGCGGAGCCGGGGCCGCTGCAGTGGCCTGCATGAAATTATATATTGCATTAGGTGCTAAAAGAGAAAATTTCAGGGTATTTGACAGTAAAGGCCTGATCCATGAAAGCAGAACAGACCTTGATGAATTGAAAAAAGAGTTTATAGCAACCGGCAAAAACGTATCGCTTGCAGAAGGGATGAAAGACGCAGATGTCTTTATTGGACTAAGTAAGGGAGGAGTATTGAATGGAGAAATGATTAAGAGCATGGCAAGAAATCCCATCGTATTTGCTATGGCCAATCCTGATCCTGAAATAAGTTGGGACGAAGCCACTGAAGCGAGAAAAGATATCATCATGGCTACCGGCCGCAGTGATTATCCCAACCAGGTAAATAATGTATTGGGCTTCCCTTATATTTTCCGGGGCGCATTGGATGTAAGAGCCAAACATATTAATGAAGCCATGAAACTGGCAGCCGTAAGAGCTTTGGCCGAACTGGCAAAAACAGCTGTCCCGGACATTGTGAACATGGCTTACAACGAATCTAATATTACTTTTGGCCCTAATTATATTATTCCCAAACCACTTGATCCGAGATTATTAGTTACTGTTGCTCCTGCTGTGGCCAAAGCTGCCATTGAAAGCGGTGAGGCGATGCAGCCAATTACCAACTGGGAAGTATATGCCAATGATCTTGAAAAACGTTTGGGGCTGGATAACCAGGTAATGAGAGCGATAGGTAACAAAGCCCGTCGGGATCCGAAACGCATTGTTTTTGCCGAAGCAGATAATGTTAAGATCCTGAAATCAGCACAGATCGTCTTTGATGAAGGTATTGGTTATCCGATACTGCTGGGTGATGAAAGCAAAATCAGAACCATTGCAGAAGAAAACAGTATCGATATTGAAGATATTCCAATCTTCGATCCACGTAGCGATGCATCTGAAGAAAAAAGAAATAAATATTCCCAGATTTTCTTTGCAAAAAGAGGCCGGAGAGGATTTAATGCCTACGAGGCAAAGAAAGTAATGAAAGACCGTAACTATTATGGATGTATGATGGTAGAATGCGGTGATGCAGATGCGATGATCTCTGGTTTATCTAAAAACTATCCGGACACCATACTTCCGGCTATTCAGACAATAGGAACAGAAGAAGGAGTACAAAAAATAGCCGGTATGTATATGATGCTTACCAAAAAGGGACCTTTATTCCTGGCGGATACCACCGTCAACTTCAATCCAACGGCTGAAGAGCTGGCCGAGATTACTTTACTGGCCGCAAGAGAAGTACGTCATTTTAATATCATCCCCCGTATTGCCATGCTGAGCTACTCCACTTTTGGCAGCAGTAACTCCTCCGAGGCAAAACTGGTAGCCGAAGCAAGAAAAATTGTAAAAGGAAAAATGCCTTCATTAATAGTTGATGGCGAGATGCAGGTAAATGTAGCGTTCAATAAAGAGTTGATGAAAGAAAACTATCCCTTCTGTGAGCTGGTGGATAAAGATGTAAACACATTAATCTTTCCTAACCTGGCAGCAGGCAATATTGCTTACAACCTGATGAAAGAACTGGAAACTGCAGATGCAGTTGGCCCAATCCTCTTAGGACTGAAAAAACCGGTACATATACTGCAATTAGGAAGTTCAGTCCGAAGTATTATCAACATGGCTCAGATTGCAGTTGTGGATGCACAAATCAAAAGTAAAACTCCCACTGAGGAAATTGTAAAGCGTTCCCGCTGGTGGAAGCGGTTTCGTAAAGAAAAACAGGCAGATACGGGAGCTTTCCGTTAAAATAACACTGAATTGAAAAGCCAATAGCTTGCTACTGGCTTTTCTCTTTTCATCCTGTATCTTAGCAACCCGTATGACCATTTTTAATGACATTGGCCGTTATCTCCTGATGATTAAGGGTATGTTCACCAAACCTGAAAACCATAAGATGTACTGGAAGGAATTTATTCATCAGTGCACTGAAATAGGCTTTGGTTCATTGGGTATTGTGGCAATCATTTCCGTATTTATTGGCGCCGTATCCACCATACAAACAGCTTACCAGCTCGTAAGCCCGTTGATACCACCTTCCACCATTGCACAAATTGTCCGGGATACAGTTATTCTTGAATTTGCACCTACCCTTGTCTGTATTGTTTTAGCAGGAGTAGCTGGCAGCCGTATTGCCAGTGAATTAGGAAATATGAGGGTAAGCGAACAAATAGATGCGCTGGAAATAATGGGTGTCAATACAAAAACTTATTTAATCCTTCCGAAAATTGCTGCTGCACTCCTGATGATTCCGCTGTTAGTAATTATCGCTATGGCGCTGGGCATCTGGGGTGGCCGCCTCGCCGGATCAATGGCTGGCATCCTTTCCGGGAATATATATGATAAAGGATTGCATGAGTATTTTGTTCCCTACAATGTATTTTTTGCATTGGTCAAGGCGTACGTTTTTTCTTTTATCATTTCAAGTATTCCAGCTTTTTACGGCTATTATGTAAAAGGAGGCGCCTTAGAAATCGGAAGAGCCAGTACGAAAGCTGTAGTGGTAAGCTGTATCCTTATTTTATTTGCTGATTACATACTATCAGCATTACTCTTGTAACAAAATTCATGATTGAAGTAAGAAACATAAAAAAAAGTTTTGACGCCCGGGTTGTTATCGAAGATGTAAGTGCCGCCATGAAAGCGGGACAATGCAACCTGATAATCGGCTCAAGCGGCAGTGGCAAAACTGTTTTACAAAAATGTATCGTAGGGCTATTTGAACCTGACAGCGGAGAAATTTTATACAGCGGGCAGAATTTCACCGCAATGAAAGGAGAAGAAAAGACTATAATCAGAAAGGAAATAGGCATGTTATTCCAGGGGTCTGCTTTGTTTGACAGCCTGAACGTGGAAGAGAATATTATGTTTCCCCTCAGCATGTTTACCAATGATCCGCATAAGAAAAAACTGGACCGGGTGAATGAAGTATTGGCAAGAGTAAATTTATCTGGCGTAAATAAAAAATATCCTGCTGAGTTAAGCGGGGGAATGAAAAAAAGAGTGGCCCTGGCCCGTGCTATTGTACTTAATCCCAAATACCTCTTCTGTGATGAACCCAATTCAGGGCTTGATCCCCAAACATCCCTTGTTATTGATAAACTGATCAAAGAAATAACGCTGGAGTATAATATGACCACTGTTGTCAATACCCACGACATGAACAGTGTAATGGAAATAGGCGATTACATTTTGTATATGTACCAGGGCAGAAAAGAATGGGAAGGGTCCAGGAAAGACATCATTTTCAGTAAAAATGAAAGGTTGAATAATTTTATTTTTGCCTCTGAATTCCTGCAGGATGCCAAAGACATGCGGATGCTGGAAGAAACAGGTAAAATTCCCAACCACCGTAATATGGACCTGATGCTCAATAAAGACACCCCGCCCTTAACGCCTCCTGCAGAATAGGAATAAATAGGTTTTCAAAACCTCAAAAGCCTTACTTTTGCCGGACTTTTAAGAAGACACTATGAGTATCCTCATTAATAAAAACTCCAAAATCCTTGTTCAGGGTTTTACCGGCACAGAAGGCACTTTTCATGCTACACAAATGATTGAATACGGAACCAATGTCGTGGGCGGTGTTACCCCGGGCAAAGGAGGCAGTACACACCTTGAAAGGCCTGTTTTCAATACAGTAGTTGATTGTGTAAAATCCACCGGTGCAGATGTAAGTATCATTTTTGTTCCCCCTGCTTTTGCAGCAGACGCTGTAATGGAATCCGCCGACGCAGGTATCAGGCTGATTGTTTGCATTACAGAAGGTATCCCTGTACAGGATATGGTAAAAGTGAAGAATTACCTGCAGGGCAAATCAGCAAGACTGGTTGGACCAAATTGCCCCGGTGTTATTACTGCCGGTGAATGTAAAGTAGGTATTATGCCCGGTTTTGTTTTCATTCCCGGCAAAATCGGTATTGTTTCAAAATCCGGAACCCTTACTTATGAAGCTGCAGACCAGGTAGCAAAAGCCGGATTAGGCATTTCTACGGCCGTGGGAATTGGCGGTGATCCAATCATCGGAACTACAACCAAAGAAGCAGTTGAATTATTTATGAATGATCCTGCTACAGACGCAATAGTAATGATCGGTGAGATTGGTGGTGGTATGGAAGCAGAAGCAGCTAACTGGATCAAAGCAAATGGCAATAAAAAACCTGTTGTAGGGTTTATTGCTGGTCAAACAGCTCCTCCCGGCCGTCGTATGGGGCATGCTGGTGCTATTGTTGGCGGCGCTGATGATACAGCCGCTGCAAAAATGAAGATCATGGCAGAATGCGGCATACATGTAGTGAGCAGCCCCGCTGATATTGGGAAAAAAATGGCTGAAGTGTTGAAGAAGTAATTAGTAAATAGAAGATAAATTGAGAAGCCCCCTGCGTTCTGCAGAGGGCTTTGTATTTGAAAGACTTTACCACTTACCACTTACCACTTACCACTTACCACTCTATCTTACCTGCTGTTACGGATAAAACGGGCCAGTTCATCTTTACTGCTGCTAAAGGTCAGCACTTCGTTTACCAGGAAATAACTTTGTTTATCCACTGTCTTTGCATATGCATATTTAGCTATTTCCAGCCTGTTATTTTCAAAAGTGAATAATAACATGAGCTCTTTTACTTGTTGGGCAGTAAAGTTACTTTTATCGATTATTACTTTTACCGAAGTGAGCCTGTTGGCCTCGTACCATTCTTTACGAAGAGATTCTTTCAGTGTCTCAAACTCACGGCTACTCATCACACTGCCGTATCCGCCATTCCAGCCACGGTAGTCATTGTCATAGTACTCATCTTCGTCCTGGTACCAGTCATCATTGCGGTCAATACGGCGCTCATCCAGCAATACTTTTCCAAAACGGTTAACCGTAATGTCAAGGTGAAATCCTCTTTTCAGATACACCGGGTTACTATAAACCACTTCTTCTCTTCTACCAAAGCCAAAACCTCTTCCTTTTTTATCGCGGAAAATTTTGACCTGGTGATAACCTTCTGCAAGGTAACTGAGAGTAATGCTATTGTTCTTCATACTGAATTTTCTTCCATCCACTTCGATCTTCAGTTCCGAACTGGTGGAAAAAGAAGAGATACTGAGGCGGCTTCCATCAAAGGCGAGCAGCGAAAGAGAAAACAGTGAAGAAAATAAAAGTGTAAAAATTTTTTTCATGACTTAAAATTTAAAAGTTATAAAACTTGTTCACGCCATCATTATTTCCAAAGCCATGCCACCGTGCAAAAAAATGATTCAACGAAATGTTAAAGCAAAAAACCAAGAAGCCCGTTATTTTGCGGAAATATGCAGGAATGAAGGCCAGTAAAGAGATTGCTGCTGCTGCTTTTTAGTGGCTATGGAGAAAGAAATGCTGGAAAATATTTCATTTTTCCATTTGGTACAGGCACCAGGCAGGTAAAAATTATGAATTATGATGAGCTAAAGCATCTTATACCCGCAACAGATTAATTACCTTGTATAAAATTTTGAAGCATGAAAATGCAACTCCTAAAAAACCTTTTCCTAACCGTTAGCTTATTCAGTCTATTCACCATGAATGCCAGCAGCCAGCAACCGATAAAGAACTATGATAAAGAATGGAAAAAAGTGGAAGGCTTTGTGCAGAAAGGGCTCCCCAAATCAGCTTTCACAGAAGTAAAGAAGATATATGCCCTGGCAAAAAAAGAGAAACAGGATGCACAGGTCATCAAATCACTGGTGTACATGACCGGTCTTCAATCAGAAAACCGGGAAGACAATGAGGTTTTTTCTATTGCAGAGATAGAAAAGGAAATCAACGTTAGTAAAGAGCCTGTAGCCTCCCTGCTAAAAAGTTTGCTGGCAGAAATATACTGGAATTATTACCAGCAACACCGCTGGGAGTTATATGACAGAACAAAAACTGCAAAATTCAGCAAAACAGACATAGCTACCTGGGATGCTGAAGATTTTCATACCAGGATCGGTGAGCTTTACCTGCAATCCGTTAAAGAGGAAAAGCAACTCCAGCAAACAAAATTGCAAGCCTACGATGCTATCATTATAAAAGGGAATGTCCGTCACCTGCGGCCCACCCTGTATGATCTGCTGGTTCACCGGGCATTGAATTATTTTGAAAACGATGAAAGAGATATAAAAAAGCCTGCTTATGCTTTTGAAATAGACCAGGTCAGCGCTTTTGATCCCGCTGTTGATTTTGTTACAAGAAAATTTCCAACAAAAGACTCCGTTTCACTACAGCATAAGGCTTTGTTGCTTTATCAGAAGCTGATTTCCTTTCACCTGAAAGATGCTAAACCGGATGCCCTGATCGATGCAGACATTAAACGCATTGAGTTTGTAAAAGACAAATCAACACATCCCGCCAAAGATGAATTGTACTTTAATGCTATTAATCATATTGCACATCAATACGAAAATGTTCCTGCTGCGTCACAGGCATGGTACCTGGTGGCTCAATACTATAATGAAAAAGCCGATAGTTACAAACCGCATGGAGATACTACTCACCGTTTCGGCCGTATAAAAGCAAAAGAAATTTGTGAAAGAATTCTGCAGCAAAAAGACTCTTCAGAAGGAAAGTTCAATGCCTATAACCTGCTGAACAGTATTAATAGCCAGTCATTACAGTTCACGGTGGAAAAAGTTAATATACCGGGGCAGGCTTTCAGGTCACTGGTGAACTATAAGAACATCAGTACCCTTCATCTGCGAATTATTAAAGCTGATGAAAAATTAAAAGAACTAATGATGAACCAGTATGATGAAAAATACTGGCCTTCTATCATTGCTGCCCCTTCATTGAAAAACTGGCAACAACCCCTGCCTGTTACCAATGATCTGCAGGAGCATAGTGTGGAAATCAAAATCGATGGCCTTCCTTCCGGAGAATATGTATTAGTAGCATCAAATGATAGGGATCTAAAAGGAAAAGGCACCATCATCGGAGCCCGGTTTCTTTATGTATCCGGCATCAGCTATGTAAATAATGGCAATGATTATTTTGTATTAAACCGGGATAACGGGCAACCACTTGCTAAAGCTGCAGTACAGGTATGGGAGCAGAAATATGATTATAAACAATCAAAATACACTAAAGAAAAAGGAAAAACTTATACCACTGATGCCAATGGCCTCTTTACACTAAATGTACCCAAAAGAGATAATAACAATTATGGCAACTATTCATACCTGCTGGATATTAAATATGAAACCGACAGGCTCTTTATGAATGAATTGATGTATGATTATTATTACTACAACAACCAGCCAGAAGAGCCTAAACCGGTCACCAACATTTATTTGTTCACCGACAGGGCTATTTATCGGCCGGGCCAGACAATACATTTCAAAGGCATTGTACTGGCAAGAACACAGGCTGAGAAAAAAGCAGGTGTAATTTCCGATTACTTAGCCACAGTAGTACTTCGTGATGCGAACTACAAAGACGTTGATAGTATTAAATTAAAAACAAACGAATTTGGTTCATTCAGCGGCAAGTTCCAACTACCACAAAGTGGATTGAATGGCCAGTTCAGCATTTATACCAAAAAAGATGGGGGCAGTGCCGGTTTTAAGGTTGAAGAATATAAACGACCTAAATTCTATGTAGACTACGAGCCAATAAAGGGTACCTATAAAGTAAATGATAAAATAAAAGTAACCGGTATTGCCAAAGCCTATGCCGGTAATAATATTGACGGCGCTACAGTAAAATACAGAGTTGTCAGGGAGCCAAGGTTTATTTATCCCTGGTTATTCCGCCGCTGGTGGCAGCCCCCGTCAGAAGAAATGGAAATTGCACACGGTGAAGCCAAAACAGACAAAGATGGAAAGTTCGTTGTAGAATTCACAGCTATTCCCGATCTGAAGATTGAAAAAAAATTTGAACCGGTGTTTGATTATACAGTGTATGCCGATGTAACGGATGTAAACGGAGAGACAAGAAGCGGTGAAAAATCAGTATCTGTTAGCTATAAATCATTAATACTCGTTTCAACTATTCCCGCAACATTGCCTGCTGATAGTTTGAAATCACTCTCTATCCGTACGGAGAATATGAATGGTGAATTTGAACCAGCCATAGTGAAAGTATCTGTCAGTAAATTAAAAGAAGAAAAAAGGCTGATCCGTGACCGATATTGGAACAGACCCGATCAGTTTGTAATGACAAAAGATGAATACATAAAAAACTTCCCGTACGATGAATATGATGACGAAAGCGATTTTAAGAGTTGGGAAAAGGGAGCGGAGGTTTTCAGCAAAGCAGACTCGACAAGAGTAAATGGGGAATGGCAAGTAGCAAGTGGGAAATTCACTCCTGGTTTTTATGTAATTGAAATGGTAACTAAGGATAAGAACGGTGAGGAAGTAAAAGATGTAAAATATATTGAGCTGTTTGATGAAAAAAGCAACCAGCTGAACCGGCCGGATTATTTGTGGACCGGAACCATGAAAACGGTAGTGGAACCCGGCGAAACCGCAAAAGTAGAACTGGGAACAGCAGCAGATAACCTGTTTGTAGTACACCAGGTAAACAAAGGCTCCGACTCACGGCTCACTACTAACGCTTACAACTTCACTACTCTTTCCAACCAAAAGAAAATCTTCTCCTTTGACGCATCCGAAAAAGACCGTGGTGGATATGGAACAAGCTGGATGTTTGTAAAGCATAACAGGTTTTACCAGCTAAACCAGACGATCAGCGTACCATGGACCAATAAAGAACTGAGTATTGAATATGCTACCTACCGTGATAAAACATTACCCGGCAGTGAAGAAAAATGGAAGGTAAAAATTACTGGTTACAAAAATGAAAAAGCTGCAGCTGAAATGCTGGCCGCTATGTATGATGCATCATTAGATCAGTTTGTAACGCATTACTGGAACAAGCCTGCGATATGGCCTTGCTGCTATGGTGGTTTTAGCTGGAATGGTTCTCAGAATTTTGTGCAGGTACAATCTACACAGCGATATATTGACGAAGAGCAGGAAAAATATGCTGATAAGAGGTATGACATCCTAATGGGCAGTATATATTCTTATGACGACCTGCCCTCATTAATGCGAGGAAAAGTATCCGGAATAGGTGTTGTTAACCAAGAAGGAAAGAAAGATGAGGGGATAGTTATGAGAGCTGCTGCTGCTCCAAAAGAAGAAGGGGAAATGTTAATAGCAGGTGAAGTTGCAAAAAAGCAGGGAAAATATGGGAATGTTGATGCGGATGGATTAACCGATCAATCAGATAAAGAAAAACAAAACAAACAAGACCCTTCTGTCAAAATCCGTAAAAATTTCAACGAAACCGCTTTCTTTTTACCTGACCTGAGAACAGACAGCGCAGGTGCTATTGAATTTTCTTTCACCATGCCCGAAGCATTGACGAAATGGAAATTCATGGCATTGGCGCATACTAAGGAAGCCGCTTTTGGCAGCAGCACCAAAGAAATAGTAACGCAGAAAGAGCTGATGGTGCAGCCCAATGCCCCAAGATTTTTACGGGAAGGGGATAAAATGGAATTCAGTTCCAAGATCGTTAACCTCACCGATAAAGAACTTACAGGCACAGCTGAACTCCAGTTATTTGATGCCACTACCAACCAGCCGGTGGATGGCTGGTTCCGTAATGCATTTCCTAACCAGTACTTCACTGTGGCTGCAGGACAAAGTGAAGCAGTAAAATTCCCCATCGAAGTGCCCTACTTGTTTAACAAGGCGTTGGTATGGAGAATAGTTGCCAAAGCCGGCAATTACAGTGATGGTGAAGAAAACGCCATGCCTGTTCTTACCAACAGGATGCTCGTCACCGAAACAATGTCATTACCCATGCGTGGCAGTGGAACAAAGAATTTTACTTTTGAAAAATTACTGAACAGTGGCAGCAGTGAAACATTGCAACACCATGCACTGACAGTTGAATACACATCCAACCCTGCCTGGTATGCTGTACAGGCCCTGCCCTACCTGATGGAGTATCCATATGAATGTGCAGAACAAACCTGGAACAGATATTACGCCAATTCATTAGCCAGTTATATTGCTAATTCGTCACCAAAAATCAAACAGGTATTTGAGCAATGGAAAATAAAAGATACTGCAGCATTAATGAGTAACCTGGAAAAAAATCAGGAATTAAAAGCCGTATTGCTGGAAGAAACACCCTGGGTCCTGCAGGCAAAAAATGAAACCGAACAGAAAAGGAATATTGCGCTGTTATTTGATCTAGTGAGAATGAGTGAACAACTGAATACCTCCTATGAGAAACTGAAACAAATGCAAAGCAGCAACGGAGGTTTTGTATGGTTTACCGGCGGGCCGGATGACCGCTATATTACGCAATACATTGTTACAGGAATCGGTCATTTGAAAAAACTAAAAGGGATTGCAGCCGGGCAGGAGACTAAACTGAAAGCCATTCTTTCAACTGCTATTCCTTACTTAGATAAGAAGATAAAGGAAGATTATGATGAACTGGTAAAATATAAAACCGACCTGAAAAAATATACTCCGGGCTATACTACTATTCAATACCTGTATATGCGAAGCTTCTTTCCTGAGTATGAAATAGCCAAAGCATCACAAACCGCTTATACTTATTTCCGAGGCAGAATGCAGCAAACATGGGTTGGACAAAGTAAATATATGCAGGGAATGGCGGCACTGGCGCTGAACAGAACCGCTGATACAAAAACCCCGGTGGCCATTCTGAAATCATTGAAAGAAACATCTATTACAAACGAAGAACTGGGCATGTACTGGAAAGATCAGCGCTATGGCTGGTTCTGGTACGAAATGCCAATAGAAACTCACTCATTACTGATTGAAACATTCCAGGAAGTGGGAAAGGATACTAAAACAGTGGATGACCTGAAAACATGGTTACTAAAAAATAAACAAACCAATAACTGGAAAACCACCAAGGCCACAGCAGAAGCCTGTTATGCATTGCTGTTACAAGGCACCGGATGGTTAAGTAATGAACCAGCGGTAACTATTAAACTAGGCAACACCACTATTTCCACTTCTTTGGACGAAGCTGAAGCGGGGACGGGTTATTTTAAAAAACTAATAGAGGGGCAAAAAGTAGCACCTGAAATGGGAAATATTTCAGTAACTGTGGGCTCCCTTTCGACCAATCAACCAGTTAACCAATCAACCGTTAGCTGGGGTGGCATATACTGGCAATATTTCGAAGACCTTGACAAGATAACTACAGCTTCTACCCCACTAAAGCTGACGAAGAAACTGTTTGTAGAAAAGAATACCGATAGAGGGCCAGTGATAACACCGGTAAATGACGGCGATGCAATCAAAGTAGGTGACAAAATAAAAGTAAGAGTGGAGTTGCGGGCAGACCGTGATATGGAATATGTGCATATGAAAGACATGCGGGCATCAGCCCTGGAGCCGGTGAATGTTTTGAGCCAGTACAAATGGCAGGGAGGATTAGGTTATTATGAAAGCACCAAAGATGCCAGTACTAATTTCTTCTTCAGTTATCTGCGAAAAGGCACCTATGTATTTGAATATACATTGTTTGCAACCCATACAGGTAATTTCAGCAATGGTATCACCACTATTCAATGTATGTATGCTCCTGAATTCAGCAGCCATTCAGAAGGTGTGAGAATTAATATTGAATAATTTCGAACAGTCCCGGTGCTTGCCGGGACTGTTTTATATCTGCTCTCAACTTGCATAACATGATCACTCTTATAATTGCCAGGCATGGAGAAACAATAGAGAACGGGTTGAATATCTGCCAGGGTCAAACACATGGCACTTTATCAGAAACCGGAATAAAAGAAAATGAATTGCTGGGAATTCAGTTGCGAAAATTTCCTTTTACTACTATTTATTCCAGTCCGTTAGCAAGAGCACTACAAACAGCCGGGGTCATTCAGCAGCACAACCCAAATTCAACTATCATTACCGATGGACGGCTTATGGAAAGACACCTCGGTGTATTGCAGGGAAAAACATACCCAACTCCCTATCTCGAATCTGATCTGTACGAAGGGATGGAAACAGTGGAATCAATGGCCGAAAGAATGAACAATTTTTTGTCGCATATAAAACAAAAGCATCCGGGTGAAACCATTGTACTGGTAAGCCACGGATACATAATAAAAGTATTGCTCTCCCTTTTGAACAATTTACCACTCCGGGATTTTCATAAAGTAAACCTGATGAATAACTCCGGTTTTACAGAAGTAGTTGTTGAATAAATCCCCGGCAAAAGCCAATTATTAATTCATTTACTTTTGCGCCATGAATGTTGACTACTTAATTGTTGGTCAGGGCATCTCCGGAACATGGTTGAGTTATTACCTGCAAAAAGAAGGAAAATCATTTGTTGTTATTGACAACAATAAACCAAACGCTTCTTCCCGCCTGGCTGCCGGAATTATTAACCCGGTTACTGGCCGGCGTCATGTGGAAGTATGGCTGGCTGACGAAATACTTCCTTTTGCATGGAATGCTTATAATCAATTAGGCAACGAACTGGGCATACAGGCCATCTCTCAAAAAAATGTCATCGATTTTTTTCCAAGCCCGCAGATGAAACTGAGTTTTCTGAAACGGATTGAAGAAAAAGGGAATTATGTATATGATTACCCCGATCAAAGCCATTTTACTTCCTTCTTTAACTATGATTTTGGCTGCGGTGAAGTAAGGCCTGCCTATACGGCTCATCTCGAAACAATTGTCCCTGCATGGAGAGAAAAACTGAAATCAAGCTCTGCTTTGATTGAAGAACAGTTTGAAATAGATAATCTTGTTATTAATAACAATACTGTTCATTACAAAGACATTACTGCCGAAAAAATAATTTTCTGCGATGGTTATGGTTGCAGAGAAAATCCATATTTCAGATTACTGCCCTTTGCACCAAATAAAGGAGAATTGCTTATTGCCGAAATTCCCGATTTGCCCAATAATTATATTTATAAAAAAGGAATGATACTGGCTCCGCTTGCTACACCAGGCCAATGGTGGGTCGGTTCTAATTATCACTGGGAATTTGATAGCGACCAGCCAACAACAGAATTCAGGGAAAAGACAGGGCAACTACTTAAAGACTGGTTGAAAATACCCTTTACGATTACCACACATCAATGTGGTATCCGTCCTGCTACTTTGGAAAGAAGGCCTTTTGTTGGTTTTCATCCACTTCATCCTTCTATTGGTATTCTAAACGGCATGGGAACCAAGGGCAGTTCCCTCGCCCCATTTTTTGCACTGCAGCTGATTAATCATTTATTGAAAAACGAGCCGCTTCATCCGGAAGCTGATGTTAAACGTTTCAGCCGGATACTTTCCCGCAACATTTCTTAACTTCCTGCCATTAATAAAATGGCATGAAACAAACCAACGAATTAATCTATAGTATTCCTTCCCGCTACCGTCGGATGGAAAATATGCATATCGTCTTCTGGCTGGTGAAAGATATCAGTTGGTGCATGATCTGGCGGGAACTGGGCCTGGCCATGTTCATCCCAACGCTGACCATTTCAATTATCATTGCCTGGCGTACCCGAAAAATTAAAGCTGAACTTGCCCATAACCTTGCTGTTACATTTTGGATATGCGCCAATGGCTACTGGATGATCAGCGAGTTCTTTCATTTTGATGAGATCATTGTCTGGAATGAATTCACAGGCAAGCACCTTGCTTTAATTCCATTTTTTACAGGTGCTTTGATATTGTTATACTACTATGCGGTACAACGTCCACGGGATATTAAAAGAAACCAGGCTGTTACAATGTAAAACTGGTTTACAACAAATCAGGGTCAACCACTTTATACTCCAGAAGAGGGTCTTGGTTTAGTAGTTCACTAATCTCCTGGTACAAAACCGGTAATCTTTCTTTAAAAACAACCGGGTTCTCAAAAAAAGTTTCAACTGATACAGCCCAAAACTCATCAAAATTAGTAGTTGCATAATCATCGAGAAGATGACTGGCTCCCTTTCGCATAGCTCTGAAAATGGGGCGTCCTTCATCGCAAAAAGACCTCAGCCTTTCTTTAAAATTCCTGTCATGAACATCTTCTAATCCCAGGTAGGCATCAAACTGCAGAGCATGTGCCATTTCATGCAGACCCACATTTTCAGAATCTGAATAGTCACTGTATCCTGCCAGAAAATGGCTCCATGAAATATAGATACCACTCCTGCTTACATGTCCGTAATACGTTTCCTGGTCAGCCTTCCTTTCATACTCTTTCCTAATGATATGAATAACGGGGTAATGATCCAGCATATAATTTCTCAAACCGAATGTAAGCTGTACTGCCGCCCCGGCTATCAGCACAGGAATATGCTCAGCAGGTTCCATATAATGAAATCTGAACTTTTTTTCACTGACAAAATGAAGTGTTCGTTCCAGGAACCGATGCTTTGCCTCTTCCGGTAATGATTTGTAATATGGATTAAAAGAAAGAAGCCAATTATGATACTTTGTGCCATCGGCGGTATACAGCTTTTTAATTTTTGTACTGAGTCTTCTTTTTCGAATAAACCCGGGAAATATCTCTGCCCCTTTGTTAATCATAACAAAGAATACTCCCATAAGAAGCATAAAAAAAACTCCGGCAGCTGAAAGCCCCCCTTCTTTATTTCCAGACTTAGTTACTTCGTCACCAGTCCAATAAGTCTGTACTAGCGAATCGATATAAGGATCCCCTGTTGGAGGAGGTGGTCCTGTTTGTCCGGGTATATAGGTAGTATCAGGTGGTGGCATTGTGAATTTTCAACACAGAATAAATGATGTGTAATATAATAAAACTCTGCCTGCGATTATTTAGATCAGTAAGTTCCGGCTAAAACAGGTGCTACCCTTTTAAAACTTATTTGCCCCGGCCTGAAGGCTAGGGCAAATAAAAATAGCTGAATGAGTTTGCTATCTATTTTTCAATCACCATTTTCTCACATTCATTCCTTCCATAGAAAACAGGAAAATACATCAGTTCTGCCTTTGCCGGGTTGATAGTATATGTACCTGTGTACCTGGGCTCCAGTTCAATGCTGTAAGTGTATTTTCCTTTTTTCAGTTGCTCAACAAATATTAATACCCTGTCACGGAAGTATTCCCTGTGCTCATACCAGGAACCGCCATGCTTGTTGCCATAAGTGCAGCCTGCCGGGATGGGTACTTCAATCTGTACATAATCTGCATCTTTCAACACTTCCACCACTACCTGCAATTTTGTTTTCTCACCTGTCTTCAGTTTAGAAATGATTGTTCCGTTTTTATCTTCAAACGAAGTTTTTATCCTGAAGTTTGTATCAACTGCCTGCGGCAACGGATTAAATACCTGTTGCGAAGCCGTAAAGTAAACCATGCCACCACCCTGTTTGCTTGCGGTGATATTTGTTGTGCCAGCTTTCAGTTTGGCAGCAAACGGAAAATCTTTCACCACAATAGTAGTATCTCCGCCAATGGTCAGTTGTGCTTTCTCAGTAAAGTTTTGATTCCGCTTCATTATATCAGGCAGCATGGCAGAGAGTATAGTTGCAGACTCAACAGTATTGCGCCAATGACCTTCTTTACGTTGCTCCAAAAAGTACTGTGTTATCTGCCGTTGCTCATTTTCGTAACCTGCTATGTTACCCAGCGTTTTGTAAGCCAGAACAGTGGTGGCCATTTCGTTCCTGTCCCACCAGTAACATCTCTCTCCCCAATGGAGGCCGCCCAGCATGGTTGTCGTTTTTTGCTTCATCAATTTCTGCATTTCTGTTTCATAACCCAGTTTCTGCTTGTGGAGTACGGAAAGCATCTGCCATTGCTGATGCTGAGTCAATGAATCAAAACTGAGGCGCTTCAGGAATGAATGGTAATCCATATCATGTCCCGCCTCGTTCAGTGTGTACAATGTTTCCAGCAATTCGTATTTATTCATCTTAGGCAACTGGTTGTTGAGGAACAACAGTGCATTGCGGATATTTGTTTCGAGCAGTGCATCGCCCCGCATTTGCAACAAAGCCCTTGTAATGTAATTGGTGATGGTGATATTGTAGTGACTTCCTTCCCACCAGCCCCATGCACCATCGAAGAGTTGACCTTTCTGAATCTTGGTAAGCAGCTTGCTGATTTCTTTCTCGTCCTTAAACTCCTGTTTCAGCGCCAGCCGTATTTTTTTCTCCATCAGCAGGCCGGTGAGTTTAGAAGCTGTTTGCTCCATGCAGTAGTAAGGATATTTTTTCAAATGGTCAATTTCATCCAGCAGCACATCGAATGTGTTGTTCTGTGCAAATAATTTTACCGCACCTGCATTTTGATGAACAGCCACAGTAACTGTTGTGTCACCTTCCAGGATATTAAACTGGCCAACAGTTTCCATGGTTCCTTTTCTCAGGACAGGAATTTTTCTTTGTTCGCCGTCTGCAAAACCGTTATCGGCTTTCATGCTGAAACGGGCTGTAATGGTGTCTGCGCCGGGAGCGGCTGTTATTTCCAGTTCGCTGGTGCCGGCATCGTTTGCTTTAATTGTCTCTGCTGAAGACAGCTGTTGCTTGCCATTTAGTGAAAAGTCAACATTTACATTTAAAGGCAAGGCGGTGTAATTAATTTTCTTGCCGATGGCAGTGGCCATATCTCCTTCAATTAAAAACTGCGGAGCGGCTAATTGTGCCAGCATGGGTTTAAATGCCTTTACCAATTTGGACACCTTGGTAATATGGTGTTGCTTATCCATTCCCACCACATAAGTTTGCCAGCTTGTAATATTATCGGGATAGGTAACAGCAAACTTCGCTTCACCATTTTCATTCGTTATTAAATTGGGTTTCCAGAAAGCATAATCCCTGAATTCTTCCCGCATCATCTTTGGGTTAAAGCCTTTGGTAGTGATGATGATGGCACCGTTGGCTGCCCTTGAACCATAGATAGCCGTGGCGGCAGCATCTTTCAATACCGACATATTAGCAATGTCAAGCCCTTCGGGCATTTTATCTACCGGTACACCATCAACTATGATTAATGGTTGTGCATTTCCAGAAAATGAATTGGCTCCCCGAATGCGAATATCGGCAGCCGCACCAGCATTCCCATCAATAGTTACTCCTGCTACTCTACCAGCAAGTGCCTGAGTTAAGTTTTCTTGTCTTATTGAAACAATAGAGCCGCTTAAATCTTTCCTTTTAACTGTTCCATAGCCAACTACTACCACTTCTTCTTGCATTCTATTAACGTTGGCTTCAAGTTTTGCATCTTGGATTGTAGTGCCATTATCGCCAATTGTTATACTTATTTCCTGAGATGTGTAACCAACCATTGAAAAAACCAACACATACTTGCCGGGAGATAAATTTCTAATGCTATACGATCCATCTGCTGTACTTGATGTGCCCGTATTATAACCTTTAATATGAACAGAAGCCCCAGCAATTGCATCTTTTCCTTTTGCGTCAATAATCTTTCCTGATACCATTACTGTTCCAGGCACCATTTTCATTTCCGGAGTTTTGTATTCTTTATCCTTCACTTCCTGCTCCCTTAATTTCTTTTCTCTTTCTGCTTCTCTGGCAAGGCGTATATCTTCCTGTTTTTTTAGAATATTTATCACCACATCGCTTTTGAGAGCATACACCGGCTTTGCCCCCACAGTATCTTTCTCTACAAACTTCACACAATATGTTCCCACACTGTCAACCTGTATATTGGCAGCCTCTAGATAATGAAAATTACTGGTCACCATTACCACCGTATAATTTCCCTTACTGATATTGCTTAGCATATCTGTACGGCCCCAGAGTACCCGGTAATCACTTTCCTTTTCATTGTTCTGAAAAACAGTAAACACAAACGTACTGTCATAAGGCACCTGCAGTTTTATCCGGCTGGTAAAGGCATTGCCGCCATAGTTATTGCCGTGCTGCTCTAAGAATGGCAGTGCCGGTCTTTTCTTTTCATAACTGATAACGGGTAAGTCCGTCAATGTATCTCCCAATGGCCACCAGGCGGCGCCTTTAGAGGTAAGCAGCACTTTATAGTCAAAAGAGATATGCGGCACTTTCTCCAGCCTTACCACTTTGGGTGAAACCCTGTAGCGGTAACCCGGTTCAAAGCTGAATTTAAAATCAAAATCACCGGGCTTGTAAAACTGAATGCTGTCGTTGTTTACAAAGGGACCGGCAATATGTTCACTGCTGCTGCCGAGATAATAAGCCTTATCATCCTGCCACACATAACCGTTATTGTTGCGGTAATTGTTTTCAACCCGCAGTATTTGTTTGTTCAGAATGTCTTTTTCCTGCCATGTCCAGTAATTAGTGGTGTCGCTTACTTTATAGTTGCGGGCCAGTTTATCCATATCAAAAACAATATCATGCTTGTAATAAGGCTGCAGGTAAATGCTGTCGGCCACAATCATTTTATCTTTCAGCCGGATGATGATATGTGTATAGCCCGGGAACCCGGTTACGGCGTATGCAGGCTTACTGGTTACGCCGTTATAATACACCAACTGCCTGTTGATGTACAGCAGGTAAACTTCCTGCGGCACACCTTTCTGCACGGCATATACAGATACTTGTGGCAGCAAGTTTTGTATTCTCGATTTTACCATGTGATAATGCTCCTTTGGAAAAAGGAACTGGTAATACGGCATAGTGTCCAGGTTAAAAGGCTTGCGCCAGCCCTGGTGCATACCCAGCGAAAAGATTCTGCTTGCTGAAATATCATCGGTTTCGTACCAGTCGTGTAATATTGGTTGCTTGCCCCTGAATTTTTGAATATAGGGCGGTTCCGGCACACGGATGTCGGCAGCAAACTGCGAGTTGTAGCTTACAGCCGTAAGGTTTACATTTTTCAGTTCCCGCTGTTTGTAATCTTTCACTTTAACGGTGATGGTATCCGTTTGTCCGGGAAAAACTGTAGCGGCTCCGTCAATTTCAGCAGAAGCCAGTTTGGAGAGCAGGGCTATGTTTTCATTGTGATATTTCTGTTCGCCAGCCCAGTAGTATTGCCAGCGCAGGTAATAGATTTTATTGTTGGGCATTTTGCCTTTCCAAACGATATTCGCTTCGGCAGAACTGGCCGACACAATTTCCCTGTCCTTATCGAACAGGCTATAGTAAACAGGAATCCGGTTTGGATTGTTCAGCACAAAGGCCACAGTATCGAGGTGCTGCACCCGGCTGAAAGAAACAGAATAGTTGTTTTCAACTTCATAACTTTCCCACTCATCTATTTCTTCCTTATCATCGGTGTAAAACTCATACTCTTCTGTTTGCGGGTCAATCTTTCCGATGTATGGAAAACTAACAGGTATAGGTTTTGAAGTATTATCCGTTTCCATGAAACCTTTTGCCGAAACGGATACACCATTTTTATACAACACGGCTTTTACTTGCCCGTTTTCAATGCTGATGTCAATCTTTGTATGGCTGTTATAATAGTTTACATCTGTACTTTTTTCCTGCACTTCGTTATTGCTGTTCCGGAAGATGGCCACCGCCTTCAATGCTACATCTGCCGCAGGAAAACCGTCTGTTTTTATCATGAACTTTGTATCGCCTTCTATCGCCAGCGGTTTCTCCTGCTGCCACAAGGTGTCGGCTACAAAAACCCTCTCTTTGTAGAAGTCATCAATCTTCTGAGCCAGTAAAACTAATTTCACTCTTCCATCCATCAGGGCAAGCCCGTTAGCATCTTTGGCCGAAGCGGAGAATTGCAATGTGTCACCCGGATAGTATTTATCTTCCTGGCTGCTGATGTTGTAACTGGCCACTTCATCAAGCAGATAATCTTCTATCTCAAAATCTCCGTTAAGTATGATTCTGCCTTTCCTGTTTTTAAATTTCAGTGCAAATCTGGTATCGTTGGGCAATGTATCGCCGGTGGCAAACTCATACACAAATGCGCCGGGTGAAGACGGTTTTAAAATTTTTAGTTTATGGTTTATAGTCGCATTCTTACTATAATAACTTAACCAAACCTCCACATCCTGCTTATACTGCTTTCCTTTTTTATCAAGCAGATAAGCTTTGAACTTAACCGTATCTGACGGGAAATATTTGGGTTTGCTGAAAATCACATAGCCTTTTCCTTCAGGCCGGTTTTTATTCTTATACCTTTTCCTGAACCAGTACTTCGGTTTGTTCTTTACGAAATATTTTATCTTATCAGGAGCCCATGCAATAATCCGCCCTGCCTTTGTTGATTTCAGCCGCATCCAGCGTTGTTGCCGGGCTGTGCGGTAGTTTTCCTTTTCAATCGCCAGTTCTGCAAATGAAGTGTCGCCAGGCAGTTCAATCCTTACAAATGCTTCATCCAGCTTTTTATTGTTAATTACATAGGTTGATGTGGCTGCATTAATTTTTGTCGCTTTGCCACTAACATAAACTGCAGCATTAATCATCATATCTCCTCTGTCATTTCTCAGCAGCAGTTGCGGTTTTACCTGGTTGTTAACCACAAAAGGAATTACAGAAGTGCTACAATAGTATTTTGCTTCAATCGTAGAATCCAGCACTGAGATAAGCAGGTAATTCCCAACAGGTATCTCATCATGGCGAACCGAATCGGCATGAAAAACCATTTCCGGTATCTGCGACAGATAGTGGTCAATTTCCTTTATCCCTTTTTGCAGATATTTTTCGGCTGTATCGGCCGGAATGCGGTATAAAAATGCCTGGTAACTTTTCTTTCTTATTTGCTGTAGTGGTTGCTGAGAAAATGTGGAATAGCCAAATCCGGTCAAGACGAGCAGGAGAAACAGTGCCTTCTTCATAAACAGTTGAGTTTGTACCTGTGAGATGCCTCAATTTGTAAAATTACACATCTGCTTTTGAGAGGACTGAAAAAAGGTGCTGCTAACTTATCTTTGCGGTCAATCGGGAAATACAGGTTAAAAGTTAACAAGTTAATTTGTTGACAAGGGAACCAGGATATTTTCCTTATAAACTTTTTACCCTTTCAACATATCAACTGAACATGTACAGAACTCATACTTGTGGCGAATTAAGAATTGAGCAAAAAGGAAAAGAAATAACCCTTGCCGGATGGGTACAAACCGTCAGGAAATTCGGTGCCATCACCTTTGTGGATATCCGTGACCGCTACGGTATCACTCAATTATTATTTGGCGAAGAACTGAACAAACAACTGGAAGAGAATCCACTTGGCCGTGAGTTTGTTTTGCAAGCAACCGGAACCGTGAATGAAAGAAGCAATAAAAACCCAAATATCCCAACGGGTGATATTGAAATACTGGTTAGTTCGTTTAAAATTTTAAATAAATCAGCCGTACCTCCCTTCACCATACAGGATGATACCGATGGCGGTGATGACCTGCGGATGAAATACCGGTTTCTTGATCTGAGAAGAAACGCTGTAAAGAAAAATCTTGAACTACGCTATGCGGTAAACCGGGCTGCAAGAAATTATTTGCATCAGCAAAATTTCATGGATATAGAAACGCCATTTCTTATTAAATCAACTCCGGAAGGTGCAAGAGATTTTGTAGTGCCATCAAGAATGAATCCCGGTCAATTTTATGCACTGCCGCAATCACCTCAAACATTCAAACAATTATTAATGGTAAGTGGTTACGACCGCTACTACCAGGTAGTAAAATGTTTCAGGGATGAAGATCTCCGAGCTGACCGTCAGCCGGAATTTACCCAGATAGACTGTGAGATGGCATTTGTGGAGCAGGAAGATATTTTGAATATGTTTGAAGGTATGATCAAATCCATCTTCAAAGAAGTAAAAGGAATTGATTACACAGAAACAGTGCAACGGATGACATGGGAAGATGCCATGTGGAATTATGGCAACGATAAGCCGGACATCCGTTTTGATATGAAGTTGGCCAATCTTATTTTCCCAGAACATACTTTTCTAAATAAAAAAAGTCCGCTTGGAACTAATGGTTCCGAATCCCCCCTGCGGGGGGTGGGGGGGCCGCTGGGTGGATCAGAAACTGTACTAGCCATTGCTGTTCCCGGTTGCAGTGAATACAGCCGTAAACAAACGGATGAATTAACCGAATGGGTAAAACGTCCACAGGTAGGAATGAAGGGACTTGTGTTTATCAAAGTAAATACGGACGGAACATATAAAAGCAGTGTAGATAAATTTTATAGCGAAGAGAGATTGAAAACCATTGCTGAAGCAGCTAATGCAAAAGCCGGCGATTTGGTACTGATTCTTGCAGGAGCAGAAGAAAGAACAAGAAAAGCTATCAGCGACCTGAGGATGGAAATGGCCAACCGCTTAGGTCTGAGAAAAGACACTGAATTCAAATTGCTTTGGGTGCTCGACTTCCCGTTATTTGAATATGATGAGGAAGGAAATCGATGGGTAGCCCGTCATCATCCATTCACTTCACCCAAGCCTGCACAGATAGAAATGATGATCAATAACAACCCGGCCATTGAAAATGCTGCTGAATATCTTAAGCATCCTTATGCCAACATCAAAGCCAATGCATATGATATGGTACTGAACGGTAATGAAATTGGAGGTGGCTCTATCCGTATTTTCCAGCGGGAGCTACAGGAAAAAATGTTTGCAGCACTCGGTATGGACAAAGAAGAACAACTGCACAAATTTGGTTTTTTACTCGGCGCTTTTGAGTATGGTGCTCCGCCGCATGGTGGTATTGCCTTTGGCTTCGACAGGCTTTGCGCTATCCTAGGTGGCAGCGAAAGTATCCGTGACTTTATTGCATTCCCAAAGAATAATTCAGGAAGAGATGTGATGCTGGATGCACCGGCTACTATTGATGAAAAGCAGTTTGAGGAGTTGCAGATAAAGTTGAATCTGAAAGCATAGCTACCGATTTACACTGATCTTAGAATCCGGGCTAAAGCCCATCAAAACACTAATCAATTGCCCTGTCCTTAAGGACAGGGCAATTGATTTAAATTCAAAATGGCTTTAGCCAAAAGATGTATCAGGAATGGAGTAGTTGTTTTAATATTTGTACTGCCTTCTCCGCATTTGGCAACATCGCTTGTTCCAATCCCATGTTCATTGGTACAGCAGGCAGGTTCAATGCACCCAATACTTCTACAGGAGCATCCAGAGATTTAAAACATTGTTTGGAAATTCGTCCTGCCAATGCTTCTGCAAATGAATTGTTCTGCTGCTCTTCTGTCAATATCAAACATTTACCGTGTGCTTTTACCCTTTCAAATATCAATTCTTCATCCAATGGGTATAAGGTTCGCAAGTCAATTACTTCAATTTGCTGATTAAATTTCTTTGCTGCTGCTTTGGCCCAATACACTCCCATACCATAGGTAATGACCAGACAACTCTCACCATTAGCCATCGCTGCATCGGATGCTTTAATAACAATACTTGCTTTGCCAAGTGGAATGATGTAGTCTCTTGAAGGCTCAATGGTTTTAGCTTCATCGGTACCCGGTACTTTACTCCAGTAAAGTCCTTTATGTTCCAGGATTACTACAGGGTTCCCATCATAAAAAGCTGCTTTCATCAGGCCTTTCATATCTGCCGCATTCGATGGATACACAACTTTAATTCCCTTGATTGAAAGTAGGGTTGTTTCCACACTACCACTATGATATGGACCTCCGCCTCCGTATGCCCCAATGGGTACCCGCAACACCATTGATATAGGGAATTTTCCGCAAGTCAGGTAGCAACTCTTTGATATCTCTGTCACCAGCTGATTAAATCCCGGGTAGATATAATCGGCAAATTGTACCTCCACTACTGGTTTAATGCCTATCGCATTCAGTCCAACTGTAGAACCAACAATAAAAGCCTCCTGTATGGCAGTATTAAAAACCCGGTGTTCGCCAAACTGTTCAGCCAGTGTAGCGGCTTCACGAAATACACCGCCCAGTCGTTTACCTACATCCTGACCGTATAAAATCATTTCAGGATTATCCTCCATCAGTTCCCTGATCGCATATAAAGCGGCGTCAACCATCAGTACCTTCTCTGCATTAGCCGGGCTACGTTCCCCTTTTTCCTCTTTTACCGGGGTAGGCACAAAAACATATTGCCCCACAGATGCCGGATCAGGTTCCGGTGCTGCTATGGCCATTTTAAAATCAGCATCTATCCTTTCAGCTGCTTCTTTCTCTATCTGCAGTAATTCCGTTTCTGTTACTCCTCTTTCAATTAGTTTTTTTCTTAACTGCGGAACCGGATCATTTTTTTCATGCTTTTCCCAATCTACCTGGCTGCGGTAAAAATCTTTTCGTACACCGCTTGTATGATGGCCAAGCAATGGCGTTTCTGCATGCACCAGGCAAGGTTTCCTTTCTCTTCTTACAAACTCACAAACTTCTTTCATTACTTTATAAGAAGCTTCAAAGTCACTTCCATCAACCTGCACCCTGTTCATTCCCTTAAAGCCTGCAACATATTCATAGGCATTCATAGATCTTGCTTCGCCGGCAGATACACTGATACCCCAGTTATTATCCTGTACTAAGTAAATAATAGGTAGTTGCTTTAGAACAGCAAATTGCATGGCCTCACTTACTTCTCCTTCGGTTACACTGGCATCACCCATTGAACAAATAACGATTGGCAGTTCTCCATTTTTTCCTTTCTTCAGTCGACCAGGGTTTGATTTTTCCCAAAACCTGATACCTTGTGCGATCCCTGTTGTGGGAATAGCCTGCATACCGGTAGCGCTGCTTTGATGAATGATCACCGGTGTATCATCTCCTTTATAGTTAGGATGAGAATAATACTCACGGCCGCCGGTAAAAATATCGTCTGCCTTTGCCAGTAATTGAAGCATTTGCTGGTAGGGAGTGAATCCAAGTCCCTGTAACATACTTTCATCCCTGTAGTATGGACTTACAAAATCCTGCGACTGCAACTGAAAAGCCGTTGCCAGTTGTATCGCCTCATGCCCCCTTGACGTGGAATGAACATACTTACAAACGGAGCGGTTAGCTTCATAGGTTTCAGCCATTACTTTCACCTGGCACATTAAGCGATAGGCCCGGAGCGATATGTCTATATCAATCATTAAAAGCAAACATTAGTATGAACAAAAATAAGGGAAAGCGTTGCCCTGTAAAAGAAAAGCCATTCGTTTTAACGAATGGCCCCTTTGCTGCAGTTGGTTTTGGTTTTCCTGTTAAGGAAAGTATTTTCGGCTGATAATTTTTATTTTACTTCCAGAGAAAACATGCTGTCGTCCTCAATAAATCCTTCGAGTTCATCCCCCACCACTACTTCTCCCACACCTGCAGGTGTACCGGTAAAAATTATATCCCCGATATTTACAGAAAAGTAATTAGAAATATAGGATACAATTTTATCAAAGTTGTGAATCATGTTGGCAGAATTGCCCTGTTGTACCAGTTCTTTATTCTTATACAGGCAAAAATTAATGTCCTTTTTGTTTTTAATATTTGCAAGTGGGATCCACTTACCAATGACGGCTGAATTATCCCATGCTTTAGCCTTCTCCCATGGTAATCCTTTTTCTTTTAATTCATTCTGTATATCACGGGCTGTAAAGTCAATACCAGTTGTAATAGCGTCATAGTATTTACTGGCAAATTTTTCCTGGATATATTTCCCGTTTTTGCTGATACGCAATACCAGTTCACATTCATAATGAAGTTCATTTGTAAACTCGGGATAATAAAACGGTGTATGTGGTTGCAGCAAAGCGCTTTTGGGCTTCATGAAAATAACAGGTTCATCAGGTACTTCATTACCGAGCTCTTTTGCATGTGCAACATAATTGCGTCCGACACAGAAAATTTTCATAACAGGAAGTCACATTTTAATTAAATACATCGGATACCATGCCCTGGGCCGTTATCCCATATATTCAGTGGCAATCAATATGTATATTGGATTTCCCCGGATAAAATAATAATTACTAATCAGATACCTCCCGGGGGGAGAGTTAGGAGTGCTAAAATAAGTAATCCGGCTGATTTCTCATAAAGAAAACTCTTTATTATTTACCTGGTTCATCGCTGTGGTAATACCTTGTGAGGCAAAGGTTTCAATCACTTCCAGTCCTTTTTCAATTTTTAATTTTACCAGTAGCTCCTCCTCTTTCCGCCACTTTCCTAATACGAAATCTGCCTGCTGTCCTTTTGGATAATCATTTCCTATCCCAAACCTTAATTTGGGATAATCTTTGGTTCCGAGTACTTCCTGAAGGCTTTTGAGGCCATTATGACCAGCATCACTGCCGGAAGGCTTTACCCGTAATTTACTTAACGGAAGGGCCAGATCGTCGACAACAACCAGTACCTGTTCCAACGAAATTTTCTCTTTATCCATCCAATATTTCACTGCTTTTCCACTCAGGTTCATATAAGTAGTGGGACAAACACATACAAAGGTTTTTCCTTTCCATTTTACATCTGCCACATAAGCGAGCCTGTCTACCCGGAAACTACCCTTGTGCTTTTGTACAAAAGCATTCACCACATCAAACCCGATATTATGGCGGGTATGGGCATATTCATTACCCGGATTACCTAAGCCAACAATTAAAAATTTCATTTGATTATTTATCCATGTCAAATATCGGGTATAGCCAATAAAAAACCCGCATCGGCCGATACGGGTTTATGATCGATTTGAATTTGCTTATTTCTTGGCAGCAGGAGCTGCAGGAGCCGGAGCTGCAGCAGGAGTAGCAGCGCCTGCAGCAGGAGCAGCAGCCTCTTCCTGTTTCAATTGTCTTGTCAGCACTACTGATGCAACAGGAATTCGGGGAGAGTTAAGAATTTCGTAATGCTCTTCTTTTACATCTTCCACCCTGATATTACCATTCAGCTCCAGATTATCAATAGGAACTTCAATTTGTTCTTTCAGGTATCTGGGATAGGTTTTTACTTTCAATGATTTCATTTTAGTAATGAGCTTACCCCCATCTTTCACACCTATTGATGCACCAATAAATTTCAGCGGAATGTCGGCAATCACTTTTTTATCATCCACCAGTTCCAGTAAATCAACATGGATCAGTTTGTCATCTACTTTGTCAAACTGCAGGTCTTTCATGATAGTCCTGTACGTTTTGCCATCTACTTTTACTTCTGCAATCTGGAAACTTGGTGTGTACACTAAATTTTTGAAAGCTGCAGCAGGAGCAAAAAAATTGACTTCCTGTGAGCCGCCATAAATTACACCAGGCACCAGATCCTGAGAGCGGAGTTGTCGGGTGGCGCTTTTGCCGAATCCGGTCCTCAGTTGACCCTCGATTGTAATTGTTTTCATTTTATTATTGTTTAATTGTTTACTTGTCTCTTCGCTGCGAATGAATGAACAAACTGGTAATGCTTTTATTCTCATACGCATTCCTGATTGCTACTGCAAAAAGTTCAGCCACACTCAGTATTTTTATTTTCGGGCTTTCTTTTTTTACAGGAATTGTATCACAAACCACCAATTCTTCCAGCACACTATTTTCAATATTCTCGTAAGCTTTTCCGCTTAATACCGGGTGAGTAATTAGTGCTCTCACTGTTCTGGCACCTTTTTCTTTTAAAAGACCTGCACTTTTTGCAAGTGTTCCGCCGGTATCACAGATATCGTCTATTACTACCACATCCCTGCCTGTAACATCACCAATCACCACCATGCTTGCAATCTCATTGGCTCTCTTACGGTGTTTATCACAGATCACCATTTCCGCATTGAAATAACTGGCAATCTCCCTGATGCGATTGGTTGCTCCCACGTCAGGGGCCGCAAAGGTAAGGTTTTCCAACCTCAGATTTTCTATATAAGGGATAAAAACTGCGTGGCTATCCAGGTGATCCACCGGGATGTCAAAGTAACCCTGAATCTGAGGGGCATGCAGGTCCATAGTAATGATACGATCTGCCCCTGCCGCCACTAACATATTGGCAACCAGTTTACTGCCGATTGCCACCCTTGGACGATCCTTCCTGTCCTGTCGGGCATATCCATAATAGGGAATAACAGCAATAACTTTATAGGCTGAGGCTCTTCTGGCTGCATCAATCATCAGCAGCAGTTCCATCAGGTTTTCGGCGGGTGAAAAAGTGCTTTGAACCAGGAAGACATAGTCTCCCCTTACACTCTCCAGGAAAATAGGGCTTATTTCCCCATCACTAAACCGCTGGATATTGACTTTACCCAGCTTAGTACCATATCTTTTCGAAATTTGTTCAGCCAGTTTTTGGGAACCGGTGCCGGCGAAAATTTTTGCGTATTGCATGGCGGGAAAATGTGCGGCGAAGATATTACTCTCACAGCAATCACCGCAAGCAGTGCAAAAAAATATTGACCCGAAGCAGGATTATCTCTGTAAAGCAACCGTACTGGCAGCCATTACTGTACCACCCGGAGTTTTGGGCTGGGTGTTTTCAAATTTGCTGGTTTTTGACGGTGAGTTAAACGTGTAAAAGAGAGATGAACAAATAAAAATAGACAGCAGCAAAGCTACTATATAAACTACTACAAAAAAAAGGATTGGGTGCAATGAACCCATGGGAGTAAAGGTCTTGGTTTTCATAATAATCAGATTTTTTAAAATTTCTTCATAGGGTGGATATTCTGCAGCCTGTTATCAGTACCTATAAGTAGTATTGATGGCCATAAAATTATTTCTTAACCTTGCTACATGCAAGAGCACAAGTACTCAATTAAACAATGGTCAAAAGACGACAGGCCCCGGGAAAAATTACTATACGCTGGTGCAGAAAACCTCAGCAATTCCGAGCTGCTGGCTATATTGATCCATAATGGAACCAGGCAAAAATCGGCTGTTGACCTAGCCAAAGAGGTGTTGAAAATGGGCAAAGACAACCTTATAGAACTGGGCAAACTATCTATAAAGGAATTGGTGAAAATTAAAGGCATTGGTGAAGCCAAAGCCATTACTATTGCGGCAGCACTGGAACTCGGCAGAAGGAGGCAGGCGGCCAGTTCGCTTGAGAAATACCTTATTAAAACCAGCAGTGATATTGCCTCCTTTCTGCACATCAGGCTAAGGGATTACAGGCATGAAGTATTTGCCGTATTATTTCTAAACTGGTCCAACCGGATCAATCACTTTGAAATCATCAGTGAAGGAGGGATTACCGGTACCGTAGCGGATCCAAGAATCATTTTAAGAAAAGCTCTTGAAGAAGATGCCGTAAATATCATTCTTTGCCATAACCACCCATCCGGAAGTCTGAAGCCAAGCCGGGCTGATGAACAATTAACGGCCAAAATAAAAGAAGCAGCCCGGTTTCTTGATATCACCGTTCTTGATCACATTATTATAAGCGAAGACGGCTATTACAGTTTTGCAGATGAAGGGCTTTTATAAAAAAACCGATTAATTATTCTTGAAACTAAATCGAAATAGAAAACAAGTTTGTCATTAAAAAAATTTTACTGATTGAAAAAGACTCTGTATTTTATACTCTCTAAAAAAGTAGTATTATGTCACTCAACAAATTTTACAAACTGCCAATATTAATTATTGCCGCGAGTTTTCTTATGTTTTCTGGTTTTAAACCATCACAAAATTTAAAAAATAACCCAAGTACTAGCTGGTGCCCGATGACATATTCTTTTGATTCTTATTTAACTTTAGATGAAGGGAATATTCAATCAAATGGTATTAACTTAACTAATTATTCTTTTACTACTTGGTCTGGTGACTCATATGATATGTATGGTCCCGTTACTTTTACTATTAAATTACCTTCAAGCTCTCATCCTGGACAACTTATTTTTAAGAAAAATGGTAATGTAGTTATTTCTTATTATGTTTTTTGGAATGATCCACAATTAGAACATACTTTTTATGATTCTAATGTTTGTGGGGGTAATTATGAGATAATATTTGATATGGATATTGAGTAATTAATTTTGTAAAATTAACTGAGTTTAGTTTTATTAATTACAGCCTATCAGTGAGAATTCATTCACAAAAGAACAATTACTGTTTATTTTGTGAGTCAAATCTTAGCAACACAATTTCTCCTATACTAATTCCAACATTATTTCCTACATTTTAATTGCTCTAGCCTTATACAGCATGTGTTAAGTCACCTGCCTCCTACCTCACAACTCTTCTTTGAACCTTATAGTTCATATCTCATATAGAAAAAACACATAGTCCTCTATAAAAATCTTTCTGGCAATGGAAGAAAAATATTCTTTGACTGACCAAGTTAGGCGATCATCAAGATATGTATGTGTTAATATCGCCGAAGCATACAGGCGTAGAAGGGGTACGGACTATTTTATAAGTAAACTATGTGATGCGGAAACTGAAAACAGCGAAACCAATGTATGGCTTGATTTTGCTTTAGGTTGCGAATATCTGACACCTGAAATATATTCAAGGCTCTCTTTTACTAATGACAAAGTAGGTAAACTTCTTTGGCGTATGATCAACAACCCCGACAAATTCAGATAAGCTGTAAACTATACCACTACACAAATACTCCCATTGAGTAACTGTTTTGACATAAACGACCCGACTCTGAACTCTCACTCAAGCCTGTGCAGTTGGTCCGCCAAAATTTAATGGAAGTTGTACTTCTTCCAGGTCCTTAATCGGTCCGTTTACAGATTCATATTTATGAATATTTTCTGTCAGCGCTTTCATCAGCCGCTTGGCATGCTGGGGTGTAAGTATTATTCTTGATTTGACTTTACTCTTTGGAGTACCGGGCATTACATTCACAAAATCAATTACAAATTCTGCATGAGAGTGGGTAATAATGGCAAGGTTGGCATAAGTGCCCTCTGCTATTTCTTCTGTTATTTCAATGTTTAACTGCGAAGGCTGGTTATTTAGCTGATCCATTTGTTATTTTTTGTAAAAGTAGGATTATTACATAGCCGAAAAGAAAATACTGAAAATAAAGAAGCCGCCCTGAACAGACGGCTTCTTGTGAAAAAAGTAATCTAAGTGCAATTATCTTGGGCCAATATACTCCCACTTTTCATTAAAAGTGGTTCGAATATAATCAGGGGCAGGAGCACCTGAACTTGGCTGAATCATCAAGTATTTAATCAGGATATCTCCGCTACCCTGAACTGCGTTCACACCAGTTGGGTCAAGCACAGCTCTCCTTGTATTTGAAGCAGCGTAATTGGGTGGCCCGGAACCAGCAGACGGGGTACCCAGGTTGGTTGCAGCACGGGTGGGGTCTCCGTAGTAATTATAAACACTGGCAACAGTATTGGTGGCAGGATCAAAATTAACTACCAGGCCAAAACTTCCATAACCGGTATTACCACCAGTGGATGTATTATAAAGAGCATGACCACATGAAAGCCATAGCGTATTATCTACGGCAATACACTGATTAGCTCCGGTGGTAACCAAGTGAAGTTCCCACGCACCGGGATGCGCATTTAACCATGGGTCGCTGTAACCCGGCTGGTTAGCCCACTGAATCAGGTTGGGCGCAATGATGTCAGTTACAGGACCAGTTACAGCATACGTACCATCCCACTCGTTTTTGGCGCCAATTTCCACTACAACTGATTTTTTGGTAGAAATGGCTCCATCTGCACTAACAGAGGTAATGGTAAATCCTAAAGCATATAAGGAACTGGGGTCAAGCAACTGGGCATTAGGAATTTTGATATAAATCTGCTTGGCAAAATCGCCGGGACCAAACTCAAAAGTGAATGTGCCACCCACTCCTCCTACTTTTGGTGCTTCTGATTCAAGAGTGTACCAGGCAGCCGGAAAGTGTACATAGTTTGGATTAGCAGCTCTTACGGCAGCCGTATCATCCTTTACTACTACTGTTGTAGTTGTATTCAAGGCCCCATTGTTACTTGCATCCTTGCGTAAATCACATACAAGTAATGTTTGGGCCGTATTTACAAAGTCAATCGGGTTTTTGCTGATTTCAGCAGGGGTGCCTCCGCCAAGAATTTTTACAAAAGTCTTGCCTTCGTCAGCCAAAGGTGTTACCTCTTTTTTTATGCAGGACGAAAAAACCAGCACTAAAAAAAGCAAGTGGTATAATGATAATTTCTTTTGCATTGTTTTTAATTTTTTTATTGATAAATACATTACTGATCCCACCAGATTTTAGAATCCTGTGTATCACCACCTGGTAATGCAGCAACAGCAGCAGTTACGGCAGCTGTATTAGAACCATATGATGTCTGACCATACGTATATCTTCTTGGGATTTGCTTAGAAGCGTTAGTGGCATCAATTGCCGGAGTTAATACCGGGTAACCGGTTCTTCTCCATATACACCAGCCCCTGAGACCATCCGGATAAGCAGCAACATATTGCTGTATTGCCAGGTTCTTAATATTAGCGGCTGTACCTGAAGGGTTGCTCAACGCAACACTTGGCTGAGTGAAATAAAGGGCTGAAGGAGCAGTAAGACCCCACTGAGCAAAAGAAGCATTAATTCCCTGCTGATATACAGAGTTCATATTCTCCGCAGTCCAGCCTCTGTCAGCAGCTTCTGCCCTTGCCAAAAACGTCTCAGCAGCGCTTAAAACCACTACAGAGCCTGTTTCAGGACGATAAGACTCGTTCAGAATTCTTGCCCAGTTGGGGTTAGCACTTGTCCAGGGATCAACATAGGCTCTTACACGGCCATAAGGAACACCCGTGGTTGAAGTTCCGAAAGCTGCTTGTCTGCCATCTCCAAGGGAAGACATTAACGCTACCATTACATCACTTTCACCAAAGTCTTTTCTTCCGTCATATAAATTGTACCAGGGAGATTTAAAATTACCGCCGGGGTGCTTTATCACCAAATTATCAGCATTATCAGTAATGTAACCACCTGCATCAGTAAGAGCCAGGTTAAATTGCTGTGCAGAATAGCCGCTGGAAGCAGGGTATTTTTTAGAAAGCTGCAATGCCAATCTCATACGCAGTGAATTAGCAAACTTCTTCCATTTGGCTACAGAACCGCCGTATACTATATCTCCGGAAATTCCAGATGCATTATCAAATGCAGCAACAGCCTCTGTCAGTTCCTTTATCATCCCGGTATAAATATCCGACTGCTTGTCAAATGCAGGCGTTTTATTACCGGAAAGTGCCTGTGAGTAAGGAACATCGCCCCATCTGTCAGTAATAGTACTGAAGAAGTAAGACTTTAGTATCCTTGATACCTGCGTCATATTATTGCTCGAATTTGTATTGATAATATTCTGCAGATCATTTAAAATTCCTGAAAATTCTCCCTCAAAATTTATCTGGGGCAATGAATACAGGGAAACATCAGTATACTGTGTTTCAGAGAAAAACTGGCAGTATAAACCACCTCTTGTAGCGGCAGCATAACCAGCAAGGTTTGCCTGAACGTTTGTCAACAGTGCAGCAAGTACCGGGCTGCCCGTAACGCCGGGGTTAACATTGGTATCATCAAAATCCGAAGAGTATCTTTTACAACTTGTAAAAAATAAACTCATGGAAAGGGATAACACCACTAACCTTTGAACGCTTATTTTTTTCATATCAATGATTTTTTATTTAGTAATAATTAATAGGGTTATCAGAAACCGAATTTCAGGTTAATACCCCAGCCTCTTGTTCCGGGCATGTTTCCTCTTTCACCGCTCACATCACTGATTTCAGACGGATCGAAATCATTGGTTTTGGCATAGATCAGCACGGGGTTGCGGGCTGTAAGAGAAACGGTTGCCTTGTTGGCCCATTTGATAAAGCCCCATTTGTTTACCGGCAGGTTATAACCTACTGATACTTCACGGAGTTTTACAAACGTAAGGTCATATACAAAGAAATCCATAGCTCTGTTGTTGTACAGGTTGTGGAAATAATCCTGAGCTTCCACGTAGTAATCAACTGGGCGGCCATTAGCATCCACACCAAATACATGGATACCGCCACCATCAGCTACTGCATCTCTGATCGGGTTGCCCAAATCATTGGTTGTTGCTGTACGGGCTGTAAGACCGGAATAAGTTCCCCACATATCAGACAGAGAGAAGAATTTACCACCTATTTGTCCGTCAGCATTAGCACTCAGTACAAAGTTCTTGTATTCAACTGTGGTCTGTGCACCAAATGTATGCTTTGGAAGTACGCTGCCGTGAGAAACAGCAGGGTCGTTCACATAAAAACCATTAGCATCCAATACGGGTTGTCCGTCGATACGTTTGATACCATTACCATATAACTGACCCCAGTCATAACCAACCTGGTGAATCATATAAGGACCAGTAGTTCCCCATGAAAAATCCTGGCCGGTAGTTTTTTCAACGCCTTCAGCAAGCTCTTTCACTTTGTTTTCCACAAGGATACCCCAGTTAGCATTGATTTCCCATTTAACGGAGCTATTCCATACAGGTCTGCCCATTAATTTGAAGTTCATACCTCTCTTGGTAATCAAACCGGCATTAGTTAACAAGCTTGTGTAACCACTTGCTCCGTTAACAGTAACGGCTGTCGGGAAATCTTTATCATCACCATTCCAGTAAGTAAACGATGTACCAATTCTGTTTCTCAGGAATTCCAGATCAATACCAAATTCCATTTGTCTTGTTACAGAACCAGTGATGTTAGGATCAACCAGTTGATCAGGTGTACCCATCAGGATATTTCCATTCCACTGGTATTGTCCAACTCCATAAGAAAAACCAGGATACCTGTAAGTACCGATACCGGAGGGAATTTCGCCTATTGAAGCCCTGATTTTACCAAATGACAGTGCTTTAAAGTCAGTCAGCAGACGGCTGAAAATAAACGAAGCACCTGCAGCTTTAGATACGATATATGGCTTGGCAGGAGGCAAATCAGACATCCAGTCCTGGCGGAGTGTCAGATCCAGGTTCAGCATATTATCATAAGAAACAGACCCGGTGAAGAATAAGGCGCTATACCTGTAGTCATTACGGGTATTGCCAACATTGGGCTGATCTTTAGAATTATTGATTGCAAACAGGTTAGGAACGCTCAGACCATTTACAGTATTGGCGTTGTTTCCTTTTTGCAATTGCCTGAAGATATCTGTACCAACGCTTGAGTTTACGTTGAATTTCTTGAACGTTTTGTTATAAGAAATCTGCAACTCCATATTTGTTCTGTTCGAAGTAGAGGAAGCTGTACCATAATATCCTTTACACTCAGCACAGTTACCGGTAGTTTGTGTACCGCTCTCAACGAGGTCAGTATAGTATTTTGTTTCGCTCCAGGCTACGTTTTGCTGCTTACGGTAAGTACCTCTTACTTTCAGGCTTTTGGAAAGCTGGTAGTTAAGAGTAATATCACCGAAAAACCTGTCATTTTGCTGAAGGGGTTTTACCAAATCAAACCACTTGTAGAAATTATACCAGTAGTTGCCGGCATAAAAAGCTCTTTCGTTGCCAGAATTATAAACAGTAGGGTTGTTATGGTTCCAGCTTGCCCAAATACCTGCAGGAGTACGAAGATCTTTTAACTCCTTCATAATATTCATGTCAAGATTTCTATGGAACCACTGGTTGAATGAACCAGTTGTCTGGTTGGAGTACTGGTCATCAAATTCACCATTCAGTATCTGTGTAGCGTAGTTGAAATTGATAGAAGCAGTTAATCTCTTGGTAAGATCAATAGCGCCACTCAGGTTAAATACGTTTTTCTTTAACCGGGTAGTGGGGATCAGGCCTTTTGCATCCACATTATTGAAACCTATACGGAGTGACACATTATCTGTGGCTTTGGAGAAGCTTACAGAGTTATTCAGGATCACACCGGTATTATAATAATCTCTTGCATTATCCGGCTGTGCAACTAAAGCCGCAGTAGTACCTGCATAACGATGTCCGTCATACCAGGAGTACCATGGAATATATTCCTGGCCTACCATGCGGGGTCCCCAACTGGCGTCATCAGAATAATCATGGTAATATTTACCATCCAGTCTTTTCCATAATTCAGGGTCACCTGCTTTCCAGGTATATTTCATCATATCGGCAGTATTACCGCCGGCATATGAATTCTGGTAGTTGGGAAGAATATAAACCCTGTCTAATTGTGCGCCAAGATTTACCTCCACACCAATACCTTTTGCATTTTTCTTTGCTTTTTTCAGGGTAATAACTATTGCACCACGGGAGCCTTGCGGACCGAAGATAGCAGAAGCAGCAGGGCCCTGCAATACAGTCAGATCCTCAATGTCATCCATATTCACATCATTGATATTGGGCAGAATGGTACCGTCAACCACATAGATAGGCTCACCGCCTGTACCAAAGCCTGTTTCTCCACGAAGCCTTAATGAACCAGTACCCGCATTACCCAGCTTGGCTGAAGACTGGCTTCTTACCTGCAGACCTGATACTTTACCGGCAAGGGCATTGTTCAGGTTTGTCTGCCGGATGGTATTTAACTGCTCAGAAGTAACTACCTGGGTATTGGTAGAAACATTTCTTAAAGTTCTTTTCATACCATAAGCACTTGTTACAACAACCTCAGTACCGGTAGTTGCTTTTGCTTTAGCAGCAATAGTAATGGTATTACCAGAACCAACCGTTACTTCGATTGTTTCAATACTGGCACCTGAAACTACCAGAACATCGCCGGTGTTAGCCAAAATGCTGAAACGACCGGCATTATCGGCAGCTACACCAGTTCGGGTGTTTTTAATCCTTACAGATGCGCCGGGCACTGCGTCGCCCTTTTCATCAGTCACAGTACCGGTTATTGTCCGGTTTTGACTGAATGCTAATACAGAAAAAAGCATTAGCATCGTGAACAGTGATGCGATTTTTCTCATGTTAACGTTAATTTTAAAAATTTAAAAGCATTGATTATCAGGGGAAACCGATAAATTTTCAGGGGTAAGGACATTTTAAAAGACAGAGCCGTCCCATAAAATGCTGCGGCAAGATAATTTTTTTTTTAACAAATAGTTAAAAAGCAGCAAAAAAATTGAACGGTCATTAGTATTTAAAACAACCAGCGGACCTGAAGTTTTAACTCAGTTTTCCTGTTTCCGGTTATTGCATCCGAACCGGAGCCTATACTTTCCTTGTTTTTGTAAATAGTTTGGGCCAGCCTGAACCAGAAAGAAAGGTTCTCTCTCCAATCGTAGTTTATATTAATATACCAACGAAAACCTTTATCATTGAAAGCAGGTATTGAATAGCTGTACAACACATCATTTTCATATACATAAATTCTTGAATTGTAGTCATCCGTTTCAAAATATTGGAGCCTGATGATTCCGGAAAAGGGTTTTAGCATTGGTTTATACCCAACATCTGTGTAAGCCAGGAAACCTTTTTCCGTATTGTCCCCCGCTTTATCATACCACATCAGTTCCACCCGGTTTCGCAAAAAAACCTCAGGGTTTATTTTAAAATTGATTTGGGTCCGCCAGTTTTGCCGTGGTAACAACACAAGGTAATTGGTAGCTGTAAGGCTATTGGGTTGATTTCCTGGCTTCGAGTCTGTTTTGAACCTCGTATATATTTCAACCTGCCTGTTCGGTGTATAAGTAAGCTGAACAAGAAAATCTTTACCGTTTCCGGGTGCATCCACCAGGTATTTAAGCCAGGGAAATTTAAAAATATCTGCATAGGCATCCAATTTCCAGCCGGGTGCCGGACGAATACTGATACCGGTATAAAAACCTGTCTCATTGACCGGATAGGTGTTTTCAGTAAACGCATTTCCGGCAACAGCCTGGTAGGAAGCATTGATAGTTCTTTGAACTATTGAAATATCCACTGTCGGGTCAACGCTTATCAATACACCATTAACAAAAGCCTTACTGAAATTTTTATCGACAGCTGCTTCTCCGAACAAATGAAGATTTTTATAGGTGTAGCTATAATCAATACTCAGGTTGTGCCAACTCTTTCCGCTAATAGCATAAAGATTATAAGGCTCGTCTCTCTTTTGTACAGGGTAAGAGAATTGATGATAAATACCATGCACCCCTGTATGCCATTTGTTTCCGCGGTATATAATATTACCCCCTGCAGCCGTTTGTGATAAACTGTTCCTGTCTGCCGCCTCGTTAGCTGTCCGGTGATAGCCGGAAGTAAGAAAGGACGAAATGTATTCCTCATTAAGCGCTGTATCTGCTGTAAAATTTGCACTGAGTTTTCGAAAAGAGATAAAAGTTGTTGCTTCAATTCTTCCTTTTTTTATAGTAATGCCTGCTCCGCGATGAAAATTAAATTCCCCGGCTGAATTATAAGGCCTTAGCACTGCTGACTGACGCTTTACCCCCATTACATCCACACTTTTTTTGAAAGCCAGGCTTTGCCATTGAATTAACCCCTGCCCCATATTCACAGTAAAATCACCAACTGCTAATGATTGTATAATCCCAACCTTCCTGATAAAAAAATGAAAGGAATAAAAATCAAATCCAAATTTCTGCACTCCCTTTAAAAATTGTTCTCCTGCATCTTTATCACCTACCAGCCCAAACTGTAATAAGTTTTTATAACTATACCGGTAACGAAAGAATATCCTCTGCTGGCTTCCCATATATTTTGTACCAGGGGTTGATTGCTCATATCCGTTTGCCTTCTCCAACACCTGCGATAAGCGAAGCAGAAGGCTATGTTCCCCGCCCCTGAATCTTTTTCCAATATCTTCTGCAAATGGCAGAGCAGACGACACCGTTACAAGAGGCAGTATTTTTTTAATGGTACTTACATCCCATGAGGGTACTGCCTGCAACTCGTAAATGTTTATAAGTTTACCAAGCAAATTCCGGTAGCTGATCAGGTTTGCAATCTGCAAATCAGTTATAATGCGGAGTTGCTTTAATTCCTCTGCTTCTGCTGTATTCAGGTTAACAGGATTTTTTCTGAAATGCTCAAGTTCCTGCAGGTAGGTATCATCTTCTGTTTCGGCCTGGTCGGCATCAGCAAGATTTTCCAGTTGCTGCTCAGTGCTTAAGGGTAATACCTGGGAGAGAGTGATCAGCGGATGATGAAGAATGAGCAGAGAAATAAATATCGTCAGTATCTTTCTCACTTCCCGTTTCTATTTAAATGGAAAAGCAATAAAAGACCGGGAGTAATGCCCAGTTGCGGATGCCAGCTGCTGGTAATGTCCATCCGGAATGATTTAAGCGATAAGCCTGCACCTGCCCAGGCAGATGTAGTGGCAGAAGAAATACCAGCCCGAACCATTAATTGGGGAATAAGCCTGTATTGCAATCCGGCATGCACATCCACTGGTTGATCTTCCTCCTTTTGTATTTCTGCACTCACCAGAAATTTTTCAGAAGCTTCATATCCCAACCCCAAAGAATAAACGGATGCCAATTGTTCCTGCTGATCTTTTCCAAATTTTCCGCCAACGGGGTTACTGACATGCATTCCGGTATGGAGCTTATCTGTTAAATGTATAATAACGCCAGCTTCAAAACTTATGGCAGCTGCGCTTCCATAACCTGCAATACGGATACCGTTGTAATTAAACTGGGCGCCTATATCTGTTTTACTCCCCAATTTTCTTCCGTATGCCAGGCCGATCTGTGTTTCATTGTAATCACTGAATCCTGAATAACCAGTCTTTAATCCAAAATTTCCTGAAGAAGTAGTAATCCCTGCTACAGCTGCATAACTGTTCAACTCATTTAATAAAAATTTTCTTTCCCCAAATAATCCTGCAGCAGTACTTTTTAATTGTGCAAGCGATGCCTGGTTGGCCGTAAAAGAAAAAACATCTGCATGGTTTAAGCTGTAAGCGCCAAATCCTGTGTATGCTGCAGTAACCGGACGTCTCAGCGTTTGCGCCCCTGGCTTATTTAATAACAGAATACTATTAAGCAGTAGTAAGCAGTATTTTCCGTACAAGGGATAAGGTTTTAGTAATCGTAAGTTACAGGGATAGAAATTTGTTTCAAAAAATTGATCCGGTTTTTTCATTCAGGGGAAATCGGAGCAGTACAACACTTACCTTTGCGGCATGCAAATTTTAGACGGGAAAAAAGCTTCACAGGCTATCAAAGATGAACTGAAAATCGAAGTGGCCCAATTAAATGCCGAGGGTAAAAAAATTCCGCACCTGGCCGCAATTTTGGTAGGCGAAAATGGCGCCAGCGCCACTTATGTATCTGCCAAAGTAAAAGCATGCGAAGAAGTGGGTTTTAAATCCACCCTTATCCATTTTGAAGAAACTATCAGCGAAACAAAACTCCTGGAAAAGATCAGGGCATTAAATACTGATCCTGACATAGATGGAATATTGGTGCAACTGCCGTTGCCCAAACATATTTCAGACGAGGAAGTAATAAACACCATCGACCCGGATAAAGACGTAGATGGTTTTCATCCTATCAATGTGGGAAATATGGTGCAGGGGCTACCCACTTTTGTGCCTGCCACACCACATGGTATTATGCTGCTGCTGGAACATTATAAAATTGATACCAAAGGAAAGCATGCAGTAGTGGTAGGCCGCAGTAATATCGTAGGCAGGCCAATGAGTATTTTATTGAGCAGCAACACTAACCCGGGCAACTGTACTGTAACCATCTGTCACTCGCAAACAAAAAACCTGAAAGATTTCTGTCTGCAGGCTGATATTATCGTTGCGGCACTAGGCAAACCGGAATTTGTTACTGCCGACATGGTTAAAGAAGGAGCCCTTGTAATTGATGTGGGCATTACCCGTGTGGAAGACAGCAGTAAAAAAAGTGGTTTCAAACTTAAAGGTGATGTGCATTATGAATCAGTGGCGCCTAAATGTTCATGGATAACCCCTGTACCCGGCGGTGTGGGCCCAATGACAATTGCAGCACTCATGAAAAATACTTTCCGTTCCTGTATGCAAAAAAACTGAACTGTTTTTTTACTGACAAATCACTGCAATGAAATGAGCGAAGTGCTGAAAGAATCAAACATGCTTCCGGTAATGGAACATTTCTATACGCTTCAGGGGGAAGGTTTCCACCAGGGGAAGGCAGCTTATTTCATCCGGCTTGGGGGGTGCGATGTAGGCTGCGTATGGTGTGATGTAAAAGATAGCTGGGAGGCCGAAAAGCATTCAAAGTACGAATCCAAAAGTTTGACAAGCGAAGTAAAAAAAACACCTGCAGAAATGGTGGTTATTACCGGCGGAGAGCCATTGATGCATAACCTGGATGAACTGACCGCACAACTAAAAGCTGCCGGTTTGCAAACTAATATTGAAACTTCAGGAGCATATCCATTGAGTGGTACCTGGGACTGGATTTGTCTTTCTCCAAAAAAATTTAAAGCCCCGCTGCCTGAAATATTGCCCAAAGCCAATGAACTGAAAGTGGTCATTTTTAACAAATCAGATTTTGAGTGGGCGGAGAAATATACTTCGCTGGTTTCTCCTGGGTGTAAACTGTACTTGCAACCGGAGTGGGATAAAGCAACCCAAATGACTCCGTTGATTATTGACTACATAAAATCTCACCCAAAATGGGAATTAAGTCTGCAAATACATAAGTACATCAATGTACCATAGCCGAATACTTTATTGAAGCAACTATTTGTTTAACATTTCTCTCTTTTGTACGGACTAAATTTATTTTAGTTTCGTTAAGAAATTTCCAATCTTCCAGAAATGAAAAATTTTTTATTACTGATTATATCCTGTTTATTATTCCGGCATTCTTTTTCGCAGCCATACGATCCTGAAAAAGTAAGTAAGAAAGCTGTTCAGTTGTTTAACCAGGCATATGAAAGAGCGCAGGACGGTAATTATGCCAATGCACTCGGCTTTTTACTAGAGGCCATTAAAGCAGATGATAAATATGCAGATGCTTACCTGGCGCTGGGAAATATTTATGGTAAATTAAAAAACTACAGATCAAGTACTGAGTATTACGAAAAAGCATTTGCCATTGATTCCAATTATACCTTACAGGACAAACTGCCCTACTCTGTAAACCTTGCCGGTATGGGAGAATTTGAAAAGGCATTGGTTGCAATAAATGATTTGCTGATGAAGAAGCCGCCAAAGAACCCTGTAACGCTGGAGAATGCGCAGAAGCGTAAACGTTCTTACGAATTTGCAGTAACCTATGCTAAGAATAACCCGGAAAAGAATTATGTATTCGCTCCCCAAAATATGGGCGACAGCATTAACTCCTCTGAATCAGAATATTTCCCCTGCTTAACCATCGATGGAAAGCAACTTGCTTTTACCCGCAAACTGAACGGGAAAAATGAAGACTTTTTTTACAGCAGTAAAACAACATCCGGCAACTGGAATATGTCAAAGCCTATGGAAGGCAATGTAAATACGGAACAAAGTGAGGGGGCTCAAAACATTTCGCAGGATGGTCAATGGCTGGTGTTTACCGGATGCTACCGGCCCGATGGTTTCGGTGGCTGCGATCTCTATATTTCCTATAAATCAGAAACAGGCTGGAGTGAAGCCATTAACCTGGGTGGTAAAATAAATTCAGACCAGTGGGAAGCACAACCCTGCCTTTCTCCGGATAAGAGAGAATTATATTTTGTAAGCAGGCGTTTTGGCGGCTATGGAGGCAGCGATATTTATGTTTCCCGCATGCAGGCCAATGGAAAATGGGGTGACCCCGAAAATCTTGGCCCCGACATTAATACTCCTGCTGATGAACAATGCCCGTTCATTCATGCCGATAATCAGACATTATATTTTACTTCTGGATTTTGGCCGGGCTATGGCGATGAGGACCTTTTTTATGTACGTAAACAACCCGATGGTTCCTGGAGCAAACCGGTAAACCTTGGCTATCCTGTCAATACCATTGACAGAGAGGGAACCCTGTTTATTGCTGCGGATGGCAAAACGGCCTACTATGCCAGTGACCGGAATGATTCCAAAGGCGGTCTGGATATTTACAGTTTTGAATTGCGGGAAAATATCCGTCCGTATAAAACATTATGGGTAAAAGGAAAAGTATTTGACAAAAAAACAAATAAGGGATTGCCTTCAACCGTAGAGTTAATTGACCTGGGTAATAAACAACCGCTAACAAAAGTTCAGACTTCTGAAACCGGCGATTACCTTATTACCATACCTGTTGGTAAGGATTATATCTTTAATGTAAACCACAGAGGCTATTTATTTTATTCCGACAATTTTTTCATGAACAACAAGGCCACCGACTCGGTATATGAAAAAAATATCGGTTTGCAACCTCTTGAAGCAAACGCCAGCATTATACTAAAGAATATTTTCTTTGATGTAAACAAGTTTGAACTAAAACCCGAATCACAGGCCGAACTGGAGATATTGGTTCAACTGCTGATCGAAAATCCTTCCATAAAAATTGAAATCAGCGGCCATACTGACAATGTGGGAAAACCGGCTGATAATTTAAAACTCAGTAACAACAGGGCAAAGTCTGTTATTACCTATCTTATTGGTAAAAAAATTCCGGCACACCGGCTGCTGGCAAAAGGCTATGGCGAAACTAAACCTGTTGCCGATAATAAATCAGAAGAAGGCAGGGCACTCAACCGCCGCACCGAAATGAAAGTAATCAGCCGGTAGTTAATAATCGGGAGTTCCGCTTATATTTGATTTTACACTTATCCTGATTATGCATTCAGAACTGCTTTACCAGATCTCATTAACATTGGTTCCCCATATCGGCCCTGTACAGGCTAAAATCTTATTACAGCATTGCGAAGCAGAAGAACTATTTCATGCAAAAAAACATTTCCTGGAAAAAATTGAAGGCATCGGGCCTGTAAGGGCTGAATCCATAAAAAAATTTGACGGTTTTCAAATAGCAGAAGAAGAAATAAAATTTATTGAGAAATATAAAATCAAACCGCTGTTCCTCACAGACGAAGCCTATCCAAAACGATTACTGAATTGCTACGACTCTCCGGCCCTGTTATACTATCGCGGTGATGCAGACCTGAATGCGCCGAAAATAATTTCTATAATAGGTACAAGAAATCATACCGATTATGCCAAACAGGTTACCGAAAAATTAGTGAAAGAATTATCTTCTGCAAATGTTACAATAGTAAGCGGTCTTGCTTACGGTGTGGATGCCATTGCACATAAAGCCGCATTGAAAAACAACCTGCCCACCATCGGCGTTATGGCTCACGGCCTCGACCAGGTTTATCCTGCCGAACATACCGGCCTCGCCAAAGACATGATAAAAAACAATGGCGGATTGCTGACAGAATTCAGAAGTAATACCAAACCGGACAAACATAATTTTCCAACCAGAAACCGCATCGTGGCAGGTATGAGCGATGCTACGGTAGTGATTGAAACGGGTGTTAAAGGCGGCAGCATGATTACCGCTGAACTGGCCAACAGTTATAACAAAGATGTATTTGCACTGCCGGGAAAAGTAACAGACACAAAAAGTGCGGGCTGCAATTATCTTATCAAAAACAACAAAGCCATTCTCCTTACTGATGCACAGGAAATACTAGATAGTATGGGCTGGGAAGAAAAAACAAAGGAAAAAACGGCTAAAAAAAACCAGCGGGAATTATTTATTGAACTAACGGCCGATGAAAAAATTATTGTTGATATATTGAAAGAAAGAGAATCCGTGCATATAGATGAAATAAATAGTAAAAGCGGGTTAAACAGCAGTGCAGTGGCCGGCGCCATTCTCAGCCTTGAATTACAAAGTGTGGTACTATCTTTGCCCGGCAAACTTTACCGGCTCGCCTGACTCAGGCAACGAACCGGGTAGTTTTGTTGTCATTGATTCACCTTTAGTATAGCATAATGAAGACCCGATATACGTTAAATTCTTTTTTTGTTCTCATTTTTTTGCTTCTGGCCAATATTTTGTTGGCACAGCCCTGCACTACATTAGGCCAAACTCCGTCCACTGCTTTTCCTGTTTGCGGAACAAAGGTATTTCAGCAAAATACTGTACCAATTTGCGCCACAACTGATGTTTTTGTTCCGGGCTGCCCTGGTAGTAGTTCCGGTGGAGCAAGCTATCAAAATAAAAATCCGTTCTATTACAGATTTACCTGCTATACTGCAGGAACACTTGGGTTTGTTATTACTCCATTAGCTGCTAACGAGGACTATGACTGGCAGCTATACGATATTACAGGCAGGAACCCGGATGAAATATTTACTAACAATTCTTTAATTGTTACCGGCAACTGGGCTGGTACTTATGGCCCCACGGGTGCATCAGCCACTGGTGTTTCCACCATTCAATGTGCATCAGATCCAAATGCAGGAGCTCCCACCTTTGCAGCTATGCCCACACTGATACAAGGACATGAGTATATTTTAATGGTCAGCCACTGGACCAATACCCAAAGCGGCTATAACTTATCCTTTGGTGGCGGCACAGCCGTAATTACTGATCCCACCGAGCCGCATTTGCTGAGCGCAAAACCTGATTGTGATGGAACAAAAATTACTGTGAAGCTGAATAAAAAAGTAAGGTGTAATAGTATAACTGCAGCAGGCAGCGAGTTTAGTATTGTACCGGCTGTTACCACTGTTGTTTCAGCAGCACCTGATTCCTGCTCCTTTGCTTTTGATTTTGATGAAATCATCCTTACTCTTGCTGCACCTGTTACTAATGGTACTTATCAACTGGTAATAAACAACGGATCGGATGCCAATACCTTACTGGATAATTGTGCAAGGTCTGTTCCGCAGAATGAACAGGTCTCATTTACCTATGCCGTACCCCAACCCATTTTTGCAGACAGTGTTGGACCCGCCGCCTGTGCATCTGACACTGTAAAATTATATTTCCCTAAAAAAATTGCCTGTACGAGTATAGATACCGACGGAAGTGATTTTATTATCACCGGTCCGGCTGCGCTTACTGTTGCCTCGGCTTACGGTAATTGTATAAATGGAAAAACAGATTATGTTATTGTAAAATTTACTACTCCTGTTTATCATGGCGGAACTTACCAGTTAACCCTGAGAGCAGGGAATGACGGCACTGTACTTGTAGACGAATGCGGACAGGAAATGCCGGTGCATACACTTCCCTTTACAGCAGCCGACACGGTGAACGCCGGCTTTATCTATACCGCCCAGTACGGTTGCCGGCAGGATACATTTTCCTTTTCGCATAATGGCGCACATAATGTAAATAGCTGGAACTGGACTTTCAATAATGCAACAGTCACTACTTCATCACACACTATTGTTTTCCCGGCCACAAGCACCAATGATATACAGTTAATCGTAAGTAATGGTGTTTGTAAAGACACAGCTTCTGCACAAATAATTCTTGATAATGAAGTGAAAGCTTCATTCACTATCTCTGGTGACATATTATGCCCGGAAGATCTGCTGGAAGTGGTTAATACGAGTACAGGCCGGGTTAGCGCCTGGATGTGGAAATATGATGCTGCGGGAAGCAGTACTTTAAAAGATCCTCCCCCTTTTCTTTTCCCGGGGATAAACAAGGAAGCCTATTATACAGTTAAGCTCCTTGCGTATAACAATGGCCTGGGTTGTGCCGACAGTGCCCGGAAAACCATCACTGTTCTTGACCATTGCCTGATTGAAGTTCCGACCGGATTTACTCCCAATAATGACGGTCTGAATGATTTTTTCCAGCCACATAATGCAATCAAAGCAGACAATTATGAATTTAATGTGTATAACCGCTGGGGACAATTGGTTTTTTCATCCCGCAACTGGATGGACAAATGGAATGGAAAATTAAACGGAATTGATCAATCACCTGGTGTTTATGCCTGGTTTCTCCGGTATACCCACAGAAGTACAGGGCAAAAAGTTTTTAAAAAAGGAACAGTGATGCTGATAAGGTAATATTATCGGCTTCGTTAGTTATTGCTTTAACGCTTTCTCTGTAATTTCACTTAGATTATTAATACCCGGCCTGAGCTTTACGTTCATCAATTGTCCTTCAGAAATAGTAATTGTTTTTCCTTCTTCATTTTTAGCTACACCGGAAAAAGTTCCGCTGATAACGTTTTTTACTGTATCCACTTCAGCCAGGTTGAATTCGCCGCTTTCAAATGAATAGCTATCCATGATTTTATCATAATCGGGAGTGTACATGCCATGTGAGTTTTTCATCATACTGCTTCCGGAAAGAACATATTTACCGGGAGTTGTTCCGTTCAGGTTCACATTAATAGTTCTTTTATCCATATGCATACTGCTTACAATGTTCAACCAGGGAGCAGGGGTATTCGCATCCCATAAAAAACGCTGAACAATCCAGCCGGAAGTTTTCACTGATTCTCCGCCGGCTTTAAATGTGATGGTGACTTCCGGGTTGGCGGCAACAGACTCTTTTTTGTCAGAAGTTTTAGTTTCCTGTGCGTTCTTATCTCCGTTATTGCAGGAAAAAAGAAAAAAAAATATGAGGGCATAATAAAAATACTTTTTCATAACACTCCTTTTTTTCAAGGTAAGAAATCACTTTGAAACAGCCTATGATCTATGGGGGCATATATATTTACTGAAAATTCAATTTGCCAATATTTACCGGGCCGCCTATCTTTGCACATGGCAACAAGAAAATCTTCCCCCGCTAAAGACAAATCCCTTAATTTTTTTGGTGAAGGTCTCACTTTCGATGATGTTTTGCTGATACCCGGCTACAGTCAGGTATTACCCCGTGATGTAGAAATCAAAAGCCAGCTGACCAAAAAAATAACATTAAATGTGCCCTTACTTTCAGCTGCAATGGATACGGTAACCGAAGCTGCATTGGCTACTGCCCTTGCCCGTGAAGGCGGCCTTGGCATCCTGCACAAGAATATGCCAATAGATAAACAGGCTGACCAGGTGAGAAAAGTAAAACGAAGTGAGAGTGGTTTGATCATCGACCCTGTTACATTGCCTGAAGATGCCACTATCGGTGATGCACTGCGACTGATGCGGGAAAACAAAATTGGCGGTATTCCCATTATTGATAAAACCAGGAAACTGGTAGGAATCCTCACTAACCGTGACCTTCGCTTTGAAGATGATCCCCGGAAAAAAGTAAGCGAAGTAATGACCAAAGAAAATTTATTTACCGCACCGGAAGGAACTGATCTGAAAAAAGCTGAACAGCTTTTCAAGAAAACAAAAGTTGAAAAACTTCCTATTATTAACAAACAAGGAAAACTGACAGGACTATTTACGTACAGCGATATATTAAAGCTGAAAAGCCACCCCAATGCCGTTAAAGATTCTTTCGGAAGACTTGTTGTAGGAGCCGGCGTGGGAATCACCAGGGATTTACTGGACAGGGTGTATGCCTTGCAGACCGTTGGTGTTGATGTTATCGCATTGGACAGTGCACACGGCCACAGCAAGGGTGTAATAGATGCTCTAAAAACTGTAAAGAAGAATTTTAAAGGGCTGAATGTTATAGCCGGTAATGTGGGCACAGCTGCTGGTGCAAAAGCATTAGCAGAGGCAGGTGCCGATGCCGTGAAAGTTGGAATAGGTCCCGGATCAATATGCACAACAAGGATAGTAGCAGGTGCAGGGGTACCCCAATTAACTGCTATCATGGAAGCAGCATCCGTATTAAAACAAAGAAATATTCCGCTGATCGCTGATGGAGGTATTCGCTATACCGGTGATATGGTGAAAGCATTAGCTGCAGGCGCCAATTGTGTGATGATGGGAAGCATTTTTGCAGGCACAGAAGAAAGTCCCGGAGAAACTATTATCTATGAAGGAAGAAAATTTAAAGAATACCGTGGCATGGGCTCACTCGGTGCTATGGCCACCGGCAGCAGCGACCGCTATTTCCAGGATCCCGAAGATGATGTAAAGAAATTTGTTCCGGAAGGAATAGAAGGCCGTGTTGCATACAAAGGATATTTACAGGAAGTAGTATACCAGTACACCGGCGGACTGAGAGCCGGTATGGGTTACTGCGGGGCAAAAAATATAGCAGAATTACAAAAAGCCACATTTGTAAAAATCTCTAACGCTGGTATGAAAGAAAGCCATGCACATGATATCGAGATTACCAAGGAGGCACCTAATTACAGCAGAAGATAATACCTGCATTGATGAGTTAAGAGTAAAAGAAAAGCCAGCGTTGATCAGCGCTGGCTTTTTGTATCGTCAGGAGAAATTATTTATTTCACTGCATAATCTATTTTAATTGTAATTGAGGCTGTTTTGTTTTTAGAACTGGTATTGAAAGCACCCCCATAACTGTAATCCTCATCACTGTTTTGCCCGGTTATCTGGAACACTCCCATGTTAGCCTTTTTAATACTTCCAAGGCGGCTGCCGGAATTTTTTGCAATAGTCTCCGCCCTTTGTTTGGCATCAGCACTTGCTTTTGCCAGCAAATCAATTTTTAACTCAGACAGTTTGGAATAATAGTACGAAGGAGATGAAGAATTGAACTCGATACCACTTTCTATCAGCTCAGTTACTTCTCTTGAAATCTTTTCTACTTTCTCAATGTCTTTTGATTCGACTGTCACTTTTTGTTTCAGGTTGTAGCCGGTAAATTCACTGCCTGTAATTCTTCCGTTCTCATCATAACGGCTGGAAAATTCCTTATCGATAGACACAGCGGAAAAAACCATCTCGGATTCTGTTACCCCTTTCCCTTTCAGGTAATTCCTGATCGTACTTTCATCTTCCTTTAACCGGGCATAGGCTGATTTCAAATCCATTGTTTTGCGGCTATAATCACCCGTCCAGACAATCTGGTCGCTGACAAAATCTTTCTCTGCAAGACCGGTAACGGTTATCGTTTCTGTGGTTTTGTATTTATACTTGTACGCATTGCCAAGCAATAAAATACCAGCAATAATACTAATAGCAATAATGACGGGAGTGACATAATTTTTCATGTAGCAAAGGTGTTAATGATAATTGATCCCTAAAAATAAGAACGGGCGGCTATATAATACGTTAAAAGCCGGGCAACTGATAAAAATCATATACCGCACCGGACTTGAACAAAAAAAAGCTGACAGATCAACCGCCAACTCATTTGAATTTTCCGCTTAGTCATTCCCTTCCACTATAAACGTAATCATCTGTTTCCTGTACGCCTTTACCTGGTGGCCGTTCTGAATAGCAGGTTCCCATTTTGCCGCTTTTTTTAATACCCGAACGGCTTCCTCCTCCATTCCATAACCATGGTTAGTAAGTGTTTTAATATCACTCACATTACCCTCAATATCCACCACAAACTGCACAAGAACTGAATACTTACCTGTTGGCGCCCCATTGTTTATCGGTACTTCCGGGTCAAGGTTTCTTTCCAGAAATACCTTCCAGTTGCCTTTAAATTTTGCATCTATCTCTACAATCATTAAAGGCCCATCAGGTTCTTTTTCTATTTTCTCCTGCAGAATTCCTTTACCCTCATCTATCCCCTGCAGGGTTGGAATGCCGGCATCAATAGTGCCTGCCCTTGTTTCCACGTCAATCCTGGCATTTGTCAATGTTTCCTGATCAGGCGGTGGACTTTGCACTTCCTCATCAGGTAAAATTTCAGGAGTGGTAAATTTTTCTGTTCTCACCTGTTCAGGCTCAGGTTGCCTTTCGGGCTCTGGTAAGGGTTCCTTAATTTTTTGCTCTGTTACTTCTGTCAGTATTACTCCTTCATTAAACGTCAGGTTTCTTTCTGTTCTCTTCATTGAATTAGCAAGTACAGAACCACCAATAACAATGGAAGCAATGATACCGGTAACAAGTAAAGAATTACGGATACGTTTAGAATAATTGCGGCGAAGTTCATAAGCGCCGTAATCTTTGTTGCGGCCATCAAAGATGATATCTATCAGCTCTGATGAAAGAATTTTGTTGATTTGCATGGTTTACATTTTTAAAAAAAGATGAAGGGTACAGCCGTTTCCATAAAGCTTTATTTTTATGGAAATTTTTATAGTTGGCGTCACCGCCAACAACTTCTATTTTTACGAAAAGAAATTCTTGAAACGTTTTACTAACCTCTATATAGCTTTTGGCGGCGGATTGCTGCTATGGGCAGCCTGGCCCGCCTCACCCCTTACTTTATTAATTTTCTTTGCATGGTTACCATTACTCTGGCTGGAGTTAAAAGTGGAAAGCCGGAAAAAGTTTTTTGCCCTTACTTATATAACCATGTTTACCTGGAATGTGGCCACCACCTGGTGGATATGGAATGCATCAGCACCGGGAGCCGTATCCGCATTTTTAGCAAACAGCCTGCTGATGTGTTTTCCATGGCTCGGATATAAGATTGCCAAAAAATGGCTGGGAGAAATTCCGGGTTATGTTTCTCTTATAGCTTTCTGGATGTGCTTTGAATATATCCACCTGCAGGACTGGGGACTCAGCTGGCCCTGGCTGACGCTGGGCAATGCTTTTGCCATGCATCCTGAATGGGTACAATGGTATGAATATACGGGTACAGGCGGCGGCACCATGTGGATACTTGTAATTAATATACTCCTGTTTCTGCACCTGAAGAATAACTTAAACAAGGAAGATCAGAAAACTTACAAGAGTTTATTTTCAGCAGTTGCCCTGATTATAATCCTTGTTTTATTTTCATTTATTAGTGCTTTGCATAAAAAAACGCCGGGTTTTAATCCAAACATTGTCATTGTTCAGCCTAATATTGACCCCTACGAAAAAGTATCGGATGCAACTGGCTCGTTTGAAGGACAACTGTCGAAGCTGATTGCCATCAGCGAATCCGGAATTGACAGTAACACGGCTTTGATAGTTTGGCCGGAAACAGCATTATATATGAACAGTGGCATTGATGAAGGCAACATGAAAGATAATTTTTTTCTGAACCCTTTATGGGCTTTTCTTCAACGCCACCCCAACACAACTTTATTTACCGGTATTGAGAGTTACAGAAAGCTTGATACAAAAACCAAATTTTCTCATGAATTCTCAGGCCAGTATTACGAATCATATAATGGCTCTGCATTAATTGACAGCAGCGGGGCTTATGCATTTTATCACAAATCCATGCTGGTGCCGGGTGTGGAAACATTGCCCTGGTTTCTTCGTTTCATAGACAAATGGTTTGAAAAATTCGGAGGCACTACTGCCGGTTATGCCAAACAGGATAGACGGACGATGCTTGCAGAAAAAAATGGATATAAAATTGCTCCGTCTATTTGTTACGAAAGTATTTACGGAGAATTTATGAGCAAGTATGTTCGTAACGGCGCCAATCTTATTTGCATCATCACTAATGACGGCTGGTGGAAGAAAACACCGGGACATAAGCAACATATGAATTATGCGAGATTGAGAGCCATCGAAACAAGAACATGGGTAGCCCGAAGCGCCAATACAGGTATCAGTTGCTTTGTGGACCCTTATGGAAATGTAATTAATCCAAAGCCTTATAATACGGCTGCAGCTATAAAATTTTCAGTTCCGGTAAATGCTAATCATAAAACCTTTTTCGTCCGCTATGGCGATATACTTTCCAGGATAATGATTGGTCTCAGTATGTTATTATTAGTTTGGACGATCTATTTTAAGTTTCAAAAAAAATTGCACAAAGAACTCAATAAGCGATGAATAAAAAATTTCTGTTCGAAGGCAAAACCATTTTCTGCCAAATAATCGGTGAAGGTAAACCGGTAATGCTGGTGCATGGTTTTGGTGAAGATGCAGATGTGTGGAAATATCAGGCCGGCAATTTAAAAGATAAGTGCAGGCTTATCATTCCTGACTTACCCGGCTCGGGAAAATCTGAGTTGGCGGATACTATGAGCATAGAAAGAATGGCAGAAGTATTACATCATATTATCCAGGAAGAAGATATTGAAACCTGCACAATGATCGGTCATAGCATGGGAGGATACATTACACTTGCATATGCAGAAAAATACCCGGATCGCCTTTCAGCGTTTGGTCTCTTTCATTCAACTGCTTACGCCGACAGTGAAGAAAAGAAAACTACCCGGAGAAAAGGTATTGAGTTTATCAATGATCATGGTGCATTTGCTTTTTTAAAAACTATTACTCCAAACCTGTTTTCGCCTGTTACAAAAGAAGAAACTCCTGAACTGATCGAAAAACAAATCTCTTCTTTGAGCAACTTCTCTGTTGAAGCACTCGTTTCATATTACCAGGCGATGATTCAGCGGCCCGACAGAACAGAAGTATTAAAACAAAGCGCCGTACCTGTACTGTTTATTATCGGCAAATACGATACTGCCGTATCACCTGCTGACAGCCTCAAGCAAAGTCACCTCCCCGGGATTTCGTATATTCATCTGCTGAACCGATCCGGGCATATGGGTATGCTGGAAGAACCACAGCAAAGCAACCAGATTCTGGAGAAGTTTTTGAGGAGCATTTAAGATTCAAAAACTAATGAAGTGTATTCATGAAGCGATTAGTACTGGTTATACTAATAGTAATCACCTTTTTTACACCCTCTTTTGCAGCTCATATAAAAGGAGGTTATTTCTCGTATGAATATTTGGGCCCCGGAAGTGGTACAAATTTGAGATATAAGATTACGCTGACAATTTATATGATATGCAACCCGTCGGGGCCACAGGTGTCTAATCCTATTAATTTCAGCATTTTTAATGCGGGAAACAATCAATTCATTCAGGATGTAAGTGTTTCTCTTACCAACCAGTACAATCTTAACAAAATTGCCGATGAACCCTGCATCACAGGCAACCAGGACGGATGTTATTACACCGTAGTGGTTTATGATTTGTCATCGGTGGAATTACCATCAACCCCTGATGGTTATATTATCGCTTACCAACGTTGCTGCAGAATTGCCGGTATTAATAACGTAACAAGTAGCGGGAATGTAGGGAATACATTTACAATCAATATTCCGGGAACTGCCATTGGCCAAAATGCACAAACAAACAGCAGCCCGGGTTTTCTGGTAAATGACACGGCAGTGGTTTGTGGAAATAGTTATTTTCAATATTCTTTTCAGGCTTCAGATATCAACGGAGATTCATTATCCTACGAATTTTGTGATGCCTTTCTGGGAGGAGATTCAGGTCCTAATTCGGCTCCTACTACAGCAGCAAACCCGCCTTACACTCCTGTTCCGTATACACCTCCTTTTTCAGGAACTCAACCAATGGGGCCGGGAGTAAGTATTGATCCGAGAACAGGTATAATAAGCGGAACAGCACTGTCACTGGTTGGCGAATATGTGGTTTGTGTTTGTGTAAATGAATTCAGGAATGGAATACTTATTGGAAAAACCCGCAAAGAACTTCATATCAGGGTTGGTGATTGTATTCCTATTGAGGCCACATTAAATCCGCAATATATTACCTGTGACGGGTTTGCTTTGAATTTCGCAAATATTACACCGAGCCCGGGTGTTAACAGTTATTATTGGGATTTTGGAGTTTTAACGGTATTTGATGATACCTCTGATATAAGTACACCAACCTATACTTATGCGGATACAGGCACTTACACAATAAAGCTAGTTACAAACCGTAATCAGCAATGTTCCGATTCCACAACAGCGGTTGTAAAAGTATATCCCGGATTCTTCCCTGGTTTTGTAATTAACGGAGGCTGCTTCACCAATCCTTATCAGTTTACCGACACAACTAATACCCGGTATGGAATCGTAAACAGCTGGAGCTGGAATTTTGGAGATCTGACCACACTGGCTGATACTTCTCATAACCAAAATCCGCAATGGACATATCCGGCAGCAGGGATTAATACAGTTTCACTAATTGTAACAAACAGCAAGGGGTGTATTGATACAACACAAGTAACTATTAATGTTCTGGATAAACCTATAATCACCCTTGCATTCCGTGATACTCTTATCTGCCGCAACGATATAATACAACTGATAGCAGCGGGTACCGGTAATTTCAGCTGGACACCTTTGGTAAATATTATAAATCCAAACACGGCTTCTCCCACTGTTTCCCCTGTTAACTCTACCTGGTACTATGTTAATCTGACCGATAATGGATGTGCCAACAAAGATTCAGTAAGAGTAAGAGTTGTTAATGCTGTTACGCTAAGAGCTGGCAACGATACCACTATTTGCCAGGGAGATACCATACAACTGAATGCCACATCCGACGGGCTTTCGTTTAGTTGGACACCCGTGGCTAATCTTAATAATCCAAATATTCTTAACCCGATAGCTACTACCAATACCACAACTACCTACAATATTATTGCTTCAGTAGGCAGTTGTACAGCAACTGACCAGGTCGTGGTTACAACTATTCCATATCCCGGAGCAAATGCCGGAACTGATCCAAACATTTGTTATAATACATCTGCGCAATTAAATGCAAGCATCACGGGAAGTTCCTTTAGCTGGACTCCTGTATCCTATTTAAACAATCCGACTATTCTTAATCCGGTCTCATCGCCGCCAAGAACCACGCAATATATACTATCTGCATTTGACACATTAGGTTGCCCCAAACCCGGCCGTGATACAGTAGTAGTAACCGTTTTCCCAAAAGTAAAAGCATTTGCAGGTCATGATACAACCGTAATTGTGGGTCAGCCATTACAGTTTACCGGAAGCGGAGGTGTTACTTATTTGTGGAGCCCCTCAACAGGTTTAAACAATCCTGCTATTCCGGGTCCGGTTGGCATTTATGATTCATCCGTTGACAGCGTACATTATAAATTGATTGTAACTAACCAGGCCGGATGTGCCGATTCTGCTTTTGTAACTGTAAGAATATTTAAAACTAATCCATCTGTTTTTGTACCCACCGCATTTACTCCCAATAATGATGGGCTGAATGATGTGGTGAAGCCCATCGCTGTAGGTATTAAAAAAATTAATTACTTCAGCGTTTATAATCGCTGGGGACAACTCGTATTCACCACCACCACTAACGGCCACGGTTGGGATGGAAAGATTAGCGGCCTGCAACAAACTACCAATGTTTTTGTATGGATGGTCAGCGCTATAGATTATACCGGAAGGCCTTATTTTCAAAAAGGAACGGTGACATTAATCCGGTAATATACTTCCTGAAAATCTTTTCAAAGAACGTACCGGTACTGTACAAATTGTATTCTATTACTTAACTCAACAACCGGGATGTTTATTTCATTGCTAACTTACACCCCTGAAATAAATACTGAAACTATTAACCGAATTCTTTATGCCTAAAATTGCTTTTATTACCGGCGCAACTTCCGGTTTTGGAAAATCATGTGCTTATAAATTTGCTGCTCACGGTTATGACCTGATCATCAACGGAAGAAGAACTGACAGGCTGCAACACCTGGCAGATGAAGTTGAGAATAAATACAATGTTGCCGTATTGCAACTTCCTTTTGATGTCAGGGAAGAAAAAAAAGTTTTTGATTCAATTAAGAACCTACCTGCTGAATGGAAAATCATTGATGTATTGATAAATAATGCCGGCCTGGCTTTGGGCCGTGATTATTTTGATGAAGCTGATTTGTACGACTGGAATACCATGATTGATACAAATGTGAAAGGCTTTTTGTATGTGGCAAAAGCCGTTTCTCAATTAATGGCACTACGCAAACAGGGGCATATTATAAACATGGGTTCAATTGCCGGCAAAGATGTATATGAAAAAGGGAATGTGTATTGCGCCAGCAAATTTGCTGTGGATGCAATCAGCAAGGGAATGAGGATTGACCTGCTCCGTCATAATATCAAAGTAACTTCCATAAACCCCGGAGCTGCAGAAACAGAATTCTCTCTGGTTCGCTTTAAAGGTGATGAAGCGACTGCCAAAAGAATATATGACGGGCTAATCCCGCTTTCAGGCGATGATGTAGCAGAAGTAGTATATTACTGCGCCAGCCAGCCCCCCCATGTCTGTATAAATGATCTGACAATAACCTGCCTGCGGCAAGCCAATGGTATTTATTTCAACAGAACATGAATAGTTGATTTTTGCCCGGTTGCTATGATTTTTCAGGGAATTCGCTTATATTGGAAGTCCCCCCGCACCGTATGTCTTCCGTAGACCCTATTAGTTGTCCGTATATTTCCCTGGAAAATGTACTTAAAAAAGAAAGTTTTCGTTTTAAAATTTAAAACCGGAATAAGCGCCAAGTATATTTATGCAGTATTTCCAATACATGATAAAGCCTGTTATGAAGAAACCGTGCCTGCTAGTAACTGCATTTGTTTTACTAAGTCTAACCAGTTTTTCACAAGATGTTATCCGTCTGCAATCCTGTTCCAATGACATGATCAGCAAACAGGTTGACAGCCTGAAAAACTTATATGGCAATGATGGTTATATCCTTCTGAAAGAAGCCTCCATCAGTATGGAAAGTGAATTTGAAATGCCGGTGATAGTCCCGCTTACACAAGGCAGCTGGTACCAGTTTGTGTTCATCGGTGATTATGGTTCCCGGCTTTATGAAGTGAGGATGTACGACTGGCAGGAAAGACAGGTTGTTTTCCGTCAGAAAAAATGGGGCGAGATAGACGGTAATGTAATTGTTTATTCTTATGTACCCCAATTTTCCGAATTCCACATGATGAAACCGGTACAGGTAAATAAACAAAAGAAAAAGAATTTATGTGGCTATGTGATGTTATTCAAAAGAACCAGCACACCCACTGCATCAACCAATCCTCAAAACCCCTGATACAAAAACTGGCTACAAACAAAATCCCGGCCCTTAAACAGACGGGATTTTATTTATTGAGTAAATAGTTCCGGGGAGTCTCTTATCTCTGCATTTATCTCCATCAGTTGCTTCCTTCACTCTCAATGCCCTTTCTACTGTGCTAATGATATTCTTACCTGCAAACCGCCCCTGGTGTTGGTAATCGGAAAGGCGCTGCTGATCTTTGGTATATTCCGGTTTTGCTCGAAGTACAGCTTCATACTGATACGGTTATTGAGGATATAGTCTATCGAAGGCGCAATCCGGATTACTTTCTGACCACCTGTTCCAAAAGCAGTTCCCTGGTCAAGTTTACTATTGGCGGTAGCATCATCTCTCAGACTAAAGTCTACACGGAAGGTAACGTCATTATCAAGCTTCATCCCTTTCTTACCAATCTTGATGTTCTTAATCAGCGGAAGTCCTTTCTTGCGCCAGTTGAAATTAAAGGTTATTTCAGTTGAACGGTTCTCAGCCAGTTGGTAATCTACGAGACTCAAGCTTAATGTGCGGCTCTTTTTATACTGGAAACCTGTAGTCAGCTGATTGGTAAATGTTACATCCACTTCAATCAACGGGTCAAAAGATTCCTGAATAGTAATATTAGGCACCAGGAAGTAGGGTATAAAGTTACCTGTCAGTGTATCCCGGAAGGAAGGATATCCAACCCTGAAAGGATCAGCAAACAACAATGCAGTATTAAAACTGTTCATGCTGAAAGTGCTGCGGTAACCATGACGAATTGTAAAGCTGGTAAATAGTTTATCCAATCCCGGTATTCTTGAAAGACCCGTATATGTCAGGTTCCAGTTGGGCTTTGGCAGAATGCCGGAGAATGGATTGGCTTTGATATTCGGGTTACTGTTTTTTGCCAGCTTTACACTCAATGGGTCTTTATTGGTATATGCTGCCAGGAAAGCTGGAATTACCACATCCTGTGCATAACGGCCATAGCCTTTGGCATATCCATCAGGATCGGCTCCGCCTGTTTGGTAAGGATTAAGACTTGCCAGTTTACCAGATAAGATTCGCCTGTTTGCCTCAAACTGTTTAAATGTTTCAGAAACAACATTCGGATCAAACTTTTTGAATAAAGTCTGGTAAGAAATATAACTAACACTGAAGCTGCCCAGCGCATAAGGGTTGAGTCTTGTGAGGCCTGCACTTCCTGAAGTGTCTTTATATAATTCCGAATACTGCTTGTCGAATGTCTTATCAAGATTGATATCAATATTAAAATCCCTGAACGGGCTGACCTGCGCCGTAATGTTCAACCGCTGGTTATAACGCTGCTGAATCATAGCGCTGACCAGAGAATCTCTTGATAATAATCCTTTAGCACCAAAATTATTTATCCAATTGGTATCCGGTTGATAACCGAAAATATACTTGAATCCTGGCTGACCGCTCCTGATGTTTGACCCCATTAATTGGGTACTGTCCATATAACCCGGCAGGGTTGTTCCAAAATCTTCAGTATATTGAATTCCCACTCGCTTCAGTGAAGTCATTAATTGAAGGAAGAATTTAGGAACATTTCCGATTTCTGGTAATTGATTTGGATCTTTTACCGGCCTTATTTTTCTTTTCTTAATGCGGATAATTTTGCCTTTTTTATTCCGGATGGTATCTATCCTGTAACCGGCATTTATATTTACCTGCTGCTGATTCTTTACCTGCTCATTCGTATTCTTCTTATCGTCTCCTTTGCCAGCATCAGTGTTTCTGCCGCCATCATTTTTACCGCCTCTTTGATTTTTGCCACTCCCCTGCATACTGCCGCCGCCCATATTAGAGGCATTGCTATTCACAGCCCGCAAGAAACGCCACTTGTTGTATAATTCTTCAAATTTCAGTTCCCCGTTGAGTGATCTCGTTTGTGTATTTGATAATGTATTACCAAGGTTTCTTGCCAGTAAAGATGCAGCCAGCCAGTTATACTTTGTATTGTAACTGGCACGGAGTGTTGTCCAGTCGAGTAAAGGCAGCTTATTAGTAGGAACATTATAGTTAATAGTCAGATCCTGGCTGTAATTTGTATTTCTACCGCCTTTGAAAAGATTTTTCTTTACAGAATCTTTCTTCTCTTTAGTGTCAATACGGCCAAATGGTTCGTCGATCCGTGCATTATTAGTTGCATTAAAATCAATAGAGATTGAACGGGTAAGATTCCATTGCAGGATATAGTACCTGTCAAACGTAAAGTACTTATTATACGTTTCAGGTATTTTATAAGGACCGCCACCTACATTTCGTGGACGGACAGCCCCAAACTGCCTGAACACATCTGCCCGGAAAGAAAGCTGATTAGGAGCATAATTAAAATTAAAATCCTTTATCAGTGCCAGCCAGGGAGATTTTGACTTAATCAGTTTTCTGAACGGCTCTACTGGTCTTACCTGGGGTGCATATGTATAGCCGATTGCACCACGGGTCCTCCTCATTTCATCTTTTTCAATCAGCGGGTTGTGACTGATGGTTTGTATGTAAGAATAATTGAAATCAAAATTAGTGATACTCCACGGCATTGGTTTTTTACCATCTGTTTTCAGTTTTCTTACATTGGTAAAATTTACAGACTTAATAGTCGTTATATCCTGTGCATCGTTTTTAATAGAATCCCTTTTGTCAGCATCTGCATCTTTAATTTTTTGTTTCAGGTTAAGATCCAGGTCATACGGATCATATTCCGGTGTGCTGGTGCGCCGGCTGATACTAGTGTAAACGGGTATTTGCAGGCCCAGTTTTTTGGGTAATAGCTTGCCCGCTTCTATGGTGGCAGATGCATCAATCGTATACACATCTTCCCGGCTGCGTTCGTTTACCCGTTGCTCCAGCGTACCAAATCCGGTTGTCTTCACAGTACCAGAAACTGAAAAAGTACCCAGGTCCGCCAGTTTAACATCCACTCTTCCCAATGCGGCTACTCCTCCTTTTTCATCCAGTTGCTGCAGGCGAAGTTCATTGAACCAAATTTCGGTACAGATATTCTCCTGCGTTACGTTTTCCACACCTAACAGCATTCCTTTTACCTCGCCAAGATTAGGATTACCCAATATGGCATAAGATTTTCCATTGGCCAATGTTTCCTTGTAGTACTGAGAAGTTGGAATACCCAGTTTATTTCTTTTTGTTTTCAGATCGGTTAAATCTTCTAAAGAAAAATCCAGATTGTTTTCTGCAGGCCATATCTTCAGGCTATCTGTTTCTCCGAAATCTGTTACTTTTAATGGAATCTTCACCTCGTAATAGTTACCGGAAAAATCGTTTCCTATACGAACAACTGCATTTAGATCACCATCTTCAACCACCGCTGCATTTTTTACAGATTCTGCATGAACAAACATGGAGAGTTTTCCATACTGGCGCATATCCAGGTTCATGGTTTTAAACAAGCCCCGGGATTCAAATTGCGGCAAACCACAAACCTGCATACTGATAGCCTGTTCATTCAGGAACATTGCCACATTGTTATTACTCAGTTGCTGTTGTCTTTCTATTCCGGGAGGAATACGGTAAACAATCGGGTCCCGCTGATCATTCTCTTCTATATTCACAGCCAGTACATTTACCTTGGCATAATCCGGCGAAGGCAAAGGCGTATAATTACCTGTAGCATCAATTTTGTTTTTAAATTTCCTCCATTGGTTACGTATAAGTTCCAGTTTACCAAAACGCATCACCACTGAATCATCAAACCCCGTTACAAACATGCGGATAAAACGGATGGACTTAAAATCAGGGATATTACCAACTTTCTGCTGATACTGATCTACCGGTATACGGAACAGGTACCATTTCTCCGTACGGTTTTGTCCATTGGCAAGCTTCACTGTAGATTCCCTGACATCAGTAATAAAAGGATTTGTTCCCTGAGACATACCGGGTCTTATATCTACTTTATACTGAAAATATTCTTCCACTTCATTCATCGTGTTATCCCTGTTCAGTTCTTCTGCATCGGGATATTGCGTGAAGGCATTTACAAACTGTGTATTGTTATCTGCAATGGGTGAGTTACCATGAGGGTTATTAATATTTTTATACCGCGGCAGAATACCCGCCACAGGTTGCTGATCAAAACTGGCATCACGGTAGGCTTTAAAGTTATCACCAGAAGGATCAGCCTGTGCCTTTTGGTAAACAGGAGAACCCGTTCCGTAAACCGATGCCAAACTACTCAGGTAAGGTGCAAACTTTGTTTTTTCTTCTTCATCCTGTAACCCGTCAAATCCTACATCCTGGTACTGACGATCTGCAGGTGTATTGCTGAAAGCATTGGTTACTTGTATGGGTATGGAAGGCACTTTGCCCCAAACTGATGTTTCATCCACCCTTGTATTATTGGTAGGTGTGGGTAACCCATTTTCATACTGCCTTTTGCCATCTCTTAAAATATCTTCAGAAATATTTCCAAGATTGAAATATAACTGCCCACCAGTGGGGTTCGATGTATTTTCAATAAACGGATCCTGCAACCAGAACTCGATAAATTCAATATTGCCTGTTTCAAAATCAGTTTGGTCAATGTTACGCATCAAACCACCCCATGCCTGTTTTGGATTTTTTAATTTTCCATCAGCGCCAAGCCTGTTTTGATCCGTTTCAAAATTATAGGGCCCTTTATCTTTAGGATAAAAAGCAATATCAAAAGTAGTAAGCAGCGCCTCTCCGTATTGTGTACTCCGGCGGGGAAATATTTCTTTTTGCAATACCTGCCTTGTTTCCGGCCGGGACAGTTCGTCCAGATCGTTTTGAAGCGGATTGTTCGAATTTCTCCTTTCCTGCAAAACAGGTTCAATATTATACCAGGCAATTTTAGCCCTGTTGTACCCGCTTCTTAAATCATTATTCAATGCCGACTCAGAGAACATGCCATTTCCCTGAGGAATGGAAGCCAGCGTCCAGCTTACAGGAGGAAAGCGAAGATCAATACCTGCACGGGTGCCTTCAAAATCGTCTATATACACCTGACCCGATTTGTCTTCAGTACCAGTATTAATTTGTTTAGCATGGCCGGGTTGCAACACAGCTGCTTCTGCATACGCCGTAATAGACGACATAGCTTTAGTGGAATAAAAAGGAAGTTTATCAAGGAATTTTGACAGGCGTGGCAGATTACCCCGGTAATCTACATCAAGCCCATACATCGTATTTCGTATCGGGTCTTCCCCATAAGATTGTTTGATAAAGAAAGGTCTCTCACCAAGCCTAACTATGGTTCCTCCAATGGACAGATTCTTATTAGCCAAATAATCCAGCCGTAACCCAAGAAAATTCTTTTGCTGAAAACCAAAGGCCTGGTTATTCTCATAATTGATATTAACCGGAACACCAGAGTTAATAATAGCCTGGTTGACCACCCGCAGTGTTCCCAGATCATAATTGATTTCATAATCTACATTTTCTACCAGCACCTGGCCTCCCGCACTTACTGTAACAGAGCCACGGGGAATATTATAACCCAACTGATACTCACTGCCACCCCCACCTGCACCAAAGCCTGTAGATTTGGATTTGCCGGTAATTTTAAAACGGTTCAGGTTGGCATAAGTTTGAGCTATTGCTTTAATGGTATCATACAGCGGGTAATATAAATATTTGTCCCGGTCAGCCTGGGTGGCATATATATAGTCCAAATCATGACCGAAAGGCTCCAGCACGGGAAATATGATCCGGCTTTGTGAAGAAATAACCGTGTACCCTTCGATGAAGTCGAAGACACCATCCTGTTGCGGGTCGTTTTGATTATTTAGCCGGTCAAGGTTTGTCAATGAAATAATTGCCTGCCCTTTATAAGGATCCACCACATCCGACGGGGGCAAATATCTTTTCTCACCAAGACTGGGTTCTTCATATAATAAATCAAGTGTAAAATCCTGTCTTTCCAGTTGTCCGAAACCAACCGAGTAAACGTTCTTCATCATCAGTTCCCATATTGGAAGGTTGGTACGCTGCGATGTAGCTTTTAATAATTTCAGAAAAAGAATACGTTGCGAATTACCAGTAGTATCCGGCGGAACATCCTGTGAAAATTCTCCTACCTGGAACACACGGCCATTGTAGGTGTACTGGAATGCTATGCCCAATACTTCATCCGGCTGAAGGGGTTGGTTTAATGATAAAAAACCAATCTGCGGGTTGAAGAAATAATCTGTTGGTTGCAGTTTGCGGGCAAATGTTTTTTCAAAATCCTGAACAGGTAATAAACCAAAAGTGGTCAGTTCATTTTGAACCAGCGAGGAATTTCTGAAATTAGGGTTAGTGGTAAGCGAAGAATAAAGATTGTTTGCTTCATTTCTTGGCAACCCGTCACCAGCACCTGTAAGTACGGGGCTGTATGGGTTTCTTTCTCCCAAATCCATAAAAGCAACAATATCTCTTGTGTCGGTGGTGCTGCCGTTGCGGTTGGTTACCCATACTTCCACTCTCAGTACCTGCACTTTTGAATTTACGATAGGCAATTGTTTCATTGCCGTGTTATAGTTATTGCGAAAATATTGTGCCATCAGAAAGTGCCGGTTCTCATCATATTCATCTGCTTTCACAGAAAAACGCTGCGCTGAAGTACCTCCCTGCAAACCCATCGTTTGCCGCTGTGATTGCTGATTCGCCAAAACACCTGTAACAAATAATTTACCAAACTGTAATTGTGTTTTTACACCAAAGAGTGACTGGGCTCCCGGTATCAATGTTCCCTTTGAAGCAAAATTGGTATTACCTGCCTGGAACATTTTTACAATGTCATCATCTTTTCCTTTGAAGTCAAGTTTCAGCTGGTTTTCAAAATTGAAATTAGCCAGTGTATTGTAATTGATCGGCAGTTTCAGATTCTCGCCAATTTGTGCATCCATTTGCAACTGTGAGTTCATGTTGAAATCAAAGCCGCCGTTTTTCCTGGCTCTTTCGGGCAAAGTTGGATTTTTAATATTCTGACCATTGTACCCGGCAAGAAAATCAACATAGCCGGATGGCTTAATCTCAATCTTCACTTTACCATCAGCCCCTACTCCCATTATACGGTTAAACCAGTCGTTCGATACTTTAAATTTGGGCCTGATCATCCTTCTGTTCATATTCGATAACAGAGAGGCTCTTTTTTTAAAATAATCTTCCTCATCCTTTTTCCCTTGTAACCGTACAAATTCTTCCATGGTAAAAGAAGTGGGGGTACGATAGTACCTGCTACCGATTTTTTCTACGATGTAGTATTGCTTTGTTTTGGGATCGTACTCGATGGTACGCTTAATGAAGGCAGTGTCACGAAAATCAAATGTATTTCTGTTGGGATTTGAATAAGGATCGCCGTACCTGTCTGTGACCGGGTAGCGGGTAGTATCATCAATAGAGAAACTTTTTTCAGTGCGAACAGGTTTATAATCACCGGCACTTGCCTGTAAACTACAGGTAAGTACAATGGCAGAAAATACCAGTGTACGGAAGATATGAGCAGTTTTAAGGTTCAATGTTTTCTCGTCAATTAGTTTCCTGAAAATAGTAGATTAGAGAGTACGAAGCGCCAATTTAATCAGTTCCTCAACGGATAGGTTTGGATTGGCTGCAAGGATCTTTTCAATGGCCAGACCGGCGGCCTGCCTGTTGATGCCCAGAGCAGTTAATGCATTTAACGCATCCTGATGCAAAGTATTGTTTTTCAGCGGAGAAATATTTGATTCCAGTGGATGTTTGGCCAGTTTATCCCTGAGTTCCAACACCATTCGCTCGGCGGTTTTTTTCCCAATCCCTTTGATACCCTCCAGTGTTCTTGTGTCACCCTGGATAATGGCTTTGGCCAGTTCTTCCGGCTTCATGCAAGAAAGCATCACCCTTGCCGTAGATGCCCCGATGCCGGATACACTTATCAATTGCAAAAACATTTCTTTTTCAGACATTTCAAAAAAACCATAAAGAATATGTGCATCTTCCCGGATCAGCAGGCAGGTATGTAACAAGCCCTTCTCAAGATGCTGTATTTTGGAATAAGTATTAAGACTGATCTGTACCTCATACCCTACGCCATTTACATCCAGATGAACCACGGCAGGAGTCTTATGCACAAAATCACCTTTCAGGTAAGCTATCATAGCTGCGAAAATAGGAGAATTTAGTTTCTGGTTTATAGTTAATAGTGTGCAGTTATTTTCCTTGTTGATAAGTCAATTGCTGCCCGGTAGTAAACTGGCTCTCAGTAAGCCAGCTATAAGCTACTAACCACCAACTACAAACTTTACAAATCGTATATTCGTGCCCGAATTTTAATCTTTTCTGATGAGTAAAAAAATAACGGCTGCTATCACCGCAGTTGGTGGGTTTGTTCCGGAAGATAAACTGACCAACTTCGACCTGGAGAAAATGGTAGACACAAATGATGAATGGATACGTACCCGTACAGGTATTTCTGAACGGAGAATCCTGAAAGGTGCAGGCAAAGCCACATCAGACATGGTAGTACCTGCCGTGCAGGAGTTATGTAAAAAAAGAGGCATCAGCCCGGAAGAAATTGATTGCCTGATCGTGGGCACAGTTACTCCTGATATGGTTTTTCCCTCCACAGCCAATATTGCCTGTGATAAATTGGGAGCCAAAAATGCCTGGGGCTTTGATGTAGCTGCTGCTTGTTCTGGTTTTTTATTTTCACTCACACAAGGTGCCGCATTAATCGAAAGCGGACGGTATAAAAAAGTAGTGGTTTGCGGCGCTGATAAAATGAGTGCAATCATTGACTATAGCGATCGTGCTACCTGTATTATATTCGGAGACGGTGCCGGTGCTGTATTACTTGAACCCAACGAAGACGGATACGGTGTTCTTGACAGTATATTAAGAACAGATGGCAGCGGCGGACAGTTTTTGCACATGAAAGCAGGTGGTTCTTTACGACCAGCCACTATAGAAACCGTAATGGCAAAAGAACATTTTGCTTACCAGGAAGGACAGGCTGTTTTCAAATTTGCTGTAAAAGGTATGGCCGACGTTAGTGCTGAATTGCTGGAGAGAAATAACCTGACCGGCGATGATGTGGCATGGCTGGTACCTCACCAGGCTAACCTGAGAATCATAGATGCAACCGCCAGCAGGATGAGATTGCCGAAAGAAAAAGTAATGATCAATATTGAGAAATACGGAAATACAACTGCTGCTACTATTCCTCTTTGCCTGTGGGAATGGGAAAACCAGTTGAAGAAAAATGATAATGTAGTATTGTCTGCTTTTGGCGGTGGGTTTACCTGGGGCGCCACTTGGGTAAAATGGGCTTATGATCCTAAAAATTAATGTTCAGGCGCTGTTTTGAAAGATAATTTCAACTATCTTTTCACCGGTTATAAGGTTCACTATTTTTTTACTGATTAGCAGTCATTTTTTATGTCAAGTCGACGCCGTGCCAACAAAAAATTCTGGAACAAGGTTTTCAGACTTTTCCTTCTTTACCTAGTTATAGTTCCTCTTATCTTTTTAATACTGGACAGGTCAACTGTATACCAGGAATTAAAGGAAGATACACTTGTATTTATTCTAAAGGTTGCGGGCATTGCCTTAAGCATTGCACTCATCATCAGTTTTTGGAGCAACCGTGATCCGGAGTTGAGGAAATATTAATAGGAGGAACTGGTTTGGGTTGGCAAGGTCAGGAGAACGAGACCTTTCAATCTAAGTAGTTAGGATCAATTCTATTTAATAAATACTTCAAATAATTCATTTTTTCGCCCGGCGTCTCCTCCTCCCGGCCATGTGCCTGGCAGGGACGCTGGGTGGGAAAAATTGCGTAAAGTTAATTTTTTCCGTATTTATTTTTATTGCTCCGTAGTATGCCCAATGTCGGCTGCAACAGCACTATGCTATACACCACCAGACATGGGCGGGAAAGTTTACGGGTGGGTCGGTGGGAGACTCCGGGCAGGAAAGAATTCTTTACTTCAAATAGTAGATCATCTACATTTAAATACTTAATTAGTTTTCTATCTTTTAATATGTTTTCAATCCTCAATCTTCCATTCCGAATATTTATACCAAGTATTAAATCTCTGATTCTAGTTATCACCGTTTCGTCTGGCTTTGAAAATTCATAGGCATTTTCAAAAGAAACATTTTTCTTAATTTCAAAAAAATCAGATTTCACTTTATATCTAAATAGCTTTTAAAAACTAGAATAAAATCCTCCATCCCAGCCGGGTGTCCAAACTTTTTTTCTACCCGTCATCTCCTTCCCTGTCTGTCAGTAGCAGAAACGCTGTGAGGAAAAAAACTAATCCCTTATTTCTTATTTCTTACCCACAATACAAAATCAGTTCCCGGCAGTTTTTCTACTCCCAACTGGCGGAGCATAGTGATCAGCTGTCCGCGGTGATACGTACTATGATTAAATACATGAGATATCATCTGGTAGATATGCATTTTAACCGGCTCTTTTTTATTGTTGTAATACTGGAATACATGATCCAGCGAAAGCTCACTGGCATTGCTTACCCATCCTTCCCATAGTTTTGACTGGCTCAGCAGGCCGTTGATCACATCCCGGGTAGAGCCTTTTGGATTATCGCTTGGTCTCACAAACCGTTCATGCAGTTTCATACGTTGCCACCAGATACTTTCGGCATCCCAGATATGCAGGATGGTAGTATGGAGGCTGTTAAAACTGCTGGCTATTTCGGCCTTTTGCTTTTCTTCGGGTAACGAAAGTATTACATCGGTGATCCGCTGTGTAGCCCAAACATTGTATGCAGCCAGTTGCTTCAGGAGTTCTTTCATGCAGTAGTTCAATAAAAATTAAATCAGTTACTTTTGAACAGGCTCAAATTTCCCAATTCAAAACCCGATAATGGATAAAAGTTTTCCACTTACAGGATGGGGCTCACTGGCCATACATGGCGGACACAAACAGGATCCGAATTATGCCCACCTGGTTCCGATCTATGCCAGCAGCACTTATGTTTTCGATTCTGCTGAGCAGGGAATGAAACGGTTTGACAATAAAGAAGAAGGTTACATCTATAGCCGCTGGGGCAACCCGACCATGACAGAAGCGGAAGATAAGATTGCAGCGCTGGAAACATTCGGATTGAATACAGAAGCAAAAGGTATCCTGCATGCCTCTGGTATGGCTGCTATTTCCACCCTTATGCTGTCTGCCTTAAAACCCGGAGATAAGATCATCACTCATTTTTCATTATATGGTGGTACCGAAGAACTGGTATCAAAAATTCTTCCTGCCTTTGGAATTACGGCCATTATTGCTGACCTCAGGGATCTGCAAAAAGCAGCAGACATCATTAAAGCTGATAAAGCCATTAAGATGATGTACCTGGAAACGCCGGCCAATCCAACGATCCAATGTGTGGATATAGAAGAATTAAGTGCCCTGGCAAAGCAATATAACCTGGTGGTGGCCTGTGATAATACATTTGCTACTCCCTACCTGCAGCAACCTTTTCGGTATGGGGTAGATTATATTGTTCACTCCACTACCAAATTCTTAAATGGACACGGCACTGCAATAGGCGGCATTTTACTTGGCAGGGATATTGAACAAATGAAAACAAGGATCACCAAAATTCACCGGACACTTGGTGGCAATTCAAATAGCTTTGATGCTTTTTTGCTGATACAAGGCATCAAAACACTCGAAGTACGAATGGAACGTCATTGTCACAATGCTATGGAAGTGGCACATTACCTTGAAGTACATCCTGCAGTTGCCAAAGTAAATTATACGGGATTAAGCAATCATCCTGATCATTATACAGCCATGAAGCAAATGCGTCATCCGGGTGCTATGCTGAGCTTTGAATTGAAAGGCGGATTGCAGGCTGGTATTGATTTTATGAACAAATTGAAAATGTGTGTTCGCACAGTTTCACTGGGTACCTGCGACACTCTTCTCTCCCATCCGGCCTCTATGACACATTACAGTGTGCCGAAAGAAGAGAAAGAAAAGTATG
>JBGAPQ010000016.1:0-112439 GCA_044221225.1 Chitinophagaceae bacterium
TTGCCGAGCTTAATAAAAACAGGCATGGCCATCTGCAATGCATCAATCCAGTGCCAGTCATCAATTTTTGATGTAAGCTTCATTGAGTCAATGGATGCTTTAATATCTTTTACTCTTTCAGGATGCTGTTTTCTATCAAGCACATACATATCAATATATGTTTGGCCGCAGCATTGGTTATCAGCATTTCTTGTTTTGATACCGCCCCGTAAGCCCCATTTATGTTTTTCGCCCCATTGCAGCATATAATCGTAATAAGTTTTTTTCTTATCAATTTTATACAAAGCCATTAACCCTTCGTAATACACAGCTCTTGTCCAGATATTACTCGGACGTTCGATGTTTGTGAAGATGGGTTTCCCCGCATCAGGCCATTTATCCATAAAGTACTGGTTTGTGAGCCTGAGCGTCCTCACTATTTTTTTCTTAGAAGGAATTTTTTGTGCAGAAACGTTTACTGCAAGAGAATAAAGGAGAAAGAGATAAATTATTCTTTTCATCTGAATAGTTTTTATTTTATTCTTAATAACACAACTGATTTTGGCGGTAACTCAACTATAAGTTCGTTATTGTTTTTTTTAACTTCTTTAAATTCTGCTATAGATATACTATTTGGTTTTTCGAATGTATTTATGTCAGTCAGGTTTTTTGATGAAAGCATCTGACCTTCCACTTTACTCCAGTTTATACCGCTTAAAATAGTGCGTAGGTTAATTTTTTTATTTGGGTCAATATTTACTAATGTGATATGAACCACACCAGCGGAGTCTTTTGAAGCTGACATATTAACAGCCGGTAACTTTTTATCCTCAACGGCATAATCAGGTGAGGTGAAACTGAGGTTTAGTTTTTGGGCATCCATATGCACCTTGTACATATCAAATACATGATAGGTTGGGGTAAGCAATATTTGCCTGCCTTTTGTGAGGATAAGTGCCTGCAGCACATTAATTGTTTGTGCAAGGTTGGCCATCCTTACCCTGTCGCTGTGATTATTGAAAATATTCAAAGTAGTTCCGGCTACCAATGCATCTCTCAAGCTGTTTTGCTGGTACAGGAAACCTGGGTTGGTTCCCGGTTCCACATCCGTCCAGATGCCCCATTCATCTACTACCAGTGCTGTTTTTTTTGTGGGGTCATATTTATCCATTATGGTACTATGTCTTGTTACCAGTTCTTCCATCCGCAGGCAATTGTTCATAGTGTTGAAATATTCTTTCTCGTCAAATGCTGTGGCTGAACCTTTTTTGCTCCAGGAGCCTGTTGGTATTGTATAGTAATGTAGTGTTAGCCCCCACATTCTGTTAGGGCCAACGTTTTTCATTAATGTTTCAGTCCAGTTATAATCACCACTATTGGCACCGCTGGCAATTTTTAATAAACGGTTATTATTATAATTCCGGCAATACACGGCGTACCGTTTATACTGGTCGGCATAATAATCTACTGTCATTTCGCCTCCGCATCCCCAGCTTTCGTTACCCACTCCCCAGAATTTTACATTCCATGGTTCGTTGCGGCCATTTTGTTTTCTTAAATCAGTCATAGTGCTTTTGGCATCTGAGTTCATATACTCAACCCATTTGGCCATTTCTTCCACAGTGCCGCTGCCAACGTTTCCGGCGATATAAGGTTCACAGTTTATCAAACTGCATAGCTCTAAAAATTCATGAGTGCCAAAACTATTATCTTCTGATACGCCGCCCCAGTTAGTGTTAACCATGTAGGGCCGTTCTTTTCTTGGGCCAATTCCATCTCTCCAATGGTATTCATCTGCAAAACAACCACCCGGCCAGCGGAGATTTGGTACTTTTATTTTTTTCAGTGCATCAACGATGTCCATCCGGATGCGGTCTTTCTTCAACACATTCAAGGAATCATCCACCCAAAAACCATCATAGATACAACGGCCAAGGTGCTCAGAGAAATGACCATAGATATGACGGCTTATAGTGGCAGACGGATTATTGCCGTCAATAAGTACAGTAGTTTGTGAATTACTGGTGTTAAGAAGAAGTAAAACACTGCTGAAGAATATGAATAATTTTTTCATTGACCAATGATTTAAGTATTATTTGTACCGTAAAAGTCAAATATTAAAATTAATATCTAAAAATGATTTTCGTTAAACCCGCAGACAGTCCGTGACGGTTAGGGAGAAGGGAATGATAAATTACTACCTGAAACATTGCTATATGAAACGACTTGCTTTCAAGATGAAATTATTCAAAGGCCAGGAGGTTGAATACAAGAAGCGGCATGATGAAATCTGGCCCGAACTATCTTCTCTCTTAAAAGAATCCGGCATCAGTGATTATTCTATTTTCCTGGAAGAAGAAACAGGATTTCTTTTTGGGGTACTGACAGTTAATGATCCGGCCAATATGGATTTGTTGCCGCAGCAGCCCCTAATGAGAAAATGGTGGGCTTATATGAGGGACATAATGGAAACCAACCCTGATAATTCTCCTGTATCTATCCCGTTAAAAAAAGTTTTTTATATGCAATAGTGATTGCTGGAATGAATCAACTGCTAAACGCTGCATCGTCGGGTAAAAATATTCCCGGGAACGATTGCGTAAATATTCTCCTGATTTCAGGATAGTTCAGGATGATGGGCAGGCAGCAGAAATTAATTTTAATTATAATAAAACCCTTAATTGCTGCTGTATGAAACAAAAAACTGCTTTAAGCAGATGCGTATTCCTCTGTGCGTTTCTGCTCACATTGCCATTCATTACATTTTCTCAAAACAATTTTAAAGTAACTGGTAAGGTCATTGACGAAACAGGGAAACCTGTTGATGGTGCCACTGTTCAGGTAAAAGGCTCAACAACTGGTACGGCCACAAAAGCCGATGGGACATTTGAACTGATGGTCCCATCTGGTAATGCCACACTGGTGGTTACTAATGTAGGCTTTACCGATCAGGAACTGGCCCTGGGTGGTAAAAGCTCAGTAACCATTTCACTGATTAGCACCGCATCTGCTTTACAAGATGTAGTAGTAGTGGGTTATGGTACCCGAAAAAAGACCGATGTTACTGGTGCTGTTGCGGGTATTAACCAAAAAGACATCCGCTCACGGCCTGTTGACAATGCCTTGCAAGCCATGCAGGGCAAAGTAGCAGGTGTTGATATTACTTCTAACGAAAGGCCAGGCCAGGTGGGTAGTATTAATATCCGTGGCGTTCGTTCACTTACTGCCTCTAATTCACCATTATTTGTTGTGGATGGTATTCCACTTACTACAGGTGGCATTGAATATCTTAACCCAAACGATATCGAATCAATAGATGTATTAAAAGATGCATCTGCAACCGCCATCTTCGGTTCAAGAGGTGCTAATGGTGTAGTAATTGTAACTACTAAACAAGGTAAAGCAGGTAAAGTACAGGTAAACTTTTACAACTCGGTTACCTTTGAAACTATCAAGGATTGGGCGCCTATTATGAGTGCATCAGAATATCTTGATTTTCGCCGTTGGGCTATATATTATAGCAACCCATCTGGCCGGCCAAGGGGAGATGCACCTACTTACACAAATGACTCTCTAATATTTAACGGACAAACAGATCCTTCGGCATGGGCTAACATTAAAAAAGGCTGGGCTGGCGGCACATGGGATGGTTCTAAAGTTGGCAATACCGACTGGACTGATATGGCTTCTCAAACAGGTATTACTACAGATAATACAATAGCGGTAAGCGGCGGTACCAAAAACATAAAGGCGTATGCTTCTTTCGGTTATTTAAACAATAAGGGTACATCAATAGGCCAAAAATTTTCAAGATATTCTGGCAAAGCCAGTGTGGATATTCAGGCTACCGATTGGTTTAATATGGGGTTGAATGTAAATGTTACCCACGGCACACAACAGTTTGGCCAGTCCAATTTAGTAATTGGTTCTTTCATTGGTTCGCCTGCCACTAGTATTTATGAATCGGCAAGAAGGCTTTTTAAGTGGGCTGTTCCTTATACATCTACTGGTGCCAGGGTTATTGAACCGGGTGGGGATGTGGCTATAAAAACAATTGTTGACGAAGAAAAATATACACAGGATCAGCGGGTAACCCTCCGTGCATTTGGCAGCTTGTATGCCCAGTTAGATTTTGGAAAAATCCATCCTGTATTAAAGGGATTAAAGTACAGGTTTAACTTTGGCCCTGATTTTTCTAATTACACCAATGGGGTTTATATAGATGGTTTATCAGTGGCAAGCAGCGGTATTAATGGAGCTTCTTTACAAGAGGCTAAAACTTTTTCATGGACATTAGACAATTTGCTATACTACGATAAGGAAATTAAGAAGCATACTTTTGGCCTTACCTTATTGCAAAGTGCTACTAAATTCAGGCAAGACCCTGTAAATACCATCAGGGGTACCGGCATACCATTCGCCAGTCAAAAATGGTATGCACTTAACTCTGCCACATTACCGGCAACAAACCTTACCATAACGCAAAATTCTGATTTAATTAAGCGCCAATTAGTAAGTTACATGGCTCGTCTTAATTATGGGTATGATGATAGATATTTGCTTACCGTTTCTGTACGTTCCGACGGTGCTTCTCAATTGTTTGATGATGGCAGTAAGTTCTCCCTGTTCCCAAGTGCTGCATTGGCATGGCGCATAAGCAAAGAGAAATTTATGCAAAATGTAAATTGGGTAGATGATTTAAAAATCCGCATCGGCGGTGGTGTTACAGGAAACTCAGCTATTGATGCCTATGCTACTAAAGGCCGTACTACAGCACTGTTTTATCCATTCGGAGGTTCTGTTACCGCATCTTCGCTGCCTTCTACCACTTTGGCAAACCAGGTTTTAGATTGGGAAAAGACAACGCAGTATAACTATGGTATTGACTTCTCAATATTTGAAAGAAAAATAGCTGGTTCAATTGACTTATACAATTCACAAACTAAAGATTTATTAATGGCCCGTAACCTTCCAACTGTTACAGGGTTCCTAACTACAATTGAAAATGTAGGTCAAACCGCTAACGAGGGAATTGATATTAATATCAGCACAATTAATATTACCACTAAAAATTTTCAATGGACTACCAACCTTAATGCAGCCTGGCAAAAAGAGAGGATAGTATCTCTTTCCAATGGCAAGCAAGATGATATTAATAACAACTGGTTTATTGGGCAGCCGGTAGGTGTAATTTATGGCTTTGCTTCTAACGGTATGTGGCAATATGCCGATACAGCAACTTTAGCCAAGTTTGCCTTAAATGGTAACACATTTACTCCCGGGCAGGTTAGGCCAATAGATCAAAATGGGGACAATAAAATTGATGCTAACAACGACCGTACAATAATCGGGCATACAAGGCCCCGCTGGGTGGTGGGTATGACAAATGGGTTTACTTACAAGGGAATTGAGTTGTCATTCTTTATTTATGGCCGGTTGAACTACTGGTTTAATACGGGTGGCGAAGCACAAACGGCCCGTGGCAACCAACGCCAGATTGATTATTGGACAGAAAATAACCAGGATGCAGAATACCAGAAACCTTTTTATTCTGTAGCATCTGGAGATGCGTACTCACCTTCACTTGGGTATAAGAAAGCATCTTTCATGAAAATCAGGAATATTTCTGCTTCATATAATTTACCCGCCAGCCTGGTAAAGTCTATGCACATGTCAAGCCTTAGGGTATACTTTCAGGCTGCTAACCCGGGTATGCTGTTCTCCAAAATTAAGTTCATGGATATGGACAACGCATCTATGTTTAGTAACCGTGGGTTCACATTTGGTATTAATGCAGGATTTTAACTGATTAAAATTTAACTAACATGAAAAGTAAAATATTAAATATAAGTATCGTAGCCATGCTTACAGTTATGGTTACCACCTCTTGTAAGAAGACGTTTTTGGATGAAACGCTGGATACTGTCAGGGATTTAGAGTTTTATAAAACAGATGCCGGTATATTACAATTAGCCAATGGGGCTTACCACCAGGTATTTGCTACGCAGTTTAATGGCGAAATGGCGTTTTCGTATATGAATTATGGAGCCGATGAGTTTCGGGTAGGGGGCGACCCTTCCAATGGTATGTATAATTCGTATGGTAATACTTTTGGGCCGTTTGTTACGCCAAATAATGGTAATACTGTAACAGCCAATGCACAATGGGATAATTTGTACTTAGGTATTGGTCAAGCTAATATCATTATTGAGAATGCAACTGCCAGTGCTTCTACTGCCGATGCAATAAAGAAAACCGCATTAGGTGAGGGACATTTTTTCAGGGCCTATAATTATTTGCGTTTGGTAAGCCAATATGGTGCTGTGCCAATAAAAACAAAGCCAAGCAATACAGTAGAGCTTGAGTTTACCCGTGCTGCCCCGAAAGATGTTTACGATCTTATCATCGCAGATTTTACTCAGGCTTATAACCTTTTAGGAAATACAGGGAGCCCTGCTAAGGTAACGAAAGATGCTGCTGCCCATTTTCTGGCAAAAGCCTACCTGAGCCGTGCCAGCGAAATCAACGACTCCTGGAATTCATCTACAAAAGCAGCAGATTTAGCAGCCATAGGCCCTTTGTGCGATGCAGTTATTGCGAATCATGCTTTAGCACCTAACTACGCCGAATTATGGAATTACACAGCCCCTAACGGAGCTAATGAAAATTTAAGAGAAGTAATATTATCTGCTCAGTTTACTTCAGATTTAACGGCAACTGGGCAAAATACACAGCACCTGTATTTTGTTTCCCGTTATGAGGATATTCCGCAAATGCAGCGGGATTTAAGTGGAGACCGTCCATTTAGCCGGATGTCCCCCAATTTTTATATGTATCGTATTTACGATATGCAAAACGACTCAAGGTTTTGGAAAACTTTTAGAACAAAACATAAAGTAAATGCCAATGCACCAACAGCACCATATGTGAAGGGCGATTTAGGTATTATGTATGTGGTAAACCAACCCGGAGATACCCGTTTCTCTGCCAATGTGCTTAATAATTCACCATCTGTTATTTATACACCTACAGGTAAAACGATACCCCATGTGTATGTTGCATATAAAAATGGACAAACAACTGATATCGGATGGAATGATACCCGTCGTTACCCATCACTTAGTAAGTTTATGGATGGTTCCCGCACGGCAGGTTTTAATGATGTGGATGGCTTAAGGGATATTACACTGGCTCGTTCAGCAGAAACTTATCTGATTGCCGCAGAGGCAAAAGTTCGTTTGGCAAAATTGGGTACAGGAAGTTACGCTGATGCGTTACCTTATATAAACCCATTGCGGGCAAGAGCAGAGTATAAGAGTGGGGAAAGCCGTTCTGTATATTATGATGGTGGTGGAGCGCCAAGCAGTGCACCTCAAACTGTACCTCCTTCATTTTTCCCTGAAAATTCTTACTACGAATCAAATAATATTCCTGCTACTACTGCAGCATCGGCAAGTTTGGCGGTTACAAATATTGCATCACTGCCAATTGGCGATGAGTTTGTGATTACTACATTAGGCTTATCTGCAACTTACGACAGGATGCTGGCACTTGTATTAAATGAAAGATCAAGAGAATTAGCTGGCGAATATTTGCGCTGGCAGGATTTATCCCGTACAAAAACGCTGATTCCAAGGGCCAGAGCTTTCAATCCTGATGCTGCTCCAAATATTCAGGACAGGCACTTACTCCGTCCTATACCACAAACTTTCCTTGATGGTATTCAGGCAAATGGTGTAGCCTTAACTGCTGCCGAAAAGCAGGCCATGCAAAACCCCGGGTATTAAAAATTTAATTTATTGACTTTGGAGGCCGCCGCGATTTGAGGCGGCCTCTTTTTTCGCAGGATGCCGCAGGATGGTTATTAACCATTTTAGTTATTACTTAGCCTTGAAATCAGACTGTGTTTCTGGTAATAATACTTGATTGTAAAATACCAGAAGATTGCTAAATGCTTATATGATTGCCATGTGCTCTGAACACCCGACTGCTTTTTATTGTGAACATATTATATCTGAATTGACCGGAAAGGCTTACGCTTTAACCGGTTTTTTGTTTTTAGGAGACTTATAAACTTATAGCCTTATGTACAGGAGTAAAGCCAACTTGTTTCTGTTCTTAATAACAGCGCTTACGTTATTTCAATGCCGTAAAAAAGCATTGGATGATTATTATGGCCGCCCTGATGACCTGGAACCAGGAATTTACCAGGTGTTGCAGGATAAAGGAAACTTTAAACATTTTCTGGCTGCAGCCGATAAAGCCGGATATAAATCAACATTAAGCGCAGCCGGATACTGGACTGTATTTGCACCTCATGATTCAGCTTTCCAGGTATATTTTACTGCCAACAGCATAAGTGGTATTGAGGCCCTTGATTCGGCTGACTGCAGAAAAATAGTGACCTATTCGCTGGTGTATAATGCCTTTAAGCAGGAAAGAATTTCCGATTATCAGAGTAATACAGGTTGGATTGAAAATGCGGCTTTTAAAAGAAGGACAGCTAATTATACAGGTGTATATGATGCGTTGAATACAACAGGATCTTCAATTAAGGCTATTGCTTCAAACAGGAACAATAACGGTACACTGTTTTATGTGGATGCAGACAATAATAACAAGTATATTCCCATATTCGAGAAAGACTTTATGACCGGAAAGTCATTGACAGCAGTTGATTATAACTATTTCTATCCTTCTTCAGTTTACTCAGGCTTCAATGTTGGAGAAGCCCAGGTGGTAGAAAAAGATATTCCTGCAGAAAACGGAGTTATACATATTGTAAACAGGGTAATAACATCACTTCCAAGCCTGGATCAGTATATTGGCAACAATCCCAATTATAGCGAGTTTAAAAAACTTCTTGATAAATTCCTGGTTCAATACGTACTAAATGCCACAGCCACTCAGAATTATAAAAATGTTTATGGGGTGGCAACGGATGTATTTACTAAAGTATTTAATGCCAGCCTTGCTTTTTCACCTAATAATGAAAATTTTTTGAAACTGCAGGATAATGACGGGCAATCGGATACTTATACCATGTTTGTTCCGGAAAATGCAGCCCTGATAGGTTATATCAATAGTGTGCTGCTTGAACATTACCCCAATGTGGAATCACTGCCTGTTAGTGTTATTTATGATTTTATCAATGCCCATATGTGGCGGACTGCTGTGTGGCCAACAAAATTCTCTTCTACGTTCAATTCTGTTGGGGAGGAAGCCCGGTTTAACCCTGCAACAGATGTAACAGACAAGAAATTTTTAAGTAATGGTATTTTTTATGGAACCAATAAAGTGCAGGAGGCAAATGTATTCAGCAGTGTGTATGGCAAAGCTTACCTGGACCCCAACTATTCGATAATGACAAGTTTGCTGAACCTTGATTTGAAGTACCAGATTTCGAATATTCAGCAGAAATACACTTTGTTCCTTATAAGTAACGCAGCATTTAATGCGGCCGGGTATTTTGCAGACCCGACTGTAAGTAATAATGTAAATGAACAGTGGCGCTATATTCCTCCGGGTGGTGGGGCACAGCTTACAGGTTCATCAGCGCTGGTTCGGCTGCAGCGCATATTAAATATGCATGTTATTCCCGGAAGAGACATTACAAGCCTTGTATCTGCGGGAGTTGGTATGACTTATTCTGGTGAGTTTGTGAAATTCAGTAACAATACCGTGGTGGCTGCAGGTAATATTGATGCACCAAACGTAGCAAATGTTACTGGTGTAAAAACAGCAAAGAATGGCACCGTATATTACCTGGATAAAATTCTTCAGTTCAGTGAAAAAAACGTAGGTAAACATATTGAAATTCTGGGTGGCACATCAACGGCTTCGCCTTATTATAACTTCTGGCAGTATCTGAAGAGTTCAACTGTTTACAATACAACTACAGGTGAAATACAGCAAGTAGCTTCAGGTTCGTTTTATACTTTCTTTATACCTAATAACGCATCTGTTGTAGCAGCAGTAAATGCAGGTTTACTTCCTGGAACAGGCACAGTACCCAATATGGTTCCCAATTTTACACCGACCTCTCTTGCAGATAAAGAGAAGGTAGCCAATTTTATTTTTTATCATATTCTGAGCAAGAAGAACATCGGAACAGATGGACAGGAAAGCGGAACAATTGAAACACTGTTTAAATTTCCTAACGGAGATCCATCCAGCATTTTTGTGAATAATTCTGTTCCCAATGCGATTGTACTTAATGATATGGTAAGCCGCACAGCGAATGTAGTAGTTGCCAGCAGTAATAACCTGAGCAACCGCTGTACCATACACCTTATTGATAATTATTTAAGAAGAAATTAATCATATACTCAAACCCGTCATTGTATGTGGAAGAATTTTTATAAAAGATGTACAGCTGCTTTGATCCTTATGGCCGTTGGAATATCCGTGTCTGCGCAGTTGGTTGTAAAAGGAAAAGTGACAGATAAAAAGGGTACGGCTGTTCAGGGCGCATCTATATCTGTAATGGATGCCGATAACCGGATAGTAAGCGGAACATCTTCGGATATTGAGGGGAATTATGTTTTGAAAAATGTGAATCCCAAAAACAGGATTTCGGTCTCAATTATTGGGTATAAAACAGTGACAGTGACTGTCAACAGCCGCACCGAGATCAATATTACCGTAGAGGAGGCCCATGCGGATCTTGGGGAAGTAATTATTGTTTCCCGCCCCACCAGTACCAATGGCATGATAAATCTTTCAGAGAAAAATGTTACGACGGCTGTTTCGAGGATAAGTGCAAAGGAACTGGAGGAAATGCAGGCTGCCAGTATTGATCAGGCGTTACAGGGCCGTCTTAGTGGTGTTGATATTACGGCTACCAGTGGCGACCCCGGTGCTGCTATGAATATTCGTATTCGTGGTGTTTCTTCTATCAACTCAACAGGTATTCCGCTGATAGTACTGGATGGTATGCCACTTGAAACGGAAATTCCAAGCGATTTTAATTTCGGAACTGCAGATGAACAGGGATATGCACAGCTTCTTAATATTTCACCAGCAGATATCAAGGATATTACTGTACTTAAAGATGCAGCCGCCACTGCAGTTTGGGGCTCAAGGGCTGCAAATGGCGTTCTCGTAATTACTACTAAAAGAGGTGTGATTGGCAAACCTACCATTAACTACACTTTCAAAGGATCTGCATCATTAGTACCCAAAGCAATACCATTGCTCAATGGTGATCAGTATTCTACCCTTATTCCTGAAGCATACATGAACAGGGTAGGTACAACCCTTAATACCACATTAGTTCGTGAGTTTAATTATGATCCCAACGATCCATACTGGTATTATAATTACAGTAATAATACAAACTGGGTAGATGAGATTTCCAGAACCGGTAATTTGCAGGATCACACAGTAAGCCTGACAGGCGGTGGTGAAAAAGCTAAGTATTTTGCTTCCGTTGGCTTCTTTGATCAGGCAGGTATTACTATCGGAACATCACTTCAGCGGTTTAATACCCGCATCAATCTTGATTACAATGTATCGGAAAAAATAAAATTCTTTACCAGCGTCTCATTTACACATACAAATCAGGAGCGAAACTATTTGGGGTCAAGTGCTTCAAGCAGTGAGGCTTCAATACGGGGAATGGCCTACATCAAAATGCCCAACATGAGTGTGTTTGAATATGATGAATTGGGTAATCTGACTACCAATTATTTTTCGCCGGCATCGAATGTACAGGGGCAATATAGCCGTATCTATAATCCTGTAGCCATGGCCGCCAAGGCAAAATATTCTGTACTTGGCGAAAGAGTAGTGCCCAGGTTCCAGGTGGATTATGACATTGTAAGAAAAGTTTTAAAAGCAACTTTCGATATTCAGTTTGATATAAATAATACGAAAAACAAAAGTTTTCTTCCCCAGATTGCTACCGGAAGACCCAATACTGAAACAGTGGTTAACCGTGCTTATGACGGGGACATAGATGCTTTCAACGTCTCCACTCAGGCTACACTTATCTACACACCACAATTTAAGAGTGAAAAACATTCCCTGGTGTCTTTCATCAAGTTTCTTACGAATGATTACAAAGCCGTGTACCAGGAGTTAATGACATCCAATACAGCATCATCTTTGCTGATTGATCCTTCCATTCCCTCCCGTACACAGAATTCTGAGCTCAAAGCCGTATCCGGTACCTCCCAAACGAGGTCTATTGGTGGTATTGTCAGCGCCCAATATAGTTTCATGGACAAATACCTTTTGAATGCCACCGTGAGGGGAGATGGTAATTCAAGATTTGGCCCGAATTACAGGTATGGCATATTTCCTTCCCTTTCTTTCAGGTGGAGGGTATCTGAAGAAGGGTTCATGAAAAAGTTGAAAAAAATAGATGACTTAAGCTTCCGGGCCAGTTATGGTATAGCAGGAGAAGCGCCGAGATATGACTATCTATTCTATAATACATATACTACTTTCGATTATTCTTATCTCGGCCAGGCAGGTGTTTATCCATCCAGGATGGAGCTGAAAAATCTTAAATGGCAAACATTGCATGGTGCCAATGTGGGCTTTAACCTGAGTATGTTTAAAGGAAGATTCCGGATTGACGGCGAACTGTACCGTAACAGAACCAAAGACCTCTTCTTTGACGGCTTGCAGATTGCTTCTTACACTGGCTACAATTCCATTTTCATGAATGTGGGTACGATGGATAACCAGGGATGGGAAGTAGCCGTATGGACGCAACCCTATAAGAAGAAAAACTTTACACTGAGTTTTGATTTTAATATTTCGGGCAATGAAAACATCATCAGGGAGATTTCTGAGTATTATCCAAACAGCCGCGGCGATGTTACCAAAAATGGAGAATACCTGCGTTTGCTCCAGGTAAATAACCCCTTTGGATCCTTTTATGGGTTTAAGTACAAGGGTGTTTACAAAGACAAAGAATCAACTATAGCTGTTGGGGCTAATGGAAAATCAATAGTTGGCCCGAATGGACAAGTTATCTATATGCGGTTCAGTTATCCCACTATTGATTATGTATTCCAGCCGGGCGACGCTATGTATGAGGATATTAACCATGATGGTAATATTAATTATATGGATGTGGTTTATTTGGGCAACAGTAACCCCAAATTATCAGGCGGTTTTGGCCCTTCAGTTACATGGAAGAATCTTAAAATTTCTACATTCTTCAGTTTCCGTTGGGGGTATGATGTGATCAATGGTACCAAAATGAATACAACAAGTATGTATTATTTCGATAATCAAAGTACTGCTGTGCTGCGCAGGTGGAGAAAAGAAGGCGATGTAACGGATATGCCCCGGGCCCTGATAAGCGGAGGATATAACTGGCTGGGAAGTGACAGATATGTGGAAGATGCTTCTTATGTCCGCTTCAGAACTATTACTGCCCGCTACACATTTGATAAAAAGATATTGGCAAAATTGAAAATGAAGACCCTGAGCGCCTATATCACAGCAGAAAACCTGCTGACATTTACCAGGTATTTGGGCCAGGATCCTGAAGTTTCATTCAGAGGTTCAGATCCATTCAGGGTTTCTTACGATTATTCAATGACGCCTCCGGCCAAAACAATTACGTTGGGGTTAGTAGCTGGTTTTTAATGTTATAAAATCATCACCATGAAAAAAAACTTTTCATATTTTCTGATAGCGCTGCTGTTACTGACTTCAGCAGGGTGTAAAAAATGGCTTGATCTTAAGCCCCAGGATGGTATTATCAAGGAAGAGTTTTGGGAAACAAAGGAGCAGGTAAAAGCTTCTGTCATTGGTATCTATTCTTCTATGATGGAGAGTTCATCCGGTACATACGGAAGGACAAACTATATACCCTCCTTATCAGAATTATTATTTGTGTGGGGTGAAGGCCGTGCAGATAATATTGCGCCTGCTACTTTTGTCAGCAGTGATGATATCGAATTCGTTAATGTAAATATTCAGGCAGCAAATGTTAACACAAACTGGCGACCCTTTTACAGGACAATCAATTTCTGCAATACAGTCATTGAAAAAGCGCCGGAAGTACTGGCCACGGATAATACATTTACACAGACTTTGCTGGACAATTACCTGAGTGAAGCGCTGACAATAAGAGCACTGATGTATTTTTATTTGGTCAGGAGTTTTGGAGATGTGCCGCTGAAGCTGGATGCCACATTAAGTGATGAAAATATTACACCAATTGCCAAATCTCCCCAGGCTGATGTGCTGGCACAAATTGTTTCTGATTTAAAATCAGCTGAAAGCAAAGCCGTAATTACCTATGGTGACGTAGCTTCTGATAAAGGCCGTGTTACTGTGTATACAATAAATACAATCCTGGCCGATGTGTATTTGTGGATGGACAAATACACTGAATGTGTGGCAGAATGTGATAAGGTGATTAATTCCAGAAAGTTTGGTCTTATCCGCGGCGCCACTATCAATCCGCCTGTGTATGATTATAATGCAAACTGGTTTAACACACTTTATTTCAATGGTAATTCTTCCGAAGGCATATTTGAATTGCAGTTTGATGCACAAAAACTAAACCCCTATTATGGAATGTTTTCATCCAGTATCAGTACCCGCCGGTGGACAGCTACAGCTGATATAATGGACAGGGTATTTACTGTCGACTTTACCAACGATCAGAATTATGATATAAGAGCTGACGGTGGGTCTGTAAGGGCGGCTACATCCACTATCTGGAAGTATGTTGGAGCTACTCCAACAACATTACGGGCTTTAGATCAAAGCTATGCTCACTGGTTTTTTTACCGGTATGCTGATGTATTGCTACTGAAAGCGGAGGCACTAAATGAAATGGGGCAGGGACAACAGGCTCTTGACCTTGTGTACACTATCCGTACAAGGGCTAATGCGCTGGCGGCAACAGATCTTACACCTGCACCTTCCGATAAGAACCTGATACAGGAGTTTATTTTGCTGGAAAGAGCAAGGGAATTCTGTTTTGAAGGAAAACGCTGGTATGATGTTCTCAGAAACGCAAAAAGAAACAATTACGAGAGGAAGAGTATCCTGTTAAATATGGTAGCCCTCAGTGTTCCTTCCAATATGCAGCAATCGGCACAGGTGAAAATGCAGGATAATAACTGCCATTACCTGCCCATTTATTTATATGAATTGCAAACAAATAAATTATTAGTTCAAAATCCCTTTTATAAATAATAACTACAGGCATTATGAAAAGAAACTTGTTTATATTATCAGGGCTGATATTCGTCGTCACGGCTGTGGTGGTTTTTGTGTCCTGTAAAAAACCGGACATCGTGGAAACAACCACTGAAGATGTCAATATTGTCGGCTACCTGGATAAAAGGCCGGACTCTTTTTCACTATTTCGCCAGATACTGGAAAGAACCGAGACATCAGCATTCTTAAATGCCTATGGCTCTTATACCTGTTTTGCACCTACCAACAGCGGTGTGAGAACCTATTTGCAAAAATTAGGAGTGTCTGCCGTCGAAGCAGCAGATTTAAATACACTAAAGGATATGGTGAGGTTACATCTTCTGGAAGATACTATTTATACAGGTTCCTTCACCGATGGAAAGCTGCCTGTAATTACTATGTATGGTCAGTTCCTGGTTACTTCTGTTGTAAATAAGTCTGGCACTTCCAGCTATATTGTTAACAGGCAGGCCCTGGTATCAGAATCCAATATCCGGGTGGGGAATGGCATAATTCATGTAATTGATAATGTGCTGTTGCCGGCTACTAAGACAATTGCTGAACAGTTATCTGAAAAACCGGACTATTCCATTTTTGTTCAGGCCTTACAGGAAACTGGTTTTTATACAAGATTAAATACTGTTGATCCTGATCTTTCCTTGCGTTGGAAAACTGTAATTGCTGAAAGTAACCAGGCACTGGCTGACAGCGGCATTACTACTTATGCGGCACTGAAAGCAAAATATTCACAAACCGGAAATCCGGCATTAGCTAATGATAGCCTTAATATGTATGTGGCTTACCACATAACTGAGGGATTAAAATTCCTGGGGGATATTATTGCGACTGCCACTCATGAAACATGGTTGCCCCAGGAAGTAATAAGTGTTAAGCTGATTGACCAGGATGTTGTTATCAACCAGGATGTATTTAATGGTATACTGGAGCTTGGTGTTAAATTAAACAGGGTGAAAAGCGATTTAGCTGCTACTAATGGAGTTTGGCATGATGCTGCGGCGCACTTTATGGTGAAATACAGAAAACCAACTGCATTGTTCTGGGATGTTTCTGCATTTGCAGAAATAATGAAGTTGCCCGCTTACTACAAAAGGGCTAACTATAATTTTACGAGGCCAACTGAAGCGGATATCCCAATTAAAGATCATTACTGGGGCTGGGGGCCTTTGGCGGGTACAAATGTATTGTCCTATATTTATTCCACTACAAGCTCCATTACAAACTACGCATGTAACAATGATGTGAATATGCTGCCGATGGGCTTACCAAACAGGCCACCCTGGTGGGAAATGCGTACACCGCCGATTATTAAAGGAAGATATAAAGTTTGGTTGTGTTACAGGCAACAAAAACAATCCAGCAGTTCTAACATGCTTTGCAAAGTAGAAGTAAACGGGGTATTGATGCAGAGGACTATGAACTTCACCGAAACAAGACCGGCGGGTACTGATGCTGAACTGGAAGCCATCGGCTGGAAACGTTACACAGAAAACACAGCAAGTGCCTTTGCATCACGGCAGGTTGGAGTAATTGATTTTACAACTACTAAGCAACAAACAATCCGGATAACGCCATTGGTAGGAACACAGAACAATAACAACCTGGATATGATTCATTTTATTCCGGTTGATGAAAACCAGATTTTGCCAAGGTTCAGACCGGATGGTTCGATGATTTATTTCTAAGAATATTTTTTATGACAAATATCTGGCTGTAAGAAAAAATAAAAATCAATATGTGCCGCGGGCATAAAACAAAATATAATCACATGAAAAGCAGGTTTCGAAATCTGGGGTTGTTTTTACTATCAACAGGATTGGTTCTTGGCAGCTGTAAAAAAATGACAGACGATCATAATGCCATAACCGATGATTCATTGAAAAAGAACCTGACAGAACTTATAAGCGAAAGCGCAAATCTCAGCACTTTTTCAGGTTATCTTCAGCAAACAGGCTATGCTGATATTTTGGCGTCATCCAGAAACTATACTGTTTTTGCTCCAACAAATGCTGAACTGGCCGGTTTGGATGCTGCGGTCAAAAATGATCCTGCCAGGTTAAAGGCATTTGTCGGAAATCATATAGCCTCCCAATTGTATTACACAACAACTGTTACTTCCGGTTTAAGGATAGAAATGCTGAGTGGTAAGTATAATAATATGCTTCGCAACAAGATTGAGGGTTCTGTCATCACTGTAGCGGATAAATATGCAGCAAATGGCGTATTACACATTGTAGATAAAATGTTACCTGCCCTGGATAATTGCTGGGAGTTTCTTAGTAATAATTCCCAGGCTCCTGTTAATCAAAAAACTTTTCTGCTTTCCCTGTTCAGGAATGTTTTTGACACTACCAATGCAGTCATTATCGGTATCAACCCCACAACCGGCGAACCCATCTACCAGGCCGGAACAGATTCCGTATACACGAATCTTTTCTGGAATAAAGTGCATGACCTGAGGAATGAGAAAAAACAGTATACATTATTTATGCTTACTGATGCAGCGTGGAATGCCGAGCAGGTAAAGTATACTCCTTATTTTGTTACCAATACTGCTGACAGCAATAAGCTTGTTACCGGATGGAATGTAGTTAAAGATTTTGCGGTGGATACGGTTTACGATCCGGCTACCATTCCCGATACGGTTTTGTCGAAATTTGGTACAAAAGTTCCTATTGACAGATCTGCCATTGTAAGTACAATAAAAACAAGTAACGGGATTGTTTATCTAATGAACAAATTGGACGTAAAACCATCTTCCAAATTCAAAACATATATTATTGAGGCGGAAAATTATACTTCAACCAGTCATGACAGGCGTAGCGTTACTTATTTCAGGGACAGGTATAATGCGGTAAGTGGAAAAGATTTCAGGGATGTTCTGGTATATAATCATGGAGTTGCTCAATTTAATATCCGCTATCAGATAGAAGAGATACCCTCCATTAAATACAAGGCATATTGGGTAGCTGTAAATGATATTCAAACGGCTACTCATGCACAAAGACTATCGATTGGCTCAACGGGTTCCACTACGTTTGCTTATACAACAGTGCCCATAAACACATTCAGCGAAGTATATCTTGGCGAATTCACTATGACCCAATATCAGCCTTTGTATAATGTTTATCTGGTGGCAGCTAACAGCACCAGTGCTACTGCTAATTTCATAACATGTGACTATATAAAACTGGTCCCCAGTTTATAAATATTTGACTATTAAAATTTCTTATACAAATGTGTTCAAATAAAATATCAGGAGCAAGAATAGCAGGTGCAGCAATGCTATTGTTTTTTGGCATGAATTGTTTGTATGCACAGCAGCCTGCAAAAACTGGAGATACTGCCGCTCCCAGGAAATTACAGATTACAGGAGTGATAACTGATGCCTCAACAAATAAGGGAGTGGTGGGGGCCCGAATAAATGTAAAGAACTTCTCGGCGGCGATTTCTGATGGAGGCGGTTCGTTTAAACTGAATGTCCCTTCTTTTTTTGATAATGTTGTAATTACTGCTGAGGGATATGAAACCAAACAAATTGCTCTGAAGGGAAAACAGGTTATTAACGTTGCGTTATTGGATGCTTCAGGCAGCTCCTTCCAGGAGAATGTAAATATGCCATTAGCCAGTACACCGTTACGGGAGATTACAGCATCTGTTGGAAATTACCAGGCAAACAGTGAGTGGAAAAGACCTATGGAAACTGTTGATGCCTTATTACAGGGCCGTGTCCCGGGTTTAAACAGTATCCGGAGGTCCGGTACTCCGGGAGTGGGGGCCAATTTATTTCTCCGCGGGTATAATTCATTATATGGCACTAATAAACCCCTGGTTATTGTTGATGGAATGATATATGATATAAATGATTATGGGCAAAGTATAATTGCGAATAATTATACCAATCCGTTTAATTTAATAAATGTTCAGGATATTGAAAATGTTACTGTGCTGAAAGATGCGGCATCTGTTTACGGAACCAGGGCGGCAAACGGGGCCATAATAATAACTACATCAAAAGCCAAACAACAGGCTACAAAAATTGATTTTGGCGCTTATACCACCTTTAATCAGGTACCATCACTGCTGCCGGTAATGGAGGCTGATAATTACCGCATCTATCTGAGTGAGATATTGCAGAGCAAAGGTTTGGCTGCTTCTGCTATAGCGGCAATGCCTTTCATGATAGATGATACTGCTTCGAATGCGGAGTACTACAGGTATCATAACAATACCAACTGGCAGAACATTATCATGAAAAGTTGTATTACAAATAATTATTTTCTGAAAGTAACAGGTGGGGATAATATTGCAACCTATGCACTGAGTGTTGGTTATTCAAAAAACAAGGGTGTTATTAAAGCCACCGACCTTACCAGGTACAATACCCGTTTTAATGCTGATTTTAATTTTTCAAAACGATTTACCGGATCTGCCAATCTCTCATTCACATTTAATGAGCAGAACCTTAAAGACCAGGGAATTTCTGATAAAACGGCGCCTGTATTTCTGGCCCTTACCAAAGCTCCTTTCCTGACGGCTAACGAGGTGAACAGTAAAGGTGTTTTTTCTCCAAACTTTGAAGAGACTGATATACTTGGAGTAAGTAATCCTGCTGTGCTGATTAATAATATGCGGGCTTTTAATAAAACTTATCGCTTTTTCGGGTCTTTCCGTTTTAATTATGAGATATCAAAATCAATAAGTGCATCTGCACTATTCGGCGTAACGTATGATAAAGTAAGAGAAAACATTTTTGTGCCAAGAAAAGGAGTAGCTGATGATAGCCTGAGTAATGCAGTAGCTGACAGCAGGTTGGGTTCGCAGGTTAAAAGGTTATTTTCTTTTTATGGCGATTCAAGAATTGAGTATAAAAAGACAATAGGCAGAAGCCACAGTTTTGTTTCAAGATTGGGGATCAGGTACCAGCATAGTGATGCCGAGCAGGATTATGCACTTGGCTTTAATTCTGCAACCGATGACCTGATAAGCGTTCAGAATGGTTTAAATGCCCTCCGGCAAATTGGTGGCGGAATAGGAGAGTGGAACTGGATGAATACCTATTTTAATGCAGAGTATGGATTTAAAGACAAACTTTTTGTTTCTTTTAATGCGGCGATGGATGGTTCATCAAGGTTTGGTAAAGAAGTAAAGAATGGTGTTTCAGTAGGGGATGTAAAATTTGCAGTGTTACCGTCTGTTTCTCTTGGCTGGCTTGCATCTTCTGAAAAGTTTATGGCTGATTCAAAGATTGACCTGTTAAAACTGAGAATGTCATACAGCATGACAGGTAATGATGATATTGGTAATTATTCCAGCAGGCAAACTTATGTATCACAGAATTTTCTTGGGATGCAGGGGTTGGTGAGAAATGGTATTCCTAATCAGGCTCTTCAGTGGGAGACCAGCGGCAGGTTTAACGCAGGTGTTGATGTGGCATTCTGGGATGAAAGAGCAGGACTAACAATGGATGTATACCATTCAAAGACCAGGAATATGCTTGTGTACGAGACTGTAACCGGTGCTGCCGGGTTTAATAATATTCTTACTAACAATGGCAGCATGGAGAATACCGGGTTTGAGTTTGCTTTAAATGTACGAGCCGTTAACATGAAAAATTTTAAGTGGGATATAGGAGTAAATGGGGCAACCGGCAAAAACAAAGTTCTTTCTGTTCCTGATGGCCAGTTCCTCACGGAATTTGCAGGAGCAACTATACTGACACAGGATAGCAGGTCTGCCAGCCTTTTCTACGGTTATGTAACAAAGGGAGTATTTAGTACAGGTGCGGAAGCTGCCGCCGCAGGCTTACGTAAAAAAAATTATGATGGCAGCTATAGTTATTTTGGTGCAGGCGATGTTCATTTTGCAGATTTGAACAGGGATAAAATAATTGATGAAAGTGACAGAAAGGTAATAGGCGACCCCAACCCTGAATTTTTTGGGGGTATTACAAACAAGTTAACATACCGGAATATCCAGTTGGAAGCATTAATGACTTTTGTTAAGGGGAATGAAGTTTTCAATTACCTGCGATACAGGCTTGAATCTGGCAGCGGAGTAGAAAACCAGTTGAACAGCGTAGTGAACAGGTGGAGGGCTGAAGGGCATATTACTTCTATGCCTAAGGCAACTTATGGTGACCCCATGGGCAACAGCCGTTTCAGCGACAGGTGGATTGAGGATGGTTCTTATTTACGGCTTCGTTATGTATCACTTTCTTATTCAGTACCGCTTAAGGAAGGATTTATTAAAAATGCAACCGTGTATGTAACAGGAAATAACCTGCTGACTTTTACAAAATACATGGGTTATGATCCTGAATTCAGCGCAAACCCGGGAGTTTTTGCCCAGGGAATTGATACGGGGATGGATCCGCTGAACCGGTCAGCAACCCTTGGCGTAAAAGTCGGGTTCTGATATTTGATGCCGGAAATAAAATGATTATTGTATAACTATAGTAATTGTCAATATAAAAATTATGAAGAAGTTTTCTGTATTTGGCCTCACATTACTGTCAGTTGGATTCTTATTGTCAGGCTGTAAGAAAGTATTTGATATAGCGCCGCAGGATCAACTTGATGAAAGTCAGACTTATCAAAATGTATATGATGCTGATGCCGCAGTAGTAGGAATCTATGGAAAGTTTATGGGTCTTGCAGACAGGTATGTCATCCTGAATGAATTACGGGGTGATTTGCTCGATTATACAGTTAATGCCGATGAGGCTTTACGCCAGATAAGCACACATACTGTTACTGCAGGAAATCCGTATGCAAGTCCCAGGCCTTTTTATGAGCTGATAATAAATTGCAACGATGTGATGGAACACTTCAGGGTAATGGTTAGTGAGAAAAAAATGACGGAGGCTGAATTTAACCAGCGTTATTCTGATATTGGGGCTCTCCGGTCCTTTCTTTATCTGCAACTTGGAATACACTTTGGCGAAGTGCCTTATGTAACCAGTTCGCTTAAAAATGTGGATGCGGTAAAAGATGCCGGGAACTTCCCCAGGTTAAAGTTTTCAGTATTACTGGATAGCTTAATCAATTTTACGGAAAGCTTACCCTATAAAGACCTTTATCCAACAGGTACTAATCTTAATATAACAGTAGATGGTTATCCCACGCAAAAGTTTTTTGTAAATAAGAAAGTTATTCTTGGCGACCTGCATTTATGGAAGGGAAATTATACCCAGGCTGCCACATGGTACAGGCAGGTAATGGAAACCGGAACACAGGGAGTGGCAAACGGAAACTATTATTCGCAGTATAAAATCGGGTGGGATAGTAATGGTGATATTGATCATTACATTTCTTATTCAAGAGCTGGTGATGCCAGTACACTTATATATAATACCCAGTGGCGTATTATGTTTGAGCAGGCATTTGGCACAAGTGGTTTCGACCGGGAATGGGTTTGGGCTCTGCCTTTCGATAGTAAATTCAAGCCGGATAATACCCTGATAAAATTGTTTTCTCCGACGGGGGGAGATTACCTTGTCAGGCCATCGCAGGAAATATTTGATATGTGGGATAATGAAACACAAAGAGTCGCCCAGGGAGGTTCAATTCCTTATGATGCAAGAAAATTATTAAGCTGTATGACAATGGGTGGTCAGCCGGTAGCCATGAAATACCTCTATAATTATATAAATTATTCCAGCCTTTCACCAGCCAGTGTACTTACAAAGAACGGTAAATGGTTTTTATTCAGACAAACACATTTGCATTTGAGGTTTGCAGAAGCGGCAAACCGTTCGGGTAAGCACCGGCTTGCCTGGGGTTTCTGGAACAGCGGTATTGCAGGTGCCTACCCTGCCCCTACATCTGATGTTACACTCTATCATAATACGCTGTGGGAGCCTTATCCTTTCAATTTCGATGCGAGGAACAGTGGTTCTTCAGGGGTTCCTTATTACAGAGCCGATTGGTACAGAAATATCGGAGTAAGGGCAAGGGCCAATCTTCTTGATGTCGCAGTTCCTGCTTCAGATAGTTTAGTAAGTATCGAGAATGGTTTGATTAAGGAAACCGCTTTGGAAAATGCCTTCGAAGGCACCCGCTGGCCGGATTTGCTAAGAGTGTCTTTGCGCAGGAACGACCCCTCTTTCCTGGCCGATAAGATTTATAATAAACTTTTGAAGGATGGGAGCGGCAATGCCGCTGCCGTAAGAACGAAATTAATGGATCCTGCAAACTGGTATTTACCATTTAACTGGTAAAATAAAGTAAGAGTTCTTTTAGCAAGCAGTCGATAGAAAAAGGCAGGGAATTAAGTACCTGTCTTTTTCATTTCTAACGTAAATTTAAGGATGATGAATAAATTCTTTGTAGTTGTAATCAGTACGCTATTCTTCCTTGTAAAAGTTGATGCACAGGTGAAAGGCAATGATGTTACTGCACCGTTACATGCCCTTAGGCCGGATTATCCTGTTCCTTATCAGGCTCCTGCGAAAGGAGATGTTAAAGCTGTTTTGGACAGGTTGCTGAATTACCTGGATACTGCTACTCCTTCTCAAATGATAAACAGGAAAACAGGAGAGATACTATCTGAAATGGCAGCTTTGGATACTAATTCTGTGGTAAAGCAAGGTGACTTTCGTTTAACAAGCTACGAATGGGGGGTTACTTATTCTGCCATGCAAAGAGCAGCAGAAGTAACAGGGGATAAGCGTTACGCTGACTATGTGAAAAGCAGGTTTGATTTTTTAGCCAAGTGGATACCCGCTGTAAAACAAAAGTTTAGTCTTGAATATATTCACCGGAAAAAATTATTATCGCAGCCAATTGACCCGCATGCACTTGATGATGCGGGAGCCGTATGTGCTGCAATGATTAAAGCACAACGTTCGGGATTAAACAGTAACCTTCGTCCGCAGATAGATGACTATATCAACTACGTTTTTACAAAAGAATTCCGGCTGAAAGACGGAACTATCGGCCGCAACCGGCCGCAGAAAAATACCTTGTGGCTGGATGATTTATATATGTACATTCCTGCCATAGCGCAAATGGGTAAACTGACCGGCGATAAAAAATATTTTAATGATGCAGTAAAGCAGGTGTTGTATTACAGCAAAAGAATGTTTAATAAAGAGAAGGGATTGTACATGCACGGCTGGGTGGAAAGTATGGAGACGCATCCGCAATTTCATTGGGGCAGGGCCAATGGCTGGGCGTTGATGGCAATGAGTGAATTGCTGGATGTGTTGCCCGAAAATCATAACGGCCGTGCAGCCGTTCTGCAGCAATTCAGAGAATTAGTAAAGGGACTTGCCGCTTACCAAAGCGGCTCCGGCTTCTGGCATCAGTTACTCGACAGGGAAGACTCATACCTGGAAACATCTGCAACCGCCATTTATGCATACTGCATCGCACATGCATGTAACAATGGATGGCTTGATGCAATGACCTATGGCCCGGTAAGCATTCTGGCATGGAATGCAGTATCCACAAAGATTAATGATAAAGGACAGGTGGAGGGAACCTGTGTGGGGACCGGAATGGCTTTTGATCCCGTATTTTATTATCACCGCCCGATAAATGTTTATGCCGCTCACGGCTATGGCCCTGCAATACTGGCTGGTGCAGAGATATACCTCTTGCTCAGCAATTTTAAATTTGGTATGAACGACAGTGCTTTGCAACTACTAAAATAAGAGTGCAGCATGAACCGATTTTCTTTTTTGACAGGCTACTTGCTTGTCGCTGCTGTGTTAACGGCTCAACAGCCTACTTACAAATTTGATTTTGGAACGGCAAGAACGGCCGTAGGCTATATTGCTATTACGCCGCAAACTATGTTCAGCTACCAAACCGGGTATGGACTGGATGGTGGTTCTGTAACCGAAGCTGTTGATCGCAGTGGTAATGCAGTAACTGGCGACTTTATCACCAGCAATAAACCTTTCTTTTTTTCTGTAAAACTGCCGGATGGGAATTATGATGTAAGAATAACTTTTGGAGACACAAAAGGAACATCCGCCACTACTGTAAGAACTGAATGCAGAAGATTAATGCTGGAGAATATCAGAACAACCCGGGGACAACTAGTAACCGAAAGTTTTACCGTGCATATAAAAGACAGCCTGATAAGAAACCCGGCCCGTTATATTGTAAGTAAAGTAAAGTTGAAAGAAAGAGAATACCAATACCGGCATTGGGATAATTTGCTCACTATTGAGTTCAATGACTCACTGCCGAAAGTATGTGCCGTTGAAATTATACCAAATACCACGGGTGCAACAATTTTTCTCGCAGGTAATTCTACCGTTGTGGATCAGGACAGGGAGCCGTGGGCAGCCTGGGGACAGATGTTTCCCCGGTTTTTAGTTCCGGGTAAGGTAACAGTGGCCAACTATGCAGAGAGTGGTGAAACCATGAAAGCGTTTAATGGAGAAAGAAGGTTGGAAAAAATATGGAGCCTTGGCAAAGCCGGAGACTATTTGTTTATCGAATTTACACATAACGACCAGAAAACCGGTGGCAACCACCTTGATGCTTTTACTACATATAAAGAAACTCTCAAAGAATGGATAAAAGAGGCAAGAAACAGGAAAATAATACCCGTACTGGTAACCTCAATGCACAGAAGAAAATTTGACTCAAGCGGACATATTATTAATACACTGGAAAATTATCCCGAAGCGATGCGGCAAACTGCTAAAGAGGAAGATGTGGCATTGATTGATTTGAATGCCATGAGCAAGATATTATACGAAACATGGGGTGTTGAAAAATCACTTAAGGCTTTTGTGCATTATCCTGCTAATACCTTTCCGGGACAGGATAAAAAACTGGAAGACAACACACACTTTAGCCCTTATGGTGGCTATCAGCTGGCAAGATGTGTAATAGGCAGCATTCAGCAACAGAATTTATCATTAGCAAAATTCATAAGGAAAGATGTAACGCCTTTCAACCCGGTGCAACCTCTGCCCTTTGAAAATTTCTATTGGCCACAGAGTGTGGTAGTTGAGCTGGCAAAACCGGATGGGAATTAAGGAGCTTACCAAAACCCCTCCGAAGGAGGGGCTTATGGTTTCCTATAGTTAAATTTTACTTTTCGTAGGAACTTTGTGTAAGCATGGGCTGTGAATAGATAGCCTCCTCTTTCGGAGGAGGTCGGGAAGAGGTCAATAGAATTACAGAATGATGAACTGAGCGTAGCAACAGGCGATGCCATAAAATACAAAAGCTGGTACAAAAGAATATGTCAACAAAATCTTCATATCAATTCCTTTTTGCTATCGTTATGATGATAACGCCGGTATCGTATGCTCAAATTGGCAAAAGGTTTCCGTCGGAGAAAAAAGAAATTATTGATCCGGCAACTGGCACTAAACTTATTTTTTTAACGAGTACACAAAATGGGGATTCAAAAATTTACCAGACACATAATCAATGGACATCCGACGGTGAATGGCTGATATTCCGCAGCAACAGGGTGAGAGGAGAAGCTATGGCCGTGAATGAAAAAACCGGCGACATTGTACAGGTAACGGAAGGCGGTTATACCGGAATGCTGAATGTGGCAAGAAAATCAATGAAGCTGTATTTTATGCGCAATGAAAGAACAGATACTATCCCGGCTACACCTGGTGATACAGCCCGTCGCCGTGTACAAAGACCTGTACAAATAATAGAAGTTGATTTAGAAATATTATTTGCTGACAGTAAAGCCGGTACACTAAAGCCTGCATCAGTCTATCAAAGAATTTGTGGCACTACGCCAAAAGAATTAGGTGCTGGTGGCGATATGGCTTTGGATGGTGATGAAGAATGGGCTTACTTCAGAGTGGATTTACAAGAGGCGGCGAAACATTTAGCACCCGACACAAAACCGGAGAATAATTTTGGTCCAAGAAATATGGGTGCAGGACCCAATGGTATTGCAGCTATGAATGTACTAACTGGTGAAATAAAATATGTTATCTCCGTTCCTTTTCAAATTGGGCATATACAAACAAACCCCTGGGTGGCGGGAGAAATTGTTTTTTGCTGGGAGACAGGAGGTAAATCGCCACAGCGTACCTGGACAGTAATGGCAGATGGCACAGGTCTTCGTCCGGTGTATCCGGAAAGTGAATACGAATGGGTAACACATGAAGCAGTGATTACAAAAGATGAAGTAGCCATTGCTATTATGGGTCATAGAAAAATTCCCGGAACCAATAAACAAACGGAAGCAGCAACAGATGTAGGTGGCGCCAATCCGGGGCAAGACCCCGCATGGGGCCCATCGGGTACAAGAGAAAAACCAACCGGTCTTGCCATTGTTAATTTGCGTACCAGAGAAATGCAAATTGTTGGACAAACAAAAAGTGGTAGTGGCCTCTGGCATGTGAGTGGTTCACCTGATGGACGCTGGGCAGTTGGTGATGATTTCTCAAGAAGTATTTATTTAATTGACAGGCACACCAAAGAAATGATACTCTTATCAACAGGCCATAAAACTTCTGCTGCCGATCATCCGCATCCAACAATGAGCCCTGATGGAACAAAAATTCAGATTCAATCAGCCATGCTCTCTGCTGATAACCGGAGCATGAATATTTGTGTTATTCCTGTGCCTGAAACATGGTTAAAAAGAACGTATAAAAAATAATTAAAAAAATGCCTGACAGTAGATTAACTGCAATGATAATATGTATGTTATTGTTCATTGAGTTGCAAGCACAGAGTGATACCACATTTAAATCTGATGGCAATCCGATCATCCGCTACAAATACACAGCTGATGCAGCAGCAATAGTGTATAAGGATAAAATGTACCTGTATACCGGCCATGATGTAGCGCCACCAAAGGAAAACCGTTATGTAATGCATGAGTGGTTGTGTTTCTCTACTTCTGATATGGTGAACTGGACTGAGCACCCTTCGCCATTGAATGTGAAAGCTTTTAAGTGGGCAAAAGATGATGCATGGGCAAGCCAGGTTATCGAACGTAATGGAAAATTCTATTGGTATGTAGCCATTACTCATGATAGTACTCATCGTGGTAAAGCCATTGGCGTAGCGGTAAGCGATAATCCTGCCGGACCTTTTGTAGATGCAAGGGGTTCTGCCATGATTACCAATGATATGACCACCGAAACAAAAATCAGTTGGGATGATATTGACCCGACTGTGTTTATTGATGATGATGGACAAGCTTATTTATTCTGGGGTAACACCACATTGCACTATGTAAAACTGAAAGAAAACATGATCGAAATGGATGGAGATTTTAAAAGGATTGAAGTGCCTAAGTTTACAGAAGCATCGTGGGTACATAAGCGGAAAGGCTGGTATTATTTGTCGTATGCATACGAATTTCCGGAGAAGATATCTTATGCTATGAGCCGGAATATAAATGGCCCCTGGGAGTATAAAGGAATCTTAAATGAGATAGCGGGAAATAGTAATACCAATCATCAGGCTATTATACAGTTTAAAGGAAAGTGGTATTTCATTTACCATAATGGTGCATTAGTCCCCGATGCGGGCAGTTTTCACCGTTCGGTTTGTATTGATTATCTCTACTACAATAGAGATGGAACAATGAAAAGGGTAGTGATGACAAGTGAAGGGGTGAAGCAGGTGAAATAGTATTTACATTAACGCTTCCCATAAAATTTCCACCGGATGCAAGGCCTTTCTTCCTGTACCATCTTTTATTTGGTGACGACAACTCGTTCCAGGGGCAGCAATAATAACATCATCTGTTTGTTTGCGTACAGCAGGAAATAACACCAACTCGCCAATTTGCATTGACAAATCATAGTGTTCTTTTTCATAGCCAAATGAACCTGCCATGCCGCAGCAGCCGGAAGGAATTGTTTCAACAGAATAATTTTCCGGGCAGGATAAAATCTTGACTGTGGCAGACAAACCTGCTACAGATTTTTGCTGGCAATGGCCATGCAGTTTTATTGTACGTTTCTCGCTGGTGAATTGCTTTTTGGAAATATTGCCTTTGTCAATTTCCCTCGCAATAAACTCATCAATCAGAAATACATTTTTTGCTAAGTTCTTTGCTTTTTCAAAAAGTTCATCACCGGCAAGATCAGGATATTCATCCCGGAAAGTAAGTATGGCCGAGGGTTCAATGCCAACCAAAGGGGTTTCTTCTGAGATTACCAGCGACAGCAATTCAATGTTTTTATCAGCAATTTCTTTTCCTTTTCTGATAAGCCCTTTTGAAAGCCAGGCCCTTCCGCTTTCAATATGTTCAGGAATGATTACTTCATAACCAAGTTTTCCTAAAAGTTGAATGGCCTTAATTCCTATTTCGGTATCATTATAATTCGTAAACTCATCACAGAATAAATGAACTCTCCGTTTACCCGTTTCTTGCTTCTGTCTCCCGGTTACTGCCTCCCGGCTTTTCTTATACCAACTCCGTAAAGTTGTCTTATACATTGTCGGCATGGAGCGTTTCGTTGCAAAACCTGACAATTTTTTTATCAATGTTCCTGTAACACGGTTCTTTATAAAAAAGTTATACATACCAGGTGCAATGGCTCCCAACCTGGCAGAACGGCTGAAATTCGCAATCAGCTTCGATCGGAACGGAACACCATTCGCATCATAATAATGCTGCAAAAACTCTGCCTTCAGTTTGGCCACATCCACGTTACTGGGGCATTCGGATTTACAGCCCTTACAGCTCAGGCAGAGTTCCATCACTTCATAAATTTCTTTATGATCAAACCGGTTTAGCTTTTTTGAATTAGTAAGGAACTCCCTCAAAATATTTGCCCTTGCCCTTGTTGTGTCTTTTTCATTTCGGGTGGCCATAAAAGAAGGACACATGGTGCCGCCGGATAATTCAGTCTTTCTGCAATCACCGCTTCCATTACATTGCTCGGCATGTTGGAGTATATTCTGGTTATAAAAACGGAATATTGTTTTAAAAGCCGGAGTTTGCTGCCCGGGAGTATACCGCAGCATAGTATCCATTGGCGGCGTATCCACAATCTTATTGGGATTGAAAATGTTTAACGGGTCCCATGTATGCTTTACTTCCTTTAAAAGCTGATAATTCCGGTCGCCTGCCATCTGCCTGATAAATTCACCTCTGAGTCTTCCATCTCCATGTTCGCCGCTTAATGAACCGTTGTATTTTTTTACGAGAGTTGCTATTTCTTCAGCAATAGTCCGGAAAAGCTGGTTGCCTTCTTTTGTTTTCAGGTTTATGATAGGCCGCAGGTGAAGTTCGCCGGAACCGGCATGAGCATAGTGAACGGAATATAAATTATGCTTTTTTAAAATTTCATTGAAATCACGGATGTACGCAGGCAGATCATTTACATCAACGGCGGTATCTTCTATAACCGGTACTGCTTTTTCATCTCCCGGAAGATTGCTTAACAAACCCAATCCGGCTTTTCGTAATGCCCAAATTTTCTTCGTGTCTTCCCCAAATAGCAGGGGAAAATGATAGCCAAGTCCCGCATTTCTCATTTCAACTTCCACCTGTTTGGCAATTTCAATTATTTCTTCCTTGTTTGTTCTGGCAAATTCAATAACCAGGATAGCGCCGGGGTCTCCCTGTACAAAGAAGCGGTTTTTAGCCTGTTCTTTGTTCTCTTTAGTGCATTCAAGTATATAATGATCCACCAGTTCACTGGCACTGGGGTGATACTTCAGGGCAATTAAATTAGCCCTCAGCGATTCATCTATTGTATTAAAATGCACACATAGTAACCCAACTTCTTTAGGAGGAAGCGGAACTATGTTCAGTTTTATTTCGGTTATAAATGCAAGTGTACCTTCCGAACCAGCGATCAGTTTGCAAAAATTAAAATCTTCAGCTCCGGCTGTAAAAGGCGCTGACTCCAATAACAGGTCGATTGCATAGCCGGTATTCCGTCTTTCCACAGATTTTTTGGGAAACTCTTTTCTTATTTCAACCTGGTTTTCATAATTACTCAGCATGCTGCGCAGGGAACGGTATACTGAAGCTTCCAGGTTGTTCCCTTCACATTTCTGATGAAATTCGTCAATACTTACGGTTTTAAATTCCGCTTCGGAACCATCACTTAGCAGCGCTTTTACTTCAAGCAAGTGTTCACGGGTACTTTTGTACACGATAGAATTGGAACCACAGGAGTTATTTCCCACCATACCACCGATCATGGCCCTGTTGGCGGTAGATGTTTCCGGGCCAAAAAACAGGCCATGTGGTTTCAGAAACATATTCAATTCATCCCGGATAACACCGGGCTGCACCGTTACCCATTTTTCTTCTTTATTGAATCCGGTTATTCCTCTGAAATACTTCGAAACATCCACAATGATGCCGTTTCCCACCACCTGGCCTGCCAGTGAAGTACCGGCTGTCCGGGGAATTAATGAGGTTTTTTCCCTTCGGGCAAAAGCAATAAGCTTTTTAATATCATCAATTGTTTTTGGAATGACTACGGCCAGCGGCATTTCACGGTAGGCGGATGCATCGGTAGCATATAATGTTCGGATGGTGACATTATCAAAAAGATCTCCTTCCAGCTGTGCAGCTAATTGCCTCAGTTTTTCCTTCATTACCAGGGGTGATTTTTCGTTTACGGCTGCTTCAAAAATACTTCCTTTCTCCCTTTCGTGCAAAGAGAGTTTTGCTGTGAAAGTAAGAAGTAAGACGAAAAGGAATATTATTTTAAATACAAAGAAAAACAGGACTGTGCAGGATACAGAAGCTGCTGTTAAATCTTTACTTTATAGGCTAAAGATTGCAATATGAAAAGATTTAAAATTGGGTTACTTTCTCTTTTCATTTTAATTGTTCAGATGATCTCTTTCATGCAGCTACTTGCCCAGCCGGAAATGGAAACAGGCGGCCAAAAGATGCCAAACGAATGGATCGACAAAGACACTTATCATAAAATAATAAAGTTAACCCGTAAGGAAGGCAGCAACTATAGTTTCTATTTTCATAACAATCCTTTTGTTGGCGACAAAATGGTTTTCTATAACAGTTCTCCACAAAAACAGGAAGAACAAGCCGCCAAAATTGAAATCAGCAATACCAGTGCAAGGAACCGGCAGATTTATATGGTGGATTTAAAAACACTGGAGATAGAGCAGCTTACCAATCATAAAACAGCGATGAACGGTGAAATCGTTTCTGCTAAAACAAATGAAATATTTTTCCAGGTAAGGGATAGCATATTTGCTGTCGATATAAAAACCAAAAAGGAAATCCTGGTGTATGTTTTTCCTGCTGATTTTAAAGCAAGTATCACCTGCGTGAACGCAGACGGTACTTTGCTTGGCGGTGCAAAGAGCAGCGATGAAGAAAAAGAATTGTTCAAAAAATATCCGGGCAAATCAAGTTATTTCAATATTATTTACGAGGCAAAGTTGCCCCGTACTTTATTTACGATTGACATAAAGGAAAAACAACTTAATAAAATACATACTGATAGTGCATGGCTGAACCACGTACAGTTTTCAGCAGCCGACCCTAATTTGATGATGTTCTGCCACGAAGGCCCCTGGCATAAGGTAAACCGCATCTGGACGATTGATGTTAATACAAAGCAGATAACTCAAATTCATAAACGGATAATGGATATGGAAATAGCCGGGCATGAGTGGTGCAGTGCCGATGGAAAAATTATCTGGTATGATTTGCAACAGCCAAGAAGCACTACTTTTTTTATAGAAGGCCATCATGTAAAAACAGGAGAGAAAACAAAATATGAACTGCAACGGGATGAATGGAGTATTCATTTCAATAGTACAAAGGACAACCAGTTATTTTGCGGAGATGGTGGTGATCCCGGCCAGGTAGCAAGGGCAAAAGATGGTATGTGGATTTATTTGTTTACACCATCGGGTAACAAATTCATTTCTGAAAGATTAGTGAATATGAAAAACCATAAATATAGTTTAGAACCGAATGTGCATTTTAGCCCCGATGAGGAGTGGGTTATTTTCAGAGCTAACTTTGAAGGGGAGACGAATGTGTATGCGGTGGAAGTGAAACCCCATACCCCTAAAGGGGATTGACTGAGATTTGCTTAGTTTGTAAAACTCTTATTACCCGGTAGGGGTTCACTATATATGAATATTAATCTTTAGGAAACATCCTCTCCTTGGAGGGGCGAATTTGAGAAAATACATTGCTTTAAGAAATCGGGGTGGGTTGTTCAGTAGCGAACAGAAAGCTGAAGTGTGCGACACAACGGAAGCTGATAGTATTACAAAAATCCGGTACATAAAAAATAATCTAATGAAACAATTTTTTTTCCTTCTTGGTTTTATTTCTTTTAAAGCATTAGCGCAGCAAAAAGATTATACCTACAAGGCAGTTCCCTTTACCAATGTAAAACTCACAGATAATTTTTGGTTGCCAAGAATAAAAACCAATCACACGGTTACCATTCCGGCATCATTCGAACGATGTGATAATACCGGAAGAATTAAAAATTTTCAGATGGCGGCACAAAAGAACGGCAAGTTCTGTACTACCTATCCTTTTGATGATACCGATATTTATAAAACGATCGAAGGAGCGTCATTTTCATTGAGTTTATTTCCAGATAAAAAGCTGGAAGCTTATATGGATTCGTTGATAGCTATAGTGGCGGCAGCGCAAGAACCTGATGGATATTTATATACAGCAAGAACGATTGATCCTGCTAATCCGCACAAATGGGCGGGACCAGAAAGATGGGTGAAGGAAAGAGAGCTCAGTCATGAATTGTATAACAGCGGGCACATGTATGAAGCAGCAGCAGCACATTTCGAAGCTACAGGAAAAAGAAATTTTTTAGACATCGCCTTAAAGAATGCAGATTTGGTTTGCAGAGTATTTGGCCATACGAAAATGCACATGGCTCCGGGGCACCAGGTAATTGAAATGGGATTGGTAAAGCTCTATCGCATTACCGGGAAAAAGGAATATCTGGAAACAGCAAAATATTTTATTGAAGAGAGAGGCCACTATACTGGCTATGATGCAAAAAACAAAGATCCCTGGAAAAATGGAGCTTACTGGCAAGACCATATACCGGTAGTCGATCAAAAGGAAGTTCTTGGTCATGCCGTAAGAGCGGGATATTTATATGCTGCTGTTGCAGATATTGCTGCATTAACAGGGGATGAAAAAATGCTGAGTGCTATTGACAGCATCTGGCAGAATATGGTAAGCAAAAAAATATATGTACAGGGGGGAGCCGGCGCAATAGGTAGCGGCGAACGATATGGGGATAATTACGAATTGCCCAATGCAACTGCTTATAACGAAACCTGTGCTGCTATAGCCAATGTTTACTGGAATCAGCGTATGTTCCAGTTGCATGGTGAGGCAAAGTATATTGATGTACTGGAAAAAATACTCTACAATGGCCTGATATCAGGTGTGGGGTTGGATGGTAAATCTTTTTTCTACACCAACGCAATGCAAATTGGACAATCAATCACTCATAAAGATATGGAAGCTGAACGGAGCGGATGGTTCGAATGCAGCTGCTGCCCCACTAATATTTGCAGATTATTGCCATCTGTTCCTGGCTATATGTATGCACTGAAGGATAATAATGTTTATGTAAACTTATTTGCCAATAGTACTGCTTCATTGGTAATAAACAAAAAGCAGGTAACAATTGAGCAGCAAAACAATTATCCCTGGAATGGAGATTTAAAATTTATTCTTAGTGCAAAACCTGCTTTACCATTTACTTTATTACTTCGTATTCCCGGCTGGGCTCAGAATGTGGCTATTCCGTCAGATTTATACACATACCAAACCGGCAAAACAAGCAAAGTGGAAATAAGAATAAACGGGACACCCGTTCAGTACCAGGTACAAAACGGATATGCTGTAATCAATCGTACATGGAGAAAGAATGATGTGGTGGATATGAACCTGCCCATGGAAGTGAAGAGAGTGGTGACGAATGAAAAAGTAAAAGGAAATATTGGCTTGGTAAGCCTGCAAAGGGGCCCATTGACCTATTGTGCAGAGTGGGTTGATAATAATGGCCGGACTTCGAACCTGGTTCTTCCTGCATCTATGACGTTTGCTACAGAGCACAAAAATAATTTACTGAATGGTGTTACGGTAATTAATGGAACTGCAACGGCTGTAATAACGGATATCATAAATAATTCAGTAAAAACGGTACAACAACCATTCACTGCTATTCCTTATTATTCCTGGGCCAACAGGGATAAAGGTGAGATGAATGTATGGTTTCCGGCAGCAATAAAGGACATTGAAATTATCGCACATTAATTTTTTTGAAATGAGATTGAAATTTGCCTTCATCATCCTGTTAAGTTGTTTATTGCAAAATTCGGTTGCACAAACAAAAAATAATTTCACATCTGTAAATAAACCCTGGACTCGTTGGTGGTGGATGGGCAGTGCTGTAGATGAAGCAGGCATAAAAAAACAGTTAACCCAATTAGCAGAAGCCGGATTTGGCGGTGTTGAAATTGTGCCTATCTACGGGGCAAAAGGGTTTGAAAGTAAGTACATAAAATATTTATCGCCAGAGTGGATGAAAATGCTTGACTACACTGTAGCCCTGGCAAAAGCTTTAAACATGGGGGTGTATATTTCTGTTGGTACTGGTTGGCCTATCGGCGGAAGCAATGTGGGGGTACAGGATGCAGCAAGCAAGTTGATAATTCAAAAATATTTGCTGAAAGCAAACGAAAAGTTACCTGAAAAAATTATTATTAATGACAGAAGACAAAATGATATCGCAACACTTAGTGCATTGATGGTGTATAGAAAAAGTGGTGAAGCAATTGATGTACTTAATCAACTGCAATCAGATGCTACCCTAAATTATGTAAGTAATGAGGATGCGGAACTAATTGCTGTTTTTTCAGGAAGAACATTGCAAAAAGTAAAGCGGGCAGCTCCCGGAGGCGAGGGGTATACCATCGACCACTTTAGTAAAGAAGCTACCGGCAATTATTTTAAAATATTTGATACGGCTTTTGGCAATTCCTCACATGGAGTAAAAGCATTTTTTAATGATAGTTATGAAGTTTATAATGCCGATTGGACACCGGATTTCTTTTTGGAGTTTAAAAAAAGAAGAAGCTATGATTTAAAAAAATATTTGAACTTCTTTACAAGCACTTCGTTAAGCGATACAGTAGCAAGAATTAAATCCGATTATAGGGAAACCATCTCAGAATTAATGATGGAAAACTTTTCCTCCGTATTTACTAAGTGGACAAATGATAGAAAAACATTATCAGCAAATCAGGCACATGGTAGTCCCGGAAATCTATTGGATTTATATGGTGCATTTGATATTCCTGAGTGTGAAACCTTTGGCAGTAGTGCTTTTGATGTAAAAGGATTGAGAAGGGATAGTGCAGACATTAGAAACGTAGACCCAGACCCCATTATGTTAAAATTTGCTAGCAGCGCTGCTCATGAATACAATAAGCCACTTACAAGTTCTGAAACTTTTACTTGGTTGGGGGAGCATTTCAAAACAAGCTGGAGCCAGTGTAAACCAGAGCTGGACCAGGTTTTTCTTTCTGGTGTAAATCATGTTTTTTATCATGGTACTACTTACACACCAGCTAATGCTAAGTTTCCCGGCTGGCTGTTTTATGCCTCAGTAAATTTTGTGCCGCACAACAGCATCTGGAAACATTTAAAAGGGCTCAACGAATATATTGCCCGGTGTCAATCAATATTGCAGATGCCTTACGGTGGTAGTGCAATAAAAGTGTATTGGCCGGTATATGATGCATGGCATGATGCAAAAGGAGTAGATATGCCACTAGGGGTACACCAAATTGATAAATGGCTGCACCCAACACCTTTTTATAAGAATGTAAAGCTACTTCAAGAGAAGGGTTATGAAGTAGACTTTTTGAGTGATAAGATGATTGCCGAAAGAGCTAAAATAGCGCCGTTTTATAAAAAAAGACCTGAGCTAATAATAGTACCAAAAGCAAATTATATGCCTCTACAAACATTGAGAAATATTATAGGCTTATCACATAACGATATTATTATTTTTCAGGAATTACCCGCTGACATTAATGGTATGTATGATTTAGAGAATAGAAGTAACGAGTTTAATAAGTTTAAAAATTCTCTGTCGGTTTCCAAAATAGCGGAAGGATTATACCAAATAAACGGGAGAGGCATTTATATATGCAATAATATTGAACTGGCTATTCAATATATTAAATGGAATATAAGAGAATCTATAACTGACTTGGGTTTAAAATATATTAAAAGAGGAGATGGCAAATCCCTATTTTATTTTATATCCAACAATACTGCTAATAATATAGATGAACAGGTTGACTTAAGCACCCATGCCACCTCTATTGTATTAATCAATCCATTAAATGGGGAGGAAGGTAATGTGGTATTCAAAACAAAACCAAATGCAGAACCTGGCGCAATCTTCAGACTGCAATTAAAATCAGGGCAATCAATAATTGTTAAGACTGACTATCATTACCCTGATACAGCTAAAAAGACGTGGAAATATATAGAACCATTAGGCAGCGCAATTAATCTGGAAAATAACGTCTGGAAATTAAAATTTACCGAGGGCGGCCCCATTTTACCCAAGGGGAAAATCATGACTAAGATTCAGCCCTGGACAAATTTTACTAATGATTCCACCACACAATTCTTTAGCGGTACTGCCGTTTATACAACCAGTTTTACGTTGAAGAATAAGTCGGCAGACTATTTATTGCAGTTAGATAAATTGTATGAATCGGCTAGAATTATTATCAACGGAAAAGATGCTGGAGTAATCTGGAGCCTCCCTTTTGAAACTAAAGTTGGCAAGTACTTGAAGGAGGGGAAAAACACTGTTAGCATAGAGGTTTGCAACTTAATGGCCAACCGTATTCGTAATATGGATAGGAATGGTGTGGTATGGAGAAATTATCATGAAATAAACTTTGTCAACATCAACTATAAAAACTTTGATGCAAGTAACTGGAAGGTGCAACCATCTGGCATTGATGGAGCCGTTAAATTAATTCCTTTAAAGTAAATGAGAAGTTTGAAGAAATACTTTTTTTTTCTCTGTGCCCTTTGTGCCTTTGTGGGAAATATCTCCTCACAAAAAACAGCACCAAAACCATTGTTTGATGACCCCATCTATCATGGCGCAGCCGACCCGGTAATTATTTACAACCAAGCCAAAAAGAAATGGTGGATGTTGTACACTAACCGCCGGGCATCTATTGAGGATTCAACGGTACAATGGGTGCATGGCACAAGAATCGGCATTGCAGAAAGTAAAGACGGTGTAAAGTGGAAATATGTTGATACCTGCAATATTAATTATCGTCCCGATGCAGGGTATACACATTGGGCACCGGATGTAATTGAACACAATGGTACTTTTCACATGTACCTTACTTATGTGCCGGGAACATTCAAAGACTGGAATCATCCAAGAGTAATAGTTCATCTCACCAGTAGCGATTTGAAGAACTGGAGCTATCAATCCACATTGAAGCTTGTAAACGAAAAGGTAATTGATGCATCTGTTTATAAAGTAAATGATTCACTCTGGCGGATGTGGTATAACAATGAAAAAGACGGAAAGAGTATCTGGTATGCCGATAGTAAAGATTTATATAACTGGACAGATAAAGGAAAAGCGATAGTTGCAAGGGGCGAGGGACCCAAAACTTTTTTCTGGCAGGAAGAATATTTTATGATTGTTGATGTATGGAAAGGAATGGAAGTATATTCTTCTAATGATTTATTGGCATGGAAAAAACAAATCAATAGAATTTTAGAAAATCCCGGTAAAGGAAAAGACGACCAGGCCATTGGCGGGCACTGCGATGTTATAGTTAATAATGGGAGAGCCTTTGTTTATTATTTCACTCATCCCGGCAGAGGCAAAACCAACCCTGCTGCTAAAGGTTCATTTGATGATAAAAGAAGTGTGATACAATTAGCGGAATTGAAATATGTGAATGGAGAAATTGTTTGTGACCGGGATGAGCCGGTGGTAATTAAATTAAAAAAATAAGCTCAGATATTTTTTAATTATTACAATCTTTATATAAATACGATTAAGTTATACAATTAGAAAAATGGAAAAAAATATCTTATTCCTGCTTTATTCCCAATGTTTTTTTCTTGCAACAATTGCACAATTAAAAGTTGAAAACCTGCGTACAGAAAATTTACAAAACCCCATTGGCATTGATATTCTGCAACCGCAATTCAGTTGGCAGTTAAATGCTACGCAGCGTAATACTTTGCAGTCAGCTTATGAAATACGGGTGGCGGATGATGCAGCAGCAGTTGCAAAAAATAAAACCAGCTGGAGCAGCGGAAAAATTACTTCCAGTCAATCAGTGCATGTGCCATATAGCGGCGCAGGATTAGTTTCAGGAAAAAAATATTACTGGCAAGTACGTGTTTGGGATAATAACGGTACTGCATCTGCATGGAGTGCCGTTGCGTTTTGGCAAATGGGGTTATTAAAAACAACAGATTGGAAAGCACAATGGATAGAGCCTGGTTATAAAGAAGGCAATGAATTTGCAGCGCCGTTGTTGCGTAAAGAGTTTAACAGCGCTAAAAAAATTAAATTAGCAACTGCTTACATAACTGCACATGGCTTGTACGAAGCACAGCTTAACGGAAAACGTATTGGAAATGCTTACCTTACTCCCGGCTGGACGAGTTATAACAAACACCTGCAATATCAATGTTATGATGTAACTGACCATTTAAAGAATGGCGGCAATGCCATAGCTGTAACATTGGGCGATGGCTGGTACCGGGGTAATTTTTCTTTTGACCATCGCAGAAATATTTATGGAAATGATATTGCACTGTTGTTTCAACTGGATATTACTTATACAGATGGAACAACAGTAACGGTTACTTCGGATGCAAGCTGGAAATCTTCCACCGGTGCCATACGTTCAAACGGTATTTACCAGGGCGAAATAGTAGATGCAAGGCTGGAGAAAAATGGCTGGGCATTAGCTGGCTATAATGATAATAGCTGGGCGGCTGTAAAAACATCCAACTATTCAAAAAATATTTTAGCAGCAAGCTATAACGAACCCATAAAAAAACATGAAAAATTTACAGCATTAAAAATAATTACCACGCCTGCAAATGAAAAAGTAATTGACTTTGGGCAAAACTTAGTGGGCTGGGTGCAAGTAAAAGTAAAAGGCAAAGCGGGTGATACCATCAAAATTTCACATGCAGAAGTGCTGGACAAGAAAGGAAATTTTTATACAGATAATCTGCGTGGTGCAAAAGCACAGGCTGTTTATGTATTAAAGGGAGACGAAGAAGAAATGTTTGAACCGCACTTTACTTTTTTTGGTTTCCGCTATATTAAAGTGGAAGGCATTGACGGTGCCTTGCAGCCGAAAAATTTTACTGCTGTTGCTTTATATTCAGACATGCCGCAAACAGGCAGCTTCACTTCTTCAGATACACTCATTAATCAACTACAGCATAATATTGAATGGGGCTTGCGTGGAAATTTTGTAGATGTGCCAACGGATTGTCCGCAGCGTGACGAACGCATGGGCTGGACAGGTGATGCACAAGCCTTCTTTCGCACCGCCACTTTTTTACGGGGTGTAAGTAATTTTTTTACTAAGTGGTTAAAGGATGTAGCTGCAGATCAAACAAAATCTGGAAGCATACCTCATGTAATTCCTAATGTATTAGGCGAAACTGGATGGGGGGCAGGTGGCAGCGCAGGCTGGGCAGATGTATCCACCATCATTCCATGGGAAATGTATTTGGTGTATGGCGATAAAAGAATTTTAGAAGCACAATACCCGAGCATGAAAGCATGGGTGGGCTACATGCAAAGCCAAAGCACAAACGATTTATGGAACAAGGGCAGCCATTTTGGTGATTGGTTATTTTATACCATGGCTGATGATAACGATGGTAAGGCCGCCATTACCAATAAATATTTAATTGCACAATGTTTTTATGCTTACTCCACACAACTGCTTATTAATGCAGCAAAAGAATTAGGCAAAGCTGATGACGCCGCAACATATACAACACTGCTGCAAAAAATAAAAGATGCTTTCTTAAAAGAATACACTACAGCAAACGGCGCCACTATGAGCAATACACAAACATCGTATGTATTGGCATTGCACTTTGATATGCTGCCCGAAAATTTAAGGCAGCAGGCGGCAGACCGTTTGGTAAATAACATTAAGCAATACGGCAATCATTTAACAACAGGTTTTCTTGGCACACCTTATCTCTGCCATGTGCTGAGCCGTTATGGTTATTCAGATATTGCCTACACATTGCTGTTGCAAAAAACATATCCATCATGGTTGTATCCTGTAACAAAAGGCGCTACTACTATTTGGGAACGTTGGGATGGTATCCGCACCAACGGCGATTTCCAGGCCATCACCATGAACTCCTTTAACCATTATGCATACGGCGCCATCGGCGACTGGATGTACCGTGTAATGGCAGGGTTAAATACGGAAGATGGCGACGGAGTTGGTTATAAAAAAATACGCATTCAGCCACATATCGGCAGCGGTTTTACCAATGTGGCAGCTTCTTATCAAACTCAATATGGTAAACTTAGTAGCAGTTGGAAACAGCAAGATGGCAAACTGATATTTAATGTAGAAATTCCTGCCAATACCACAGCCACTGTTTATGTGCCGGTGAAGGATGCCAATGATGTAATAGAAAACGGTCAGCCAATTGCCACATCAAAAACAATACAGGTTGTTGGTAAAGAAAAAGAATATACGGTTGTAAAACTGGGTTCTGGTAAATATGAGTTTACAACTAATTATTTTATAAAGTAGGATATTAAAATACGAACTGGGTCAATATGAATTTCTTTAAAAAAGAAACGAATATCGAGTATTGCTGAGTGGCGAACAAAACGATGAAGGGTGCGATGCAACCAAAGCTGATATTAGTACAAAAATTGATAACAAAAAAAATACAAAATGTTCAGAAAATACAAGCTGCTGCCACTTTTGATTTTTTACTTTTTACTTTTTACTTCATCACAGGGACAGCAAAAACAAATTCAATACCTCAGTGGTACAGATGCAAAGAATACCGTGCAATGGGATTTCTTCTGTACAGCAGGACGAAACAGCGGCGAATGGAAAAAGATACAGGTGCCGAGTTGCTGGGAGCAACAGGGCTTTGGTAATTACAACTATGGTCGTGATTACAAAACCAATGGCAAGAATTTTCGTTTCTATGATGAAAAGGGAATGTACAAGTATCAATTCAGAGTGCCTGCAAACTGGAAGGGAAAAAATGTCAACATTGTATTTGATGGCAGCATGACGGACACCGAAGTAAAGATTAATGGAAAGAGTGCAGGCGATATTCACCGTGGTGCGTTCTATCGTTTTAAATATGATATTACCTCTTTGCTGAACTACGACAAACCAAATACACTTGAAGTAACGGTAAGTAAAATGAGCAGCGATGCAAGTGTGAACAATGCAGAACGGTTGGCTGATTACTGGGTGTTTGGCGGTATCTTTCGTCCTGTTTTTTTAGAAGCAACCCCCAAACAGTTTATTGACTATGTAGGCATTGATGCAAAGGCAGACGGAAAATTTTCGATACAAGCCTGGCCAAAAGGACTTTCACAAAATGCAACAATTGTTACAACCATTACTGATGCAAATAAGAAAATTATAGATACGTTAAAAGTACCGGTTGAAAAATTGACTGATAATGTTATTGCAACCGCACAAATTCCCGGTATCAAAACCTGGACTTCTGAAACACCCAATCTATACAATGCTAATGTGGTACTGCTGGATGCAGCAGGTAAAAAATTATATGAGCTGAATGAAAAGTTTGGTTTCCGTACTATTGAAATAAAATACGGGCAAGGTGTTTATATCAACGGCACGCAGGTAAAAATGAAGGGTGCCAACCGCCATTGCTGGTGGCCCGAAACTGCACGCAGCTTAAGCAAAGAACAGGAGCTGATGGATGCGTTACTCATCAAAGAAATGAACATGAATGCCGTTCGCTGCAGCCATTACCCTCCGGATAAATATTTCTTACAACTCTGCGATTCATTAGGTATTTATGTGCTGGACGAATTAGCAGGCTGGCAAAAATATTACTCTGCAAAAGCAGGGGAACCATTGGTAAAAGAACTTGTTCTGAGAGATATGAATCATCCTTCCGTCATTTTCTGGGATAATGGTAATGAAGGTGGAACCAACAAAGACCTTGATGATGATTTTGTAAAATGGGATTTTCAAAAACGTCCCGTTATTCATCCGCATCACCGTCCCGGTAATCAATTCAACGGAATCGATTGTAATCATTACGAAGATTATTACAGCACACAAAAAATACTGAACGATTCATTAATATATATGCCCACCGAAATGTTACATGCACAAGATGATGGTGGAGCCGGTGCTGCTATGGAAGATTTCTGGAACCTGCACTGGAAATCGCAGAAGAGCGGCGGTGTATTCATCTGGGCATTGGTGGATGAAGCGGTGGTAAGAACTGATTTGAACAATGCATTAGATGCAAACGGCTTGAATGCAAATGATGGCATCCTCGGACCGCACCGTGAAAAAGAAGGAAGTTTTTATGCACTGCGAGAAATATTTTCTCCTGTAAAATTAATTCCAATAAGACCAGATATTTCTTACCAAGGTGTTGTTGGGGGTGTTCCACCCGGAGACCAAATTAGTCGTGGCTTTTACATTGAAAATAGGTTTCATTTCCTAAATACAAATCAGTGTACTTTTTATTGGGCATTAGTAGATTTTAGTAAACCTTTCGACCGTTTTGATGGATATGTTGTAAAACAAAAAGGTACAATTGTGTCACCAGATATTAAACCTGGCAAAATGGAAAAGTTAAACTTACAATTACCTGCTGATTATAAAAATTACGATGCACTAGTGATTGTTGCCAGAGACAATTTTGGAAAGGAAATTTATAAGTGGACTAGCGAAATAAAAACCAAGCAGGCGCAACTGAATAATTTCGTTACCATTAAAAATGATTCCACCTTTTTAAAAGAAACGGATACGGTGTATACCATCACCGGGGGAGAAGTAAGTGTAACATTAGATAAAAAATCAGGCAATCTTGTTGCAACAAAAAATACTGCCAACGATTATGTATTGTCATTCAACAATGGCCCTGTACTGGTAAAAGGCAATGCAACAGTAACCGGAAGCAAAGCCTATAAAGAAGGCAGCAACCAGGTGGTTGAGTTTACCTATAGTGGTGATATGAAATATACCAAATGGTCTATTAATGCAAGCGGATGGACAACGCTGGAGTATGAATACAATTCTCAGGGCGACCAGCCATTCACTGGTATCAGTTTCAATTACCCGGAGAATTATGTGTTGTCAAACCGTTATCTTGGCAAAGGCCCTTCCCGCCAATGGAAGAACAGGATGGCCGGAACACCAGTTAATGTGTGGCAGAATATTTATAACAATACACACACTGGTTATTCGCCTGCTGTATATCCCGAGTTCAAAGGATATTATGGTGATATAACATGGATGGAACTGAGTACTGTGGAAGGTAAGTTGTATATCGCTTCACCCGACAATGATTTATTTGTGCGAGTGTTTGATTTTTATGCGTTGAGTGCTGCGGCAAAACCACATCCGGAAATTCCATTGGGTAATATTTCTTTTCTGGATTGCATTCCGCCAATTGGAACCAAGCTTGCAACAGGTTTAACTACCAACACAAAAGTGTACGGGCCAATGAGTGAACTGAATCATGTTAGCGGCAGTAAAAAAAGGACATTGCATTTTTATTTCGGCATGCCGAGGACAACAGACAGTAAGGAGCAGTACAGCAGACCGGCAGTGGACAATGTATTCTGATTTTTTGCCACAAAGACACGAATACGCAAAGTAAAGAATAAGTCTTGTTGCGTATTCGAACTTAATTATGATAAAAAACAAAAATGAAATTCAACTTTTCTTCTTTTCTTCTTAGTGCTTCTTTCTGGCTTTGCGCCTTTGTGGCCCAATCGCAACCCATCAACCGTGAAGCTGTGGTGAAGCGCCACAATGTAAAAGTGAATAAAATTGATTCGCTTTCATCACTCACTGTTGGTAATGGCAACTTTGCTTTTACTGTTGATGCAACCGGCATGCAGAGTTTTCCTGATGCGTATGCAAAAGGAGTGCCGCTCGGCACACAATCGGTTTGGGGCTGGCATAGTTTTCCCAATACAGAAAATCTAAAAATTGAGCAGACGCAAAAGATGTATGACTTAGAAGGAAGAAAAATTTCTTACACCGTACAGGGCAAAGAGCCAGAAGCCAAAAAAGCGGTGGAATATTTCCGTGTCAATCCGCATCGTTTGCAGTTGGGAAATATTGGCCTGGAAATAAAAAAGAAAGATGGCTCACTGGCTACAGTTGATGATATTAAAAACATTAACCAGCAATTGGATCTGTGGTCGGGGGTTATCAAAAGTTCTTTTGCTGTTGAAGGTATTCCAGTTGAGATTTTTACCGCCTGTCATCAAAAACTTGATGCAGTATCTTTTAGTATTCAATCTCCGCTATTAGTTAATGGGAAAATAAGTTTTCGGATCAGAATTCCTTTTCCTAATGGACAATGGAAGGATGTGGGTAATAATTGGAATGATGATAGTTCATTTACAACTGCTGCACAATTTTCAAAATATAAAGCTCTGGTAGTAACTGAACTGGACAGTTCTGATTATTCGATCCATCTTGGGTGGAGTACATTTTCTAAAATTGAAAAAAAGACCTCTAACTATTATATACTTCATCCACGGGAAACAAAAAATACTTTTGTATTCACCTGTTTATTTAGTAAACAACAAAATGACGTAGTTCCATCTGTTGCTCAAACTTTCAGTAGCAGCAAGAGTGCTTATAAAAACTTTTGGCTCAGCGGCGGCGCTGCCGACTTTTCGGCCACCAAAGACCCAAGAGCTTTTGAAATTGAAAGAAGAACTATCTTATCGCAATACCTAACCAAAATTCAATGTTCATCTGCTTATCCGCCACAGGAAACTGGCTTAACCTATAATAGCTGGTATGGCAAACCACATTTGGAAATGCATTGGTGGCATGCTGTGCATTATGCACAATGGGGCAGGGTGGAGCTGATGGAAAAAAGTTTGGATTGGTATTTCAACGTAGCCGATAAAGCAAAACTGATTGCCAAGCGACAAGGATTGGATGGATTACGCTGGCAAAAGATGACAGATAATGAGGGTAACGAATCTCCTTCATCAGTGGGTGCATTTTTAATTTGGCAGCAGCCCCATTTTATTTATATGGCAGAATTGCTGTACCGGGCAAGACCTACTAAGCAAACATTGGATAAATACAAAGACCTTTTATTTGCAACGGCCGATTTCATGGCATCATTCCCAACGTATGACCAGAAAACAAAGAAGTATAATCTCGGCAAAGGTTTAATTCCTGCACAGGAGTGTTTTGAGGCTGTGCAAACATTTAATCCAACTTATGAATTGGCTTATTGGAGCTGGGCATTACAAAAAGCGCAGGAGTGGCGCAAGCGTTTGGGCATGTCTCCCAATAAAAAATGGCAAAACGTTATTGATAATTTGGCGCCGCTTCCGCAAATGAATGGTGTTTACCTTGCAACAGAAAGTACACCCGATTGTTATCAACCCGGCTCAAGATATTTAACTGACCATCCTGCTGTGCTTGGCGCTTACAGTTCGTTACCTGCTGCACATGGATTGGATACAATTGTTATGAAAAAGACATTGGATACTGTATGGAAAGTGTGGCAATGGAATGATACATGGGGCTGGGATTTTCCATTGGTGGCCATGACGGCAGCCAGATTACATTTGCCAGAGAAAGCAGTAGATGCTTTACTGATGCCGATAAAAACAAATACCTATTTAATAAATGGTCATAATTACCAGGATGAACGTTTAACGATTTATTTGCCGGGCAATGGTGGTGTGTTGAATGCAGTGGCGTTGATGTGTACTGGTGCAGATGCTGATAAAGTAATCAATATCGGTTTCCCATCTACATGGAAAGTGAAATGGGAAGGACTGAAGAAACTATTTTAACCACTATCTCCTAAAGACGATTTGGATTATTATTGTTTGAATGTGTTGGTTGAGTTTAGTTCACATCCCCTCCCTGGAGGGGCAAATTTAGTAGCCTTTGTACTATAGTAAACTGGGTGGGTTGCTGAGTAGAGAGGAGAAAGCACAAGAGTGCGACGCAACGATGTTGCTACTGTTACAAATGCTGGTAACATAAATACTATGGCAAAAAAAATAAACCTGCTGCTTTTTATACTGTTATTGCAAACATTGGTTTCCGATACGCAGCAGTTGTGGCATAATAAAGAACGGCAGGTGCATTACCTGCCGGTGGGAAATGACTTTGTGTGTGTAAATGCAACCCGGCGCTTTAACCGTGCTTTGTATGGTACGAATACAGCCTTTAGGGTGGAAGCTGGTGATTTACCGGAGTTTGCGATGTACATGCCCGGTATGGGTGGCAATCTGCAGTTTGCTTTACTAAATGGGAGCAACAAAAAGTGGTTGATAAAAGTGGATGGCATTAAAGCCATTTACCGGCCCGGCAGTATGGTTTATGAAATCAGAGATTCATTATTAGGACAGGGAAAACTGTTTCTAACAATTCTTGCATTAAGTAATGCTGAGGGTATGGTAGTAAAAGTTGCTGCTGAAAATATTAGACCGATGGTACAATTAGTTTGGATTTATGGTGGGGCATCCGGAAAAAAATTTTCCCGGGATGGTGATATTGGTGCTGACCCGGAATCATCTTTTTATCTGAAGGCAGAGAATTGTACGGACAACCGTTTTCAGATTGAGGCGAATAAATTTATACTAACATACGGAACAGGTAAAGCGCTGACGGAAGAAGAACGGTATGAAATACAAACAAAGACAGAGAACCAATTAGCCGGAGAAATTCCAAAAAATGCCAGACAAATCACAGGTCTTTTCCCAAAGGGCTCAACAGTAAAACTGATTGACCCTACTAATTTGCAAACTGCATTTAATCAATCAGAGCCCGTAGTAAAACTGCAATGCCTGTCAGGAATGATACCGCTATCTGGTAACAACAATTTTTTTGTTTTGCACAATACAGCAACCCCTCTTACCAAAACTGCAGAACAGGAATTCATAGATGCTGAAGCGACCCGGCAAAAATTAACCAGCCGGATTAAAATTAACACACCAGACAAATACCTGAACACTTTAGCAAGTGTTTTGTCGGTGGCAGAAGAAGGAGTATGGGAGACACCCACTTATATGCATGGTGCAATTGCCTGGCGAATGCGGTTGCCCGGCTGGCGGGGTGCATATGCAGCGGATCCCTTGGGTTTGCATGACAGGGCAAGAACTCATTTTGATGCGTATGCACAATCACAATTAACTATACCGGCCACTACAGGGGTAGTGATGGATACGGCATTGAACCTGGCCAGGCATATTGAGAAAGTGGGTACACAATTATTTAGCGAGGGGTATATCACCCGCAACCCTAATGGATATATTGGGGCGCACCACTACGATATGAACCTTGGTTTTATTGATCAGCTGCTCAACCATTTTAACTATACAGGAGATACGGGCTATGTAAAAAAAATGTGGCCGTTTCTAAAAAGACATTTAGCATGGGAAAAGAAAAATTTTGATGCAGATGGCGATGGATTATACGATGCGTATGCAGCTATTTGGGCCAGTGATGCGTTGCAATACAGTGGTGGCGGCGTTACTCATTCAAGTGCTTACAATTACCGGGCATTTAAAGAAATGGCCCGGCTGGCAAAACGGATTGGAGAAGATGGCAGTTCCTATGAGAAGGAAGCGAACAAAATTTTAGAAGCTATCAATAAACACTTATGGATGCCAGATAAAGGCTGGTATGCTGAGTACAAAGATTTGTTGGGAAATAAATTATTACACCCTGCTGCCGGACTATGGACTATTTATCATGCATTAGACAGTAAAGTGCCCGATGCATTTCAGGCATACCAGTCGTTGCGGTATATAGATGAACATATTCCTCATATACCAGTTAAGGCCAAAGGCTGGCAGCAAAAAGATTTGTACCTGTTAAGTGAAACCAACTGGCAGCCATATACCTGGAGTTTAAACAATGTGGTGTATGCAGAAAACCTGCATACGGCCCTTGCTTACTGGCAGGGCAACCGTAGTGAAGAAGCTTTTAAGTTGTGGCGAAGCACCATTTTAGAAAGCATGTATTTAAGTGCCGGCCCGGGTAATTTTCAGCAACTCAGTTTTTATGATGCCATTCGTGGTGAACTGTACCGCGATTTTGCAGATGGTATTGGTATGACGGCAAGAACACTGGTGGAAGGTTTATTTGGTATACAGCCCGATGCGTTGAATAAGCAATTAATAATTCGTCCCGGTTTCCCTTCGGAATGGCCAACGGCTTCAATTAAAACACCCGATATAGAATTTTCTTTCCAGCGAAAGACTGGCCTGGAAATATACCGGATAAATACAACTCAGTATGCCAAATTGGATATAAAGCTACTTATACCAGCTAAGGGTGAATCAATTGGAGACATACTGCTGAATGGAAGGAAAATAAAGTGGAACGCAGTAACTGAGACAGTAGGAAGACCTTATGTAGAAGTAGTACTGCCGGCAGCAAAAAAACATTTGCTTGTTATCCGTTGGAAAGGTCGGACTCCACGAAATTATTATTACCTGCATGAATTAAAAAGTGGTGAGCGGTTCAAACTAAACTCACCAGACCTTCGTATTCTGGATATTTACGACCCCCAGCAGGTACTGTCCGGTATTTTGAAAGATAGTTTTTCATTAGCAGCGCATATTGCAAATACGGATGGCCCCCGTAGTTTTTTTATTAATACAGAATGGGGTGATTATAATTGGTGGGTTCCGGTGGATATTTATGTTGAGGGATATCCAAAATATACAGGCAGTAAGAATAACTATAGCAGGAAGAAGTTTGAAAAAATAAACCTGAATATTTATTTTAATGATTCGCTGGGAGCTATTTTCAAAAACAAGTACCTCTCTCCAAGGCCGACTTCTCCTACATTGCAATTACCAGTCACTGGTATTGGCAACTGGGCCTATCATTCTTTACAGGTGAATATCTCAGATAGTGGCCTTCGTGCTGCTGCAGGACTGACGAATGAATTTACTACATCCAGAGGCATTCCGTTTCAAACACCGGGTACAGCCACAGCAAAGAATATTGTATTTACTTCCATGTGGGCTAATTATCCAGACTCGGTTATTATCCCTTTGAGGGACAGTGCGTCTTATTTACATCTATTACTTGCAGGAACTACCAACCCCATGCAAAGCAGGTTGACAAATGGAGTAATCATTGTTAACTATGCTGATGGCAGTTCCGATGAACTGGAATTAAAAAATCCGGAGAACTGGTGGCCGGTTGAACAGGATTATTATACCGATAGTTTTGCCTTTACTACAGATGCGCCAAAACCCATCCGCATCTCATTGAAAGCAGGGAGAGAGATCCCCGAAAATTACAAATACAGTAGCATCCGGGGCTTTACTAATTTCGCTATTGATGGTGGTGCCGCTACTGTACTGGATATGCCATTGCACAGGGATAAGCGATTAAAGAATCTTGTTTTTAAAACAATTGCCAACGATGTTGTTATCGGGCTTATGAGTGCTACACTAGAAAAATAATTGTATGAAGATTTTTTTTGTTTTTTTAGCTGTCAGTTTATTTTCTGTAACTGGTTTTGCACAGAGCGACAGTGTGTTCATGTTTTCCTATTTTAAAAACAATGGAAAGGATGGTCTTCATCTTGCTTTTAGTTTTGATGGACTGAAATGGGCATCATTAAAAAATGACCAGCCGTTTTTACGCCCCATGCTTAGTAAAGACTCATTAATGCGGGACCCCTGCATCATTCGTGGGCAAGACGGCTTATTTCATATGGTGTGGACGGTAAGCTGGAACCAGCGGGGAATAGGTTATGCCAGCAGCAAAGATTTAATACACTGGAGTGAACAAAAATATATTCCCGTAATGCACCACGAAGACAGTGCCAAAAATTGCTGGGCACCGGAAATAACTTATGATGAAAGGAAAAATAGATACATGATTTACTGGGCCACCACCATCGCAGGAAAATTTCCAGCTGACCCGAAAGTGGAAAATGGATATAACCACCGGATGTATTACGTAATGACAAAAGATTTTAAAACTTTCAGTAAAACAAAATTACTGTATGATAAGGGGTTTAATGTAATTGATGCCTCCATTGTGCCCGATGGCAAAAGGTTTGTTATGTTTTTAAAAGATGAAACCAGAACACCGCCGCAAAAGAATATAAAAATTGCCTTTAGCAAGGCTTTGAAAAAAAATTATACTGATGCTTCTGCACCTATTACAGGTAACTATTGGGCAGAGGGGCCAACCGTTTTAAAAACCGATACCTCGTGGATTGTTTATTTTGATAAATACCGTGATCATAAGTATGGTGCTATACAATCAGCTGACCTTATTAACTGGACAGACATATCCGACAAAATTTCTTTGCCATCCGGTATCCGTCATGGAACAATTTTTAAAATTGCTAAAAAGGAATTTGAAAATCTTCAGCAAAGGATAGCCAAAACTCCGTAAAGAAGGTTTCAATTTATTGCCGATTGTATTCTTCATCGGTAACCGGCTGTAACCACACCACCGCACCATTTTGTGTATTGGTTATTGCAATTTGAATTAGCTCCTCCGTTGCACTGGCCCCATGCCAATGCGGTACATTGGCCGGACAGTTTACCACATCTCCTTTGCGGATAATTTTTTTAGGGCTGCCTTTTTCCTGGTAATAACCGATGCCGCCGGTAATTAATAAAATTTGTCCGCCGTGGTGGTAATGCCAGTTGCTTCTTGCGCCGGGTTTAAAAGTTACATTACCCACCTGCACTTTGTTGGTGCTATCGGTCATTACCATTTGATGCAGGAAGGCGGTGCCGGTAAAATTGTTGTTGGTTATTTTTTTCACCCGTTGCGAAAATTGTATCAGATTTTTGTTTGACTGTTTCAGGGGTATTGATTTTTTACCCAATGCAATTTGTAACACTTCATTGGCCGCATTTCCTTCCTTTGCTCCATTTTTTGATTAACGATGGAAGCAATTTCAATCAACTGTGGTTCTGTTAATCCATTGTACATGTCAACATTAAAGTGTGAACGCAATTGTGGTTCAACATTACCTAATGCAGCTAATGCAATATCACTCCGTTGCCGAGTCTTGTGTGCGGGCATAGAAGCCTGACAAAGAGACCGGCAACACAAAGTATAAGAAAGAACTCTTTTCGGCTCTTCCCGGACGAGTCTCCTCCCAAACGAAATCAGCAATAACAGGGTGTCCGAAGAGGGACTCGTCGCTCCGAAACTGCTTGCCAGCGACGAGTCCCTCCGCTAATTTTATGTACAGTTCGCAAATACCGTTGGAGGAGACCGTTTAAGAAGAGGTAGCCTTATGGAAGCAACACTTCAATATTTTCCCCACTCTTCGTTGTATCTTTAGAATCCCGTCGGCCTTATTACACCCGGCTTTATTGATACTGTAATCTTACTGCAGACCCAACCATTTCTTCATTTCTGTATATCTGTACAGGCAAAACCAACCACTTGGGCGAAACAGAGCAGCTTCTTATAAAAGGTTGTGCCGCAGGCGACAGGGCTTTCCAGACCCGGTTATACGACCTGTTTGCCCCCGTCATGTTCGGGGTTTGCATGCGCTATTCCAAAAACCGGGAAGAGGCGGAGGAAATTTTGCAGGAAGGTTTTTTACGGGTCTTTACCTACATCAAAAAATTCAGGGGAGAGGGTTCCTTTGAGGGATGGATAAGAAAAATAATGGTGAACTGCGCCCTGCACCGTTACCGGAACCGGTCAACCCTGCAGCCCGTTATCCGGCTTGACAGCTCCCGGCATGATGCCTCAGATGATACCAATATTGCATCGCTGCTAAATGCAAAAGAACTTCTTTCGCTGGTGCAGACGCTGCCAGCCGCTTACCGAATGGTTTTCAATCTCTATGTTTTTGAAGGATACAAGCACCGGGAAATTGCTGAGGCCCTCGGTATATCAGAAGGCACTTCTAAATCAAACTTGTGGGATGCGAGGGCTTATCTGCAAAAAGTATTGACGGGCAAAAAAAAATTGGTGAATTATAAATAGCACAGCATGAAATGAGCCATAAAAATTAACGAGCAATTTAAATCGCCAGCGATGTTAATTTTTATGGCGAATTCTATCTGACAATAATTTAAAATAAAAAATAACAGATGAATAAAAATTTACACGATATTGATAAACTCTTTTACGAAGCGCTGGAAGGAAACGCCGAAATGCCCTCCGCCGCTGCCCGGGAAAAATTGATTGCTGCATTGGACAAAAAAGATGCTGAATCAACCCGGAAGGGACTTATCTGGTGGAGAAGAACAGCATTGCTGTTGATCGTGCTGCTGGCAGGCTTTGTTTTATTTGACACCGGCATACTACAGACGGGCAACGGCCCCGGAAATAAAAAACCGGTTTCGGAAAAATCAATTTCAGTAGCTAAAAAAAATAATAAGCAGGAAATACTTATTCCCCGGGGACAAATAAATAATGAACCGGGCATCGACAATACTGCCGGGATAATCCGGTCAAAAGAACTGCCGCAATTTTTGAATCACCCTTCTTCTCTTTATTTTTCTAACACTGCATCAACCATTATTTCTAAGAGTAAAGAATCAAATTCTTTTCTTAGTACCGCCGATCCGGAGAACTATATGGAATATGCTGCTTCTGAAACAACTAAACAATTGCCTTGGCCCATATCGCTGACTGACCGTACTTCAAAAAGAATTCCCATGCTGCAACATGTACCGATGGCTTTTGCGCCCCGTATTGTTTCAAAAAAGCCTCCGGGAAATATTTTCCGCCCCTACTGGCAACTTGGCATTTTCTCTTCCTATGAACAGGTGGGCTATCGGCTCGACAGTGATGACCAGACCGCTATCAGCAATATTAAACACAGCGAAGTGCATGAACCTTCATTTTCCGGAGGAATACTGGCAACCCGCTATTTTAATAAACATTGGGGAGTTCAAACAGGGCTTATTTATTCTTACACCGCTATTGGCATCAGCCCGCAAAAAATATATGCTTTTCAGGACCCGGTCGGTGATATTGCTTATAAATACGTCACATCATCGGGCTATACCTATATTAAACCTTCGTTCGGTCCACCGCCCACCTTCGGCGACAGTCTTATTGCCGAGTCCAAACATACCTTGCAATCACTGCATATTCCGGTGATGGCAATTTACAAGCTGGGAAAAAACAAGCTTATTGTTTCACCCGCTGCGGGTATTGATGCCGGCTTTATTACCAGCGCCAGAGCGGAGGTTGAACTGACTGATGCCTCCAACCACGAAAGGGCTATCATTAATAAGCTCACAGGAACAAGAAAAATATATTGGTCTGCGGCCGCTTCAGTAGATATACAATACAAGTTGACTAAAAAAACTTCACTTTCACTGCAACCGGTTTACCGTCATGCCCTTTCTCCTATTACTGAAAATAATGTGGTAGAAACTTTTCCCCGCAGCCTTGGCCTGAGGGTGGGGCTGGCTATTAAATTATAATAAATAACCGAAGACCAACCCAACCAAAAACATAAACCCCTGTATCTGTTTGTTTGAATCAATCTTCATTAATAAAACAACCAGGTATGAAAAAAATATTTTTTCTTTTTGCGGCATGCTTTCTGTTTGCTTCCTGTAAAAAAGAAAATGCCCGGGTTTTCGATTCCTCCTACAAGCCTGACGTTAGTCCCTCAAAATTTACCAGCAGCACCACTATCAGTAATCCGTATTACCCGGTTACGTCAGGTAAAAAATATATTTATGAGGGCAGCACGCCGGATGGACTGGAAAGGATAGAAGAACAGCGGCTTGGTACGACGAAAACAATCCTTGGTATCACCTGCATTATAGTCAATTTCAGGGCTTACCTGAACGGCAATTTAATAGAAGAAGCATGGGACTGGTATGCACAGGATAACGATGGTAATCTCTGGTATTTTGGTGAGGCTGTCGATAATTATAACTCCAACGGCACCATAAAAGATCATGCTGGCTCGTGGGAAGCTGGTGTGGACGGGGCACAGCCGGGTATGATAATGCCGGCTAACCCGCAGACAGGGATGAAATACCGGGAGGAATATTATTTCAATCATGCCGAAGATGAAGCAGAGATAACCGCTACCGGATTAACGGTGACCATTCCTTATGGCACATTCAGCAATTGCATCAGAACCAAAAACTTCACTGCGCTGGAGCCTGACTTAAATGAAAATAAATTTTTTGCCCCCGGCATTGGTTTAATTAAAGAGGTAAACATTACAGACAATTCTGAAATCCGGTTGATCGCCATTCAGTAATTGCAGTTGTCCTTATTCATTTGTTGATGGCTTGTCTTGCCCTCAAAGCAGACACGAAACATCAGCAAAGGCAGTTCGCATAATTACTTTTGACTTGGGCTGTTATATTCTTCCTCTGTTACCGGCTGCAGCCAAACTGTTGGACCGTTTTGATTATTCGTGATTGCGATTTGTATTAATTGCTCGTTTTTGCTTGCCCCGTGCCAGTGAGGAATATTTGGCGGGCATTTAATTGATTCTCCTTTTTTGATTATTCTCTTTGGGCTGCCCTGCTCCTGGTAATAACCTGTTCCATCAACGATCACTAAAATTTGCCCGGCAGGGTGACGGTGCCAGTTGCTTCTTGCGCCTGGTTCAAAAGTTACACAACCAACCATTGTTTGATTTAAACTATCGGGCATTATCATTTGATACAGGTGTGCAGTGCCGATAAAATTATTGTTTGTTATTTTTTCGCCTCTTGAAAAGATTAAATTATCAGGCAGTGTAATGGAATTATAAGGTTTATCATCAAGCAAAGACCGAAGTACCTCCCGGGCAATAATACCCCTTTGTGCATTGACATTAATTTCAACAATTGTTACAAGTTCTGATAATTGAGATGACGTTAATCCGTTGTACATGCCCACATTAAAGTGTGAACGCAATTGTGGTTCAACATTACCCAAAGCAGCTAATGCAGCAATGGTAACTATTTCACGGGTTTTCCAGTCAAGAATATCCCTGCTGAAAATAGCCCCAAACAAATGCACTTTTATAAACTCGTCAATAACCGGCGCAAATTCATAAACGCCACCGCCAATTTTTCGTCCTGTAAGTTTTGCCTGGTTTTCTGTTCCTCTTTTCAGCATGGTTTTGTAATCAGTATCAGCAGATGATTCTTTTCCTGCTGCATCATTAATCCCTTTTTTCTTTCTTTCATCCAGCACAGCCATCAGGTTAGTAAGTGCATTAAGGCTTCGCGGAAAACCTGTGTAGGCATACAGCTGCACCAACATTTCTTTTACTTCACCGATGGTTAGCCCGGCATCCAAACCAGCATTCAAAGCGGTTTGAAGTTTAACTTCGTTGCCTTGTGCGGCACAGGCTGCAATAACAACGATACATTTTTCTTTTTTGCTTAATTGCTTACTTGTATCAATATTATTTTGTGCATTCAGGCTAAAACCAAAACATACCAATAATGCAGCAATACTTACCAAGCATTTGAATCTGTGTTGTTTCATATTAAACTCCGTTTTTGTGAAGCTTACCAAATTTCAATTCTTTTTCAATAACATCTAACCTGGCTTTTTTAGGATCGGGTTTCCCCTCTGCTTTTCCATCTGGTTGTATTTCCAGGATCATATTTTTGTGAGCATTGAACACCGGCCATTTCGGCAAACCTTTTCCATTGGGATTTCCTGTTTTTGCAAAGTTTGCCCAATAAGCATTCATTGTTGCTGCAACCGATTTATCCAAAGAAGACACAACATTGATTCCCCTGCGGATATCCAAATTATTAAAAACGTAAGGAATTTCAGAAGCATGGGCTGCTCCATATGGCATCATTTTTTTCAAAGAATCCGGAACATAAGAAAAAACATAGATGTAGGTAGGTGTGCCACTTTTAACGAATGTGTTAGCTGTGAATCTTGCAGGTTCGGCCCATATCTTATCTGTGTTTACCATAGAAAGCATTTCAGCAAGTGAAGTGTTTCCCCCTGCATCATAAGCCGCTTTTGCTTCATCTTTTAAATCTCCAAACAGGGAGAACAACTCATCTTTTGAACCGGCGTTTACAAATCCTGCAGGTACTTCTGCACTGTTTGAGCCGATGATGATTGGTACTTTTGATTGTCTTCCGCCATTGTATGCACTTTGAGAAGTTTCTGTAACGAATGTACCATCAAGTATGTGACCTGAATAAATGCGGGCACCACCCTGACCATCTGTTTCTTCACCACCATCTACTATTTCTTCTACAGGCAATGCTCTCAATTTAGCCAGTGCATTTGCATCAGTACCTTCAATCTTATGTCTTCTGGCAAAATTTATCCCAATCGTTTCAGCCGAAACAGGATAAAATGAATCAGCATTTTCTTTATTGATGGGCCTTCCGGTAAGCACACCATCACGACCACCCGATGATTCAAGAATCGCTTTATGAAATAATCCATTTGCAGCAGGTATGGTAAGCAATGAATGTACAGCTACTCCACCTGCTGATTCTCCAAAAATGGTAATATTGTTTGGGTCGCCACCGAATGCAGCAATATTTTCCTTCAACCATTTCAGTGAAGCAACCTGGTCCATAAATGCATAATTACCTTTTGGCTCTTCAGGATGTTCTTTGCTTAATGCAGGGAATGCAAAAAAGCCGAGGCGACCGAGACGATAATTTATTGTAACCAATATAACGCCTTGCTTTGCGAACTGAACACCGGATGACTCCGGACTGGCTCCACTACCAAAAACGAAAGCACCACCATGTATCCACACCATAACGGGTAGTTTTTTATTAGGCTTTCCTTTTGCCGGTCGCCAGATATTAAGATACAGGCAATCTTCAGATGAACCTTCTGCAATGGTTCCGGGTTTTCTTGGCCAGCCAGCCTGCGCACAATTTGCCCCAAACTTAGTAGCATCCCTTACACCTTCCCATGCTTTTACAGGTTGCGGCGGTCGCCAACGGTATTCGCCAACCGGCGGTGCTGCATACGGTATACCTTTGAATACATCAACATCACCATCGTTTATGCCACGTAACAAACCGGCAGCAGTTTTAACTACCGGTTCAGCAGCAACGGCTGAATGAAACATCTTTTGCTTTACAATAAAACCGAAGCTTAAAAAGATGCTTATAAAAAATAGTATTCTTTTCATTATGTAGATATTTTACTGCTGATTTTTACAAAGACTTTTTAAAGAATTCATTCAGCTTATTCAATGCCTGTGATACATATTCGGGTACATAATATGTTTGAATATGAGTAGCTCCCGGAATCAGGAATAGTTCTTTCTCCTTTGTGCCTGTAGCAAGATGAAATGCACTATCCGTCATATAATAAGAATCGGCTTTACTACCCGCTATCATCAATAATGGTTGATTGATTAAATCCATATTTGATGCTGCATCAAATTCCATCAAATCAAGCAAGCTGCTCATAGTATATCTAAACATTGAGTTCGGATGTGCATGGGTTCTGTTATAATAGTAATGACCTTCCCTGTACAAATCAAATGGCATTTTGTCCGCCATTTCATCTGTAATTTTTGTATCAGCCGCATAAATTATTTCGCCGCCTGCTGCTTCCTGTGCACGGGCATCACTTGCCTGTTTTAATCGCTGCTGAATGGTGGAGAGCCCGGAGTTCATATATCCGTTTCGTCTCACTACACCAGAATTAAACATACTGATGGTTGCTACTGCTTTAAACCGTTTATCTGTTTGAGCAGCTTTTAACGAATATCCACCACCGCCACAAACACCCAATAATCCAAGGCTTCCGGGATTTACACCTTTGTATTGTAATATGTAATCCGCCATTCCCCGGATGTCTTCTATTCGAAACGCCGGTTTATCAATATTTCTTGGTGTGCCGCCGCTGGCTCCCTGGTAGGCAGCATCAGCAGCAATGGTGATATAACCTGACTCAGCCAAACGCTGTGCATATAATCCAGCAACCTGTTCCTTAACACCACCATTGGGATGAGCAACCACCACAGCCGGATATGTTTTTGACGAATCAAAGTTGGCCGGTGTATAAATATTTGCAGCAATCGTAATTCCATTGAGTTTATAGGTAACCGGGTGAATATTCACTTTGCCCGGTACATTCTCTTTAATGGCATCCTGATAAACAAGGCCAAATGGATTGCTCAATTTTGTTTGTGCAGTAACAATATTATTTACTGTAATCGTTGCTACCATCATCAAAATATTTTTAATCAATTTCATTGTAAGTTTTTGTTTGTGTTTTTAATTACCCGCTAATAAAACAATATGCTTTATTATTTGTCCAATCCTTTTTCACTTAACCATTTCGACATTAAATCGGCTACTTCAACATTATTTAAATCAGAAAAAGGAAAATGAGTATTGCCTTTAAGTCCTGCTTCAGGTAAATGCACTACTGTTACATCACCACCGTGTTTGTTCACTGCATCTCTCCACTTTCTTGCCATGGCCAAACGTACCCGCCATCCATCCGGGCCTGGTGCATTGGTTGGTTCTTTCGCAATGTTGTCACCATAATAAATTACAATGGGAATTTTTGTAAGCTTCATAAAATCGTTGATTGGAATGCCAACAGCTTCTAATGTACCCCCGGCACTTGGCATGGCTGCCGGCACTTCTCCTTCCGGAAACAAAAAACCGCTTCCCGGTTCGTAAGAAACAATGGCTTTTATATTTTGATTTTTGATGGCAGTACGCCAGCCCATACCACCTGAATGAGAATGTGTAACCAATATGCCATCGCCAATTTTTGTAAACAAAGCCGAAACAGCTTCCGCATTTACATTAATGTCGATAGGGCCAACATTAGGTACCATTTGCCGGAAATATTGATTCAGCGTTGCCGAGTCACGGGCAAACTGAACACCTTCAAAATAGTTGGGCCAAATTCCAATCCGAAATGTACCAAACCATCCCTGTTCATCAGGTGTTGGAGTTACCGTACCTTCAACAGTACTGCGGGTTGCATTACCTCTTCTTGGTTGATCAATTAAGTAAACAGGAAATCTTTTGCGTAAAAAAATATTCTGAAAACCTTCTCTGCCATCGGGTGTGGTTTCCCATGTTTTAGAAAATTGTCCAATGCCATGCCACATCACTAATGGATATTTATGGGCATTCACAGGAATTTGGTAAAATGTATATAGATGGTCACCATGAAAAGTTTGCCCGGCTGCTGTTGGTTTGTAAGCATCAAAAGTTCCTGCATTACTAATTACAGTGCCGCCTGCTGCAAAACTGCCTTGTTCTTTTATAATAATTGAGCCGCTGCTATTAATTTGTTTTGTATAAGAGCATGCCGTAAGAAACAGCGAAAGTGTAATGGAGAAAATTACAAATGCTGTTGATTGATTATTTTTCAATGATGCCATACAAATAAATTTCAGTTTTAAAAATTAATCCAATCTCTTCTGCTTTAAAAATTCTGATAAGTAAATTATCATATAACTATAACAAGTTAAGGCTGGTCTAGTTTAATTTATAAGCAATAACTTGATTAGAACCAAAAGATGGCACATAAAGGGTTTTTGTTTTCCTGTCATAACTTATATCATTCGACATAATATTGTTTGCACGGGTATCTAATAAAATTTGTTTTGTTCCATCGGTATTTACATAATATAAAATGCCTTTGTAATTACTAATGATGAATTCATTTTTTGCAATCATCACAATTCCATCCAATCCGCTTTCAAACCCATCTGCAATTGTTGTAACTGCTTTTTTTGCATCTACTTTAAGGAAACTTGTAGAAGTCAGCACATATAAGTCTTTATTTATCGTCAGCAAACCGTTTGCTCCCGGCATCTTGTCAAGGTAAAGGCTGGGTTTGCCTTTTTTAATTCTGAATACTTTGCCTGCACGGGTATCACTTATATAGAGCACTCCTTTTGAATTCATGGCTACGTCGTTTAAATTTACAGCACTGTCAACAGGGATGCGTTTTACAACCAAAGCCTTATCAATATCAACCACAGCAACTGCTGTTGGTTCAGCGGTATAAAACAAACCTTTTAACAAAGCCGAACCCTTGTTGGAATTAAGCCCGGTTATCAAATCGCTTTTAATCACTTTTCCATCAAGCCCCATCCGTACCACACTGCCCGACTTCATGCTGGAGACGATAAGTGTGTTTGATATTGAATCAAATAACACAGACTCTGGCCCTTTCAAAGTGATTGAATCGGATTCCCATAATTTTTCGAGGCTATGCTGTGCAAATGATATTGCATACATCAGTAACGAGATTGCTAATAACAAAGAATGCTTCATAATAATCTAAAATTTGGATTGAGCTTTATTGCTTAATTGGGGCTTCAACGCCAGAGAAAGCCAACACCCCATCCGGCAGGCGCTGCCCCTTAATTTCAATTGCCCCGACGGCTGCGTTCAACTCTGTTATTTCCGCCGTTGTAAATTTCACGGTGTGAGCGCTGCTATTTTGTTTCATATGAGCCATACTTGTTGTTCCGGGTATTGGTACAATCCATGGTTTTTGTGCCATTAACCAGGCAATAGCAATTTGTGCAGGGGCCGCATTCTTCTTTACCGCCCAGGTTTTTATTAGATCTACAAGCTTTAAATTTTGAGGCAAATTTTCCGGAGCGTATCTCGATGCAACAGCCCGTATGTCGCCGGCAGGAAATCTCGTATTTGCATCTATCCATCCAGTCAGAAATTGGCAAGCAAGTGGCCACCAGGGAACAAACCCAATTCCCAACTCCTCGCAAAGAGGTATAACTTTCTCCTCAGGGCCTCTCCATATCATTGAGTATTCATTCTGGATGGCAGTTAACGGTAAGATGGCATGTGCTCGCCGTATTGTTTGAAGCCCAGGTTCGGAAAGACCCCAATGCAGCACCTTGCCCTGATTCATAAGGTCTTTTACTGCACCGGCAACATCCTCTATGGGAACTTCAGGATCCACCCGGTGCTGGTAAAGCAAATCAATACGGTCGGTACGGAGCCGCCTCAGCGATCCTTCAACGGCAAGTTTAATATGTGCAGGTTTGCTATTAAGCCCTGGAAGCCTTGCACCGGTCTCGAGGTCAATGTTCCAGCCAAACTTGGAGGTGATCACCACTTTGTTCCGAAATGACTGGATGGCCTCACCGAGTATCCGTTCGTTTTCGTGAGGGCCGTAGGCTTCTGCACAGTCAAAAAACGTTATGCCCTGATCATACGCTGCCTGCAGTATCTCAATCATTTCCGGACGATACGGCACAAGGGTATTGTGTTTGCGGTGCATATTCTGAACACCCATTCCAATGCTTGAAACTTCCAGTGTGCCGAGTTTACGACGGCCGGGAATTGCAGATATTTTATAGGTACTTTCTTTTTGTGCAGTTACAACAGACGATAACATGGTTGCTCCTGTGGCTAACAACCCTGTTTTTAAAATTTCACGACGATTCATAATATCAGTATTAGAAATTATTAATAGTGTTAATTATTATTTAGTAAGTTTAACCGGCCTCATCAGTTTAGAAAAAGTAAGTGAGCCCATCTTCCAGACTCCATCTTCTTTAACGTAAACTTCAGTTACCATAAATGGATTAACCACTTCATTTCCGCCAACTACTGCCACTAAGTCAATTTCGTTTAGCAGGATGACCGTGTTATTAAAGCTGTTCACAATCACTGAATACACTTCGGCCTTTTTATACCATATCGTACCTTCTTTAATAACTTTTAATTCCTGTTCTTTTCCCCAGCTTCCTCCCATATGTACAAACATGGACTTATTATGAAAGAGTATACTCAGAGAATCAACATTTTTATCTGCCATCCAGTTCCATTTTTGTTTGGAGAGGTTGATGATTTGCTGTTCATCATTTTGTGCATGGATACCCTGCATTAGAAAGAAGAACATCGCAGTAAATAGTAATTTCATATAGTGTTGTTTTATCGTTCAGTTTTACAAAGCATTTTACTTCGCAATAAATTTTCGGTTGAAAGAATAAATAAGGCTGAAGCTGTTTATAAGATACTTGCTCAAAATATTGCCGCTTATTCTTTTATTAACAAGATACGAAAGTGATAATGGGAAATTATTTTTTGCCAGCGCCACCAGCCCGGTGGTATAATAACCTTCTCTGCCATCCTGGTATAAATAAAACACCTGTGGGTTAAACCGCAGGTAAAATTTTTTGCTAACTGCCAGGTGAGAGAAATTAGCGTTCAGTGTAACAAAGTGATTATTTTTTGTAGTGCCATTGTCCAAACCTCTTGAATAGAGATAATAAACACCGGCACTTATATTTTTGGTAAAAAAATAATTAGGTGCCAGCTCTGCAGCAAGGTAACGCCTTGCTATGCTGTTTTCACTTGGTATATTGTTAATAGATATTGCAGTGCTTTTGAAATTCATTCCGAGATGTGCACCGGTATGCAAACGAAATTTTGATTGAGTAACTAATTTATACCGGGCCCAAAAAAGCATTGTCCAGGGTTTGCCATCCAGTCCAAAACGAATATCAGGGTCAAAAGAAAAACGTTCGCCACCAAGAGACATAATGAATAATACGGCTGGCTTTTCTAACGAGAAATTGGGTACTAATGCAATGCCGTTATTGGTAATACTGGCTGTACCCGAAAAATGTTTGATGGGTTTGGTACTGTCGGCTACTTGTGAAAAAGAATGTAACCCAGTGCACAGGAGTAAAACAGCCAGCAACCAGTAATAGATTTTCATTGTTTTGTTTGTTACACAAAGGTGGGGGTAATAAACGGGCCGCAGGGTATACCAATTACTGGTTTACTTACCAAGATTACTGTTTTGCCGGCGGGAGTTGTGTAATGGATGTGTAAAGCTGTAGCTTTGATATTGATAAAACAGTTTGTTATGAATGAAATGCGAAGGTTTGAAACCGTTAATGACTACAATGTTTTTAATAACAACGAAACACTGCACCCATTAGTAAGTGTTGTTGATTTATCAAAAGCGGCTCCCCGGTATGGTTCGCAATTTTACTTTGGCTTTTACACCATTTTTTTAAAAGATGTAAAGTGCGGCGATTTGGTGTATGGCCGCCATACCTACGATTACCAGGAGGGAACGCTGGTATTTATTGGACCGGGCCAGGTTGCGGGGGTTGCCAGCAATGAAATGTATCAGCCCAAAGGGTATGCTTTAGTTTTTCATGCTGATTTAATACACGGTACTTCTCTGGGCCGCCGCATTCAGGATTTTAGTTTCTTCGGTTATCAATCTAATGAAGCACTGCATTTATCAGAACGGGAGCGGAAAATTATTCTCGATTTGTTTTCAAAAATTCAATACGAACTTGAACATGCCATTGATAAGCACAGCAAAAAATTAATTGTGTCTAATATTGAGTTGTTCCTGGATTACTGTACCCGTTTTTACGAAAGGCAGTTTATTACCCGTGATAATCCGCACAAAGGTATTTTAGAACGCTTTGAAAACTTGCTGAACGAATATTATCAATCTGAAAAACCACAGACTATTGGTTTACCCACCGTTGCTTACTGTGCCGGTGAATTGAATTTATCACCCAATTATTTTGGCGATTTAATTAAAAAAGAAACAGGTACTTCTGCACAGGAGTTTATTCAATCCAAAGTAATTGATGTGGCTAAGGAAAGAATTTTTAATATTAATAAATCTATTAGTGAAGTGGCGTATGGATTAGGCTTTAAATATCCGCAGCATTTTACAAGGTTGTTTAAACAAAAAACAGGACAATCTCCGGTTGAGTACAGAACAATGAATTGATGCTTTAAAATAAACGTTTGGCGAATCATTCTACCTCCTTTACCCGGTTTACCATCAGGCTGAAAAGCAGGATACTTCAGGACACCCACTCTTCATTAATACTGTACTTTTCGGTATTGTTTCAAACTACAATAACTACCAATGCCATTAAAAAAAGTTTGCTTCGCCGTTTTGTTTTTATTTTCTATCCAAAGTTTTTCTCAATTCAGTGTCCCGTTCTGGGTAAGTAAAGCGGGAGCGAAATCATTTCCATCCTCTAAAAAAGTATTTTTCGCCAATGACTTTGGCGCAGTTAGTGATACATCAATAATAAGCACAAAAGCAATACAAGCAGCTATAGATAAGTGTGCTTCACTGGGTGGAGGTAAAGTAAAATTATTCCCGGGAGTATATGTAACCGGCAGCCTTTTTATAAAATCTAACGTAAACCTGCAGATAGATGAAGGTGTTTTAATTCTCGGCTCGCAAAATTTTGCAGACTACCCGGATATGCCAAGCCGTATTGCCGGTATTGAAACTATCTGGCCTGCCGCTTTAATCAATATGGTGGATGTAAAGAATGCAGCACTGACAGGCAAAGGAATTATTAATGCAAGAGGAAAATTTTGCTGGGATAAATATTGGGCTATGCGAAAAGAGTATGATAAAAAGGGCCTTCGATGGATTGTGGATTATGATGCTAAAAGGGTGCGAACGTTTCTGGTGCAGAACTCGTCAGACATTACATTGAGAGAATTAACATTTAAAAATGCAGGTTTCTGGACAGTACAGTTATTATATTCAACAAGAATAACAGTGGATGGTGTTACCATTAAGAACAACGAAGATGGCAGTGGTCCAAGTACCGATGGTATAGATGTGGACTCCTCTACCTGGACGTTGATCGAAAATTGTGATATTGACTGTAATGATGATAATTTTTGCTTAAAAGCCGGAAGGGATTGGGATGGATTGAGAGTAAACAAGCCTACTGAATATGTAGTTATTCGAAAGTCTATTGCGAGGAGAGGAGCAGGGCTTGTTACTTTAGGTAGTGAAACCAGCGGAAGCATCCGTCATATTTATTGCACCGATCTGTTTGCCAAAAATACAGATAATGGGTTACGTATAAAATCGGCTACTACAAGAGGAGGTACAGTTGAAGACATATACTTTGTGAATTCCACTTTGGATTCTGTTCGAAATGCTTACCAGTTTAACCTTAATTGGTATCCGGCTTATAGCTACAGCGAATTACCCAAAGGATATCATATTGATTCTGTACCGCAGCACTGGCGGGCCATGCTGCAAAGGGTAATGCCGGCTGAAAAAGGCATACCTCGTACCAGGAATTTTTATATTCAGAACGTAAAAATTACCAATGCGCAAAAAGCATTTGAAGTAAACGGGCTGATTAATTCACAAATTGAGAATTTCAATTTCACCAATTCCCGGGTTACGGCCAATGTGCTGGGTGAAATGGTATTTGCCAAAAACTGGAAGTATAAAAATTTTGAAATATCCATTACTCAAAAGCCTGAGGAAAAGAAGAAAACCGGAGGTATAGCGGAAGATGAGCGTCTAAAGTAAAACGATTTTATGCAACGGATATTTACTGCTTTGTTAATGTTGGCCACATTTTCCATTTCAGCCCAAAATAAAATGGAGTACCTCACCCGTGGCCTGCATACAGTGCCAGACGGGAAAGGGAAAGTGCTGATTAGCTGGAGGCTGCTGGGCACTGAAGACTCTACAGTGGATTTTAACCTTTACAGAAATGGAGGACGGTTACCTGAACAGAAAAAATATAAAGTGGTCAACAGCACCTGCTATCTGGATGAAATTGATACCACACAATATTATGGTTACACCGTAAAAGCAGTTATTGCAGGTAAAGAAGAAAAAAAAGGCGAATCAATAAGTTTATCCCCCGGCCTTAAAAAGTATCTCTCCATCTCAATGCAAACCCCTGCAGGCTACAGTGCCAACGATGCCAGTGTGGGTGATATGGATGGCGATGGTGTATATGAAATCGTAGTTCATATGACAGGCAAAGCAAGAGATAACTCACAGGCCGGATTAACTGACCCGCCTGTTTTTCATTGTTACAAACTGGATGGAACATTGCTTTGGCAAATTAATCTTGGAAAAAACATCAGGGAAGGTGCTCACTATACACAGTTTATGGTGTATGATTTTGATGGCGATGGTAAAGCCGAAATAACTATGAAAACTGCTGATGGCAGTATAGATGGCAAAGGAAATGTAATCGGTGACAGCACTAAGGATTACCGCAATGAAAAAGGATATATTCTAAACGGGCCTGAATATCTGACAATGTTCAATGGGTTAACTGGCGAGGCTATTAATACTGTTGATTATATTCCGCCACGCCATGCAAAACTCAATCCTTCGACTGATGAATTAAAAGCAGTATGGGGTGATGGGTATGGCAACCGTATGGACAGGTTTCTTGCCTGTGTGGCCTATCTCGATGGTATTAACCCATCATTGATAATGTGCCGTGGTTATTATACAAGAACAATTTTGGCAGCCTTCGATTTTAAGAAGGGAAAACTGCAAAAGCGCTGGGTGTTTGATAGCAATGAAGAGGGCAATAAAAAGTATGCAGGCCAGGGCAATCATAATTTAAGTGTAACAGATGTGGATGGCGATGGTAAAGATGAAATAGTATATGGGCAAATGACGATTGATGATGACGGCAAAGGCTTGTATGCAACAGGAATTGGCCATGGCGATGCATTGCATGTAAGTGATCTCGACCCATCCAAAGAGGGCCTTGAAGTATTTGGCATACAGGAACGTTTTGGAGATGCCGGAGCTAATTTCAGGGATGCAAGAACCGGTGAAGTGATCTGGAAGAAAGCTTCTGTAAAGGCAGGTAATGATGGTGAAGGCCCTGGCCGCGGACTGGCATTGGATATTGACCCCCGCTATGATGGTTATGAATGCTGGGTGGCCGGTGCCGGCATTACTGGCATGTTTGATAACAAAGGAAATAAAATCGCCGAACGAACACCTGCCTGTAATATGGGTATTTACTGGGATGGCGATGCCCTTTGTGAAATCCTGAATGGTGTAAACATTAGTAAGTGGGACTATGATAGCAGCCGGACAGTAAAGATATTTGATGCCCGTGATGAAGGTTGCGCCAGTAATAATGGTACAAAATCAAATCCTTGCCTGAGTGCGGATATTCTCGGCGACTGGCGGGAAGAATTAATTTGCAGAACAGCCGACAGCAAAGAATTACGTATTTATTCAACAGCCATTCCCACTCAACTCAAATTATATACACTCATGCACAATCCGCAATACCGGTTAAGTATTGCCTGGCAAAATGTGGCTTATAATCAGCCACCGCATGTAAGTTATTATTTGGGGCATGGAATGAAATTGCCGGCAAAGCCAAACATTCAAATTGTAAAAGCAAAAAAATAATTTTATGAACCCGGCTGTAGTACTACTATCAACTTTCGTTGCGTCGCACTCTTCATCGTACTGTAATTCTATTCAGCATAATTCCAAAACCCTGCTTGCAATATGAAGATAGTTTTAAGCATAGCACTTGTATTCTCTTCTTTTTTTATAATTAAAAAAGATAAACCCACCGTTTATATCATCGGCGATTCAACTGTTCGTAATACCAACCGTCCTCAATGCGGCTGGGGCGAAGTGTTTAATGAGTTTATTGATACCACACAAATCAGTATCAGCAATCAGGCTATGGCCGGCAGAAGCACCAGAACATTCATCAAAGAAAAAAGATGGGAGAAAGTTCTTTCCACACTAAGGGCAGGCGATTATGTGATTATGCAGTTCGGCCACAATGAGGGCAGCAAGCCAGATACCTCCAAAGCCGGTTATCGTGGTGTGTTACGAGGAACAGGTGAGGAAACGATACAGCTAACCTGGAAGGACGGTACTATTGAAACAGTGCATACCTATGGCTGGTATTTAAGAAAGTTTGTGCAGGATACAAAAGCAAAAGACGCTATCCCCATTATTTGTTCAATGATTCCCCGCAATCAATGGAATTATACAGTGAAAGGCGACTCAACCAGTAAGCAAATAGTAAAACGGGCCGATAAAGATTTTGGTAAATGGGCCAAAGAAATAGCTGACAGCGAAGGTGTTTCTTTTATTGACTTAAATGCTATTAGTGCTGATAAGTATGATAAATCAGGCCCTGAGGGGGTAAAAAACTATTTTCATAAAGACCATACACATACCAATGAAGAAGGCGCAAGAATTAATGCGGCTTCTGTGGCAGAAGGAATAAAACTGCTGTCTGGTATGGCTCTGAATAAGTATTTAAAATAATTGCTTTAGTGAGCATCCCCTCCAGGGAGCTGCGAATTTAGGAGTATAATTGCTTTTGGAAACCGGGGCTGCTGCTTTGAAAACGGGACGTACAAGTGAGTGACACAACAGACGATGCCCAAAGAACAGAAGCTTGTAAATAAAAATAAGTATGAAAATCAAAGTAGCATTATCCATTCTTATTATAGCACTCTCCTCATTTGCTATTTTTAAAAAACAAAAACCCGTATTCTATATCATCGGCGATAGCACCGTACGCAATGGTGATGGCAGTGGCAAAAACGGTCAGTGGGGATGGGGCAGTTTAATGGCTCCTTACTTTGATACGTCAAAAATTTCTGTGCAAAACCATGCTATTGGTGGCCGCAGCAGCCGCACATTTATTACTGAGGGCAGGTGGGAAAAAATTTTACAAACATTAAAGAAAGGCGACTATGTTATTATGCAGTTTGGTCATAATGATGCAAGTCCGCTTGATGATACGGCAAGAGCAAGGGGAACTATTCGTGGGATTGGTAATGACAGTACAGAGATATATAATCCCATCCGTAAGATGAGGGAAGTGGTGCATACCTATGGCTGGTATATGAGGAAGTACGTAAAGGAAACAAAAGCAAAAGGAGCTGTCCCCATCATTTGTTCATTGGTACCCCGTAATAACTGGAAGGATGGAAAAGTAACAAGGTCGGCAGACTCTTATGCGCTATGGGCAAAACAAATTGCCGAACAGGAAGGTGCTTTTTATATTAACTTGAATGAACTGGTAGCAATTGAATATGAAAAATTAGGTTCTGAAAAGGTAAAAACATTTTTTCCGGCTGATCATACGCATACCAATATAGAGGGTGCTAAACTGAATACTTCAATTGTTGCAAAAACTTTAAAAAATATAAGACCTGGAAAACTGAACAGATATTTGTTAAGGTAATATGCTGGCTTGTTCATGCCGGCAATAGTAAAATCTTCCATCAATACAGTAAAACCTGACATTGGGTACCCTTGTCATTCGTTCTAATTTAATGTTCTGAAATGCAGGATTAAAAACCTGTTTCAGAATGTGTTTAAATGACGATTGTGAACGATGGTCTTGATAGAACCAGGTTTGCCAAATGAAGCTGATGCAATTCAACTTCCTTATTGCATTCATAACTTTTTTATCAATTCTGAATCTCTCACAATCTGGTGCACACCTGGATTTATTGTAGTATGTAACCTGTAACCCGCACGGCATATCATGTTTAGAAGAAAATATTTTGAAGAGTTTGGACTGAATGAGCAGAGGAAAACAAAAGGCAGAACCATTACTGAAACTGATATTGTGATTCATGCAGGGCAATCGGGAGATTTTTTCCCGCACCATATGGATGAAGAGTGGTGCAAAACACAGCCTTTCAAAGGAAGAATGGCACATGGTACCCTTGTATTTTCAATTGCCATTGGTTTGACTGCCGATTTTGTGAACGAGGTTTCTATGACTTACGGCTATGAGAGGCTTCGCTTTGTGAGACCTGTTTTTATAAATGATACAATTAAGGTAACTGTTACAATAAAAGATAAAAAGGAACATAAACGGCCTGAGTATGGATTGGTAACAGAACTGGTCGAATGCTTTAATCAGCAAAATGAATTGGTAATGGTATGTGAACATTTGTTGCTGGTTAGTAAAAGAAGCATTTAATTAATATGGCAGCAGTTTTAAGAGGTATAGCATGGGGGCACAGCAGGGGTATTACTCCTCTGCTTGCTGCTTCCCAACGGTATGAAGAATTGCATCCGGGTGTGCAGATACAGTGGAGCAAAAGAAGCCTGCAGGAGTTTGCTGATTTTCCCATTGAAAAATTAACAGCAGATTTCGACTTACTGATTATTGATCATCCCTGGGTAGGGTGTGCTGCTGCAACGAATTGTGTGCTGCCTTTAAATAAATATATTTCCAAAGAATATCTGGCAGATCAGTTATTTAATTCTGTTGGATTTTCGCACCAGAGTTATTATTACGATAATAACCAGTGGGCTTTGGCTATTGATGCGGCGGCACCTGCTGCCAGTTACAGAAAGGATTTACTGAATGCAAATATGGCAGCCATACCGGCCACTTGGGATGATGTTCTGGAACTGGCCGCAAAGGGCAAAGTAGCTATTCCGGCCATTCCGATTGATTTGCTTATGAATTTTTATTCCTTCTGTATTGTTAACGGCCGGTTACCTTTTGCCAATAAAGTAGAAGTAATTGATGAAGAAACCGGAGTAAAGGCAATCAATATGATGAAGCAATTGTATTCTATGATTGATAAAAGAATGTTTGATTGTAACCCGATTGCGATAGCTGAGTTAATGACAACAACTGATGAATACTGGTATTGCCCTTTTGCTTACTGTTATTCCAATTATTCCAGAACAGGATATGCGAAGGAAATTTTGCATTATGGCGATGTGGTAACAGTTAACGGACAGAAACTCAGAACAACAATTGGTGGTACAGGGATTGCAGTTTCTGCATACAGCAAGCTTAAAGATATTGCTATCGATTTCTCTGCATGGATAGTTTCACCCGGTATGCAACGAACATTTTATATTCAGCATGGAGGGCAGCCTGGCCACCGGTCGGCATGGACAGATCCTGTTGCAAATGAATTAACACATAATTTTTTCAGAAATATTTTGCCGGTAATGGAGAATGGTTATGTGAGACCAAGATATAATGGATCCTTATATTTTCAGGATCATGCTGGTGAGCCTTTACAGAAATGCCTGAAGGACGACACTGATCCTGCCGAAGTTATCCGGCAAATGAACCAGCTTTATCAGGAAAGTTTTAACCGTCACTACTCAACAGCTGCTCTATGATGGATTTGCCTTTAAAAGGATTATTGGTGCTGGAATTCAGTCAATACCTCTCAGGACCATCGGCAGGATTGAGGCTGGCGGATCTCGGTGCACGGGTAATAAAAATTGAACGGCCTGGTAAAGGTGATGCCGGAAGAAAGCTGGCCATTAAAAATTTATGGGTTGATGATAGTTCATTACTCTTTCACAGCATTAACCGTAATAAGGAAAGTGTGGCGGCGGATTTGAAAAACACATCGGATCTCGAACTGGTGAAGACTTTGCTAAAAAAGGCAGATGTGCTGATACATAATTTCAGGCCTGGTGTAATGGAGAAAACAGGATTAGGCTTTGAAGATGTACAATTGTTAAATCCCGGAATTATTTATGCAGCCATTTCCGGGTATGGCAAAGAGGGGCCATGGAAGGATAAACCCGGACAAGATTTACTTTTGCAATCCATGACAGGGCTTGCTTACACTACGGGAAATGGCGATAACGGGCCAGTACCATTTGGTATTGCTGTCGGGGATATTATGGCGGGATCACAACTGGTACAGGGTATATTAGCAGCACTGATCCGCAGGCAAAAAACAGGTAATGGGGCGTTGATTGAAATCAGCATGATCGAATCATTAATAGACTTCCAGTTCGAACTGTTTACCACCTATTTTACTAACGGAAAGCAACCAGAAAGAAGTAAGATCAACAATGGACATGTATTATTGGGGGCTCCTTATGGTATTTACAAAACGGCTGATGGATTTATTGCCTTGGCTATGATGGATATTCATGTTCTTGCGGAAGCAATCGGGTGTTGTGAGTTAAAAAGCATTTCAAAAGAAGATGTGTTTGCACAACGGGATGAGATTAAATCTTTGCTGGCGACATACATGGTCAGGCAGACAACTGAGTACTGGATACAGAAACTGCATGAGTATGATCTATGGGCAATAGAAGTACTCGATTGGGAAAAAATGACGGAGGTGGAAGCCTATAATGTTTTAGGAATGGAACAAGTGATAGAGACGGATAGTAAAAAGATAATTACAACGAGATGCCCGATACGGATAAATGGGAAAAAAATTTATTCTTCCAAAGCTGCACCTGCTCTTGGGCAGAATGCAGGAATAAATGTATAGTGAAAACAAACGGATGGTGGAAACAGGTAATAGTTGTAGCCTAATCAGATACAAAGGAAATGAATTTACTACAAAACATATTGGTAATAGACTTTAGCCAGTTTTTATCCGGCCCGTCTGCAGCATTAAGACTTGCAGATTTAGGTGCAGAGGTGATTAAAGTTGAACGGCCTCAGACAGGTGATATCTGTCGTCAGTTGTATGTTTCAGATGTTATGATTGAAGGCGAATCAACTATTTTTCATGCAATCAACCGAAATAAAAAGAGTTATACGGCTGATTTAAAAAATCCTGCTGATTTGGAAAAAATAAAACAATTACTAACAAAAGCAGACGTGGTGATGCATAATTTCCGACCAGGAGTAATGGAAAGAATTGGGCTTGATTATACTTCCGTAAGGAAATTAAATACATCTGTAGTATATGCGGAGATAAGCGGTTATGGCAGTGAAGGCCCCTGGGAAAATCTTCCGGGGCAAGATTTATTATTGCAGGCGGCTTCTGGTCTTACCTGGTTGAGCAATAATAAAGACGATGCTCCTACTCCAATGGGTGTGGCAGTAGTCGACATAATGGCCGGAACACATTTGGCACAGGGAATTCTGGCTGCTTTGTACAAACGGGGTATTAGTGGAGAAGGAGCCCTGATACAGGTAAGCATGCTCGAATCGGCACTCGATTTTCAGTTCGAAGTATTAACCTGTTATTACAATGATGGCCGTCAATCGCCGCAGCGAAGTGCAGTTAATAATGCCCATGCTTATGTGGCAGCTCCATATGGAATATATACAACAAAAGATAATTACATTGCAATGGCTATGACAGATATTGTACGACTTGGTGAACTGTTGCAATGCGTCGGGTTGAAAAAGTTTTCGGAAAGCAGTGATTGGTTTACCCGCAGGGATGAGATAAAAACAATATTGGCGGAGCACCTCATAACTGATACTGCTTCACATTGGCTTGGTATATTAGAGAAAGCAGATGTCTGGTGTGCTCCTGTATTAAATTACAGCCAGTTAGTTAATGAAGAGGGTTACAGGGTTTTACAAATGGAGCTGAATGTTAAAACCGGTAATGGACTTATTGTAAAAACAACCCGATGCCCTGTAAGGGTGGATGGTAAAATACTGGCTTCCGAAAAAGGTGCTCCCTTATTAGGGGAACATAACGAACTGATAGATGAGAGGTTTGGCCTGACAAAGGAGTTCAGTCCCGCTGAAAATAATATAATGGGGCAATGCAAAGGATAATAGATACACATATTCATGTTTGGGATTTTAAAAGGGCAGAATATCCATGGCTGAAAGGAGATACATCTGTATTAAACAGGACATGGAGTATTGAGGAAATAACAAAAGAAAGAAAAGAGGCAGGTATTACTCATGGTGTAATGGTACAGGCCAGTTGTAATTTAGAAGATACTGAACTTATGCTGGATGTGGCAAAAACAACTGGCTGGATAGAAGGGGTTGTTTGCTGGTTGCCACTTATGGATACTGCTGCTACTGCAAGGTTACTGGAAGAAAAATTTTTGAAAGAAAAATATTTTAAGGGAGTTCGCCATCTTATACATGATGAAGCCAGTCCACAGTGGTTACTACAGCCGCCGGTATTGGAAAGTCTGAAGTTACTGGCAGCTCATAATATCCCATATGATGTGGTGGGAGTTCTTCCGGAACATATAGAAACAGTGATAAATGTTGCTGAAGCAGTTCCCGGCCTGAAGATGGTTTTTGATCACCTGAATGCACCACCCATACCAGCAAAAGAGAAATACGGCAGATGGGGAGAGTTGATAAGAGAAGCAGCAAAAAGGAATAATTTCTTCGCAAAGATTTCCGGTTTGGGAACGGCAGGCGGGAGTTTTGCAGGCCGGACTGCTGAAGATATAAAACCCTATGTAGCGTATGTGTTGGAAATTTTCGGTACAGACAGGTGTTTTTGCGGAGGCGACTGGCCAGTTTCTATGTTGGCAAATTCTTATGTCAGAACATGGGAAATAACAAAAAATATCATTACCGGATTATTAACAGAAGATGACAGGGATAAAGTCTTCTTTTCCAATGCAAACTCATTTTATCAACTTGGAGTTAGTTAAAAAACATGGAAGTAATCAACGGAGTATTATATCATGCTGTGGGAGCTTCCAGTGCTGCACTTTGCTACACACCTGAAAAAAAACTTAAAGGATGGAGCTGGCAAACTTATTGGCTTGCACAGGCATTTATTTGCTGGTTGTTGCTGCCATTGATAGTTGCTTATCTTACAATTCCCCAATTATCAGCAGTACTCAGAGAGGCACCTTCTTCTGCCATACAAAAATCCTTTTTACTGGGAATGGCATATGGGGTGGGAGGAACGGCATTTGGCATAGCAATTCGTTTTGTTGGTTTTTCATTAACCTATGCCATCGCGGTGGGCATCAGCTGTGTATTAGGGACCTTATTACCCCCATTAGTGCATGGAACATTAGGGGATGCATTGAAAAGTAACGGGTCATCATATTTGGTAATTGGAGTTGTACTGGGCGCAGCTGGAATTTCGCTGTGCGGGCTGGCAGGAAGAAATAAAGAAAAGGATATTGCCGGCGATGAGAAGAACAGAACTGCTTTTTCATTGTCGAAAGGATTACCACTTTGTTTCCTGGCAGGTGTATTATCTGCTTTATACGGATTCTCCCTTGACCAGGGACAACCCATTGCAGATGTGGCTGCAAAATATGGAGCAGGAAATTTTCAGGGTAATGTGATTTATATTTTTTCTAATACGGGAGCTTTTGTAACCACTTTATTATACTGTTTGTATTTGCATCGAAAGGATAAAACATTTAGTCAGTATACTTCCGCCGGTGAAAATAGCATAGGGCTTAATTACCTTATGGCAATACTTACCGGTGTTCTTTGGTATGGTCAGTTTTTCTTTTATGGACTGGGGCATGTCAGAATGGGGGAATATAAGTTTTCGAGTTGGGCTGTACATATGATAATGCTTGTTTTGTTTAGTTCAGTTGCCGGGTTAATGATGAAAGAATGGAACCGTTGCAGTAGTAAAACATTGAAATGGTTAGGTCTTGCCATATTTGTTCTTCTTGCAGCTATTTTAATGCTTACTTATGGAAACTATTTGGGGAGTAATTAAATAATTTTGAGAATTAATTTAATGACAATACATGAAACCCTTGTTACCAGTTGAAAAAACACCTATTTATATTATTGGAGCCGGGGGTATTGTAAATACAGCACATTTACCAGCCTATAAAATTGCAGGCTACAATGTGCAGGGCATTTTTGATATTAATATAGAGAAGACAAAAACCACTGCTGAAAATTTTTCCATTCCTTATTATACATCACTGAGCGATATGATTGCGGCGGCCCCGGCCAATGCCGTGTTTGATATGGCGGTGCCGGGCTCACAAGCCATTCCTGTGTTAAAACAACTGCCCGATTGCGCTGCGTTGTTACTGCAAAAACCCATGGGAGAGAATTTGGCAGAAGCCAAAGAAATAGTGCAACTGTGCAAACAAAAAAAAATGCTGGCAGCCGTTAATTTTCAACTGCGCTATGCCCCGTATATTTTAGCAGCAAAAAAAATAATAGCCGGTGGCAATTTTGGCGTTATTAATGATATTGAAGTAAACGTAAACGTTTTTACACCCTGGCACCTGTGGAATTTTTTAAATGAAGCACCACGGGTGGAAATTTTATACCACAGCATTCACTACATCGATTTAATACGCAACCTGCTCGGCAATCCAAAATCGGTGTATGCCAAAACAACAAAGCATCCGTCTATGCCGCAACTGGCATCTGTAAGGAGTAATATTATTATGGATTATGGCGAACTGGTGGCAGCAAACATACTCACCAATCATTGTCATAATTACGGCACACCCAAACAGCAATCGTATATAAAAATAGAAGGCAGCAAAGGTGCTATTAAAATAGATTTTGGTGCGCTGATTGATTATCCATGTGGCGCAGCAGATAGTTTTGAATATGTATTGCTGCAAAAAGGAAAACCACCAGAATGGAAAACATTAGCGGTGGAAGGCAGCTGGTTTCCGCATGCATTTATTGGAAGTATGGAACAGGTGTTGCTGGCGGCCAACAAACAAATTGAACAACCGGATAACAGCGTGGAAGATTGCATACATACCATGGCCTGTGTGGAAGCGGCGTATCAATCAAGTGATAATGGTGGAATAAAGCCGGAGAAAATATAATTGTAAGTTTTTCATATAGCAAAGCAGATATCGAACGGGGAACTGTTCCCAGTTTCCCCTCTTTTAATTTCAAACACAATGAAGAATTTTTTTATAATACTATTCATTATTATGCATTACCAACTGGCAGCACAGCAAATTGCTTTTCCCGGAGCAGATGGTTTTGGAAAATACGCCACCGGTGGCCGTGGTGGTAAAGTAATTGCTGTAACTAATTTATATGATGATGGCGCAGGAAGTTTTCGCTGGGCACTGGAGCAATACCCCGGCGAACCCCTTACCGTTATTTTTAAAGTAAGCGGATTGATAGAGCTGCAAACAAAAATTCAGATTAAACGCAGTAACCTTACTATTGCGGGACAAACGGCACCCGGTGATGGTATCTGTTTAAAAAATCAATCGCTTATTTTAAATGGCGCTTCTTCAAAAGGCAATCATGGTAATATCATCATCCGCTATATCCGCTCAAGGCCCGGTGGTATCGATAAAAAAGGTTTGTATGGTTTTGATATGGAAAACTGCCACAATGTAATTGTTGACCATTGCAGTTTTAGCTGGGCCAATGAAGAATGCGCCGCCATGTATGATACTAAAAATACTACGGTGCAATGGTGCATTGTAAGCGAAGGTTTGTACAGCGCCGGGCATATGAAGGGCAACCGTTCTTTTGGCGGTGTATGGGGCGGACAGTATGCATCTTATCATCATAACTTGATTGCGCATTTAAACAACCGTGCCATTCGCTTTAATGGGGCAAGGGCACATGATACCATTGCATTGATTGATTACCGTAACAATGTTATTTACAACTGGGGCAATGCCAACGCCGCCTATGGCGGAGAAGTAAATATTGCAGGCGGTGTATCGCAGGTAAATATGGTGAACAATTATTACAAGCCGGGCCCTGCAGCGCCGGCCGATTTAAAATTTGTACATGCATCGTTTCAAAAAGAAAATAGTAAAGGCACAGGCCAGTGGTTTGCCGATGGTAATATTATGGAAGGCGATAAATATTTAAATAAAAAAAACAGCCGTGGTATTGATTTAGCAGAAGCAGGCTATCCCAAAAATGCGGTTGCAGAAAATTCTTTTCCGGTTTCAGCCCCCTTACCGGAACAAACTGCTACGAATGCTTATGAACAAGTATTAAAGTATGCCGGTGCTATCTTTCCAAAAAGAGATGCAGTAGATGAAAGGGTAGTCAACGAAACAAAAACAGGAACTGCTATTGGTAAAGGGGTGTATGGCAAACCTGGTATTATTGATTCGCCGTTTGCTGTGGGTGGATGGCCTCTGTATAAATCAACCACTGCGCCAACAGATACCGACGGTGATGGAATGCCCGATGCCTGGGAAAATAAAAATGGATTAAATAGTAATGACGCAAACGATAGAAATAAAATTGTAAGTGATGGATACACTATGCTGGAGAAATATTTGAATGAGTTGGTAAAGTAAGTAATAAAGAATAATCAGGGATTTTTTTTAACCACAATCGCTATGCAGAAAATATTTTTGATAATAATTTTTTTAAGCCTGGCTGGTTTTAATAACCTCTGTTCCCAAACCATAAAGTTTGATACAGCTAAACTAAAACCGGTAAATGTATCAATGGCAGTGGAAAAATCAGGGAGCAAATCTGTGCTGAAAATTATAAAGGATTCGACAGTAACAGAAGTCGATGAGCCTACTTTTGTGAGGGTAGTCGGTAAGGATTTTTCCAACGGCACAATTGAAGTTAAGGTGCTGAGCAGGCTTTTGGCGAACGCCACTGAATCGGCAAGAGGTTTCATTGGAGTTGCATTCCGGATAAACGACAGCAGTTCAAAATTTGAAAGTATTTATATCAGGCCAACAAATGGCAGAGCTAACAATCAATTGAGAAGGAACCGCTCAGTTCAGTATTTTTCATTTCCCGGCTTTAAATTCGACAGGCTGAGAAAAGAAGCACCAGGAGAGTATGAGTCTTATGCAGATATGGCACTTAATGAATGGATAAAGCTTAAAATAGTTGTGACTGGGTCAGAAGCTAAACTTTTTATAAATGACAGTAAACAACCTGTTTTACTGGTTAATGACCTGAAGCATGGTGCAAAGTCTTCCGGGGCTGTTGGATTATGGGTAGATGTTGGAACCGAAGGCTATTTCTCTGACCTGAAGATTTTGCACAGTAAATAAAAAAGATATAGAATAGCATGAAAGGAATTTTCTTTATAGTTTTTCTTTTTTTTAACCATTTTGTATTGGCACAAGTTGGCTGGGGCGATAGAATTAAAACACCCCGGGAAATTTTTGCCATGCAAAAAATATGGGATGCAGAAAAAGCATTGAAGCTTAACCGAAGTAGCCATCTTATTACTTTTCGTTATAAGCAAGGCCCCAAAGAAGGTTATACTATTACCACTGCAAATAAGAAAACAACAATTGAAGGCAGCGATGAAACCGGTTTGCTGTACGGTTGTTTGGAATTTGCAGCACAACTCAAAAGACTAAAAGCCTATCCCAAAACATTAAATATAACTGATGCCCCTGAAATGGTTTTGCGTGGTCAATGCATCGGCTTGCAAAAATCAACTTACCTGCCCGGTAGAAATGTGTATGAGTATCCGTACACATCGGAGACATTCCCCTGGTTTTACAATAAAAAGCTATGGCTACAGGTTTTAGATTCGATGGTAAATAACCGGATGAATTCTTTATATCTCTGGAATGGCCATCCCTTTGCATCGCTGGTAAAATTGAAAAATTATCCGTATGCCGTGGAAGTGGATGATGCCACATTTAAAAAAAATGAAGAGATTTATCGTTTCATTACAAGTGAAGCAGATAAAAGAGGAATCTGGGTGATACAGATGTTTTACAATATCATCGTATCAAAGCCATTTGCGGAGCATCATAAAATAAAAACACAGGAACGTGAAAGGCATATTGTACCAGTGATTGCAGATTATACAAGAAAATCAATCGCCGCCTTCGTGGAAAATTATCCAAATGTGGGTTTAATGGTTTGTTTGGGAGAAGCAATGGAAGGTGTGGGCAATGACGATATTGAATGGTTTACCAAAACAATTATTCCCGGTGTACAGGATGGATTGAAAGCATTAGGTAAAGCAGAAGAGCCGCCAATTGTATTGCGGGCACATGATACAGATGCACCTGCTGTAATGAAAGCAGCGTTGCCGCTATATAAAAATTTATATACCGAAGCAAAATTCAACGGTGAAGCATTAACCTATGCAAGACCAAGAGGCGATTGGGCAAAGCTGCACCAAACATTAAGTAAACTGGGCAGTGTGCAAATTGAAAATGTACATATACTGGCCAACCTCGAACCCTTCCGCTACGGCTCGCCTGATTTTATCCAGCAATCTGTTATCGGTATGCATGAAGTAATGGGTGGAAATGGTTTGCATTTATACCCTCAGGCTTCTTACTGGGACTGGCCTTATAGTGCTGATAGTGTTGCAGGTGGAAAACGTTTATTGCAAATTGAACGGGACTGGATTTGGTACAAAGCATGGAGCCGGTATGCATGGAAAGCAAAGAGAGACAGAAAAGAAGAAATTAGTTACTGGAGTGAGTTACTGGCATATAGGTTCGGTTGTAACATAGAGGAAGGTGAAAAAATTTTAGAAGCATATGAATTGTCAGGGGAGATTGCACCTATGTTATTACGCCGGTTTGGCATAACAGATGGTAACCGGCAAACACTTACCTTAGGAATGTTGATGACACAGCTCATCAATCCTTATCGCTATGGTTTGTTTACGTTGTTATACGATGCCGAGGCACCAGAAGGCGAAATGCTATTGGACTATGCGGATAAAGAATGGAAAGGGATAAAACATATTGGCGAAACACCAGTGCAGGTTGCATATGAAGTCGAAGAAAGTAGTATAAATGCTGTAGAAGCTATAGATGCAGTTCTGGCAAAAATTAAAAAAAATAAAGATGAGTTCTTCAGGCTGAGAAATGACCTTGTTTCTTACTATTGCCTGGCAAACCATTTTAGATTAAAAACAAATGCAGCTTTACTCGTTTTAAAATACAAGTACTCAAATGATTTGAAGGATTTAGATTCGGCAGCGACACTATTACATGAAAGTGTGAAGGCATATGAAAGGCTTACTATAATGACCGGGCAAGGCTATCTATATGCCAACAGCATGCAAACCTCCCAACGCAAAATTCCTATGCGTGGAATTGACGGCACTTTTAAACACTGGAAAGAAATGCTACCGGTGTTTGAAAATGAATTAAACACATTCAGGCATAAAATAGATTCTCTGAAGAAAAAAGAAGGTACAGTTGCTGCGGCTACCCAGCCTTTTGACAACGCTGCAGTGCAGACAACCGCAGCACTCATCCGTTTAGATGATAACAGCAAAGTGTTTACAGATACCAGTTTCACCAGTAAAAGCATGGCTGATGAGCTGAGAGGACTTAAAGCAATGCCGCTTTCTTTTAAGCAGATGATGAAGCAGGGAACAGATATAAGTTTTACCTGTGATAAGCCGGTAAAAGTTTTGGTGGGCTACTTTAAAAAGCAAAGGGCAGCTTTTACTACCGACACCATGTATTTAAAAGAGCCTGAACTCGAAACCAATGCCAGTGCGGATGATTATGGGCAGGCAGAAATAAAAATCAGTAATGCTATTGCCATTGAAGGCATGCCGTCTGTAAATATTCATACTTATAGCTTTAAAGCTGGAGCTAATACATTAAAGCTGGAAAGAGGGGTTTGTTTGATTTTAGGTTTTGTAGATGGAGATACTATTATCCCTGTATATGATGCAGGGTTGACAGGAGATTTGAGAAATAAAAATATTGACTGGTTGTTTGAAGCCCCCTAAATCCCCCGCTGGGGGACTTTGGAGTCTTTAAAATGTAAAGATTTTTTTTCTGAATCTGAGAGTGTAATCCCGAAGGGATTAAACACGAATAGCTTCGGGTGCAACCCGGGGCAGGAGATAAAAACAGTGTATTGAACCCCGAAGGGGTTCAATGTGAAATAAGAATAGAGTAAGTGCATTAGAAATATAGGGTCGTCGCAAATGTTCATCTGTGTTATTACAGTACAAGAGTGATTAATTTATTCTCTTGCACTGCAAGAAAATAAATTAACATTCCGCCTGATGGCGGATGCAACAAAAGCTGATAGTAGTAATGAAGATGACAAACAAAAAAATAAAACTCAGTTTCTTCCTGGTCGCATTGTTATGTGTAAACATTCTTTCAGCACAGGATTTAAAACTCTGGTACAAACAGCCCGCCATTAAATGGACGGAAGCATTGCCCATTGGCAACGGCCGCATTGGTGCCATGTTATTTGGCGGTGTGGAAAACGACCGCATACAATTTAACGAAGAAACATTGTGGAGCGGCGAACCAAGAAGCTACAGCCGACCCGGTGCATACAAATATTTAGATATCATCCGCAACCTATTATTTGCAGGTAAGCAAAAAGAAGCAGAAGCACTGGCGGAAAAGGAATTCATGGGCCGGAAAAGTTTTGAAGCGGGAAAAACAAAATGGATTAATGAAGTAACTGCCGATAAAAAATATGCTGCTGAAAATTTTGACGATAGCAAATGGAAAAAAATGACCGTGCCGCATTGGGATGGCTGGGAAACGGTGGGCTTCGAAGCATTGGATGGGGCAGTATGGTTGCGAACAACTTTTGTTTTACAAGATGAACCAACAGCAGATATGCTGTTAGACCTCAACCGTATTCGGGATAATGATTACACTTTTGTTAATGGCACTTTGGTGGGCAGCCAGCAAAATACGGAAGGAAGAAAATATACCATAGCAAAAAATACACTGCATAAAGGCAACAACTCCATTGCCATTTTGGTGTTGAATTTTTCTAATAAAGGCGGCATGTATGGTTATAAGGATACCGTTAATCATATAGGTGTTTACCCTGTACATAATGAGACAGCAAAAATTTCTTTAAACGGCCAATGGAAATATTTGGTGATAAATGATAATCCGCAGCCGGTGGGCACTTACCAGGCCGACTATCAACCATTCGGTGATTTGAATTTGCAGTTTGCCAACACAAACGGTTTTACTAATTATCGCAGAGAGTTGGATATTTCAAATGCAGTAGCTGCTACATCGTATTCACTAAACGGAGTTGATTATAAAAGAGAATATTTTGTTTCAGCTGTTAACCAGGTATTGGTTGTAAACTTTACAGCCAGTAAAAAAGCAAGTATCAGTTTTAATGCGGTACTCAGCAGTCCGCACAGAAATTATACAGTTACACAATTAAATAATAACACCGTAATACTTTCAGTAAAAGTAAGAACGGGAGTATTACAAGGTAAAAGCTATTTGCAGGTAGTATTAAAAGGCGGCACAGTTACAATTAATAATGGACAACTCACAATTAATAATACCGACGAAGCAATATTATATATAACCGCAGGCACCACCTATAAAAATTACAAAGATGTTACTGCTGACGCAGCGTTGCCTTGCACTAATGCTTTAAAATCTGTTGCCGGAAAAACCTACCAGCAAATTAAAACTGCACACATAAAAGAATACCAAAAACATTTTAGCACTTTCTCAATAACATTAGGAGACTCCAAATCATCGGAGTCCAAGACCCCCCCTTCGGGGGGTGGGGGGGCTACTGATGAAAGGTTAAACAATTTCACCAATGGTAACGACCCCTCTTTCGCTGCACTCTACACACAATACGGAAGATATTTACTCATCTCTTCATCAAGACCCGGTACAAGGCCCGCCAACCTGCAAGGTATCTGGAATGATTTAACCAATCCGCCATGGGGAAGTAAATACACCACCAACATCAATGCAGAAATGAATTACTGGCCGGCAGAGTTGCTGAATCTATCTCCAATGCATGAGCCATTGTTTAAAATGATTGAAGAGTTATCCATTACTGGAAAGCAAACGGCTAAAGACCATTACAATGCACCGGGTTGGGTATTGCATCACAATACAGATTTGTGGAGAGGCACTGCACCCATCAACGCAGCCAATCATGGTATATGGGTTACCGGCGGTGCATGGTTGTGCCAGCATCTGTGGGAACATTATTTGTTTACACAGGATAAAAATTTTCTAAAGACCAAAGCATATCCTGTTATGAAAGAAGCGGCTTTGTTCTTTAATCATTTTTTAATTAAAGACCCGGCCACTGGTTATCTCATCAGCACACCTTCCAACTCACCAGAGCAAGGTGGCTTAGTTGCAGGGCCTACCATGGACCATCAAATAATTCGCAGCCTATTTAGAAATGTTATTGAAGCGGAGAAAATTCTTTCAATACATTCTGATTTTAGCGAAGCACTACAAATAAAAATAAAACAAATTGCGCCAAATACAATTGGTAAACGTGGCCAATTACAAGAATGGATGCAAGATGTAGATAATCCAAATAACAAACACCGCCATATCTCACATTTGTGGGGGATGTATCCCGGCAATGAAATAAATTATGATGCCACACCGGAGATAATGAATGCAGCAAAGCAATCACTGATTTTCCGTGGCGATGAAGCAACCGGCTGGAGCCTCGGCTGGAAAATAAATTGTTGGGCAAGATTCAAAGATGCTGAACATGCATTCACCATGGTGAAGATGTTGCTGAGCCCGGCAGAACGGGCTTCAAAGAGTGGCGACCTTTTATTAACTGGTGGAGAAACAAGTGGCGCAGGCAGTTATCCAAATTTGTTTGATGCACACCCGCCGTTTCAGATTGACGGCAACTTTGGTGGAGCCGCCGGCATTGGCGAAATGATTGTGCAAAGTCACACAAAGTATATTGATATTTTGCCAGCACTACCAGCTGCATTTGCCAATGGCGAAGTAAAAGGTATTTGCACCAGGGGTGGTTTTGTACTCAATATAAAATGGACAGAAGGAAAATTGCAGCGGCTTACTGTTACATCAAAATCTGGTCAGTCATTAATGCTGCGATACAATGGTACGGTAAAGACGATAACTACAACTAAAAACGGAGTCTACCAATTTGATGCGTCGCTTAATAAATTATAAGAACAGTTTTGTAGCCAGCTTCAGTTTTTCATGGCATCGCCTGTTGCGTCGCACTCTTGTACGCCCGGTAATTCTACTGAGCAATTGCCGAAGTATCAGTAATATTCAACAACTCCGATTGAAATTTTTATTTCAAAATGTTCAGAGTCCGAAAACCCCCTTTCGGGGGGCAGGGGAGCTTCTATTCCTCTGTGCCTTTGTGTCTTTGTGGTTCAATTCCTTTTCTCAACGACAAGATATTTTATTGAATGAGAATTGGCAAACTGTGTTAGTTGACCAAAATATCTGGAATCCTTTTATTCCAACTCCAAATTCTTTGAAATGGAAAAAGATAAACATCCCCCACAACTGGGACGACTATTACGGCTACCGGAGATTATTACACGGTAACCTGCATGGTGATGCAGTATATAAGAAAGCAATCACTATTAAGCAAAGCAAAACCGGTAAGCGATTCTTCTTATACTTTGAAGGCGTAGGTTCTTATGCTACCGTATTTCTCAATAATAAACAAGTGGGAGAGCACAACGGCGGACGTACCACATTCACCATTGATGTTACAGATATATTTAAAACAGATGGCACCAAAAATGAATTGCTGGTAAGTGCATCTCACCCTGCCAACATAAAAGACCAACCCTGGGTTTGCGGTGGTTGCAGCGATGAAAGAGGTTTCTCCGAAGGCTCACAACCCTTGGGGATTTTTCGTCCGGTACATTTAATAATTACTAGTGATGCAATGGTTGTTCCATTCGGCGTTCATGCTTATGCAGACATAAAAAAAAGGACTGCTAACCTGAAAATTTACACCACTGTTAAAAGCTATGCTAAGGATAGAAATATTTTTATACATACACTTTTGCTTGACCAAAAAGGGAAAGTTGTAATGGAAGAAATGACAGGACAATATTTTGCTGAAGCTGATTCTTTGACAATCATGCAAGATTATAATACTATTAATAATGTCCAGCTATGGTCTCCTGAAAATCCATATTTATATAAGATTGTTACAAATTTAGAGGAAAATGGCAAGGTTATAGATAAGATTGAAACGTCTTTTGGTTTCCGCACAATAAAATGGAATAACCCATCTCATCAATTCACCTTAAACGGCAAACCTGTTTTCCTTAACGGCATTGCAGAGTATGAACATTTACTCGGCCAAAGCCACGCCTTCAGCAACGAGCAAATTCAATCAAGAATAAAATGGATTCAAGCCGCAGGTTTCAATGCTTTTCGTGATGGACACCAACCGCATAATTTGTTGTATGGAAAACTGTTTAACGAGAAAGGTATTCTCTGGTGGACACAATTAAGTGCACATGTATGGTACGACACTAAAGAATTCAGGGATAATTTCAAACAGCTTTTAAAAGAATGGGTAATTGAACGCCGCAACGACCCTTCCGTAATTTTATGGGGTTTGCAAAATGAAAGTAAACTGCCCAAAGATTTTGTAGAAGAATGTACAGCACTCATCCGCTCGTTAGACCCAACAGCATCCACACAACGATTAGTCACCACCTGTAACGGCGGTGAAGGCACCGATTGGGATGTCCCGCAAAACTGGACAGGTACTTACGGCGGTAACCCTGCTACTTATGGCGAAGATTTAAAGAAACAAGTTTTAGTAGGAGAATACGGTGCATGGCGTACCATTGATTTACACAGCGAAGGCAGCTTTAAACAAAACGGTATTTTAAGCGAAGACCGCATGACCTTACTGATGGAACAAAAAATTCACTTGGCAGAAAAAGTAAAAGACAGTGTGGCCGGTCATTTCTTTTGGTTACTTACTTCACATGATAATCCGGGGAGGGTGCAGGGCGGTGAAGGAGTAAGAGAGTTGGATAGAATTGGTCCGGTAAATTATAAAGGATTATTCACACCATGGGAAGAACCGACCGATGCGTTTTATATGTTCCAGAGTAATTATTTAGATAAGCATAAAGAGCCGATGGTGTATATCGTTTCTCACACCTGGCCCAGCCGATGGATGACACCGGGAATAAAAGACAGCATTATTGTTTACAGCAATTGCGATGAAGTGGAATTGTTCAATGATTTGAATGGCTCGTCTTTAGGCAGAAGAAAGAAAAACGGTATAGGAACACATTTTCAATGGGATAGTGTTAATGTCCGGTATAATGTGCTGAGTGCTATTGGTTATGTAGATGGAAAAGTTGCTTCAACAGACTTAATAGTATTGAATCATTTACCACAGTCACCAAACTTCAACGATTTCAGGAACAGGTATTCAACAGTTTTAAATCCTCAAAAAGGGTATGATTATGTTTACCGGGTTAATTGTGGCGGTCCGGATTACAGAGATGAAAATGGAAATATCTGGCAGGCAGATAAAAGCTTTGCAACATCATGGACAAAAGATTTTTCGGAACTACCGGAAAACTTTGCCAGCCAGCGAAGGACTTTTTCTCCCATATGGGGCACAAATGACTGGAAACTGTTCCAGACTTTTCGCTATGGTAAAGACAAGCTACAATATGAATTTGATGTACCTGCCGGGGAATATTTGGTTGAATTATATTTTATTGAACCCTGGCTCGGCATTGGTGGCGGTATGAAGGCAAGCGGCATGCGGTTGTTTGATGTGGCTATTAATGGTAAAATTATATTGAATGATTTAGATATCTGGACTGAAGCAGGAACAAATACTGCTTTAAAGAAAGTGGTGAAAGCAAAAGCAGTAAATGGGAAAATTGCTATTTCATTTCCTGAAAGTAAAGCAGGGCAGGCATTAATAAGTGCAATTGCAATAGCATCATCTAAATGGTATGCAAATGAAGGAAAGGTGATAAATATCGGAAGGCCTGTTTATGAGTATGAATTTAAGTCGTGGCTCGATATTGGTGATAAACAGTATTCGTCAGAAAATATAGTATTCAATTCGTTACCTTCTAATTTATTTGGTGCAGATTGGGTGTCGTTTAGAAATAAAAAGGATAATCGAAAAGTTGCTTTCATCGCAAAAAACGCTACAGATGTGTTTGTTTCCGTAAAAAAAGATACTGCAAAGCCAGTGGCAATTTCAGATTTTGAAAATACCGGAACAGAAATTATAACTGATGAAAATAGCGGTACTTCATATTCGGTTTACAAAAAGCGGTTTGGAAAAGGTCAATCGGTTTCTTTAGATATTACACCGGAGTGTATAGTGATGATGCAACCAGTCAACAACATGCAACCCGCCTACGACCTTAAGCCTATTACCCAATATAAAGCCAATGTGGTAAAGCTGAGTGATGGTGCTATAAAGGATTCTACTAATGGACGATATTGTTCAGTTATTAGAACTAATAATGAGGTTAGCATCGAGTATCCTGTCCAAATAGGCGCAGCCGATATTTATTCCATTACCATGAAATATTTTTATGGGAAAGAACAATCTGTAAAAGGAAAACTGCAATTAATAGAACCCGGAAACACCATGATGCTCGAAGAAGAAGTTTCCTTTACATTTACCCGTGACGGTAAGTGGAATCAGTTTACAATTAATACCGGTTCACAAATTAATGCTGGTAATTATATAGTGCGGTTGATTATTACTAATGCAAAGGATTTAGCCATAAGCGGCATAGATGTTCAATAAAAATAAAGTAATGCGATTGTTGTTTTTTGCTATATGTTTTTTTCAGATTGTAACAGGCTTTAGCCAGTTATCAGTTTCTCATTTACAAATCGAGAACAGAGCCAACCCACTGGGAGTTGATAATATAAAACCAAGATTTAGCTGGCAATTAGAAAGCAATCAGAAAAATGTATTACAAACAGCATTTCAGATTTTAGTAAGCGATGATGAAAACTTGTTACAAAAAAATATCGGTAATGTCTGGGATTCAAAAAAAGTATTAGCCAATACATCCATACAGGTTGCATACAAAAGCAAACAACTTTTGGCAACTAAAAAATATTTCTGGAAAGTAAAGGTGTGGGATAATAAAGGCAATGTGGCAGAAAGTGCTGTTGCTTACTTCCAAATGGGCTTGCTTAAAGAGGCAGACTGGACAAATGCAAAATGGATTGGTTATGATGAGCCTGTTGATTCCTTACGGATTTTTCCTCTTGTACATCAAAGTGGAAAAAGAAGCTGGGGACCGAGAAGGAATATATTGCCGATGATGCGGAAGGAATTTGAAGTTAGAAAAACAATAAAATCAGCAACGGCCTATATCTGCGGTCTTGGCCATTTTGAGATGTACATGAACGGAAATAAAATCGGCGACCATTTCTTAGACCCTGGCTGGACCAACTATGCCAAACATGCACAATATGTAACGTTTGATATTTCAAAGGAATTACAGCAGGGAAAAAATGCAGTCGGTGTAATACTTGGCAATGGCTTTTATTACATTCCAGGTCAGCGGTACAGAAAAATGACCGGTGCTTATGGTCACCCAAAAATGATAATGCGTACTGTTATTGAATATACAGATGGTACACTCGAAAATATTATAAGCGATGAAAGCTGGCAAACTTTTTCGTCGCCGATTATTTTCAGCAGCATATTTGGCGGCGAGGATTATGATGCAAATCTCGAACAGGAAGGCTGGAGTGATCCGGGTTTCTTAAGGGATGGAAAAGATTGGTTTGATGTTATTATTACAAATGGGCCTGAACAATTGGAATCTCAAATACAGGAACCGCTGAAAGTAATGCAAAGGCTTACTGTTCTTAGTAAGAAGGAATTAAAGAATGATGTGACTGTGCATGATTTAGGGCAGAATTTTTCAGGTATTCCTTCCATAACAGTTAATGGTAGTAAAGGTGATACTATAAGAATTTACTGTGCTGAATTATTGAATGCTGATGGTACAGCCAATCAGAGAGCATCAGGGTCACCGTCTTACTTTACTTATATTTTAAAAGGTGGTATTGAGGAAAATTGGCAACCACAATTTTCTTATACAGGTTTCAGGTATATGCTGGTACAATGTATTCCTAAGTATAGCGGTAAGCCTTTGCCTGTTGTTAAGAATATTGAAGGGTTGCACATTCGAAATGCCGCACCAACAATTGGCTCTTTTACTTCCTCTAATGAATTATTCAATAAAACAAACACCTTAATTGACTGGGCAATCAAAAGCAATACAGTAAGTGTGTTTACCGATTGCCCGCATCGGGAAAAACTCGGATGGCTGGAACAAACACATTTAATGGGGGCATCGGTGCAGTACAACTATGATATTGCCTCGCTCAACCGTAAGGTGATAAAGGATATGATGAATGCACAATATACCGATGGAAAAATTCCAGAGATTGCACCGGAGTTTACGGTATTTACTCCACCTTTTGATGAAAGCCCCGAATGGGGCAGTGCCGCCATAATTTTACCATGGTATAATTATAAATGGTATGGTGACAAACAATCATTAATAGAAGCATACCCGATGATGCAGCGATACATTAGCTACCTGTTGACTAAGGATTCATCCTTCATTTTAAAACATGGCCTCGGCGATTGGTTTGACATCGGCCCCAAAAAATCTGGCTTTGCACAAATGACAAAAATTGGTGTTACAGGTACCGCTACTTTATATTATGATGTCACTATATTGATTGAAATTGCAAAGCTGATGAATAACTCAGCCGATGTACAACGATATACGCTGCTGGCAGCAAGTATAAAAAAAGCATTTAACACAGCTTTCTTTGACAAACAAAAATTGCAGTACGATTCTGCAAGTCAGACAGCCAATGCAATGGCTTTGTATATGGGTTTGGCAGAACCGAAAAATAAAAAGGCAGTAACTGATGCTTTGGTAAAAGATATTCAAAGCCGTAACAATGCACTTACTGCTGGCGATATTGGTTATCGTTATGTATTGCGGGCATTAGAAGATGCCGGAAGAAGCGATATCATCTTTGATATGAACAGCAGAGACGATGTGCCCGGATACGGATTTCAATTAAAGCATGGAGCCACGGCATTAACAGAAAGCTGGCAGGCGTATGAATCGGTAAGTAATAATCATTTTATGCTGGGGCATTTGCAGGAATGGTTTTATGCAGGGCTTGCAGGCATAAAACAAACAAACAATTCTGTTGCGTATAAAAATATTGAAATAAGGCCGCAGCCTGTTGGTGATGTTACTGCTGCAAAGGTAACATTCATTTCTCCCTACGGACAAATTGTGAGTGACTGGAAAATTATCAATGGAGTATTTGAATTAACTGTAACTGTACCAGTCAATACAACGGCTAATGTGTATTTGTCCGGGAGTAATAAAGTAATTAAAACAGGGTCAGGTACGCATCAGTATAGAATTAAAATGAAGTAATATGGATGTTTTGATTTGTGAAAAGCCGGGTTTGTTTGAATATGGCACCCGTGAAAAACCGGTGTCGGAAAAGGGGAGGGCAATATTAAAAGTTCACCGCATTGGTATCTGTGGTACAGATTTGCATGCTTACGAAGGCACACAGCCATTCTTTAATTATCCGAGGATTTTGGGGCATGAACTGGCCACTACAATCGAAGATATAGAGCAGGGTCATGGATTTGAAGTTGGTGACAAGGTTTCTATTATCCCCTACTTCAATTGCGGCAATTGTATAGCCTGCCGCAACGGCTTGCCCAACTGTTGTGCTTCCATTTCTGTCTTTGGTGTACATGCAGATGGTGGCATGTGTGAATACATTTCTGTGCCTGTTCAGTATTTGCTGAAAGGCAATGATATGGATTTTGAAGAACTGGCACTGATAGAACCATTGGCCATTGGGGCACATGGCATTCGCAGGGCTGGTGTACAACCTGGTGAGTTTGTTTTGGCAATTGGTGCGGGGCCTATTGGTTTAGGTGTGATGGAGTTTGCCCGCATTGCCGGTGCAAAAGTAATTGCGATGGATATTAATGAAAGCCGCCTGCAGTTTTGCAAAGAAAATCTGCAGGTGCCCTATACAATAAATGCAGCTTCGGCTGATGTGCAGCAGCAACTGCTGGCGATTACTGGTAATGATATGGCCACAGTGGTTATTGATGCCACCGGAAATCTTAAAGCAATCAATAATGCTTTGCAGTTCCTGGCGCATGGAGGCCGTTATGTGCTGGTAGGATTGCAAAAGGAGAATTTCAGTTTCAGTCACCCCGAGTTTCATAAACGGGAAGCGACCCTGATGAGCAGCCGCAACGCAACCAGGGAAGATTTTGAACATGTAATTAATTCGATCCGGAAGAAGCTGGTACAGCCGGCTACCTATATTACTCACAGGGTAAAGTTCAGCGAGGTGAAAGATAACTTCGACAGTTGGTTAAACCCGGAAACTGGTGTTATAAAAGCAATGGTTGAAATAATATGATGAAAAAAAGTATCTTTTGTGCTATTGTTTTCCTTATTGGAAGTGCTGTTTATTCACAGGTGAGAACAGTTATTGATTTTAATAAAGGTTGGAAATTTCTTTTAGGTGATGACAGTACCGCTATACAACCGGGTTATAACGATGCAAAATGGAAAAAACTCAACCTGCCACACGACTGGAGTATTGAAAGCAATTTTATTAAAGAGACCCCCTCCACCAACCAGGGCGGTTCTTTGCCCGGGGGTATTGGCTGGTACAGAAAAACATTCTTGCTGCCGGCTGCTGCAAAAAATAAAAATGTAAGTATTGAATTTGACGGAGTGTATAAGAACAGCGAAATGTGGATTAATGGTAACTATCTCGGCAGGCGGCCTTACGGCTATATTAACTTCTCTTATGACTTAACTCCCTATCTTTTTTTTGATAAGCAAAATGTTATTACTGTAAAAGCTGACAACAGCCTGCAACCGGATAGCCGCTGGTACACCGGCAGTGGTATTTACAGGGATGTGAAACTGACTATAAATGGTAATTATCACATAGCTGAAAAAAGTGTAAGTATTACATCTGAATCAGAAAGCGGTAACTCAATAAATGTAAAAGTTAACGGGCAGTTTATTACTACCCATGCTCATTATTTAGTTCTTAAGCAGAGAGCTATAATAACTGACAACTCTGAAAAAGTAGTTTTTTCAGATATTTCTAAAGTATATAATTCTGATGAAAGAGGTGGCTTAGGATTTAAAGCTAAAATAAGCAACCCTAAACTTTGGGATATTTTTTCACCTTATTTGTATAAGCTGAAATTACAATTGTTGAGCATTCGAGATAGTATATTGGATGAAATAACTATTATCTTTGGCATCCGCACTTTTGAATTTGATTCACAAAAAGGGTTCTTCCTCAACAATAAGCCTTTGAAACTTCACGGGGTTTGCCTCCACCATGACCTTGGAGCCTTGGGAGCCGCTTTCAATAAAGAAGCTGCTAAGCGTCAATTAAAAATCCTGAAAGAAATGGGCTGCAACGCCATTCGTTTTTCACACAATCCCCCGGCAAGTACCATGCTCGATTTATGCGATGAGATGGGTTTCCTCGTTATTGATGAAGCATTCGACATCTGGAAGAAGAAAAAAAACAAATACGATTATCACCAGTATTTTGACCTGTGGGCTGTAAGAGATGTACAGGATATGGTGCTGCGTGACAGGAACCATCCGTCTGTCATTATGTGGAGTATTGGCAATGAACAAAGAGAACAGTTTGACAGCAGCGGGATGATTTTAGTAAAGAAACTGGTGAATGCTGTAAAAGCTATTGACAATACAAGACCAGTAACCACTGCGTTAACCGAAACATTTGCTGAGAAAAACTTCATCGCTAAAGCAAACACCTTGGATGTAATGGGTTTCAATTATAAGCTGTACGATTATGAGGCATTGCCAAAACGTTTTCCCGGACAAAAGTTTGTGGCAACAGAAACTGCTTCGGCATTAGAAACAAGGGGAGTGTATCAGTTTCCTTCAGACAGTACCCGCATTTGGCCACCAGATTATAAGGCACAGGATACTTTTGCACACGGCAATAAAGATTTTACCTGTTCAGCATACGATAATACTTATGCTTATTGGGGTGCCACCCATGAAAAAAGTTGGCTGGCCGTAAAGAATAATCCTCACATAGCCGGGCTGTTTGTATGGAGCGGCTTTGACTATTTAGGAGAGCCGCTGCCTTATCCCAAATATCCTGCAAGAAGTTCCTATTACGGAATTGTTGATTTAGCTGGTTTCCCCAAAGACGTTTACTACATGTACCAAAGCGAATGGACGAATAAACCGCTCATACATCTTTTCCCTCACTGGACATGGAATTCCGGAGATACCATAGATGTATGGGCTTACTATAATAAAGCTGACGATGCTGAACTGTTTCTCAATGATAAATCTTTGGGAAAAAGAACTAAGAATGACAGTAGCCTGCATGTAGTATGGCGGGTGCCTTTTGAAGCTGGTAAACTTAAAATCGTTTCAAGAAAAAGTGGAAAGCTGGTACTTGCAAAAGAAATCAAAACGGCAAAAAAACCTGAGCGAATTGAGCTGAAAGCTGACAAAACTGGTTTAAAAGCAAATGGGCTTGATCTTACTTTTGTAACAGTTAGAGTAACAGACAAAGACGGCAATACAATTCCCGACGCCAATAATCTTATAGAATTTTCCATTTCCGGCAGCGGTATAATTGCAGGAACAGATAATGGTTACCAGGCTGATACTGTTTCGTTGAAAAGCCATAAAAGAAATTGCTGGAAGGGACTGGCTCTGGTAATTATTCAATCTGGCCCAAAAAAGGGAAATATTACATTAAAAGCAAAAAGTCCTGGATTAAAAGAGGCCGTTTTAAATCTGAAAGTAAACTGAAAACAGGCATTTATTTTACGCAATCGTTCCCGGTTTTGCTTTTGAATTAAATAGGAAAATCTTCCATCTTTATAGCGAAACCTTACATTGTTAAGGGTTTAGTACCCGTGTATCTTTATTCTGGTGAATGATAAAACTATAGATTATCTGATCATTCATTTATCTGGCGATTAAATGCTTACTGAATGAAACGATTGTTGCTTGTTATAAAAGAATTTTACCTAGAAGTATTCCTGCATGGACATAGAGCAAGTTTCGTTTCTTCTTTCCTTTTTATAGTATTCATTTCCTTATCAGCAAGTTCACAACCGGTAAATGACGGGCAAAAAACTGAAGCGTACAAAAAGGTAATTACAGAAAGAGTATCAAAAATTATTAATAACCTGGCAATAAAGGATTCTGTTGTTTATAACAGGGTTTTAAGTGTGATTATTAACCAGTATGCTGATAATAACGCAATTCATGAAGAAAGTAAATCAGTAATTGCAGAAATAAGCTTGAAATCATCTGCAAAAGAGAAAGCGGCTGAAGCTGTAAAGGAAGAAGAGAAAAAAAAATCTGGATTGCTGTTGCAGCGCCATCAGGAGTTTATTGCTCATTTGAAAAAGGATTTATCGGATGAGCAACTGGAGAAAGTAAAAGATGGGATGACATATAATGTATTGAACGTTACTTATACGGCTTACCGGGATATGATTCCGGGATTGACAACAGAACAAAAGCAAGTTATTTATGACTGGTTGAAAGAAGCAAGGGAAAAAGCGATGGATGAAAGTTCCTCAGAAGATAAGCACAAGATGTTTGGCAAATACAAAGGGAAAATAAATAATTATTTGTCTTCGCAGGGATATGACATGAAGATGGAAGAAAAGGCGTGGCAGCAAAGGTTAAGGGAGAAAAGAGAGAAGGAGGCTGCGGAAAAACAAAAACTTTCATAGTATTATTATATATTTTTTTATAAATCAAATAGAGCCATATGAATAATATGCGATTACTAAAACTGCTGTTATGGTTTGCATTTATGTTCTTTTCCCTTACTGTTACCGCTCAGGACAGAACGGTAACCGGAAAAGTGGTAGACCCGGCCGGTAAAGCCCTCGAAGGTGTGAGTGTGAAAGTAAAGAACACAACAAGGGGAACTACAACAAATGCTGATGGTATTTTCACCATTTCAGTTCCTTCTGACGAATCAGTATTAAGTGTTTCCTATGTGGGGTATCTTTTTTATGAGCGGAAAGTTGGCGCCGGAACTACTTTCAATGTGCAGTTAACACCATTAGATAAAACACTGGAGGATGTGATTGTGGTGGGTTATGGCACAAAAAAGAGAGTGAATGTACAAGGATCTGTGGCAACTATTAAGGCTGCAGAAATAGAAGATCTTTCGGTTGCTAATCTGCCTTCTACCCTGGTAAACAGAATACCGGGTGTGGGTGTAAACTTTAGTTCCGGCAAACCTGGCTCTACTACCACAATTAATATACGTGGCGCAACAACATTTCCTGGTGTACCCGATGGAGTTACCAGTCAGCCATTAATTGTAATTGATGGTATTGTATCAAATCCAATTCAGTGGGCACAATCTCCCAACGCCGATATTTTTGAAAACATTGATGCAAGCCAGATTGAAGACATAACTTTTCTTAAGGATGCTTCTGCTGCTATTTATGGGGCAGCTGGTGCAAAGGGAGTAATTTTAATTACAACTAAAAAAGGAAAGGCCGGTAAACCAAGAATTTCTTACTCAGGATATTTTGGTACTTCTAATGAGGCGGTAAAATCAAAAAGTCTTACAGCATACGATCATGCAAAATTTTTAAATGACGGATTTGAGTTGACTGGTGCCGCTTTAAACCAACGTTTTTCACAGGCGGATCTGGATTCATTGAAAGGTATAGATGATAAGTCATGGTACGACTATTTTTGGAAAGCGGGTACAGTTCAGCGCCATACCATTAATGTTTCCGGCGGTACAGATAAGATTACATTTTTCGCTGGTGGCAGCTATTACAAGGAAAGGGGTAATTATGGAGATATTTATAATGACAAATACAGTATCCGTACAGGAATGAATGCTACTATTGTAGAAGGGTTTACTGCCAATATCAGTTTTTCTTCAGACTTTAACCGTGAGAACAGTAATAACCATAAAAATGCAAGCAGTGAAACAGATGATTTAACGATCAGGGCATTATACCTTACCCCTAAATGGGTTCCTGTAGAACTCAATGGCCAGGCGGTAGGTTTTTCCGGGCCTAATCCCCCGGGTAACTGGAGTTTATTGGGAGTGCATAATTCCGGCACCTACAAATTAAATAAATCACAGGGGTTGACTGTTAATGCTTCACTGGAGTGGAAACCTAAATTCGTAAGTGGGTTAACTGCCAGAGTCCAGTTTGGCAAGAATAACAGGAATGCGACAGGTAAAGAATATTATGTTTCTTATAATGTGGGTAATTTTCTTCGCCGCGGGCAAAACAGCTTATTGTATTCAACCGAAGTTAACACCACTACACCGGTTACCAGGATTACGAATAACAACCAGATGTCGGAAGGAACTACCATTTCTGATAACTATCAGTTAATAGGTACACTTTCATATGCCCGGAAAATTGGTCAGCATGATCTGGACGCTATGGTTGGTTTTGATCAAAGTGAAGCAAACGGACGAAATATATTCCTTTCAAAATTTACTCAGTTGGTGCAGGGTGTTGATGAATTCTGGGCATTTAGTAATGATCCCTCAAGCATTGCTTCCATAACAGATGCTATCCGTAACCCGCAATCAATTGTAAATGCGAAACGTTCATTTATCAGCCGCTTTAATTATTCTTTCCGTAATAAGTATTTCTTTGAGTTCATCGGCCGGGCAGATGCATCTACCAACTTTGCACCCGAAGGAAGATGGGGCTTTTTCCCAACGGTTGGACTGGGATGGAAAATCAGTGATGAAAACTTCTTTAACAATATAAAGTTTGTAAATACATTAAAACTCAGGATAAACTATGGTTTAGTTGGGGAGGATAGGGTAGGTAATCGTTTGTGGGAATCCAGATTTACTCAAACTACTGGTTACTTATTTGGTAATGTCTCTACCAGTGGTTTAGATCCCAATATATATCCCAATACAGCAATAACCTGGGAAAAATCAAGAACATTGAATGTAGGGTTTGATGCTACCTTATTGCGTAATAAAATAACATTCACAGCTGATTTTTATCATCGCTACACTTTTGATGGATTTGACAGATATGCAGCCAGTGTGTTTCCCCCAACTGCAGGTATTCCCCCTCCTGTAGTAAACTATGGTAAACAAATCAGCTGGGGTTCCGAATTTTCTGTTGGTTACCGGACAAGGTTTGGGAAAGACTGGGGCTTTAATATGGATGCCAACTTTGGCTGGAGTAACAGCCAGTTATTGCAGGTATATTACAACGAAGCAGAACTTGGAACTTATGGTACAAACCAACTGAGTATTGGTATTGGTCGTGATCCCAGGAAGTACAACAGCAGTAATTATGGTTATATAGCCAAAGGAATACTAAGGACACAGGCCGAAGTAGATGCCTTACTGGCTAAAAACCCTAACTATTTAATTGGTGGAGTGAAACCTCAGGTTGGTTTTATGGATTTTGAAGACATTAATGGCGATGGTCAGATTAATGATTTAGATATTACCACTATGTTCGACAGAACTACAACGGTGGTAGGTTTTGGTTTTACTTTCGGTGTTACTTATAAGGAATTCAAGCTGCAGACCAACATGAACTTATCGATAGGCGGTAAGCGTTTCTATGATTCAGAAGCAAGAAAGGTTCCAACCACCACGCAAAATGCACCTGCATTCTGGGCAGACCATTGGACACCCGAAAACCCCAATGGAAAGTATCCAAGAGCAGATGCTCCGTTGGCAAAAGAAAATTCTACATTCTGGGCAGTAAATGGTACACAAAGCCGGATCAACAATATGGTGCTTTCTTACCAGATGCCGAAAAGGATTGCCGAAAAACTGAGGATTCCTGATTTGCGTATCCTGCTTACAGGTACCAATTTATGGAACATAATCAATCCGTTAAAGTATAAAGATCCCTACACATCTAACTATGCAAGCTATCCAACTCTGAGGACAATATCGCTGGGTATCAATGCAAGTTTATAAAACCAATTAGTACTTGTAAACTAAATAAAAAAGACATTATGAAATATATTAAAAATACAGGTAAAATAATGGTGTTATCTGCGCTGGCAATCTTCACTGTTTTATCTTCCTGTAAAAAGGATAACGATTTTTTTGATATAGAAGACCCGCAGGGTATTGATTCGGATATCTGGAACGATGAAGGAGCTGTTGGCTTGTTCCTGAACAGAACGTACGCATTGGTAATGCCACAGTGGCCAACATTGGGGGGAATACATAACACCTCTGATGAATTGAACAATGCTAATACGACTTTCCTTTACGGGACATTGACAGAAAATTCAGTTACTGATATAGGTACCTCCAACTCAATTACCGCCAACAGGTACTTTGATATACGCCGTTGTAATATTGCAATAGAAGGCATTAATGGAAGCACTGCTTTACCAGAGGCATCTAAAAAATTACTTAAAGGGCAGTTTTTCTTTTTAAGGGCTTATGTTTATTTCCGTCTTGTTACTTTGTATGGTGGAGTACCACTGATATTGAAGGCACAGGACCTCAACGGGGAAGAACTTAATGTACCCCGTGCTAAGACAAGTGAGTGTATTGCAGCAATTACAAATGATCTGGATTCCGCCGCAGCATATCTGCCTGCGCTATGGATCAGTTCTGACATAGGAAGAATAACCAGGGGTGCAGCTATGGCTGTAAAAGGGAAAGTGCTGATGTATTGGGCAAGTCCGCAATTTAACCCCACTAATATCACAAGTCGTTGGGAAGATGCCTACCAGGCCTGTAAAGCCGCCTATGATCAGTGCGTAACAGATGGGTATATTCTTATCTCCAACTATGCAAATATTTTTACCACTGAAGATCACAGGGAAGTTTTGCTGGTAAGAAAATACAACACATCAAGGGATTTAGGCACAAACTTAGAAAATGTGACCCGTCCATACTCAGAATCTTCTGCCGGTAGTGGTTCGAATCAGCCAACCTGGAATTTGGTACAGGCTTATGCTATGAATAATGGGCTTCCGGTCTCTCATGCATCATCAGGCTACAATAGCACAATGTATTGGCAAAACCGGGACCCCCGGTTTGAAGCAACTATTGCATATAATGGTGCGGCCTGGCCTTTAAGTGGTAAGGCCACCCGCAAGCAATGGTCTTATACGGGTGTGCTGGATGAAACATCTGGTACTATTGTTACAGGGTTTTACTGCAAAAGGTTGTGTAATCCTACACTCACACCAGCTCAGGCTGTATATGTATCAAACACTGGTGGCGGCAGCGGTATGGACTGGATTGAAATGCGTTTTGCGGAAGTAGTTTTAAATCTTGCAGAATGTGCCAATGAAACAGGAAGAATGGCTGAAGCCAAGGACAGGGTAAGACAAATCAGGCAAAGGGCAGGTATTGTTGCCGGCTCTTTTGACTATGGACTGGATGCGGCCGCTGATATTACATCCATGCGCAGTCTTATTTTAAATGAAAGGCAAATTGAATTTGCTATGGAGGGCAAAAGGTATTTTGATTTGAGAAGAACCCGTAACCTGAATATGATCTCGGCCAGACAGTCGTTCAAAATGGCCCCTAAACCGCCATACTATGCCGGAACGGGAAGTGTAGTGGGGAGAATATATCTGGATATGGCAAATGCTGCAGGAACAAAACCAAGGGATACGGCTAATTTGAATAACCAGTCTGTTTATACCGCAATATTTAATACGCCGGTAATAGCTTCATTAGAAGGTTCAAACGTTATTAATATACCATCTAATTATTATTTCTACGCCTTGCCGAACTTCTTTAACCAAAACACATTTGTTATTGAGCAAACAATCGGCTGGGTAAACGGAACTTTTGACCCATTACAATAATTCTTATTTTAAAATGATAAGTATGAAAAAATATATAATTGGATTTTTCGGAGCAGGTATTTTATTTGCTTCCTGTGAGAAAAAAGTTGACCCGATAGATACCTATAATGTAACTGTAGAATACAGGAGTGGTAGTGCGAAATATATTACAGGAGATGTAACAGTTAATCCCAAAGACAGTATCTATTTTGATTTTACCATTTCGTCTCCAACTGATATGGCTTATGTGGAAATACAAAGAAATGGAGTAAAAGTTGATACATTCAGGCTTAACGGGTTTGCCGATAAAAAGACGTTTTCCCTGGTAAAAGGTTATATGGCGGACAGCTCCGCTGGTGATTATACTTACAGGATTCTGGCAAGAGATAGCCGGGCTATTTTTATGGGGGATGGCGGTAAACAATTTACCGTAACCGTGAAGCCCGATTTTTATTTTTGGAGTTACCGGATACTGCAGGTGCCTGACAGCACCGATAAAACAAATAAATGCTATTACTCATCAGCCGATGGGAAAACATATAGCTTTACTGATGGGGCAGCTAATTCTGCATCAATCGATTTTGGATACTTCTATGATATATCCGGTACAAACAAGCATAGTATTTATGCACTGAATGCTGCACAAACACAACTTAATTTTTACGATATTTCAACGTGGACTAAGAACGCAACTTTATTAAAGAAAATGCCGTCGTCTGTTAACTTCGTTACCGGGCTTCGTTCATCAGGAGCTATAAATACTCTTATCAAAAATAACATGACTTCCGGAACAAGTACAAAAGTTACGGGGCTGACGACATCGGCCGGAAGCAATGTTGTTGGTTTTAAAACGGCTGCGGGTAAATATGGCGCACTTCTCATCCGATACACTAATCAGGATTCTCCGGCGAAAGAAACTACTTTGGAAGTTGATGTTAAGGTCCAGATGTAATTAATTAGGATTTTTTTTACTGTGAACAAGCATACCAAAAGAGAAAGCTATGCTTTCTCTTTTTCAATAATAGTGGAGAAGAATGCAGTTGGAGAGACTGGTTTTTATCATAATACCCGTCTAAAAATAAATTTTTAGAAATGAAATCTGGAAGCAATAAAATAATTGGAGTGACTTTGTTTATGATTTGTGTAAAATTTTCATTTGCACAATATCCCGAAATTCCTGCCGATGTGCAGAGGACTTCTGATTCATTGATGAAAGCAGCTAACCGTCACTCTGATTCCGCATGGGTCATTGCCTGGCCTATTATTCAAAAAGAAGCAAAAGATGGTAAGCCTTTTATTCCCTGGGCCTCCCGGTTTGATGAATTACCACAGGCAGAAATTCCGGCATTTCCCGGAGCAGAAGGTGGTGGTAAATTTTCTTTCGGCGGCCGTGGTGGAAGAGTAATAGTAGTAACCAACATAAATGATGATGGCGAAGGAAGTTTTCGTTGGGCCTGCGAACAGGGTGGTGCAAGAATTATTGTGTTTAATGTTGCCGGCATCATCCGTTTAAAGACTCCATTAATTATAAGGGCGCCGTACATAACAATTTCCGGACAAACAGCTCCTGGCGATGGTGTGTGTGTGGCTGGTGAAAGTGTTTGGATTAACACACACGATGTTATCATCCGTTATATGCGTTTCCGTCGTGGTGAAACATGGGTGGGCCGCAGAGATGATGCTATTGGTGGTAATCCCATTGGCAATATTATGATTGACCATGTTAGCGCCAGTTGGGGGCTTGATGAAAATATGAGCATGTACCGCCACATGTATAACGACAGCACCGGTAAGATTGAAGACAAATTTCCCACCGTAAACATCACTATACAAAACTCCATTTTTGGCGAAGCATTAGATACATGGAACCATGCATTTGGCAGCACATTAGGAGGTGAGAACTGCACTTTCATCCGCAGCCTGTGGGCTAACAATGCAGGCCGTAATCCCTCTGTAGGATGGAATGGGATTTTCAATTTTGTAAATAACGTTGTATTCAACTGGGTACACCGCAGTATTGATGGTGGAGACTACAGGGCTCAGTTCAATATCATCAATAACTATTTTAAACCGGGACCGGCAACTCCAAAGACTCCTATTGCATATCGCATTCTTAAGCCGGAAAGCGGAAGAAGCAAATTGAAAACAAAAGTATATGGAAGGGCTTATGTGAATGGAAATGTTGTGGAAGGCTATCCGGAAGTTACCAAAGACAACTGGAATGGTGGTGTGCAAATAGAGGATGAAAAAAATGCTGGTGAGTTTAAAGATTATATGAAGTGGCCAAAGCCATTACCAATGGCTTCCGTATCTGTTCTGAAAGCAGAGGAGGCCAAGTCTTATGTATTAGCCAATGCCGGCGCTACATTGCCCAAAAGAGATGCTGTTGATGCAAGAATTGTGAAGCAGGTAACCACAGGCAAGGTTGAGGCGCCTGAAAATGTGGTTGCCCCAACCACACAGTTTAAGCACCGCCGCATGCCGCTCGACTCATACAAGCAGGGTATTATTACCGACATCGGCCAGGTGGGAGGTTATCCTGAATATAAAGGCACTCCTTACAAAGACAGCGATAATGATGGCATGCCCGATGAGTATGAAATAAAGAACAGACTGAATCCAAAGGATGGCACAGATGCAGCAAAAATTACTGCAACAGGATACAGCAATATTGAAGTATATTTAAGCAGTGTGGTAAATGTTAAGGATGTGAAGCCTGTTGCGGCAGTTAAGAAATAATTTTGTTGGCCGGCTTCAGTTTTTCATGGCATCGTCCCTTGCGTCGCACTCTTATACTGTATATCTTTAATCAGCAAAAAATCAGGGCCGTTTCAAAAGTGGATGTGTAAGAAGTTTGCTATTGTGACCAAAGTTATGAAGGGGTGCGAAGGTTGAAGAACAATTCTTTGTGTTGCTTTGTGGCTTAGTGTCTTTGTGGCAAAAAATCGTTGAGACAGTCTATTATTAAAAGTGTGACAAATAGAAAGCTATCATATAAATTTTTATTTCTTTTTTCGGTCATTTTGTGTCAGCAAGCAGGTTCGCAGGCACAAAAACAGGCAAAGCCAATTCCGCCGCTTTACTTCGATAAGGGCAAACTCATTTATACTCCTGATTCTCTTAACAATCGTATTCCCGATTTTTCTTATTGTGGTTACAAGGCATCTGAACAGGTTATACCCAATGTGCCAGTAAAAGTGGTGGTGCCCGTTACAAAAGGCGATGCGACATTGCGCATACAATCAGCATTAGACTATGTTACCGCATTGCCCGTTGATGAAAATGGTTTTCGTGGAGCAGTACTGTTACAGAAAGGAGTGTATGAGGTGTTTGGACAGTTGCGTATTACGGCGAGTGGTGTGGTACTTCGGGGCAGCGGTATTAATGCGACAACTATTACTGGTGCAGGTACAGGGAGATTGGCATTGATAAAAATTGTTGGTACAAACACAATTCCCCGTGATTTGTATGGAATGAAAATTACCGATGCTTATGTGCCTGTTGGAGCTATGAGTTTTCATGTCGATAGTTCAATCGCATTTAAAGACCATTCCAATAAAATAATTATCCGCCGCCCAAGTACTGCAAACTGGATTAATACCTTGGGCACTGGCATATTTGGAGGTGGTATTTCTGCCTTAGGCTGGAAACCCGGCGAGAGAGATTTATTCTTCGACCGTACCATTACCAAAATTGACGGCAATACCATTACCATTGATGCCCCTCTTACCACAGCTCTGGATTCAAATTATGGTGGAGGGTTTGTAACATTTTATAATAATATCGGAAGAGTAAGCAATTGCGGCATAGAAAATATTAAACTTGTTTCCGTATTTGATAAGACCAATTTGAAAGACGAAGACCACCGCTGGAATGCCATTAACATCGAGAATGCGGAAGACTGCTGGGTACGCCAAATAAATTTTGAAAACTTTGCCGGCAGTGCAGTAAGTGTATTGGAAACCTCCAAACGTATTACTGTCGAAGATTGTATCTCCAAGAATCCTGTTTCAGAAATTGGCGGGCAGCGCCGCTATACTTTTTTAACCACCGGGCAGCAAACTTTATTTCAGCGTTGTTATGCCGAAAGTGGCTACCACGATTTTGCAGTAGGCTATTGTGCGCCCGGTCCCAATGCATTTGTGCAATGCGAATCTATACAGCCTTATAGTTTCAGCGGCGCTATTGACAGTTGGGCAAGCGGCGTATTATTTGATGTGGTGAATGTAGATGGTAATGCTTTGCGATACGGCAACCGTGGGCAGGATGCTAACGGTGCCGGTTGGGCGGCAGCTAACAGTGTGTTCTGGAATTGCACAGCAGCACGAATTGATTGTTACAAACCACCCACTGCACAAAACTGGGCCTTTGGCAGTTGGAGTCAGTTCTCGGGTGATGGTTATTGGAATGAATCAAACAATACTATTACCCCAAGAAGTTTATTTTACCAGCAATTAAAAGAACGGCTAAACAAGAATGTAGATGAGCAGGCGCAAATCTTATACGTTTCAACAGAAGCTAGCAGCAGCCCATCAGTCGAAGTGGCGCAGCAGTTAACAAAGGAAGCAGCCAAGCCAAGGATGCAGTTGAAAGAATGGATTGAGAAAAGAAGCCTCACCAACCCCTCCGAAGAAGGGGCTTTAGCTTATTATAAAGCAAAAGGCATCCTTTATTTTGATGACTTAGAGTATAAAAAGCGTCTTCAAAATAGGGAGGCCAAGACCCCCCCTTCGGGGGGCAGGGGGGCTATTAAAAACGGTTGGCTGGTAATCGGCAATGAAATTGCAACCGGCAAACGCACCAATGTTCAATGGTGGAGTGGCGGGCTGCAGCCTTCATATATTAAGAATGCAAAAACTCACATCACACGGTTTGTACCCGGCCGCACCGGCAAAGGGTTAACAGACGACTTGAATGAAGTGGTAACTGAAATGAAAACCACCAATACCATTGCTATCGAACACAATTATGGTTTGTGGTATGACAGAAGAAGAGATGACCATGAACGTATCAGAAGAATGGATGGCGAAGTGTGGCCGCCATTTTACGAACTGCCTTTTGCAAGAAGCGGTATTGGTACGGCATGGGATGGCTTAAGCAAATATGACTTAACAAAGTATAATAAATTCTACTGGGAAAGACTAAAGCAGTTTGCTGATTTGGCCGACCAGAATGGATTACTGCTTATTCATCAAAATTATTTTCAGCATAACATTATTGAAGCGAGTGCCCACTATGCAGATTTTCCGTGGCGTACTGCCAATAATATTAATAACACCGGTTTTGTGGAGCCGGTAAATTATGTGGGAGACAAACGAATTTTTTATGCAGAACAGTTTTATGATATTTTAAACCCGGTAAGAAAGGAGCTGCATAAAAAGTATATTCGCCAGTGTTTAAATAATTTTAAGGATAACAACGGTGTAATACAGCTGATAAGTGAAGAGTATACTGGCCCGTTACATTTTGTAAAATTCTGGCTGGATGTTATCAAAGAGTGGGAGAAAGAAACCGGGGAACATCCAATTATCGGGTTAAGTGTAACAAAAGATGTTCAGGATTCAATACTGGCATTACCTGCCTATGCTGCTGTGGTGGATTTGATTGATATTCGCTATTGGCATTACCAGGCAGATGGTACGGCGTATGCACCCAAGGGCGGACAAAACTTAGCACCCCGCCAGCATGCAAGATTATTAAAACCCAAGAAAACCAATTTTGAACAGGTGTACCGGGCTGTGAAAGAATACAAAGAGAAGTTTCCCAATAAAGCAGTAATGTATAGTGGCGACAGTTACCCCGAGTTTGGGATGGCGGTGTTAATGGCTGGGGGAAGTATGGCACAACTACCATCAGATACAGATAAGGAAATACTAAAGACCGTAATCAGTATGAAGCCTGTTACTTCGTCAAACAAAGATGAATACATTTTAAGTAATGGAAAGAAAAGTATTGTGTATAAAGCAGCTACTCAAAAAATAGAACAACGGAAAAAAGCCGAATAGAATTACATATGTACAAGAGTGCGACGCAACGGAAGATTAATCAGGGTACTGAAATTGGTAACATCCAAAAAATTGTTATCGTCATTTTACTATTTGTATCAACAATTGTAAATGCACAGGTACAGCCATTAAAAATATCGGCCAACAAAAGATATTTTCAAACGAAGGAGGGCAAGCCGTTTTTCTGGTTGGGAGATACAGGATGGCTGCTGTTTGTAAAGTGTTTACGGGAAGATGCACTACTGTATTTGGATACGAGAAAACAGCAGGGCTTTAATGTGGTGCAGGCTATGCTGCTGCATGATTTTAATAATACACGAAATGTGTATGATGATTGGGCTCTGAAGGATTTTGATGTAAGTAAACCTAATACAACACCCGGTAATAGTTTTAATGATGCACAGCAATATGATTACTGGGATCATGTGGATTTTATAATTGATGAAGCAGCGAGGAGAGGTATTTATATGGCGATTGTGCCCACCTGGGGCAGTAATGTGAAAAGTGGTAAGATTAATGAGCAGCAGGCAGAGGCCTATGCTAAATTTTTAGCGAAGCGGTATAAAAATAAAACCAATATCATTTGGCTGAACGGCGGCGATATTAATGGAAAAGATGGGTATGCGGTTTGGGAAAAGATAGGCAGTACGATAAAAAATTTTGATAGCAATCATTTAATGACATTTCACCCGAGAGGCAGAACCAGCAGTACGGATTGGTTTCATCAATCACTGTGGCTGGATTTTAATATGTTTCAAAGCGGACACAAGAGTTATGCACAGGATACATCTTCTAAAGAAAGAAGACATTTTGGAGAAGATAACTGGAAATATGTGGAAGATGATTATGCAATGGAACCAGTGAAACCAACATTGGATGGCGAGCCCAGTTATGAAGGCATCCCTTATGGTTTGCATGATACGCTGAGTGGTTACTGGAATGCGGCTGACATCAGGCGATATGCTTACTGGAATGTGTTTGCAGGCGGGGCAGGGTTTACCTACGGCCACAATGCGGTGATGCAATATTATGTGCCGGGAGATACAGGCATTTCATTTTTTCCTCGGCAGCACTGGAAGATTGGACTGAATGATGAGGCGGCAACGCAGATGAAGTATTTAAAGAAGCTGATGGAATCATATTCTTATTTTGACAGGGTACCGGCACAAGAACTGATAGTTGACAATGGAGAGAAGTATGAAAGAGTGATTGCCACAAAAGAAAATACTTATGCCATGTTTTATGTGTATGACGGAAACGAATTTAAAGCAGATACCCGTAGGTTAAAATTTGTTGTAACAAAAGGAAGTTGGTTTAATCCACGAACCGGTGCAACAGAAAAGATTGCAATGGTTAAAAATAAAGGAGTTGTGAGTTTTGACCCGCCGGGTGAAAAACAAAATGGCAACGACTGGATTTTAATATTAGAGAAGTAACAACTATGCGTTCAGTTTTTTTACTTTTTACTTTTTGCTTTTTACTTCTTCTTGTTTCCTGCAATAAGAAAGCCTATTTGTTTACTTCTTTTCATGAGCCGGCCAATGCAGGCTTGCGGATGCTGTACAGTTACGATGGAAAAAAATGGAATGATTTAGATACCGTTTTATTGAAACCACAAGTGGGCAAACAAAAAGTAATGAGAGACCCAGGTATGGTACAAGGTCCGGATGGTACTTTTCATTTAGTGTGGACGAGCAGCTGGGGAGGTGATAACGGTTTTGGTTATGCAAGCAGCAAAGATTTAATACATTGGACTGAGCAACGGTTTTTACCGGTAATGCAAACAGAGCCGACTACTGTAAATGTGTGGGCACCGGAAATATTTTATGATGATGTGTACAAACAGTACATCATCATTTGGGCAAGCTGCATACCGGGGCGCTTTGAAAGGGGAATTGAAAACGACAGTAACAATCACCGCATGTATTATACCATTACAAAAGATTTTGACCTGTTTGATAAAACACAATTATTCTGCGACCCGGGGTTTAGTGTGATTGATGCAGTGATTGTAAAGAGAGGAGACAAAGATTATGTGCTGGTGCTGAAGGATAACACAAGGCCTGAACGGGATATAAAAGTTGCTTTTGCTGAAACGCCAATAGGCCCGTGGAAAAATGTATCAAAGGCTTTCACAGATAATTTTACTGAAGGCCCTTCAGTGGTGAAGTTAAAAAATGAGTGGTTGATTTATTACGATTCTTATCGGAAGAAAATTTATGAAGCATCTGCTACAAAAGACTTTGTGCATTTTGAAAATGTAACAACAACAGTGAGTGTACCCGAAGGGCATAAGCATGGAACGATTGTGCCGGTGAAAAAGAAGTTTATTAAAAACTTAAAACGAAGCTTTGTAAAACACCGTCAACGGTTTGAATAATATTTTAAATAAAAATGAGAGCAGTAACAAAATATTTTTTGATTAGTTGTGTTGTGTTTTTCACCCCTTTAGGGGACGGGGGCTTATTTGCACAAGACACTATCCGTTATATTGGCAACACACTCTCCAATGTAGATTATCATCACGGACAATTATCACCTGCAATGGGTGTGCATAATATACAAACCATGAGGGCTAACCGTGGTGATAATAACAACATCACTTCATGGACGTACAACCATGCCTCCATGCTGGCATACTGGAACAATACTTTTTATGTAGAATATTTAAGCAATCCTGTTGGTGAGCATGTAGCACCGGGGCAAACTTTATTACAAACTTCAAAAGATGGTTATAACTGGAATGCACCTGTTGTGATATTTCCGCCCTATAAAATTCCAGACGGTTTTAAAAAAGAAGGAAGAACGGAAGTTGCCAATAACTCTTATGCAGTTATGCACCAGCGTATTGGTTTTTATACAGCAAAAAGCAAAAGGTTATATGCGCTGGCATATTACGGCATAGCACTGGGTAAAGGTGATGATCCCAACGATGGCGATGGTATTGGCCGTGTAATTAGAGAAATAAAAACTGATGGAAGTTTCGGCCCGATTTATTTTTTACGATATAACCATTCCTTTAATGAAAAAAACACAAACTATCCTTTTTATAAATCATCAGGAGATAAAAATTTAATTACAGCCTGCGAAGAATTTTTAAGCACACCTTTATTAATGATGCAAACCGTGGAAGAAGGTGACCGTAATGATACACTGATTCCGTTACGTAAAGATTATAAAGCATTCAATTATTATCATTTACCAAATGGAAATGCCGTAGCGCTTTGGAAATATGCATTGACAAGTATTAGTAAAGACGAAGGCAAAACATGGCAATACAATCCTACAAGGGCTCCGGGTTTTGTAAATGCCAATGCAAAAATCTGGGGGCAAAAAACCAGTGATGGTAAATATACCACTGTTTACAATCCTTCTGAATTTCGCTGGCCGCTGGCGCTGAGTGTAAGCGATGATGGATTGAAATATAAAAACCTGTTGCTGGTAAATGGAGAAATAACCAGCATGCGTTACGGCGGGGCCTATAAAAGTTATGGTCCGCAGTATGTACGTGGCATTCAGGAAATGGATGGTAAACCCGTTGATAATAATATGTGGGTTACATACAGCATGAACAAAGAAGATATGTGGGTGAGTAAAATTCCAGTGCCGGTAAAAGATAAAGAAACTAAACCGGTGAATGATGATTTTGCAACTGCAGGAACAATTAATAAGTGGAATTTATATAGTCCGCTTTGGTGCAGAACCGAAGTAGCAGATAAAAAACTAACGGTGAAAGACAGCGACCCGTTTGATTATGCAAAAGCTGAACGGTTGTTTCCTGCATCCAAAAAACTAACCATTGACTTTGCTGTAACAGCACAGCAAAATAATTTCGGAACAATAGAAATAGAAATGGTGGATGCAAAAGGTACTCCTTGTTTACGCATTATGCTGGATTCAACAGGTACTATTTTAACCAAACAAGGCTATCGTAATAAATCACTCGGTAAATACAATGCTGATGAAACTATCAATTTTAAAATTGAACTGAACACCACTACACGATTTTATACAATAACTATTAATGGCGGCAAACCCAATAATAATTTATGTTTTGCACCGGTGGTATCAGTTGAAAGGATAGTTTTCAGGACAGGAACTGTACGCCGCTTTCCCAATGCAGATACACCAACCGACCAGGATTATGATTTGCCCAATGCAAATGCAAAAGATAAAGAAGCGGTGTATCAAATTCACTATTTGAAAACTAAACAGAATTGAATAAATAATATTTTTTAAAATTAAGGACTCTAAACCCCTCTCCTTCAGGAGGGGGGTTGGGGTGAGGTAAAACAAAAACTTTATAATAAAATGGCAGCAATTAAAAACAGCACACTCGGCGTTATCATCGGCAACCGAGATTTTTTTCCTGATAAGCTGGTCGCTGAAGCAAGAACAGAAATTTTGGATTTGTTTAAGCAATTGAACATTACACCTGTCATGCTCAGCGATGTGGACAGTAAGCTGGGCGGTGTGGAAACATTTGCTGAAGCACAAAAATGTGCGGCATTATTTAAGAAGCATGCCGATGAAATTGATGGCATACTGGTTGTGTTGCCAAACTTTGGTGATGAAAAAGGTGTGGCAGATACCATTAAGTTATCAGGTTTAACGGTGCCTGTTTTAATACAGGGTTATCCCGATGATTTAGGAAAAATGGATGTGGTGAACAGGAGAGACGCCTGGTGCGGAAAAATTTCTGTGTGCAATAATCTGTATCAATACGGAATAAAATATTCACTCACCACCAAACATGTGGTAAGCCCGAAGGATGAATCGTTCATTACTGACCTGAAAAATTTTACTGCTACCTGCCGTGTAGTAAATGGTTTGCGTAAGGTGCGTATTGGTGCGGTGGGGGCAAGGCCAACTGCTTTCAATACCGTTCGCTACAGTGAAAAATTATTACAACGTAATGGTATTTCTGTTACTACTGTTGACCTGTCAGAAATTTTAGGCAATGCTAATAAGTTAACTGCTGATGATAAAGCCGTAAAAGAAAAGCTGGAAAAAATTCATGCCTACACCAACACCGGTTTAACACCGCCGGATAAATTAGTACAGAT
>JBGAPQ010000017.1:0-109317 GCA_044221225.1 Chitinophagaceae bacterium
CCCCGAAGGGCAAAGCCTAATTTGTTATGATGGTAGTAAATCCTTTCCCATATACAGTTGCTTGCCGCTTCTGTGCGGAATGCGCTATAGTTTACATCTCTTGTACAATTGGCTATTTCCAGTCCTTTCCAATGAACATAGTTTCCCTGAAAGTAAATCAAATCTTGCCCGTCTGTAGGATAAGAACCTGACTGGGTAAGAACCGGCGATTCTCCGGGGTAATTCCAGACATTAATTTTGTTAGTTGCAGTTCCGTTTTTACCAAGAAGATACTGCTGAATACTCCAGTTATAAGTACCGCCACGAAGATAAACAGTGTCACCTGCCGCCACCACTGTCCATGCTTTATTTAACGTAAAAAATGGAGAACCGACAGTACCGGAATTATTGTCATTACCAGACGGGGAGAGGTATAATATTCTTGAGCTTGCGGATATTGATATGAGCAAAAACAAAAGGCTTGAAAAAAAATTGGGTAAGGATATAAATCTTTTCATCATTTCGGTTTTTATAAGATATTATCGGATAAATAAGTAGTTTGGAATTTATTATTGCGAGTCAAAAGCGGCCAATTACAAACCACACAATCAGGAGGAAAGTAACTTATGAAAAAGTTCTGCCTTTTTGAGTAATAGAAGTTAAAGGCACTTGGGATGCTAATTACTGAGTAAGATTGGTTTTCCATCAGGGCCTACAGTTTGGTTTTTACCGGATATCGAAATTAGTTTTCAGCAGAGCTTGTACGTCAGCTAGAAAATTATGTTAATAAAATTCTACATTCTGCGTAAAATCGACAATTTAAAAACCAAAAATGATGCCATAATAAAATAAATCGGGTGATGGTACTCGGCTTCAAAAAGTATCTTTCATATTGCTATCTGGAAAAACTCCTGGGAATCTACTATTACAAAGACACCCAATATACAGGCTGATTATAGAAGGATCATTTTATCTTATTATATAATCAGTTCAACGAAGAGTTATTACCAGTTAAATGGGCGAAGTACCACTTTTTGTAGAAAACCCGATATATGATAGAAGTATTACTATGGGAAGATTACTATTTTACAGGGGATATTATGTAGCTATTTTTTTTCAACAAATAATCAACAATTAATCTCTTCACTAAATTTCTTTCTTTGGGAGGATCATTTCTAAAAACCCTAGGTGGCTACTTTAATTCAATAAGGGGGTCTTTCTCTTGATTTCTAAAAAACTTGGCAAAAGCATGTTCGTTTATTGCCAGATTTCACTGATGAGACATAAAATGTATCATCGTAATTTTACTAATGAGACTGTTGAAAGTTCGTAAAGTTCATTAAAAATTTTTCTAAGAAATTTACACATATTCAGTAATCATTAGTATCTTGGTCTCGATTTAAGCGTATTCTGCTGGTATTCTGGCAGTATGCATAGATTTCCACCCTATCCTTCGTTAAGACCGTACTTCCATTTTGATCCTTCGCAAAACCACCAAATTAAGTTAAGCAGATTGGTATAATTTAAATTGAATAGCCATAGTTGGCTAAAACTAATTTTATGAAGCTTACTTTTTTGAGCAGGTATTATCTGATAATTACCATCCCTATGCTTTTCTTCACATCATCATGTGTAGATACTAGGAAGGCTACTTATTTCACTGGTGTTACTGATGGAACAGTTACAACAACTATTCCTATTCCAGAACCCATTATACATAAAAATGATTTATTAAGTATTACTGTCACTAGTTTAAATCCGGCTGCAACAGAAGTTTTTAACATGCCGAATACTGCAAGTGATGTTCCGGGTGGGGGTGTATCTGGGTATCTTGTTAGTGCAGATGGAACTATTCAATTTCCAATTTTAGGAAGTATGAGAGCAGAGGGATTAACCAAGGATGCATTGAAAGAAAGCATTAGAAAAAAACTTACTGAACGTCAGCTACTTACAGACCCAATTGTAATTATACGCCTTTTGAATTTTAAGGTTACTGTCTTGGGGGAGGTTAAAAACCCTGCGGTACTCAATGTACCAAATGAAAAAATATCCCTGCTTGAAGCAATTGGCCTGGCAGGGGATTTAACAATCTATGCCAAAAGGGAAAATGTACTGGTGATTAGGGAAGAAAATGGTCAAAAAATTATCAAGCGACTCAATTTGAACTCAAACGAACTTTTATCATCACCGTACTATTACTTAAAGTCTGATGATGTAGTATATGTAGAACCGAACAAAACAAGGGTAGTTTCAGCCAACTCAAACGGGCAATGGGTGCCTGCGGCGCTCAGTGCTTTATCTCTGGTTGTAATTGTTGTTGACCGGTTGCTTGTAAGTAATAACTAAGAAAGCTATGCAAGTTGTTCAAAAAAAGGGAGTAGAATCCCAGGAAAAAAATGTCTTTGGCCAATTATGGTTCAAGTATTTCCCTTATTGGCCATTATTCCTGATTCTTTTTGTTTTGGGAATAGCAGGGGCTTGGCTTTACATACGTTATAAAACGACCCCATTTTATATTGCAAGTGCTTCTATTTTGGTGAAAGATGAAAAAAAGGGCCAGGATGAATCAAAAATGTTAGAGGCATTAAATCAACTTTCAACTACGAAGATTATTGAAAATGAGATTGAGGTGATTAAATCACGGGAATTACTTTATCGGGTGGCAAAGAAACTTCATTTATATGCCCCCTTGTATGAGAAAGGTAAGATAAAAAGAAAATCCGCCTATTCATCCTCTCCGATAATTGTACAAGCTAAGAGCCCGGATTCTCTGACACAGCAGGCAGGAGACGTTTATTATGATATTGATTCAGCCGGAACAAAAGTTATTATCGGAACCAATACTTTCCCACTGAATGAATGGGTGAATACTCCTTATGGTACACTAAAGTTTGTACCTCAAAATTTGATAAAAAAACCTACAGAGGGGCCTTTATATTTTAACTTGGTTGATCCCAAATTAATTGCCACTTACCTTCAGGGAAGCCTGCAAGCTTCCTCGGTTAGTAAACTCTCTTCTGTTATTAATCTGAAATTTACTGATGAGAACTCTAGAAGAGCAGAAGATGTTTTAAATGCGTTGGTTCTTTCTTATAGTGAAGCAGCTTTAAATGATAAAAACACTTTGGCTGCAAATACTCTCTATTTTGTAGAAGAGCGTTTAAAAATTGTAGAAAAAGATCTTGATTCTATCGAACAAAAATTGCAGCAATACAAAGCCAACAGCGGCGCAATAGACATTAGCTCACAGGGAACGCTGTTTCTGGAAAATGTAAGTACACTTAGCCAGAAAATCGGTGATGTCAATGTTCAATTAGACGTTTTAAAGCAAGTAGAGGATTATGTAAAATCTAAAGATAAGACTGCAGGAATTGTTCCATCAACTGTTGGAGTTAATGACCCCCTTCTTACTCAATTAGTAAATAAATTATATGATTACGAACTGGAGTATGAAAAGCTGAGTAAAACAACAGCGCCTAATAACCCCATGGCGCTATCATTAAGAGACCAGATTGAAAAAATAAAACCAAGTATTTTAGAAAATATTAATAGCCAAAAAGCAGGATTAAATACTAGCAGGAATAATCTGAATGCACTTAATAATCGGTTTTCTTCTATGTTGAGTAGTATTCCGCAAAAGGAGAGAGATTTAGTTGAAATCAGCCGTCAGCAGAGCATTAAGAGCAGTGTTTATAATTTTTTGTTGCAAAAAAAGGAAGAGACGGCAATGGCTTTATCGTCTTCTATCGCAGATAGTCGCATAGTGGACAGAGCTTTGGCTATCGGTCCTATAAGCCCCGGGAAGAAGATATATATCATGGCCACTTTATTGTCTTTTGTATTGGGTATTGGATTGGTTACTGCCAATGAAATGCTGAAACGTACTATTTTATTCAGGCATGAGATAGAAGCATATACATCAATTCCGGTAATTGGGGAGATTGTATACGATAAATCAGGTGAGCCAATAGTCTTTGGGGATGGCAAAAGAACTTTTATTGCTGAACAGTTCCGCAATTTAAGAACGTCACTGCCTTATATAGGGCTTAAAAACGATAAAAAGAAGTTATTGGTAACGTCTACCGTTTCCGGCGAAGGCAAAAGTTTTATTGTGGTTAACCTTGCAATAAGTCTTGCATTAGCAGGAAAAAAAGTGGTTGTACTTGAATTTGACTTAAGTGACCCTACACTTTGCCAAAAACTGAATTTTACAAATATTAATATGGGGTTGACAGATTTTCTTACCGGGCAGGCAGAGCCGGAAGAGGTTATCCGTCGTACTTCAATTAATGAAAATCTTTTCATAATGCCTGCGGGAGTTAATCTGCCTAACAACCCTTCTGAGCTGATTTTGAGTGATAAAGTTCCCGAGCTATTGCAGTATTTGTCGGAGATTTTTGATTTCATAATAGTTGATTCGGCACCTGTAGGGTTGTTGACAGATGCATATATTCTTTCTTCTCATTGCGATGCTACCTTATATGTAATCAGGCACAGACACACCCGCAAAATTTCTGTTCAGCGTCTGGATGAGAATAATAAGATCAATGAATTAAAAAATATTGCTATTGTTTTTAATGGCGTGAAGTCACGGGGGTTTAGTAAGAATGGATATGGATATGGATACGGATATGGATACATTCAGGATGAGAAAAGAGTTAAAAAACATAAGTCGCATAAGTTAGCAAATTAGCAACAGGCGATGCTGGCTGATAGGATATTTAAATGGGAGGACATTTTAGTTTGAAAGGCTTTTAGGAAATAGTAATAATTCGGTACCCACTGTGACTGATTTTGGCGAAGCCGTACCTATGTATAAGCCAGTTAAGCTGAGTAGCTTCAATACTGTGAACGACCGGCAGAATTTTCTGCTCAGTAATTAATTGTAATTTTTAAACCTGGTTTTATGAATGAAAACAAAAAGTGGTATGCGGTGTATACCCGGCCGAGATGGGAGAAAAAAGTTGCAGAAGCTTTAACCCGTAGTCGTATTGAAAACTACTGTCCTTTAAATAAGGTGGTACGTCAATGGAGTGATCGTAAAAAGATCGTAAATGTACCTTTGTTCACTTCTTACGTATTTGTAAATGTATCAGAGAAAGAGCTTTTTTCACTGAAGCAAATTACTGGCGTAGTGAATTTGGTATATTGGTTGGGTAAACCAGCAGTCATTAATGAATATGAAATAACGGCCGTTAAGGATTTTCTAAATGCGCATACAAATGTAATGCTTCAAAAAACTTCTATCAATGTTTCTGACAGCGTAAGGGTGCTTAGAGGGCCTCTTATGGCTCATGAGGGAAGGGTACTTTCGGTTAAGAGCAGAACAGCTAAAATTGCTTTGCCATCATTAGGCTACCTGATGTATGTTGAAATCGATACTACTAACGTTGAAGTAATACATAGCTCCGGTACCTTTATTCCGCAGCCTGAAATATCATATCCGCTATACGCAGCAAAATAAAAGGGATTTAGAACTGGCAGAAATTGTTGACGAAATATAGTACAGAATCTTTGAGAAAAGAGATACTCCGGTGTTGATTGGTAAGGGTTATTCTGCCATTTGAAGTAGCAAGAAACAGCTTGTTTGCCAATCATTTCAGCAAGTAAACAAATAGCATCCCACGATATAGCAATAATGCTAATGGGGCAAGCATATATTTACCAGGCTGGTTTCTTTTCCGGGGTTCTAAACTTCTGCAATTAATATTCCTCATGACCACAACTCAGCGTTTACTTTTGATAATTTGAGGTAATAATTTTCCAATGTTTACGTTATTGTGGCTCGCTTGGCTATCAAATAAATAAATTCCTGACTATTATATAGTGTAAAAAACAGATATTCTTATTATTTTGTCGAAAATTTTTTCAATCAGCCAGAGGAAACAATTTTTATGAAAGACGGATCTCTAAAGAAAAAAAAATAGTTTTCAAACAATGATAGCCAAAAGCATGAACAGGTCTGTTGCATATATCCGTAACCTTATTTCAAAAGGTCATGACAGGACTGTAAATGCAAAAAAAAATATTCTAGCTTCTTTTCTGATCAAAGGAGGAAGTATCGCGGTAAGCCTGATTTCCGTACCTCTTACTATTAATTATGTAAACCCCAATCAATATGGAATATGGCTTACATTAAGTTCTCTTGTAAGTTGGTTCAGTTTTTTTGATATTGGATTTGGAAATGGTCTTAGAAACAGATTTGCTGAGGCTAAAGCAAAGGGTGAAGATGAACTGGCCAGAATTTATGTTAGCACAACATATGCAATTTTGGCCTTAATTGGCGCTTTTGTCTTATTGTTATTTCTTTTAATAAACCCTTTTCTTGACTGGTCAACAATTTTGAATACACCTGCAGACATGGCTGGGGAATTGAGTTTGCTGGCATTAATTGTTTTTGGTTTTTTTTGTTTTGATTTTGTGTTACAGCTAATAACAATTATTCTAAGTGCCGATCAGCAACCTGCTAAAGCATCCTTTTTTAATTTCCTCGCAAGTCTTCTGTCATTAATAATTGTATTTATTCTTACTAAAACAACTAATGGAAATCTGATTTACCTGGGGTTGAGTTTTGTTGGTACCCAACTAATTGTGTTATTAACAGCCAGTTTTTGGTTTTTTTCCAGGAAATACCGGATTTATGCTCCTTCCACAAAATATGTAAGGTTTGGATATGCAAAGAATTTGATGAGTCTTGGATTGAAATTTTTTATAATCCAGATCGCTTTTATAATTGTCTTTGAAACAACAGTAATAATTATTGCACAGCTTTATCCTCAACAAGTTACTCCTTACAACATTGCATTTAAATATTTTAGCGTTGTTCCGATGGCGTTTGGTATTATTATCACACCTTTTTGGAGTGCATTTACAGAAGCATATGTAAAAAAGGAGTATGACTGGATTAGGGCCAGTATAAGGAACTTAATGAAAATATGGTTTTTATTATCCTTAGGTGTAATTGTGATGCTAATTTTTGCGAATAAGGTATATGCTTTGTGGGTTGGAGACACGGTAAAAGTGCCTTTCCTACTTTCTGTAATTCTGGCTATATATATTATTGTTAACGCATGGTGTACTATATTTTCGATATTTCTGAATGGGGTTGGTAAACTTAGATTACAGTTTTATAGCGCCATTGTGGGTGCGCTTATAAACATACCGCTGGCACTTTTTTTAGGAAGGCAAATTGGAAGTGCAGGAGTGGTATTATCAACAACTATTTTAGGTGTTATTGCGGCTATTTGGTCTTCTATGCAGTATTATAAAATTATTAATAATACAGCAACAGGTATATGGAATAAATAAATTTTTAAAACTAAAATCAATATGATAGTATTAGGTATTCATCATGGACATGATTCTTCAGCGGCTATTGTCAAGGATGGCAGGATTATCGCTGATGTACAGGAAGAACGATTTTCCAGAATTAAGCACTCAAGTAATGCACCGTTAAAGGCAATTGCTTATTGCCTGAAGCAAGCTGGAATCAGCAATATTAATGAGTTAGACTATATCAGTTTTTCAAATGAAAATAATTCTGATGCATTAAATACAATTTTTGGGTTGATACAGGAAAAACCTGCGTATAAGAAATTGGCGAAAAAAGTAGTCCAAACGGTTTTCAGGAGGACTTTCGAGTATAATAATCTGAAATTACCTATATACTACCCGGATTACATTGTAGGAGATAAGAAAAAATGTGTAAACAATAACCATCACCTTACACATGCGGCCAGCGCATATTTTACCCGGAAATCAAACGATAAGTGCCTCATTTTTTCTATCGATGGAGCTGGAGATAAGATATGTACTTCGATTTGGATGGGGGAAGGGAATAAAATTGACTTGCTAAAAAGTTACTACAAGGAGGCTTCAATTGGATGGGCTTATAGTGTTGTAACCGAGGGTTTGCATTGGATTCATGGGGACGGTGAAGGCAAAACTATGGGTTTAGCTCCTTATGGCGACCCTTCCAAATGTGGTAATGAACTGGAGCAATATTTTCCCATTTTTAAGGGGGATGAACTAGTGAGGCCCTCTACCCTTGGACAGGATTATTATTGGGATGAAAGCGGCTCAGTTCAGTTTCATTTTGATGAAGCTAAAGAAGTGGAGAAATTGATTGAGAAATATGGAAAGGAGCATGTTGCTGCTAAGGCTCAAAGAATATTAGAAGATGTTGTTATGAACCTGGTCTTTGGTTGGGTCAGAAAAACGGGCATTAAGAAAGTGGCTTTTGCAGGAGGCGTAATGCTCAATGTCAAATTAAACCAGCGTATATGGAACAATCGGGCCGAATGTGGAATAGTTGAACAGCATATTTATCCTAATCCAGGAGATTCTGGCTTGGCAGTAGGCGCTGCATTATTGGAATATTACAAACATAATGCATTTAATGGCTATGATTTGGATAACCTTTATGGTGGACCCGAATACACCAATGAGGAAATTGAATCTTTACTTAAAGTAAGAAAATTACATTATAACTATACAGACAATCCATCTAAGAAAGCCGCGGAATTATTGGCACAGAACCAGATTATTGCCTGGTTTCAGGGGAAAATGGAATGCGGCCCAAGGGCTTTGGGTAACAGGTCAATACTGATGAGTCCTTTAAAAGCTGAGAATAAAGATATTATTAATAAGTGGGTAAAATTTCGGGAAGGTTTCAGGCCCTTTTGCCCCTCCTTATTATATGAAAAAAGAGCAGTTTATCTGAAAGATTACCGGGATGAATTTTTTATGATTACTTCCTTTGATGTTACGGATGAAAAGAGGGATGCAATTCCTGCCGTAGTGCATGTTGATGGTACTGTAAGGCCGCAAATGGTAAGAAAGGAGACTAATCCAAGATACTGGGAACTTATCAATGAATTTGGAAACTTAACCGGAGAACACATTTTGATGAATTCATCTTTCAATGTTATGGGTGAACCAATTATTAATAATCCAAAGGAAGCTCTTAAATGTTTCTTTGACTCAGGAATAGATGCTATATTTCTTGGTAATTATTACCTGATAAAATCTGATAAAAATTAATTGACAAAACATTGAATAAGAAGATTGATACTGGGATGAATATTTTAATGATTTATAAGAATAACCCATTAGTAGGTGCCGGAGGACCTGTCTATGATATATTTCAGGGATTACGAAGAAGAGGGCATGACGTCAGAGTATTGGTGAATAGTTATGCTAAAGAATATCCGGATGGAATCATTAATATGGAAACCTGGTTTCAGTTAAAGAGAAAGGAATTTAACTATAAGCTTCTTACAAAACTGGGATTAATCAAAAAGAGACCTGCTAATCCGGATTATCACTTTCACAATCTGAATGAAAAAAAAGAATACTATAGATCCAAAAAATTTCTGAAAAAAGCTGGATTTATTCCTGATGTTATTATCCTGCTATTTGGAAAAGAGTTTATTAGCTACAGAAATGTCTATGAATTGCATAAGATAACCGGGGCCCCTGTATTCATGACCTTTTATGATATGGCTCCTATGACAGGAGGTTGCCATTACGCATGGGATTGCGTTGGTTATGAAAGCAATTGTGGTAATTGTCCAGGATTGTATTCTTCAGATCCACAAGATATTACTTATAAAAATATGGTGTATAAGAAGAAGTACTTGGATAAAACGGATATTAGGATTGTAATCGGAAATGAATGGCAGTACCGGCAGGCCAAAAGAAGTTCTTTGTTCAAAGGATTTCCGATTCATAAGCTTATTACTTCCATGAACCATGAAATTTTTAAACCTGTCTCAAAAGTGGAAGCAAGGGAAAAAGTAGGAATTTCACTTACAAAGAAAGTAATTTTTTTTGGAGCTGTTTATCTTGACCACAAACGGAAGGGGTTTGATTATCTGCTCGAGGCATTAGGAAAATTAAAGGCAATGCTCTTTGATAAGCCTCAAATTGCTGATAATATTCTGCTATTAATTGCCGGACAGGAATTTGAAAGCATCAAAGACAAAATGCCATTTGAATACCATTATATGGGGATGGTTGATAATGGGTATGGAATTGCATCAGCCTACCAGGCTGCTGATATTTATGTTTGCCCTTCCGTTCAGGATGCCGGACCCACTATGATAAATCAGTCCATTATGGCAGGTACACCAGTTGTATCATTTGAGAATGGTGTTGCTCTTGATTTGGTGAAAACAGGGGAAACAGGTTATTTAGCCCGGCTTTTTGATAGTTCAGATCTGGCAACTGGTATGTTGAAAATACTGAGCTTATCAGATGAGGAGTATCAGCAAATGAAAGTTAATTGCCGCAATTTGGGAATGGAGCTTTTTCAGCCGGATGTAAACATGCAGCACTGGGCGGATTTAATAATGAACAGCACCTCAAAACCTTTGCATACATAATCGATAAATCAGAATTTCACAATTGTGCAAATCTGTTGATATATGAAAAAGATAGTAATAACCCAATCTAATTATATTCCATGGAAAGGATATTTTGATTTAATCAACATGGCGGATGAGTTTGTTTATTACGATGATGTACAATATACTAAACTGGATTGGCGAAATCGCAATAAAATTAAGACAGCGCAGGGAGAAGAATGGCTTACGATTCCTGTGTCAAAACATAGTTACGAAATAAAGATTAATGAGGCAACAGTGGCCGGTAATGATTGGGCCAGAAAGCACTGGTTTAAATTGCAGAATGCCTACGCAAAAGCGAAATATTTTAAGGAGTATAAGAAGTATTTTGAAGAGATTTACATGAACATAAACCATCAGTATTTATGTGATGTAAATTACGAGTTTATAAAAGCAGTAAACTCTATTTTGAATATCACGACACCGATTCACAAGAGCACAGATTTTGTGACCGTATCCGGTAAAACAGAAAGATTGGTAGACTTATGTAAGCAGCTTAAAGCCACAGAATATCTATGCGGGCCGGCAGCTAAGGTTTATTTGGATGAGACATTGTTTAACCGGGAGGGTATGATTGTAACATGGATGGATTATTCCGGATATCAGGAATATGGACAACTTTATCCTCCTTTTGTACATGGAGTAAGTATACTGGATCTTATATTTAATGAAGGTCCCAATGCTACTCAGTACATGAAATCATTTAATTAGTATGAAAAAAACTAAGAAACTAATTATTATTGGTAACACTTCCAATGCGATAATGGCAAAGTATTATTTCGATACTGATTCAGAATATGAAGTAGCTGGTTTTGCCGTAAACAGAAAATATATCACTAATACGCTTTTTGAAGGACTTCCGGTAACTGCACTGGAAGATATTAAGGAAAAATACCCGCCGTCTGAATTTGAAGCATTTGTGGCTGTTGGGTATAAAAATATGAATAAGATCAGGGAGAAATTATATTATACATGCAAGGAACTTGGATACACTATGGCAAATTACATCAGCTCTCATTGCATATATCTGTCGCAATATCCGACAGGAGATAACTGTTTTATTTTGGAGGGAAATATTATTCAGCCATATGTGAAAATCGGGAACAATGTAGTAATATGGGCGGGCAGTATTATTGCTCATCATGCGATAATTGAGGATCACTGCTATATTACGACTAATATTGCAGTTTCTGGCACTGTTACTATTAAAAGAAATTGTTTCATTGGAACAAATTCAACGTTAAATCATAAGATTACTATAGCGCCGGAAACTTTGGTTGGAGCAGGTGCGATTGTAATGAAGGACACTGTTGAAAAAGGAGTTTACCTGCCATCACGGTCTGTTCTGTATGAAAAGCCTAGCAGTGATATTAGTCAACATGAAGATTAACAGCATTACTTCCAGGTGATGTTGTTTTGAAAAATACTGATTTGAATAATTAATATTTTAACCTTATCATTAATTTATGGACACAAAAAAAACAGTTATTGTAGGTAGTGGCCTTTCTGCTCTGTTAATGGCCAGAATGATTAAGCTATACAGGAACCCTGAAGCTGATATTGTAATAGTTGAAAAAGAGCCCAATATAGGGGGGCAATTTGGCAGTTTCAATTATGGTAAGTATGGCTATTTTGATATGGGCATGCATATCTACTATGAATCAAGTATTCCGGAAATCGATGAGTTAATTACTAAAATTATGCCTGACGAGGAATGGAATATTCTGGAAAATAATTATAAGGATATAGCAGGATTGTTTTTTAATGGTAAACTGCAGGAGGGGACCGCATATGTTGACCTGAGGAACTTTCCAGAAGAGAAATGGAAAAAGTTTGTTGCGGAAATATTTCATGCCATAAGGAGTAATAAGGATAAAAAACTTCATTCGGGGACTAATGCTTATGAGTCGTTAACGAATCATTTTGGCCAATCAGTTGTTGATGAGGTATTTGTTCCGATTCTTGAAAAATTTTATTTAACTCATCCCAGAAACCTGGATAATGTTGCAACACACTTAACTACTGTGAACAGAGTTGCATTGTTTGAGCCGGAGATAATGAATGATTTAATGAAGTCCGATGAAATAAGGGCAAGAATATGCTATCCGGAACAAATGAGTCTTCCGCCTTATCGTAATAACCCGCAACGAGGGTTTTATCCAAAGAAATATGGGATGATATTGGTTTTGGAAAAGTTGAAATCCCTGCTTATTAGTGAGGGAGTGCAGTTTTTAACTTCCAGTGTTGTAAGCGAAGCAGAAGTAAAAGATAATGAAGTGACCGCTGTAACAATTACAACTAATAATAATAATTCACAAATATTCCCTGTACGGGAGATTTTCTGGAGTGCTGGTTTGCCTTCTTTAGCAAGCAGCCTTAAAGTCGATTGCAGTGATCTGGTATATGACAAAAAACAAACGGAAGGCCTCTATGTAAATTTCTTTTTTGATAAATTACCTCAAATGGGAAAATTGTATTATTTCTATTCATTTGATAAGGGGTTTCGTACGTATCGGGTGACAAATTATACAAATTATTGCCCAGCAGCGGCAGAACATGGATATCCCCTTTGTGTTGAATTCTGGGCTTTGCCGGGTGATGCAAAAGATGAGGATTCAATCCTTGCAATGGCTAAAGGAGAGTTGAAATCATACGGCGTGATTGACGATACTTATAAAGTGACGTTCTCCAAAGTAGAAAAACCTGCTGGTGGCGGGTTCCCATTACCTTCGGTTAGAAATATTTCAAATATGCTAACAATTAAACAGCGAATTGAGGAGAGAGGGTTTAAGAATGTTATTCCAACCGGAGTCTTGTCAGATAAGAATGTCTTTTTTATTAAAGATGTGTTGATTGACACCTATAAAAAAGTTACAAAGAACCGGACATGAGAAATCGGGTGGAAAATAGTTAATAAATAAAGAGCTCAAAATCTGTAGTGATGTATAATATTCTGGTTACTGGAGTTGGAGCTATTATCGGTTATGGTATTGTTGAGAGCTTGAAAAAGTCTTCAATAAAAACCAATGTAACAGGAATGGATATTTACGATGATGCGTACGGTCGTTTTAACTGCGACCATTTTATTAAAAGCGAGAGGGCTGACTCTCCTAAGTATATTGAATTTATTAATAATGTTATAACGGATCATAATATCGATCTGATAATTACGGGTATTGAGCAGGACTTATATAGTATTTGGACTGGCAAGGAGTTTATTAAAACAAAGGTTGTTCTTAATAATGATTTATGCATTCAGCTCTCCAAAAATAAATTTGAAACATTCAGGTATTTGAGCCAGTTTGATATTAACCTCATTCCAACTTTAAGTAGATGTTCATATTCGGATTGTGTAACTGAGCTTGGACTTCCGTTTTTATTTAAACCAATTTTGTCTTATGCATCTAAAGGAATAGAGGTAATAAAAACGGAGAGAGAATTTGAATTTTACACGGCCAAGCACAAAAATAATTGTATTTATCAGAAAATAGTAGGCACCGAGGAGTCAGAATATACTGTTGCGGTATTTGGAGATGGGGAGGGAGGTTTTTTTGATAATATTATACTGAATCGCAAACTATCAGGCGAAGGGGCCACCCGGCTTGCAACATTAGCGTATGATGATGATATTATTGAGTATGTAAAACAATTATGCATGATCCTTAAGCCTGAAGGGCCTACAAATATCCAGGTAAGAAAGGAGGCTGATAAAGTTCTGCTTCTTGAAATCAATCCCAGGATATCAAGTGCTTGCTCAATAAGAACTTTAATGGGGTATAATGAGCCAGAAATGTGTTTAAAATACTTTCTTAGAGGGGAAAAAATTGTAGAAACTCCTAAGAGGGAAGGTAAAGTAATTCGATATATCTCTGATTATTTTTTACCAAAATGAAAATTGCCATTATTTCTGATATTCATGGCAATTATCCAGCTTTAAGAGCGGTTTTGGCTGATATAGGAACTGAGGAAGTTGATGAGATTTATTGCCTTGGAGATCTTGTTGGGTATTATTGTATGATTAATGAAGTGATAGGAGCGATCAGAGAATTTGGAATAGCATCCTTAATGGGCAATCATGATTATGCATTAATTCACAATCACGGAATAATTGAAAGGTCGAAAACATGTACAAAAATATTAAATAGACAACTTGAGGATATTACTGATAGTAATTTTCGTTTTTTGAGTACTTGCAGAAATAGCTTTGTGTTTAGTATAGGGACTAAAAGTGTTTTTTGTGTGCATGGTGGATTAGAAGACCCAATAGATGAATATATAAAGACAATTGATGAGGATTATTTGGAGAGAAACAATTTCAAATATGATATACTTATTTCAGGGCACACTCATATTCCAAGAAATGAAGATATCGGCCCCAAAAAATATTTGAATCCCGGATCAGTAGGCCAACCAAGAGATGGAAATCCTGCAGCATCGTATTTAGTATTATCGGAGAATAATTATAAGTTCAAGAGAGTAAAATATCCGGTTCAGGAAATTGTACTGGAAATGAAAAAGAAAAACTATGAGCCGTACATATATAAGGGCTTGTATACGGGGGTAAAGGTGGGTGGGTAAGATTTTGAGGGAAATACTAATTCTTACATAACGTATAAAATATTTCAAATAATAAATAATTCTGAAATGGATATGAATAGAATTCCTTTTAACAAGCCCTATCTAACGGGTAAGGAGATGCATTATATGTACCAGGCAGTGTATTCCGGAAAGATTTCCGGAAATGGCTTATTTACTCAAAAATGTCAGTCCTATTTTGAGAATATATGCGGATTTAAAAAAGCTTTATTGACTACATCTTGTACTGATGCGCTTGAAATGTCTGCAATTTTAACAGACATAAAGCCTGGGGATGAAATTATTGTTCCCTCTTATACATTTGTTTCAACTGCTTTAGCTTTTGTTCGCCAGGGCGCTAAAATTGTATTCGCTGACAGTAATTCAGAAAATCCGAATATTGATGTAAATAAAATCGAAAGCTTAATTACACCAAAAACAAAAGCAATCGTTCCGGTGCATTATGCCGGAATTTCGTGTGATATGGATGTGATTATGCAAATTGCAGCTAAATACAATTTGTTGGTTATTGAGGATGCGGCTCAGTCAATAGATTCGTTTTATAAAGGGAAACCGCTGGGTTCTATTGGTCACTTGGCGGCTTTTTCATTTCATGAGACCAAAAATATTAATTCGGGAGAGGGAGGGCTTTTGGCAATTAATGACAATAAACTAATTCATAGATCAGAGGTAATTTGGGAGAAAGGTACCAACCGGTCAGATTTTTCCAGAGGTATTGTGAGTAAATATGAGTGGGTAGATACGGGTTCATCTTTCCTACCTTCTGAAATAAATGCGGCGTATCTCTATGCTCAAATAGAACATTTAAATAATATTCAGGAAAAGAGGAAGAGACTTTGGAATATTTATTTCAGCGAATTGCAGAACTGGAGTGAGAAAATGAGTATTCGATTACCATTTATACCAGAGTATGCGACAAATAATGCGCATATGTTTTATATTGTATGCTCCTCCAATAAGCAAAGAACTACATTGATTGAGCATTTAAAAAGAGATGATGTTTGGGCTGTTTCTCATTACCTCAGCCTTCATTGCAGCCCTTATTATAAAGGGCAGTATAGTGGCCCTGAATTAGTAAATAGTGATTTATATTCAAATCAGCTATTACGCCTTCCTCTGTATTATGAATTAAGTGATGAGGATATGAGCCGTGTAATTAGAAGTATCAAGTCTTTCGTATAGAACGGATATTTGCGCAGGTTGTTGAGCATTTAAGTAAGTTTATCTATGAAGAGAAATTTTTTTTAATGAAACTTCGGATTATTGATAAAATTATTTTTCATTTTAATCACCGCTTTTTTGTAAAACAATGGATAATTGGATTTGCAAAGGACGATATAAAAGGCATTATTAGAAAAAAACGTTTTGACAAGGAAATTAAATGGTTGCATTTAGGGCAGTTAAACCGCCAATATGCGGACCCTTTTTTTCTTAAACAGGGAGATAATACTTATGACCTTTTTATCGAGGATGTTACAACCGATGATCACTATGGGAAGTTAGCATTGCTTACGGTAGATCAAGAGTTTAATCAGGTGGATCATACAATAATACTTGATACACATAGCCATCTCTCATACCCGTATATCTACCGTGAAAATGGTAAGATTTATGTTTTTCCCGAAGCATCAAGAAGCAGGAAATTATCTTGCTATGAGTATAATCCTAGTAATAAATCCTTGAGTTTTCTAAAGGAAATAATTGACCTCCCGTTACTGGATAGTAATATTTTTCGGTATCAAGGTAAGTATTGGATTTTGGGTGCTGTTCGGGAAAAAAGCAATCAGGATAATTATGAGATGGTTTGCTTTATTTCCGATAATCTTTTGGGTCCATATGCACCTCATCCTGCTAATCCTATTAAGAAGGGATTGGATGGAATAAGAGCTGCAGGTAATATTATTGAGGTGGATGGAGTATTATATCGACCTACCCAGGACTGCGGAGATGATTATGGTAAATCGATTACTATAAACAGAATTAATGTATTAAGCGAGGAGGTTATTGATGAACAACCTTATATGTCGATTTCTATTAACAGAAAGGAAAAGTCGAATGCGGGCATGCGCAATATTCATACAATAAATGTGATTGATGATCTGATAGTTGTTGATGGAAAAAAATGGACATTTTCTCCAATAAGACAACACAGAGAGCTAATGAAGGAGAAAAAGTATTTGAAAAAAGTTTAGAGCCAGTACAAACAGTGTATTGAGATGTTTTATGAACGGATTAATATTAAAATATATTTCAAAATTTTTTGTTCAGCAATGGATTCTCGGTGTCGCCCGGAGTGATATAAACAGTATTATTCGAAATAAAATATTTGACCCCCATATTTCATGGAGGGAGGTGAAGTCTGCAGATAAATTTCAGGCAGATCCTTTTTTGTATAAAGCAAATGAAGGGGAGTATATTCTTTTTTTTGAAGATTTTTCTTATACAACAGGATATGGAAAAATCGCAGCAGCAATATTTAATGAAGATTTGGATATTACGGAAAGCAAGATTTTGCTGGATACAAAATCACATCTTTCCTATCCGTTTATATATTCTGAAAATGGTAAAGTTTATTTGTTGCCCGAGGCATCCAGCAGTGGAAAATTGACATGTTATGAATATGATGTCAAAAAAAAATCCCTTTGTTTTCTAAAAGATCTGATTAATTTGCCCTTACTTGATTCGACAATCATAAAGCATAATGATAAATATTGGCTATTCGCAACTATAAATGGACATCATGCTGACAGTGAGTTACATATTTATTATTCTGATAGTTTATTGGGTGAGTATAAGGCACATCGCGGTAACCCTGTGAGAACTGGATTAAAAGGTTCAAGACCAGCGGGTAATATTATTGAAACGGATGGAAAACTTTTTCGACCTGCACAAAGCAGTATGTTTACTTATGGCGATTCAATAATTATAAATAAAATTAAAGTTTTATCAGAGTCTGAATATTCCGAAGAATTTTATATGAATATATCGATAAATAGAAAGAATAAATGTAATCGGGGACTGCATAACCTTCATACGATAAATTGTGTGGGTAATTTTCTGGTTGTTGATGGTACCAGATGGAGGTTTTCACCGGGTATAAAGCTAAGACAGTTTAGCCAGAAATATTTATTGAGGAAATCGTAATAATTAGAAGAATGTTGGTTTCATTGAATAGGAAATATTGTGATTATGAATAAATTAGTTCAAAATTTATTCTCTATTCTTTTCCCTTTCTACCCATTATTGGCGTGGGTATTGCATTTTGTTATTAACAAGCCAATCAACTTTTTGCTTAACTTGATATTGTTGCCACTGGCACTGTATTTCCTGGCAAATACAAACAAAAAACTACCCAAGTACTTAATTTGTTTTTTGTTATTTACTATATACCACATTGCATCCTCTTTTTTTACAAATTCTATACCAGCTGATCAAAATAAAGTTTTTTTCATTTTTGCTGATATTCATGTATTTGCCTGTTCTTTATTCATTGTTATTGAGCATGTTTCTTTTGAAGAAAAATTTATGCTCAAAATGACTAAAAATATTTTTTGGATTGTTGTTTTGTCTTTAATAGTTAGCATCATTCAAATTAAAGATCCATCCTTTTTTTTTAATACGGCAATTGATATGTCGCTATATGTTGGTGAGGGCGATACCAGGAATTCTTCGATTTATAGCTGGACCGTCATAAATTCAATTGGAATTACTTTCCCAATATTAATCGCCATTTTGCTGAATTTTTATCAAACTGGCACACGATCATTTATAATCGTTTTAATATCAGGCATTGTTGTTTCCTTTTTGACAAAGTCCCGTTATGTTATGATTTCCGCATTAATTGTTTTTTCGCAACTGATTTTTACCCGTGGAGTCTCATTTTTCAGGGCAATTTCATTAATATTTATTTTTGTTCTTGGGCTTTATATGATGGTTTTTGTTTCAGGTGAATTGGGCTTTGATGTGCAGGAAGTTATTTCTAACAGGATATTTGAGAAGGAGAACGAAATGGGCTCTGCTAAGGCAAGAGTCACTTCGTTTGAAGTTTTTGGAAAGGTTTTTCCTAAAAGCCCTTTGTTTGGAGTTGGGCCACAAACAAGGGAGGATGTTGTTGAATTGATGGGGAATGAAGCACCCATTATACATATTGGATATCTTTCTTATCTATATTTTTATGGAATTGCAGGAAGTTTTTTTTTATTTATTACATTTTTTTATCTGTTATACGATTTGTGGCTAGTGGGAAAAAAACATGGATTTTGGGGTAGTTTTTATGGTATTCTCTCTTTTGCAGCAGCTAATCTTACTTTTGTTTATTTTAATTTCTCGGAAATGGGAGTTGTGTTAGCTGTATTATATGCCCGGTATTATCGGGATTTGGAAATTGTTCCGGATGAAAATAAGGAAGCGCAAGTTTCATATTCTTGAGGCAAATGAAATTAAAATGAGTATTGTAATTTTTGGTGATTTATTTAGTTTTCCTGAAGGGCAGGCAGCAACGAACAGGATATATACTTATGCAAAGGGCTTGAGGGAAAATGGAATTAACGTCTATGTAATTTGTTTCTCTAATATATATATGGATAAACCAAATGGAATAATTGATGGAATATCTTATTACAATCCATTTGAACAAAAGCAGAGAAGTCAATACTTTTTTATGCGCAGGTGGCATAAGATAAAAAAATACCGGAAGACTTATGCAATTTTAAAACAAATAAATAAAGCAGATAAAATCAGTGCAATTAACAGGTGGAGTGATACATTTATTACTCAGTTTTTTGGATGGGTTTTAGCTTTAATGTTTAAAGCTAAAGTTATTACAGAGTGTAATGAGCACCCTCTTAGGAATTATCAACAGGGGTTAATTAGAAAGAAAGCAGGAGTTATTAAATTTTACACAGATTGTTTTTTTAGCCATGGGATTCTTTGCATAAGCAGGTATCTCGAAAACTTTCACTTGCAGAGGGGTATCAGAAAGGGGAAATTATTCGTGGTGCCAAGCACTGTTGATCCCTCCCGGTTTAAAAAGGGGGGTGAGAAGCCAATTCCCGGATTTTATATTGGCTATTTCGGATCTCTTACATTTAAGAGGGATAATGTAGATATGTTAATTAGGGCTTTTGCAATTGCTTGTCAAAAGAGAAATGCTGTGTCTTTGGTTTTGGGTGGATTTTCTACTGATAGTGAAAGAAGACAAATGGTTGATTTAATAGAAAAATCCGGAATTAAATCAAAAGTAATAATACTTGACTACCTTACGAGGCAGGAAATTGCAAATTACATCTGCCATTCTGATATATTGGTTATGGTACGGGCAGAAGATTTGGAATCAGAAGCTTCATATCCTTCTAAGCTTACTGAATTTTTAGCTACTGGAGCACCTGTAATTTCTGTAAACGTTGGCGAAGTTTCTGACTTTCTCATAGATGGTGTGAATTCTTTTTTGGTTCAACCGGGTAATTATGAGCAACTGGCTGATAAGCTCAATTTTGTTATCGATAACTATGAGTCATTACGGAATGTAGGAATTCAAGGAAGAGAACTTACTGAAAGGGTGTTTAATTACAATTATCAGGCTAAACGAATTGCACAATTTATCAAAGGGCTAGATCAGCTATAATAGTAACCCCGGGCATTTAATACGGCAAGTTTATCCTCAGCCAAATAAGGGCTAGCATGCTATGAAATTTGAAAATCATATATTATTTTTAGCAATTATTACGTTCTGTAAAACCAGGTTTTAACTCATTCTATGGCAGATACGTAATTCAAAAGTTTATAGCTGGTAGCTAACGGCTTATTTGCATAATATTCGTTGAGAAAAAATAATTTATATAGCGATATTCTAATGGCTTATATAACCTTATGAAAACTCTATTTTAGTTTAATTAAATAGTATATGCTCTTTAATAGTATTCATTTCCTGTTTTTTTTCATTATAGTAACATCACTGTATTTCTTATTGCCTCATCGGTTCAGATGGTTTATGCTTTTGGTGGCGAGTTGCTATTTTTACATGGCTTTCATTCCTGTGTATATTTTGATATTGGGAGGTACAATTGTTGTGGACTATTTTGCAGGTATATGGCTTGAGAATGCTGTTGGAAAACGGAGGAGACTGATTTTAATGGCAAGCCTGATAGCTAATATTGGAGTGCTGGCTATTTTTAAGTATTATAATTTTTTGAATGAAAACCTCTCTGTTTTACTAAATTCCTTTGGATATCAGAATCGTATTCCAAACTTAAGTATACTATTGCCGATAGGCCTTTCCTTCCATACTTTTCAGGCGATGAGCTATACAATTGAGGTGTATAGAGGGAATCAAAAAGCGGAGCGGCATTTTGGGATTTATTCATTATATGTAATGTTCTATCCGCAGCTGGTAGCAGGGCCAATTGAAAGACCGCAAAACCTTTTGCATCAATTTTATGAGAAACATTATTTTGTTTTTGAACGGGTAGTTGATGGATTAAAGTTAATGCTATGGGGGCTTTTTATGAAACTCGTTATTGCTGATAGGTTAGCTATTTATGTGAATGCTGCATATAATAACCCAGATAAGCATACGGGGATTACATTGGCTGTTGCTACTGTTTTTTTTGCCTTTCAGATTTATTGTGACTTTGCTGGCTATAGTAATATTGCAATCGGGGCTGCGAGAGTTATGGGCTTTAACTTAATGACTAATTTTAATCGGCCGTATTTTTCACGATCAATATCTGAATTTTGGAAAAGATGGCATATTTCGTTGTCAACTTGGTTTAAAGATTATCTCTATATTACTTTGGGAGGAAATAAGGTTTCAATTCCAAGATGGTATTTCAATTTATTTATCGTATTTGCTATTAGTGGATTATGGCATGGAGCTAACTGGACATTTATTATCTGGGGAGGTCTTAACGGGTTTTACCTTGTTTTTGCAATAGTCACAGAGAAATGGCGCAATAGAGTGGAGGGATTAATTCGAATTAACCGCCTTCCCTGGTTAAACCGAATAATTCAAATACTTTTTACTTTTATCCTGACTTGTTTTGCGTGGATTTTTTTTCGGGCCAACACAACAGGAGATGCTTTTTTGATTGTGAAGAGCATCTTCAGTTTTGACGGCCCATTATTTATTGGGGAGGTACAGCAATTTATTTATTGTATTGGAGCAATTTTAATGTTATTATTTATTGAAATCAGGCAAAACTACTATCTCCACACTGCTTTGCCGTTTAAGACTAATCATTGGGTTAAGGAACATATTGCATATGCAGCACTTATTATTGTAATCCTGCTTTTAGGCGTTTTTGATGGAGGGCAATTTATTTACTTTCAATTTTAAGACTATGAAAAAAGGATTTATTAAAGTTCTGATATTTGTAATAATAATCATTGTTTCTGATAAGAGTATAGGGGGCATATGTAAAAAATTATACGAAAAATCGAACGATTTTGGGATATTCAAATTGCGATATACATTAAATTCCGCAAATGAGGATATCCTGGTTTTTGGGAGCAGCAGGGCAGAGTATCATTTTATCCCAGCTATTATTAAGGAAAAAACGGGTTTGAGTGTTTATAACTGTGGTATTGGGGGTGCTGACTTACTTTTTTCAAGAATACAGTTGACTGAGGCTTTGAAAAGGAGTTTGCCAAAATATATAGTCGTTGAAGCTTCACCAAGTTCTTTTTTTATCCCGAATGCTAAAGAAGCCCGGAAAATGTTATTACCATTTTATGACCGGGATACTTTAATTTATAGTGCACTTGGGGGGGATAATTTATTTGGGAAAGTGAAATATTTTTCCTCAATCTATCCATATAATTCCACTATTGCCTCTTTAGTAAAGGGCGCAATTAAGAGCAATTCAGATTCAGCAAGCGGCTACTTGCCAGCTGTGGGTATTATTGATACTAACGGTTTATCTGCGAAAGTGAATATGGCTTACGGGCCAATTGAGATGCCTTCAGAAAATTTTACATATTTAGGGCAAATAATAGAGGATTGTAAGTTACAGGGTATACGAGTTTTTGTAGTTAGTTCACCAGTATATCAGTTAAACAGTAAGCATGATGGAATGGTAAAGCAAATTGAAATATTTTGTTCACAGTTTAGTAATGTGAATTACCTTGATTATTCGAAGCATGAATCTATTTATGGGAAAACGAACCTTTTTAAGGACAATACACATTTGAATGCAGAAGGGGCTATAGTGTTTTCTGAAATCTTTGCTGCAAGGCTCCGGGAGTTGATGAACATTGCATATATTAAATAAATGTAACTACATTGTTGGAAAGATAGCAAATGAAGTTTTGTTTTTGGGGAGATATAGCAGGTGCTGTAAAGGGAACTACCATTGGGGGTGGGGAGTTACAAATGGCTTTACTCGCAAGGGCACTCGCAAAAGAAGGTCATATTGTCATTGTTGTGGATCCTTTTTCTGAAGATACATTTGTGACGGAGGAAGGTATTCAGGTGATACATGTACCTGAATGGAACAAAGGAATCAGGATATTGCGAATCTTTTCTCATCGAATTCCGGCATTGTATAAAATATTTGTCCGGCAAAGAGCAGATTACTATTATGTGAGAATGAGATCTTATTTCAATCTTGTCTCTTATTTTGCTGCCAGAAAAGTAAGAGCAGAATTTCTATTGGCACTGGCATCGGATCTGGATATTTTAACTCATCACGAAATTTTTAAATTTCAATATAAAGCAAATTTTAAGTTATTTAAGTATTTAACAGAATGGCTTCCTAATGATATTGTATTTAAGAGATTACTTAAAAGAGCTGATTATGTCATTTGTCAGCATATGGGGCAGTTTGCTGCTATTAGAAACATAAGAGGAAAAATTATCCAATTCCCCAATTTAATTGACTGCCAGTCTTTGCCGCAAGGTACTCAGCATTTAAAAGACTACTTAATTTATGTTGGCTCTTTGTCAAAGGTAAAGGGGGTGGATAAATTATACGAGCTAGTTAAGGACATAGATAAAAACAACTTAGTTATTATCGTAGGTCAGCCGAATGATGACAAATCTGTTATTTTTTTTGAAGAAATGGGGAAATTAGCCAATGTGAAACTGAAAGGGAGACTCAGGCACAGTGAAGCATTACAATTATTGGCAAATGCGAGAGCTTTAATTAATACATCGGAGCATGAGGGTTTTCCCAACGTTTTTTTGGAGGCTTGGGCTATGGGAATTCCCGTTTTATCTTTACGTGTAAATCCGGGAAATATTTTTGACACATCCAATATGGGCATTTGTTTCAGAGATGATATAAACAGGATGAAGCAGTATATTAACGAGAAAAGGAGTCCCCAATTTGACAATAAGAAAGTTTCCTCATACTTACTTGAAAACCATGAATTTAAGAGAGCGGCGATCCGATTCCTCCGCTTATTAGAAAAATAGTAATATTATTATTATTTTGTAAGCACAAACGTACACTATGAGGTTTTGTTTTTATGGTAAAATAGCTGATGCTATTAATGGGATTACAATTGGGGGAAGTGAATTGCAAAAAGCTTTACTCGCAAAATCCCTTGCAAAATCCGGGCATGAAGTCGTAGTTATCGATCCCTACACTGAGACATCTTGTATTACAGAGGAGGGTATAAAGATTATTCCGGTACCGAACTGGAATAAGGGATTTCCGGTGATTGGATTGCTTTTCAGGAAGCTGCCTGCTTTATATAAATTGTTGAAAGAGCAAAAGGCCGATTTCTACTATGCAAGAACAAGATCATATTATCATTTATTTTCTTACCTGGCCGCCCGAAAAACCGGTGGTAAGTTTATTATGGGGATGGCTTCCGATATTGATCTGTTTAGTATTTGGAGGATAATTAAGTACAAAGACGTACCGAGTTTTAATTTAATCGAGTTTTTAAAGCTTGACCTGCCAAATATTCTGGCATTTAAGTATCTATTAAGAAAAGCTGATTACATTACTCTTCAACATTCCGGGCAAAAAATACTGTCAAAGTCTATTAAAGGTCAGCAGGGAATTTTTCCTAATATTTTTGATTTCAATAATCTTCCCAGAATTCAAAAAGAGTCCGGTGACTATTTTATAAGTGCCGGCTCTCTGACTATGTTGAAAGGGGCTAAAAATCTTTTGGAATTGGTTAAAGTTCTTGACAAGCGAATTAAAATAGTTATTGTTGGAGAACCCAGATGCAGGAAAACAAGAGTAATATACGAGCAGTTAAAGGAGATAGAAAATGTAGAATTAAAAGGACGGCTTAATCATAGAGAAACAATGCAATTAATCGGAAATGCAAAAGCATTAATTAACGTTTCAAATTTTGAGGGGTTTCCAAATATTTTCCTTGAAGCCTGGGCGCAGGGAATTCCTGTTATTTCATTGCATGTTAATCCCGGGGATGTGATTAATAATTATGGTCTTGGGAAATATTGCGAAGGCGATATACAAAGGATGAAAGACTATATAGAAGCTGATATTACTGCTAATCATTATAACGTTAGCCTTATTTCTTATGTAAAATTGAATCATGACATCAATTCTGCAAGCCAACGTTTTTTTAAAATTCTAAATAATCCGCATTTAAAAAAATCTAAAGACCACCATGAGGATTCTGTTTTTCATAGACTCTTTTCCCGCTGGCGGAAAGGAGCGTAGGCTACTTGAATTAATAAAAGGTCTAAAGCAAAGATCGGGTGTGGAGTTAGGACTGGTAATAATGACTGATGATGTTCATTATAAGGAAATTTATGATTTGAACATTAAGATTCATTTTGTAATTCGAAGGACGAAGAAAGATTTTTCAGTTTTTTCCAGGTTTTACAAAATATGCAGAGAGTTTAAGCCCGATATCGTTCATTGCTGGGATAGTATGACTGCAGTTTACCTGGTTCCGGTTTGTAAAATGTTGCGGATTAAGTTTGTTAATGGGATGGTGGTGGATACTCCGCAAAAAAGAAATTTTCGTAATAAGACATGGTTGAGGGCCAGGCTCACATTTCCATTCAGCAATGTTATCATTGGGAATTCGAAAGCTGGGTTAGCAGCTTACGGTGCGCCTGCGAAAAAAAGCATATGTATTTATAACGGATTTAACTTTAGCAGGGTCAAAAGCCTTTTTTCCAGAGAGCAGCTATTGACAAAAATGAATGTACAAACAAAATATGTGGTTGGCATGGTTGCAAGTTTCTCTATTTTTAAAGATTATAAAACCTATTATGCTGCCGCCAACATAATTTTTAAGAAGAGAAAGGATATTACTTTTTTCGCAATAGGTGATAATACTGATTCAGCCGATTCAAAACAAATGGCTGGTGATGAGTATAGTGAATATTTCAGGCTATTGGGACGGAATTCTGATATTGAATCATATATAAACATCATGGATATTTGTGTATTAGCCACTTTTACAGAAGGTATTTCAAATTCAATACTTGAGTATATGGCTTTGGGGAAACCAGTCATTGCAACTGATGGCGGCGGGACCAAGGAAATAGTAGTAGACGGGAAAACAGGATTTTTGGTAAACCCGGAAAACCCGGATGAATTAGCGGCAAAAATAGAAATTCTGCTGAATGATGAGATTCTTAGGATTAACATGGGTAGCGAGGGGAAAGAAAGAGTGAATAAAGAATTTTCAATAGAAAAGATGATAGATTCTTATTACTCTCACTATAATAATTTAATCGGTAACAAAATCAATTAAGGATTTTTAAAATAATTTTGTGAGGAGCTTTCGTTTCTTATTAAACCGGGGTTGATAATATGAATAAAATACGGGTGGGATTGCTGATAAACGAATTTGATATTACGCATTGGCAATATAAAATGATTGAGAGAATTGTCTCCGGTAATTATGCCGAGATTGTTTTACTTGTGAAAAGAAAAGGAACTGAAGATAATAAGATCACATTTTTGAAGGAATACACAAAAAAATTCAAAGAAGGTCTTTTTAAGACTTATTTGCGTGCCGAAAATATTTTCTCCAAGCCTGAGCCTGATGCTTTTGCCCTTAAGAACATTACAGAACTTGTGAAATCAGTTGACATATTGGAGGTAAACTGCACTGAAAAGAAGTTCTCTGATTACCTTTCCGATACTGATATTGAGAAGATTAAGGGATATAAGATTGATGTTTTTATCAGAATGGGTTTTAGAATATTAAGAGGAGAGATACTTAAAGCTGCAAAATATGGAGTTTGGTCATATCATCATGGGGATAACTACGTTTACAGAGGTGGCCCCGCTGGGTACTGGGAATATTTCAGAAGAGACAGGGAAGTAGGATCTTTATTACAGATTTTAACGGAGGACCTTGATGGCGGCGAGGTTTTATATCGGTCATGGTCTTCCATTGATACATCAGCCAGAAAGACGATAAATAATTTTTTCTGGAAGACTTCACTTTTTATCCCGAGGAAATTGAAAGAGCTTCAGGAAATTGGAGAAGTATCTTTTTTTGAAAAAGTAAAATCAGAAAATGAGAATTTGAATTTCTATTCAGGCCGTAACTATACTACCCCTAAAAATGGAGAGTTATTAAAATTAATTGTCCCTTTATTATGGAAAAGGGTGAGGCGAAAACTATGGAAAATATTCAATTTTGAGCAGTGGATTCTTATGTATTCTTTTAGCAATAATTCGAACCATGCAACATCTGTTTACCGCTATCGAAGAATATTACCGCCAAAAGACCGTTATTGGGCAGACCCATGTGTAGTGTATGAAGATGGGAAGCATTATATTTTTTTTGAGGAAGTCATTTATACAAAGGGAAAAGAAAAGGGTCACATATGTGTGACTCAAATAAATAAGGATGGCTCATTCTCTGATCCTGTCATAGTTTTGAAGGAGCCTCATCACTTATCCTATCCATTTTTATTTAAACATCAGGAGCAGTATTATTTAATTCCGGAGAGCCAGGAAAATTCTGCAATACAATTATATGAGGCGGTTAATTTTCCGTATGAATGGAAGTTCAAAATGAATCTGATGGAAAATGTGAGGGCGGTGGATACAACCATTTTTTTCAAGGATAACCGATTCTGGTTATTTGCAAATATGCCCGAGCTTAATGGTGTGTCATCTTCTGAGGAGTTGTTTTTATTTTCAAGAGATGATTTGTTTTCGGGAAAATGGGAAAGCCATCCCTGTAACCCTATAGTTTCGGATATAAAATCATCCCGGCCAGCCGGAAGGATTTTTTATCATGGAAAGAAACTTTACCGGCCATCTCAGGATTGCTCTTTCAGATATGGGTATTCGACTATATTAAATGAAATCAAAATCTTGAATGAGAAAGAATATCTCGAGGAAAAAATTTCAGCAATTACTCCCGATTGGAATAACGATGTTTTAGGAACACATACTTATTCCAGTGAAAATGGATTATCAGTAATTGATGCAATTATTAAAAGGAGAAAATAAAGGGATATAAAGACTAAGACCAGGAAATAGCTTTTGCAATCGTAAATGCCCAATCGTGTTTTTCCTATTCCACTTTCTTCAAATATTATCTATTTTGTGGACTTTAGATATGTAAATTACGGCTGCATGGTATAGTATATTGTTGATCAAAGGTTTAGTGTAAAAGGAGTAATAGTAATTTTTAGTGTTTAATTTACTATATTTTTTTTCAGACTACCTGCTGCTTTCATTAACCATTAACCTAAATATTTACGAATAATATGTGCGGTATAACTGGATTTTGCGATTTCGGAAGAAGACTCACAGAAAAAAACCTTCATATTGCCAACGAAGTTTTGCATCACAGGGGGCCGGATAGCGGGGCTACTGTTATGTTAGAAGCGGGAAATGCAAGCATAGGATTGGGTCACCGGAGGCTATCCATTATGGATGTTTCAGCGAATGGAAGCCAACCAATGTATAGCGACGACAGAAGTGTGGTAATAATATTAAATGGAGAAATTTATAATTTCAAGGATATCAGGAAAGATCTTGTCGGTTTCGGACATAAGTTTCATTCAGATTCAGATACAGAAGTTATTATTAAGGCGTATCAGCAATGGGGTCTTGCGGCTATTGAAAAGTTCATAGGCATGTTTGCTTTTGCTTTGTATGACTTAAAAAAGCAGGAAATTTTTCTATTCAGGGATCGGGCAGGTGTCAAGCCGTTGCACTATTATTACAAGGATGATTGTTTGTTGTTCGCATCAGAACTAAAGTCCATTTATTCGTATCCTAATTTTAAGAAAGAGATTAATGAAAAAGCAGTAACACTCTTTTTTAAGTATGGCTATATACGGGCACCTTATACGATCTTTGAGGATACACACAAACTATATCCCGGCCACTATCTTAAGATAGATATCACCCGAAAGGAGGTGACTATGCATAAATACTGGGACGCATTGGACTATTACAATAAGCCCAAACTTAAAATTTCAGAACAAGAGGCAATGGATGAAGTTGAGAGGCTATTTATATCATCCTTTCAGTATCGCATGGTTAGTGATGTGCCGGTTGGTGTATTTTTGAGCGGAGGGTATGATAGTTCAATTGTTTCAGCTATTCTTCAGAAGAATAACAGCCAGAAGATAAAAACATTCACAATTGGATTTCCGGAAAAAAAATGGGATGAGGCACCTTATGCAAAACAAATAGCCAGCCATCTGGGAACTGATCATCATGAATATTATTGTACAACCAAAGAGGCGCAGGATATCTTTCCAACTTTACCGGACATTTATGATGAGCCCTTTGGTGACAGTTCTGCCATACCCACCACCTTAGTAAGCCAGTTTGCCAGGAAACATGTTACAGTAAGTTTATCTGCAGATGGGGGAGATGAGATTTTTGCCGGGTACCTGAAATATGACCATCTTGTAAAAGTGGACAATTACATTCGAAGCTCCCCTAAAATTTTGTTGGATGCTGCAAAATTTTTTACTAAAACATCTATGAGTTTATTCCCTCCTTTGAAGCACTTTCATAAATTTCAAAGAGCTACTGAGCTTCTAAATACACATGAGAAGGGGGGTATTTCAGATATTTATAACAGGCAATTCTCAAATAAGGATTTATATTCTTTGATAAAAATATATGACGACAAAATTGGTTTGCTGGATGATATCGGTTCAATAAACGGCGAGAATGACAATATTAATAAATTTCTTTTTCATGATTACAAAACCTATATGGTTGATGATATATTGACAAAAGTGGACAGGGCAACCATGAGTGTGGCGCTGGAAGGAAGAGAGCCATTGCTTGATCACAGGATTATTGAGTTTGTTTCTCAACTTCCGTCTGATCTTAAGTATAATAACGGGCAGACGAAATACCTGTTGAAAAAGCTTGTTTATAAATATATCCCCCGTGAGATAATGGACAGGCCTAAGGCAGGATTTACTTTTCCCATGAACGAGTGGCTAACATCGGATCTGAAACATTATCTTCTTCATTATATCAATGAAGAACAACTTTCGAAGCACAAATACGTTGATATCAAAAAAGCAATGTCGTTGAGGAAAAACTTTCTGGAGGGAAAAACAAATAATGATATACAGATTTGGCTGATCCTTATGTTCCAGATGTGGTGGAACAAATGGATGTAAACCAGTTTTTAATATATGTTGGGAGCAAAAATATCCGTGAGAAAATTTTTGTATTGATCGCTGTACCAAAGGATAAAAGATGCTATATTATCAGGAGCTATGAAAATTATTATTGCCAATTACAGGTATTTTATTTCAGGTGGACCGGAGAGGTATCTATTTAATATCAAAGAGATATTAGAAAGAAATGGCCATACTGTCATGCCTTTCAGTATAAAGCATAATAAAAACAGACCCTCAGAGTATGAAAATTATTTTATGAAAGCCGTTGGCAACGGTGATGAAGTGTATGCAAATGAGTATAAAAAATCAAACTTAAAGACTGTTTTTACTGTACTTGGGAGGATGTTATACTCTTTCGAAGCAAAAAGAAAATTTAAAAGAATGATTCGGGAGACAAGGCCTGATTTAATTTATGTCTTGTATTATCAGAATAAAATATCTGCAAGTATTATTGATGCAGCGTATGAAATGAAAGTACCCGTTGTGCAAAGAATTTCGGATTTCGGACACATATGTGCTAATAATATTTTATATATATATCAGAAGAACCAGGTTTGTGAACGGTGCCTTCGGGGAAGCCGCATCAATGCTATCAAATATAAATGTGTGGGTAATTCGTACGCTAATTCCCTTTTAAAAGTCATGGCTCTTAAAATCCAGGATTTCAGGCGGACGACAAAGAAAATATCAGGGTTTATCATACCTGCTGAGTTTACCGCCCAAAAGTTTAGAGAATTTGGGATTTCTAAGGATAAAATTCATTGTATCCCTACTTTTTTTAACACCTCTAATGAGGGCGGTAAAGCAATTACGTACGGAGACTTTTTTTTGTACTTCGGCCGGGTGGACAGAGATAAGGGAATTTTGACACTGGTTAAAGCATTTGAATCGACAGAGTATAAGCTGGTAATTATTGGTTCCTCTATTGATGGATATGATGAAATAGTCAAAAAGTACCTGGAAGGAAAAAGTCACAGAATTTCTTTTTTGGGGAAGATGGATTTTAAGGATATAATGCCGTACCTCGAGTCCTGTTTGTGTACTCTTTGCCCTTCAGAATGCTATGATAATATGCCCAATTCAGTTTTGGAAAGTTATGCCTATTGTAAAGGTGTTATTGCATCAAGATTGGGAACTTTAATTGATCTTGTTCCGGACAAACAAACCGGACTGCATTTTACTTGTGGTGACTATATTGACCTGAGGGCAAAAGTTAGATATTTATTTGAGAACAGGGAAGAAGCAATGAAATTTGGCAAGAATGGAAAAGAAAAATTGAAAGGTGAGTATTCTGAAAATTTGCATTATGAAAAATTAATTCAGGTATTTAAATCAGTGAGCAGTGAGTTTAATTGATTTAATTATAAGAAAACTTGGAAAAAAGAATTACAAAGTAGACACCCATTTGTCCAAAAGGGAGTTATTTGTTATTCTTTCTGAAAAGTTTTTTGACCTGACCAGAGGGTTTTACTACAGACTATTCCTGAAAAGTTGCGGGGGTTATTTGTTTGTCGGGAAAAGATGTAAAATCCGGCATTGTCATAAAATAACAATGGGCAAGACAATTATTATTGGTGATAATGTCGAAATAAATGCACTTAGCCTGTCAGGAATCAGATTGGGAAATAATGTATCCATACACCGAAATACCATTATAGAATGTACTGGTGTTATACGAAATCTGGGGGAGGGATTGGAAATTGGAAATAATGTTGGTATTGCTCAGAATTGTTTTATCCAGGTAAGAGGAAAAGTGAAAATAGGAAATGATGTGATGTTTGGGCCGGGTGTTTCTATTTTTTCTGAGGAGCATGGTTTCTCTGATGTAGGTGTGCCAATGGTTGAGCAGCCTGAGATCAGGAAAGGTGTAACTATTGAAAGCAATGTATGGATTGGAACAAGAGCTGTGATTCTGGATGGAGTAACAATTGGTGAAGGAAGTATAGTTGCGGCAGGTAGTATTGTTAGGGAATCTGTTCCTCAATATTCAATTGTAGCCGGCATACCAGGAAAAGTTATTCGGTCAAGAAAATAATTTATTTGAATGTATAATTTGTAATAAACCTTTAGAAAAAATGAAAAAGAAGATTTATATCGCCGGCTCCGGAGGCATGTTAGGAGAGGCTTTCTATCAGCAATTTAAAGATGATTATGAGATAAAATGTACAGATAAGGATGTAAATGAGTCATGGCTTTCTTTTCTTGATTTCAGAAATTTGGAAGCGTACAGGGAGGATGTAACGAATTTTAAGCCGGATTATCTGTTTCATTTGGGGGCTTATACAGATCTGGAATTTTGTGAGCAAAATATAGAAGATACGTATGCGACTAATACGATGGCTGTCGAGAACGCTGTGTATTTAGCAAACCATCTTGATATACCGTTATTATATATAAGTACGGCAGGGATATTTGATGGTGAAAAGGATCTGTATGATGATTGGGATTTACCTAACCCGTTAGGAACTTATGCGAGGTCAAAGTATATGGGAGAGCGGTTTGTTGTTGAAAATGCCAAAAGGTTTTTAGTGTGCCGTGCGGGATGGATGATGGGGGCTGGACCGCAAAAGGATAAAAAATTTATTCAAAAGCTTATGAAGCAGCTAAAAGACGGGAAAAAAGAGTTATTTATTGTGGACGATAAGGATGGCACACCTACTTATACTCATGATTTTGCAAAAAATGTTAAGGCGTTAATTCAAAATGAATATTGGGGCCTTTACAATATGGTTTGTGGGGGACAGACAAGTCGGCTGGAAGTAGCAGGAGAGTTGCTGGATTTACTTGGCCTAAAAGAAAAAGTAAAAATTACAAGTGTAAAATCAGATTTCTTTAAAGATGTATATTTTGCTCAACGACCACCTTGTGAGCGGTTAATAAATCGGAAGCTTGAACTTAGAAAGTTAAACCTGATGCAGGATTGGCGGATTGCGCTTAAGCAATATATAAATCAATATTACCAGGGATATCTTGATTAGGAAAAATGGAAAAATTAAGAATAGCCGCTTTTGGTGGATTCCGTTCTATTCCACCAAAGTCTGGCGGCGCGGGATCCGATAAGTTTGCCCTTGAATTATACCCCAGAATTGTAAAACGGGGTCACAAGGTGGTAGCCTATTGCCGTATCTATCCCGGAGATACCGGGGAGAGGAAGATAGATTACGAGGGAGTAGAACTGAAATATTTTAAAACGATAAAAAAAGCAGGATTTGACACCCTTCTTCATTCATTGAAAGCGACATTGGATGTAATATTTCGTAACCGGGCCGACGTGATACACCTTCACAGTGGAGCAAATAGTATCTGGTCTTTTTTCTTACGGCTGGCAGGTAAAAAAGTGGTGGTTAGTCAGTTTGCAATGGACTGGAAAAGAGATAAGTGGCCATGGTACGGAAAATTGTTTTATAAATTTTCAAACTATGTTACTGCATATTTGCCCAATAAAGTTGCTTTTGATAATATTTTTACACAAGAGTACTTTGAAAAAAGATTTAAAAGGAAATATAATTTTATTCCTTATGGCTCAGAAGTACCACCCATCCCTGAATCTATAGCAATACTGGACAGGCTAAATCTAAAAAGAGGGGAATACTTTTTATTTGTTGGACGTTTCATTCCGGATAAGGGGCTGCACTTACTTACGGAAGCATTTCAGCAAATTAAGACAGACAAAAAACTTGTTATGATTGGTGGCTCTCCCAATCCTGGAGACTATGAAACAAGAGTAAAAAGCGTTCAGGATAGCAGGATTGTTTTTCCCGGATATGTTTATGGTGATGACACAAACATTCTTATTAAAAACGCATCTGCATATATTCAGCCTTCATTAATTGAAGGCCTTTCTCCGGTTATACTTACTGTTATGGGCATTGGTACTCCGTTAATTTGCTCTGATATTATCGAGAATACTTACATAACAAAGGATAATGCCGTACACTTTAAATCCGGAGATGCTCAGTCGCTGAAGGAGTCAATAATATGGGTGCTTAATAACCCGAATAAACATCAACTGATGGCTGAAAAGGGGAAGAGAGATGTTCAGGAGCGGTTTAACTGGGATTTGGTTTCAGATCAATACATTGAATTATTTAAAAATAAACGTATATGATAAATATTGCCTTAATTGGTGCTGGTAAGATGGGGATATCACATTTGTCCATTTTAGGAGCCCATCCGGATGTTAAAGTAACGGGTGTAAGTGACACTTCAAAAATGGTGCTGGATGTATTTAAGAAATTTACGAAAATCCCTGGTTACAGTGATTATGAAAAAATGCTTGATGAAGTTCAGGCTGATGCTGTGTTTGTAGCTGTGCCAACAAAATTTCATGCATCAATTGTTAAAAAGGTATTGGAGAAAGGGAAACATGTGTTTGCTGAAAAGCCATTGTGTCTTACTTTGGAAGAAGGAAAGGAACTTGTAGAAATGGCTGCAAATAAGAATGTAGTAAACCAGGTGGGGTATCATAATAAATTTGTTGGAACATTTCGGGAGTTGAAAAAAATTGTTGAAGGCGGATACCTCGGAGATTTATTCCATTTTGCAGGTGAGGCATACGGCCCGGTAGTAATTAGGCCAAAACAGGGCAACTGGAGGGCAGATCCATCAGAGGGAGGGGGTTGTTTAATGGATTATGCTTCTCATGTTATTGACCTGATAAATTATACGTTGGGACCTATTGAGAAAGTAAAAGGTTCAATATTAAAGCCACTTTACTCAAAAAATGTTGAGGATTCAGTTTCATCTTTACTTGAGCTTTCATCAAATCTTTCAGGAGTGTTATTAGTAAACTGGAGTGATGTGACTTACCGGAAGATGTCAACATCCTTAACTATACAGGGAAGTAAAGGAAAAGTAATTTGTGATGCGAACGAATTAAAAGTGCATTTTCATACATCTGAATTTCCAGAAGGATATTCACGGGGATGGAATGTTAAATATGTTACAGATTTAACTGAACCAGTAGATTTTTATCTGAGGGGTGAGGAGTATTCTGCTCAGATTGATTATTTCGTTAAGGCAATTCAGAAAAAAGTGCCTAATTCGATAAATAATTTTCAAAGTGCATGGCATACGGATAAAGTGATATCATTAATTAAAAAAAGCTCAACCCTTTAAAAATGGAAAGAATTTTATTTGGCGATAATCAATTTTTCGCCGTTAACCATATTTCTGATGAAAAATCAAGAGCACAGGCCATCAAATTCAAAGAAGATCAGGCCATCATCAAGACTCTTGATTATGCGATAGAGGCCGGTATCAATACCTTTATGTGTACTACACATGACAGAATCTCGAACATTTGTGATTTTATCCGTGCAAATCCGGCTAAATACGAAAACTTTTGCATTTATCCCTGTATGCCGTATGCACATAAATATGCAAACGCAGTTACAGAGCTTGGAATTGTAGGGACATTGAAAGAGTATGTTCCAGGTAACTTCCTGGGCTCATTATTTAAAGGGGGAGTAGCCTATATCTCAAAGGATTATTTATCGATTATGGAATTATTAATTGATGCGGAAATGAAAATGTTTAAGGGTATAAAAACACCTGTGATCTTTCTGCAGAATGTAATTACCGACCTTTTATTAGGCCTCGGGATGATCGATGTTTTAAAAGCATTTCATGATTATGTTATAAAGAAGTACAATGCAGAACCTGGTTTTATTACAATGAATATGCCTATGTTATTAAAGGCCTTAAATGATGCTGGAATTGAAAATCCGATTATTTGTGCTTCAATAAATAAAGCCGGATTCAGAATGTCTGGAGGTAAGGAGTTGTACGAGGAGGTTCTCCGAACTAAGAAAGTGAGGGCTATTGCGATGCAGGTACTCGCAGGCGGGGCTATTTCAGCGAAGGAAGCTATTGAGTACGTTTGCTCTTTACCAAACATTCAGTCTGTTTTATTTGGAGCTTCGTCCAAGGGGAATATTCAGGAGACAGCTTCTTTGATAAGCCGGTTTGATCGGGAAATAGCTGCAGGTAGTAAATAGCGCAAAAGAGAATCGACGGGCCTTTGGATAGGCATGTGACCTTCTACCGTTAAAGGAAATTCATCCTGATGGGAAAATACAAATTTCTTAATGTTCTATGTTTGAATCTTGCAATAAATAATGCAGTCAACCGTGCTGAAATGTAATGTTGATGTCAGCCTGAAGTAATTTAATATCTGGCGGTGCCTTAAATTAAAATATTTATTATGTCAAGTCGTAACAAGAGCTTATTCCATCTTTTCTTTGCCGGTATGGATTTGTTTGCACTAAACGCTGTGCATTTAGTGTTGGTGCTGGCAATGAACCGGATAGACAAAACCGGGTATGATTATAATTTATTCTTTATAGTGAGTAACATGGCATGGGTATTTTCTTCATATGTAAATGCTGTGTATGCTAGAAGTAATTATTTCAATTTTGAATATTTCAGCAAGCAATCAATAAAAGCTTACTTAATATTCGTTGTTCTGATTTTACTATTTATTTTCTTATATAATTACGAATACTCCCGCTTATTTGTAATTATGAATTTTTTAGGTTTTGGAATTATAATTCTTTCCACCAGGTTATTATTTATACTACTTGTTTTTTTCCTTAAGAAAGGGACTAAGTTTAATAAAAAAGTGATTGTCCTGGGTTATAATGACCTTTCTAAGAGGTTAGTCAGTCATTTTTTGTTGAATAACCAAAACTTGTCTGTTGAAGGATATTTTGAGGATGCACAGCAGGTACATGAGCTTTCAATTTTCCCCATTCTGGGTAACAGGAAGGATTGTATTTCTTATGCAATTGAGAACGAAATAGATGAAATCTATTCCACCATTTCACCTGAATCAAATGCTTATGTATACGATCTGGCGCAGGCTGCAGAAACCAACATGATCAGGTTTAAGTTTGTACCGGATTTTCATTTATTTGTCAACCGGAATATTCATATTGACTTTGTTGAGGATATTCCCATTCTGTCACTCCGTTCTGAACCACTTGATGACATTAGTGCAAGAATTAAAAAGCGGTTTTTTGATATATGCTTTAGTTTTTTTGTCATAACCCTTGTTTTGTCTTGGCTAATGCCTATTATGGCAGTTCTTATCAAGTTAAACTCAAAGGGACCTGTCTTTTTTATCCAGCTCAGGTCAGGAAGGAATAACAAAGCTTTTAGATGTTTTAAATTCAGAACATTGCGTGTAAATAAGGAGGCTGATTCTAAACAGGTAACATATAATGATAGCCGTATTACCCGGCTTGGCCGATTTCTAAGAAAGACAAACCTTGATGAATTGCCACAGTTTATTAATGTCTTTCTTGGGCAAATGTCTGTGGTTGGTCCTCGGCCTCATATGCTTAAGCATACTGAAGATTATTCTCGGGTGTTAAATGAATATATGATCAGGCATTTTGTGAAACCAGGCGTTACTGGCTGGGCTCAGGTTAACGGGTTCCGGGGAGAAATAAAAAGAAAAGAACAATTACGCAATCGTATTGAACATGATATATGGTATTTGGAAAATTGGAGCTTATGGCTGGATATGAGGATTATTTTTTTGACAATTTATGTGACTTTTAAAGGGGATAAAAATGCTTATTAATTTTTAGTAATTTAAGGGCTTGTTTGTCCGAAAGGATGTGAAACTTTGGCATCTGGAAAACTAGTTAAATAAAAAAATTATGTTCGACAAATACATATTGGAGCCATTTCTGAAATCACTTAAGGCATTTGGTGTAAAGAATGCTTTTTGCATTAACGATAAGTTCTATACTTATGAGGAATTTGCTGTATCTGTATCGAAAATCAGAGATGCGATTCAGGCTTCAGCACATAAAGGAAGTAATATAGGGCTTGTTGGGAATGATGATATTGAAACATATGCTTCAATCTTTGCGATCTGGCTGGAAGGGCTTGCCTATGTGCCTCTTCATCCTAATCAACCAGCAGAGAGAAGCCTTGAGATTATTTCGCAGGCGGGTATTGATTTGGTACTAAATTCTCATAAGAACAATTTATTTCCTTCCATAAATAGTATTATAAGTACCGATCTGCAATACTCAGAAGAAAAATTGGAACCTAAAAAAGCATCTGGGGAGGCATTGGCTTATATTCTGTTTACTTCCGGCAGTACGGGGAAACCTAAGGGAGTACCTATTACAAGAGGTAATGTGGGTCAGTTTTTGAAATCTTTTTGGGAAACAGGCCTGAGAATTGACGATAGTGATCGTTGCCTGCAGGCGTATGAACTGACATTTGATTTATCAGTTCAATCCTTCCTGGTGCCACTTACAAAAGGGGCCTGTGCTTTTACAATTCCTCATGATCAGATTAAATATAGCTATGTGTATGGGTTATTAGATGATCATCAGCTTACCTTTTTACCGATGCCGCCCTCATTAGTAAGGTTTCTTCGGCCTTATTTCAGTGAAATCAATTACCCTTGTGTACGTTACAACCTTTTGGGGGCCGAAGCATCACCTGTTGAATTAATCAGTGAATGGTCAAAGTGTATACCTGATGCTGAAATTTATAACTTTTATGGCCCAACTGAAGCCACCATATATTGTACCTGGTCTGCATTCAACAGGGCAGGAACTACAAAAAATGTCAACGGATTGATGTTTATTGGAAAGCCAATGAATGGAATGACCGCAATAATAGCTGATGAGGATGGAAATATAATGCCTGCAAATAGTAAAGGAGAACTTTGTGTTTCCGGAAACCAATTAACAAGCGGGTATTTGAATAACCCTGAAAGAAACAAACAAGTATTTTTTGAACTAAACTATCAGGGAAGTGATAAAAGGTTTTACAGAACAGGGGATTTGTGTTATATAGATGATGATGGTGATATCATGTATTGCGGCCGTTTGGATTACCAGGTAAAGGTCCAGGGTTATAGAATTGAATTGGGTGAAATTGAGTTTCATGCACGTCAATTTCTTAACGGGAAAAATGCTGTTGCAGTAACTTTTGAGAATAAAATTCAAAATACGGAAATAGCATTATTTATTGAGGGGGTCCTGCCCAATAATGAGGCTTTAATGAATTACCTGAAATCAAAAATTCCTCCTTATATGCTGCCATCAAAAATTATCAGCAGAGAAAATTTCCCATTAAATACGAATGCAAAAGTGGATCGTATCGCATTAAAACAATTTGTCGGGGTTTAACAACAGTAAAATGAAATTTGGTATTATTGGAAACGATCAGATGGTTCAAAGCTGCATCCTGGCATTGGAGGGAATGGGTGGAGTTGAAGTGAGCTTCCTACTTTATGATTTGGCCAAAGTGAACCCCATGAGCCCATTGGATGTTTTCTGTGAGAAACATAAGATATCATTTAGAGGAGTTGAAAAACTAAATACGGATGAAAATTATGAATATATTAAAACCTGTGCTCCGGATTATATTTTGAGCATAAGTAATTTTTTTGTGATTAAGGAAAAGATTTTATCTATACCCAATAGGGGAACCATCAATTTTCATAATTCTGCTCCGTCAAAGTATCATGGTTTAAACATACCATCTTGGGTTATTATTAACGGTGAAAAAAGTCATGGAGCAATGTGGCATTTTGTCGAAAAGACGATTGATACAGGGGATGTAATTGCTTTTGAGGAGTTCCCTTTGGGTAGGAATGAGACAGCAGCTTCATTGATGGTGAAGTGCATAAAAAAAGGAATTGAATTATTTCCTAAAGTAATAGATCAGCTTTTGAATAATAATGTGACAAGAATACCTCAATCAACAACTTCCTCTTATTATGGGAAAAATGATTTCCCCGACGGTAATGGAGTTATTGACTTTCATAAGTGTGGCCGGGAAATTGATCAATTGGTACGGGGACTTAATTTCCTGCCGTTTACGAACACTTTCTTAAATGCCAAAGTAAATATTAATGGAAGGGAACTGATTATTAACTCAATCGATCTTATAGAGACTGAAGGAAAAACTTATCCGGGAAGGATTAGTTTAATTACTGAAGAAGACTTCCATGTTGACTGTAAGGATTGTGTGCTTAACATTACCGGAGCAATGGATGACAATCAGGAAGAATATGAAGGATATTCAATAGCAAAATATTTTGGTGTTACACAAAATACGGTATTAAAGAATCAATAATTTCAATTTGCAAATAGTATGGAGAAAGAGAATGTAATATTAAAATTAACGGAGATATTCAGAAAGGTTTTTAGTGACGAATCCTTGACCATTTCTGATGAAATGACAGCAAGCGATGTGGATCGATGGGATTCATTATCGCATATGTTAATGATTGCTGAAGTAGAAAGCGAGTTTTCAATAAAATTTAAATTAAAAGAGCTGAACAAAATGAGAAATGTGGGGGATATGATTGAGGTTATAATCAATAAATTTTAACCTATGGTTTTTACCTCTTTTAATTTTTTGATTTTTTTCCCTTTACTGGCTATTATTTATTTTGCTACTCCCGGGAAATATCGCTGGGCTGCTTTATTAGCAGGAAGTTATTTCTTTTATATAAATATTAGTCCTGTTTATGCGCTGCTGCTGTCTTTTGTTACTTTTTCAACCTATTTTTTTACACGGATAATTGGCAGCGCTCCATCTGAAGCGAAAAAAAAATTATTCAAAGTGGTAAATATTATCCTGATATTATTGCCGCTTTTCTTCTTTAAGTATTTTAATGTAGTTAATAAGGGGGTATTCAATTTACTTGAAAACCTAAACCTGCGATGGCCACTTCCTCAAATAGAGTTAATGTTACCAGTGGGTATTTCATTTTACACTTTCATGGCAATAGGTTATACTGTTGATGTTTACAATGAGGAGGTTGAGGCAGAGAAAAACCTTGGAATTGTGGCTCTCTTTATATCATTTTTTCCGTTAATTCTATCAGGCCCCATAGAGAGATCCAAAAATATGTTGCCGCAGTTTCGTAGCTCGCCCCGGCCCAATTACTTAATGATAGTTCAGGGCTTGAAGCTGATGTTATGGGGCTATTTTATGAAATTGGTTGTTGCAGACAGACTCGGTATTTACATAGATGCCATTTATCATAATGTGGCCCAGCATAATGGTACTTCTTTGATGTTTACTGTTGCATTATATCCCTTTCAGGTATATGCAGACTTGGGCGGATATTCATTGATTGCAATAGGGACTGCGAAAATCCTGGGAATAAATGTGATGAATAATTTTAACCGACCTTTTTTTGCTACATCAATGGCTGAACTTTGGAGGCGCTGGCATATATCTCTTATTACATGGCTTACGGATTATGTTTACACCCCGTTATCATTTGCTTTCAGGAAGTACAGATTGAGGGGTACTGTGATTGCACTAATGATCACTTTTATGATAAGTGGGATATGGCATGCTGCTTCTCTGACTTATGTGGCATGGGGGCTGCTGCAGGGCTGTTATTTAAGCATTGAGGCACTGTCAGCTAAAAAAAGGGCTCTTTTAGTTAAAAGGCTTGGGCTTGGAAAGAAAGGCTGGTATGTTCTTTTAAGCTGTGTGTTTACATTTATCTTATTTTCTACTTCTCTCATTTTTGCGAGAGCTTCTGATATGAATGTAGCATTAATGGTTTTCTCCAGAATTTTTACTACAACCGGGCCTTTATTCGTCGGGGTCCCTTCTATCCTCCTTTTCGGAGTCTTTGGTATTATCATGCTCCTTTTAAAAGACTTTACAGATGAATTTATGCCTTCAAAATACTTGCTGTTTGAAAGTAAGTATAAATTAGTACGCATTCTGGCTTATAGTGCGGTAATCATTATCATATTTTTAATTGGAGTTTTTGACGGAGGCGAGTTTATATATTTTCAATTCTAACGGTATGATTAAAAAACTGGTGTTAAATACAGGGTTGGTTGTTCTGGTTGTGTTTATCCTTGATTTTGCTATTGGACGAACACTTCGGCATTTTTATTATAAGGAAACCTCAGGATTTCACTTCAGAACAACTTATTCAATGGAGAAAACTGATGCTGAGATACTGATCTTTGGCTCATCGAGAGCTAATCATCATTATGTGCCGGAAATATTTGAGGACTCATTGGGGATGACATTTTATAATACTGGTCGGGATGGGAATGGTATATTTTACCAGCAGGCGCTTCTAAAGTCTGTACTCAAGCGGCATAAACCAAAAATAATTATTCTTGATTACAGGGGAGAGTTTAATAAACTGAGAACTGAGTATGATCAAATGTCTTCAATATTGCCCTATTATAGAACCCATAATGAGATTCGAAAGACTATTGAATTAAGGGGAGAGTTTGAAAAAATAAAATTACTTTCTGAAATATATCCCTTTAACTCGCAAATCCTTACTATTGCTATGGGGAATATGGAGGCAAATAAAAATAGAAATCCCGATAATAAAGGATACGTAGCATTGGAAACAGCATGGCCGCCAAAACTGGAAACATATACTTCAACGAAGGAGTATATGGTTGATTCCAATAAGGTAAATGCTTTTAGAGATTTTGTATCTGCTGCCAGAATATCGGGAGCCAGTGTTTATGTTGTTTATTCGCCATTATATCAAAAGATTGCAAGAAACCAGGAAGCTGAGGTTTGCAAGCAGATTTGTACGGAGGAGAGAATTCAATTCTGGGACTTTTCAAGAGATAGCTATTTTCTTAGCCGGCAAAATTTATTTTATGATGTAAACCACCTGAATCATACGGGGGCAAAGATTTTTTCAAGTATAATTGCCGATAAAATTAATTGATAATCAAAAGCTTACAACCTACAGATCAAATCAACATTGAAAAATTAAGGATATAATTTAATGTAGTTTATTTGTCTGAATGTAGCAGTTTTGTCCTATTTTCATATACCTGCAAAGCCTTAAATTATGAAAGTAAAACACCTGATAAAAGGAGTAGTCAAAAGTTTACCGGGAATTGATATTGTTTACAATTTTCATCAAAATACTGGTGGTACAGATAGTGTGCGATATTGTTATTCAGTTTGGTTAAGGCATTTGGTTTTAGCATATGAAAATGGCTATAAGAAAATTCCGGAAAGAGTAGCAGAGCTTGGCCCGGGTGATTCGTTAGGAATTGGACTCTCAGCATTACTTTCCGGAGCAGAAAAATATTATGCGCTGGATATAATAAAGTATACAAATTCCAGGATGAATTTGGAAATATTCGAAGGGCTTGTCAATTTGTTTAGAAACAAAACCCCTATTCCGCTGGAAAGCGAGTTTCCTAATATTAAGCCCGCACTTAAGAATTACGTCTTTCCGAAGCAAATTTTTACTGATGAATATCTGGAAAGAATGCTTGATGAAAATCGTCTGAACAGAATTAGGAAATCTATCAAGTCTATAGATACCTCCGGGGAATCAGAGCCGGAAAACATGATTTGCTACAAAGCTCCCTGGAATGATGACAAAATTATAGAGCCTGAATCTGTTGATATGATTATTTCTCAGGCTGTTTTGCAGCATGTTGATGATTTGAAGCCTACTTATGAGGCAATGAATAAATGGCTTAAAAGGTCTGGGTTAGTATCTCATAGTATTGATTTTAAATCAATGGGCTCCTCAGATAGCTGGTATGGTCATTGGACTTATTCTGATCTGGAATGGAAAATTGTGAAAGGAAGAAAAAAATATCTGATTAATAGAGAACCTTATTCTACACATGTTCAGTTAATAAAGAATAATGGCCTGAATATCATCAATGAGATGAAAGTAATTTCGGCTCCGCCCAAAAGAAACCTTTTAGCCAAAAAGTTCAGGAATTTAAGCCAAATAGATTTATCTGTGTCTGGCTTATTTATTCAGGCAAGGAAAGAAATATCTTTATTTATAGCTCATTGTTATCTTTATTTTTTTGAGACATCGGTTCTTTTTGAAAATCAAGCTGGAATAACAATGGCATAATAGGAAGTGGATGATTTCCCTCAGTAGTATGGAGAATTTTACTTTTTTTGTAAGTTGACTATTTTCTTAAGTGTGCTATTAATTATTTCGTATTGAGAAGGATTCTTGTCGATAATAAAACTGGTCAATTTACCAGGGATAGAGGCGTAAAGGGAAAAAGAAAATTACTGGTAGGGGCTACTCTAATCGTTACAGGTATACTAAGTTCGCTTTCAGATTTTCATCTGGAAAGAATTCTTGGATTTGAATATTCCAGGCTTTTTGATTTACTCCAGCATGGCGGTTATTATTTTCTGCTTACCCTGACACTGCTTTATTTACTACCGGCTGAAAGGCATTCAGTTATTTTTTTTCTGTTTATTTTTTCTTTTTCTGTCATTTTTGAAGCTATTCAATTACTTATTCCGGAGAGAACTTTTTCAGAGTTTGACATAATGAGCAACTTTTTAGGTATTACTACCGGTTTCATTGTCAAAAATATATATTCAGTCTATTTGAGTAAAGGCCATTGAAACTGTTTAATCATTATTCAGTTATCCGGTGTCTGTTCAATTTTCCTTAAGAATCCGGATTGAGCTTTTTTAGGAATAAGGAAGACTGAATATAATTTGGGTATTGAATTATTATATTGTTTTCTGTTTACCTTTTATTTCAAAGCAAGATTGCGCAACCGAATTTTTTAATTAATAGCATAACTTAGGGCTATGGGAGTATTGAAACAGATGGCAGAATATCTATTCCTGAAAAAGAAGGATTCTGACAGGCCCAAAGATAAATGGATAGGTTACATGCATGGTATTAACAGGATCAGCCTTTTTGTATTTTTACTTTGCCTTATTATCCTGGCCATAAAATTACTTACCCGATAAAAATTCAATAATAGAGATTGCAGCTTTTTCTGATGCATTACTTTCTTTGTACAATAATTGTTTCAAAGAATTGTAATCTTTTTTAATTTGATCCTGTTTTGCTTTATCAGTAAGCAGGCTCCTTAATTCTGTTGTTACATTAATTGTGGTAAAATTATTTTGAATAAGCTCTTTTACAACCAGCTTGTTCATGATAAGATTTACCAATGATATATATTTTATTTTGACTATTTTTTTTGCGATTTGATAAGTCAGGGGAGAAGCTTTGTAACATACAACTTCGGGAATCCCAAATAATGCTGTTTCGAGTGTAGCAGTACCTGACGTAACGAGGGCTGCTTTTGCCTGCATAAGTAAATCATAAGTTTTGTTGCCAACCCAGGAGACATTCGGATAATTTCCAAGCAATTCACAATAGAATTCTTCACTAATTCCAGGTGCTTTGGCGACTATGAACTGGTACTCAGGGAAAGAGTTACTTACTTCAAGCATTACAGGCAATTTTTTTGTTATTTCCTGCTTCCTGCTTCCCGGTAGTACAGCTATAATTGGCTTTTCTGAAATTTTTTGACGGGTAGCCGATGACAGATGGGTCTCAATTACCTCAACAAGAGGATGCCCTACATACTCAACCTCCCAGTTCCACTTATCTTTAAAATAGTCTTTTTCAAAGGGAAGTATCACAAGCATCTTATCAATACACTGCTTCATCATCTTTACCCTGTTTTTTTTCCATGCCCATACCTGCGGGGAAATGTAATAGATGACTTTTAGCCTCTTTTTTTTGGCCCACTTCGCCATTCTTAGATTAAATCCCGGATAGTCAATCAATACCAGGCAATCCGGTTCATATTCCTCAATATTAGTTTTGCAGAAAGCAAGGTTCCGGAATATTGTTTTTAAGTTCATGAGTACCTCTGCAAACCCCATAAAAGCCAGGTCCCTGTAATGTTTTATTAATTCTCCTCCCTGTTCCTGCATTTTATCTCCACCCCAGCACCTGATTTGCGCCAAACTATCTTTCTTTTTTATTTCTTTAATGAGATTACTGCCATGCAAATCCCCTGATGCTTCACCTGCGATGATGTAATATTTCATAACACCTTCGTAGTTTAATTAAAGATTTTCAATACTAAAATGCCAATACCATAGACTAAAGTGATGATAAAAATTCCTTTTGCAGTATTATCTCTGTGTGTATTAATATAAAGTGTAAAAAGTACAGCATTGGCTAACAGGCTGAGTGAGCCAATTGAGGTTATAAGACGGTTTTCATGAATAAAATTATCCAGGAATTCCATAAAAGAGAAAGAGGGGAATTTCAGAAAATAAATTACAACAAGCCCAAGTATCGGGCCTGCTAAACCAAGGAAAAATCCGAGTTTCAAATTATCTTTTGTAAGTATCATTACTGCCAGGTTTTTTCAAGTTTGCCCTTTAAAACGTAATTAGTAAGATCAAATTGTACTGGCACCACACTAACATAGTTGTTGGCAAGAGCCCATACGTCTGTATCTTTACCTTTATCAAAATTTACAAACTCACCGGTAAGCCAGTAATAATGCCGGCCATGCGGGTCGTTTCGTTCAATAAAATCTTCTTCATATTTGGCATAAGCCTGCCTACATATCTTAATCCCTTTTAGAAGATCTACTGGTTTCGATGGAACGTTCACATTCAGTACGGTATGTTTATCGAGTTTTGTCGACAACATTTTTTCTATAACTAAACGGGCATATTTTTTTGCACCCGTAAAGTCGGCTTCGATGCTGTAATCAAGTAATGAAAATCCTGCAGAAGGGATGCTTTCGATAGCAGCCTCCACGGCGGCAGACATAGTACCAGAATAAATAACGTTGATGCTGTGGTTGGCCCCATGATTTATACCGCTGAGGCATAGATCAGGCTTTCGATGCAGCACTTTGTCAACAGCAAGCTTTACGCAATCAACAGGTGTTCCTGTGCAGGCATATGACTCTACATCTTCAAATACCTGTACTTTATGCAAACGAAGAGGTTGCCCGATAGTAATGGCATGTCCCATGCCGGATTGAGGTTTGTCCGGAGCTACCACCACAATTTTACCAATATCTTTTGTAGCTTCTACAAGATTTTTTATACCCGGAGCTGTAATGCCATCGTCATTAGTAATAAGGATAACAGGCTTCTCTTTTACGGAGGCTTTTGTTATTTTTTTAAAGGCTGGTTTGCTTTTCTTAGGAGTTGGGCTGTTTTTATACTTTTTCATACTTGGCAAAAATCTTTGTTTTTCCTGGCTTGGCAAAATAGCCGGCAATAAACTATTTTTATAATCTAAAATAATTAGTATTTTGCAGCTAAATAAATTAGATGCTTATGGCAATCTCCAATCAGAACCTTAAATACCTGCGTAAACTGCGTGGTTGGACACAAGAGGAATTTGCAAATAAACTAAGGATAAAACGTTCATTGCTGGGTGCATATGAGGAGGAAAGGGCTGAACCCAGAATAGATGTATTGGAAGTAGTTTGTGATATTTTTAAACTGACACTGGATGACATCCTTCGTAAGGATCTTAGTGATAACAAAAGTAATTATCTTGCCAGACGGAGAGCTATAAAACTCGCCACTGGCAGACCAGATATCCCGTTCGTTCCGGTTAAGGCTGCAGCCGGTTACCTTGCCGGATACGCCGATCCTGAGTTTATTGATGAGCTTAATACTTTTACTTTACCAATGTTAACGGGAGGCAATTATAGGGCCTTTGAAATAGTTGGAGACTCGATGTTGCCTACACCGAGTGGTTCAGTAATAGTGGGGGAAAAAGTAGATAGCCTGGATGATGTAAAGAATAATGCAGCTTGTATTGTTGTTTCCCGAAATGAAGGCATCGTATATAAGCGGGTACAAAAAAATGGCAGACAAAGAAATAAGCTCACTCTTGTCAGTGATAACCCGATTTTTCATCCATATACAGTTAATGCTGAGGAGGTGTTAGAAATGTGGCAGGCCCAGGTAGTTATTTCAAGAACAAATACCCTGAACCGATGGGATATGAGTCAACTGGCCAATGTAGTTTCGGATCTGCAGCAACAAGTTAGTACCCTGAAAAAGAAGGTGAATTAGGAAGGAATATTGGCAAAAAATGATCATTGCGTTTTTCTGCGGCAGCCTTTTCCTTTACAATTTTGTCTGTTATATTTGTAGACAGCAACCGGCTTAATGAGGCTAAAAGCTTATATCTTTATTTCCTTTTTACTCCTTTGTTTTCAATCATTTACACAGGTTAAAACAACCCAGGCTGTAAAAATATCTCAGGCACCCAAAATGGATGGTGTGCTGGATGATGCTGCATGGAAAAACGCCCCGGTGCTTAGTGATTTTATTCAAAACTCTCCAACGTTTGGCCTGCCCTGTTCCCAAAAAACTGAAGTAAGGATCGTTTACGATAATTCTGCTGTTTATGTAGGAGCTTATTTATATGATAATCCTTCTTTGATCAGGAAACAATTTACAGCCCGGGACGGCGAACAGCAAACGGATGTTGATTACTTTTCTATTTTCTTCGATACTTATAATGATAAGCAAAACGGTTTTCAGTTTTTAGTAACTACGGCTAATGTTCAAACCGATGCAAGACTAACACCTAATTATTCCGGTGATTTTGGTAGTTATGGCGATAAAACATGGGATGCTGTTTGGGAAAGTAAAGTGACTATGCAGACAGATGGCTGGATTGTGGAAATGCGTATTCCTTATATTTCACTTCGATTTGCCAAAAAAAATGTTCAGGATTGGGGTCTGCAATTATTGCGTTTCATGAGGAGAAACAATGAAATAAGTTTTTGGAATCCTGTAAATCCTCAGGTAAATGGCTTCGTCAATCAGTTTGGTGGAATTACCGGGTTACAAAACATTGAGCCACCACTGCGGCTGAGTTTTTCCCCTTATATCACTACCGGTTACAGATCGTCTCCTGTTGTAAATAGCTATTTGAATGAATGGCTCAGAAATGGGGGGATGGATGTAAAATACGGACTTAATGAAAGTTTTACTCTGGATGCAACTTTGATACCTGATTTCGGACAAGTGGTATCGGATAATGTTGTAAATAACCTGACCCCATATGAGGTACAGTTCCAGGAAAACAGGCAGTTTTTTACAGAGGGTACAGAGATTTTTAATAAAGCAAAACTATTTTATTCAAGAAGGGTGGGCGCCACACCTGGCGGGTATTACAATATACTTAATATGGCTGATACTGATCCTGCTATTGAAATCCTGAAAAACCCATCAAGCACACAGTTATACAATGCAATAAAGTTTTCCGGACGAACAAAAAGGAAACTCGGTATTGGTGTTTTTAACGCTGTGACGGCACCAATGCATGCCATAATAAGAGATAAAACTACCAATGAAGAAACTACTATAGAAACAGAACCACTTGCCAATTATAACATATTTGTATTAGATCAGGCGTTTAAGGGGCGTTCTTATCTCACTTTTACTAATACAAATGTTATACGAAATGGAGCAGCAAGAGATGCAAATGTATCTGCAATAGATATTGCTCTCTATGACAAACGGAATATGTATGCTTTGCAGGGTACCGCCCGTTACAGTAAAATATGGGACAGTAACCCATATGATGGATATAATACAACATTGCGGTTTGGAAAAGTAAGCGGTAACTGGCAATATTATTTTCTCGGTAATGTAGAGTCTAAAAATTATGATCCCAACGATTTAGGTATACTATTTGCAGCAAACGAGATTTCTTACAAGGGAAATTTATCCTACCGAAAATTTGTTCCTACTAAGAATTTTATTACATACAGTTACAGTATTTCTCCACGGCTTCAATATCTGTATGAACCTTACGCATATACTAAGTTTGATATAACCGGATCGGCTTTCTGGATGTTTAGAAATTTTTGGGATGTATCTCTTACTGCAAATGTGATACCCGGATGGGAAAGAAATTACTTTGAACTGAGAACTGAGGGAAGACCATTGAGTTACCCGACAAATTATACTTTCCAGGTTGAAGGCAGTACCGATAGCAGGAAGAAGCTATATGTAAGATTTGGCGTTTCTTATGCGATAGCTCCAAAGTATGACAACTTATATAAAGGGGCAAGCCTGGGGATGCGTTTTCGGTTTAGCGATAAATTTTCATTGGACCTGCAAACGGATTCGCATTACGAAGAAAACCAATTAGGCTATGCATTCAGGAGGGAGACAAACGGAGAACCAATTGTTGGTTTCAGGAACAACAGGGATTTTACTTCCGTGCTGTCAGGTATTTACAATTTTGCTTACCGGCTTAATCTTACACTACGGGCAAGGCATTACTGGAATAAAGTAGATTATTTAAGTTTTCACAACGTTGACAGTAAAGGCTATTTATTACCGAGACCTTTTATCAATTGGCAGGATGAAAACTTTAATGTATTTAATGTTGATGCATTTCTTACCTGGGATTTTCGCCTTGGCAGCCGTTTGATCCTAGGGTATAAGAATTGGCTGGGAGAAGATGAAATTGTAAGTATTGGTACCGGCAGAAACAATTATCTTAAAAACCTAGGCAAATCATTTGATCTTCGTCACGGCAATGAAGTTACTGTACGTTTTATTTATTTCCTCGATTATAACCAGTTAAAGAAAAAACGTTAAGATATCTGCATAATGCCATCTTCTACAATGGCAAAAACAGATTCGTCTTTGGCAGGAGTTACTTTAAATCCGGCTGTAAAACGGCTAAATGCTGGTAATACACAATAATCTTTTGTAAAATAAAAGCAGGGGAATTTGAGAGATTGCCTTCCTTTTCCTTTCATACTAATTGCAGGATGCAGGTGACCTGTAAACCTGTATAGTTTCTTTTCGTTCTCTGTAAGACCTTTTTCAGCTTTAAGGTCATGCAGAAATAGGAATGGGCCGACTTTTAATTTCCAGGAACTTACTTTTACTTCTGCTTCATTGTACCAACTGTCAGCCAGAATATCATGATTCCCTTTTACAAGGTCAATATGGAGAGATGAAAAATCTTTCCTCCATTTTAGAAACAGATCAAGTTCTTTATTGGCCGTGCTATGGGTAAAATCTCCGGCAATAATAAGCCGCTCTGCTTTATAGAGATAAAGCTGAGCCATCAGCCTTTGTAAATCTGCTTTATAAATACTTTGGGGAATGCCAATACCGGCTTTTCGAAAATGACCAGACTTGCCTAAATGAAGATCTGCAACGATCAATGTGTTTTCTTCCTCCCATAGCAAACAACGTTCGGGTGAAACCCAAAATGTGTGATTACGAATAATATGAGGAACGGGATTTTGCATGAAAAAATGACTGGCAAATCTATATAAAAAACTATTTTCCTGTTTCCAGTTGCTGTTGCATTTTTCTTACCCTGTCTTCCAGTTTTTCAGAAGAAAGGTCTTCCCGCATACTATCTACTTTAATGGGGAAGCAGAAAGGTGTAAGCTGTTGCGGGAAAGTAATTATAATATCTGATTGCTGAATTCTTTGCAGCATATCCCTTAGCCTCGCTTCCTCCATTTGCTGGTCCAGCACTTCCTGGTAAGATTGCCGGAGCAGAAGATTGCCGGGATCATATTCACTGAAAACATTAAACAACAATGAAGCGGATGATTGCAAATGCCTTGCTTTTTTCTTTTCTCCCGGCATGCCCTGGAAAATAAGACCGCCGATAACAGCCACATCCCTGAATTTTCTTTTGGCCATTTCAGTATTATTTACGCTTCGCTGAATATCGTTTAGCAAATCCTCAGGGGAAAACAGGTCATACACATTCGTATCATCTACTGGAATGGGCTGATCGCTCAACAGCTCAAACCCATAATCGTTCATGGCAAATGAAAAAGTTATGGGCCTGATACGACTGATCCTGTAGGCAAGAATTGCTGCCATCGCTTCATGCACCAGCCTTCCTTCAAATGGATACACAAAAAGATGGAAACCGTCTTTTGTCTCGATTTGCTCAATTAATAGCTCATTTTCCTTTGGTACATGTGAAAGTTGTCTTTGCAACTCAAAAAGTGGTTCTAATATTTCCAACTCCTCAGTTTGTGACCGTTGTTTTGTCGCCATTTGGTTCAATGTTGCCCTTAGTTTCTTACCCATGTTGGCACTTAACGGCATTCGTCCACCCACCCAGCTTGGAATAATTGATTTCTTTTTAGCTGATTTTCTGACCAATGCAGTCATATCTTTTATCATGACAAATTCGAGGTTTCTCCCCGCCAGGGTAAACACATCTCCCGGCTCAAGCCTGGAAATGAAATATTCTTCAATCACCCCGATGTAACCGCCGCCCAGGAATTTCACTTTAAGCATAGCATCGCTGACAATTGTTCCAATATGCATGCGATGCCGCATAGCAATTTTCCGGCTTTTTATTTTGCAGATACCGTCCTCTATTTCCACTTTCTTAAAATCGTCGTACTGGTGCATAGCATTTCCACCTTCTGTAATAAAATGCAATATCTGTTCCCATTCTTCTTGTGTTAAATTCTGGTAGCAATGAGTAGAAGTGATTTCTTTGAATGTTTCATGAGGACTAAAACCGTCTGAAATAGCAATAGTATTAAGGTATTGAAGCAACACGTCGTAGCAAAGCATCATCGGGTCCCGGCTTTCAATCATATTTTCTTTAACTGCAGACTTGAGCGCTGCTGCTTCTATCAGTTCAAGAGAATGTGTGGGAAGAAAATAGATCTTACTTGTTGCATCAGGACTATGACCACTGCGACCTGCCCGCTGAAGAAACCTGGCGACTCCTTTTGGAGAACCAACCTGAATAACTGTTTCCACAGGACGAAAATCAACGCCTAAATCCAGGCTTGCGGTACAAACGACAGCCTTAAGGTTTCCGCTATGCAGGTTGTCTTCTATCCATGTTCTTAATTCCATATCAATAGAGCCATGGTGCAGTGCAATTGAGCCTGCAAGGTCAGGACATACATTTAATAAGATCTGGTACCACGTTTCACTCATCCCTCTTGTATTGATAAAAATGAGTGTAGTGCGGCTTTGCTGAATAATGGGGATTATTTTATTGGCCAGCTTAATTCCGAGGTGCCCTGCCCAGGGAAATTTTTCTATCTCGTCTGGAAAAACAGACTCAATCTCAAGTTCTTTCTTAATAGTTGCCCTTACAATTATTCCAGTTTTATTTAATGGATAAAGAAGAACCTCTTTTGCTTCTTCAAGATTGCCAATAGTGGCAGAAATTCCCCATACCGATGGTCTTGTGCTTTCCAATGACCATTGGCTGTTGACAATTCTTGATACGGCCAACTCAACTTGTACTCCCCGTTTACTTCCCAGTAACTCATGCCATTCATCAACAGCCAATATTTTTAATGTCCGGAATGTTTCCGGATATCCTTTTTGGGCCAGTAATAAGTGTAAGCTTTCGGGAGTAATAATAAGAACCTCAGGTATTTGCTTTTTTTGCTTATTTCTTTCTGCAACAGATGTATCGCCGTTTCTTATTCCAATCTTCCATTTCATACCCAGCTCCCGGATCACCTCTTCCATTGCCCTGCCAATATCTTTCGCCAGAGCTCTGAGGGGGGTAACCCATAAAAGCTGCAGGCCTGCATTACTTTTAGTGGTATACGATTCTGGATTGTGGTTGATAAAATCAATAATAGCACCAAGGAATACAGAATAAGTTTTGCCACAGCCAGTCGGAGCATTTACAAGGCCACTTTCCTTATTTATTATTTTTTCCCATGTTTGCTCCTGGAATAAAAAAGGCCTGAAACCTTTTGTTTCAAGCCATCCGGTAATAATAGTATATCCTTTAGATTGCCGCACTGCCACTATCGGAATTCCGACACAAGTTTATGAATAAATCAATTAACAGATTTTATTATCCCGTCCTGCCACTTAAGAAAGTATAGCTTTTTATTTTCAAAGTAATCTAATGTCATGCTTTGCTTATTGAGAACTGGCTGTATATCAAATTCCCTGAAAATATTGTATTCCTTTCTTGTAAGGTTAGAGGCAATGTCTGATTTATATTGCATCAATAGTTTGCCAAAACGCCAAACAGTTTCGTATCCTCTCATTACCATATCACTTGGGCGGGCATACATTTTTGTGTTGAAATAATCGGTAATGCTCATGCTCACCTTATCAGTTCTTGGATTATAAAAAGGAGTGCTGTATATGATTTCAATGCCTTTGTACTCAGGTTTTGTGAAATCCTTTATGGCATCCCAGGTGGGCATGCCCATGACGGCAGCTTTGTATTTTTGTTTCTTTAGCACAGCAAGATGTAATGCCAGTCGTTTGCCAAAATTTTCGTCCAGGCTTCCTGCAACGCATAAAGTTTGACTAGTTGTATCTAAGTAAGAGGTCAACTGATTTACGGTAAAACTATCTGCCAGATCAACATATTTTAGTTTCAGGGGTATAGAGAGAGTGTTTTTCCCAAATTCATCAAAATATATTTTAATTCTATCTTCTAATTGTCCCTTTTTGCGAAAAACAATTATCGGATTTAAAGAATAATATTTCTGTATATGCCTGTAAATACCTTCACATTGAGTTTTTAGAGTGGAATTCAACATTACAAAAAAGGGATTGCTTGTTACTCCCCCGTCATTGGGAAGATTTACATTAATAATGGGTATATTTTTTTGCAAACCGGCATCTGCAAATGTTTTTACTTCTGCACCTGAACAATAGGCGATAATTAACTCAACATTTTTTAGTTCTGGCTTACTTAACTGTTGAGATACTGTCTCGGTTGCAGAACGGGTATCAAACAAATGTATTTCAAGATTGGCTTTTTCTTTATTCAAAGAATCCAGAGCCAGCTGGGCTCCTTCGTAGAACTCTAATCCGGGGTTGATGAATTTCGGGAAGACATTTTTTGCATAGCGATATTCATTTGCTGCATCAAAAGCAGAATCAAGATATAAGGGAGCAAAAATGGCAATCTTATGTTTAGGTATGGAATCCTGCGCTTTCAGGTCCTGAAAGATGGTAAGTAAGACAAGTGAAGCAAAAAAATAAATTCTCATAGATATATGTTTTGCAAATACTGGCTATTCCCATTCGATTGTTGCAGGCGGCTTACTGCTGATATCATATACCACCCGGTTAATGCCTCTTACATTATTAATGATCTCATTGGAAATATTGGCTAAAAATTCATAGGGTAAATGTGCCCAGTCAGCTGTCATTCCATCCACACTTGTTACAGCCCTCAATGCCACTGTATATTCATAAGTTCTTTCGTCACCCATTACCCCAACGCTTTTTACCGGGAGTAAGATAGCGCCAGCCTGCCAAACCGTTGCATACAAATTGTTATCCTTCAGTGCTTTTATGTATAAATGATCAGCTTCCTGCAACAACTGTACCTTTTCTTCAGTGATTTCTCCTAAAATCCGGATGGCGAGACCAGGCCCGGGAAAAGGATGCCGGTCAATCATATCTGCGGGTATACCCAATTCACGACCAACTTTTCTTACTTCATCTTTAAAGAGGGAACGCAATGGCTCCACCAGCTCCAGGTGAAGATGTTCAGGCAGGCCACCTACATTATGGTGAGATTTTATAGTAACAGATGGGCCATGTACTGACACACTTTCAATCACATCAGGATAAATAGTTCCTTGTCCGAGTAAGCCAATTCCATCAATTTTTTTTGCTTCTTCCTGGAATATGTCAATAAATGAACTGCCAATGATCTTTCTTTTGGTCTCGGGGTCTGTTTTACCTGCCAGTTTGGTGTAAAAATGTTCTTTGGCATCAATACCTTTTACATTCAGGCCAAGCTGGTCATACATTTTTAGGACTGATTCAAATTCATTTTTCCTTAGCACCCCGTTATCTACAAATATTCCATATAATCTGTCGCCTATGGCTTTATGTATGAGTGTGGCAGCGACTGTAGAGTCAACACCTCCACTCAAGGCCATAATCACTTTTCTGTCGCCAATTTGATTCCTTAAAGAAGCCACGGTATCAGTTATGAAATGGGCGGGAGTCCAGTTTTGGCTGCAACCACAGATATTTACAAGGAAGTTTTTGAGAATTTTCTTTCCTTCTTTTGAATGATACACTTCCGGGTGAAATTGAACACCGTATAAAGGGTTAGAATCGCCTCCGTTCTTTTTAAAAGCCGCAACAGGAATACTCTCCGTGTCAGCTAACAACTCAAATCCCGCAGGTAGCTCTTTGATAGTATCACTATGGCTCATCCATACCTGGCTTTGGGGAGATACATCCTTAAGTAATATATCTTCCTTTTTTCGTTGTAAAATGGCCCTGCCGTATTCTCTTTTATTGCTTTTAGCCACAATGCCACCAAAACGTTTTGCGGTCAGTTGGGCGCCATAGCATACCCCTAATACAGGGACTTTGGTGATAAACTGCTGCACATTTACGTCAGGGGCTTTCTCTTCATTCACAGAAAAAGGGGATCCGGAAAGTATAATTCCCTTCAGGCCGGGTTCGAACTCAAAATTCTTATGGTAAGGGATTATTTCACAATAAACGCTGGCTTCTCTCACAGCACGGGCAATCAGTTGGGTATATTGGGAACCAAAATCGAGGATGAGTATCTTTTCCGTCATGATGTTGCGAAGGTAAAGAAAACCGGATGAGGTTAGGGGAGTAGCTGACCCGGAATTAACTGAATCCCTGTTCCTTTGTGTAACCCCTTTTTTATCAGAAACGTCAAAGTTTAAGAAAACCGGCTAAAGCTTGGTAATTTTAATATCTCAAACAATAACAATATGAAACGTACATTTTTTCTGGCAGTTTTTTCTGTGCTGTTCTTCAGTTCTTGCAGGGAGGTATTCGGTAAGAGGATCCGGGGAAATGGAGTTACGCAGGCAGAATCAAGATCAGTTAGCCAGTTCAGCAATATAAAAGTGAGCGGGGCAATTGATGTATATGTTCGTCAGGATTCTGTTTCTTCAGTAAAAGTGGAGGCAGATGAAAACCTGCAGCAATATATTATGGTGGAAAATGATGGATCCACTTTAGATATTTACCCAAAGCAGGGAGTTAACCTTAAACCTTCTAAAACAATAAAGGTATTTGTCAGTGCTCCGGCTTTTTCTCACTTCAGAGCTTCAGGAGCATGTGATATATTTAGCGAGAACAAAATAACAAGTCTGGAAAATATTGAGATAAACCTTAGCGGAGCGAGTGATGTGAAAATGGAAGTAAAAGCGCCTAAAGTTGATGCGTCTTTATCAGGTGCAGGAACAATTACCCTGAAAGGAGAAACCAGGGATTTTGAGGTTGATGGTTCTGGAAGCACAGACATTAAATGCTATGACCTTATGGCTGAAAATACTAAAGTAAGATTGTCAGGTGCAGGCGATGCGGAGGTTTTTGCCAGTGTGAATCTTGATGTCCGTGTTTCAGGAGCTGCAGATGTGAGGTATAAGGGAAATGCTACAGTAAGTCAGCATGTAAGCGGTGCGGGCAGTGTTAAAAAAGTAAATTGAAACAAATTATAAGTTTTAGAAGAGAAATAAAGTAGTGGAGGAATAAAAAAAGTCTGGTTTTTTGAACCAGACTTTAATGCATCTTGAATATCATTAATGATTAATAATTAATAATCGTTATTGTATCCACCGCGGTCACGGTTATAGCCACCGCTGCCACCACCTTTTTTATAGCCGCCGCCACCGCCGCCTTTGTAGCCGCCGCCGCCGCCAAAGCTTCTTTTCTTGAAGCCGCCGCCGCCGCCACCTTCTTGCTTAGGACGACTTTCGTTAACAACGATGTTACGACCATCAACTTCAGTACCATTCAAAGCGGCAATAGCTGCTTGTGCCTGGTCGTCATTGGGCATTTCAACAAAACCAAAGCCCTTGCTGCGGTTTGTAAATTTGTCGGTAACAATCTTTGCAGATGCTACTTCGCCATGTGAAGCGAAAAGGTTAGATAAATCCTGATCTTTCAGGTTCCAACTGAGGTTTCCTACGTAAATGTTCATTTTGAGAGGTTTTAAAAAATAAAAGTGTCAACAGTAAACAGTACCCAATGAACATTCTATGGTTTTTCGAATCGTTCAGGACTTGTGAAACTGAAAGAGCACCAAAAGCAAGACAAAATAACGGATTTTTTCCTGAGATATTGCCAAATTATTATTTAGTAAAATATTGCTAAACTTAATCTATTGATTGTGAGAGAATAGCGGCTGAATCTCATGACAAAAGCCCCCGGTCAGGAGGGCTTTTATGTTTTAATTCTTGACTGGGTTACTCAGCCACCACTTCAAATTCCACCTCTGTGGATTTACCATTTCCAAAGTCAATAGCAGCTTTGTAGGTACCAAGTTCTTTCGCATCGTCTGGGATAGTGATTTTTTTGCGATCAATATCATATCCTCTTTGTTCACGAATAGCACGGCTTAACTGGAGTGAAGTGATACTACCAAAGATCTTACCACTTGTACCAGTTTTAGCACCCAGTTTTAATGGAGCTTCATTTAATTTAGCAATTACGCTATTGATTTCAGCCAACATCTTTTCTTCTTTCTTACGCACCTGTTTAAGTCTTTCTTCCAGTTGCTTTTTGTTACTGGGATTATTTTCAACAGCCAGTTGACGGGGCAGTAAGTAATTACGGGCATATCCGTTTTTTACTTTGATTATTTCATTAATGCCGCCAAGGTTGTCTACATCTTGAATTAATATTACTTCCATTGTTTTCTTTTTGTTCACCAACCCAGTTCCGCTTCAGACGAAACTGTCTTCCTTATTCAGGAGTTAGGGTGAGGTTATTTTAAAAGATCTGTTACATAAGGCAATAATGCCATCTGACGGGCTTTCTTCACCGCATCAGAAACCTTGCGCTGAAATTTCAGGCTGTTTCCGGAAAGGCGGCGTGGCAATAATTTACCCTGCTCGTTCAGGAATTTTTTTAAAAACTCCACATCTTTATAATCAATGTAGCGGATGCCATATTTTTTAAAGCGGCAAAATTTCTTAACTCGTTTGTCACTTTTAATGGCGGTTAGGTATTTTATTTCATTCTTTGCCATGTTATTAAGCCTCCACTGCTTTTTCAGTTCCTGTTTTTACACCACTTCTCTTTTTAGCATTATACTCGACGGCGTATTTATCGAGTTTGGTGCATAAGTGACGAAGTACATTTTCGTCACGAAGAAGCTGGATTTTCAGCTTCTCATTGAAGTCGGATTGCGCAGTGTACTCCAGTACCCAGTAAAGACCAGTTGTCTTTTTCTGAATCGGATACGCAAGTGATTTCAATCCCCAGGGGTTTTCAGCTACTACAGAGCCACCAGCATCGGTAACAAGCTTTGCATATTTTTTTTGCTCAGCCTTGAACTCATCATCGCTTAAAACAGGGGTAAAAATCACCATCAATTCGTAGTTGTTCATTTTACCTTTTGTTTGATTAAAAAATTCGGTTTCTCCCATTGGACAATTCCGCTGTGGCGAAAAAGAATCTGCGAATTCAGATTTGGGGCGGCAAAGATAGGTACTTGCAACCAGACTATGAACAGGAAATATCTTTTAATCTAAAAAAGTCGATAGGGTACATGTCGATTTAAATTATTGATTAATAGGGGCTTGTTTAAAAAAAGACCCGTAATGGTTTGCAATACGGGTCTTCAAAATAATTACAGTATATTATTCTTTAATGAACTTTTGAACACTAAGTTCTCCATCCGGATTGAGTATTCTCAGAATAAACATTCCTGCTGGCAGCGAATTGACATTTAATTGTATTGTCTGATTGCTGGTTTTTACCGGTTTTTGGATAAGTATCTGTCCTTGTGAATTTATTATTTCAATAATTCCGTTAAATCCAGCTTCATTATCTACCGTTAGATAGATAATATTCTTTACGGGATTTGGATAAATGTTATAGGTGTACCTGGCTTCAAAGTTTACTTTTCTTGTAACTGAATAACTGAGTTTGCTATCAAGATCAATTGTTTTTAACCTGTAAAGATTAATTCCACGGGCCGGGTTTTGATCATAAAAATCATAATCAATAATTGAATTTGTATTGCCTGCGGCTGCAACAGTTGCTATTTCTTTCCAGCCTGAACCGCCGGCAGATCTTTCTATAACAAAGGATCTGGTATTGGTTTCTCCTGCAGTTGTCCAGGAAATCTTAGTGTTTGTTCCTTGTTTTATGGCACTGAAGTTTATTAATTCCACAGGCAGAATTAGTGGATCATAAGCAAAACGGGTAAATACCGGATAGTGGTCCGATGTAGTAGAAGCATAACTGGAAACCAGGCTGGTTACATCATCCAAAACAGAAGCAGAGGAATTCATATAAAACCCGCCCATGTCATTTGATAATATTACATGATCGATCATGTCGTTATAGCTTACAGTCGATTTCTTTCCCGCAAGGCTCAGTGCCAATGTAGGTTTTGTGTAATTACTGTTATCATTCACAAAAGCTGAATAAGAAGTAATCGGAGGTACTATGCCGTCTGTAATAGTCTGATCCAGATCATCATTTAAGTCACCTAATACTACAATATTGTCATTCGGATATAAAGTATTAAGTGTGTAATAAAGTGTATCGGAACCCGATTTTCTTCTGGCATAGGATGTGGCTGTTGGCGATGTGTTTGCTTTTGCATGTACCAGAATAAAACGAACTGTTTTGGTGACACCATTAAGTGTTACATCAGTAGTCATCATATACGGGAAACGGCCGCTTGCGAAATAATTATAAGCCGGGTTTGTTAAATCAGCGACTGAATTTATACCCTGCGAAAGAAGAGGACTGGTTGTAATGTTACTGAATACGGATGTTTTATAAATAAAGGCTTCTTTTTGTGCTTCTGATAAAGGGGTGGCTCCAGATTCATTTGTATTAGTATGTGATCCGTAGTTACAGATAACATAGCTATAGCCAGGCATATTACCCACCACCGTTGCCAGGCGGCTTTCGTCTACGACTTCTACTAAAGCATATAAATCTGCACCCACATTTTGTAATATAGTCTGCACATTGGACTGCTGCTGTACATTATCGGTTGGTCCGTTACTGGTACTTCCAAACCATTCAATGTTCCAGTTTACTATTTCCAGTGTATTAGCCGGATCAATACTTGTTCCTTTTACATTAACTGTTACATCGCTTACGGTTGCAGTGCTGATGGTAACTGTTCCGGTGTAGTTTAGGTTATTTTGAGTTGGCGAAAACCTTACATATACTGTTCTTATAATGTTATTAGAAGCGGCTTGTGTTAAAGTTAAGGAAGAGCTAAAGGGTCCTGCCGCATTATCTGCCAGTGTAAATCCTGATGTGGTTGTTAGCGTAATATCACTTGTGATATCATTCCCGGTAACAAAGAATGTTTTATCAACATTGCCGCCTGCTGCTGCATAGCCAAATTGAATATCGGATGCACTAACGGTAAGGCTTGCGGGGGGAGGGGTAGCTGAATTATCAATATTTATATCATCAACAGTCCACCTGGCCCCATCATCATCAGAAGAGTAATAAACAAACGCAAAATGAACATTTGATGTTTTAAAAGCGGCCAGGTTAATATTAGAGGATTGCGTCCATACATCGGTGGTTTGCGCTGGGAACTTTCCGTTTAAATTAGTCCATGTTGCAGTTGTCGGGTCTCCGCTTACATAATTTGTCGAAACTTTTAATTGTAACGGCAGGCCATTAAACTTCGTCCTGCTCCAGAAGCTTAATAAAGGATAAGCTGTTGAAGTAAGATCAAAAGAGGGTGAGATCAGCCAGTCTTCATTAGGAATATTTGTTCCATTATATCCATTTATTTGTATGCCATTTCCCGTACGGCCAAAAGTTGTGCAATCCCAGATTTGCGGACCTACAACACTATATTGTGTAAAACCATCCGTTACAGTACCTGGCGATCCAATGGTACAAGTATTAAAGTCTGAACTATAGAGTAAAGTTCCTGTAGTAAAGGCCCAGGTGCTGTTTCCTATAATGCCTGCAAAATTATTATTGGCTAAATCTTTAAAGGCTCCGCTTGCTATTTCGATATAATAACCTGTGCTTGCAGCAAGCCCTGAAACAATAAATGTTGCAGTTGTTCCGGAAACTGTAACTGAAGCATTGGTTACATCAATGGTTTGAACAGCCGTGTTGTCTGATGTCCTTTTTACTACTAAGTTTCCCGTTCCTTTCTGAATGTTTTCATCAAAAGTTATATCAGCGGAAAAAGTAGTTGCGGTATTTGTAGCGCCATTGACAGGGTTGAGTGTCGTGACAACCGGTGGATTTGGATCGGAAGGATTTGTTTCAATAGAAAAATCATCAATTCCTAATCCATCATCAGCGCCTGTAGCATCAGAGTCAGTCCATCGTATAAAGAACGTTGATCCGTTAGCCACAGAGATGCCGGTTATTGAAAAAGTCAATGTGGTGCGATTGGCGGTGGCATTACCATCGAAAGCACCTGCAGTTCCAGTGGAATTGGGGGCAGTAAAGTCAAGTTGGTTTACATCAGTCCAGGTCCCGTTTGCTAATCCGGTTGCATCAAGGCTGTATTGAAAATCTATTTTATCATTTCTGCCAGTTGCTCCAAGCCTCCATTGTTCCCCGGTGTAAATAATTTTTAGAGAAGTAATAACACTGCCCGTATTGTTTGTAAATGCAGCGCCGAAAGTGGGTGCAAGGTTACCTGTTCTCAAACCGCCCAGGGATCTGTCACTGCTGGCTGCAGACCCAAAACTATAGATATCACCTGTATTGGAAGAACCTGTTCCGGCAGTATAAGTTGTATTGGCCGAGGCACCGCTTTCAGAAAATCCCCATCCGGATGGAATAAGAGCATATAATGTGCTGGTGCCTGAAGAAGGCAAAGTATTAAAGTCCTGGACATATATACTTCCTGTAAGTGAAACAGGTGTAATATCATCGCTGATAACATTAATGGTAGCTGAACCAATATTAATTACATACGGGCTGGTAGCCCCGGTAAGAGTAATGATGATTGTTTCGTCTGCTTCAGGTGAGGCATCATCCGTTATGTTCATTGTTATTGTACCGGTTGTACTTCCTTGTGGTATCGTTACAGAGCCGCTTTGCGGATCGGTATAATCGGTATTAACAGTCGCAGTCCCTGCTAATGTATACGTAACTGTTACTCCACCGGCAGGAGCAGCTGCTGAAAGAGTTACTGTGAATGTTCCATTTACAGCAGGTTCAGTAGCATTGGTTCCGGCTGCAACAGAAAGAGTAGGTATCAGATCATCATCTGTTATGTTAATGGTCGCAGGGCCTGTTCCAATTGAATAACCAGCAGTCGGATTGGATAAACCTGCTATTACTGTTTCTGTTCCTTCCGAAGTCGGATCATCAACCGGTGTGATAGTAACAGTAATACTTGAAATACCTGAAGGCACTGTTAAAGTGCCGGTAGAGGTGGACGTACCTGGTGTTCCTGCAGAATAAGATACGGTGTAATCTGTCCCAAATGTTGCAGTGCCTGTATAAGCATAATCCACGGTTGTGCTGGCAGAAGTGGCCGGATTAAAACTAATAGTAAAACTTCCTGCTGTAGGAGAAGGGGCTTCTGCAGCATCTGTACCCGCAGCAACGGAAATGGTATTGCCTCCTGCAACATTCGTATAGCTTAACTGAAAATCATCTATTGCATACAAACCATCAGAACCCGTCACATCTGCATCTCTCCATCGTATCCAGATAGTACCGCCTGTTGCAAGATTAACGGAAGATATATTTCCTGAAATAGTTGTTCTGTTAGCAACATTATTACCGTCAACAGCTGCTGCTGTTGTGGTGGTGGTAAGAATTTCGACAAGATTTAAAGATGAAACCGCAGTCCACGTTCCGGTGCTTAAAGAAGTGGCATCCGTACTATATTCAAAAATCACTGTTTCATTAATCGCATTACTGCTTCCTGATCTCCATTGTTCTGAAAAACCGGATAAACTAAAACCGGAAATGACAGAACCAGTATTATTGGTAAAAGATGCACCTAGTGCAGGTGATGTAGTACCAGAGGAGAGTGTTCCTAAAGCTCTGTCTGACGCACTTGTCGTTCCAGTGTTGTATGCATTGCCGGAATTGGCACTTCCGTCTGTAATTGCTAATGGAGATAATGTGGCATTGATTGTTCCTGATCCTGCATAGCGGATGCCGGTCCATCCGGTGGGATAGCTTGTGCCTGCGGCATCCATTATATCAAAATTTTCGGAGTAAGAACCATTTGATGTGGTCAGACTTATTTGCCCTGCGGAGAGTAAGGGGGCTATAGAACAAATTATTCCAATAAGCGGAATATAAATTTTTTTCATGCCACAACAGTTTTAGTGAGCGGCAAATCTAATAATACTAAGTGTTTACTCTTGTGAGGTTCTATGAATTATTTATTAACATTAAAAGGGCAGATTTTGGAGAAAAATGTGCTGGCTGGCGGATTATTGACTACGTCTGAAATCGATTACCCTTATTTGCAGGGATTTTGTATTATTCCATTCGTTTTCAGCAATTGTAAATAATACGTCTACGGGTTTCTGTTGCTCAAGGAGGCCAAACTTTCTAGCCATTCCAAAACCTATTCCCGTTATTGTTACGTTGCCTTCCCTTAAAGAGAATTTTATATGTTCTTCTTTTACAATTTTTGAGTAGCCACTATTATGCACATTTTTTATAATAAATACCGGCCGGAGATTTTCTGGCCCATAAGGTTCCATTTGGGTGATGATATCAAAAAAAGGTTGTTTAATATCATTCAGGGAAATTTCAGCATCTATTACAATTTCAGGGACCAGTAATTCCGGTTGAATAGTTGATGATACAACCTTTTCAAATTTTTCACGGAAAGCATCCACCTGTTCCAACTCTAAAATCATTCCTGCTGCGGCAAAGTGACCTCCGTAGCCCAGAAGGTGTTCTCTGCAGGCATGGATAGCTTCATACAAATTAAATCCAGGAACACTTCTTGCACTTCCCGCAGCGTACTCTCCAGATTGAGTAAGAACAATAGTGGGTCTGTAACAATGCTCAATTAATCTTGATGCAACAATACCTACCACTCCTTTGTGCCAGTGCGGCTGAAAAACTACGGTCGACTTTCTGTCTATCCACTCTTTGTTTCCCTGAATTAATGATAATGCTTCTTCTGTCATACTTTTATCCGCTTCTTTTCTGTCACTGTTATCATTATGGAGAAGTTCTGCATAGTATAAAGCCTCTTCTTCTGTTTCTGACACAAACATCTGCACTGCCTTTCTTGCATCATCCATTCTTCCTGCGGCGTTTACTCTTGGTGCAATCATGAATACAAGATTAGTAATATGCAATTCTTTCACCAGGCCGCTAAGTTTGGCTAAAGCACTGATGCCATAGTTCGGATTATTGTTAGCTTTTAGTAAACCATGAAAAGCCAAAATCCTGTTTTCACCGGTAATAGGTACAATGTCTGCAGCTATAGCAGTAGCTGCTAAGTCAAGATAATCATATGCCGTTTTCTCCGGGAGATTCAGTTTTTCAGTTAAGGCACACATCAGTTTAAAACCGACACCACAACCACATAATTCTTTATATGGATAATTACAATCTTTCTGTTTTGGATTTAGAATGGCTATTGCAGGTGGTAATATCTCATCCGGAAGATGGTGATCGCAAACGATAAAATCTATCCCGAGTTCCTGGGCATAAGAGATCAGGTTAACAGATTTAATACCGCAATCCAATGAAATGATTAATGTGAATCCATTTTCTTTGGCGAAGTCAATTCCTGCTTTACTTACTCCATAGCCTTCCCGGTATCTGTGAGGAATGTAAAAATCAAGGCTGGAGTGAATCTTCTTCAGAAACTGATACATACTGGCAACGGCAGTAGTTCCGTCAACATCATAGTCCCCAAAGACAAGAATTTTTTCGTTTTCATTTATTGCAATAACAATTCTTTCAACAGCTTTTTCCATATCCTTCATCAGCCAGGGGCTGTGCAGCAATGAAAGCTGAGGTCTGAAAAAATCTTTTGCCTTATCAAATGAATCAATTCCCCTTTGCACTAAAATTTTACAGAGAACAGGATGTATTTTTAAGGACTGTTGTAATGCGTTTACTTTTCTTTCATCAGCAGGCAGTATATTCCATCTTTTTTGCATTATCATTCAGAATGTGTGAGATGCTGAAATTAATGATTTAATATTTCCGGTCGGTTACAAACAGCACCATGTCTTCTAACCCTTTCCTGACAGGACTTTCAGCAAACTGGTGCAGAATATTTAATGCTTCTTTCTTAAAAGAATTCATCTTTTCTGTAGCATAGGTGATGCCCCCTGCTTCAGTTACTTTATCGATCACCCATTTCACTTTCTCTTTATCATTGTTATTGTTCTTAACAATGTAAATTATTTTTCTCCGGATTTCTTTATCAGTATTGTTCAGCGTATATATCAATGGCAGGGTTAGTTTTTTTTCTTTAATATCATTGCCGGTAGGCTTTCCCACATTTTCACTGGCATAGTCAAACAGATCATCTTTTATCTGAAAAGCCATTCCTGTTGTTTCTCCGAATAATCTCATTTTTTCTGTTATTTCTTCATTCCGGCTGGATGCCCAGGCACCGGCAGCGCAGGCAGATGCAAGCAAGGAAGCTGTTTTGTTCCGAATAATCTCGTAATAAACATCTTCTTTCAGGTTCAGGCTTCTTGCTTTTTCTAATTGTAACAGTTCTCCTTCACTCATTTTTCGAACTGCGTCCGAAAGAATATGCAGTATCTGGTGGTCATTATTATCCAGCGATAAAAGCAATCCTTTGGCTAGTAAATAATCGCCGATAAGTACATTGGCTTTTGCTTTCCACAGCGCATAGGTAGAAAAAAAGCCTCTTCTTTCCATCGAATCATCCACCACATCATCATGCACAAGTGTTGCAGTATGAAGGAGTTCTACAAGTGAGGCAGCCCTGTATGCGGGTTCATTTATTTCACCACAAAGCCTTGCTGAAAGAAGGACAAACATGGGTCTTAACTGTTTACCTTTTCTTTTAACAACGTACCGCATGATGCGATCTAGCAGAGGCGCATTGCTGCGTACAGCATCCTTAAATCTTTCTTCAAAGACTTTTAATTCAGATTTGATTAATTCGGTGGGCAACTGCATTACCAAAAAACGGCAATTTACGGGCAAAAAAATAATTGTTTGCTGATGCAACAAAATACAGTCGAAAATTGACTAAGTAATTGAAAAATAAAGGGCAAAAGGGCAAATAATTGTCATAAAAATTTGGTAATTAATGCTCAATTTCTATTTTTGCGTATTATTTAGGACATTGTTCACAAATCTTAATCCTTCGTTATGGCAAGCAAAAAGTACTTTATCCTGGCAGTTACACTGTGTCTGCTGGCGTCTTCCGGTTTCTCACAAGGGGTAGGAACCAGTTATGACGTAAAAGATTCTTCCCTTATTCCCGCTAAAAGGATGCCTCAGCATACTGAGTTCCTGAACGGTACATATAATTTTCCTTCTAAACCCCGTAACCAGTGGGAAATTGGTATTAAAGGTGGTTTGTTCCAGGTTAGCGGTGATATACCTGCCCAATTTGTTTCTCCGGGCTTTGGAGCACATGTAAGAAAAGCATTTGGATATATCTTCTCTCTGCGCTTAGAATACTTGTATGGTATTGGAAAAGGGTACAGTTTCAGAGAAGCTGAAAACTATGCTAAAAACCCAGCTTGGGGATCAAATATTTCCGATCCTAATCAACGTTATTCCGCTCCTCAGGCAGTAACGGTGGCAAGTGTTCGTCAAATTGTATCTTCCAAAACGGGTCTCTCATCTACTCCGTTTGAGCACATTTTTTACAACTATAAAACAAAGGTTCAGGATTTAAGTCTTGAAGGTGTTGTAACCCTTAACAATATTCGTTTTCATAAATCTAAAACCGGGTTTAACATTTATGGTTTTGCCGGTTTAGGCGGTACCGTTTATGATACTAAAGTGAATGCGTTGAATGGCTCGACCAAATATAACTTTGATGCTATCAGTCAGGCTGCGTATAAAAACCGCAGGGATTTCATAAAGGATATGAAAAAAACGCTGGATGGCAGCTTTGAAACCGCAGCCGAAAATCAGGGTGATCGTCGCCCCAAATTATTTGGAGATACGTTCAAACCTTCTGGAACAGTTGGTGCTGGTGTAGCTTTCAGACTCAGCAACAGACTGAACCTGGCATTGGAAGACCGCTGGACTTTTGTTAAAGATGACCTGTTAGATGGTCAGCGCTGGCAAGAGCAGGCATGGGGTGATGCTGTATTAACCCGTGATTTTGATTCTTACAACTACATGAGTTTAGGTTTGAATATAAACCTCGGTGCTAAATCTGTTGAACCTCTTTGGTGGTTGAATCCACTGGATTATTCTTATCAGGAGATTCGCAAACCCAAGCATATGATTCTTCCAAAACCAGTTCTGCCTGATACTGATGGTGATGGTGTAACTGATCAGTTTGACCGTGAGCAAACACCTGCAGGTTGTCCTGTAGATACTCATGGTGTTAGCCTTGATTCTGATGGTGATGGCGTTCCTGATTGTAAGGATAAAGAACTTATTACTCCAACTTATTGCCAGCCTGTTGATGCGGATGGTGTTGGTAAGTGCCCGGTTCCATGTCCTGATCCTGAAAAATGTCCTGGTTTATTTGCACCTAAAAAAGATGATTGCACTGCGTTATTAGGGGCATTACCAAGCGTTTCATTTAAAGCCGGTTCTAATAAACTGAGTGATGATGCTAAAGCTGTATTGGCTACTGTTGCTTCTAAAATGCGTAATAACCCCGGTTGTAAAGTAGTGGTTGTGGGTTATTGCTCTTCAAATAAAAAAGAACAGCAGCTCAGTTGGGATCATGTAAACGCAGTTATTAATTACATGGTGGATAAAGAAGGAATCAGTCAAGATAGATTTATCTTCAATTACGGCCAGGAAGGTGGCGACTGCAACACAGTCGATCTGCGTGCTGCTGCTGAAGGTGAAGAAGGACCAAACAGGGTAGAGCCTCCTCATCCTAACCTTCGCAAAAACTAATCTCGTATACTTTTTGCTTAAATACAACCTCCCCCGATTAATTGGGGGAGGTTTTTTATGATATAAATCCTTAATAAACAGGCTTTATCATAACCTTAACTGCCGGTTTTTGGCAACTTATCTTTTTTGTGTAAGTTTTGTCTGTATCTGTTAACTTTGCAAACCCTTTATGGATAATACATCTTACCGTGTCATAAAATTCCGCGGATTCCTTTTTGTAACAACTGTTTTTATCCTGGCAGTTATCGTGCTGTGCAGTTGCAGCCGGGGAATGACAAAGCTTCTAAAAAATCCTGACCCGGCCTATAAATTAAGGATGGCAGAACAGTTCTTTGTAAAAAAGCAGTATACTAAAGCACAACAGGTGTATGAGGATATTATGCCGTATTATAAAACGAGTAAGGAATTTGAAGATATTTATTACAAGTATGCTTATTGTGCATATAATCTTGGCGATTATATGAATGCGGAGAACCTCTTTAAAAGTTTCCTGGAAATATTCCCGAATAGCTCAAGAGCAGAAGAGGTAGATTATATGAGAGCTTATTCATTCTACAAACAATCACCGAAACCAGATCTTGATCAGACCAATACGATTAAGGCAATGGGGATGATGCAGACTTTCATTAATACCCATCCCGGATCACCGAGGAACAAAGAGGCAAATGAGATAATCGATATTTGCCGTGCAAAACTTGAATTAAAAGATTACAGAAGTGCACAGCTCTATTATGATCTTGGCCAGTTCAGGGCGGCTGGGGTGGCATTTGCCGAATTATTGAATACTTACCCCGAATCGCTGAAAGGGGATGAATACAAACTGATGATAATAAAATCTTATTACCGATTTGCCGAGTTGAGCATAGAAGAAAAGAAAGTGGAAAGGTTTGAAAAAGTGGTAAATGAGTGTTATGAGTTTACTGACAGATTTCCCGACAGCAAACTGAAAAAGGAAGCGGAATCTTTTTTAAATTTATCTCAATCTAATATTAAAAATCTGAATAATGAGCAAACTAAGACGCCAGCTTAGCGCAGGCATCACTAACAATGTTGAAACCCGTAACCTGGATGAAATCAAGGGTAAGACGGGCAATCTTTATGAATCTATTTCTATTGTAGGGAAAAGGGCAAACCAGATAAATATTTCCCTGAAAGAGGAATTGCACAATAAACTGGAGGAGTTTGCCAGTCATACAGACAGTCTGGAGGAAATTCATGAGAATAAGGAGCAGATAGAAATATCCCGGGCTTACGAAAGAATGCCAAATCCTGCTTTATTGGCTACCCAGGAATTTCTGGATGATAAAGTGTATTTCCGTAAAGGAGATAATGAACTTTTCAGCTAAGATCTGCAGAAAAAAATTTTTGAAGCGGGGGTCTCCTCCGCTTTTTCTTTTAACAGCTATTTGTTTGTGGTACTATGTGTATTTACAAGTAAATGGTACTTTTGATGCCGATGCTGAAAGAAAAGAAAATATTACTTGGAATAACCGGGAGTATTGCCGCTTATAAATCTGTGTACCTTGTAAGGATGCTGATTAAGGCCGGTGCTGATGTAAAAGTAATTATTACCCCTTCGGCAAAAGACTTTGTTTCTCCTCTTACATTATCCACACTTAGCCGTAACCCTGTGCTGATTGATCTTTTTGACGAGCAAAGCTGGTCCAATCATGTAATGTTGGGCAGGTGGGCTGATGTGATGCTCATTGCCCCCCTTAGCTGCAATACGCTGGCAAAAATGGCCAATGGTTTATGTGACAATCTCTTGCTCACTACTTATTTATCTGCTGTTTGTCCTGTTGTGGTCGCTCCTGCTATGGATGAGGATATGTGGCTTCATCCATCTACAAAAGCCAATCTTACCAAACTGGAACAGTTTGGTAACAAAATAATACCCGTGGAAAAAGGAGATCTTGCCAGTGGCTTACACGGAGAAGGACGAATGGCCGAACCGGAACAGATTGTTGAATATCTTACTGCCAATTTTTTTTTGACCCGGCCACTACAGGGTAAAAAAGCATTGGTAACAGCGGGTCCTACATACGAACCAATTGACCCTGTACGTTTTATTGGTAATCATTCCTCTGGTAAAATGGGCATTGCCATAGCAAAAGAGTTATATAACAGGGGTGCAGTTGTAACACTCATCACGGGACCTTCTCAACTTGAATTTTCTGCAAATGGGCTATCTGTTACTAAGGTTACTACTGCGGAACAAATGTTTGATGCCTGCCATGAACATTTTGGCACAACGGATTTAACAGTAATGGCGGCGGCAGTAGCTGATTATACTCCGGTAGTAATGGTGGATAAAAAAATTAAAAAGGGCGAAAACTTCCTTGCCCTAGAACTAACAAAGACAAAAGATATACTAAAAAGCCTTGGCGAAAAGAAAACCGGTAAGCAGGTATTAGTGGGGTTTGCACTGGAAACCAATGATGAGAAGGAGAATGCTTTGGAAAAGCTGAAGAAGAAAAATGCCGACATGATCATTCTTAACTCCCTGAATGATGCCGGAGCCGGATTCGGACATGATACAAATAAGATTACTATTTTCGAAAAAGGGGGAGAAGAGTTTTCATTTACTACTAAATCAAAAACAGAAGTGGCGAAAGATATTGTTGACACTATAATCCGTCTGTATTATGTCTAAAAAATATTGCATACTTGTTTCGTTCATTTTACTGGTGAACTTTTGCCTCGGTCAGGAGATACAGGCAAGGCTCTCCGTTATCACCAATAAAGTGAGCACACAGGTTGATAAAAAAATATTTCAGACATTGCAAACGGGGCTTACTAATTTTCTCAACAGCCGCAAATGGACACAGGATGTTTTTCAGCCTTCAGAAAAGATACAATGCAGCTTCCTGATTACTATCGACCAGGATTTGGGGAACAATGTTTTTAAAGGAAAAATGATGGTGCAGGCTGCCAGGCCAGCTTACAATACCAATTATGATTCGCCTGTTATGAATTTTCAGGATGATAATATTGTTTTCAAATACCAGGAATTTCAGCCTGTTGAGTTTAATGAAAACAGGGTGCAGGGAAATGACCCGCAGGTGGCCAACCTGACCGCTATACTGGCTTACTATGTGAATATGATACTTGGGTTTGATTATGACTCTTATTCATTACGGGGAGGAAATGTATATTTTCAAAAAGCATGGAATATAGTGAATAATGCCCCGGAAGGCGGCGGTATTGAAGGCTGGAAATCATTTGAAAGTTTGCGCAACAGGTACTGGCTGGCGGAAAATATGAATAATAACCGCTTTGCACTTGTACATGATGCTATTTATTCTTACTACAGATCCGGTATTGATGTTTTTTATGAGAACGAAGATGCCGGGAGAAGTGGGATAATTAACTGCCTTAATTTTTTAAATACTATCAATAGTGAAAATCCCGGTTCAATGATCATGCAGTTTTTTTTCCAGGGAAAAGGAAATGAATTGGTGAAGATTTTCAGTAAGGCCAATGGCGAACAAAAAACAAAGGCCAGGGAATTGCTTACCCGTCTTGACATTACCAATGCAGCTTTATATAAAGATCTGAAATGAAAATAGTCGTATGGCTCTTATTTTCTCTGTCATTTTTCTATGCTGCGTGTCATTCAAACAGCAGAGAAAAACCCAATATTTTATCTCAGGATAAGATGGAAGCTGTTTTATGGGATATGATTAGGGCTGATCTCTTTATTACTAATTACCTGGCTATAAAAGATTCTTCGGTTAATAAAAATGCGGAAGGAATCAGGATGTACAACCGCATCCTTAAAATTCACAATGTTTCAGAAAATGAATTTAAACAAAGTTTCTTCTATTATCGTTCAAGACCAGATCTATTGAAAGTAATTATGGATTCAATAAGCCATATGCCGGAGGAAAAAGCAGTTCCTCAAAATACAAAACCGATTGTAAAGGATTCTGCTATGTAAGGAACGGTTATTATTAAGCAAGCGGTAATGCGGAAGTAACGACAAAACGATAATTCCAGGTTCCTTATTTTTACTTTCTAATATTTTATTCATGAATAAAGTTGTGACAGGCGCTGGTGAAGCGATCAAAGACATTTATGAAGGGGCCACTATAATGCTGGGTGGATTTGGCCTTTGCGGGATACCTGAAAACTGCATTGCAGCATTAGTCCTGAAAGGAGTTAAAAAACTCACCTGTATTTCCAATAATGCCGGTGTGGATGATTTTGGCATTGGCCTTATGCTGAAGCAAAAGCAGGTAAGCAAAATGATATCTTCTTATGTAGGAGAGAATGCTGAGTTTGAACGTCAGTTGCTAAGTGGTGAATTGCAGGTCGAGCTGATTCCGCAGGGAACATTAGCCACCCGCTGCATGGCTGCCGGATATGGCATGCCGGCTGTTTTTACTCCCGCCGGAGTAGGAACAGAAGTGGCGGGGGGAAAAGAAGTAAGAAATTTTAACGGGAAAGACTATCTACTGGAAATAGCATTTGATGCTGATTTTGCCATTGTGAAAGCATGGAGGGGTGACACGGCGGGCAATTTGATTTATAAAGAAACGGCACGAAATTTTAATCCGCTGATGGCGATGGCGGGCAGGATAACAATTGCAGAAGTGGAAGAACTGGTACCGGCGGGTAAGCTTGATCCGGATATGATACATACACCAGGAATTTATGTCCATCGTATTTTCCAGGGAGTGAATTATGAAAAACGCATAGAGCAAAGAACTGTAAGAAAGAAACGGTGATTGAATGCAGGAAACTCTTTTACATTATTGTCAAATTTTTATTGTATATGGCATTAACCAAAGAACAGATCGCTCAACGGATTGCCCGGGAATTAAAGGAAGGATATTATGTGAACCTGGGAATTGGTATACCTACTCTTGCAGCTAATTATATTCCTGTCGGTATGAATGTGGTATTGCAGAGTGAGAATGGTTTACTTGGCATGGGTCCTTTCCCTTTTGAAGGAGAAGAAGACCCTGATCTCATCAATGCAGGTAAGCAAACGATAACAACCGTTCCGGGTTCCGTTTTTTTTGACTCTGCTATGAGTTTTGGTATGATAAGGGCGGGTAAAGTTGACCTTACAGTGTTAGGCGCTATGGAGGTAAGTGATAAGGGAGATATTGCCAACTGGAAGATACCAGGCAAAATGGTAAAGGGAATGGGTGGCGCAATGGACCTTGTAGCCAGTGCTAAAAATATTATTGTGGCCATGATGCACTGCAATCCCAAAGGTGAATCAAAATTGTTACCTGAATGTACATTGCCGCTGACAGGTGTACGCTGCGTAAAAAAAATTGTATCTGACCTTGCCGTACTCGATGTAACTCCTGAGGGGTTTAAGCTTCTGGAAAGAGCTCCAGGAGTGAGTGTGGAAGAAATTCAATCCAGGACAGCCGGTAAACTGATTGTAAAAGGAGAGATTCCGGAGATTGAGTTTTGAAACCGGAAGCAGGGAGTAGTATCTATTGCGAGATTAAAAAAGTTGTTTACTTCAGGTTTGCGATAAATCTATTTCAAGGAAGGTGCTTTCTTACATCTGGCCCCTGAACTTCATACCCCGTCTACTCAATCAGGTTATTCTTTACAGCAAAGAAAACAAGGCCTGCAGTGTTTTTACTGCCGAAGCGTTCCATCAGCCTGTCTTTAATAGCCTCTACTGTTCTGGGGCTTATTTCCATTTTCTGAGCTATCTCCGCAGCAGTAAATTCCATGCAGATAAAACGCAGCACATCTTTTTCTTTATCACTCAGGGTAATCTCACTATTCAGTGAGGGTACCACTTTTTGCCTGGAGTGGGATTTTTTAAGCAGTATGCGGTTCACAAAATTATTGAGATAGTAGCCTTTCTCATACACTTCCATGATAGCACGGCGTATCTCCTGCGGTTCAGCACTTTTTAGTAAATAGCCATTAGCGCCATTTTCCATCAGGTGATAAACAAAACGTTCGTCCTCGTACATACTCAGGATAAGTACTTTTATCTGGGGAAATTGTTTGCTTACAGCCTTGGTGGCCTCAATGCCATCTTTGCCGGGCATGCGCAGGTCCATCAGCACCACATCGGGTTCCGAGGCCGCCAGCCCGTTAAGCAGGTCTTCACCATTTTCGGCTTCCTGCACAAATTTTATATTGGAATAGGGACGCAACGAAAGGATGACTCCCTTACGAAAAATCTTATGATCGTCAGCTATCGCTACCTTGATGATTCCCATAGTATCAGATAATGGGTAAAATTAATGAATATCAGGGTACAAACCATGCAGGGTATGCTATTCATACGGTTCGTCTTTGGGCAGTTCAATAGTAACCTTATAGTAGGTTTGCGAAATATCTTTTTCGAAATTAATATTGCCATCCACCACCCGCAGGCGGCTGGTGATATTTTTCAGCCCAAGGCCCACATTACTTTTATTCAGCTTTTCAAAATCGGCCTGAACCAGGCCCCGTCCGTCGTGGTGGATACGGAGATAAAATTTGCCGGCATGCACATTCTGGGTAAGGTGTATAAAACTGGAGTTGCTGTGTTTTAGAATATTATTAATAAGCTCCTGCACTACCCGGAAAATGATAAGCTCTTTTTCTTCTTTCAGTCTTTCCTTGTATTCATGAAAACGGCTGCTGGCATTAATGGCACCGGACCCGCTGATTTTCTGGAACAGGTCATTAATGGCCGACTCTAACCCGAAATTCTTTAAAGTAGGCGGCATCAGGCTATGGCTGATATTGCGTACTAACTGGATGGTATCATCTATAATCTGCCTGGCCTGGAAGATAGACTGTAACTGGGTGGCTTTATCCTGGTTTACCAGGTTCTCATTCAGGTACAGGCGGGCGGTAGCCAGCAGGGGGCCGGCATCATCGTGCAGGTCGGCGGCCAGCCGCTGCCTCTCTTCTTCCTGAAGTTTAATGGAAGCATTCAGCAGCAGCCGCTGCTGTGCTTTTTCCATATCCTGTATTTTTTCATTGAATTTTTTTACCCTTTTCTGGTGCAGGATGATGAAGATAATAAGCCCCACCGTAAGCACCAGCATGCCCAGTGTACCCAATAAGAGTACAAAAGAATATCCGGAACTGTTGGTGGCTTGTAATAAGAACATATTGGCGGGTTAGTAATAATGGGGTTAAATCATGTCTAAATATGGTAAAGAGGAATTATTTTTTGACTCATTTTTTAAACTATTTTTTGCGATATAAATAATTGCAACACTAAAAAATATATTCTTGAGTATATCGCCCAAATAGGAGTAATAGTAATATTTAGCAAAATGCTCATTGTTTAGATTGTTTGCCAAAATATTAAAAAAGAAAGTAAAACCAATATAGATTAATATTCCGAGTACTATCCAGAAAGAATAAGTATCATAAATATTTTGTGCTGATATGTTTTTAAACTGGAAATAAAAATAGCCAACGATGAATACCATTAAAATTATTGATTCAATGCCAATTGGTACAGAATCTAATCTCTTTATTTTAACAGCATAATAGAAAAATATCAAAAAAGTAGCGAAGAGGCTACTCAAAGAAATAAATAACGGAGTGAATTTTTTATCTGGGGTTATAAACTTCAATAGCAGGGAAAATGATAAAAACTCAAGGAGCGTATATAGGAAATAATAAGTCTTTCTCCCTAGAAAAGACTTTACAATCTCATAGAAGAAATTGAATATAAAAAAAGCAACTAAGTAGAAAAGTAATACTACAATTACCTGATTTACCTTTACTTTTTTAATGTAAAAAAAGTAAAAAAGGATAGGAAGGAGGAAAGAAAATTCTAGAATATGTGATAAAAGCTCTTCTATATTATTGGAATTTACTCCAAATATAGAAAAGCTTTTAAGAAATTAAAACTTGGGTAGTTAAATACTTAGTCTTCCCAAACAAAGCTATCAACTTCCGCTTCAACTTTCCTTTTCATAACAGTAACATTTTAAGCCTTTTCCTTTAATTAAATTGACCATCAAATATGGAAATACCCGCAGCACTATGCAATCCCTGCTTATGCAATAGTAATTACCTATTTCATCGGAGAATTCAGTACTGTAAAGGATTTTAGCTTATTTTGGTCGTACAATTCCTTTTTTAGGATTAGTAATATTCCTTAGTAAAATTAGTAAATTTACGGTCGTAAAAATAGCAGCTTTACCTTGTAAAATCACGGTTATTAACAGCTGTGGATAAAGATAGGGTGAATGGAAAGTAGTGAGTGGTGAGCAGGTTTATTTGGTCAGAGCTTCACAAAATAGCTTCAAAAAAGAAAGTTGATTGACATTGGACTTCGCTATGGCATTCAAAGGATTTGGAAATTTCATTCAGGACGGTCTCTAAGGACATTGGACGAAAAAATAGGGGCTCCATCTTTTGTCAATCAACTGGGTCAAAAGTATATTCACATACAGATGTGTACAAGAGCAATAGTCCTGCATTTCCAACTTTCGGTTTTTACGCAACTGTTAGTAGAGCCGCCCCCGGCAAAAGAAACTTTACGATAGGAAAAATGAAAATTTACGATTGCACCTCATCGCCTTGTGTCTGCTATGCCAGGTGAGCATTATTTCATCCCTCTCTATATAGAGAGCGGTGGACAGGTACTTCTCTTGAATTAATTGCTGACGGAGTGAGGTACAATGCCAAAAGAAATATCCCCATTTTGCGGTTAATACTAAAATTTGCGTAGTTTTACTCAATATCATTACCCATACAGAAAAATACAAACCAATATCTCATGACGGCTCAGCAAATAAAAGTAGCGATTGCAGACGACCATAAGATTTTCCGCGACGGGATACGCATGGCGTTGAAGGAAAAGGATTACCTGAAAATTCTCTGGGAGGCAGAAGACGGAAAAGACCTGATGCACAAGCTGCAACTAAAACAGCCTGATGTTATACTGATGGACATTCGAATGCCGCATGTGGATGGTATCAATGCCATTAGTATGATACGTAAGGAGTATGAATCTGTCAAGATTATTGTACTTACGATGTATGATGACCAGGAGATGATTACCAAAATGATGGAGATGGGCGCCAATGCTTACCTCACCAAGACAACAGATCCCGAAGAAATTTACCAGGCCATCCTTACCTGCATGAATGATGATTTTTATTTTAATGAACTGGTGAATAAAGCAGTACTGCTGAAACTGCAACATAAAAAAACAGTACGGCAATTTTATCCCAACCCTGTCAAACTTTCTGAAAAAGAACTGCGGATATTAAAACTGATTGCAGACGATAAAACAACGGAAGAAATATCCAAAGAAGTGTTTCTGAGTCCCCGTACAATTGAAACCATCCGGCAGAATATGAAACAGAAGGTGGGCGCCAAAACGATTGCGGGGCTTGTTATGTATGCCACCAGGAATAAATTATTAGAATAATTTTTTTTTTGCGGGTTGCACCAGCTTTTTTTATTCACTCCTCTATGGGTAATATCAACGACACATTTTTTGACGGGCATTATAAGCAGATATGGAAAACATTGATTCCGGAAGAGCTGACGGTAAAGGAAATTGATTTTATGATCCCTCACTTCAACCTGCAGCCCGGTCATAAAGTACTTGACCTGATGTGCGGTTACGGAAGACATGCAATAGCCCTTGCCAAAAGGGGAATTAATGTAACAGCTGTTGACAATCTCGGCGATTATATAGAGGAGATAAAGCTGGCCGCAGAAAAAGACAACCTGCCCATAACTGTCAGCAGGAGTGATGTACTCACTTATTCTATTGCCGGTAGTTTTGACCTGGCCATTTGTATGGGCAACAGCCTCAACTTTTTTAATGAGGCCGATACCACAAAATTGCTTACTAATATTTCCGCCCATTTAAAAACCGGCAGTCATTTGCTGATAAACAGCTGGTCTGTTGCTGAAATAACGTTCAGCAAACCTTTGTCAAACAGCTGGGGCCGGATTGGCGATTTTAAGTTCCTTACAGACCTGAAACTATATTTCCAACCCACCAGGATGGAAGTGGAAAGCATTATGATTGCCCCGGATGGTACTGAAGAATTTAAGAAGGGTATTGATTATATCTACTCCCTGAATGAAATGGAGGCCATGCTGAACAAGGCAGGGCTTCATTTAAAGGAAACTTACAGCATACCCGGGAGGAAAAAATTTGCGGTAGGTGAGCCGAGGATTTACCTGGTAGCCCAAAAAACATGATACCGTTGTGTACAATAATAAACCCCGGCGTTATGAGGACCGGGGCTTTGTTGTTACTGTTATGAAAAGAAAAAGATTTTTAAGCACTGAGCTTCATAAGGACAGGGTTTAATGGTGCTCAGGTTTTGGTTTTTTCAACAGGTTTGGACAGATAAAAACGGGACCAATATTAAAAATAGAAAGTTGATTGCCGGCGAAGTGTTTCCCGATTAAGATCGGGTCGGTTTTTCAAGGGAATTGGAAATAACTTTCTGGACGGTTATGGACATTGGATGAGAGATAAAACAGATCATCCGTATCAATCAACTTTCTGAGACAAAAGTATATCCACAGGTAAATGTTAACAAGAGCATAACTGCCCTATTTACAACATTCGGTATTTACTGCTGTGTACGTAAAATTTCAGTGTAACACTAGTAAACCTTCGAAAAGTATATTAACAGGCGGTACTTTCTGCAAATTTTAAATCAAGTACTTTCACTATGGTATATATTGCAGGAATTCTCCAACTTGCAGCATTGAATAAATACTTAATCCAATAATTTATTTTACTAATTCCCTAAACAATGAAAAACCCTGACACTAACTCCGTAATTAAGGTGGCGATTGCTGATGATCATGCATTATTCCGTACCGGTATTAAAACAGCTCTCCAGGCAAGAAAAGATATTCAAATGGTGGCAGAAGCAGAAAATGGAATGCAACTGCTTAACCTGCTCCGGCATATCCAGCCGGATGTGGTACTCCTCGATATACAAATGCCCATTATGGATGGACTTACTGCGTTACCTGAAATAAAAAAACTGTATCCCGATATTAAAGTAATCATGCTGTCATTCCTGAATGACCATTCGGTTATTTCCAAAATGATGGAATTAGGCGCTAATTCTTATATAACTAAAGAATCCGGGGCCGAGTTGATTTACGAAGCCATCAGGGGAGTTTACGAAAATGATTTTCATTTTAATGATCTGACCAATAAAGCCCTGCTGAGTGGCCTGCGTACCAAACGTACTAATGAATCATCCATGCCGCAGGATGTGCAACTGACCGACAAGGAAATTACTATACTGAAGCTGATGTGTGATGAAAAAAGCACAAAGGAAATCGCAGATATAGTGGACCTGAGCCCCCGTACAGTGGAAGCTATCCGTGATAAACTCAAAACCAAAACGGGTACCAAATCAATGGCCGGCCTTGTAATGTATGCAGTAAAAGCAGGATTAGTAGAACAAGCCTGACACTTGTTTTAGCTAATAACAGACGGGCAGACATATAAAAGACACTTTATAGTGAAAAGCTATTTACTCGGTAAATGGCTTTTTTTATTTTACTTTGACGAAATGTACGTTTGTTTCAATGGCAAAATAATGCCTGCAGATGAACCTGTGTTCCTGGCGTCCAACAGGGGATACCGCTATGGCGATGGATTGTTTGAAACCATGAAGCTGGCAAATGCCATCCTATTACTGGAGCAGCTTCATTTTGAAAGATTATTTGCCGGATTGGAATTACTGAAATTTGAAATACCGAAACTGTTTGTTAAGGAAAAACTGATCAGTGAGGTTTTTAACCTGGCAAAAAAAAACAACTGTATTGAATCAGCCAGGGTCAGGTTGTCCGTTTTCAGAGGCAATGGAGGTTTGTATGACGAAGAAAAATTGCTGCAATACCTTATCGAATGCTGGCCGTTGAATAAATCAGTTAACCGGTTAAATGAAAATGGATTTATTATTGATGTGTTCCCGGATGCAAAAAAAAGTACTGATATTTTTTCTGGTTTAAAGTCTTCGAATTTTCTCCCTTACACCATGGCAGCACAGTACGCCAAAGAAAATAAACTGAATGATTGCCTGGTGCTGAATACAGCGGGTAATATCGCTGATGCAACTATTGCCAACGTTTTTCTTATTAAAGGGGGAACAATTAATACACCAGCAGCAAACCAGGGATGCGTACTTGGGGTAATGCGGGGTTATTTACTTGAAAAAATGAGGGCTGCAGGATATGATATAAAGGAAACTAATATTGCAATAAGTGATATTGATAACGCTGACGAAATTTTTTTGAGTAATGCTGTAAATGGAATCCGCTGGGTGAAACGATTTCGGGATAAAGTGTATACTAATACCAAGACAGTGGAAATTTACAATCAATTTGTCAGAACAATTTCTTTGTGAATTTGTTACCGGGATATGAAGCCATCCATTTCTATTTTTTGGTTCAGAAGAGATCTTCGCTTGTATGATAATGCCGGTTTATATCATGCCCTACAGGGTGATAATCCTGTGCTGCCTGTTTTTATTTTCGACCGGAATATCCTGGATGAACTGGAAGATAAAGCTGACCGCCGTGTAGAATTTATCCATCTCGCTTTGCAGGAAATACAACAACAATTAATAAAGCTGGGCTCTTCGCTGGATGTGCGGTATGGCAAACCTGCTGATATCTACAGGGAATTACTGAAGGAGTATGATGTAAAATCTGTTTTTACCAATCATGATTATGAACCTTATGCAAGGGAAAGAGATGCTGCTATTGATGCTTTACTGAAGAAAGCAGGAGTTGTTTTTCAAACATATAAGGACCAGGTGATCCTTGAAAAGGACGAAGTGCTGAAAGACGATGGCAAACCCTACACGGTATTCACTCCTTATTCGAGAAAATGGAAAGCTGTATTAACTGATTTTCATCTGAAGCCTTATCCCAATAAAAAGTATTTTAAAAATTTGTATAAACAACCGGGGAGAAAAATACCTGCATTAAAAGAAATGGGATTTGATTCTACTGGTTTGTCATTTCCTGAAAAAGAATGGAAGGGACAGGTTATACGGAATTACAAAGAACAAAGGGATATTCCATCTGTACAGGGCACTTCCAGGTTAAGCGTTCATCTTCGTTTTGGGACGATTAGTATAAGAACGCTGGCTGCTGAGGCGGGAGCATTAAATGAAACTTTCCTGAACGAACTCATCTGGAGAGATTTTTATCATATGATATTATGGCATTTCCCAAAAGTGGTCGGCCATGCATTCAAGCCGGAGTATGATAAGATCAGGTGGCGAAATAATGAAAAAGAATTTATGGCATGGTGTGAGGGAAAAACCGGCTATCCTATTGTGGATGCGGGTATGAGGGAATTGAATGCAACCGGTTTTATGCATAACCGGGTACGAATGACTGTAGCCTCCTTTCTTACCAAACACCTGCTGATTGATTGGCGATGGGGTGAAGCCTATTTTGCCAAAAAATTACTGGATTTTGACCTGGCGGCTAATAACGGTGGCTGGCAATGGGCAGCTGGCAGTGGTTGTGATGCAGCTCCTTATTTCAGGGTATTCAATCCTTATTTACAAACACAAAAATTTGACCCTGAATTAAAATATGTACGTAAGTGGGTACCTGAATTCGAAGAACTGACTTATCCGCAACCAATAGTGCAGCATGAATTGGCAAGAAAAAGATGTTTGGAAGCGTACAGTTCTGCTTTAAAAAAATGACCTAATCGAATCTTGGGTTTACAAAATTATTAAGCTTGGATCCGAATCGGTAATTAAATCCGAAATGCGTATAAAACCTGTAGCCTGAAGCCAATTGCCGGCGCCTGGTCAGAACTTCCTGAGCTGTGGCGTTTTGTTTAGGTAAATACAACTGGTCTCTTACTAGCTCCGCTCCTGAAAAAATATAGCAGGACAAACCCCCAGTGATGCGAATGTCAAACGTTGTATTGAAAGTAAGATTGAAAAACTTCCAATTGTGAAAATAATTGTGATATGATGATCTAATATAGATCCTTCCCCATTTTTGATTTACTGAAAATTTAGCCTCAAGGCTTTGACCTAATAAGGATTCTTTTGTTTTGTCGTAGAGGGTAGTGTCAATATATAGGTTTCTGCGGGCATCAAAGACGTATGCGATAGTGAATTTCTTAGTGTTCACCAGTTTGTACGGGAATATGTTATACTCCACACCCGTACGAAATATAAAATTGGATTTATAATTCGAAAAAGTATTACGGCCAACTTCGCCCTGGTAGGCCCAGCTCCAATGCTGATTAATACTTTTTACCAGGTAATGTTCCAAAGAGAATTCATTATTACGGTTGATGAATTTTTCGATATTCCCATTAACATCTTCATATTCAAACTCGGATCTTGTCTTTGATCCATCAAATTCAAATGCAACTTTTATATCTTCTGTAATACGGGTTACTGAAACTTCTCCGCTAAATTGAGCCTCTTTATATACTGCATCCATATTTATATTGCCACTCATGCCAGTATTTATTACCCAATAGTTCCATTTATCTTTTGTTGGCAACCCACTTTTTCCTGCTGATGTAGAATCAGTTTTATCAGATTTCATCGTGATATTAATAGCGCCGGCAGCTCCGGTTTTGGCAATAAATGGAGTAAGCCCAAGTTTCACATATCTTAATAATAAAGCCCTTTCTTCAAAATCTGTATTATTGGCTTCATTAAAAAAGCGCAGGGTGTCAGTTATATTATTGAATTGATTTTGACCAAAAAAGATCAATTGATATTGGTCACCACCGCTGCCGGTATTTTGATCATTGATCAGTATATGAACATCCGCAGCTTGCCGGTCAAGTGAAAAATCGACGATATTTATTTCGGTTCTTATGAAAGTCATATCGCACCCATTCAGACAATCTATAAAAACCTTTAACCTGTCAGGATATTTTTTTTGTGCCCAGCCTGTAGATGCAGCAACAAATAGCAGAAGGATAAAGCAAAGCTTTCTCATGGCCAGTGGTTTGAATTGCAAAGTAATGGGACTGAGGATTAAAATATGCCTGACTTTTTACAAAAAGAGTGATTCACTTTGTAACAGCACAAGTTTTTCAGATGACCGGGATTGTTTGAACACTTCCAATAAGACAGTAATGGCTTTTTTGCCCTCCTCACCAAGATTAATGGAGAAATTATTAACGTAAAGTTCAATATGCTGCCGCATTACTTCTTCACTCATTTCCTGCGAATGTTGTTTTACATAATCAGGGATTAGCGGATAATTCTTAAAAGCAAAATCCAGGCTTTTCCGTATCAGCTCATTTACTTTCAATGCGGCAGCTCTTTTTACAGATTGATTGACAGCAATACCTCCTAATGGGATCGGCAGTTTCATTCTTTCCTCCCAGTATTCGCCAAGATCAACTATTTTATGCAGGCCTTTCTGCTGGTAAGTAAAGCGGTTTTCATGAATGATAACGCCGAGAGCCTCCCCAAGCCCCTCCGAAGGAGGGGTTTTAGAGCCTGAAAGAACGAAGTCTTCAATTAAATCAAATCGCATAAAGGTTTTGTTCTCTGCTTCAGGATATGCAAAACTAAAAAGCAGGTTGGCAGTAGTGTTTTCCCCGGGCAGGGCAATCAGCATTGAGTTCACTTCTGACATCGTACATCGTACTTCTGACTTCGTCACTAATAACGGACCTACGCCTTTACCCAATGCACTGCCGGCATTCAGTAATGTGTAATGATTTAAAGAGCTGAAAAGAGCAGGGAAGCTGAGTTTAGTGATATCCAGTTTACCTTGTAATGCCCATTGATTAAGTGTTTCCACATCAGCAAGCACTGTCTCAAACTCAAATCCTTCCGTATCAATTTTATGATTGACCAGTGCATCAAAGATGAATGTATCGTTGGGGCAGGGGGAAAAACCGAGAGAGAGTTTCAAGTTTGAAGTTTGAGGTTTAAAGTTGATTCAACAGGCTGATAAGTTCTTTATTCAGGTTAATGATGGATTCTTTCATGTTCCAGTTCTTCTTGTTTCTTTCTGCAATATAATTACTGATACCTCTTAATTGTATAAAAGGAATTTTTTCCATCAGGCCTACATAATGAAGAGCAGCTCCTTCCATGGACTCAATAACCGGGTTAAAAGAATTTTTATAGAATTTCATTTTTTGCTTTGAAGTAGTAATCTCGTTTACAGAAATGCCTTTTACCTTTTTCAATCTTACTTTCTTTATCATTTCATTCCGGTTGATAAGCCATCCTTTTGAAAACGGATATTGATCCTGCGGCACCAGTTTAAGATCAAAAAGTGTTTTTAATTTATTCAGTTCGATAACACTCTGGTCAGCGATGGCCTCTTGTTTTACTACTACTACAGAACCAAGCGGAATAGTGGTATCAAAGCAGCCCCCCACACCAGCCTGAATAATAAGATCCGGCCTCTTGATGGTCAGCTGTTTTGTCAACGAATAAGTTGTGGCAGTAAGACCAATACCTGTTACCAGCACATCGGCCACTATTTTTTTTGATAAATTACTGGGTGTTCTGTAATAATTCAGAAAAGGAGTGATTTCCAGCGGAGTAGCAGCCACTATCAGGCAGTTTGTCATACTTTACCCGGTTAATTATTCCGGTTACTTTGCAGCAAGTTAGTAAAACTATCTTCTATTTTGAGCTCCCGGAGAACCTGAATTGACTTACTTTTGCCGCCTGCCAGCCGTATGGTATGGTCTAACAATCCCTCCGCCCAATGCTGTGAGGGATCTAAAAAGTAAAGCATGGTTTACTTAACAAGAATTGAACATTTTAACTCGGCCCACAAACTTTACAATCCCAACTGGTCAAAGGAAAAGAACGATGAAGTATTTGGCAAATGTGCCAATGAGAACTGGCATGGCCACAATTTTGAGTTGTTTGTCACCATCAAAGGGGAGCCAGACCCTGATACAGGATTTATTTTCGATGCCAAAAAACTTGGGGCCATCATCCAGGAAAAGATCATCGAAAAACTGGATCACCGGAATTTAAATGTAGATGTTGATTTTATGCAGGGCAAGCTTTGCTCTATCGAAAACCTGGTGATAGGAATATGGAATGAACTGGTGCCGCATCTTCCGGCTGCCGCTCAATTACATTGCCTGAAATTGGTGGAAACTTCTAAGATATATGTAGAATATTACGGAGGAAAGTAACCGGCGAACAATATCCCCACGTTTTTGTTATTAGTTGTTACAGGTTGGCTGATTTATTTTCATAAATTGTAGTATGAGTAAAAAGGTGGCGGTTTTTAGAAAGGAAAGTTTTAACGCTGCTCATCGTCTTTTCAATCCTGACTGGGATGACAAAACGAATGAGGAGGTTTTTGGTAAATGTGCTTTACCGCATTATCATGGCCACAACTACGATCTGATAGTAAAAGTAGCGGGGAAGCCGGATAAAAAGACAGGGTATGTAATGGATATGAAAGTGCTCAGCGATATTATTCAACGGGAAATAGTAGAACGGTTCGATCACAAAAACCTGAATCTTGATACAAAAGAGTTTAAAACACTCAACCCGACAGCAGAAAACATCGCCGTTGTTATATATAAACTATTACGTCCTCATATAGATAAGAAACTGGAAATGCAGATCCGCCTGTATGAAACACCCAGGAATTTTGTGGAGTATCCCGTTTAAAATTCAAAACTGATACGAATGGCTTATAAGAAAACAGAACACTATGATGAGAAAGCAACTACGGGCTTGATCAAAAGTTATAAAGAAATAATAGGGTTACTGGGGGAAGACCCGGAGAGGGAAGGGTTGCTTAAAACACCTGAACGGGTGGCAAAAGCCATGCAATACATGATGCAGGGCTATCAGTTGGATGCGCATGCTATTCTTAACTCAGCCAAATTTCATGAAGATGTGAGTGAAATGATAGTAGTGAAGGATATTGAGATCTACAGCATGTGCGAACATCATATGCTGCCCTTTATCGGGAAAGCACATGTAGCTTATATACCCAATGGATGGATAACGGGATTGAGTAAAGTGGCGAGAGTGGTAGATGTATTTGCCCGAAGACTACAGGTGCAGGAAAGACTTACCATTCAGATCAAGGATGCTATCAAGGAAACACTGAACCCACTGGGAGTGGCGGTTGTTATTGAAGCACAGCATTTGTGTATGATGATGCGGGGAGTGCAAAAACAAAACTCTGTTACTACTACTTCTGCTTTTGACGGTGAATTCCAAAAAAATTCAACAAGAAGTGAGTTTATGAAGCTGATAACAGCCCGTCTGAGCTGATTCTGAAAGAAATTTGATCAAATGCCACAAAGATTTTTCTAATCAAAACCTTTATGGCATTTTTGTTTGTCATAACTGCAAGCTACCATGAAACATGCCTATATTTTTCCCGGACAGGGATCTCAATTTCCGGGGATGGGGAAAGAGTATTATGAGAATAGTGCCTTTGCCAAAAAATTGTTTGAGCAAGCCAATGAAATCCTGGGCTTTCGTATTTCTGACATTATGTTCGAAGGAACAGAAGAGGACCTGAAGCAAACAAAAGTTACACAGCCTGCTATATTTCTTCATTCAGTTATCGCCTACAAAAGCATAGAGAATGCCAAACCAGATATGGTGGCAGGGCATTCATTAGGTGAGTTTACAGCATTGGTGGCCAATGGTACACTAAGTTTTGAAGATGCACTGCAACTGGTTGCTGTTCGGGCAGGAGCCATGCAAAAGGCATGCGAGATCAATCCATCCACCATGGCAGCAGTATTGAACCTTGCAGACGAAAAAGTAGAAGCTATTTGCGAAGAAATACAAAATGAGACTGGAGAAATAGTAGTACCTGCTAATTATAATTGCCCGGGTCAATTGGTTATTAGTGGTACAAAGAAAGGAATAGAGATAGCCTGCGAAAGAATGAAGGCAGCCGGCGCTAAAAGAGCTTTAGTACTATCGGTAGGAGGAGCTTTTCATTCGCCATTGATGTTGCCTGCAAAAGAGGAATTACAGGAAGCCATTCTTTCAACAAAGTTCCATTCACCTACCTGTGCCATTTATCAAAATGTTGCAGCTAAAGCTATAATGGACAGGGAAGAGATAAAGCAAAACCTGATCGATCAGCTTACTGGTGCGGTGAAATGGACCCAAAGTGTGCAGGCGATGATTGCTGATGGGGCCACAAAGTTTACCGAAGCCGGGCCTGGAAAAGTGTTGCAGGGCCTGGTTATGAAAATTAATAAAGAAATGCAGGTAGATGGAGCTAATTAAAATATAAACCCCCGGAAGAGTCCGGGGGTTTTCCTTGCATGAAAAATGAGAGAGGTTGAAGGCTCATTCCTGATCATTGTTTTATCACTTTCAGTGTTTCCTTATTAGCAAGTCTGATCAGGTAAATTCCGTTTGTGTACCTGCTAATATCGACAGTTTGACTTTGCGCATTGATCTTTATACTTTCTATAAGTCTGCTATTCATATCATAAACAGATGCTAAAGTACCTATCAGGTTCTTGTTACCAACTGTAATAGTAAGTGTTCGGCTGGCGGGGTTAGGATACACAATGGAGTTGATAATTACTGTCTCTTTATATGTTAGGCGTACAACAGCAGAGTAACTATAGTTATTATCCAGATCCACTTGTCTCAGTCGGTAATATATAACAGAACTGTTCAGCTGATCAATATTTCTGTCCGTGTAATCATAGGTACTGATACTGCTGCTGTTGCCTGCGGCTGGCACTGTACCAATGGCTGAGAAGTTAATGGCATCCAGTGATCTTTCCACTTTAAACTCTTTTGAATTCTGCTCACTGGAAGTAGCCCATTCAAGTATATTGTCTTTGTTGCGGTTAGTTCCCCTGAAGTATAACCAGTTAACCGGTAATGTTGCCCCGACAAATGTATTTTTAATTTCACCCGGCCGCAGTACTTCTGTATTACCTACACTGTCGGTAGCCAATACAAAGAAATAATAACGGATATTAGGTGTCAGTGTGAGAGTGGTATCTGTACGGTTGATACCGCTTTTCAGCACACTGAAATTGGTTCCATCGTTAGATATGTACAGGGTATAGTAATGCAGACCAGAGCCATTTGTATCATCTGCGCCTGACCAGTTAAGAGTAACCGGGTTGTTACTGTTGGATGGCAGGTTATTCAACTGGCTGGTTGGAGGCAAGGCATCAATTGTATTCTTTTCAATGTTGGTGGCTATTGTATCGTTGGCATCGAATACGATATCCGCCCTTGCCAGGATACTGTCTAATGTTTGTGCTGTCGTAACAGGTTTGATACTGAAATTCACAAAGCCATGGCCATAGGTTTGATTAGTGCTGTCCTGCAGAAGTAAGAATCCTTTCAGCGGATCAGCCGGTGGCAGGAAGGTAACAGGGTCTATTGACTGAAACTCCCAGAAAGCATAGTTGTTTACCACATCATAACCTGCAATGACATCCACATATAAACCCAGTGAATCACGGCAATCCAGTCTTTGATAATGGGATGCTGTGGCAGGAGGTACTGTGAAGGTAAGACTGTTGAAACCAAAGCTGCCCAGTTGGAATGTTGCAGCATCCATTTTTTCATGTACTGGCACAACAACCTTTACATATTTGGCAGGAGCACTGGCGGAAATATCATTTTCAAATGTTACCGTATAAGGCAGCCTGTCATTAATACTCACCCAACTTTTATTGGGTACGCCATCAGGCCCGATGATCTCATTGGGATCCCATGATGCGATGGCTTCGGTGATATCACCGGTTTCGAAATCATAATAGTATTTTGGTTTTTTGTTACTACCTCCAGTATTTGAATTTGGGAGGCAATTCTTTTTAATATATTCATCAAATTCTCCAATTTTACCGAGTTTTATTTTTCGGAATGGAAAAAATTCATAACCCATTTCACCGGTTTTCGGATTGATTACCGGCCACCATTCTCCAAACTCATTTCTTTTATTATCAAATTTGGAATCATAGTTTGGTTTTGGGAAAGCCTTTTCGTACTGTTTCCAGCGCATATCACCATCCCATTCTGGGCCATTTGTCTCAGCTCTTGCATCCACATTTCCCATAGTCGAAAAAGATGCCCGTGTATCAACCGGATTAAGGGCTGAATTTGCGGCAGCACCAAAATCACGGTTTATTGCAGCTTTTAATCCGGGCCATACTCTGCCAAGAGTATTCGAAAAATCTCCATTATATCCCCTGGCTCCCATTCCATAGCCAGTAAAATAATAATTCACTTCCCAGTTGTGATATTCACCACCCTTAAAAAAATACTTGCTGCCTCCAAGTTGTTCACCTTGTATGCCTGTGTAGAATCTGCTGTCGGCTGAACCAAGACCTTCAAAATTGCCTTTTAGAGTATTAGGATATGCAAGACCCTCATCTATTTTTATTTTACTATTTCTGAGAGGCCTGTAATTTCTCCTGTTAAGATGATCCGTCATCTCTTTTTTGCTTCTTTCTATTTCATATCCGGTAACAAATTTTATTTTCCTGGTGTGATGAAAACATGGGTCTTTACCATTGTAGAATAAAGTTACATCCACTATTTGTTCATTTAGATCTTCCAATCCCAATATATCTACTCCGTTAGCCGGGTTGTTATGTACATACTGGTACAGCCCCATACCATCGGCATAGCCAATCAGGTCTCTTTGATTGAATAAACCCGTTTCCGGATTGTACTCCCTGAAGAAGAATTTATAGTTGCCCGTGGCGCTGTCGTACTCCTGACCGGTAAAACCAAAACGATTACCTGATAGCGAACCGGTCAATGGATTGTTCAAGGAATCGTATATACTTATTTTGCCATAGATATCATACTCATATTTTTCTAGCAATCTTCCCTGCTGGCTGGTAATGGCTTCGACCGAGTTTAATTCATTCTGATGATAAAAGAACTGATTACTGTTTTTCTCATTCATGACAGGGGTAAGAAAACCTGCAAAAATCGTTTTATTCAAAATAGTACCGTTGACATTATCTCTTTCTTCGATAGGTTTCAAACCAGAGAAGGTATAATTAATAATAGTACCATTCATATCTTTTCGTACTCTTCTGTCCAGTGCATCGTAATGGTATGTAAATACACTGGCCGGAGAAGACGAGTCTTTTATTAATCTTCCTTCCGCATCATAGGTTTTGTAAAATTCTCCGTCAAAAGTCAGGTTGCCGTTATTGTCGTATGTAAAGCTGATATTTTGAATACCGTTGTTGCTATTAGTTAGTTGATTCAGGTTATTACTGACATAGGTAAAATTTATGCCATTCAAACTGGCAGATGCTCTGTTGCCAACAGCATCATAGGTATAGTTATTTTGAATAGTTGGTGAACCTCCAATAATACCCCTCTTGTAGCTGGTAAGTCTGCGGCCGTTATCGTAAGTAAACTGTTCTGATTTGGCAGGGTTATTTAGCCTGTTGATTGAAGTTTTGTATTGTTCATTATTATACGAGAAATTGCTGTTCTGAATAGTTCCTCCTGCTGTTGAAATATTGGTAAGCCGGTTCGCAAAATCATACTGGTAAGAAGTAGTAATACCATTTGCAAAAGTTTTTGAAATAACCTGGTCTATATTATTGTATTGGTAGCTAAGCAGCACAGTATTATTTTTTGAAATACTAAGGAGGCGGTTGCGGGTATCAAAACTTTTTGTAATCACAGTACTATCAGGATAAACTGTTGTTTGTGTCCTGCCGGCTATATTGTACGAATAGTTTACTGTTCTTCCGCCATAACTCTCTGAAGTAATGCGGTTCAATGCATCATAAGTAAGTGTTACTGTTCCTGTATTATTGGAAGCTGTGAGTAATCTTCCCAGTGCGTCGTATGAATAATTATCGATACGGCCACCTGGCAATGTTTTAATAATAATCCTGTCGAGTGAATCATAAGTATAATTTACCATTGTTCCGTCTGCAAGAAGTTTTGAAATTACATTTGATTTTTTATCATAGGTATTCTCGGTGAATCTTCCATCTGGATAAGTCATTCGTTTTACACGATTCAGACTGTCATAGGTATAATGGGTAGTATTATTGTTCTGATCTGCTAAAGCATTTATATTTCCTTGCACATCATATGTAGCTGTTGCAGTATTCCCATTATTATCAGTGATTGTTTTTACCCGGTCAAGGCTGTCGTAAGTATAGGTTGATGTATAACCATTGCGGTCAGTCACCGTTGTAAGGTTGCTGTTTTTATCATAGGTGAGCAGATAAAAATTATTTAAGGGATCTGTGAGTTTTTTTATCCGGTCCAGGCTGTCAAATTCGGCAGTGTACGTTGCGCCGTTACCATTGGTGAGGCTCGTAATGTTGCCATTGTTGTCATAGGTTAAACTTATTATACTTCCGGTAAGGTCCGTAACAGCAATAATCCGATTCAGCACATCGTAACTATAGTTCTTTGTTTGGCCATTGGGGAAGTGGACAGATGTTATGTTCCCATTGCCATCATATTCTGCGTTAAAAGTATTTCCTTCTGGATCAGTTATCTTATTCAACCTATTCTTGTTGTCGTACTCAAATTTTACTTTATTGCCCAACGCATTGGTAATATTTTTCAGATTATCCATAGCATCGTAGGCCAAATAGGTTTTCTGACCTTTTACATCTGTCAGTTCTACGGGGCGGTCTGAGGCGTCATAAGCGGTCAAACTAGTTTCATTATTTTCATTTGTATAAGAGATAACGTTGCCCTGGGCATCATAGTTTAACTGAACATTGTTATTAAGAGGATCAATAATTTTTTTCAACCTGCTCAGGATGTCATATTCAATCGTAGTGGTATTGAGTCTTGCATCAATGTATGAGAGTAAATTGCCCCTTGCATCAAATGCAAGCTGAGCGGTATAGCCACCCGGGCCTGTTACACTAACAGGATTCCCATAGGTGTCATAGTTATAAGTAAATGTATTCCCTTTGGGATCGGAACTGCTGGTAATATCACCATTAGAGGCATAAGTAGCAGTGTAAAAACGATTTCCTGGTTCAGTTATTTGAGTAAGATTACCCTTTATGTCATAAGTCAAAGTACTGGTGAAGCCTTTTTCATCAGTAAAGCTGGCCACTTTATTAAAATCATTTATATATGTAAAGTTTACAGTTTGGTTCATTGCATCTGTTACGGTAAGCACATTCCCTTTATTGTCATACGTAAAAGTGGTTACATTCCCTTTTGCATCAGTTTCCTTTATTTTATTACCTGCCGCATCAAATTCAAATTGTTTGTCATAGCCACAACAATTTCCCGAAAGACCGCTTAGCCATATTTGGTCTTCTTGTTTTTTGAATTGATATTTAGTAACCTGGTTATTTCCGGCTTCAAGATAATCTGTGGCAAGGGTAGTAAGGGTGGCAGTATCGTAAGAAAAACTTATTCTTTTGTTGCAGCCTATCAGCTCGCTGATGGTAAAATTGTTGAAGTAAATAATATCTATTTTATTATTATTCTTGTCTGTCATGGCTTTCATTGGTCCATTAACAAGGTATGCATATTTATAAGTATTGTTCAGCGGATCCTTTACTTGTATAAGGTTACCGGCTCCGTCGTATGAATAAGTGTAAATGCGGACTGGAGTGGTTATGGCATCAGTTATTGTAGTCAGCTTACCATTGGTATAGGCCAGGGTAATACTTTGCCCGGCACCATTTACCAGTGAAGTGAGTAATGTATCAGTGTAACTGAAGTTGATAAAGTTGCCATTCGGCTCTTCCATCCGGGTGATCCGCTTATGGGTACTATTATCAAAAAAGAATTTGGTCCCGTCTGTTTCAGTAATACGGTATTTACCTGACTGGTATTCGGTAAGGGTATTAAAAAACCCTCTTGGTGTAAGAAATGAACCTCCGCCTGCTGAAGAGTAAAAATCCTCCCTTCCGTCACTCCATACTATGACTTTTGCTCCGGCTGTATCATTTCTGTACCTGATATTGTAATTAATACTCCAGCCATTACCATAACCATCATTTTGTTCAAAGTTGAAACTGTTATAATGAAATGTAATATTCAATGGAAAACCCCTCGCAGGAATATGCAGGTCGTTCCGGGTAAAGTAAAGATTTCCCGTCAACGTATTCACCTGCAAACCCATCGGCCCGGTTTTATTGGGTATGTTGATATTTTGGGCCAATATCTCAACTGCTAAGGGAAACAGTATTGCTAATAATATCCCATATTTTTTGATTATGCTTTTCATACTCCAGTTTGAAAGTGAGCGAACCATTTTTTTTAGTTTTTTTACTTCACGGTAAAATTGATGTATGTATGCCCCGGCATATCCGACGGAGTTTTTCCATACACGGTTATTGTTCCGGTGGCGCCAGCCCTGATGATACCCGGGGGGCCGCCCGGTTCTGTCAGTTCCAGGTACAGCGAGGTGGTGCCATTGCTGAGACCGGCCTGCGTCAGCGCCATCAGCACTTCTTTATCATTATACAGTGTTCTTGTTTGCGCCGGCACATCAAAGTTGGCCGGGTTAGCATAATTTATTTGGATTACAAAAGGCCAGCCTACAAATACCTTTTCAGGAACAATTACTTCAGTTACCAGCAGTGAATTCAATCCTCCAGGTGTACCGGGATCACAACCAGGCTGATTGCCGCTTCCGGTTTGCCCTGTATTATTACCGCCACCGGTAAGGATACCACCGTTATTACCTGTGGTTATAGTGAAGCTGCCCGGCAGTATTGCCACAGCTGAATCTGGTTTTATCAGCGATACATTGTATAGTCCCAACGGCTTGCTCAGTAAGTTGAACGTAGCAAATACAGTGGTACTGTTGACGTAGTATACTATCGATGAATAAATAGTAGTGCCTCCATTGGTCAATTTTGCTACCATATTATTGGTAAACAAAGAGCCGCTGAGTTTCACAGTTACATTCCCGATATTACCGCCCGAGTTTGACTGCACATTCAAAATAGCAAATGGAAGTTTTACCGCTTGCAAGGTGATGTTTTGTACCAGCGGATTGGGTGATGTACAACGTACGGCGATATAATAAACCGAATCAGTCACTGTTGTCATTACTATCTGTTGGTTGCCATAGTTGGCTGTACCAAATCTGTAGTCAAAACGGGAAGGTGACGGTACATAGCCCAGGCCTATGTACATTTCGTTCTTCATCGTTAGCGAGTCATTTGACTTCAGCGTAACGAGAATGGTGGAACCGCTCAGTGAGTCGGGTATTACTAATTTGTAATACCGGGCTGTGGTGTGCATTGTGTTGTTTTCTGTGATGTTCAGTTTCAACTCTTTTGCTTTTACATAAATATTTCCTGCAGATATACCGGTGTTATTATTCTTTTCGGTTTCGTTAATGTTATTAAGCAGGTCTGTTTTTACCAGTACATTGTAATTCCCTTCAATCACACTGGTTACTATTGGTTGCATGCTGATAGTATCTCTGTCAAGGGGTGGCATATTGATCGTCTTATTCTTTATGCCAATTAACACAGCTGTTGAATCAAGTATTGTATTGTTTGAAAGATAAATACCGTCTGAGGAAACACCCGTTGCTGTGTTCGCTGAGAGGTTAGCGACTACCCATTTAGCTGTATCAATACTGTAACCAAGAATAACAGTGTCAGGTTTCATCACATTTTCAACAATCAAATCTACCGGCTGCTGTGTATACACGGTTATGTAACTAAAGGCAAGATTATTCGTATCGTTTACTTCGTAAACTGCATTGAATGCATCGGCTTGTGCAATCAATATATAATTGCCCGGAACAGTGTTAATGTTGAGTGTAAAACTCATGGTGTCGTTCATCGATTGCCCAGCTTGCAATATGGTGGAGATATTTTTTGCGGAAAGCTGCACATCACCACTGTTGCCGGGTATGAAGTCACCTGATAACCATAACTTATTGCTCCAGCTACCAGGATAGGTAGGTCCTGCACCGGTATTGGTTATTTTATGTACAACAGTCATGGGCTGACCTGCCGGAGCTGTTGTGGGAGCTGTAATAATAGTATCGGTCAATTCAGGAAGCAGCGGTTGAATGACATGTATCTTCTTAGCTGCACCAGAAACATTGCGGATAAAATTGCTGTTGTTATTAATAACCATCTCTGCCGGGATACTGTTGGTAGTATTTGTTTTGGCATAAACATAATAATCACCGGTGGGTATATTAGGCGGTATGCCAGTTTGTATTTCCGTGTAACTCTGGTTTCGTTCCAGTCTTGTATTCATTCCATATTGGTTTGCCAGCACATCGTTTCCGTTTACTATGGAGTCGGGAGAAAAATATACTGCATCATACCATGAATGATAGTAAGTGAGGCCGGGATTATGGCCAATATTCCTTACTGTGCGGCTTACATTGTATGGCCTTGCCACAGTGACTGTATCCGGACAGGACACAGTTGTCACAATATGATCAACCAGCGGATTCACCAATACCCTGGCACCGGAGCCGGTTACATTATTATTGCTGTTGGCGGCTTCATACACATTGCCATTGGCATTTGTTTTTACATAGAAATAAGCGATGCTATTTTCTGTTTGAGGAAAACAGGCATTGATCTGCCAACTCGGCGACATACTTACATTGAACGAATCAGTGTAGCTGGCACTGGATGATACTATTTCAGTATGCTCTCTTTTTGCAACAAAATAACTGGTTGCCGGATTGTAGGTGGCGCTGCAACTGATGAATATACTATCGATCCAGTTGCCATAAGTACTACCGGGGCCATTATTGGTTACGGTATATTTTATTTTTGAGTTGTAAATGGTGAAGAGTGAATCAGCTAATGGAACGGCTGTTACAACCAGGTCGGCAGGTGTTGGATTCAGCACATTGGTAACTGCTGCTGCGCTGATGTTATTACTGTAATTGATTTCCCGGAATGTACTGTCGAAATTGGTATGCACATAGAAATACCTGTTTCCGGAAACTGAATTGGGAATAGTGTAGCTCATTGAGTGAGTTACAGGTGTGCCTGCAGGTAAATTTTCTGTGAATGTCTGCGTACTGATAAGCTGTGCGGAGCCATCAAAAACTGCGGAACTGCTGATATAGATTTTGTCTTTGCGAATAGTATTGAATACAGATCCGGGTCCATTATTCAACACATTGTAGTTTATAGTAAGTGACTGGCCGGCATTGGCTGTGGAAGGAATATTTACGGATACTGTTGCATCCGGTCGTTGAATAGTAATTGGCAGCGTACTTCGTCTTATTTGCGGAGTACCGGGGTATTCAAAAACAGTTTGTATGGCATTCGCCCTGACGTACACATAATAATTGCCGGGTTGCAGATCAGCTGGTACCAAAAAGTTCAATACAGCAGGGTGGTTTGTTCCTGGTCTTACAACATTTGATGTATTAATATTTTCAGTTGAAGGATCAGTTCCTGTTATAACACATTTTGTTGCCGGGGCAAAGTCTGCACTGACTCCACTGTTTAATTGGCCATGAACTTTCTCTCCAACCAGTATCGCATTTCCATTAATCCCGGTAGGATCGGTGCTCAGGTAAACCCTGTCAATCCAATAGCTGGAACCAAAACCGATACTATCACTTAACTGAATACCTGTTCCTGCTCCCCACGGCAGACTGCATGTTCCTGAAGGAATATAGTAATGTCCTTTATTTTTTTCCAGGTTATCATTGAAGCCGGTGTTGAGTATATTCCAGTTTACACCCACTGGCTGTGTGGTACCGGCTGTAGTAACAGGTACTGTCAGGCTGTTAATGGTAAGCTGCGGAGTAGGGGTAAGGAATACCTGTAACAGTTTATTGTTGATGTTATTGTTAGCCAATGCCCCTTCATACAAACTGGCAGTACTATTAGTATGAACATAAATAAACCACTGGCCAGAAATAAAATTGGGGATTACTACCTGAACTGATTTTGTATAAGAGCTATCAGCCAGTAATTGTGTGTTAGTAGAAAAGGTGGCATCCAATGCATCGGGATAATAAGCACCGTTTGCTTTTGGAAGTTTTAACAGGATAGCATTATTGATATTAAAAATAGGGCTTTGAGAAATATACAGTTTATCCGACCAGGTGCTGCCGGTTGGTGTAAATACACCATAGTTTTTTACTTTATAAGTAACATTTATAGTGCTTCCAGAGAAAACAGCAGCAGGAGTAAATACTGTATCTACCCGGAGGTCAGGTGTGGGGGAAAGAGTTACGTTGACCGGTTGCGGCGCTTTGGCCGTATCATTCAGCACGGTCATTTGTTGTACTGAACTGTTTGCCGGGTAATTAGCAATAACATAAACATACAAGGGTTGGCTATAGTTAAGCGGTAAAGTGAAATTGATAGAATTATCATAGTGCTGACCACTGTCAAGGGCTGCAATATTACTGCGGGTACCAATTAACAAAGGCCTTACCGGGAATTCAAGTGCATTCCATCCCCCGGGGTTAGTATTGGGTGGAATATTAAATGCGGGTATAGTATCAAACGAAAGAAATACAGCGTCTGTCCATGCCTGGTTAGTAATCGTATTTCCGGGACCGGCATTGGTTACTCTCCAATTCAAGGTAATAGTTTGGCCGGAGAAGGCAGCTGCGGGAGCCTGCACATGGCTGACCACGAGGTCTGGTAATTTCTTTAACCTGAAATACTGAACCGGGCCAGTTGTTTCAAGGCATGCATTTTTAGAAACAATTCTCCATTTATATGCTTTATGATATTGTAAAGCACCTTGAGGCAGGATATAAGATACATTAGCGATATTGGCTGCATAAGGTGTGGATGGTTGTGCAGCAGCAGAATCCCATATATACAGATCATAGGTCAGTGCATTGCTGCCTGGTAACCAGGAAAGATTTAATGGCAGTGTTTGGTCTGTTGCTCCATCTGCCGGCAACATGTTAGCCACAGCTCCCGGAGTAACCGCTGTAATTACATTAACCAGTAATGAATCGTTTGCTGTTGCTGCACCACATGGCCCGGTAGCAGAAACAATCAAAGTGTATGCACCTGCTCCGCCCCATGTAATATTTACTGTATCAGCGGTGGATGGATAAGTAGTGCCATCAGATAAGCGCCAACTATATGTCAGTCCATTTACCTTATTAATCCGGTATGTAGCCGATTGACCGGGGCAAACAAACTGAGGCCCTGAAATAGCAGTAAGCTCAGCTACTCTTACACAGAATGTTCTGTTAACAGAAGTGGCGGCCAGGTAATTCGTATCACCATTCTGATTGGCTGTAACACTAACGGTACCAAGCCCGGTAAAGGTCAGCTGGTTTCCTGCCAGTGTAGCAGGGCCTGATAGTAGTGAATAGCTGACAGGCAAACCAGAACTTGCAGTTGCATTCAAAACAAGTGGTGCAGATCCCAGTACCTGGTCTGCTATTACCGGGAAGCTAACGATTTGGGCAGCTTTATTGATAACGATATTCTGGAATATAATTGCAGCCGTATCATACACATCATCACCTTGTTGTGTGGCACGAATACTGGCGGTACCGGTTGTCGTAATAGAATAGATATTTCCTGCTAATGTGCCAGGTCCGCTTATTAATGAGAAGGAAACAGGAAGACCCGACGTGGTGGTTGCAATAAGGGCAAAAGACGAATCGCCATAGATTTTATTGGGTATTGCAGGAAAATTAATGGTTTGCGGAATAGAATTAGCTGCAAAAACAAATGAATTGGATGCAGGGCCATTGCCACACAAGTTATAATATTTCACATAATAAGTACCTCCGAGGGAAGCATAATATGAGGCAGCAACAGCACCATTGATCAATGTATCATTTCTGAACCACAGGAAACCCAATGCATGCTGACCTGTATCCGGAGCTGTTGCATAAAGCCAGCGGCCGACTTTTGTAATTACTGATGCAGCTGATGGTGCCGGATAGCTTACTATTATATTTCTGTTGGATGAGGGCCCATTTCCGCATTGGTTGGATGTGCTGAGTGTTATTGTTCTTGTTCCGGGAGTTGTCCATGTAACGAATGCCGTATCCTGGTTGGTAGTAAAAGTTCCGCCACCGCTCAGCAACCAGTTATATGTTACGCCTGCTTCTTTCTGACTTGAATAATAGGTATGGATACCGGTACTGATGCAGCCTGTTGACGGCCCAACTATTGTAAAGCTGACAAGCGGAATTGATTTCACCATCAGCGGTTTTATATTAATGCTTGTGTCGGGAGGCGATGTGCCGATAACCCTTACCCTGTACCCGTTTGATGCAGGAGTATTGGCAGGTATAAATGCAGTGATTGAATCAGAATGGGTTACACCAACAAGGGTACCAATATTTGTTGGGCTGCTGAAACTGCCGGTTGAATCTGATAATTGGGCAATAAAATTGTTGCCGGCAAACATAAGCGTATCCACTGTAAAGCGAACCTTAAAACTGTTACCACGACAGATCATACTATCCATATTGCCGAGAGTGATCACAGGTATGATCGGAGGTTCTATATATCCTAATGTGAGTGGCTGACTATAATCAGTAATAGGACCCGCTGAAGTAAGAGTGGCAAATGCCAGGTTGCCGCTTAAGAAAATAGATCCTTTGTTTTGCCATTGACTGCCGCTCCATTGGCTTACACGCAAACTATAGATGGATCCTGTTTGATTACTCCTTGTACTATCATAGGTGAGAGAAACAAATACATTTGAACTTCCGGCATCACGGTTCAAGGCCCAGTATTCTGCACCTGAAATTCGTGTCAGGCTGGAAACATGCTGCGTTGTGTCATACCCGGCATTTGTGGGGTTACTATGAAAATATTGCGCCGTGTAAGCATCCGTTACTAATGGCGGGGATAAAATTGTCAATTTGGCCTGGCGCACACTATCGCCGACTGGGAAACTAAACTGCTCATTGCCTATTTTTTTAAGAGGCCCCCACACCCAACTTTCGCTTGAAGTCTGGTTGATAGATGTGTTGTCTTTAAAAATGATCAGTTTGGTTGGAGTAGTTTTTATAACACCTCCAAAGAACTGAACATTATTTCCGATATATATATTTTGTTCGGGAATGATATATGATTGATGGGAGAATTTCTCCGGATAAAGATTTTGAATGGTTACAGGTGTTGCACCCAATTGCCTGATATGGCTTTCCAATCCGCCAATAAATGTTATTTCATTTAATTCAATAAAGGATGGATCAACATTTGTATTAAGTATAAAATCTTTACCTATCCTGATTGAATTTCCATCGCCAACACGGAATAAAACAGGGGCATTGATGTTAAAGGTGACATCACCACTCACTTCATCCGGACCGGATGAGGAAATAATAGTTTCAGCATTAGCCTCCGGGCTATTAGTGGTGATAATCAGGTTTCCATTAAAAGTATTTCCATAGATGGTATTCGGGCCCACCCTGCTGATGCTGTCACTGATGGCAACATTGCCGTTAAGCGTATTTTCAAAAAGATCAAGTTGCCCTTTAAAACCTCCGATGGTTATATTGACGGCGGAAAGCGTTGCATTTTCAATATAAGGATTGGTTGCATTTCTGAAAATTATAGAGTTACTATTGTTAGTGGAATTAATCGTTGCATCAAAAATATTTAGGGTGCCATTGTTTAACAGGCTGTAGTTACCCAGGTCTAAAGATGCACCAAACTCCATTATAAGACCACCAATAATTATATTAGAATTTACAATCGGGTAGTTGAAAAGTCCGGTGGGGATGCGAGCAGTGTCGCAACTTCCGGGGGATCCTGCAGGGTTCCAGTTGCCGGCAATATCCCAATCAGTACCAACTGCTCCTGTCCATGTTTTTAGAATACCTCCGGTGCATGCCGAACAGGATGCAAGTATTTCGGCAATGCTGTTACAACCGGGAGCATTATCATGAATGTCACCCGTGCCACCGTTATTCAGGTAATTACAAAGCGGAGCAAATGAACATAAAGACAGTTGACTATTATCCCTGATTTCTACCCCATCACTATTATTATCTTGTATATCAAGGGCAGGATTCAAAAAATTTAAAGATGTGATAACAGGATTTTCAAATATTCGCAATCGTTCTCCGATCACTGTTATATTTCCCAGTCCTGTTAAGTTTGATAATAAATTATTCCCGTGAAAATCAAGTTCGCCATTACTGATGGAAGTAATATTGCTCAGGGCTGTTATATCAGTCAGGGCATCATTAGCCCATAAGGAAATGCCGGAAGGGACATTTCCTGTTACATGTTGAAATCCCTGAAGCGATGTAAGACCTGGGTTTATCCAGAAATAAAAGTTGGTGCATCCGGTTACACTATCAAGCCCGGAAAGATTGGTAAGCCCGGTGTTGATCATCCAGATAGTGCCAAGGTTAGTGGTAGTAAGGTTATTACTCAACCCGGAAAGGGAAGTAAGGTTATTTAACCCTGAGAATAAAAAGCCAAATACATATTCCAGGTTGCTTAGCCCGATGGAAGTAAGGGAGGGAAGGTTTTCTAATCGTAAATACCCATTGATGGAACTAAGATTCGTTAAACTTCCAAGGTTAACGATCGGGGAATAACGTATGTCAAGATAGCCATCCATATGTACCACAGTTCCAAGCCCGTTCAGGCTGGTTAGCGAAGTACTGTCGATAAATACGCCACCAATGCTGTCGATATTACTGCTCAGCCCCGCAATACTGTTTAATGCGGGTAATTTATTAATGATCACATCTCCCAGGCTGTTCAGGTTATTCAGCCCTATACTTGTTTGAAGAAAATTATATTGCAGTTCCAGGGTGTCTCCCAATGAAACAAGTGCTGATAGAGCAGAAAGAGAAGTAATAGAGGTATGAGAAATTTTAAGTTTTTGAGAAATACTCTGGATCCCATTTAGCGAATCAAGTTGTGTTATGGCAGGACTGGCTCCCTGTCCGTTAACTTCTAATAACTGAACAGATGTACATCCGGGATATAGTATCTTAAAACTATCAATTTGTGATTGACGGGTAAGCTGGATCGTATCACAGGTGGCTTCTATATAGTATTGACCTGAAGGAATGCCATTGGTGGTTGTGGAAGAAGTGGCCCATTGTGGAATTACTATTTTATTTTCCAGTGCTGACGTATTCACCTTTTGAGCAGGGTTTCTTTGTGCAATGGCAGTGAACGGATTTGCTGCTGCCAGTAACAGGAAGAGGTAAATAAATCTTGTCATCAGTCAGTTTTTTTGTGTCATGCTATCCTGCGGCTAACAGGGTAACTTAATAGTTTGTAATTCCAAATGGGGAAACCGGCGGTTATAGAAGGATGGATTTCGACACTATAAAAATTGTATTTACCGGGGTAGTAGAAAATACTTAATTTGTAGTAGGCCCGGCACTGCCATTGGCTTTATTCTATTTTTGTCATAGAAAAAATGAAGTACCATAAATTCTATATCTCAGTTCTGGCCATTACAATAGCAGCTACAGCAGCGGCACAGACACCTGTTATTGACAGCATGAAACACAGCATCAGGCTTTCAAACGATGATGAAAAAAAACTCCTGCTCATCTTTGAAATCTCCGAGCAGAGCATCAGTTCCGACTCACTACTGCCTTTTGTATTGATGGCAGAAAAAATTGCTCTAACATCCCGGAATAAACAGGATGCTGATATTGCAGCCTATTGCAGGGCTTCATATTATACCAGAAAAAATGCCACAGACAGCGCATTGATGATTATTGAAAAATTAGTGGCAGAGTATAAAAACAACAGGGAGCAGCAGACACTTTACCTTAAGTTCTTGTTTTCCAAAGCCAAGTTATTGGACAGGAGCAACCAGTATACCAAGGCCCTTGCCCAACTGGTGGAAGTGCTGGAGGTAGCTGAAAAACTAAAAGACACATTGGTGCAGATACAGTCCAAAACAGGTATAGGATGGGTGCAGATGGAGATGGGGCAATACAAAGAAGCATTGGAATGGTTGCATAAGTCCATGAATACCTCTACCGACCCAAAATTTTATAAAAACTATGGGGCACTTTACAGCAATATGGCTTCTGCTTATAATTCATTGGGAAATTCTGACTCAGCTATTTATTATATCAATGTGGCCATAAAAGATGCAAGGGAAAATGAGAACCTTTCTTTTCTTGCCACTGCCCTGAGCATGCAGGCCCAAATTTTTATTGACAGCAAAAAATCATGGTTGGCAGAGGAACCGCTTCATGAAGTGGTAGCTGTACGAAAACAACTAAATGATCCTTTTTATATTGTTTATGATATGAGCACCCTAGCCAGTTATTATGCCAGTAATAACCAGCCTCAAAAAGGGATAGCTCTGTGTAAAGAGGGCATAGTTATTGCCAAGCAAAAAGGCATGACCTCGCAATTGCTGATGATCTACCAGGCACTGGCAGAAAACTATAAAAGGGCCGGCAATGCAGAAGAGTACGGAAATACACTGGAGTATATTATGGCATTAAAAGATTCTTTCAGCAATATTAATTCTTCCAAACTCATTGCGGAAATACAGGCCGGCAGCGAAGCACAGGAAAAGGAAAAACAAATACTGGAGCAAAAACTAGTGCTGACCCGAAAAAACTATTGGCTGTATGGGTCAGCGCTTTTTGCTGTCATGCTTGGAATAACCGGTTGGGTAGGGTTCAGGAATTATCGGCGTAAACAACGATTGAAGATGGAGATGGCGCTTGAAGAGGAAAAACGATTATCGGAAAAAGCTATTATTGATGCAGAGGAGTTCGAACGTAAAAGAATAGCGGCAGATCTGCATGATAACCTCGGCGCTTATGCTGCTTCACTGGCTTCCAACCTCGGGTATATCCATCTGCCGGATGCCGATGAAAATACCAAAAATGCATTCAGAGAACTGGGCAATAATTCCAATGCAATCATTTCACAGCTCAATGACACTATTTGGGTACTAAAAAAAGATACGCTGAGCCTTACCGCCATCAGTGACCGGCTAAAAAATTTTATCAACCGTATTCAGAAAAGTTACCCTGACGTGAATGTTGAAGTGAAGGAAGAAGTAACTGCCGACCACCTGCTCCCTTCATCACAGGCCTTTCATTTATACAGGATATTACAGGAGGCGGTTAATAATGCATTAAAGCACAGCAAGGGCAGGAATATTATTGTTCAGATGTCATCGGGGCAAAGCTGGAAGATAATAGTACAGGATGATGGTGTTGGCATCGCCGGCGAAGAAATGCAGACCTCATCTGGAAACGGGCTGCTGAATATGAAAGAACGCTGCCGCGAAGCAGGATGGGAGATAAGCTGGGAAAAAACAACAGGGGGTGGCACCACACTGAACGTATGGCCTACTACAAATTGATTATTTTTTGAAAGCCGCTAATAACTATTTTTATACTATCTATGGATTTCATCGTTGCACTTACAGAGGATAACAGCATAAACCGGAACACTTTTTTACAGAAAATAAAAGTGCTGGGTAACATGCAGGTGGCTTTTGTGGCGGCAAATGGACATGAATGCCTGGAAGAACTGAAAGGGACACCGGCTGCAAAACTACCGCAGGTTATTTTTATGGACCTTGAAATGCCCCATATGAATGGCATAGAAACGATTCGACTCGCCAAATCGCTTTATCCATCTGTTCATTTTGTTGTTTTGACTGTATTTGACGACGATGAAAAAATATTTGAAGCCATTAAGTCCGGGGCTTCCGGCTATTTATTAAAGCATGAGCCGGCGGGTGTGTTGCAGGAAGCTGTAATGAATGTACTCGAATACGGCGGCGCCCCCATGAGCCCTGCCATAGCGAGAAAGGCACTGCAACTGATGAGCCGGTCTTCCCTGGAGGATACGGTTGTTGCTAAGAACGAATTGCCTGAAATGATCACCACCAGGGAGGAAGAGATACTAAGGCAAATGGTGAATGGTTGGGATGCTAAACGCATTGCTTCTGGTCTTGACATCAGTGTTCTCACCGTACGCAAGCATATTGCCAATATCTATGAGAAACTGCATGTGCAGTCAAAGGCAGAAGTAATCAGCATGGCACACCAGCAGAAATGGTTCAACAATTAAACATACACACAGCAATTCACCCACTCGGGATCGAATTCTGCATTGTACTTTTTATAAAAATTAATGGCCGGTGTGTTCCATTCCAGCACCTGCCATACAATAGCAGATAATTTTTTTTCTTTTGCTTCAATAATCAGCCTGTCCATAAGTAATTTGCCAATTCCTTTTCCCCTTGCTTCTTCAGTTACTAAAATATCTTCCAGGTACATTCGTTGCCCTTTCCAGGTGGAGTAGCGTATGTAGTATAATGCAAACCCAAGAATAACACCTTCTTCCTCTGCTACAAATGCCCACCATACCGGGTTGTTGCCAAATCCGCTTTCTTCAAAGTGTTCCTGTGTAACCGTCACTTCTTCAGGAGCTCTTTCGTATAAAGCCAGTTCTTTTACCAGTTCCAATAGCCTGGGGCAATCTTCTTTTACTGCTCTCCTTATTAATATTTCCATTGTTTATAAACTTTTTATCGCTTAATTATTTTCCCCGGGTAATTCCCCGTCGTTTTTTTGTTTTCAAAAACTATTACCCCATTTATATATACTGCGCTAATGCCTTCAGAAATGGCATGAGGCTTATCAACAGTTGCTTTATCTTCTGCTGTTTCAGGGTTGAATATAACCAGGTCGGCATAATAACCATTCTTAATCAGGCCTCTTTTGCTCATGCCCATATGATGTGCTGCCAGGCCAGTCATTTTGTAAATGGCCTCTTTCAATGAGATTGTTTTTTCATTTCTCACATATTTACCCAGCACTCTTGTAAAAGCGCCATATCCCCGCGGATGTGTTCCGTTGGATGAACCATCAGAGCAGATATTCGTATGCGGCCATTGCATCATCTTTTTTATGTCGTCTTCACTCATAGAAGTAGCCATTATATTTTCCTGGCATTCCCTGTTATGTTGTTTATCACAATCATCCAGTCTTTTAATCAATTCCACCAGCATACGGGCAGCAGTTTTATTTTCCAGTTTTGCAATTTCAGCTAAGTTTTTACCCGCATACTCCGGTTTTACTTCATAGGAACCAAGAAGGATATCTTCAGGTAAAGTGATTTCTTTTAATATCATCTCCGCTTCTTTTTCATCACTGAAATTCCGGTCGGGAAATAATACACGGATGGTGGAGTTCCAGAAAGCATAGGGATAGATGTCTGCAGTAATATCAATCCCATTTTTTCTTGCAGCATCGAATATGGATAACAAACTATCCGCTTTGCCCCAGATATTATGCATAGCAAGTTTAACATGACTTACCTGTACAGGTATTCCGGCTTCTTTGCCTATGGTGATGACCTCTTCAATTGCCTTCCAGAAATAACGGTCTTCACTTCGGATATGACTGATATATCTTCCGCCCCAGGGCGCCACTTCTTTAGCCAGTTGCAATACTTCCTCATTAGCGGAATAAATACCCGGATCATATTCAAGGCCTGTTGATAAGCCAAATGCACCTGCTTCCATATCCTGCCGCAATAAGATTTTCATTTTTTCTATCTCTTCCTGTGTGGCCGGTCGTTTGAAGTTTTTACCAAGGATAGAATCCCGGATGGTATTATGCCCGCTGTATGATCCAATGTTGATAGCAACAGAAGTATCGGTAAGTTTTTTATAAAAATCAGCCAGTGGAAAATTAGAGCCGCCGTCCTGGCCAATAATAATGGTTGTGATACCCTGGCTTACAGGTGCAAGGAGATCCCGGGTGTTGAACAAATTGCCGGCATGGTGACTGTGGGTATCGATAAACCCAGGAGACACCGCATTTCCATCCGCATCAATTTCATTTTCTGCTGATGCATTTGACAGATCGCCAATAAAGGCAATAGTATCATTGTTAATACCTATATCGGTTTTAACAGGATTATTTCCACTTCCGTCATATACCATTCCATTACGGATGATGGTATCGTACTGTTTCTTTTTTTGATTACAGGAAAAGAAACCGGCAATAACAACGATCGCAACTATATACCGCACTACTATTTCTTTTTAGCTTTAAAAGTTCCATTTGGCTGAATGAAACTGGCCGAAATGATTTCTCCTTTTTCATTCTCCTCGAATTTCACACTGTACCCGTTCAATATTTTCAGGTTGAATTTATGCTTATCAACCGGCACCAATTCGTATTCCGGTTGCCCTTCGAGAAATGCAAATAAGGTTTTATCTCCTTTGATATAGAACTTAACCCCTTTCCCGGGAGCAAATTCATAGTCACCGGTATATTTGGTCAGTTCGTCTTTGCTTATCTCCTTTGTTTTTTCTTTCCTGGTGAATTCAAGATCCTTCAATCCTCCCTGCAGGGGTATTAATACGGAATTGATTTCTCCGGCAGGGGTCATCTGGTATTGAACTTTCAGGTTTTCCGCACTGCTGGTATCAATACCATCTGTTTTGTCAATGGGCAGGGCTTCAAAAACATCATAATGATAATGACGAAGCCATGCATCACCATTCTGAGTCAACATGATCAATGAATCGTTCCTGTTTATTACTTCAAAAGTGCCATATCCCGGGTGGTTGAACTGGCCGGTATAACTTTTTTTATCATGAGACGGAGAAGTACCTGTCTTCTTATTACTGGTAACCGCTTTTTCTGCATCTTTTGCAGCGGCCTTTGCTTTTTTCTGTGCTTCATTAGCTCTTCCATTCCAGTTAATGGGAGTCAGGTTTAACAACCGATCTGCGATGGTATTCCGGACAATACCCGGAATGGCTGAACCATTTTGATTTGCAAGTACAACGATACCAATACTGTCTGTTGGAAAAATAGTGGTACTGGCCGAGAACCCGTCAATATTGCCACCATGTTCTACCCGGTAATGGCCACGGTAAGAAACGATCATCCAGCCAAAGCCATAGTTGGCAATATGGGCATCCGGGATTTCTTTATCCGGTAATCCGGCAGACATTATCATCTGTGAACTCATGGCTTCTTTGGTATAAGCAGGCGGCAACACTTCTTTGCCATTGAATTTACCACCGTTGATCCAGGTCATTACCCAATTGCTCATTTCGTTTACGCTGCTGTTGATGCTGCCGGCCGGTCCCATCGCATTAATATTATAGTAATCCAGTTTTTTGATCACACTGTCTTTATAAAGCGTATAGCCAAGGG